>NZ_CP071517.1:0-1236666 GCF_016613475.2 Lysobacter arenosi
TAACCGCGCCCATCTTGGCGCCATGTGATTGCCGGCGCCGACCGTGAAGATCGGCGCCATGGGCCGGAGGACGGCCGCCTTGAGGGCTACCTCAGGCCGGTGCTGATGGCATCGACCATCGCATCCCGTCCGCGCAGAGGCGGGCGAAGTGTCAGCACTCGATCACGTTGACCGCAAGGCCACCGCGCGAGGTTTCCTTGTACTTGTCCTGCATGTCACGGCCGGTGTCACGCATGGTCTTGATGACCTTGTCGAGGCTGACCTTGTGCTTGCCATCGCCGCGCATCGCCATGCGGCTGGCATTGATCGCCTTCACCGCGCCCATCGCGTTGCGCTCGATGCACGGGATCTGCACCAGGCCGCCGATCGGGTCGCAGGTCAGGCCGAGGTTGTGTTCCATGCCGATCTCGGCGGCATTCTCGATCTGGCTGGAGCTTCCACCGATCGCGGCGGTAAGGCCGGCGGCGGCCATCGAGCAGGCCACGCCGACTTCACCCTGGCAGCCGACTTCGGCACCGGAGATGCTGGCGTTTTCCTTGTAGAGGATGCCGACCGCGGCGGCGGTCAGCAGGAACGTGCGCACGCCCTGGATGTTCGCGCCCGGGCAGAAGCGGTCGTAGTAATGCAGCACCGACGGAATGATGCCGGCCGCGCCATTGGTCGGCGCGGTGACGACGCGGCCACCGGCTGCGTTCTCTTCGTTGACCGCCAGCGCGTACAGATTGACCCAGTCCAGCGTGGTCAGCGGATCGCGCATCGCCGCTTCCGGGCGCGAGGTCAGTTCGGCGTGCAGCGTCGGCGCGCGACGCGACACGTGCAGGCCGCCGGGCAGCGTGCCGTGGGCACGGATGCCGCGACCGACGCAGGCCTGCATCGCCTCCCAGATCTCGTCGAGGCCGGCGTCTATCTCTTCCGGCGTGCGCCAGACCTTTTCGTTGGCATACATCATCTGGGCGATGCTCAGGCCGCTTTCACGCGACCGCGCGAGCAGTTCGTCGCCGGAGCGGAACGGGTAGGGCTGTTCGGTCTCGTCGGCGACGATGCGATCTTCGGCCGCTTCGTCCTGGTTGACGACGAAGCCGCCACCGACGGAGTAGTAGTCGCGCGTGGCGATCACGTTGCCGTCGGCATCGAAGGCGGTGAAGCGCATGCCGTTGGTGTGGAACGGCAGCTTCTGGCGCTTGTTCATGATGAGGTCGTGCTTCTCGTCGAAGCCGATCTCGTGCTGCCCGTGCAGGTTGATGCGCTTGTTGGCGCGGATGCGTTCCAGCGCGGGCGCGATGATGTCCGGGTCGATCTGGTTGGGCAGGTGGCCTTCCAGGCCCATCAATACCGCCTTGTCGGTGCCGTGGCCGCGGCCGGTCAGGGCGAGCGAACCGAACACTTCGGCGCGGATGCGGGCGGTGCGCTGCAGGTCGTTGCCGGCTTCACCGTTGCCGCCTTCGACCAGCCAGCGCTGGACGAAGCGCGCGGCGGCGCGCATCGGGCCGACGGTATGGGACGAACTCGGACCGATACCGATCTTGAACAAGTCGAAACTGCTGACGGCCACGTGGGGCTACTCCGGCGGGATGCGCGCTGACAATCCGGCTATTCTACGCGCCCCGGCAGGACGGCCCGGCCATACCCTGCCGAATGCCGATGCCCGGAACAGTGAGCGATTGCCAATGCCCCATTCCCAGCATGATTCGATCCCGGCGGCCGCTCCGGCGCTGACGCTTTTCCAGCGCGACGATTGCCATCTGTGCGATCTGGCGCTGGAAGTGCTTGCGATGGCGCGCGTCCCGGAATTCGAGACCGTGTTCATCGACGACGACGACGGCCTGGAGCAGCGCTACGGCGTGCGCGTGCCGGTCCTGCGCGACGAGGGGCGTGGCATCGAGCTGGACTGGCCGTTCGACCTCGAACGGCTGCAGGCGTTCCTGGCCGTGGAAACGCCGGCGTAGGAGCGAGCTTGCCCGCTCCCGTGGAGGATTACTTCGCCGGGGCGAAGACGACCTTGGTGCTGATCGCCACTTCGTTCGGGATCAGCGCGGTATCGGCCCAGTCGCCGGTGCCCACGCCGAAGTCCAGGCGCTTGACCGTGGCCTTGCCGTTGAGGACCGGCTGCGCGCCCGGGGTCCAAGTGAAGGTCAGCGTGACCGGCTTGCTGACGCCGCGCAGGCTCAGTGCGCCGTCGGCCGCGTACTGGTTGCCACCGAGGCTGCGGAACTTCGTCGCGGTGTAGCGTGCCTGCGGGAACTTGCCGGACGCAAAGAAGTCGCTGCCCTTCAACGCATCGTCGCGGTCGGTATTGGCCGTGGTCGCCGATGCCAGCGGGATGCTCACGTCGAGCTTGGCGGTGGCGAGCTGCGCCGGGTCGAAGCTGAAGGTGGTGACGAAACCGGGGAAGCGGCCGGTGAACACTTCGCCTTCGTACTTGCTGGCGAAGGTCAGGGATGAGCCGGCAGCCTGCTGGTAATTGGCGGCGAACGACGGTGCAGCCACCAGCAGCGCGGCGGCGGTCGCGGTGGCCAGGGTGAAGCGCCTGATTGCTAGGATCGACATCAACGGATCTCCGGAACGGGGGAGGAAGCGCGACGCCGGCCCGGGAGCATCCGGGACAAGGTGTCGTCGCGCTGGAACAGGTGGTGGTACAGCGCCGCCGCCGCGTGCACGGCAACCAGCGCGATCAGGATCCAGAACAGCCACTCGTGCCAGTCACGCACCAGCGGCTGCAGTTCCTGGCTGGGCGAGGCGATCTTGGGCATCTTGAACAGTCCGAACCAGCGCATCGGACGCAGGCCGCTGACCGAGTCGTAAAGCCAGCCCGACAGCGGCACGGCGAAGGTCAGTGCGTACAGCAGTCCGTGCGTAACGGTGGCGATGCGATGCTGCCAGTGCGGTGTTCCGCTCACCGCCTTCGGCGCACCGGCGAACAGGCGCCACACCAGGCGCAGCACCATCAACGCCAGCACGGTGATGCCGAACGACTTGTGCAGGTCGTAGACCCAGAAATAGCGCGGCGACTTGGGCAGCTCGACCATCACCAGGCCGATCACGCCAAGGCCCAGGATCAACAGCACGATCAGCCAGTGCAGAAGCTGGCTGACGGAGCCCCAGCGGTCGGCGGTGTTCTTCAGGGTCATGGGTTCGTTTCCGGAGGGGGTTCCTGGGTGGCCGGCTCCTGTGAGGCCGGCTCCTGCGATGCGGGTTCCTGCGAGCCCGGTTCCGTGCTCGTCGGCTCGGCGGACGGCGCTGCATCCTCGGCTGGAGCCGCGGCCTCGGCCGGCTCGCCCGCGCCGCGGTCGCGCAGCGCTTCGGCCTCGATGCGCAGATCGACGCGATCACCGATCACGTTCTTCCAGGCGGTGATGCCGAACTCGGCGCGGCTGAGCGTGGCCGTGGCCGAGAAGCCGGCGGTGCGGTGGAACGGCGGCAATGGATGGCGTTTGACCGCGTTGAGGGTCACGTCCATGCACAGTGGCCTGGTCACGCCACGCAGGGTCAGCTCGCCACAGACCTTGGCGTGGTCGGCATCGACCGGTTCGACGCTGGAGGAGACGAAGTGCGCCTGCGGATGATGCTCGGCGTCGATCAGGTTGGTCGCGAGCACCGCCTTGTTCCACTTGGCATCGCCCAAGTCCAGGCGTTGCAGCGGCACCTGCACGTCCAGCCGCGCCGACTTCCAGTCGTCGCGATCGAACACCAGCGTGCCGGTGCTGCCCGAGATGGTGCCCAGCGCATGCGAGAACCCGGCATGCTCGACCGCGAACATCACGCGGGTGTGCACCGGGTCGAGCGACCAGGTCTGCGGTGGCGCCGCCATTGCCAGCACCGGCGCGGCACTCAGCACGACGAGCACGCTGGCCAGGCTGAGTGGGCAGATCCTTGGCATCGGGCTGGGGCGCATGGCGGGCGGGTTCCGGAAGGCGAATCCAAGGCAGCGATTCTAGGCGCAGGCGGGTGAACGGGTCGGTGGACCGCCGCAACGGATCGTTGCAGGCGCCGGGCCGACCCCGCGGACTTGCGCTGCAACAGCGCTTCGCCCAGCCTAGCGGCGGGGACAGGAAGCCGGAAAGGGGCAATGCGGACACCAGCAATCCCGACAGTGATGCTTGCGTTGTTGCTGGCGTGCACAGCCCTCGTACCTGCCAAGGCCGCCATCCCGGAGACCCCGAGGCCGCGCCAGATCACCGTGGCCGACGGCTTGCCCTCGAACCGCATCAACGGCATCACCGAAGACCACAACGGCTACCTGTGGATCGCCACGAGCGACGGGTTGGCGCGTTACGACGGCATCGGCTTCCGCATCTGGCGCGCCGAACACGGCCTGCGCGACAACTTCGTCTGGGCCGTCCACGTCGATGCGCGCAACCGCGTCTGGATCGGCACCAGCCAGGCGGGGCTGGCGATGCTGGACGCCGACCGCAAGCAGTTCCGCTATTTCAACCGCAGCAACACGCCTCAGATGGGCAGCGACACGGTGTGGGCGGTGACCTCCACGCCGGATGGCGCGATCTGGTTCGGTACTTCTTTCGGTGGCCTGCATCGCCTCGATGCCGACGGCAAGGTCACGCGTTTCATGCCGCGGCCCGGCGACCCGCGCAGCCTGCCCGATGCCGAGGTCGGGCAACTGGTGGTCGCGCCCGATGGCAGCCTGTGGGCCGGCACCAAGGGCGGTGTCGCGCGCTGGACGGGACGCGACTTCGAGCGCCTGCCGCCGAACGCGCTGAGCTCGCCGCTGGTCAACGGCATCACCGCCGAATCCGACGGCACGCTCTGGTTCGCAACACCGCGCGGCGTCGGCGTGCGCCATGTCGACGGCAGTGTTTCGGCAACGCCGTGGGCGGACGTCGGGATGAAGGACTCGATCCTGCATGTGCTGCTGCGCGACCGCAGCGGCATGTACTGGTTCGACGTGCCGCAAGGGCTCGGGCGCGACGAGCACGGCAAGCTGAGCGTCGTGCCGCTCTACAGCGGCACCGCGCAGGGACTGGTGCGCCCGGGCTGGGTCGGTGCCTACCAGGACCGCGAAGGCGGCCTGTGGTTCGCCAGCAGCAGCAACGGCCTGTGGTATCTGGCGGCGAACTGGCGCCAGTTCGCGGTGATGTCGCGCCGCATCGACGACGCCACGTCGCTCGCCAACGCCCACGTTCGCGGCATCGCTCCTTCCGCCGACGGCGCGATGTGGCTGGTGGGCAGCGGTGGCGTGCTTGACCGTCTCGATCCCGACAGCGGCACGGTCACCCATGTCGTGCGCGATGTCGGCGACGGCTACATCCTTTCGCACGTGCTGGAGGATCGATCCGGCACGGTCTGGGTGAGTTATGTCGGCGGCATCGCGCGGATAGAAGCTGGCACGCACCGGCTGCGGCGCTGGAGCGCGGACGACGAGAACGATCCGGCACCGGCCGGCGAGAGCAAGCTGGTGGAAACCGGCGACGGCCTGATCTGGCTGATCACCGAGGACGGGGTGATGCAGGTGCGCTCGCCCGACGGCCGCATCCGCGAATCGCTGGTTCCCGGTGCCGCCATCGGCCTGGACAGCGACGTCTTCATCGAACAGGCCGGACTCGGACCCGACGGCGCGCTGTGGCTGGCCGGCAGCAATGGCATGTCGCGCTGGAATTCGGGCAAGCATCGCTTCGAGCCGATCCCGGGTGCCGGACGCGACCGTGTCCATGGCTTCGCCGCCGATGCCCGCGGCCAGGTCTGGCTGGCGCGACTGGGCGAGCTGGAGTCCTATCGCTGGGCCGGTGGCACCCTGCAGCGGCAATGGCGCATGGGCACCGACGATGGCCTGCCGCTGGTTGCGGCCGGCGGCCTGAGCGTGGATGCCGCCGGCATGGTCTGGATGTCGAGTGTGCGTGGCCTCACCCGGGTCGATCCGGAGCGGCGCGCGGTGCGCGTGTATGGCGTGCGCGACGGCCTGCCCAGCCAGGAGTTCGACATCGCACCGGTGACAAGCCCGCGCGACGGCAAGATCCTGGTCGGCAGTCCCGAGGGGCTGGTGCTGTTCGACCCGGCGACAGTGCGGCCGAACACACAGGCGCCGCACCTGGTGATCGAGAGCATCGATGCCCGCCGCAATGACCGGCGCATCTCGTACTTCCCGGCGCGGCCGTTCGAGATCCGCCACGACGACCGTGACCTGCGCATCGTCGCGCGGCTGTTGTCGTTCAATGACGCCCGCAATCACGCGTATCGCTTTCGCCTGGCCGGCTACGACAGCAACTGGGTCGATGTCGGCGCGGTCGGCGAGCGCGTCTTCTCGCAGCTCAAACCAGGCCAGTACGAACTGCAGGTGGCCGCGCGCACCGCCGACAACGTCTGGTCGCGGGCGCAGACGATTGCCTTCACCGTGGCCGCGCCGTGGTGGCAGACATGGGCCGCGATCGCCGGCTTCGTCGGACTCGCGGCGCTGCTCGGCTGGTGGGCTGCCGACGCCTACCGTCGTCGCCTCAAGCGCCGTCACGACTGGCAGCTGGCGCAGCAGGAGCGCGAACTGGCCAAGCAGGCATCACTGGCCAAGACCCAGTTCCTGGCCACGCTCGGCCACGAGGTGCGCACGCCGATGACCGGCGTGCTGGGCATGAGCGAGCTGTTGCTGGACACACCGCTCGACGGCCGCCAGCGCGGCTACGTCGACTCCATCCGTCGCGCCGGGCGTCACTTGCTGCGCCTGGTCAACGACGCACTCGACCTGGCGCGGATCGAATCGGGCAGGCTCGAGTTGGCCGATGCGCCATTTGCATTGCATGGCGTCGTCGACGAGGCCGCCTCGCTGATGGCACCGCTGGCGCAGCAGCGCGGGTTGGCGTTCAACACCGACCTCGGCGCGGACGCGCCGGCCGGTCTGCGAGGCGACGCCAACCGCGTCTGCCAGATCCTGCTCAACCTGCTCGGCAACGCGATCAAGTTCACCGAGAAGGGTTCGGTATCGCTGCGCGTGTCGGCGTTGTCGCCGCACGGCGTTCGTTTCGAAGTCGCCGACACCGGCCCGGGCATCAGCGAGGAGCAACTGGCACGCCTGTTCCGGCGCTTCGAACAGGCCGAGGGCATGCGCACCGCCGCGCGTTACGGCGGCAGCGGCCTGGGCCTGGCGATCTGCCAGGAACTGGCCGAGGCAATGGGCGGTGGCATCCGAGTCGAAAGCACGCCGGGCGAGGGCGCGCGTTTCATCGTCGACCTGCCGCTGGTCGAGGCGCCGGCACCGGCTGCGCACGATGGCGGCGATGCGTTGCTGGCTTCCCGCGGCGGCCCGCTGACGCTGCTGCTGGTCGAGGACGACCCGACCGTCGCCGAAGTGATCACCGGCCTGTTGCGCGCGCAGGGCCATCGCGTCACGCATGCGGCGCATGGTCTGTCGGCGCTGACCGAAGCGGCGACGGCGTCTTTCGACGCGGCACTGCTCGACCTCGACCTCCCGGGCATGGACGGCCTGGCCCTGGCCGAGCACTTGCGCGCACAGGGCTTCAGCCGGCCGTTGCTGGCGATCACCGCGCGCGCCGATGCCGATGCCGAACCGCAGGCGACCGCGGCGGGCTTCCATGGCTTCCTGCGCAAGCCGGTGACGGGAGCGATGCTGGCCGGTCTGCTCGAGGGCGTGCCGCGGCGGTAGCAGGATCCGGATAGCGAGGCGACAAGTCAGTCGCGAAGCTCATGGGCCCTGGCTGGAAGTGATCCAGATGAGAGTCCTGATCGTCATCGGCGCCTGTGTCGCATTGCTTCACAGTCTGCCCGTCAGGGCGGACTGCACGCTGGCCTTCGCACCGCCCGAGATCCGGCAGGCCGCCAGCGAGCATTACTACCGGTCGTTCAAGCGTGATGCCACGCCGCCCGGTCGGCTTCCATCCGCGGAGCGGCACGACGAGGTGCGGAATCCAGAGACCGGCAACACGCGATCCGACAACGTCCGCAATCTGGGTGCGCCCCCGTCGACGGACAGATTGCAGCCTTCGCCAACCGCTTCGGGCGAGTAGGCCGCGCAGGCATCTCAACGGCATACTGGGCAGGCGCCTGCGGGCCAATACTTTCCAGGGGAAACCAATTGAAGCCTTCTGCTCGTCGCTTGATGATGCTCGCCGCCCTGCTGGGCATCACCGTCCACACCGTCGGTTGCACGGTGGCCCAGCCAGACCCGGGTGACGTCGCCGTCTACCAGGACCGTCCCTACGTCTTCGGCCATGAAGGCATCCGGCCAGAGGTGCTGACGGAAGGTCGCGACGTCACCTGGCTGTCCACCAACGTCATCTACGTCACCACCGCGCCGCAGACCCTGCACGTGCCGTTCCAGGACCTGTCGTCGATGGACAACATCCTGCTCGACTTCGACACCAGCGTGCAGCTGCGCGTGATCGATGCAGCCGACACGCTCAAGCGCTTCGGGCCGCAGTGGTGGGCGAACAACGTGCTGTCGCCGTACAACTCGATCGTCCGCAGGGCGGTCAAGTCGGAGAAGATGGCGCAGATGATGTCCGACCCGGTGGCAGCCGAAAAGGTCGACCAGGAAGTGACCGACCAGCTGCGCGCGCTGGTCAAGGCATCGGGTATTCGCGTTGAAGTGATGGCCGTCAATCTCGGCAAGGCCAAGCCAAACGACAACGTGCTGGCGCAGATGAACAACACCGCCGCCGAACAGCAGCGCAACCTGACGCTGGTCGCCGCCACCATCGCCGAACAGCAGCGCAAGCTCGAGCAGGAAGCCAAGGCCGACGCCGACAACGCCTACCGCAACAAGATGGGCCTGTCGCCCGAGTTGTACCTGGCCCGACAGCTGGCCGAGATCCAGGCCGAAGCATGCAAGGCGGCAACTGCGTGCTACCTCGTCCCGCAGGGCACGAACGTCGTCGCCAAGTAGGCAGTGCAGTCTCGATCGATCGGCTGGCTGTGACCGAGTAAATCACCACCCTTGGATGCTAAGCGCCCAGCGCAAGCTCACCGCGCAGCGCCTGGACGTGGGCGCGGCCGACCGGCAGCTCCGCGCCATCGTTCAGAACCAGCCAGTAGCGGCTGCCCGAACCCGCATGCAGGGTTCGGACATGGCGCAGGTTGACCAGGTAGGAGCGGTGGCAGCGGACGAAATCGGGCGGCAACACGGCGGTCAGGCTGGCCAGTGATTTGTCGTGCAGTTCGCTGCGGCCGTTGCGCATGCGCAGCTGGCTGTAGTCGCCGTCGGCGCGGATCCACAGCACCTCCGCCAGTTCGACTAGCGCCGTGCCTTGTGCGTGCCAGATGCCCAGATAGCGGGCGCCGCCGGAGCGGTAGCGGCCGACATCCAGCAGCCGGTCGAGTGCCAGGCCGAGGCGCTCGCGCGTGAAGGGCTTGGGGACGAAATCCAGTACGCCATGCTCGAAGGCCTGCAGCGCACGCTCGCGGTGGGCCGAGACCACGACGCAGTGATAGCGTCCGGCCACAGCGCTGCGCAGCAGGTCGAAGCCGTCTTCGCCCGCCAGGTTCAGATCCAGCAGCAGGCCGTCGTAGACGCTGCGCTGGAGCCGGTCGCCGGCCGAATCCAGGTCGGCGACGGCGTCGAAGCGTGCACGTGTGCCTGCCAGCTCGGTGCACAGGCGCAACAGGCGCTGGCGAACCAGCAGCTCGTCCTCGACGATCAGGATGCGCATGTCAGCTCCATCCGGCTGCACCAGCCCGCGCCGTCGGCGCCCTGGACGAAGCGCCAGCCGCGGGGATACGCCGCGGCAAGGCTGGCTTCGATGTAGCGCGTGCCAGTTCCCTGGCCGCGGTGCGGTGCGCATCCGCGTGCGGCACGCAGATCCAGTATCCAGCGGTCGTCCTCGCGACGAACACGCAAGTGGAACGGTTGCTCTGCGCAGGCGACGGCACCGGCATGGGTCAGTGCGTTCTCGACCTTGGCGTGGAGGACACCGGGCGGCAAGCACAGTCCGGTGTGGTCGGCGTCGATCTCGAAACCGATGTTGCGATCCAGGGCCAGGCCGACGATGTCCAGATGGTTGCGGCAAAGAGCGAGTTCGTCTTCCAGGGGAACGCTCTGGCGCGTGCTGCTCTCGCGCAGATGCTCGAACTGCTCGGCCAGCGACTCGACCAAGCGGCTGGCGCGCATCGGCGCCTGCTCGATCAGTTCCTGCAGGCAGGTCAGGGTGTTCATGAGCCAGTGCGGCTGGATGCCACGCTGCAGCAACTGCAGCGAAAGGCGCGCGCGCTCTTCGCGCAACAGCGCGTTGTGCCGGTCCAGTGCGCGCAGCTGCGCCGCATGGCGCAGAAGCAGGAAGCCCATCAGCACCGCCAGGAACAGGAAGTAGGGACCGTCGAGAAACGCGCCGCCGGCGATCGGCAGCGCCAGCGCGCCAGCCAGCACCAGCGTCAGGATCGGCCACCGCTCCTCCTGTTCGTCACGAGCGCGCAGCAGGAGCCATGCGGACGCCAGCAGGCTCAGCAGCAACAGGGCCGCGCCGCGATTATCGAAGCCCGGCAGGAACGCAAGCACCGCCACGAGCGCCGCCAGGAAGGCGACGCGCGCTGCGGTGGACACCGCAACGCAGAAACGACGCGCGATGTAGGCCGGCAACAGGACTGCCGCTGCAAGGTGCAGCAGTTGCAGCGCAAGCAGGCGCGGGCCGTGCCATGGGTAGGTGTAGCCCAGCAACGGTCGCCATGCTTCGACAGCCGGCAGCGCGAGGCCGATGACGCCGAGCCCGAGCAGCAGGCGAGCGCCCGGCACGCGTGGCCGGCCGCGCCGCACGGCCAGGAAGTAAAGGCACGCCGCACCGAGGGCGCCGGTCGCGAGGGCCGCGATCAGCCAGGCTCCGAGGCCATGGCCGTAGATCGACTCGACCGGTCCCACTGCGATGAAGGCATCCGCGCTGCGCGGGCGAAACCACTGATGGTGACTGGACGCGAGCACGACCAGTTCATCCGTGCCGGTGGGAGACGAAGGCGGCAGCACGCGGACGATATCGATCCGGCCGGGTTGCTCTTCATCCGCGGTGCGTCCCACCTGGCCGTTGCCAGGCAGTGGTTGCCCGTTCCAGAAGAGCTGGCTGGCGGCGCGCAACGACAGGCGCATCGCCCGGTCGGCAGCGTCGTGCGCCACCGGTGCAGGCAGGCGCCATCGCAACCAGTAAGGATCGCGCCAGCCAGCCAGTTCGCGCTGGTCGAGGGGGCGCCAGTCCAGCCCATCCGGCGGTCGCCCCGGCAGCGTTCCGTCAACCGCCATCGAGGCCGGCGCCATCTCCAATGCCTGCGCGTACGACGTGCCCGGAGGAGGGGACGCAAGTACCAGCCAGACGGATACAGCGCCGAGCAATACGGCGAGTGCGGTCAGGGAGCGCGAGATCTGCATGCGCCATCGTATCGGCTACGCGGAGACACTGGGCCCCCGCGTGGAGATGTTCGGCGGACGGGCGCGACTCGATCACTACGCAGGAGCGGAAGCTGGCGGCGTGTTGCAGACGCCGTTCCGCTTGCGGCGATCGGTCCGCTCTTCCTTCCACCCGGAGTCCGCCATGTCCCGAGTCTCGATGCTCCTCTCCTGTCTTCGTCGTCCGCATGTGGCGGCGCTGTGCCTGGCGCTCTCATGTGCGACGCCTGCGCTGGCCGAACAAGCCCCCCTCGTTTTCTCGCCTTATGCGTTCGAGACGCGGGGGCACGGCACGATCGCCGCCGAGGCCGCCTTCCTGGACGTGCCGCGCCGGCATGCCGAGCCCGACGGCAAGCGCATGCGCTTGCGGGTGGTGCGTCTGCCGGCGACAGGTGGCGATGGCCGCACCGCGCCGGTGATCTACCTGGCCGGCGGTCCCGGCGGTTCAGGCATTGGCACTGCGCGCGGGCCGCGCTGGCCGGTGTTCGACCGGGTCCGGCGCGAGGCCGACGTATTGCTGCTCGATCAGCGTGGCGCGGGCCTCTCGGAACCGCCGCCGCCGTGCCCGCATGAGCAGCATTTCGACGACGCGCAGCCGATGCAGCGCGACGCTGCCCTGGCCGCGCTGCGCGCCACGGTCGCGCAATGCGTCGCCTACTGGCGAGAGGCGGGCATCGATCTGGGCGCATACACAACTGTTGAGAGTGCAGGCGACATCGAGGACCTCAGGCGCGCGCTCGGTGTGCCGAAAGTGAGCCTGTGGGGCATGAGCTACGGCACGCACCTGGCGCTTGCCAGCATGCGTCTGCACGGCGCGGGCCTTGATCGCGTGGTGTTGATGGGCACCGAAGGGCCGGACGACACGTTGAAGCTGCCATTGGCGGCCGATGCACTGCTGGCGGATCTGAGCGTCATTGCCGCAGGCGCCGGATTCGAGGACCTGACCGGATCGGCCAAGCGCGTGCTCGAGACGCTGCGCCAGCAGCCACGCCAGGGCCGAAGCGTCATGCACGGCGGCAAGCTGGTTACGATCGGCGAGTTCGATGCGCAACTGGTGATGACCGCCTCGCTCGGACGGCGCACGACCCAGCAATGGCTGCCGGCCGTGCTGCGCGAAGCCGAGCGCGGCGACTACGATCCGCTTGCCGATCTCGTGCTGCTGGTGCGCTCGGAGTTCGCCGGGTTCGGCGCCATGCCGCTGGCGATGGACGTGGCATCGGGCCAGAGCCCGCAGCGCCGGGCCCTGGTCGAGGCCCAGGCACGGAAGAGCCTGTTTGGGGACGCGCTGAACTTCCCGTTCCCGCAGATTGCTGACGGCCTCGGGCTCGTCGATCTGGGTGAGGCATTCCGCGGGCCGTTGCGCAGCGATGTGCCGGTGTTGTTCATCAGCGGCACGCTCGACGGACGCACGCCGCCGGCCAATGCAGAGGCGATCAAGCCTGGCATCACGAACAGCACGTCCCTGCTGGTGCGCGGTGCCAGCCACGACAACGAGATGTGGCTGGGAAATGCCGTCATTGCCGGGAACATCGCCGACTTCCTTGCCGGTCGTGACGTGCACGATGCCGTGCTGGAGCTGCCGCCGCCCGAATTCGCCAAAAGCAAGGCCGATCTGCCGGTCGCGCTCCCTCGGTAATGACCAAGGGGTCTACAATCACTCGATGGATTATCAGTTGGTCATCAAGTTCTGGCGCAGGTCACTCGAGGACGAAACATTCCTCGAGACCATCGAGAGTGAGTTGAAGCAGGCATTGGGCGACACCGTCGTACTCGATGGCTACGACGTCAGCAAGAACGAGATCAATCTCTTCATGGTGACCGCGGACCCGAAACAGTCGTTTCGGCGCGCCAGGGATGTCCTGGAGCGCATGGGTCTGGTGAAGGGTGTTTCCAGCGCGTACCGCCTCGTCGGCGGCGCGCGCTTCACCTCGGTCTGGCCGCTGCGCTCCACGCGCAAGTTCACGCTGCCCTAGCGCGCGCTGCCCTAGCGCGTGTAGCGGCAACGGGCGTACCGGGACCGGTACGCCCGCGGTGCGCTTAGCGCGCGCTCAGCTCATGCACCGCCGCCACCAGTGCGGCGACGTGGTCGGGGCTCATGTCCGGCGACATGCCATGGCCGAGGTTGAAGACGTGGCCTTCGCGCGAACCGCCATTGCCGGCGGCGTAGTCGTCGAGGGCACGGCCGACTTCGCGGCGGATCGCATCCGGTTGCGCGTACAGCGTCACCGGATCGAGGTTGCCCTGCAGCGCGACCTTGCCACCGGTGCGGCGCGCGGCATCGCCCAGCTCCACCGTCCAGTCGACGCCGACGGCTTCGGTGCCGCTCGCGGCGAGTTCCTCGAGGTAGGCGCCATTGCCCTTGCCGAACAGGATCAGCGGCGTCTTCTCGTCACCGCGCGGCAGCTCCTGCGCTATGCGCTTGAGGTAGCGCAGCGAGAACTCGCGGTACATCGACGGCGACAGCACGCCGCCCCAGGTGTCGAACACCTGCAGCGCCTGCGCGCCGGCCTGGCGCTGCGCATCGAGGTAGGCGATCACCGAGTCGGTGACCACGTCGAGCAGCTTGTGCATCGCTGCCGGGTCATTGAGCGCAAGCGACTTCACCTTCGAATAGTTGTCGCTGCCGCCGCCTTCGACCATGTAGCAGGCCAGCGTCCACGGGCTGCCGGAGAAGCCGATCAGCGGCACCGAGTTGTCGAGTTCGCGACGGATCGTGCGCACCGCGTCGGTGACGTAGCGCAGCTCGCGGTCCATGTCGGGCACGGCGAGGCGGGCGATGTCGTCGTGGCTGCGGATCGGGCGCTCGAACTTCGGACCCTCGCCCTCGACGAAGTACAGGCCCAGGCCCATCGCGTCGGGCACGGTCAGGATGTCGGAGAACAGGATCGCCGCGTCCAGCGGGAAGCGACGCAGCGGCTGCAGAGTGACCTCGCAGGCCAGCTCCGGGTTCTTGGCCATCGCCAGGAAGCTGCCGGCGGCGGCGCGGGTGGCGCGGTACTCCGGCAGGTAGCGGCCGGCCTGGCGCATCAGCCACACCGGGGTCGCGTCGACCGGCTCGCGGCGCAGGGCGCGCAGGAAACGGTCGTTCTTGGGGGGCGTGGGGGCTGCGGTCATTGCGGGTCCTTGGGTAACGCTGGGCGCGGGGGGCGCATGGTTCCGGGGGCGAGATCCGGGCGTGCCGGTCCGGCCAGGTCGATCCGGGCACGCGGGGCGGCATTATCGCCGCAGCGGGCACCTGTCTGGCGACCCCGTCGCGGGCGCCCGTGCACCGGACTGTTGCGGCAAAGGGCTACTTCGGGGCGTCGGCGCCCTGTACGAACATCAGCTGGAAGCCGCGCTTGAGCTGCTGGTCGCGGGCCTGCTCCAGTGCTTCCAGCGCGCTGGCCTGGTCGAGGAACTGCTCGCGCCGCAGCGTGCTGCGGCCGCCGATCTGGCCCGTTTCGCGCACCAGCGTCCAGCCGCCGAGCAGGTCGGGCTGCAGCATCAGTTGCACGAAGCGTGGTGCTTCTCGGCCGTCCGGCCGTTGTTGCAGTAGCAGGCGCATGGCCGGATTGTACGGGAGCGACAGCAGGCCGGACGTGCCCGGCGTCGCCGCTCAGGCGGCGCGCAGCACGTCGAGCACGAGTTCGTCCGGCACGCCCCGGACCACGCTGGCCAGGCCGGCGTGGTCCCACAGGATGAAGCGCAGTCCGCCGGCTTCGGCCTTCTTGTCCAGGCGCATGCGCGCCAGCAGGGCCTGCGGGTCGAGCCCGGCCGGGAGGGCGGTCGGCAACCCGAGACGCTGCAGCAGCACCTGAAGGCGCTGTGCGTCGGCAGCCGAGGCTCGTCCCAGCGCGGACGACAGCCGCGCCGCCAGGACCATGCCGACGGCGACCGCTTCGCCGTGGTTCAGCGCCTGGCTGCCGGCGCCGGCGTAACCCTGCTCGGCCTCGATTGCGTGGCCGAAGGTGTGGCCGAAGTTGAGCAGTGCGCGTTCGCCATGTTCATAGGGGTCGCGCGACACCACTTCAGCCTTGTACAGGCACGAGCGCGCGATCGCCTCGGTCAGCGCGAAGTCGTCGCCGGCCGCGAGCGCAGATGCGTGCGATTCCAGCCAGCCCAGGAAGTCGGCGCCGAACACCGCGCCGTACTTCACTACTTCGGCCAGGCCGGCGCACAACTCGCGCGGCGGCAGCGTGCGTAGCACGGTGGTGTCGGCGATCACCGCACGCGGGGCGTGGAAGGCGCCGACGAGGTTCTTGCCCGCCGCCAGATCGACACCGGTCTTGCCGCCTACCGATGAGTCGACCATGGCCAGCAACGTGGTCGGCATCTGGATCACGTCGATGCCGCGCATCCAGCAGGCCGCGGCGAAACCGGCCAGGTCGCCGATCACACCGCCACCGAGCGCGATCACCGTCGCATCGCGGGTGGCGCCGAGCGTGGCCAGCGCATCCAGGCACTGGCAGAAGCGCGACAGGGTCTTTTCCTGTTCGCCGGCCGGCATCACGAAGCGCGCCACCTGCATGCCCGCGCGCGCTGCGTGCAGGGTCTGCTCGACGCGGTCGGCGTAGAGCGGGGCGACGTTGCTGTCGCTGACGATCAGCGCGTGGCGACCGCGCAGCACATGGCTGATGCGCACCGGGTCGGCGAGCAGGCCCGGTCCGATGCTGATGTCGTACAAACGTTCGCCTTCGACCCTGACGGTGCGCATGGTGCTCATGACGGTTCCTTGCTGTGCGCGCGCTGCAAGCCGGAGTCGACCGGGGCAGGGACGTCGCGTTGCCACTGCGACTGCAGTTCCTGCGCCAGTCGCGAGGCGACTTCGGTGGCGTTGTGGTGGTTGGTGTCCAAGCGCAGGTCGGCGACCTGCGCGTACAGCGGTTCGCGTTCGGCGGCGAGGGCGTGCAGCACCTGCTCGCGGTCGCCGCGTGCAAGCAGCGGGCGACTGCGGTCGCGGGCCAGGCGCTCGATCTGGCACTCGACGCTGACATGCAGGTGGACGACGAAACCGCGCTCGCGCAACAGTCGGCGATTGTCGGGATCGAGCACGGCACCGCCGCCTGTGGAAAGCACCAGGCCGTCGTCGGCGAGCAGTTCGGCCAGCACGCTGCGCTCGCGTGCGCGGAAGCCGACCTCGCCCTCGCATTCGAAGATGGTGTTGATGCTGGCGCCGGCGCGCTGCTCGATCTCGCGATCGACGTCGACCAGGCGCAGGCCGAAGCGATCGGCGAGGATGCGGCCGATGCACGACTTGCCGGCGCCCATCGGGCCGACCAGGACGAGGTTGCTGGCGGGGTTCATGCCGCGATTGTAGCCAGCCACGACCTCGCTGGTGCTCGCGTGATCTTGACGGGGCGCGGCGTACGGTCGATTGCTCCCCACACCGTCGAACCCGGGAGAACCGCCATGTCGGTAGTAAAGGTCATCGAGCTCAACGCCGCGTCCAAAACCAGCATGGAGGATGCGGTCAAGGTCGGACTCAAGAAGTGCGCCGAGTCGGTCAAGAACATCAAGGGCGCCTGGGTCAACGAGATCAAGGTCGTCACCGACGATGGCGGCAACGTCACCGAATGGCGGGTCAACCTGCGGGTCAGCTTCGTCGTGCAGTGACGGGCCGGGTGCCGTCAGGCAGGACCACGGCCGATGACCGGTCGCCGCTGAGCATCCAGCGGCAGCGTCCATTCCGCGATGCCGGGCAGGCGCAGCAACGCCTGGCGGCTGACCCGTTCGAACAGCTGCACGAATCGCTGCACATCGGCCGCACTCATCGACCGCGCCGCGGGCGCCTTCGTCCGGGCCTGCAGCGACTGCTCCTGCTGCCAGCGCCATTGCGGCACCGTTTCGAAGCCGGGCGGCTGCAGGAACAGCAGTCTGTCCAGTCGTGACCACAAGCGCGGATAGTCGCGCGCCAGTGCTTCGTTGCAGTACCGGCGCCAGCTGCCATCCGGATCCTCGTCGCGTTCGACGGCGTTGATCGGCTCGCGCAGTTCCTCCGCGGCCTGGGCCGGCGTCTTCAGGAACCAGCCTTCGAACAGGGTCAGGTCGGCCGCGTGCGCCGACGGCCAACGCGACGGTGGCAGGCGTGTGTCGGCAAGCTTGTCGAAGCGTGGCAACTGCACCCGCCGGCCGTCGCGCAGCGCATCAAGCGTCGCGCAGGCCAGGTCCAGGTCGTGCGTCCCGGGCGGTCCACGCGTGGCCAGCAGGGGATGAACCTGGCGGCCGAGCCGTTGCCGCTCGCGCCGGCCGAGGTAGAAGTCATCGATCGACAGCACCGCCACGCGCAGGCCGCGAGCGCGCGCCAGCGTCGCCACCTGCGCGGCCAGAGTCGACTTGCCCGAACCCTGCAGGCCGGTGATCGCGTGGATGCGACTGCCGTGGGCGAGGGCGTCGTGGAGCACCTTTTCGACCAGGTCCGTGTCGAAGCCGGGAGACGTTTTCGCGGGCACGTTGTCGGAGGGATGCAGCCGTGGCGACATCGGCCCACAATAGCGCAATGGATACCCCCGCCCTGCTCAACGACGCCCTCGCCACCTTCTCGCAACTGTTCGCCGAGGCCGGCCAGGCCGGCGAACCCGATCCGACCGCGATGTACCTGGCCACCGCCGGCCTGGACGCGCGGCCGTCGGTGCGCACCGTGCTGCTGAAGGCGCACGACGCGCGCGGATTCGTCTTCTACACCCACCTTGACGGACGCAAGGGTCGCGAGTTGCAGGCCAACCCGCACGCCGCGCTGCTGTTCCACTGGCCGCGCGTCCGCGAGGGCGTGCAGGTGCGCATCGAAGGCCCGGTCGAAATCGTCAATGACGACGAAGCCGATTCCTACTTCGCGCTGCGCCCGCGTGGCAGCCAGCTCGGGGCGTGGGCATCGAAGCAGTCGGAGACGCTGGATTCGCGCGAGACCTTTGAGGCCCGGCTGGCCGAGGCCGAGAAGCGCTTCGATGGCCGCGACGTGCCGCGGCCGCCGCGCTGGACCGGATTGCGCGTGCGCCCGTCACTGATCGAGTTCTGGTACGGCGCCAACTTCCGCTTGCACGAGCGGCAGAGCTACGAGCTCGACCGCGCCGGCGAGTGGCACCAGCGGATGCTGTATCCGTGAGGTCCGGATCCGTAAGGGCAGCAGGACCGCAACGCATCGTCTGCCTCACCGAGGAACCGACCGAGATCCTGTACGCCCTTGGCGAGCAGGACCGCATCGTCGGCATCAGCGGCTTCACCGTGCGCCCGTCGATCGCGCGCAAGGAGAAGCCCAAGGTCAGCGCCTTCACCAGCGCCAAGATCGGCGAGATCCTCAAGCTGGAGCCGGACTTCGTCATCGGCTTTTCCGACATCCAGGCCGAGATTGCCGGTGAGCTGATCCGTCGCGGCGTCGAGGTGTGGATCAGCAACCACCGCAGCGTCGAAGGCATCGTCGATTACGTGCGCAGGCTCGGCGCGCTGGTAGGCGTGGCCGACCGTGCCAATGCCTACGCCGACGAGTTGCAGCGCGGATTGGATGCGATCGCCGCGGAAGCAGCGAAGTTGCCGCGGCGGCCGAAGGTGTACTTCGAGGAATGGGACGAGCCACCGATCACCGGCATCCGCTGGGTCGCCGAGCTGGTACGCATTGCCGGTGGTGACGACATCTTTCCCGAGCGTGCGGCCGAGTCGTTGGCCAAGCAGCGGATCCTGGAAGATGCGGGTGAGGTGGTGCGTCGCGCGCCGGACATCATCCTGGGCTCGTGGTGCGGCAAGAAGTTCCGTCCGGAGAAGGTGGCCTCGCGGCCAGGCTGGGATGCAATCCCGGCGGTGCGCGACGGCGAGCTGCACGAGATCAAGTCGCCGATCATCCTGCAGCCCGGGCCGGCGGCGTTGACCGACGGCGTGCGCGAGATTGCCGCGATCATCAAGGCGTGGTCGCTGCGAGCAGCTTGACCGCAATGTCACCGTCATCCCGGCGAACGCCGGGATCCATTTCGACTTTGCCGTTGCCCGTAGCGGCCCTCAGCGCGGATAGAAATCCCGCGTGAACTGCATCGTCGACGTCGCCCCGTTCTCGCGCACGACCGTCACGTCGAAACGCAGCGTGTCCGGCGGCGTTGCCTCGGCGGTGCCGATGTAGTCGAGCAGGTCGCCGCTGCGCAGTTCGCGCATCTCGATGGTCTGGCGGCGGCCGCGCAGGTCGGTGGCGGTGGCGGTGATGCGCGCCGGCAGCGCGACTTCCTGCGCCTCCGGACCCTGGCGCACCGCGACCAGCAGCATCACCGTATTGTCGGCGCGGCTGATGCCGTACTGGCTGGCCACCGTCGGCGACAACGCCGAGGTCTGCATGGCGTTGGCGCGGACGCTGACGTCGCCGACGCGACTGACCGCTTCACCCTGGCTGGCAGGAGCAGCAGGCGCGGCCGCAGGCGGTGTGCCGCCGCTGCAAGCGGTCAGGCCGATAGCCAGCAACACGGTGAGGGGGGCGATGCGCATGCGAGGTCTCCTCGGCAAGTATCCGGATGAAAGCCAGGGTTGGTTGCTAGTGGTTGGCTGCCGACAACTGCCGGCCGCGCTCGGTGGCGGCGGCAATGGCGCGTGCGACCAGTTCGCGGAAGCCACCGGCTTCGAAGGTTTCGATCGCGGCCTGGGTGGTGCCACCGGGCGATGTCACCCGGGCGCGCAACACATCGGCCGGCTCGTCGAGCCGCGTCAGCATCGTCGCCGCGCCCAACAGTGTCTGCTGGACCAAAGCCCGCGCTGCCTCCGGCGCCAGCCCCTGGGCAACGCCGGCGGCCTGCATCGCTTCGGCGAGCAGGAACACATAGGCCGGGCCGCTGCCGGACACGGCAGTGACCGCGTCCATGCGGCTTTCATCGTCGATCCAGACCGTCGGCCCGACCGCGTCGAGCAGGCCGGCGGCGTGGTCGCGCTGGTGGCCATCGGTGCTGTCGTTGGCGAACAGGCCGGTGATGCCGACGCCGAGCAGGGCGGGGGTGTTGGGCATGGCCCGGACCACTGCCAGGCCGCCACCGAGCCAGCCATCGAGCTGGTCGGCGGTGATACCGGCGGCGATCGAGATCACCAGTGGCCGCTGTGCCTGTGCGATTCCGGCAAGTTCGGCGCAGACGCTGGCCATCACCTGCGGCTTGACCGCCAGCACCCACACGTCCGCTCCCGTCGCGGCCGCGGTCGCGTTGTCGAAACCGCGGACGTGGAAGTCGCGCTCCAGGGCATCGCGCAGGGCCTGGGCCGGTTCGGCCACGTGCACGCCGTCGGCCGACTGGCCTCGCGAGATCAGGCCGCCGATCAGGCTGCGCGCCATGTTGCCGCCGCCAATGAAGGCAATGGCGCCGGTGGGGGACGAGGGGGATGGGGTCTGGGACATGTATAGAGAAGGGATCGACTGACGGGCAGGGCCGGTCATCGAGGATAGCAAGGCCTCAGGCTGGCCTCGGCCGCGCGCCGAACAGCGCGGTGCCGATGCGCACCATCGTCGCCCCTTCGGCAATGGCGATGGCATGGTCGTCGCTCATGCCCATCGACAGCGTGTCCACCTGCGGATGGGTCGCGCGCAGGGCGTCGAACAACTCGCGGGTGCGCCGGAACGCGCCGCGCCGCTGCTCGGGGTCGGGATGGGGCGTGGGGATCACCATCAACCCGCGCAGGCGCAGGCGCGGCTGGGCGGCGATGGCGTCGGCCAGGGCGGGGACGTCGCCCGGCTCGCACCCATGCTTGCTGGCTTCGTCGTCGATGTTGACCTGAATCAGCACGTTCAACGGCGGCCGGTCGGCTGCCCGGTGCTGGGCCAGGGCGGTCACCAGCTTGATCCGGTCCACGGTCTGCACCCAGTCGAACAGGGTGGCCGCCTCCCTGGCCTTGTTGGACTGCAAATGGCCAATCAAGTGCCATTCCAGGCCCAGGCCGGCCAGAGCGGGCTGCTTGGCCGCGGTCTCCTGCACGTAGTTCTCGCCGAAGGCGCGCTGGCCGGCGGCCGCCAATTCCGCGACGGCCGTCGCATCCTGGGTCTTGCTGACGGCAAGCAGCCGCGGCACTGGCCGTCCAGCCGCCGCCGCCGCGTTCTCAAGCTTGAGTTGCATGTCCTGCAGGGCGCTGGCGCGCACGTCTCAATTCCTGTCTAAAGTGCTGGAAAGATGGCGAGGTTAGGGGGCTATACTGCGGCGCAGGGGTAGTTTGGATCCACTTCGGGGCACTTCAAGGCCTCGTGTTCAAAGTACTGATCTTCAAGTCTGTTTTTCCAGTGGCAGTGCAGGGGAGCACGCATGGATATCGCCGAACTTCTGGCGTTTTCGGTAAAGAACAAAGCATCCGACCTGCACCTGTCTGCGGGCTTGCCTCCGATGATCCGGGTCGACGGCGACGTCCGCCGCATCAACATCCCGGCCCTGGACCACAAGCAGGTGCACGCGCTCGTCTACGACATCATGTCGGACAAGCAGCGTCGCGACTTCGAAGAGTTCCTCGAGGTCGACTTCTCCTTCGAGATTCCCGGCCTGGCGCGTTTCCGCGTCAACGCCTTCAACCAGAACCGCGGCGCCGGTGCGGTGTTCCGTACCATTCCCTCGGAAGTGCTGAGCCTGGACGACCTGGGTTGCCCACCGATCTTCCGCGAGCTCATCGACCAGCCGCAGGGCCTGATCCTGGTGACCGGCCCGACCGGTTCGGGCAAGTCGACCACGCTGGCGGCGATGATCGACCACATCAACAAGAACGAATACGGCCACATCCTCTCCGTCGAGGACCCGATCGAATTCGTCCACACCTCGCAGAAGTGCCTGATCAACCAGCGCGAGGTGCACCGCGACACGCACGGCTTCAACGAGGCGCTGCGCTCGGCCCTTCGTGAAGACCCCGACTACATCCTGGTCGGCGAGTTGCGCGACCTGGAAACCATCCGCCTGGCGCTGACCGCCGCGGAAACCGGCCACCTCGTGTTCGGCACCTTGCACACCTCCTCGGCGGCCAAGACCGTCGACCGAATCATCGACGTGTTCCCCGCCGGCGAAAAGCCGATGGTGCGCTCGATGCTGTCGGAGTCGCTGCGCGCGGTGATCTCGCAGGCGCTGCTGAAGAAGGTCGGCGGCGGTCGTACCGCGGCCTGGGAAATCATGGTCGGCATCCCGGCGATCCGTAACCTGATCCGCGAGGACAAGGTCGCGCAGATGTACTCGTCGATCCAGACCGGCCAGCAGTACGGAATGATGACGCTCGACCAGCACCTCCAGGACCTGGTCAAGCGCGGCCTGATCCTGCGTCCGCAGGCGCGCGAGTACGCCAAGGACAAGCGTCTTTTCGAATGATCCGACACCGGCCTCTCCCGGCAGCGGGAGAGGCGGTGAAAGCAGTTTCGTCAGTCACACGCCGCACCGGCTGGGGAGCCTGGCGGCACTGGAGTAACGCATGAGCAGCACTACCGGCGGCAGCATCGATTTCACCTCGTTCCTCAAGCTGATGGCGCACCAGAAGGCGTCGGACCTGTTCATCACCGCCGGCATGCCGCCGTCGATGAAGGTCCACGGCAAGATCTCGCCGATCACCCAGAACCCGCTGACGCCCCAGCAGAGCCGCGACCTCGTCCTCAACGTGATGACGCCGCAGCAGCGCGAGGAGTTCGAAAAGACCCACGAGTGCAACTTCGCCATCGGCGTGGCCGGCGTCGGTCGATTCCGCGTCAGCTGCTTCTACCAGCGCAACCAGGTCGGCATGGTGCTGCGCCGGATCGAGACCAAGATCCCGACGGTCGAAGAACTCAACCTGCCGCCGGTGATCAAGACGCTGGCGATGACCAAGCGCGGCATCATCATCTTCGTCGGTGCGACCGGTACCGGTAAGTCGACCTCGCTGGCGGCCATGATCGGCTACCGCAACCTCAACTCGACCGGCCACATCATCACCATCGAGGACCCGATCGAGTTCGTGCACAAGCACGAGGGCTGCATCATCACGCAGCGCGAGGTCGGCATCGATACCGACAGCTGGGACGCGGCGCTGAAGAACACGCTGCGCCAGGCGCCGGACGTGATCATGATCGGCGAGGTGCGTACCCGCGAGGGCATGGACCACGCGATCGCCTTCGCCGAAACCGGCCACCTGGTGCTGTGCACGCTGCACGCCAACAACGCCAACCAGGCGATGGACCGCATCATCAACTTCTTCCCGGAAGACCGCCGCCAGCAGCTGCTGATGGACCTTTCGCTGAACCTCAAGGGCGTGGTCGCGCAACAGCTGATCCCGACCCCGGACGGCAAGGGCCGGCGCGTGGCGATGGAAATCCTGCTCGGCACGCCGCTGGTGCAGGACTACATCCGCGATGGCGAGATCCACAAGATCAAGGAAGTGATGAAGGAGTCCGTGCAGCTGGGCATGAAGACCTTCGACCAGAGCCTGTTCGAGCTGTACCAGGCCGGCGAGATCAGCTACGAGGACGCGCTACGTTACGCCGACTCGCAGAACGAGGTGCGCCTGCGCATCAAGCTGGCCCAGGGCGGCGACGCCAAGACGCTGGCGGCGGGCATGGACGGCATCGAGGTCGCGGAGATCCGCTGAGCTCGGTTGTCGGTGTTGCATGAAAGAGCCGGGCATTGCCCGGCTTTTTGTTTGTGTGGTGGGTGGGTGGGTGGAGGAGGTGGGGTGTATTCCGCGAACCTCCGCTTCGCTCCGTTTACTGTTCGCGAAATACACCCCACCCCCCTCCTTCCGGAAGCAGCCGTCGTTTCATTGACTTCAACTGTTGGCGAGAGCGCAGTGCCCGCGTGATGCAGCTGCGACGGTCGGACTCGCGCTGTGCCGGCCCTGGACGGTGTCCGTGCCCTCGCTCATTCGCACGTCTGCTCGGTGATCTGGGTCCCGGACGCCCGCGAAAGGAAGTGGTCGTTCCAAACCCGCTCGCGCTGCTGAGCCCCTCTCCCATTTCGGGAGAGGGGTTGGGGAGAGGGCAGCCGAAGACCGGGCAATGAAATGCCGAAGCGTCGTCTGTCGGGTCGGGGATTGCGCAGCAGCGGGACATGGATGTCCCGCGCCCCGCATCAGACAGGATGTCTGACTAAGGGGCGGAGCAATCCCCGGCCCGACGGATGACGCCCCTCGGAAGGCTCACACTAGGTGGAGCAGTCAGAGCTTGCGCCGCCACGGCGGGTCCAGCGGCGGCTTCAGCTTGAGGATCCGCGCCTGCACCGGGCAACTGTCGCGGTGCGCGCCCGGCAGATAGCCCAGGCTCATCAGGAACTCGCCGGTGATCTCGCCGCCGGTGAAGCGGAATGTCTTCTTGAACAGCTTCACCCAGTCGGCCTTGTCGCGACGCTTGCCGTCCACCAGCATGTTCGCGTCGAGCCACTGCGCGAAGCTGCCATGCGACGCGCGCAGCCCGTGGATGACCTGGGCGTTGTGGATCGCCGCGTCGACCTTGAGGCGGTTGCGGATGATCCCGGCGTCCTCGAGCAGGCGCGCGCGATCGGCCTCGCCGTAGGCGGCGACCTTGTCGATGTCGAAGCCGTCATAGGCGCTGTGGAAGCCCTCGCGCTTGCGCAGCATCGTCTCCCAGCTCAGCCCGGCCTGGTTGATCTCCAGCACCAGCCGCTCGTACAACACCGCGTCGTCGCGTTGCGGGAAGCCGTACTCGCGGTCGTGGTATGGGCCGTGCAGCGGGTGGCCGGGCGCGTAGTCGCAGTAACCGGACATCGCTTACGGCTTGCCCGCTGCGTACTGCTCCAGACCCAGCACGCCCAGACCCTGCTCGAAGCGGATATCCACCGGGATCTTCGCGTCCTTCAATCGTCCCAGATCGGCAGCGAGCTCCGGCTTGATCATGCCCAGCGTCTCGGTCATGCGCTTGGCCTCGGCATAGTCGCCGTCGCCCTGAACCTTGAGCAGCTTGGCGCTGAGGGCGTTCATCGCCGCGCGCATCTTCTCGAAGTCGACGCGATAACGGCCGTCCGGATCGCGGCTGAAAGCGCCCTGCTCGGCGAAGAAGTTGAAGCGCACCATGTTGGCCTTGCCGTGCGCATCGCTGGCGCCGAAGCGCACCGAGCGCAGGATGCCGGCGAGGAAGGTGACGTAGCCATCCATCAGCTTGCTCTCTTCCAGCTCGCCCTTGCGGCTGAGCGCATCGATCATGTACAGGCCGAGGATGTCGGCCTTGCCTTCCTCGAAGCTGGACGAGTATTCCTTCAGCGCCTCGTCGACCGTGCCCTTGCCGTCGAGCGTCTTCTTGATGCCCAGGCCGTGCGCGACCTCATGGAACATCACGTCCTCGAAGAACGCGTCGAAGGTGATGTGCTTGAGCTGGTCGGGCGCAATCAGTTCCTTCGCGATCGGCGTGAGGATGGCGTCGAACTTCGCCTTCATCACGTTCTCAAGCTGCAAACGACGGGTGCCCTTGGCCAGCTGCACTTCCTCGTCGTTGGGCAGGTTGATGGCGATGGTCTTGGCGCCGACGTTGGCGTTGCCGCCGTAGTAGACGACCTGGTAAGCGTTGAGGTCGGCCGCCGAGCCGGGCACTTCGGCCTTGTACTTGTCATCCACCGGCAAGCCCTTCTGCAGCGCCGGCAGGAAGCTGGCGAAGCGGGCGAGCTTCTTGCTCCACTCCACGTCCTTGACCAGCACCAGCCCTTCGTACGCGGCCTTGTAACCGAACAGCTGGTCCTCGTAGGTCTCGATCGGGCCGATCACGATGTCGACCGGATTGGTCTTCATGTCCATCCAGGCCATGTCGCTGCGCCTGAAGTCGTCGTCGAGCAGCGCCTTGGCGCGCATGGTCAGGTAGTTCGCGAAGGACTTGTCCGCGCTCAGCGCGGCGGCCTCGCGCAGCAGCGCGGCGGCACGTTCCAGGTCGGGCTTGTAGGCCTCGTGGTAGGGCACGGTGACCAGCTTGCCGCCGTCGCGGCGCAGCAGGGTGTAGTTGGAGGTCTTGTCAGGCAGTGCGGCCGCTTCGAATTCGGCCTTGCTCATGTCGGCCGGATAGAACGGTCCGCCCGGCGGGCGGGCGCCGACGCCGTCGATGATCGGCGTGTCCTCGTTGAGCCGGTCCCACGGGCCGAAGTTGACCTCGACCAGTTCACGCGTGGCCGCATCGGGCGCACGCGCGAGCAGGGCGGCGCGCTCGCCGTCCCAGGACTGCTTCCAGTAGATGTCGTTCATGACCTCGCTGGCCTGAACGAGCTTGGCGATCATGCGCTTGCCGGCATCGTCGAAACCCGACAGGTCGGCCTTGAGCGGCACCACGGCGTAGTCGCCGGCATGGGCGGTGGCGTAGCTGGCCGCGGCGGTGGTTGCCTGCGCCGCCGGCTTGGCCGGCTCCTGCGGGGTTTGCGGCTTGCATGCGCTCAGGGCCAGGGCGGCCAGGCAGGCCACGGTGAGGGCGCGAAAACGGCGAGAGTGCAGGAGCGAGGCGGCGGGGATCGGAGCTGTCATGGCGGCGGCACGGCGTGGACAGGGAAAGTCGTCATCCTACGCCCGCGCCGGTGCGGCACGCATCGCAAAACGCGGGCTAGAATGTTGGCCATGTCAGTGACTCCCACGCCACTTGCCAACCAGCTGCTGATCGCGTTGCCGGCCCTGGCCGATTCCAACTTCGCCCGCAGCGTCGCCCTGATCTGCCAGCACGACGCCGATGGCGCGATGGGCCTGGTCGTCAATCGCCCGTCCGAGTACACGCTGGGCGAAGTCTTCGGCCAGATGGGCCTGGAAGGCGGCGACCCGTCGCTGCGGTCGCAGATCGTCCTCGCCGGCGGCCCGGTCCATCCCGAGCGCGGCTTCGTCCTGCACGACGGCGGCTCGCAGTGGGATTCGACGCTGGCCATCACCGAGCGGCTGTTCCTGACCACCTCGCGTGACATCCTCGAAGCGATGGCGCGGGGCGATGGCCCCGACAACGCGATCGTCGCGCTGGGGTGCGCCGGCTGGGGTTCCGGGCAGCTCGAGCAGGAACTCACCGAGAACGACTGGCTGACCGCGCCCGCCGATGCCGAGCTGCTGTTCGAACTGCCGCTGGACGCGCGCTGGCAGGCGGCCGCCGGACGCATCGGCGTCGATTTCGCGTACCTGGCCGACTACTCCGGGCACGCCTGATGGCGGGCACCGCGGACAAGGCGTCATCGATCCGGCGCGACGGCACCGTGCTCGGCTTCGACGTCGGCGCACGCCGGATAGGCGTCGCGGTCGCCAGCGCCTTCGGCCATGGCGCGCGCGCACTGGCGGTCATCGACGTCCACGGCCACGGCCCGGACTGGGCCGCGATCGACCGGCTGCGCAGCGAGTGGCGCCCCGACGGCCTGATCGTCGGCGACCCGATGAGCCTGGACGGTGGCGACCAGCCGATCCGCGTGCGCGCCCATGCATTCGCGCGCGAACTGCACACGCGTTACGGGCTGCCGGTGGTGCTGGTCGACGAGCGCATGAGTTCGATCGAGGCCGCGCAGCGCTTCGCCTCCGATCGCGCCGAGGGCCGCAAGCGCCGCCGTGACGCCGAGGCGCTGGATGCGGTGGCGGCGGCGGTGATCATCGAACGCTGGCTGGCCGCGCCGGACGACGCCCTCGACCTTTCCGAACTTCCCCATCCCACTTGAGCCGGTGGGCCTCGCGCCGATCGGACCGCCTGCACAAGCACCCATGAACTCACCGCATACGCACCTGCCGCGCCACCTGCTGACCCTGCAAGACCTCGAACGCGGCACGCTCGATGCGTTGCTGGTGCGTGCGCAGGCGTTCGCCGAAGGTCACTACGACCGCCGCGCGCTCGACGGCATCGCCGTATGCACGCTGTTCTTCGAACCGTCCACGCGTACGCGCATGAGCTTCACCCTCGCGGCGCAGCGGCTGGGCGCGGACGTGATCAACTTCGACGCCTCGACGTCGTCGACGCGCAAGGGCGAGACCGCGCTGGACACGCTGAAGAACCTTGAGGCGATGGGCGTGCGCGGTTTCGTCGTGCGCCACCATGAGGACGGTGCGGTCGCGGCGCTGTCACGCCATGCCGAGGACGGTACGGTGCTGGTCAACGCCGGCGACGGACGCAGCGCGCACCCGACCCAGGGCCTGCTCGACATGCTGACCCTGCGCCAGGCCAAGGGCGCCGACTTCTCGAAGCTGAAGGTGCTGGTCGTTGGCGACGTCAAGCATTCGCGCGTCGCACGCTCGGACCTGCAGGCGCTGCGCACTCGGCACCGGCGACATCCGCGTCTGCGGCCCGGCCTCGCTGCTGCCGGACGACGGCACGCTGCAAGGCTGCAACGTTTCGCACGACCTGGATGCCGCGCTCGAAGGTGTCGACGCGGTGATGATGCTGCGCCTGCAGCGCGAGCGCATGGAAGAAGGCCTGATCGCCTCGCTCGACGATTACCACCGCGATTTCGGCCTGACCAGCACGCGCGTCAAGCGCGCCGCGGCCGACGCCGTGGTGATGCACCCGGGCCCGATCAACCGCGGCGTCGAGATCACCGACGAAGTCGCCGACGGCCCGCAGTCGCTGATCCTGCGCCAGGGTCAGCAATGGCGTGGCGGTGCGGATGGCGGTGCTGGAAGCGCTGTTGCGCGGCTAGGCCTCCTTCGACTTCGCTGCGTCGAAGGACTCAGCGCCTCTGCGCCCACACCCACTCCCACAGCTCCGGCATCGCATACGCCGGATCCCACACGTCGTGCCCCACGCCAGGCAGTTCGCTGTAGCGCACATCCGCGCCGACGCGGCGTAGGGCCTCGTCCATGTGCCGCGACTGGTCCGGCGTGACCGCCTCGTCCTTGGCGCCATGGAACAGCCACATCGGAATGTGCTGCAGCCTTTGCGCCGCGGCCGCGAACGGGTCCGGTGCCTGCGCCACGCCCTCGACCTGCAGGCGCTCGGGCACGCCGGGCGGCTGCGTGATGCCGCCGCAGACCGGCACCAGCGCGGCGAAACGCAGCGGCTCCATCAGCGCCAGTTCGTACGCGCCGTAGCCGCCACGTGACAATCCGGTCAGGACGATGCGGTGCTTGTCGCCGTCGAACTCGCGCACGCTCGCATCGAGTGCGGCCAATGCCATGCGCGCAATGGCGCCGTCCCAGGACCGGCCTTCGGGCGACTGCGGCATCACCACGATCGCCGGGAAGTCGGCCAGGTGCTGGCGCAGGTGGGGACCCAGGCCAACCTCGGTCTGTTTGCGGTTGTCGCTGCCACGCTCGCCGGAGCCGTGCAGGAACAGGATCACCGGCGGATGGCGACCGCCGGCCTGCGCCGACGGCACGAACACCTGGTAGCGATACGTGGTGCCTTCCACCTGCAGCTCGCGCTCGACGAAACGGCCGCTGGCTTCACGCGCCGGCCGATGCACGCAGGCGGTGGTCAATGCGACGAGCAACAGGACGAGCAGCCGGGAAACGTTCGACATCGACGGGCCTCCGGAATGCGGAGCAAGGACGGGCGAACGCTATCGCAGGAGCGCTAGCGCAACAGAATCAGCGTCGCCAGGCCGAGGAAGGTGAAGAAACCCATGACGTCGGTGACGGTGGTCAGGAAGATGCCGCTGGCCAACGCCGGATCGAAACCCGCGCGCCGCAACGTCACTGGCACCAGCACGCCCGCCACTGCCGCGAACAGCAGGTTGAGGGTCAGGGCGATGCCGATCACGATGGAAAGGCCGACGCTGTGGAACCACAGCAGCACGATCAGCGCCAGCAGCGTGCCCAGCACCAGGCCGTTGAGCAGCGCCACGCGTGCTTCCTTCCACAGCAGCGTGCGCACGTTGGCCGCGCCGACCTGGCCCAGGGCCAGGCCGCGCACCATCAGCGCCAGCACCTGCGTGCCGGCGTTGCCGCCCATGCCGGCGACGATCGGCATCAGCACTGCCAGCGCCACCAGTTTGTCGATGGTGTCGGCGAATTCGCCGACCACGCTGGCGGCCAGGAACGCCGTGCCCAGGTTGATCGACAGCCAGATCAGGCGCCGGCGCATCGCGCGCCAGACCGGGCTGAAGAGGTCTTCGTCCTCGTCCAGGCCGGCCGCGCTCAGGGCCTGGTGTTCGGCCTGGTTGCGGATGATGTCGACGACGTCGTCGATGGTGATGCGGCCGAGCAGGATATTGTTCTCGTCGACCACCGGCGCGCTGAGCCAGTCATGGTCGGAGAACTTGCGCGCGACTTCGTTCGCCGATTCCTCGACGTCGATGGCGGCCTGCTCGTCGTCGATCAGCTTGTTGATCGGCGTGCCCGGGTCGTGCGTCAGCAGCGCGGCCAGCGCCAGCCGGCCCAGGTACTGGTGGCGACGGCTGACCACGTACAGGTGGTCGGTGTGCTCGGGCAGTTCGCCGCGCAGGCGCAGGTAGCGCAGCACGACGTCGACGGTGGTGTCGGTGCGCACCGTCACCACGTCGGGGTTCATCAGGCGGCCGGCGGTGTCCTCCGGGTACGACAGCACCTGCTCGAGCCGTTCCCGGTTCTCGCGGTCCATCGACTTGAGGACTTCGTCGATGACCGTGTCGGGCAGGTCCTCGACCAGGTCGGCAAGGTCGTCGATTTCCAGCTCGGAGGCCGCGGCGATGATCTCGTCCGGGTCCATCTCCGCCAGCAGGCTCTCGCGCACTTCGTCGCCGACGTGGACCAGCACCTCGCCGTCGTCCTCGGCATCGACCAGGCCCCACACGATCGTGCGCTTGGCCGGCGGCAGCGATTCGAGCAGGTTGCCGATCTCGGCGGGGGAGAGCGTGTTGACCAGCCGGCGCACCGGACCCAGACGGCCACTGTCGAGCGCATCGGAAAGCAGGCGCAGCTGTCGTGCGGTCTTGTCGTGGCGGACGGCTTCGGCCATGCGGGGCTTCCGGTGGCGCATCGCACCACGATGGCGCGACAGGGCTAGGTGTTCATGGCGCGCATTATCGCCCCTGGGACCGATAAAGCCCAGCCCGGAGAAGCTGCGTGATCCATGGTGCGCCTGTGGTCAGCTGCGATGCGCCGGCGCGTTGCCGTGGATCCACTCTTCGATCGCCATGCGGTCGCGCGCGCGCAGCAGTGCCGGTGCACTGGCCTTCAACTGTGCCAGGTTGCAATGGCGGATGGTCCGGCGCAGTTCCAGCAGCGTCGCCGGGTGCAGGCTGAACTCCGTCAGGCCCAGCGCCAGCAGCATCGGCGCGAAGTGCGGATCACCGGCCATCTCGCCGCAGACCGCAACCGGCTTGCCGCGCTTCTCGCCGAGGCGGATCACGTCGCGGACCAGGCGGATCACCGCCGGATGGAGCGGTGTGTAGAGGTTGGTCAGCGCTTCGTTGTTGCGGTCGGCGGCGAGCAGGTACTGGACCAGGTCGTTGGTGCCGATCGACAGGAAGTCGACCGAGCCGATGAAGGTCGGCAATGCGATGGCGGCGGCCGGCACTTCGATCATTGCGCCCAGCGGCACCTGCTCGGCCACCTCGTGGCCTTCCTCGCGCAGCTGCACGGTGACGCGCTTGAGCATGCTGCGCACTGCGCGCACTTCCTCGCGGCTGCTGATCATCGGCAGCAGGATGCGCAGGGGCCCATAGCCGGAGGCGCGCACCAGGGCGCGCAGCTGCGACTCGAGCAGCCCGGAACGCGCCAGCGACAGGCGCACGCCGCGCAGTCCGAGCGCCGGATTGGGTTCGTCGCGCAGCGCCAGGCCGGTGCGATCGGCCTTGTCGGCGCCCAGGTCGAGCGTGCGGATGGTGACCGTGCGGCCGGTCATGCCGAGCACGACGTCGCGGTAGACGCGGAACTGCTCATCCTCGTCGGGCAGTTCGTTGCGCTGCAGGAACAGGAACTCGGTGCGATACAGGCCGACACCGGCCGCGCCCAGCGCATGCGCCTCGGCGACGTCGTCGCGCGACTCGGCGTTGGCGAACAGTTTGACGTCGACGCCGTCGATGGTGCGGGTCGGCTCGCGGCGCAGGCGGTGCAGTTGCTTGCGCTCGCGCGCCAGTTCGCGCACGCGGCCGCGATGCCCGCGCAGGTCGTTGGCGTCAGGCTCCAGCACCACCCGGCCGGTGGCGCCGTCGACGGCGAGCACGTCGCCATCGTTGATCTTCTGCATCGCCTGCGCGGCGCCGACGACGTAGGGCAGGTGCAGGCTGCGCGCCAGGATCGCGCTGTGCGACAGGATGCTGCCGCTGGTGGTGACGATCGCCATCACCCCCTGGGCCTGCAACTGCACCAGTTCGGCGGGGGCGACGTTGTCGGTGACCAGGATCTCGCCGGCGACGCCGGAGATGCCGTTGTCGTGGCGGTGCAGGGCGGCATGGACGCGACCGATGACCTGGTCGATGTCGTCGACGCGGCTGCGGAAGTAGGCATCGTCCATGGCCTGGAAGACCGAGGCGATGCGGTCGCGCTGCAGGCGCAATGCGTAATCGGCGGAGTAGCGGCCGGTGCGGATCAGTTCGTCCAGGCCGCTGAGCAGCTCCGGGTCGTCGAGCAGCAGGCTGTGCAGGTCGAGGAATTCGCCGACTTCATGCACCAGGGCGCCATGCAGTCGCTCGCGCAGCGCGAACATCTCGTTGCGGACGGTGGCGATGGCGGCGTGCAGGCGCGCGACTTCGGCTTCGACCGCCTTGGCCGGGATATGCTCCTCCAGCACCTCGAGCACGTGCGGCAGGCGGACACGGGCGCGGCCAAGGGCGCTTCCGCGCGATGCACCGTGTCCATTGAACTCCTGCCTCATCCCTTTCCCCGCTGGTGTGGTGGTGCGTCAGCTATCTTCGTCGAAGCGGCGCTCGAACAGCGATATCACCGCCTGCGCGGCATTGGCCTCGTCTTCGCCCTCGACCCGCAGCTTGACCTGCGTGCCCTGTCCGGCGGCCAGCAACATCACGCCCATGATGCTCTTGGCATTGACCTCGCGGCCCTTGGCGGTAAGCGTGGCGCTGCTGCGGAAACCCGACAGCGCCTGCACCAGCTTGGCAGTCGCGCGCGCGTGCAGGCCGAGGCGATTGGTGACGGTCAATTCGTGTTCGATCATCGCCGATTCCTCGCTCCCGCTACGCGCCCGTTGCCGCACCGGCAGGCCAAGTCACGCTTGCATTGCCAACGCCATTCCATTTCGTCCTGTCCATTTCGTAGTGCCGGGGAAGTTCTCACGCTTCATCCACGATCACGCCATTGCGCGCCCCGGCGGCGGCCACGGCGGGCAGCTCGTCCAGGGTCAGGTCGGCGTAATTCATTACCCGCAACAGCATCGGCAGGCTCAGCGCCGACACGCGCCGTACCGGCGTGCCCAGGCGGGCGACCTTGGCCGCGAGGTTGCTCGGCGTGGCGCCATACAGATCGGTCAGCACCAGCACGCCTTCGCCGCCGTCGACCCGGCGCAGTGCGGCGCTCGCCAGCGGCAGCAGGGCATCGGGGTCGCCGTCGAACGGCACCTCCAGTGCTTCGGTGCGCAGCGGCAGCGGACGCATCAGGCGCCCGGCCACCGCGATCAACGCGTTGCCAATGCCTTCATGGGTGATCAGGAGGATGCCGACGGCCATGCCGCCAAATTAGCAGAGCCGGGTGACGAGCCGGAAGCGCCGTGACGTCGATCGCGCGATGGAGGGTGGCAATCCCGGGGCCGGCGGACGACTTCGGCAGGTTTCGACCCTGTCTGCGGGGCCCGTGCACAAAGAAGCGGCCCGCATCGCTGCGGGCCGCGGTTGGCGATCGCCGGAGCGACCGCGTGGTCGCCGCCGATGACAGGGGCATCATTTCGACGGCGGGGTGGTGTCGTCCTTCGGTGGCGTCTGATCGCCTTCGACCGGCGGCGGTGTCGGCGCGCCCGATTCCGGAGTCGTCGCCGGTGGCGTGGTGGTGTCGGCCGGCGGTGTGGTCGTGTCAGGTGGTGGCGCCTCGACCGGCGGTGGCGTCTCCACAGGGACAGGCGTCGTGGTCTCGGTCTTCTGGCAGCCGCCCAGGGCCAGCGCCGCCGAGGTAAGCACCAGGACGAGGGCACCGAGTATCGGATGGGACTGGGTTGCTCTCATGGATTGCCTCCTCACTAGTACTGGCTCGCGCCACCCTGGCTGGCGGCGTATTCGGTTTCGGAAAGCTGGCCGTCGCCGTCGCGGTCGGCCTTGGCGAACTGACTGGTCAGCCTGGCGTCGACGGCTGCTTCGTCCTTGCTGACCTTGCCGTCGGCGTTCACGTCCATGTCGCGGAAGCTCATCATCTTCGGCGTCGAGTCCATGGTCTTGTCAGGCGGCGGGGGCGTCGTCGGTGGTTCGGTGCGCTGGGCCAATGCCGGCGGTGCGGCAAGCGCGGCGAACAATACGAGCGACGTCATCGATGGAAACTTTGATGGAAGCGTGCGGATTCGCATGGGCATCTCCGTGGTGGAGTCGCGCTGCTTTGCAACGCGACCCGACCCTATCCGCATCCACGAAAGGCAGATGCAAGCAAGCCGCAAAAATTTCGTGATATCGCCGAATGCGGCGCCGCGAAGTCAGGAAGGATTCACTGCATTCGGTCGCGATGCCGCGAGGATGGGCTCGCGAACACGCGCGAGTTGTGCGTCAGTCCAGCTCGCGGTGATGCACCGCGACTTCTTCCCAACCCTTCTCGCGCGCGTGCGCGGCCAGACGTTCGGCGAGGTAGACCGAGCGATGGCGGCCACCGGTGCAGCCGAATGCAATCGTGGCGTAGCTGCGGGTGCTGTCGACGTGCAGGCGCGGCAACCAGGTGTCGAGGAACTGGCTGATCTGGTCGGCGAACAGGTTCACGTCCGGCTGCGCTTCCAGGTATTGGCGGATCGCGGCATCGCGACCCGACAGCGGGCGCAGCACCGGATCCCAGTGCGGGTTGGGCAAGGCGCGCGCATCGAACACGAAGTCGGCATCGGCCGGCACGCCGCGTCGATAAGCGAAGGACTCGAACAGCAGCGACATGCCAGTGTCGCCGCCGATGCCGAACTCGGTGATGACCTGGCGTCGCAGCTGGTGGACGTTGAGGTCGCTGGTGTCGACGACCGCATCGGCGATCGTGCGCAGGGGCTTGAGCACCTGGCGTTCCAGCGAGATCGCATCGGCCAGCGACAGGCCAAGATGGCTCAGCGGGTGGCGACGGCGGGTATCGGCATAGCGCTTGAGGACGGTGGCGTCGCTGGCATCGAAGAACACCAGCTTCGGATCCAGCCCCAGTGCGCCCACCGCCGACAACCAGTCGGGGATGTTGCTCAGGTCGCTGTGGCGGTTGCGCACGTCGATGCTGACGGCGAGCTTCGCCGGTGCGCCGTCATCGGCGCGCTGCACGCTGGCGACGAACTGCGGCAGCAGATCGGCCGGCAGGTTGTCGACGCAGAAGTAGCCCAGGTCCTCGAACGTCTTCAGCGCCACCGACTTGCCCGAACCGGACATGCCGCTGACGATCACGAGGGAGGAAGTCGGGGTTTCGCTCATGGACGGGGTCTTTGCGCTGGCGTGGAGCGGCGTCAGGAATCGCCGCGTTCAAGGAAATTGCTGTGGCGGGCGATGAACGCCGCCGCCGGGTCGAGCCCCTTCATGCGCAGGCTGTGCAGCCGCGTCGCCGCCTCGGTGAGCACGGCCAGGTTGCGGCCGGGCATGACGGGCAGGGTGATCATCGGAACGTCGAGGTCGAGCACGCGGCGCACGCCACTGTCGCCGGTGAGGCGCTCCATTCCCATCGGCTTGGGCTCGGTCATCGGCTTCGCCAGGTGCACGATCAGGCGCAGGTACTTGTTGTTCTTGACCGCGGTGTCGCCGAACATCTGGCGGATGTTGAGAACGCCCAGGCCGCGCACCTCAAGCAGGTCCTGCAGCATTTCAGGGCAGGTGCCGTCGAGCACGTCGGGTGCGATCTGGGTAAATTCCGGTGCGTCGTCGGCAACCAGGCGATGGCCGCGCGTGACCAGTTCCAGCGCCAGCTCGCTCTTGCCCGAGCCCGACTCGCCGGTGATCAGCACGCCGATGGAATAGATCTCCATGAACACACCGTGCAGCGTTACCCGCGGCGCCAGCGTGCGCGCAAGGTGGTACTGCAGGTGGTTGAGCAGTTCATGCCCGCGCCGCGGCGAGATCCACAGAGGCGTCTGGCTTTCCTGCGCGGCGATGCGCAGGTCTTCGGGGCAGGGCTGGTCCTTGCTGATCACCAGCGCCAGTGGTCGGAACTGGATGATCTTCTCGATCGTCTCCCAGCGCAGCCGCGAGTCGAGCGCGTCGAGCCAGGCCAGTTCCTCGGTGCCGAGGATCTGCACCTTGTTGGGATAGATGGCGTTGAGGTAGCCGGCCAGCGATGGCCGCCGCGCCACAGTGTTGACCGCTTCGAGCACGCGCCGGCCGCCCTGTTCGCCGGCAAGCCAGCGCAGGCTGAGGCGATCGCGTTGTTGTTCGAACAGTTCCCCCGCACTGATGCTCGTGCTCATTCGGGCCTCAGGCGCGATTGCCCGGCGGGCGACGGACGCCCGCGCGGACAGGTGTACTGGACAAGTTGCGCGACCGCGGCCGCGCTCAACGATTCATCCAGGGGCATGGAGTTCGGAGGGGGTCAGCCGAAGCTGTCGCTGCGTGCGGCGCTTTCGCCGCGGTGGTGGTCGACGACCTTGCTGCGGTGTTCCTTGAGCAGTCGGTCGAGCTTGTCGGAGAGCAGGTCGATCGCGGCGTACATGTCGATTGCAGCGGCGTCGGCGTGGAGCGTGCGGCCGGCGATGTTGACGGTGGCCTTGGCGCGGTGGTTGGGCTTGTCGAGGCTGAGCTGTGTGCGGACGTCGAAAGCCTGTTCGCAATGCCGTTCCAGTCGGGCCAGCTTGCTTTCGACGTAGTCACGCAGTGCCGGTGTGACTTCGATTTGCTGGCCGTAGGTTTCGATACGCATCGGAGACCTCCTTTACGTCGCAACGGGAAGACAGGATGGCACGACCGGTGCGATGTGCAAGTGGCCACCGTTCGCAGTTTGGCCAATGTGGCCCGGAAAGCCTTGATCCGTAGATGATTTTGGCAAGTTTCATCAACTCCTTAACGCGGACCTGACAAGTTCAGCTGATGCGGACGCGATCCTGCGAAGAGGGGATGCTCATGGCCTCGCGGTACTTGGCCACGGTGCGCCGCGCCACTGGCACGCCTGTTGCCTTGAGCGTCTCGGCCAGGCGCGCGTCGGACAGCGGCTTGCGCGGGTTCTCGGCCTCGATCAGGCGGCGGATCATCGACTGGATCGCGGTGCTGGAGGCTTCGCCGCCGGCGCCGGTGTCGATGCCAGAGGCGAAGAACGCGCGCAGCGGTATGGTGCCGCGCGGCGTGCGCGCGTACTTGCGCGCGATCGCGCGCGACACGGTGGATTCGTGCAGGCCGACCTCGGCCGCGACCTCGCGCAGCGTCAGCGGCCGCAGCGCGCTGTCGCCGAACTCGAGGAAGGCCGCCTGTTGCTTGAGCAGGCAACGGGCGACCTTGATCAGGGTCTCGCCGCGGGCCTCCAGGCTCTTGAGCAGCCAGCGCGCTTCCTGCAGGTGGCCGCGCAGGTAACTGGCGTCGGTGCCGCTGGCGTGGCGCACCATGCTCTCGTAGCCGCGATGGATCGCGATGCGCGGGCGCATGCCGTCGGCGAGGGCCACGCGCCACAGCCCATGCTGGCGCCAGATGACCAGGTCGGGGGCGATGTAGGTGTCGCTTGCGATCGCGCCGATCTGCGCACCGGGTCGCGGGTCGAGCGAGCGCAGCAGGTGGACCGCGGTCTCCACTTCGCCCAGGTCGAGCCGCATCTCGCTGGCAAGACCTGCCACGCCGATCTTGGGAAGGCGCTCGAGCGGACCATTGGCCAGCTGATGGGCCAATGCCTTGCCAGGAGTCTCGTTGGCGAACTGCGCCAGCTGCAGCCTCAGGCATTCGCCCAGGTTGCGCGCGCCGACGCCGACCGGATCGAACTGCTGCACCTGGTGCAGCACGGTGGTGATCTCTTCCTCGCCGGCCTCAACCGCCGGCGCCAGCGAGGCGGCGATCGACTCCAGCGGCTCGCGCAGGTAGCCGTCGTCGTCGATGGCTTCGATCAGGGCGACGCCGATCAGGCGGTCGCGCGGCGACAGCGGGCTCAGGTGCAGCTGCCAGAGCAGGTGGTCGTGTAGCGTGTCCGATTCGGCGACCTGCTCGGCGACCGGCGAATCGTCGTCGTTGTCGGCCGGGCCGATGCGCTCGTACCACGGCTCGCCGTCGTTGCTGCCCCATTCGGCCTCGGGCGGCAGGTGCTCGCTGGTGTCTTCATGCGACGACGAATCGCTTGCGCCGTTGCCATTGGTGACGCTGATCGCGACTTCGGTCCAGTCCAGCAGCGGATTGCTTTCCACTGCGGCCGCCAGTTCAGCTTCAAGCTCGACCGCCGACAACTGCAGCAGGCGGATCGCCTGACGCAGCTGCGGTGTCATCACCAGCTGTTGTCCTAGTGCGGCTTGGAGGCGGGGCTTCATTGTCTGAGACTAACGCGACCGGGGGAGGTCGACGGCCGTGCCGCGTTCGTCGCGATGCGCACTCCGCGCACCGCATCCTTCGTTGACTGCAAATTACAGTCGGAAGGTTTCACCCAGATAAACGCGTCGGACGTCGGGATTTGCAAGCAGCGCATCGGGTGCTCCCTGCGCGAGCACGCCACCTTCGTTGAGAATATACGCCCGATCGCAAATACCCAAGGTTTCGCGCACGTTGTGATCGGTGATCAGCACGCCGATGCCTCGATTCTTGAGGTGGCGCACGATTCTCTGGATCTCGCCGACCGAGATCGGGTCGACACCGGCGAAGGGCTCGTCGAGCAGCATCAGCCTGGGCTTGGCCGCGAGCGCGCGGGCGATCTCGACGCGGCGGCGCTCGCCGCCGGAGAGGCTGGCGCCGATCTGGTCGGAGACGTGGGTGACCTGGAGCTCGTCCATCAGGCTGCCCAGCTCGCGCTCGCGCCCGGCCTTGTCGAGGTCCTCGCGCAGCTCCAGCACCAGGCGGATGTTGTCGGCCACGCTGAGCTTGCGGAACACCGACGGCTCCTGCGGCAGGTAGCCGACGCCGTACTTGGCGCGGGCGTACATGGGCTCGGAGGTGATGTCCTTGCCGTCGAGGACGATCTGGCCGGCATCGGCCGGGACCAGGCCGACGATCATGTAGAAGCAGGTGGTCTTGCCGGCACCGTTGGGCCCGAGCAGTCCGACGACCTCACCGGCATCCAGGGTCAGGGCGAAATCCTTGACGACTTCACGGGAGCGGTAGGCCTTGCGCAACCCCTGGGCGACCAGCATCAGCCGCCTCCCTGCGAGTTCTTGGGCAGGATCCGGATCTTGACCCGTCCGGCGTCCTCGCCGCCGCCCTGCACCTGGCCGGTCTTCATGTTGTAGATGACCCGTTCCCCGGCGATCGAGCCGCTGGGCTGGCGGATGTTGACGCCGCCGGTGAAGACCACGATTTCGGACTTCAGGTCGTAATCGACCTTGCTGGCGACCGCATCCATGGCCTTGCCGTCGTCGAGCTCCTGCTTGAGCTTGACCGGCGAGCCGGTCAGCACCGCGCGCACGGGGTCGCCGCCACTGGAGTGGATGACGGCCTGGTTGGAGCGGATGTCGAGCGTGCCCTGGGTGATGATGACGCCGCCACTGAGCGTGGTCGGGCGGCTGTCGTCCATCGAGTAGTCGCTGCTGCCAGCGTCGATGTCCATCGGCTTGCTGCGGTCGCTGGTGCGGGCCAGCGCGGCGGCCGGGGCCAGCGCCATCACTGTCGCCAGGCAGAGCGTCGACAGGCTAGCGAACAGATCGGTCATAGCGGGCCTTGACGTCGGAGTTGAGGATGATGCGCTTGGCATCCAGGTCGGCTTCCAGCCCTTGGCCGTTCAGTATAAAGCCCGGCTGGGTGACCGTTACCTTCGCGGTCGAAGTGGCGCGCTTGTCGTCCGGGAAAACGTTCAGGTGGTCGGTCGTGATCTTGACCGGTTTGCCATCGGCGTTGGTGCTGTGCGCGTCGACGCCGCCGCGCAGGCGCACTTCCTCGCCCTTTTCACTGACCCAGCCGGTCTTCGAGCGCACTTCCCACGGGGTCGCCTTGCTGCCGGCCTTGGGCGGAATCACGAACAGCGGGGTGGCGATGTCGAGCGTCTTCACCTTCGGATCGCGCTCCATCTTCGGCGCGATCAGGGTAAACGCTTCCGCGCCCTGCTCGTCGAGCACGGTCAGCTCGAAGTCGTGCAGGGTGTAGTCAGGTCGATTGGCGTCGCCGCCAGCGAGCGAGTCGCGGTCGCGCTGGGACCACAGGGCCCAGGTGCTGAGCACTGCGCCGACGAGCAGCAACAGGAAGATCACGACGCCGCGTCGGGTCATGCGTTGCCCTCGATGCGGGTGCCTTCGACCTGGCTGACCTGGGCCAGCAGCGTCTCGGCGTGGCCCTGCGCGGCCAGCAGCAGGTCGCACAGTTCGCGCGCCGCGCCATGGCCGGCACGCAGGCTGGTGCGCCAGTGGACACGGCCGGCGACCCAGGGATGGGCATTGGCCGGGGCGACGGCGAGACCTGTCTGCAGCATCACCCGGAGGTCGGGCAGGTCGTCGCCCATGAACGAGACCTGGTCCATGGCGATGCCCAGGCGCGAGGCGATGTCGCGCACGCAGGCGAGTTTGTCGGCCACCGCCGTGTGCGCCTCGGTGATGCCCAGGTCGGCGGCACGACGCAGCGCAACCTCGCTGGCACGGGCAGTGACGAAGGCGACCGTGATCCCGGACTTGCGCAGCAGCACCAGGCCCTGGCCGTCGTGGACGTGGAAGGCCTTGAGCTCGCGACCCTCGCTGTCGAAGAACAGGCGACCATCGGTCAGCGTGCCGTCGACATCGAAGCAGGCCAGGCGGATGCGCGCCGCGCGTTCGCGGATGTCGGCCGGATAGTCGTTGAGGTGGCTGTAGGTCATGTGGCGGCCGTTCGTGGGGCTGGGGAGCATGGGTCCTTAGACCACCCGTGCGCGCAACAGGTCATGAATATTGAGCGCACCGACCACGCGGCGGCCTTCGTCGACCACCAGCAGGCCGCTGATCTTGTGCGCCTCCATCAACTGCGCGGCCTCGACCGCGAGCGAGTCGGAACCGATCGTCTTGGGCGAGCGCGTCATCACTTCGGCGATGCGGGTATGGCGCAGGTCGACGCCGGCATCGTCGAGGGTGCGGCGCAGGTCGCCGTCGGTGTAGAGGCCGAGCAGGCGGCCATCGTCATCGACCACGGCGGTCATGCCCAGGCGCTTGCGGCTCATCTCGATCAGCGCCTCGCTGATGCTGGCATCGGCACTGATCCGCGGCACGTCGTCGCCGGCATGCATGATGTCGGAGATGTGCAGCAACAGGCGGCGGCCAAGCGCGCCGGCGGGGTGCGAGCGGGCGAAGTCATCGGCGGTGAAGCCGCGCGCGTCCAGCAGGGCCACGGCAAGCGCATCGCCCAGCGCCAGCGAGGCGGTGGTGCTGGAGGTCGGCGCCAGCGCCAGCGGGCAGGCTTCGGCCGGGACGCTGACGTCCAGGTGCACGTCGGCCTCGCGTGCCAGCGACGAGTTCGGGCGGCCGGTCATGCTGATCAGCTTGTTGCCCTGGCGCTTGAGCACCGGCAGCAGCATCAGCACTTCGTCGCTCTCTCCCGAGTAGGACAACGCCAGCACCACGTCGACGTCGGTGATCATCCCCAAGTCGCCGTGGCCGGCTTCGCCGGGGTGGACGTAGAACGCCGGGGTGCCGGTCGAGGCCAGGGTCGCGGCGATCTTGCGGGCGATATGGCCGGACTTGCCCATGCCGGTGCAGACCACGCGACCGCTGGAGGCCAGGATCAGCTTGCAGGCGGCGCTGAAATCGCCGTCGATGCGCTCGGCCACGGCGGCCAGCGCCTGCGCCTCGATCTCGAACACGCGGCGGCCGCTGGCGGCGAGCTGCGCCGGGTCGTCGGCGTAGGGCTGGACAGGGTGGGACTGGGCTGTTGGGACGCTTGCCATTTCGGACCGGGGGCCTTTCCGCTAGGCTAATCCATCAATTCTATGCGGTTCATCCGCCAAAAGCCCGTCAAGCCCGGGCTCCCGCCCACCGCGAGACCGCGCGCAGCCCGCTGCCGCAGGCCGCATGCACTCCGAGGCCCCGCCCAGTGAATCCCGAAACCATTCGCCAGCTGATCGAACAGGGCCTGCCCGGCTCGCGCGCCGACGTGCGCGGCGACGACGGCGTCCATTTCGAGGCCACCGTGGTGGCCGAGGCATTCCGGGGCAAGCTGCCGCTGGCCCGTCATCGCCTCGTCTACGCGACCCTGGGCGAGCGCATGGGCGGCGAGATCCACGCCCTGGCGCTGAAGACGATCACGCCTGAAGAAGCCGGCTGATACCGCGCCGGCGGCTTCACCGCCCGCGCTCCCTGCCGCAATCCCGAACCTTTCGAATCCAGAATCCAGACCCATGCAGAAGATCGTAGTAGAAGGCGGCGCCGCGCTGAACGGCGAGGTGCAGATCTCCGGTGCCAAGAACGCAGTGCTGCCGATCCTGTGCGCGACGCTGCTGGCCGACGGCCCGGTCTCGATCAGCAACGTGCCGCACCTGCACGATGTGGTCACCACGGCCAAGCTGCTGGCTGAACTCGGCGCCGGCATCACCGTCGACGAAGGCACGATCAGCGTCAACGGCAAGCCCGGCCGCGGCCGCGGCATCGTCGTCGACCCGACCACGGTGCACAGCCACGTCGCCCCCTACGAGCTGGTCAAGACCATGCGCGCTTCGGTGCTGGTGCTCGGCCCGCTGCTGGCCAAGTTCGGCGCCGCTGAAGTCTCGCTGCCCGGTGGCTGCGCGATCGGCTCGCGTCCGGTCGACCAGCACATCAAGGGCCTGCAGGCGCTGGGTGCCGAGATCACGGTCGAGAACGGCTACATCAAGGCGCACCGCAACGGCCGCCTGAAGGGCGCGCGTTTCGTCTTCGACGTGGTCACCGTCACCGGCACCGAGAACGTGCTGATGGCGGCCGTGCTAGCCGAAGGCACCAGCGTGCTCGAGAACGCGGCGATGGAACCGGAGATCGTCGACCTGGCCGACTGCCTCAATGCCCTGGGCGCGAACATCGAGCATGCCGGCAGCGGTCGCATCGTCGTCCACGGCGTCGAGCGCCTGCACGGCGGCAGCCACGACGTGCTGCCCGACCGCATCGAGACCGGCACGTTCCTGGTTGCCGCGGCGATGACGGGCGGCCGCGTGACCGTGCGCCGCGCCCGTCCGGACACGCTCGATGCCGTCATCGACAAGCTCAAGCAGGCCGGCGCGAAGATCGAGATCGATGGCGACCGCATCACCCTGGACATGCAGGGCAAGCGTCCGCGCGCGGTCGACCTGACCACCGCTCCGCACCCGGCGTTCCCGACCGACATGCAGGCGCAGTTCATGGCGATGAACTGCATCGCCGATGGCGTCGGCGTGATCAACGAGACGATCTTCGAGAACCGCTTCATGCACGTCTCGGAGCTGCAGCGCCTGGGCGCCGACATCCGCGTCGAAGGCCACACCGCGATCATCCGCGGCGTCGAGCGCCTCACTGCGGCGCCGGTGATGGCCACCGACCTGCGCGCATCGGCGTCGCTGGTGCTGGCCGGCCTGGTTGCCGAGGGCGCCACCACGATCGACCGCATCTACCACCTCGACCGCGGCTACGAGAACCTCGAAGAGAAGTTCTCCGGCCTGGGCGCGAGCGTGCGCCGCATCGCCGGTTGAGGGTGCCGTGATCCTCGCGCGCGGCAAGTTCACGACCCGTCGCAAGGCCCTGCTGGGCCTGGTGCTGGTGCTGCTGGCTGTCGTGGCCTGGTTGCACTTCACCGGCGCGGCGGCCACGCGCGGGCTCGAGCGCAAGCAGATGGACTGGGACAACAACGGCCAGGTCACCATGAGCGAAATGCTGCAGTCGCTCTATGCGGTGAAGGTGGAGATCACCCACGAAGGCGCGCGCGAGTGCCGTGCCTACTCGTGGCGCGGTTCGACGGAAACCCTGCGCGTGGACTGCCGCACGACGATGCAGCCGGCGGCGCCGAAGCCCTGACGCGAGGCGCCCGCGCGGCGGGCGCCATGGGCCTGGTTCATCCCGCCCGCGACGCAGGGCCGACGATCACCGGATCGGGCTCGCGCACCACCACGCGGTCCTTGAGGTCGTAGTTGAACGCGCTGAGCACCACCCGCATCGCGTTCAATCGCGCGCGCTTCTTGTCATCGGAGCGGATCACGGTCCATGGCGCCTCGGCCGTATCGGTCGTGGCGAACATGTCCTCCTTCGCCCGTGTGTACTCGGCCCACTTGTCGAGTGATGCCAGGTCCACCGGCGAAAGCTTCCACTGTTTGAGCGGGTCCTTGCGCCGCCTTGCGAAGCGCCGGTGCTGTTCGGCACGACCGACCGAGAACCAGAACTTGAACAGTCGGATGCCGCTGCGAACCAGCATGCGTTCGAAGCCGGGGCACTGGTGCATGAACTCCAGGTACTCGTTGGTATTGCAGAACCCCATGACGCGTTCCACGCCGGCGCGGTTGTACCAGGAGCGGTCGAACAGCACGATCTCGCCCGACGCCGGCAGGTGCTCGACGTAGCGCTGGAAGTACCACTGCGTCCGCTCGGCCTCGCTTGGCTTGGTAAGCGCCACCACGCGGGCGCCGCGCGGATTGAGGTGCTCCATGAAGCGCTTGATCGCGCCGCCCTTGCCGGCGGCATCGCGTCCCTCGAACAGGATGACGACGCGCTGCCCGGTCTCCTGCACCCAGGCTTGCAGCTTGAGCAGCTCGATCTGCAGTTGCCGCTTCTCGCGCTCGTACCGCCGCCTGGACATGCGGCTGGAAGGCGCTTGGCCGATGAGTTCGGCGATGTTGGCAACGGCCGGCGCCTGCTCCGTGACCGCGGCGGGGTAGGGGAGGTCTTCGCCGGGCTCTGCCGGCAGGCGATGGTCAGGCATTGGAAGAGTTCCGCTAGCGATGGTGGCAGTGTTGCGTGCCACTCCGCGTAGGCCTTTGATCCGGATCAAGTGTGCTGGTGCGGAAACCGGGACGTTTTCCCAGGTCATGGACCCGTGCCGCATTGCACATGCATTCGCTTGGCGATGTGCTAAGAATCGCGCCGACCCGCCAGGAATCCCTTGCATGACCACCACCCGTCGTGACCTGCTCAAGTTCGGCGCACTCGCCGCTGCCTCCGCCGCGCTTCCGCAATGGGCCTGGGCAAAGCAATCAAAACCGGTTGAGCGCGCGGCCAAGCCGCTGAACATCCTGATCCTCGGTGGCACCGGTTTCACCGGTCCGTTCCAGGTGAACTACGCGCTGGCACGCGGGCACAAGGTGACCTTGTTCAATCGCGGCAAGCGTCCGTCGCCGGAGTGGCCGGGCGAAGTCGAGCAGCTCTTCGGCGACCGCAATACCGGCGACCTCAAGTCGCTGCAGGGGCGCAAGTGGGACGTGTGCATCGACAACCCCACCAGCCTGCCGTTCTGGGTGCGCGATGCCGGCAACGTGCTCAAGGGCAACGTCGGCCATTACCTCTTCATTTCCACCATCTCGGTCTACGCCGATGGCAGCAAGCCGGGCATCACCGAGGACGCGCCGCTGGCGGTGTACGAGGGCAAGGATGCGATGGCCGAGACGCAGGAGTCGCTGCGTGCCGACATCGAGCATCTGTACGGTCCGCTGAAAGCGCTGAGCGAGGCCGAGGCGCACAAGCAGTTCGGAGAGCGGGTCACCATCGTCCGCCCCGGTTACATCGTCGGTCCGCGCGATGAAACCGATCGCTTCACTTATTGGCCGCATCGCGTTGCCCAGGGTGGCGAGATGCTGGTGCCGGGGGATGGTTCCGACCCGGTGCAGATCATCGATGGTCGTGATCTTGGCGAGTGGATGATCCGCCTGGCCGAGGCGGGCACGCTGGGGACGTTCAACGCGGTTGGCCCGGCCAAGCCGCTAAGCACCACCGCCATGCTCAAGGGTTGCGAGCGTGTCACCGGCAAGAAGCCGACCTACACGCATGTGTCGCCGGAGTTCCTCGAGGAGCAGAAGGTCGAGTTGCCGATCTGGGTTCCTTCGAAGAGTGGTCCGTACGCGGGCTATGGCGCGGTCAGCAATGCACGCGCGATCGGCGCCGGTCTCACCTACCGCCCGTTCGATACCACCGTGACCGATCTGCTTGCCTGGTTCCGCAGCCAGCCGGCCGAGCGTCAGGCGACGCTGCGTGCGGGCATTACGCGCGAGCAGGAAGCGACGCTGCTGAAGGCGTGGCGCGCAAAAGCGTAGCTGGTTGGCGTCGGGTCGGCGTCGTCCGCCGGGCCGTCATCCCCGCGAGGGCGGGGGGTCAGTGCGTTGCCCGCAGTGCGGTGATTCGGTATCAGCGCACCGACTGCACGCGCAGGTCGATCGCGTCCTGGCCCTTGTCGCGCTGCAGGATCCGCGCCGGCACCGGCATGCTGTCGACGATCCAGGCGATGGTCTGCTTTTTGCCGTGGCTGGCCATGACCTTGGTCGCCTGCACCGGCTTGCCGTCGACGGTGATCTGTTCCTTGCCGGCGACGGTGTAGTTGAGCTGCTTGACGCGCCCGTCCTCGACCATGCGGTAGCTCATCGGCTTGCCCGCGGCCAGGTCGCGCACGACCGCCAGGTTGATCAGCAGGGCATCGAGGTCGCCGCTCTGCAGCTTGATCGGTCCGGCACGTTCGGGCTTGACGTCACCCGTCCAGCTCGCGACCCCGCGGCCCCAGTCGTAGGTGGCGTTCTTGGTCTTGCCCTTGCCCAGGACCTTGGTGCTGTCGGTGCCCGACAGCGGTCGCCATTGCCCGCCGTTTTCCTCGAAGACGGTGGTCTGGCGCACGTCGGCGAGCGGCGCGGTGACCGCCAGGCTGTACTTCCAGCGATTGGCGCCGTCGGCGGCGAGGGTCATGCGGCCGGTGCCGACCACGCCCATGTAGCTGGCCTGGTAGTCGGCGGTGAAGGGCTTGATCGCCAGCGCGGGTGCGCTGGCCACCATCAGCAGCGCAGCAGCGAACATGCCGTGCAACCGCGGGCCGTGCAGCCGCGGGCGGGTCAGGGTGGTGGTCAGCTTGGTGGCCATCACTGGGCTCCTCTGTAGTCGACCAGGCGCAGGTCGAAGGTGTCTTCGCCGTTCTCACGCTGCAGGATGCGCACCGGCGTGGGTACGCCGTCGACGACCCACACCACGGTTTCTTCGTTGCCCTGCACGCGCGCGACGCGCATCGCATTGAAGCTCATGCCATCGACGGAGACGCTCTCCAGATCGTTGGCGACCGCATAGCGGTGGTCGCGGGCGCGGCCGTTGTCGACGAAGCGGTAGTCGAGCGTGCGTCCGGGCTGCGCGTCGCGGATGATGGCCAGGTTGATCAGCAGGCCACTCATGTCGCCATCGCGCAGCGGCACGGGGGCCTGGCGGTTCTTCTTCACGTCGCCGGTCCAGCGCGCCGAGTGGTTGCCCCAGTCGTAGCTGCCGGTGATCTGCTTGCCGACGAACAGGGCCTTGCGCACCGTGCTCTGGCTGAGCGGGCGATAGGCATCGCCGACCGTGTCGAAGACCGTGCTCTGCTGCGCGTTGACCCCTGCCAGGCCCATCAGGCCGCGGGTGCCGCGCATGTTGAGATCGATCCGCCAACGCCCGGCGTCCGGCACGACCTGCATCGTCGCCTCTCCCAGCGCCTTGCCGGCGTTGAAAACCTGGTAGTCGGCAACGAACGATTCCAGTGCCAGCGCGGGTGCGGAAGCCGCCAGGGCACAGCAACAGCGCAAGTGCGCGAAAGCGGGAGGCACGCAGGAGTGGCTTCATCAAACCTTCGATGGGGGGACGGACCGGATTCTCAGACTGCCACGGATGCCGGGTCGTCGGAAACGTGCAAAACACCGGCGGAATCTAAGCGCAGTGCCGTAAACAGCGCATGACCGTCGAGGGTGATGGTTGTCCCGTGTTCAGCCAGCCGGCCGGCCGCGGCCAGGCGCAGCACCGCCACCAGCAGCGGGTGCTCGACCGCCAGCACGCGAGTCGCCAGGGCTTCGGCGTCATCGTCGGCGCGTACCGGGACCACCGCCTGCGCGATCACCGCGCCTGCGTCGAGTTCGGGGATGACGAAGTGGACGCTGGCGCCATGCTCGCGCTGGCCGTCGGCCAGGGCGCGCGCATGCGTGCGCAGGCCCGGGTAGCGGGGCAGCAGCGAGGGGTGGATGTTGAGCAGCCGGCCGCGGAAGCGGCTGACGAAGCCATCGCCGAGGATGCGCATGTAGCCGGCACAGACCACCCAGTCCGGCCGGCATGCCGCGACGGCATCGGCGAGGGCGGCGTCGAAGGCTTCCCGGCTCGGGAATGTCCGGGCGTCGGCGCTCCAGCGAAGTGCCGGGGCGACCCGTTGCAGCACCGCCGCGGCCGGTTTGTCGGAGAACACGCCGACGATCTCGGCCGGCAGTTCCCCGACCGAAATCGCATCGAGGATGGCCTGCAGGTTGCTGCCCCGGCCCGAGGCCAGCACCGCGATGCGCGCGGACATCAAGCGACCTCCGCCGAGGCGGCATAGGCCGTCTCGGCCCGACGCGGCCATGCAACCAGCGCGCCCAGCGTCGCCAGCAGCATGTCGGCGTGGGCATCCCACAGATCGCCCTGCTGGCCGTTGTAGGCTTCGGCGGCTTCGGGCGACATGGTCAGGGCGATGCCCCATTCCAGCCATTCATAGACCAGGCTCGCGCACATGATCAGCATCAGCGCGAACGCGAAGGCCTGGCGCGGAGACAAGCGAGGCCAGCGCTGCTGAACATGCTCGCGCAGGGCCGGCGCCAAGCACACGCCGAACAGCAAGTGGATGAGGCGGTCGGCGTGATTGCGTTGCCAACCGAACGCCTGCTGCGGCGACCAGCCGGTCAGTGCCCGCATCCATTCGTCGTACGGCAGGTTGGAATAGAGCCAGCGCGCGGCCACGCAGTGCACCGCGATGAACGCGCAAACCAGTGCGAAATCGAACGTGCGCATCGGCCAGCGCCGGTCATGGCGCCATAACCAGAACAGGCCGACCACGGTCAGGCTGCTGTGGAGCGCCTGTTCCACAGGCCAATGCGGCGCGATCCAGGTAGCAAGGAACACGGCCAAGGTCAGGCCGAGTGCGAACTGCTTGTCGCGCTGCATGTTTTTGGGGGGCCTGGTTCTGGGGACTCGGGTCTTTGATCAGCCGATGTGCACGCGCTCGCCGTCGCCGGCCTTGACCACTTCGCCGATCTGGCGATGGCTCAGGCCCAGACGGTCGAGGTCGGCGCTGACCGCGGCGACATCGCCCGGGGCGACCACCAGCACGAAGCCGACGCCGCAGTTGAAGGTGCGCCACATGTCGTCGTTGGGCACCGCACCTTCGCGCTGCAACCAGTCGAACACCGGCGGCAGGACGATGCTGGAGGCCTCGATCTGCAGGCCCAGGCCATCGGGGATCACGCGGATGATGTTCTCGGTCAGGCCGCCACCGGTGATGTGTGCCATCGCATGCAGGTCGTGCTTGCCGAGCAGTTCCAGGATCGGCTTGACGTACAGCGCGGTCGGCGCCATCAGCGCGTCGATCAGCTTGACCCCGCCCAGGTCGAGGTCGGCCGGGCGGCCGGCGCGGTCATAGATGCGGCGCACCAGCGAGTAGCCGTTGGAGTGCGGGCCGCTGGAGGCGATGCCGAGCAGCACGTCGCCCTGGCGCACCTTGGCGCCGTCGAGCAGCTTGGACTTCTCGACCGCGGCGACGCAGAAGCCGGCCAAGTCGTACTCGCCCGGCGGGTACATGTCGGGCATCTCGGCCGTTTCACCGCCGATCAGCGCGCAACCGGACATTTCGCAGCCCTTGGCGATGCCGCCGACCACGGCCACGGTGGTGTCGACGTCGAGCTTGCCGGTGGCGAAGTAATCGAGGAAGAACAGCGGCTCGGCGCCCTGCACCAGCACGTCGTTGACGCACATGCCGACCAGGTCGATGCCGATGGTGTCGTGGCGGTTCAGCTGCTGGGCCAGCTTGAGCTTGGTGCCGACGCCGTCGGTGCCGGAGACCAGCACCGGCTCCTTGTACTTGCCCGACAGGTCGAACAGGGCGCCGAAGCCACCCAGGCCACCCATCACCTCGGGACGGAAGCTGCGCTTGACCAGCGGCTTGATGCGTTCGACGACCTCGTTGCCCGCGTCGATGTCGACGCCGGCATCGCGGTAGGTGATCGTGGTGGGGCTGGGGGGAGTGCTGGACACGGGCGGCCTCGGCGGTCGCGGGATATGAAGCGGCGATTTTACCAGCCGTGACGCCTTCGAATGGACGTCAAGACGCCACTGCGGCACCATTTCCGCTCAATACGCACCACCAGGGATTGCGATGGTTCGGGTAATTGGCACGGAAACACGCTCTACAAGCGGCGCAACAGGCATGCTGGGCCGCATGACGATCCATACGAATGTCCCCTCCAGGGCCCTGGGCCTGGCAATTGCGCTGCTGCTGGCACTGCTGACCAGCTTCGGCGCCGCTGCGCAGCGCGTGGAGGGCGATCGCGCCCGCGCCGAAGGCATCTATGCCACCGAAGTTCAGGTCAACGGCCAGGGCGAGGGCGAGCGCAATTCCGCCTTTGCCCGCGGGCTGGCGTCGGTGCTGGGCAAGCTGTCGGGCGATCGCGGCGCGGCCTCGCGGCCCGGCGTGGGCCAGGAGCTGCGCCAGGCCAAGACCTACGTGGAGAGCTACGACTACCGCCAGGACGAGGGCCTGGGTCCGACCGGCGCGCCGAGCTTCCGCACCACCCTGGTGATCAAGTACGACGAGGAAGCGGTCAACGAGCTCGCCGCCACGCTCGGCATCCCGGTCTGGCCGCAGCCGCGCCCCAAGCCGGTGCTGTGGCTGGCGATCGACGACGGTAGCGGCCCGCGCCTGGTCGGCCTGCCGCAGGTGAACGCGGCCCGGCCGGCGCTGAACCGCGCCACCGAGCGCGGTTACAAGCTCGGCCTGCCGACCGGCAACGCCGCCGAACAGGCGGCCGTGGGCGCGATCTGGCGTGGCGACAGCGCCGCCGTCGCCCGCGCATCGGCCCGCTACAGCCCGCCGATGCAGCTGATCGGCAAGCTTTACCGCGACACCACCGCAGGCTGGAAGGCCGACTGGACCTTCGTCGACGGTGGCAAGGTGTTGTCGAACTGGTCGCAGACCGGCACCGACCCGCGCCAGCTGATGGCCAACGGCGCCGACGGCGCCGCCGATGCGCTGATGAAGCGCTATGCCAAGCGCGTCACCGCCGGCCAGCCGGGCAGCTACCGCGTGACCTTCACCGGCATCGACAGCAGCGACGACTTCATCCGCCTTGCCGGTTACCTGCAGAAGCTGTCGGTCGTGCGCCGCATCACGCCGACGCGGGCGACGCCGCTGGGCCTGGAATACGACCTGGAACTGGTCAGCGGCCTGCCGGGCTTCAACCGGATGCTGGTGCGCGATGACGTGGTCGAGGTGATGGAAGGCCTCGAGGGACAGCCGCCGGTCTACCGGCTGCGTTGATTGAGACAAAAGGACGCCATGCAAACGCAATCACTGGACGAGATCGCGCTGTTCCTGCGCCGGCTGCAATGGACTGCGCTCGGCCTGGGCGCGTGCTGGCTGGTGTGGTTGCTGGCGCCGATCCTGTCGCCGTTCGCCTTCGCCCTGATCCTGGCCTGGCTGGGCGATCCGCTGGTCGACCGGATCGAACGTTCGGGCCGCTCGCGCAACACCGCCGTCGCGCTGGTGTTCACGATGATGGCGCTGCTGGTGCTGGCCGGGTTGCTGATCCTGGTGCCATTGCTCGAGCGCCAGATCACCACGCTGGTTGCTTCCCTGCCGAAGTATCGCGACTGGCTGATGGTGACGGCGCTGCCGTGGGTCGAACGCCGCACGGGGTTCGAGATCACCGACTCGCTCGACTTCACCCACTTCGCGCAGCTGGTCCGCGAGAACTGGGACCAGGCCGGCGGTGTCGCGACCACGATGCTGGGTTACCTGTCGCGCTCGGGTTCGGCGGTGCTGGCGATGGTCGCCAACATCGCGCTGCTGCCGGTGATCGCGTTCTTCTTCCTGCGCGACTGGGACCTGCTGGTCGACCGGGTCGCTTCGCTGGTTCCGCGCAACCACCTGCCCACGGTCGCGCGGCTGGCGCGCGAGTCGAGCGATGTGCTCGGCGCATTCCTGCGCGGCCAGTTCCTGGTGATGCTGGTGCTGGGCGTGATGTACGGCCTGGGCCTGTGGGCCGTCGGCCTGGACCTCGGAATCCTGATCGGCCTGATCGCCGGCCTGCTGACCTTCGTGCCTTACCTGGGTCCGGCCAGCGGCATCATCCTGGGCGTGATCGCGGCGCTGGTGCAGTACGGCGACTGGCAGCATGTCGCCGGCGTGCTGGCGGTATTCGGTGTGGGCCAAGTCATCGAGAGCTACGTGCTGACGCCGAAACTCGTCGGCGACCGCATCGGGCTGCACCCGGTCGCGGTGATCTTCGCCGTGCTCGCTGGCGGCCAGTTGTTCGGTTTCCTCGGCATGCTGCTGGCGCTGCCGGTGGCCGCGGTGGTCAACGTGTTGCTGCGCTACGCGCAGGAGCGCTACCGGCACAGCAAGCTGTATGTCGGTGAAAGCGCGCCCGATCCATTGGCCGATCCGCACCTGGCGCCCACGCTGGACGACAGGCAAGAGTGAGTGAGAGTTCCGGTTGTGAAAGATCCGGTGGTGAAAGATCCGGTCGTGAGAGGCCCGCAGTGAGCGTTCCGCAGTTGCCGCTGACGTTGCGTTATCCGCCTGACCAGCGACTCGACACGTTCGTGCATGCACCCGCGGGAACCGTGGAGCAGTTGCACGCGCTGGCGACGGGCGCGGCTGCCGTGCGCACCGACAATGTCTATCTCGCCGGCCCGTCGGGCGTCGGCAAGACCCATCTCTTGCTGGCGACGTGCGCGGCGACCGAAGCAGCGGGGCGCCGTGCCGCTTACCTGCCGCTGCTTGCCGCCGCCGGCCGCTTGCGCGACGCGCTGGAAGCGCTGGAAGGCAACGACCTGATCGCGATCGACGGTCTGGAAGTCATCGCCGGCAACCGCGACGATGAAGTCGCCCTGTTCGATGCGCACAACCGTGCGCGCGCTGCCGGCGTGGCGCTGGTCTATGCCGCGCGCGACATTCCCGATGCGATCGGTCTGGGCCTGCCGGACCTGCGCTCGCGCCTGGGGCAGTGCACGCGGATCACGCTGGCACCGCTGGATGACGAAGGCCGGCGCGAAGTACTGCGCCAGCGTGCGCAGCGGCGCGGGCTGGTGCTGGAGGAGGCGGCGCTGGACTGGCTGCTCAAGCGCGTCGGTCGCGACCTGGGCGGTCTGACCGCGTTGCTTGATCGCCTCGATCGCGCATCACTGGCGGCGCAGCGGCGGATCACGGTGCCGTTCCTGCGGCAGACGCTCGGAAGCTGACGCGCTAGCCGCCCAGCTGCGCATCCAGCGTAGCCAACCGCTCCGGCGTACCTACATCGGTCCAGCGATCACGGTGATGTTCACCGCTGATCAGGCCGTCGGGCATCGCCCGCTTCAGGATCGGTGCAAGCCGGAAGCGCGGCGGTTCCTCAGCGATGCCCGGTTCGGCTGCAACCGCCTCGCGCCAGTTCGCGAGCAATGCAGGCCGATAAATTCCCAGTCCCGCGTACGTCAGCAGGTTCGAACCATCGGCGCGGACATGGCCGCTGTCGTCGAGCGCGAAGTCGCCGTTGGTGGCATGGCCGGGGCGGTCGACCATCACCAGGTGGGCGAGGCCTGCCGGTTCGCGCGGCAGGCGGGCGAAGTCGTAGTCGGTCCAGATGTCGCCGTTGACCAGCAGGAACGGCTCATCACCCAGCAATGGCAGCGCATGCAGCATGCCGCCGCCGGTCTCCAGCGGCGTGGTGCCTTCGTAGGAATAGTGCAGGCGCAAACCCCAGCGGCTGCCGTCGCCCAGTGCCTGCGGGAACTGGTCCGCCAGCCAGCTGGTATTGATCACCACGTCACGCACGCCCATCGCGGCGAGCTTCTCCAGGTGCCAGACGATCAGCGGCTTGCCACCGGCGACCAGCAACGGCTTGGGCGTGTGGTTGGTCAACGGGCGCATGCGTTCGCCAAGACCGGCAGCGAATATCAACGCCTTCATGCGCGCACTCCCGCCATGGCCGGGCGGATGCGCGAATCGAGCAGGTCACGCAACGGCGACAACTCCGGATAGCGCGGCAGCACTTCGTCGAGATAGGCGATGAAGCGCGGGGCGTCGTCGATGTAGTGCGACTTGCCATCGCGATGGTGCAGGCGGGCGAAGATGCCCAGGATCTTGAGATGGCGTTGGATGCCGAGCCAGTCGGCGTCGCGGCGGAACTGCGCCAGCGGCGGCACCGGCACGCCGGCCGCGAGCGCGCGCGCGTGGTACTGCGCCAGCCATTCGTCGACGCGTGCCAGCGGCCAGCTCAGGAAGGCATCCTTGAACAGGCTGATGGCGTCATAGGCGACCGGGCCGCTGACGCAATCCTGGAAGTCGAGCACGGCAGGGCCATCGGGCACCGGCATCAGGTTGCGCGGCATGTAGTCGCGATGGGTCAGCACGCGCGCCTGTGACAAGGCGTTGTCCATCAACTGGCGCTGCACGAGTTGCAGGCGTTCGGCATCGCCGCAGTCGAGCTCGATGCCCAGGTGCCTGCGCAGGAACCACTCTTCGAACAAGCCGGCATCACGCTGCAGCAACGCCTCGCCGAACTCGCCCATGCCCGACGGAGGCGCAATCGCCTGCAGCTTCAGCAACTGCGAGATGGCCGCCGCGAAGTGCGCATCGGCGCTGTCATCGTCGATGACCTTGGCGAGGGTCGGGCCGCCGAGGTCCTCCATCAGCAGGAAGCCCGCCTCGACGTCCTCGACCAGCACCTTCGGTACACGCACGCCGCCGCCTTCGAGCAGCGTGCGCATGCGCAGCCACGGACGGACGTCCTCGAGGTCCGGCGGCGAATCCATGACGATGCGCGTGCCGGCGGCGGTGCTGGCGCGCCAATAGCTGCGGAAACCGGCGTCGACGGAGGCGCGTTGCAGCACCAGGTCGGGATCGCCGCTCGCGGCGCGCGCCCAGGCCAGACGCTCGGACTCGCGATCGGGCGCGGCGCCGTTGGGTGAGTCGGGTACTACGGGCATGCATTCTCCGGGCGGCAGGCGCCGCATGCGCACAGCGTAACGGGCCTGTGCGCGCGGGGGAATGCGGGTGAGGGCGGGGCGGCGCTTCAGGCCGCCACCGCCTCCTTGCCTTCCAGTTCGTCCAGCCACTCGTCATCCGAGCCTTCGGCCACGCCCTCGAACAGGAACGTCGACAGGTAGCGCTCGCCGGTATCGGGCAGCACCGCCAGCAGCACCGATCCTTCCGGCGCGCGCTCGGCCACCTTCAGCGCCGCCGCGACGGTGGCGCCGGCGGAAATGCCGACGAACACGCCTTCCTCCGCGGCCAGGCGCCTGGCGGTGTCGCGCGCCAGTACGTCGTCGACCGGCAGCACCTCGTCGGCGATCGTGCGACTGAGCACCTGTGGCAGGAAGTCCGGCGTCCAGCCCTGGATCTTGTGCGGCTGCCAGGTGTCGCCCGACAGCAACGCCGCACCCGCCGGTTCGCTGGCGATGATCTTCAGGTCGGGGCGCGCGAGCTTGAGTACTTCGCCGGCGCCGGTAATCGTGCCACCCGTGCCCCAGCCACTGACGAAGTAGTCCAGGCGCTTGCCGGCGAAGTCGCGCAGGATCTCCGGGCCGGTGGTGCTGCGGTGATAGGCCGGATTGGCTTCGTTCTCGAACTGGCGGGCGAGGAACCAGCCATGCTTCTGTGCCAGCTCGGCTGCGCGACGCACCATGCCGCTGCCGCGCTCGGCCGCGGGAGTGAGGATGACCTTGGCGCCATACGCGCGCATCAGCTTGCGTCGTTCCACCGAGAACGTTTCGGTCATCACCGCCACGAACGGATAGCCGCGCGCCGCCGCCACCAGCGCCAGGGCGATGCCGGTGTTGCCCGAGGTCGCCTCCACGATCGTCTGCCCGGGTTTGAGCAGGCCCTTGCGCTCGGCGTCGAGCACGATCGCCAGCGCGAGACGATCCTTCACCGAGCCGCCGGGATTGAACGACTCGACCTTGGCGTAGAGCGTGACGTGCGCCGGCGCGATGCGGTGGAGGCGGACGATGGGCGTGCTGCCGATGGTGTCGAGGATGCTGTCGTACAGGGCCATGGGTTTGCTCCAGTGAAATCAGAAGGGATGGCGGGGCGCAGGAGTCAGGCCGCCAATGCCAGCGCCGTGTCGCCGAGAGGCGCTTGTCCGAACCAGTGCAGCTTTCCCGCCAGCGCGGCGACTTCGCCGATGATCAGCAGTGCCGGCGACTGCACTTCGTAGTGCCGTGCCCGCTCGGCCAGGTCGGCCAGCGTGCCTGTCACCACGCGCTGCTCCGGCCGCGAGCCGTTCTCGACCAGTGCGAACGGTGTCGACGAAGCGCGGCCGTGCGCGATCAGGCGGTCGCGCAGGCCATCCAGGCCCGCCACGCCCATGTAGACCGCCAACGTCTGGCGTTCCAGCGCGAGCGATTGCCAGTCGAGCGTGTCGAGCGATTCCTTGCAGTGCGCGGTGACCAGTCGCACCGACTGCGCATGCTCGCGGTGGGTCAGCGGCACACCGGCATAGGCCGCGCATGCCAGCGCCGCGGTGATGCCAGGCACGACTTCGAAGTCGATGCCGTCGGCTTGCAGCACTTCGAGTTCTTCGCCTCCGCGCCCGAACACGAAGGGATCACCGCCCTTGAGCCGCACGACGCGCTTGCCGGCGCGCGCATGCTCCAGCATCAGCGCATGGATCTGCTGCTGGGTGGTGTGGTGGTTGCCGGCCTGCTTGCCCACTTCGATCCGCTGCGCATCGCGGCGCACCAATTGCAGGACCTCCTTGCTGACCAGGCGGTCGTGCAGGATCACGTCGGCCTCGTTGAGCACGCGCAGTGCGCGCAGCGTCAGCAGTCCCGGATCGCCGGGGCCTGCGCCGACCAGTGCGACCGATCCGCGTGAACCAGGTTCATTGCTTTCGCTCAACGCCGCGCTGAACTCGCGTTCGGCCGCCAACTTGCGCCGCTGACGCAGCAGGCCCGGCAGCGGGCCGGCCAGCAGGCGTTCGAAGAATCGTCGGCGCTGGCCCAGTTGCGGGAACCGTGCGCGGATGCGTGAGCGCTCGCGGCCGAGAAGCTCGGCCAACTCACCGACGGATTCGTCGAGTTCCGATTCCAGCTTCTCGCGCAGGTGGCGGGCGAGCATCGGCGCGCCGCCGCCGCTGGAAATGGCCACCTGCAGCGGGCCACGTTCGATCCGCGCCGGGATCTGCACGCTGGACGCATCGGCATCGTCGACCACGTTCACCCAGATGCGCCTGGCATTGCCGGCCTCGGCGACAGCGCGGTTGACGGCGTCGTCGTCGGTCGCCGCGATGGCCAGCCAGGCGCCATCGAGCCAGTACGCCTGGAAGGGGCCGGCAAGGTGCTCGATCCGGCCCTCGGCGACATGGCGGGCGAGGGCGTCGTTCAGGGTGGGGGCGCCGAGACGGACCCGCCCACCGGCCTCGAGCAGGGCCTCGGCCTTGCGCTGGGCCACCGTACCGCCGCCGACCACCAGCACATCACGGCCGCGCAGGTCGGCAAATACGGGAAACAGTGGACTGGCCATGGTGTCGAATGCGGGACGGGGCGGCGATACCGTGAACCTACCCACGCCCCCGCGGTGGCGGAAATGACGCCGTCCTCTGGCGGTATGTCATTTCGGAATGATGGCCGCGGTGCTGGACAGCGGGTCCGCGCCGCGGTAGTTTCTTTCCATCCCTTTATTCGCATCGAGCGATATATAGCCGCTCCGCCATGACCCTCACCCAGCTGCGCTACCTCGTTGCCATCGCCGACTCCGGGCTCAACATCACCCTGGCGGCCGAGCGCGTGCATGCGACCCAGCCGGGCCTGTCCAAGCAGCTCAAGCAACTGGAGGACGAGCTCGGATTCCAGCTGTTCACGCGCAAGGGCCGCAGCCTGGAAGCGATCGCTCCGGCCGGCGAGCGCGTGCTGATGCACGCCCGTCGCATCCTCGAGGAAGCCAGCAACATTCGCGCCTACGCCGCCAACGAGCGCGGCCAGCACAGCGGCCGCCTGGTCCTCGCCACCACGCACACCCAGGCGCGCTTCGTGCTGCCGGAAGTGATTGCGTCGGTGAAGCGCGAGTTTCCGCAGGTCAGCGTGCACCTGCAGGCGGCCGCCGATGGCGAAGTGCTCGAGCAGCTTGCGCGTGGCGAAGCCGACCTGGCCGTCATCAGCACCGCCGGCAGCGAACCCGAAGGTGGCGTAGCGGTGCCGTTGTTCCGCTGGCGCCGCGTCGTGCTGGTGCCGTTGACGCATCCGCTGGCGAAACTGGATCGCGCGCCGACGCTGGCAGAACTGGCCGCGCATCCGTTGATCAGCTACGAATCTTCGACCAAGCCCGAATCCTCGCTGCATCGCACCTTCGCCGCCGCCGGACTCGAGCCGCAGCTGGCGATGACCGCGCGCGATGCCGACCTGATCAAGACCTACGTGCGTGCCGGCCTCGGCGTTGGCGTGCTGGCGGAGATGGCGGTGGGCGTGCGCGACACCGACCTGAAGGCGTTGCCGGCGCCGGACGCATTGCCCGAATGCATCACCTGGGCCGTGATCCCCCGTGCGCGGGTGCTGCGTGAGTACGCATTGGCGCTGATGCACGGCATTGCGCCGCAACTGGACCGTCGCGACCTGCGGCGTGTGCTGGAAGGCAACCTGGAACCAAGCTGGCCGCAGGCGCCGGCATGGCGCGAGCTGAGTCAGCCGATCACGACCTGATCGCCGCCGTTATCCCGGCGAGCGCCGGGATCCATCCTGACGTTGCAGCTGCTCAAGCCGCATTCGACTCGCTGTCGAAATGCAGCCCGCACTCACGCTTCAGGCCGAAAAAACGCGTGTCCTCCTCATTCATTCCGGCCTCCAGCGGTCGCGTGGTGTGGATGTCGCCGATCGACACGTAACCCTGGTGCCAGAGCGGGTGGTAGGGCAGGTCGTGCTGCTGCAGGTACTGCCAGACTTCGCGATCGCCCCAGTCGGCGATCGGATGCAGCTTCCAGCGGCCGTCACGCAGTTCGAGGAAGTCGATGTTGGCGCGCGTACGCGCCTGGCTGCGGCGCAGTCCGGCGATCCAGGTGCGCACGCCCAGCTCATTGAGCGCGCGCTGCATCGGCTCGACCTTGCGCATGCGGTTGTAGCGTTCGATGCCGTCCAGTCCGCCTTCCCACAACTTGCCCAGACGCGCCTCCATCCAGGCGATGCCGATCTGCGGCCGATAGACCTTCAAGTTCAGGCCAAGGCGCTCGCTGAGCTGGTCGACGAAGCGGTAGGTCTCCGGGAACAGGTAGCCGGTGTCGATCAGGATCACCGGCATGTCCGGTTGCTGCTGCGTGGCAAGGTGCAGCGATACGGCTGCCTGCGCGCCGAAGCTCGACGACAGCGCGTGCGTTCCGGCCGTGTTCTCCAGCGCCCACGCAACGCGATCGGGTGCGCTGAGCTGGCCCAGCCAGTGGTTGAGTTCCGCCAGCGCCTGCGGCGATTCGGCGGCGGTAATCGGATCGGGAGGCGTGCTCATGCAGCGTTCTCACTACGCAGATGCAACGAAATCGGGGGCCTGGGTGGTGCAATCACGGCCGTGCGGACGAGGAAGTCACCGAAGCCTTCGTCGGTGAGTCGCTCGCCGGCATAGCGCGCAAACAGGGGATCGAGCTCGGCGAGGATCTGTGCCTCGGCGATGTTTTCGCGGTACAGGGTGTTCAGACGCTGGCCGCGATGATCGGCGCCAAGCATCAGGTTGTAGCGACCCGGTGCCTTGCCGACCAGCGCGATCTCGCCCAGGTACGGACGCGAGCAGCCGTTGGGGCAGCCACTGATGCGCAGATGGATCGGCGCGTCGTGCAGGCCGTGGCCGTCCAGCAGTGCCTGCACTTTCCCGGTCAGTTCCGGCAGATAGCGCTCGGCCTCGGCCATGGCCAGGCCGCAGGTCGGCAGCGCGACGCAGGCCAGCGCATTTCGCTGCAACGGGCTCGCGGTGCGGTAACCGTCCAGCCCGTACTGCGTTGCCAGCGCGTCGATGCGCGTGCGCAGGTCGGCGGGAACGCCGGCGATCACCAGGTTCTGGTTCGGCGTGAGGCGGAACTCCGCCGCATTGGCCGCCTCGTCCAGCACGCGCGCGATCTCGCGCAGGCCACTGAGGTGGAGGATGCCTTCGTGGTCCCAGATGCGCCCGGCCACGGTCCGCAGCGTCAGGTGCGCAAGGCCCTCATCGCCTTCGATCCAGCCGAAGCGATCGCCGTTGTGGACGAACGAGAACGCGCGTGCCGGCAGCAGGCTGAACCCGGCGCGTCGTTCGACCTCGGCCTTGAACCAGTCCAGGCCATGGTCATCGATGGTGTACTTCAGGCGCGCGCGCTTGCGCACGTTGCGATTGCCGAAGTCGCGCTGCGCTGTGACCACGGCCTCGCCGACGGCGATGACCTGGTCGGGCGAGACGAAGCCGATCACATCGCCCAGGCGCGGATACGTCTCCGGGTCGCCGTGCGTCGCTCCCATGCCACCGCCGACGCTGACGTTGTAGCCGGCGAGGGCGCCGTCATCGTCGAGGATGGCGATGAAGCCCAGGTCCTGCGCGAACACGTCGACGTCGTTGTAGGGCGGGATCGCGAAACCGATCTTGAACTTGCGCGGCAGGTAGGTCGGGCCATAGACCGGCTCGTCCTCGCTGCCGCTGCCCGCCACGCGTTCCTCGTCCAGCCAGATCTCGTAGTAGGCGCGGGTGTTCGGCAGCAGGTGTTCGGACAATGCCGCCGCCTGTGCATGCACCGCCGCATGCGCCTGCGACAGCAACGGATTGGCGGCAACGGCGACGTTGCGGTTGACGTCGCCGCAAGCGGCGAGGGTGTCGATCAGCGCGGCGCTGATCGCCTGCATGGTCGGCTTCAGCTCGGTCTTGATCACGCCGTGGAACTGGAATGCCTGGCGCGTGGTGATGCGCAGGCCGCGTTCGGCGAAGCGCGTGGCGACCGTGTCGAGCTTGAGCCACTGCGCCGGCGTGACAACGCCACCGGGCGTGCGCGTGCGGATCATGAAGCTGTAGGCCGGCTCGAGCTTGGCGACGCGGCGCTCCTCGCGGATGTCGCGATCGTCCTGCTGGTAGCTGCCGTGGTACTTGATCAGCGTCTGGTCGTCGTCGGCGAGCGCGCCGGTGACCGGATTGGCGAGCGACGCCAGCAGCGTCCCGCGCAGGCGGGCGCTTTCGTGCTTGATGTCCTCGACCGAGTGGTTGCTCATCGGTTCATGCCTTCAGTACACATCCCGTGCGTAGCGGCCCTGCTGCTGCAGGTCGTTGAGGTAGTCGTTGGCGTCGTCCGCGGACTTGCCGCCGTGTTCGGCGATGGCTTCGAGCAGTGCGGCGTGCACATCACGGGCCATGCGCGTGGCATCGCCGCAGACGTAGACGTGCGCACCGGCCTCGAGCCAGGCGAACAGTTCGCGGCCGTGCTCGCGCAGGCGGTGCTGGACGTAGACCTTGCGTTCCTGGTCGCGCGAGAAGGCCAGGTCGAGGCGGTGCAGACGACCGTCCTTGAGTGCCTGCTGCCACTCGACCTGGTAGAGGAAATCGGTGCGGAAGTGCGGGTTGCCGAACAGCAGCCAGTTTCGGCCCGGCGCGTCGATCGCCGCGCGTTCCTGCAGGAAGCCGCGGAACGGCGCGACGCCGGTGCCGGGGCCGATCATGATGACGTCGCGCGACGCGTCGGCAGGAAGGCGGAAGCGCTCGTTGTGCTCGATGAACACCGGCAGCCGCGCGCCCTCGGCGCTGGCGGCAAGCTGGTGCGATGCCGCGCCCCAGCGCGTGCCGTGGCCGTTGTCGTACTCGACATGGGCGACGGTGAGGTGGACCTCGTCGCCAACCTGCTTCTGGCTGGACGCAATCGAGTACAGGCGCGGCGTCAGCGGACGCAACGCCGCAACCAGTTCTTCGCCAGTCCAGTCGGCGCGGTACTGCGTCAGCAGGTCGATCACCTGCTGCTCGGCAAGCAGGCGGCTCAGCTGCACCTGCTGGCCCGGCGCCAGCAGGCCATTGAGTTCGTCATTGCGCGCCTGCGCGGCGAGCGTGGCAACAAACGGACGCGCCAGCTGGGTCAGTTCGCGCTTGTCGGTCAGCCAGGTCCGCAGCGGCAACTGCTGGCCGCCGGCGCTGACCTGATCGTTGCCGTCGAGTTGCAGCGTGGCCAGCACCGCATCGACCAGCGCAGGCGGGTTCGACGGCCACAGTCCGACCGCATCGCCGGGCTCGTAGTGCAGGCCCGAACCTTCCAGCGACAGCTCGATGTGGCGCACGTCCTTGTCGGGGCCGGGACGACCGACGCTGCTGGCGCGCGTGACCAGGCGCTGGTTGAGCAGAAGTTCGGCCGCAAAAGGGGCGTCGCGGCCATGCGCCGGAGTTGCCGGCAGCGGTCGCAGCGGCGTCACTGTCGCCAGTGGCGCGGTCGGCTTCAGCGCTTCCTTGGCCTTGGCCAGCGCCTGCGCCAGCCACGGGGTGGCGATCGTCTCGATGTCGAGGTCGGCATCGCCGCGCGGCAGCAGGCGGGTCGCGCCGAGTTCGGCCAGGCGCTCGTCGAGCTTCTGCCCGATGGCGCAGAACTGCGGGTAGCTGGAGTCGCCGAGGGCGAGCACGGCATAGCGCAGCTGCTTGAGCTGCGGTGCGCGCTTGCCGGCAATGAACTCGACCAGCGCACGGGCATCGTCCGGCGGATCGCCGTCGCCCTGGGTGCTGATGACCAGGTAGAGGTTGCGTTCGTCCTTCAGTTCGCGGGTCGGGTAGGCGTCCGCGCGCAGCAGGCGGACGGCCAGTCCGGCGGCCTCGGACTGGCGGGCGAGCTGCTCGGCCAGGCGCTTGGCGTTGCCGGTCTGGCTGCCGTAGACGATGGTCAGGCGCCCCGCCGCCTGGGCCTCGGCGACCGGGTGGGCAGTCGCGGCCGCCGTCCCGGCGGAGCGACTGGCCAGCCCAGCGGCGTAGCCCGACAGCCACCACAGGCCGCTCGCATCGAGACCGTCGGTGACGCGCGCGAGCGCCGCCAGCCGATCCTCGGGAAGGGGAGAACCGAGGGAGCTGCTGGCAAGCGGGCTTGAAGGTGAAGCCGACATCGGCACGTGACTGGGCGGCGGGGACCATTGCAGGCTAGGCCCCGCCGTCGTCCATATGAAAGGACGTTGGGTAATGCGCTCATGCCGGGGGCTTATTTCCGGGGCGGGCCTCCGCCGCTCCTACAATGTGGTCAGATAGCCGCGACCGTCGATAGCCGGTAGCTCCCGGCCCTGACGCCCGCCACCAACTTGCTGACGATGACCCTGCCTGTCGACCTGAGCCACCTCGATCGCCTCGAAGCCGAGAGCATCCACATCCTGCGCGAGGTCGCGGCCGAGTTCCGCAACCCGGTGCTGCTGTACTCGATCGGCAAGGACAGTTCGGTGCTGCTGCACCTGCTGCTGAAGGCGTTCGCGCCGGCGCGCAAGCCGCCGATCCCGCTGCTGCACGTCGACACCGGCTGGAAGTTCCGCGAGATGATCGCCTTCCGCGACCGTCGCGCCGGTGAAACCGGCGTCGAGCTGCGGGTGCACACCAATCCCGAAGGCGTGGCGCAGGGCATCGGCCCGATCAGCCACGGTGCCACCGTGCACACCGACGTGATGAAGACCCAGGCACTGAAGCAGGCGCTCGACCTGCACGGCTTCGACGCGGCCATCGGTGGCGCCCGTCGCGACGAGGAAAAATCGCGCGCGAAGGAACGCATCTTCTCCTTCCGCAACGACCAGCACCGCTGGGACCCGAAGAGCCAGCGTCCGGAACTGTGGAGCCTGTACAACACCCGCATCCACAAGGGCGAGTCGGTGCGCGTGTTCCCGCTGTCGAACTGGACCGAGCTCGACATCTGGCTCTACATCTATCGCGAGCGGATTCCCGTGCCGTCGCTGTACTTCGCCGCGCAGCGGCCGGTGGTCGAGCGCGACGGCGCCTGGATCCTCGTCGATGACGAGCGCCTGCCATTGCGCGAGGGCGAGTCGGCGCAGCTGCGCCAGGTGCGCTTCCGCACGCTGGGCTGCTATCCGCTGACCGGCGCAATCGAATCGCAGGCCGATACGCTGGAGAAGATCATCGCCGAGATGCTGGTCGCCACGACTTCCGAGCGCCAGGGCCGGGTGATCGATCACGATCCGACCGCGTCGATGGAGAAGAAGAAGCAGGAGGGGTATTTCTGATGGGCGCTCCGACCACCACCTCCGAAACCGCCGCCTCCGAGGTCGCCGCCTACCTGCAGCGCCACGAAACCAAGGGCCTGCTGCGCTTCATCACCTGCGGCAGCGTCGACGACGGCAAGAGCACGCTGATCGGGCGCCTGCTGTTCGAAAGCCGCGCGCTGTTCGACGACCAGCTGTCGGCGCTGGAGTCCGACAGCCGCCGCCACGGCACGCGCAACGGCGAGATCGACTACGCGCTGCTGCTCGACGGACTGTCGGCCGAGCGCGAGCAGGGCATCACGATTGATGTTGCCTACCGTTTCTTCAGCACCGACAAGCGCAAGTTCATCGTCGCCGACTGCCCGGGCCACGAGCAGTACACGCGCAACATGGCCACCGGCGCGTCCACGGCGGATGTGGCCGTGGTGCTGGTGGATGCTCGCAAGGGACTGCTCGCGCAGACGCGCCGGCACAGCTATATCGCCTCGCTGCTGGGCATCCGCCACGTGCTGCTGGCGGTGAACAAGATGGACCTGGTCGGCTTCGACTTCGCCGTGTTCGACGAGATCGTCGCCGGCTACCGCGAGCTTGCCGCGCAGCTCGGCATCGCCCACGTGCAGGCGGTGCCGCTGTCGGCGCTGCAGGGCGACAACCTGATGCAGCGCTCGGCGAATACACCGTGGTACGACGGTCCGAGCGTGCTCGAGTACCTGGAGAACGTCGACGCGACCCGCGGCGCTTCCGGCATCGGCTTCCGCTTGCCGGTGCAGTGGGTCAACCGTCCCGACCAGGATTTCCGCGGCTTTGCCGGCACCGTTGCCGCAGGTTCGGTGAAACCGGGCGACGACATCGTGGTGCTGCCTTCGGGTCGGCGTTCGAAGGTCGCGCGGATCGTCACTGCCGGCGGCGACCTCGACCTGGCCGGCGAAGGCCAGGCCGTGACGCTGACGCTGCAGGACGAACTGGACATCAGCCGCGGCGACGTCATCGCCGACGCGCATAAGCCGCCGCAGGTGTCCGACCAGTTCGCCGCGCACATGCTGTGGATGGGCGACCAGGCGCTGCTGCCGGGCCGGCCGTACTGGTTGAAGATCGGCACGCGCACGGTCAGCGCCAGCGTCACCGAGATCAAGCACAAGATCGACGTGAACACCCAAGAGCCGCTCGCCGCCAAGCACCTTGAGCTCAACGAAGTCGGTTACTGCAATCTCTACCTCGATCAGCCGGTGCCGTTCGAGGCGTATGCCGACAGCCGCACACTGGGCGGCTTCATCCTGATCGACCGCCAGAGCAACGCCACCGTTGCCGCCGGCACGCTCGAGTTCGCGCTGCGCCGTGCCGGCAACATCCACTGGCAGCACCTGGACGTCGACAAGACCGCGCGCGCCCGCATCAAGGGCCAGAAGCCGCGCGTGCTGTGGTTCACCGGTCTGTCGGGGTCGGGCAAGTCGACCATCGCCAACCTGGTCGACAAACGCCTGCACGGGTTGGGCTACCACACCTTCATCCTCGACGGCGACAACGTCCGCCACGGTCTCAACAAGGACCTGGGCTTCACCGACGAGGACCGCGTGGAGAACATCCGCCGCGTCGCGGAGGTGGCCAAGCTGATGGCCGACGCGGGATTGATCGTGCTGGTCAGCTTCATCTCGCCGTTCCGAGCGGAACGGCGCATGGCGCGCGAGTTGTTCGCTCCCGGCGAGTTCGTCGAGGTGTTCATCGATACGCCGCTGGCGGTGGCCGAGGAGCGCGATGTCAAGGGTCTGTACGCAAAGGCGCGCGCCGGCCAGCTGCGCAACTTCACCGGCATCGACTCGCCTTACGAGATCCCGGAGGCGGCCGAGCTTCAGCTCGATACCGTCAGCGACCCGGCCGAACACCTGGCGCAACGGGTCATCGACTTCCTGCTGGACTGAGGGTTCGTCGCAGGCAAACAAAAACCCCGGCCTTGGCCGGGGTTCTTGTCTTGGCTCGGGCAATCACGCCGTCGGTTTGGCTGTCTTGCTGCGGATGAACTCGTAGACAAAGAGCAGGACTACCGCGCAGATGATCGAGATCAGGAAGCCGATGAATCCGCCGCCGGCATAGAGCAGGCTGCCGATGTAGGCGCCGGCGATGCCGAGCAGGATGGTGAGGATCCAACCCATCGGGTCGGCACCGGGTTTGAAGAAACGCGCCAGGATTCCAATAACCGCACCAATGATGATCGTATAGACGATGCTGCCCATATCGCTCCCTCCTGAGTGGTTGGGTGACGCGAGCGCATCCTAGCACCGGGCCCCGGTGCGCAATCCCTCCCCCCTGGCGGGGAGGGACACGCCGCCTATGGCGGCCAGAGGGGAAGGGGAGGGCGAGGCCCTCAGCAGCAACCGTGGTCGCCGCGCTCCTGCCCACCGGCCACCGCCGCCACGCCGGTGGTCTCGCCGCGCTGGCTGGCCAGGTGATGCTCGGCGATCACGCGCGAGACGCAGGCGGTGACGCGCTTGCCCATCGGGATGTGCAGGAATTCGTTGGGGCCGTGCGCATTGCTGTGCGGGCCGAGCACGCCGGTGATCATGAACTGCGCGCCCGGGAACTTCTCGCCGAGCATGCCCATGAAGGGAATCGATCCGCCTTCGCCCATGTACATCGCCGGCTGGCCGAAGAAGTCACGGCTGGAGGCATCGATGGCCTTGGTCAGCCACGGTGACTGCGCCGGAGCATTCCAGCCGCTCGACGACTTCTCCAGGTCGAGGGTGACCTGGGCGCCGTTGGGCGGGTTGCTGAGCAGGACTTCCTTGAGCAGCTCGCCGGCGCGCTTGCCGTCCAGGGTCGGCGGCAGGCGCAGCGACAGCTTCACCGAGGTGTGCGGGCGCAGCACGTTGCCGGCCGAAGCCAGCGGCGGCATGCCGTCGACACCGGTGACCGACAGCGCCGGCCGCCAGGTGCGGTTGAGCACCAGCTCGGTCAGGTCATCGGCCATGGGCTTCATGCCCGGCAGCAACGGGAACTTGTCGAAGATCGCCGTATCCAGCACCTTCGCCGCCTCGCGCGCCTGCGCCATGCGCTCGGCCGGCACTTCGACGAACAGGTCTTCGATGCGGATCTTGCCGGTGTTCTCGTCTTCCAGGCGCGAGAGCAGCTGGCGCAGCAGGCGGAAGCTCGACGGCACGATGCCGGAGGCGTCGCCGGAGTGGACGCCTTCGCTGAGCACCTTGACGGTGAAGTTGCCGCCGGCCAGGCCGCGCAGCGAGGTCGTGCACCACAGCTGGTCGTAGTTGCCGCAGCCCGAGTCCAGGCACACCACCAACGACGGCTTGCCGATGCGGCCAGCAAGGTGGTCGACGTAGGCGGGCAGGTCGTAGCTGCCCGATTCCTCGCAGGCCTCGATCAGGATCACGCAGCGCGAGTGCGGCAGCTGCTGTTCCTGCAGGGCCAGCACGGCGGTCAGCGAGCCGAAGATCGCATAGCCGTCGTCGGCGCCGCCGCGGCCATAGAGCCGGTCGCCCTTGATGACCGGGGACCACGGGCCGAACTCGGGATCCCAGCCGGTCATCTCCGGCTGTTTGTCGAGGTGGCCGTAGAGCAGCACGCAGTCGTCGTTGCTGCCGCCGTTGCTTGCCGGCACTTCGATGAAGATCAGCGGCGTGCGGCCTTCCAGGCGCACCACCTCGACCTTCATGCCGGGGATCGGCTGCGCCTTGGCCCAGCGCTCCATCAGCGTGACCGCGTCCTCCATGTAGCCATGCTTGACCCAGTCGGCGTCGAACATCGGCGACTTGTTCGGGATGCGGATGTACTCGACGAGCTGGGGAACGATCTCGTCATCCCATTTGTCGGCGACGAAACGGTCGACCTTGCTGGTGTCCATGAAGGGGCCTCGGAGCAGGGGAAGGTATAGGGGAAGGAACACGGGAAAGACGCCAGTTTACGCCTCCCGGGCGGCCGATCCGATGCGCATTGGGGCCGCTTGGCCGCGATCTGGCGGGTCTGGCTGCCGATTTGCCGCAGACCGTAGGCCTATCCCCACCGCCAGTAGCGGCGTGCGCCGGGCAGGCCGCGAAGGCCGTGGCGATAGGCCGGGCCGGTGCCCGCGCCGAGACTTGGTGCCCGCGTTGTCCCCAGCCAGGGGCCGACGCGGCAGGAACGGAATCAAAAACCAACCCAAGGAGCCACACCGTGAAATCAACCGGATGGAGGGGCGTACCGCTGCTGCTGACGCTGTTGTTGGCAGCCGCGGTCAACGCCGCCGAGAAGGTCAACATCAACACCGCCGATGCCGCGACCATCGATCGCGTCATGGTGAACATCGGGCCGGGCAAGGCGGAGGCGATCGTGGCCTACCGCAAGGCGAACGGTCCATTCCGCAGCGCCGAGCAGCTGGCACTGGTCAAGGGCGTGGGCCTGAAGACGGTCGAGAAGAACCTTGACCGCATTGTCTTCACCGGCGGCGCCGCTCCTGCGAAGGTCGCGGCAACGAAGCCGGCTGCGACCGGCAAGCCTGCAACCAGGCCCGTCGCCAAGCCTGCCGCACCTGCCAGGGCAGCCAGCCGCTGAAGTCTCCTGCCGCCACCGACTGCGCGGCGACGGCAGGCGAACCGGCACGGATGCCCGAAGGGAGTCAGGGGAGTATCCCGGGACAGGAAGTACTGCCACTCCGCTGCAACGGACTGCGACGGGGTGGCGCCTTGCCAGGTGGCAGCCGCCGCTAGACTATCGGCCACGAGACTCCGCACAGGCGACCTCACTGGTGATGGCACCCGAACGCAGCAGCCGGTCCTGGGTAATCCCGGCCAACGAATACCGCCGCGAGCGCTGGCGCAACCAGATGGGCTGGACGCGCGAGATCCTCGCCCACGTTCCCGTCGCCGGCGCACCCTGGGACTGGCGCCTTTCAATCGCCGAGATCGAGAGTGACGCTCCGTTCTCCGCGTTTCCCGGAATCGACCGCGAGCTGGTCCTGCTGGCCGGCAACGGCCTGCGCCTGCGCTTCGACGATGGCGAAGTGAAGGAACTGCTGCCACCGCACGATCGGATGCGGTTTGCCGGCGAGCGCGGCGTGACCGGCGAGCTTGTCGATGGGCTCACCCACGACTTCAACCTGATGTGGCGCCGCGACCGCGTGCGCGCGAATCTGTGGCACCGCCCGCTGGTCGGGCCGATGGTGTTGTTCGCCGATCCGGAAAGCACTTGGATCGTGCACCTGATCGCAGGGCAGGCGCGGTTCGCCGATGACTCCGGCCTGCCGCCGTTGGCGGCGCAGGACACCGCGATCATCGCCGCCGGGTCGCAGCGCGTGCGGCATGTCCTCGATGGCGGCGGCGAAGTCCTGCTGATCCGGATCGAACCGCTGCCCTGAGGCTTGGGTTCTAGTAGACGTCGCGGCAATAGCGACCGGAAGCGGCCATGGTTTCCAGCACGTCGAGCCCGACCGCTTCGCGCAGCACCGCATCGACGTCCGGCGCCATGCCTTCGAGGCTGCCGCAGACGTAGACCGATGCTCCTTGCGCAATCCACGTGCGCAATTCCTCGATCCGCTCGCGCAATAGATGCTGCACGTAGGTTCGCCGGGATGGGTCATCACGCGAGAAGGCGAGATCGAGTTCCTGCAGGCGCCCTTCGAGCAGCCAGCCTTCGATCTCGTCGCGATAGTGGAAGTCGTGCCCGGCCTGGCGCTCGCCGAACAGCAGCCAGTTGCGATGGTGGCCCGCGGCGATGCGTGACTTGAGCAGTGCACGCAGCCCGGCCAGGCCCGTGCCGTTGCCGATCAACACCACCGGGCGATCGTCGGCCGGCGGATGGAAGGACGTATTGCGGCGGATGCGCACGTCGATGCGCGCGCCCGGCTCGGCGTGGGCGGTCAGCCAGCCGCTGCCGCTGCCGAGGCGACCGTCCGGGTGGCGCATCTGGCGCACGAGCAGTTGCAGGCTGCCGTCGCCAGGCAATGAGGCGATCGAGTATTCGCGGTGCGGCAATGGCTGCAGGCTGTCCGCCACGGTCTGTGCACCCTGGCCCAGCACATCGTGCGGGGATGGAAGCCGTGACCGCGCCAGCACCGTCGACAGTGGCTCGACCGAATCGCCAGACTTGACCGCAACGTTGCCATCGAGCCGGCAGTTGGCCAGCCAGTCGGCGACTGCATCGTCAGGATGACGCGGACCGATCTCGGCGATGTCGCCCGCGGTCCAGTCAAGGTGGGCGGCGTCCTGCGGCACCAGTGCGACGTGGTAGGCGGGACCGCCAACACTGCCCTCGTTCAACCAGCGGCGTTCGGCCAGGCGCCACGACTGGTAGGCCGGTGCACTCCAGTCGGCGAAGTCGGCACGGCCACTGAGCTGCCCGAGTCGATGCTGCCAATGACGCAGTGCGCCCGCGTCGCCGGCGTCGACATCGATGCGATCGAACAGCGGCTTGGCCCCATGGTGGTGCAACCACTGGTCGAGGCGACGGCCGAAACCGCAGAACTGGTCGTAGGCGCGATCGCCCAACGCCAGCACCGCGTATTCCAATCCTTCCAGCGTGATCGACTGGTCGAGCACATGGCGGGTGAAACCGAGCACGTGGTCCGGCGGGTCGCCTTCGCCGGTGGTGCTCGCGATGAACAGCGCGCGTCGATGGCTGCGCAGCACGTCGGCATCGACGCGATGCAGCGGCAGCGCACGCACCGCCATGCCCGCCGCGCGCAGCGCCTCGACCGTGTGTTCGGCCAATTGCTGGGCAAACCCGGTCTGGCTGGCCCAGGCCAGCAGGACCGCATCGGCGCCGCTGTCGCCGTCGCCGGTCGATGCCGACCGTGCCTGTGTTCTCGCGCTGGAAACAATCGCCGCGCATAGCCCGAGGTATGCCAGCACCACCAGCGCGGCGAGCAACCAGCTGCCGAGGCGTGGCGATGCCAGCCACCATGCATCGGTCTGCCACCGGCCGAATGCGAGCGCAAGTACCAGCAGGCCAGCCAGCACCAGTGCGTTGCCAAGCCATGCCCGGCGATTGGAGACAACCGCACTCATGCCTGCAGCAACTCCGCGAACGCCGGTGTCATGCGCTCGTCCTGGCCTCCGCTGGCGGACACGACGAATCGCGCTGCCAGATCGTGCCTGCACGCGAATGCGTGACCATCTTCTGCGCCCATCACCGTCAGCGCCGTGGCCCAGCCGTCGGCGAGCATGGCGCTGGCGGCGGCCACGGTAACCGCGGCCGGGGCGCCCAGTGCCGGGCGACCACTGCGCGGGTCGATGGTATGGCTGTAGCGCTGGCCGTCGCGTTCGACACGGTGCCAACGATCGCCCGAAGTCGCCACGGCCAGCCCGTCCAGATCGATCACGCGCGCCTGGTTGTCGTCATCCTCGTCGCCGGAACAGGCCTCGACGATCACGCGCCACGGCGTTCCATCGGGCTTGCGGCCGCGTCCGTACAGCTCGCCACCGACTTCGACCAGTGCGCTGTCGATGCCGTCGGACTGCAACTGCGCGGCCACCGCATCGACGGCGAAGCCCTTGGCGATCGCGCACAGATCCAGCTGCGTACCGCCCGGCTGCAATACACGGCGCGTCTGCGCGTCGACGACCAGGCGCTGCCAGCCGACCGAGTCGAGCACGTCCGCCGGCACGTCCTGCGGCATGTCACGGCGACCGGAGGGACCGAAGCCCCAGGCATCGGCGATGGCGCCAACGGTCGGGTCGTACGCGCCGTCGCTGGCGCGTGCGATATCGAGCGCACATGTCAGCACCGTCCAGAAGTCGTCGCGCAGCGGGTGCCAGCTTCCGGCCGCGGCGGCATTGAAGCGGCTCAGGTCGGAGTGGGCGGTCCAGTTGCTCATCTGTGCGATCACGTCATCCAGTCGTGCCTGGATGCGTGAGTGCAACGCGTGCAGGTCGGTGTGCGGGCGCGCGACCAGCTTCACCGACCAGGTGGTTCCCATGGTGGCGCCGCCGAGGATGTCGACGGCACCACGATCGTTGCCTGCAGCTTGCATCGCGCTTGCTTCTTCGTCCTGCGTCGTCGCCTTACTGCGGCAGCACTTCCAGCGTGGCGACGTAACCGATGCGACGCTGCTTGGCCTGCGGCACCGTCGTCTTCTTGTCCTCGCTGGTGGCTTCCAGCCAGTACATGCCGGCTTCCGGCCAGGTCACGGTGAACTCGCCCTTCGCGTCGGTCTTGACCTTGATCTCGTCCTGCGCGTTGCGGTAACGCGTGTTGCCGCGGACGATCTCGACATCGATGCCGGCCGCCGGCTTGCCGTCGACCTGCATGCGGAACTTCGCTTCGTCACCGGCGAACAGGTCGTTGGGATGCGTCACCGGCACCAGCTCCAGGCCCTTGCCGCTGGGCTTGAGCGCGGTGTCGTTGGGCGAGCCGTTGGTGACGAAGGTTTCCACGCGGCTGATCGACTGCGAGACCTGCAGGTTCTTCGCGCCCTTGGGCACTTCGGTGGCGAACGCCGCGGCAGTGCCGCGCCAGCGCTTGGGCTTGCCGTCTTCGTCCCACTGGCCGACCACGTAGTCGTTGAGCACGCCGATCTTGTAGGTGCCGGTCTGCTTGAGCTCGACGTCGAACACCGTGCGGTACTTGCCGGTGGCGCTGTTCTGCGCGGCGACCTGGCTGCCGTCGGGCGCGGTGATGGCGAGGTTGTCGGTCTTCAGCGGCACATGGTTGAAGTAGAACAGGTCGTTGGACACCGCTGCATCGACGGTCACCCACGGGTTGTTGCCGGCGAGCACCGTCTGCGACGGCTGCAGCCATGCCTTGTGGGCCTGCGCGGCCAGCGGCAGGGAAAGTGCGAGTGCGAGTGCGGCGAACTTGAGGGTCTGCTTCATGGGGAACACTCCAGCGGATCGAATGGGGGTGGTGACTGCGCGCGGCTCAGTGGGCAATCAGGGCTTGCTGGCCAGCGTGACCAGGCCGAGCTCGCTGCTGCCCTGCGCGCTGCCGTCGCTGGCGCCGCGCCACTTGAACGGAATCTTGAGAAGTTCGCGCCCGCCGACTTCGCGTGCGGCTTCCACCACCAGCGTGTAATCGCCAGCCGGCAGCGAGGCCAGCTCGGGGTGGCGATCGGTGAACTGCAACGCGTGCTTGCCGACCGGACGGGTCGGACCGGTGACGCCGTCGACCGGCACCTTCAGGGTGCGGCCGCTGCGCCGCCACCACTGGCGCAGGTCCGGCAGCCACTTGGTGCCGGCGCCTTCATTGGTCGCCTTCTGCTGGTACCAGACAGCGAGATTGGCGGCCGCCTTCTGATCCGGTCCCTCGACCCAGATCGCCACGTACGGCCGGTGGTACTCGGCGACGTTGAGCTGCGGGATCTGCAGGTTGAGGTTGATCTCCGCCGAATAGGCAGGCAGGGCGAGCAGGCCGCTCAGCGCAATGGTCAGTTGGACACGCATGGGATCTCCGGGGGAGGCGGTGTGACGGTCGAATCAGTGGATGAAAAGCAATGCCAGCAGCAGCGGCACCACCAGGCCCAGCACCACGTAGGGCCAGGTCGAAGGCCGCTGGCGCGCGTGCATCTGCAGCAGGAACAGGCCGGTGATGCAGAACACCAGGCAGGCGATGGCGAAGATGTCGATGAACCAGCGCCATGCGGCGCCGGCGTTGCGACCCTTGTGCAGGTCGTTGAGGTAAGCGATCCAGCCGCGCGAGGTGCGCTCGTATTCGACCGCGCCGGTAGCGCGATCGATGCTCAACCAGGCATCGCCGCCGGGACGCGGCAGCGACAGGTAGACCTCCTGCTCCGACCATTCCGCCGGCTGCTCGCCGATGGCAACCGGCAGCACGTCGTTGAGCCAGTCGCTGACGCTGCCAGGCAACGGCGCGCTGCCTTCCTCGCGCTTGCCCAGCGCCTTCAACATCGAAGCCGGCATGTCGACCGTGCGGTTGAGCGTCTGCGGCTTGGCCTCGATGACGCTGGAGTGATTCAGGGTGATGCCGGTGACGGAGAACAGCAGCATCGCCACCAGGCACACCGCCGAGCTGATCCAGTGCCACTGGTGCAGCGTGCGCAGCCAGAAGCCGCGGCGCTGCTGGCGTGCGGCGATGTCGGGCGCGGCGGAGGAGGCGCTCATCGTCTCAGGTCTCTGCCCAGCGCCGCAGCAGGTTGTGGTAGACGCCGGTCAGCTGCACGAGGGCAGGGTGATCGGGAACGTCCTGGGTCAGGCGCCGGATCGATACGTCCAGGTCGAACATCAGCCGGCGCTGCGCGTCCTCGCGCAGCAGGCTCTGGATCCAGAAGAACGAGGCGATGCGCTCGCCACGCGTCACGGGCGTGACCCGGTGCAGGCTCGTGCCCGGGTAGAGCACCATGTCGCCGGCACGCAACTTCACCTGCTGCACGCCGTAGGTGTCCTCGATGATCAGTTCGCCGCCGTCATAGTCTTCCGGCGCGCTGAGGAAGAGCGTGGCCGACAGGTCGGTGCGGACCGGTTCGGCGCCACCGCTGCTGCGGTCGTAGCGCACCGCGTTGTCGACGTGGAAGCCGAACGACTGGCCACCGCTGTAGCGGTTGAACAACGGCGGGTAGATCCGCTGCGGCAGCGCCGCGGAGAAGAACGTCGAGTTGCGTGCCAGCGCTTCCAGCACCAGCGCGCCGAGTTCGCGCGCGACCGGATCGTTCTCCGGCAACTGCGTGTTGTCCTTGGCCTGCGCCGACTGGTAGCCGGCGGTGATGCGACCGTCGGCCCAGCCGGCCTGCGCCAGCCGTGCGCGGCAATGCGCGACCTGATCGGCGGTGAGGACTTGCGGGACCTGCAGCAACATCGGCTAGCTCCTTCAATGCGACCGCCCGGCCAGGGCCGGGCGGCGCGGCGGACCCGTGAGGGCGGCCCCGTCAGGGCACACCCGTCCGGGACGGATTAGAACCTGTAGGCGGCACTCAATACCACCGAGCGGGTATCGCCCGGCGTCGACCAGCCATTGTTGCGGACGCGGGTGTAGTACTCCTTGTCGAACAGGTTGTTGGCATTGAGCTGCAGGCTCAGGCGCTCGTTGATGTCATAGCCGACCATCGCCCGGTGGGTGGTGTAGCCCTTGATGTCGCCGGCATTGGCGCCGACGCCGGTGTAGTACTCGTAGCCGCTCTGGTAGGTGATGCCGTAACCGAAGGTCCACTGGCTGAGGTCGTAGGTCGTCCACAGGCTGCCCGAGCGCTCGGGCGTGCCGCTGATCGGACGGCCCTCGAGCGGGTCGGGATTGGCCGCAGTGTTGCCGCAGGCGGTGCTCGGGTTGGCTATGCAGTTGTCGGAGACACCCTGCAGCACTTCGCTGTCGAGCCAGGTGACGTTGGCGAAGATCGACCAGTCATGCGTGATCTGGCCGGCGACGCCGAGGGTGACACCGTCCACGCGCGCTTCGCCATCGAGCTGCTGCTCGCCGCTGGGGTTGAGCGGATTGCCCGGGTCGGCGACCTTGAACTCCTCGCGATCGTTGCGGAACACCGACGCCGTCAGCGCCAGGCGGCTGCCGATGTCCCACTTGGTGCCGATCTCGTAGTTGACCGCGGTTTCCGGGTCGACGTTGCAGTTGGCGGTGCCGGTGGTGCTGGTCAGCGTGCACGAGCCGTTGACCGAGGCCTTCGACGGCGTCTTGCTGTTGGAGTACGACACGTAGATCGTGCCGTTCTCGCGCGGCTTGTAGACCAGGCCGGCGCGGTAGGAGAACAGATCATCCTCGTTGGCGGCCACGGGCGCGCGGCCGAGGACCGCGCCGATGTTGGTGTTGTCCGGACGCGGGTTGGCCGCCGTCGGCGCGGTGTAGGTCTTGATGTTCCAGATGGCGCTGTCGCCCTCGTTGTGCTCGTAGCGGGCGCCGAGGTTCAGCATCCACTGCTCGTTGAACTCGAGCGTGTCGAACACGTAGATGGCCTGGTTGTCCTGGGTGCCTTCGGTGCGGCCGACCAGGAACGGATTGATCGGGCCGGTCCACAGCGAGTCGGGGTTGGTCAGGCTCATGATCGGCGGGGTCACCGGTGTGCCGTCCGGGGTGCGCAGCAGGTTGACCGTGTCGAGGTCGAAGCTTTCGTGCGAGAACGAGATGCCGGCGACCAGGGAGTGCTGGACCGAACCGGTGGCGAAGCGCGAGGTCAGGTCGGTCTGGCTGATGGCGATGCCGTTGCGGGTGTCGCGCGAATGGCCGCGCGGACCGCTGGGCTGGTAAGTGTTGGGCGTGAGCGGACGCGGGCAGGCCAGGCCGGTGGCGGCGTTGATGCCGCCTTCCAGGCACCAGGTGCCCTGCGGCGCATCGACCACGGAGAGCTGGTCGACCTGCTGGAACCGGGCCAGGCTGCGCAGCGTCATGCGGTCGCTGAAGTCGTGTTCGAACACGCCGGTGAGCATGTCGACATCGATCTCCTGCTTGTCGATGTTGCGGTAGCCGTAGTAGTTGGACGGGTCGACGCCCGGCAGCGGACCGCCGAAGGCGCTGAAGTAGGGCACGCCGTACTGCGGGACGTTGTCGTCGCTCTGGTGGAAGTAGCTGACGGTGAAGCGGGTGTCGCTGCCCAGGCCGAAGGCCAGCGACGGGGCGATGCCCCAGCGCTCGAAGGTCTCGACATCGCGGCCGGGCGCGTCGTTCTGGTGGACCATCGCGTTGACGCGGAAGGCGGTGCCGTTGTCGAAATCGGTGTTGCTGTCGAGGGTGACGCGACCGTAGCTGTCGGTGCCGGCACCGGCCTGCAGCACGGTGAAATCACCCGCGCGCGCGGCCTTGCTGACCAGGTTGATGTTGCCGCCGACCGAGCCGGCGCCGGAATACACCGAGTTGGAACCGTTGATCAGTTCGATCGCATCGAGGTTGAAGCTGTCGGTGCGGGTGTACTGGGCGCTGTCGCGGACGTTGTCGGTGGTGATGTCGCTGTTGGCGTTGAAGCCGCGCAGGATGATGCTGTCGCCGTAACCGCCGCCGCCTTCGCCGGCACCGAAGGTGATGCCCGGCAGGGTGGACAGGACGTCGCGCAGGCCGATCAGGTTCTGCTGGTCCATCACGTCCTTGGTGACGACCGTAATGGTTTGCGGCGTGTCGAGCAGCGGCTCGGTGTACTTCACCGACGAGGGCTTATCGACGTACTGGCCATGCACTTCGATCTTGTCGAGGTCCTTCGCTTGCGGCTCGCCGGCCGGGTCAGCCAGCACGGGGGAGGAGACGACCAGGGCGGTGATGGCCATGGCGACTGCGCCGGCGAGCGGCGAAACGGCGAACTTCCTGTTGTACATGGGGGATCCTGAGAGTCGGAGTGCGGCGCGCTGCCGCTGCGATCGACAATGGTAATGAGAGCGATTCCCATTTGCAACGAAAACTGAACGCGATTTCGGCCAGACGGTCGGCTTTGGGCCGTCCGGGCAGGGCAAACGCCATCGTTGGCTGAGGGGCGCGAGCCCCGGAGCCAGTCGGATCAGCCAGTCAACGCAGGGGATTTGAAGCAGTCGATCCGCGAGGCTCAGCCGCGGTCGTCGCGGGTCCAGATCCCGCCGTCCTCGACCTTGACCGGGAACTTCAGCACCGGTTCGTAGGCTGGCGCGCACAGCGGTCGGCCATCGCGCACGTCGAACTTCGCGCCGTGCAGGACGCATTCGATCGTCGCCTCTTCGCCGTCGAAGGTGCCGGCGGACAGTTCGAAGTCCTCGTGCGAGCACTTGTCTTCGAGCGCGTAGTAATCGCCGTCGTAGTTGAGCACCAGGATCGGCGTATCGCCGTCCCAGGCAACGGTCGATTCGCCCGGAAGCAGCTGCGAGGTGGCGCAGACGAATACCCAGTCGCTCATGCCTTACAGCGCCTTTTCCAGGATCTCGAAACGCAGGTCGTCGCGCTTGGGTTCGCCGAAGCGCGCGTCGCCGTAGGGGAACGGCTTCTTGATGCCGGTGCGGTGGTAGCCGCGGCGCTCGTAAAAGGCGATCAGCTCCTCACGCACGTCGATCACCGTCATGCGCATGGCGGCCATGCCCCAGTCCTCGCGGACCAGGCGCTCGGCCTCGTTGATGACGACCTTGCCGATGCCGCCGCCCTGCAGGGTCGGGTTGACCGAAAACATGCCGAAGTAGCCGGCGCCGTGCTCGACGGCGACGTGGGCGCAGGCGAGCAGTTCGCGGCGACCGTCGGCGGCATCGCGCTCGGCAATGAGGATCACGCTCCGCGGGCGATCGATGCAGGCCTGGATGTCGTCGGCGCCGGTGCGGCGGCCGCCGAGCAGGTCGGCTTCGGTGGTCCAGCCCTGCTTGCTGGCATCGCCGCGGTAGGCCGACTCGACCAGCGCGACCAGCGCGTCGATGTCGGCGTGGGTGGCGTGGCGGAACACGATGGCGGGCGCGGCGGCCGCCGAGGCTTGGAGGGCAGTCATGCGAGCAGTTTACGTACCTTGCGCAGCGCCGCAACGAAGGCCTCGACCTCGTCGTGCGTGTTGTAGAAGGCCAGCGAGGCGCGGCAGGTCGCGGCGACGCCGAAGTGGTGCATCAGCGGATGCGCGCAATGGTGGCCGGAGCGGATCGCCACGCCTTCCAGGTCGAGCAGGGTGGCCAGGTCGTGCGCGTGCGCGCCCTCGACCAGGAAGCTGATCACCGCCGCCTTCTCCTTGGCCTCACCGAAGATGCGCAGGCCCTCGACCTTCGACAGCTCCTCGGTGGCATGGGCGAGCAACGCCTGCTCGCGCGCCTCGACGTTGTGCATGCCCAGCGACGACAGGTAGTCGACCGCCGCGCCGAGGCCGATGAAACCGGCGATGTTCGGCGTGCCGGCCTCGAACTTGTGCGGCGGGTCGTTGAAGACCGTGCCTTCGAAGCGCACTTCCTTGATCATCTCGCCGCCGCCGATGAACGGCGGCATCGCGGCCAGGTGCTCGCGACGCGCCCACAGCGCGCCGGTGCCGGTCGGGCCGGACATCTTGTGGCCGGTGATGGCGTAGAAGTCGCAGCCGACCGCGGCGATGTCGAGCACGCGATGCGGCGCCGCCTGAGAACCGTCGACTACCGTGACGATGCCGCGCTTGCGGGCCTCGCGGCAGATCTCGCGCACCGGGTTGACGGTGCCCAGCACGTTGGAGACGTGGGCCAGCGACAGCAGCTTCACTTCCGGCGTGAGCAGCGCGTACAGGCGCTCGAGGTCGAGTTCACCGCGTTCGTTGAGCTCGGCGACCTTGATCGTGGCGCCGGTGCGCTGGGCCACCAGCTGCCACGGCACGATGTTGGCGTGGTGCTCCATGCGCGTGAGCACGATCGCATCGCCGGGCTGCAGACGCGGCAGCGCCCACGAATAGGCGACCAGGTTCAGCGCGAACGTGGTGCCGCTGCACAGCACCAGTTCGTCGCCGCGCACGTTGAAGAACTTGGCCAGCTTGTTGCGCGCGCCCTCGTAGGCATCGGTCGCCTCGGTACCCAGTGCATGCACGGCGCGGCTGACATTGGCGTTGTGATGGCGGTAGAAGTCGTCGACCGCGGCGATCACGGTCTCCGGCTTCTGCCCGGTGTTGGCCGAGTCGAAGTAGATCAGCGGCTTGCCGTGGACCTGGCGGGTCAGCAGCGGGAAGTCGGCGCGGACCCGGGCCCAGTCGATGGTGCTGTCGAGGGAGGCGTTCATGCGGTCTCCAGCGTTGCCAGCGCGGCATCGAGGCGGGCGGTCAGGGTCTCGCGCAGGACGCGATCCTCGAACACGGCCAGGGTCTCGCGGCAGAACGCCGCGGTCAGCAGAGCCCGCGCCTGTTCGGCCGGCACGCCGCGGCTGCGCATGTAGAACAGCGCGGTCGCGTCGAGCTGGCCCACGGTGGCGCCGTGCGCGGCCTGCACTTCGTCGGCATGGATCTCGAGCACCGGCTGGGTGTCGATCTCGGCGCCTTCGCTCAGCAGCAGGTTCTTGTTTGAGAGGTTGGCGGCGGTGCCGTCGGCGCCTTCGCGGATCAGGATGCCGCCATGGAAGGCGGCCTTGGCGCGACCGGCGCCGAGACCGCGCCAGGTCAGGTCGCAGCTGCTGTCACGGCCGACGTGGTCGATGCCCAGGCGGGTGTCGAGGTGGCGCTTGCCGGTGGCGAGCAGGACGCCGTTGGCATGCAGCTTCGCGCCGTCGCCGTGCAGGGCGACGTTGAGTTCGTGGCGCGACAGACCGGCGCCGAGCTCGAGGTCGAGGCGGCGATACTCGGCCGACTTCGCCATCACCGCATCGGTGCGCGAGATCAGCGTGGCGGTGGCGCCTTCGTCCTGCACGCGGGCATGGTTGAGCGTCGCGTTCGGACCCAGGTGCACGTGGGTCACGGCGTTGGCCAGGTGGCTGTGCGCACCGGCGCCGAGCTGATGCTCGACCACGGTCAGGGTCGCGCCTTCGCGCAACTCGATCAGGCTGCGCAGGTGCCAGGCGCGGTCGCCATTGCTGGCGGCGCCAATGAAAACGAGGTGCAGGGGCACCGCGGCGTGCGCGCCGGCTTCGGCACGCAGCACGATGCCGTCGTCGGCCAGCGCCGAGTTGAGGCGGGCGAAGATCTCGTCGGCGCGGTCGAAGCGGCGGGCGAGGAAGTTGGCATCGCGCGGTTCGCCTTCGCGCAGCACCTGCGAGAGCGGTTGCAGCGTGATGCCGGCGCCGAGCCCGGCGATGTCGCTGTGGGCGGTGTCGAGACGGCCATTGACGAAGACGATGCGCGGGGCCGGGATGCCATCGAGCAATGCGACGTCGTAGGCCGCCACGGTGGTGTCACTGGCGACGAAGCTGCGCCGCTCCAGCGAACGCAGTGGCGTGTACTTCCACGCTTCGACGCGGGCATGCGGGATGCCGTCGCGCATTGCCGCGTCGAGCGCGGCCTTGCGGCTTTCGCCGAGGCCGGCGGCGTCGCGCGCGGCCAGCGAATCGAAAGCAGTGGCGAAGGAGTCGAGCAGGGCGCTCATGTCAGACCGCCGCCTGCGGTGCGATGCGATCCTTGACCCAGGCGTAGCCGTGCTCTTCCAGCTGCAGGGCCAGTTCCGGTCCGCCGGTCTCGACGACGCGGCCGTCGGCAAGCACGTGGACGACGTCGGGCTTGATGTAGTCGAGCAGGCGCTGGTAGTGGGTGATCACCAGGAACGCACGGCCGGCGTCGCGCAGCGCGTTGACGCCGTCGGCGACGGCCTTGAGCGCGTCGATGTCCAGACCCGAGTCGGTCTCGTCAAGGATCGCAAGGCGCGGTTCGAGCAGGGCCAGCTGGAAGATCTCGTTGCGCTTCTTCTCGCCGCCGCTGAAACCTTCGTTGACGCCGCGATGCAGCAGCTCGTCCTTGAGGTGCAGGACGGCCAGCTTCTGCCGGACCAGCTTGAGGAACTGCATCGAATCCAATTCCGCCTCGCCGCGCGCCTTGCGCTGGGCGTTGAGGGCGGTGCGCAGGAAGTAGGTGTTGTTCACGCCCGGGATTTCGACCGGGTACTGGAAGGCCAGGAAGACGCCTGCCGCGGCGCGCTCTTCCGGCTCCAGCTCGAGCAGGTCGCGGCCGTCGAAGCTGACAGTGCCGGCGGTGACTTCATAGCCTTCGCGACCGGCCAGGATGTTGCCCAGGGTCGACTTGCCGGCGCCGTTGGGACCCATGATCGCGTGCACCTGGCCGGCCTGGACGTCGAGCGACAGTCCCTTGAGGATTTCCTTGCCGGCGACGGATACGTGGAGGTTTTCGATCTTGAGCATGGTTGTTTCCGGTTTGTTCTTGCTACTCCCGCCCAGCGGGAGAAGAGGGGCAGATGTCAGCCGACGGAGCCTTCCAGGCTCACTTCCAGCAGCTTCTTGGCTTCCACCGCGAATTCCATCGGCAGTTCGCGGAACACCGACTTGCAGAAGCCGTCGACGATCATCGACACCGCGTCCTCCGCGCCGATGCCGCGGCTGCGGCAATAGAACAGCTGGTCGTCGCTGATCTTCGACGTCGTCGCTTCATGCTCGACGGTTGCGGTCGGGTGCCTGACCTCGATGTACGGGAAGGTGTGGGCGCCGCATTTCTTGCCGATCAGCAGGCTGTCGCACTGGGTATGGTTGCGCGCGCCCTCGGCGCCACCGAGCACCTTGACCAGGCCGCGATAGGTGTTCTGGCCGCGGCCGGCGCTGATGCCCTTGCTGATGATCTTGCTCTTGGTGCGCTTGCCGACGTGGATCATCTTGGTGCCGGTGTCGGCCTGCTGGCGGTGGTGGGTCAGCGCGACCGAGTAGAACTCGCCGGTCGAGTCGTCGCCGAGCAGCACGCACGAGGGGTACTTCCAGGTGATCGCCGAACCGGTTTCGACCTGGGTCCAGGAGATCTTCGAGCGCGCACCGCGGCATTCGCCACGCTTGGTGACGAAGTTGTAGATGCCGCCGACGCCGTTCTCGTCACCCGGGTACCAGTTCTGCACCGTCGAGTACTTGATCTCGGCATCGTCCAGCGCAACCAGCTCGACCACCGCCGCGTGCAGCTGGTTCTCGTCGCGCATCGGCGCGGTGCAGCCTTCCAGGTAGGAGACGTAGCTGCCTTCCTCGGCAATGATCAGGGTGCGCTCGAACTGGCCGGTGTTCATGGCGTTGATGCGGAAGTAGGTGCTCAGCTCCATCGGGCAGCGCACGCCCTTGGGGATGAACACGAAGCTGCCGTCGGAGAACACTGCCGAGTTGAGCGCGGCGAAGTAGTTGTCGCCGGTCGGCACGACGCTGCCCAGGTACTGCTTCACCAGTTCCGGGTGGTCGTGGATGGCTTCCGACAGCGAGCAGAAGATCACGCCCTTCTCGGCCAGTTCCTTGCGGAAGGTGGTGCCGACCGAAACCGAGTCGAACACCGCGTCCACCGCGACGCCGGCCAGCTTGGCGCGCTCGTGCAGCGGCACGCCGAGCTTCTCGTAGGTGTCGAGCAGCTCCTGCGGCACTTCGTCGAGCGAGGCGTACTTGGCCTTGGGCGCGGAGTAGTAGCTCAGCGCCTGCAGGTCGATCGGGGCGATGTTGAGCTTGGCCCAGTGCGGCATCGGCATCGTCAGGAAATGCCGGTACGCAGCCAGGCGCCACTCGGTCATCCACTCCGGCTCGTCCTTCTTGGCCGAGAGCGCGCGGATGATGTCCTCGTTCAGGCCGGGCGGCAGGCTGTCGGATTCGATGTCCGTGACGAAGCCGGCCTCGTACTTGCGGCCGAGCTGCTCATGGATCTCTCTGTTCTGAGAGGATGTGGTGTCGATTACTTCGGTGGCCATTGGGCTGCCTACAGGATTCGTTGTTGCATGGCGGGCGCGGCCCGCTACGCGTTGGCCAGGCGCAGGTCGATGCGCTTGGCCGTTGATTCGGGAGGTGGTGGCGGCGCCAGCATCTGCGCCAGCGTCACGCCGCGCAGGGCGTCGATCACCACGTCGTTGATGCGGCGCCAGTTGGCGCGCACGCCGCACGACTGCTCGATGCCGCAGTTGCCGGCATGGACGCTGCACTCGGTCATGCCGAGCGGCCCTTCCATGGCGATCACGATCTCCAGCAGGCCGATGTCCTCGGCGCGGCGGGCGAGACGGTAGCCGCCGTTGGCACCGCGGAAGCCTTCGACCAGCCCGGCCTGGGCCAGCGGCTTGAGCACCTTGGACACCGTCGTGGCTTCGAGACCGGCGCGCTCTGCCAGTTCCGAGGCGCTGAGGACAGCGTCGGAACGGTGTGCGAGCACGGTCATGACGACCGTGGCGTAGTCAGTGAGCTTGGTGACGCGGAGCATGGGGGCAGGCCGGTCGGGTTAATCCGTACCGGAATTGTACGGTTTCGGCCCCGCGCAGCCAACAACCGGGGCGGAACGCTCAGGTTCCGCCCTTGGAACGCCCCATTCAGGCGACCCGCTCAGCCATCCCGTTCAGGATCCGCTGGCAGTCGCGCTCGCGGCCACCGGCGGCGCGGCAGGCAGCACCAGGTCGAAGTAGGGCGGCTGCGGGTTCTGTCCCGGCGGAATGAAGGCCGGCGCCGGCTGCCCGGCTGGGCCTAGCGAGCGCACGAACTGGTAGATCGCCCGGCGGTCCTCGAGGGTCATGTCGCGGAGGGCGAAATCGGGCATCAGCGGGCGCGTGCGCAGCTTGGCGCTGTAGTCCAGCCACTGCGTCTCGGTCATGGTCGACAGCTTCAGGCGCAGGTTGGTCGGATAGGTCGTGCCCCACGGCCCGCGGAAGCCGACCGGCGAGCCGACCAGCCACTGGGCCTTGTCGACCGCGCCCTGGCTCTCGGCATAGCCAGGCGTGTGGCAGTCGTTGCAGCCTGCCGTCCGGGCCAGGTATTCGCCACGTGCGAGCAGGTCCTTCTGCGCCGGCGCCTTGTGGTCAGTGCTGGCGTGGCGTGCGTGCTCGCCTTGCTGACAGGCTGCAAGGGACAGGAGGGCGGTCACTGCGAGGGCTGATCGGATCATCTTCATCGTTCGTGCACATCGGGAGGTGACCCACGCCAACGCAGCGATCGCCACGAACCGGCCAGGTGCGATGGCGCGACGCGACCGATCCGGGCCAGAATGTCCGCCTCCCGAAATGACTACCGGATTCCGCATGCCGCGCAAGATCGCCGCCCGTCGCTCCGCCATCCATGGCAACGGCGTATTCGCCGTCCAACCGATCGCCAAGGGCGAGCGCGTCATCGAATACAAGGGCCAGCGCCGCACCCACGAGGAAGTCGATGCCGGCGAGAGCGGCGACATCGACACCGGCCACACGTTCCTGTTCACGCTCAACGACGAGTACGTCATCGACGCCAACTTCAAGGGCAACGACGCGCGCTGGATCAACCACAGCTGCATGCCGAACTGCGAAGCGGTGCTGGAAGAGGACGAGGGCAAGGATCGCCGCCTCGACAAGGTCTTCATCGAGGCGATCCGCGACATCGCCCCGGGTGAGGAGCTGTCCTACAACTACGGCATCACGCTGGCCGAGAAGCACACCAGGGAACTGAAGAAGATCTGGGAGTGCCGCTGCGGGTCGCCGGGCTGCACCGGCACGATGCTGCAGCCGAAGTCGGACAAGAAGAAAAAGAAGCAGGAAAAGAAGAAAGAGAAGCTGGCTGGCGAGGCGAAGCGGGCAAAGTTGGCCTGACGTACCTTCGGGCAATGGTGCCTTGCCCGTTCGAGCGGCCACACTTGAGGCAACGCGCGCGACCAATACCGGCGCGCCCACCTGTATCCAAGGAGTCCCCATGAGCCTCGAAGGCAAGGTCGCCATCGTCACCGGTGCCGCCAGCGGCATTGGCAAGGAAATCGCGTTCGAACTGGCGCGTGCCGGCGCGGCGATCGCCATCGCCGATCTCAATGCCGATGGCGCGCAGGCCGTCGCGGCTGAAATCGCAGGCAAGGGCGGCCGCGCGCTGGGCCTGGCGATGGACGTCACCGACGAAGCCGCGGTCAATGCCGGCGTCGCCCGCGTGGTCGCCGAGCTGGGCGGTGTCGACATCCTGGTCTCCAACGCCGGCATCCAGATCGTCAACCCGATCGAGCAGTTCGCCTACGCCGACTGGAAGAAGATGCTGGCGATCCACCTCGACGGCGCCTTCCTGACCACCAAGGCCGTGCTGCCGCACATGTACGGCGCCGGTGCGGACGGCAAGTCGCGCGGCGGCACCGTGATCTACATGGGCTCGGTCCACTCGCACCTGGCCTCGCCGCTGAAATCGGCCTACGTCACCGCCAAGCACGGCCTGCTGGGCCTGTCGCGCACGCTGGCCAAGGAAGGGGCGAAGCACTCGGTCCGCAGCCACGTCGTCTGCCCGGGCTTCGTGCGCACGCCGCTGGTCGACAAGCAGATTCCCGAGCAGGCGAAGGAACTGGGGATCAGCGAAGCCGAAGTGGTGAGCCGGGTCATGCTCGGCAACACGGTCGATGGCATCTTCACCACCGTCGAGGACGTCGCCCAGACCGTGCGCTTCCTGGCCGAGTTCCCCAGCGCGGCGCTGACGGGCCAGAGTTTCGTGGTCAGCCACGGCTGGCACATGCAGTAACCCGGAAGGGCGGCCGGCCCGTGCGAAAGCGGGCCACATAGGCGTGATGCGCGTCGGGGAAATTTGGTTGCAATGACTTCCGCCAGTCTGGCGCAGGGCACGACTGCGTATAGGCTGTGCTCCGCTCGGGTACCACGGTGCCCTTGAACGAGCCCAGCAAGGACGATCTGGTCGGATGGCCGCCTTCGATGGCGGCGGTTGCGGCGGGGGATACCGAACTGGCAACCCCGACTTCCGAGATTCCCCCTGCATGCACGGCACGCGCGCTACGTTGACTTTGGCCATCCTCGCCGCCCTGGCTTTCCCGGTGATGTCCACCCCGGCAATGGGCGTGGAAATCGACGGTCGCATCGATCCGGCCGAGTGGCAGGGGGCGCGCGAGATCACCGACTTCCGCAAGGTGCAGCCGCTGAGCCGCGAGCCGGCGACGCTGCAGACCAAGGTGTGGGTGATGGCGACGCCCGAGGGCCTGGCGGTGGCCTTCCGCAACAACCAGCCGGTCGAGACGCGGACCCGGCAGAAGGTGCAGCGCGACTTCGAGGCCCAGGTCGACCGCGTCAACCTGATGATCGACTACGACGGCGACGGCCGCACCGGCTACAACTTCACGGTCTCCTCCACCGACGGCATCGCCGATGCGGTGATCAGCAACGAAACCCAGTTCAACGACGACTGGGACGGCAACTGGCAGCACGCGGTCAGCGAGGACGACACCGGCTGGAACGTGGAGATGCTGATCCCGTGGTACATCGCGCCGATGCGCAATGGCAGCGATGGCATGCGCACGGTCAAGGTCTACTTCGATCGCGTCATCGGCTCCACCGGCGAGCGCTCGGCGTGGCCGGCGGCGAGCTTCGAGCGCCCGCGCTTCCTCTCCGATTTCGAGCCGATGCAGATGGCGCAGTACAGCCAGTCGCTGCTGGCGGTCACGCCGTATGCGTCCGGCCTGTACGACAACGTCGGCGGTGACAGCGATTTCGACGGCGGCGCCGACATCTTCTGGAAGCCAAACGGCCAGTTCCAGCTGTCGGCGACGATCAATCCCGACTTCGGCCAGGTCGAGAGCGACGACCTGGTGGTGAACTTCAGCGCCACCGAAACCTTCATCAGCGACAAGCGCCCGTTCTTCACCGAGAACCAGGGCATCTTCGAATTCACCACGCCGTCGGACTTCAGCCAGCTGCTTTACACCCGTCGTGTCGGTGGCCCGGCCGATGACGGCAACGGTGCCGGCGACATCACCGCGGCGGTCAAGCTCAACGGCAGCGTCGGCGCCACCAAGTACGGTGTGTTCGCCGCCGACGAGGCCGACGAGGTCGGACGCACCTTCGGCGCCTTGCGCGTGGTGCGCGACTTTGCCAGCCAGAACCTCGGTGTGATGCTGACCCAGGTCGACCGCCCGTTCCTGGATCGCGAGGCATCGGTGATGGGCGTGGACCACAACTGGCGTCCGAACCAGCACGTCAGCGTCGAGACGCGCGTCATCGGCAGCCAGATCGACCAGGACGGCCGCACCAGCGACGACACCGGCGCGACCATGTGGGTCAATTACGAAATGGAAGACGGCTGGCGCCAGCAATGGTTGGCGATGCATTTCGGCGAAGAGCTGCAGATCAACGACTTCGGCTATCTCTCGCGCGCCAACCTCAACTACCTCAACTGGCAGGTGATGCGCCGCTTCACCGACCAGCCGGCCGAGTCGCGCTATGCCTCCAAGGACTGGCGTGGCCGCATCAGCGGCACCGACAACGACCACGGCCAGCGCCTGCAGAGGCAGCTGCGCATCAGCCGCCAGGGCAACCTGCGCAACGGCAGCTTCGAGTACGCGCAGATCAACATCAACAGCGCCTTCGTCGACGACCTGCTCACGCGCGGCAACGGCAACGTCAACCTGCCGCCGAACTTCAATGCCTACCTGGAGTACGAGCGCCCGCGCAAAGGCAACTGGTCGTGGGAGCTGGAGGCCGACGCCTTCAGCGGTGGCCTGGCCGGCAACGACAGGATCGGCTTCGACATCCGCCTGCAGCCGACGTACTTCTTCAATGACGCCTTCAGCGTCTACCTCGGCGCGTACTACGAGCAGATTCCGAGCTGGCTGGTGTGGCAGAACGACAACCTGATCGGCGAGTTCGACGAGAAGATGATGCAGATCAGTGCCGGCATGGACTGGAACATCGGCAGCAAGCAGGAGCTGCGGGTCAAGCTGCAGGCGCTGGGACTGGATGCGCCGTTGCGACAGGCGTACCGCGTCGATGGCGGCGGCAATTCGATCGCCAGTGCCGATGCGGTCGACGACTTCAACGTGCAGAACCTGGGGTTCCAGATCCGCTATCGCTACGAGCTGGCGCCGCTGTCTTACCTGTACGTGGTCTACGGGCGCGGCGGGTACCAGCAGGAGCCGTTCTCGGAAGACACCGGCGAGCTGGTGCGCGACAGCCTGGAGCTGCGTGACGACGAGCAGCTGCTGGTCAAGCTGAGCTATCGCTTCGAGATCTGAGCCGTCATCCCGGCGAACGCCGGGATCCACCTTGACGTTTCTTACAGCGTCCAGGCATCCGGCAACAGGATCTCGAACAACCCATCACGCCGCGTGCGACGCGCCAGCACCAGAAGCGCGTCGTCGCGGCTGAGCAGCCAACGGGCGCCGCAGGCATGCGCCAGGTGCAGGAACTTCTGGTCGTCGGGGTCGGCGCAGCGCGGCAGCACACCTTCCGGCACGGCGGCCGTGGGCAGCAACTGGACCTGTGCGTCGAATGCGGCAATGGCGGCCACGCGTGCCGCCTGATCCAGTCGCAGCTGCGGGTACTCCAGCACGCGCAGCCATTCCTCGCGGCACCCCATGTCGGTTACCGCGACCACGTCGCCCGATTGCAGCGCGGCGCGCAGCGTCGCCACGCGCGGGTCGCCGAACACGAACAGGTCCAGGCAGACGTTCGTATCGAGGACGACCCGGGGGCGGACGCTATCCAACGAAGCCGTGGTCCGACGGATCAGGGCGTCGTGACTTCGCGGATGTCGGCCGAGCCGATCCGCCACGCACGCTGTTCGGCGGTGGCGCCGTCCACGACCGCACGACGCAGGGTATAGGCGCCGACGAACTTGCGCTGGCTGCCATCGGCGGCGGTGGCAGTCATCGCCACCGGTACTTCGATGAAGCGCGAACCCGCCGCGGCATCGACTGCGCCCGGTGCGAGGATCTCGACCGAGACGCCGCTGGTGTCCTTGAAGCCGTCGGCGAATTGCTGCGAGGTCTGGCCGCTGGCACGTCCGCTGTCGGACCACAGTGCGTAGGCACGGTCGAAGTCGCGGCCGTTGATGGCGGCGTAGTAGTCGCGGACCACGGCCATCGCGTCCTGTGCGGTCGGTTCGCTCGTCGCGGCGCCATCCGGCGCTACGTCGGTACCGGGGATCGGCTGACCGGTTTCGTCGGTCGGCACGATCGGATTTCCCTGGTCGTCGAGCACGACCTCTTCGATGGCCTGCGGCGGCGGTCCGATCTGGCCCGGCCCGGGCTGGTCGGGCATGCCGGTCACGCTGCCTGCGGCCTTGCCGGAAGGCGCGGGCAGCGCTTCGGCGCTGTCGCCACCGCGCTGCCCTTGTGGCTTGTCATCGCTGCACGCGGCCAGCGATGCCACCACCGCCAGGCAGGCGATCAGGTTTCGAAACGTGGACATGTCACTGGTCCAGGTGCACGACGACGGTGCCGCTCTCGATAGCGGTCGTGCCGATCCGGCGCGAGCCCAGCTTGTCGAGCAGGCTGTTGTCGAAACGGTAGATCGGTTCCTCGCGCGAGTACTCGCCCAGCCAGGAATTGAGCAGGGCACGCGAGCTGCCTGTCATCGCACCACCCAGGGTGGGCACGTCGACCTGTTCGATGCGCGGATCCTGCAGGTGCAGGCCGCGTGTGCCCGGGTCGTAGCGCAGCGCGCTGGTCAGCGCGAAGTGGCCGGCCGGCCGGCTGCTGTCGCTGCCCAGTGCGCCCAGGCCCAGGTCGAAGTCGACGCGCAGTCGGTTCGAACCTTGCGGAATCGTCAGGCGCGGATTCAGCAGCGTCAGCGACACCAGGCCGCCGAGCTTGTCGTAATGCTTGGGAAAGTTGCGGTCGAGCGAGGCCTGCAACTGCATCGGCGTGAACCGGACCTCGTTGCCCAGCAATGCGCCCAGACCATTGAGCGTCGAACAGGCGGCAAGCACGAGGGCGAGGGCGGCCACGGCGAGGCCGCGCCAAACATTGCGAGAATCATTGAGCGAGCTGCGCGAGGACATCCAGAACTCCACGGGTAATGCCCGCGACGATACCCGTGCGGCATGAATGAGAGAAGTCTCAGGCCGGCGACCGGTTCACGGCGTCTTCGGGGGTTCCTTGACGGGAGGGGGCTTGGATGGCGCCTTGGGCGGCGGAGTGACGGCCGGGGGCGTCGTCGAACTCGCGGGCTTGCCACGCGCCACCAGCGGCAGCGGCGGCGGAGCCCGGGTGCTGGAGGAGTAGCGGGCGTAGTCGCGGTACAGCTGCTGCACGGTCGGCGTACCGTCCAGGTCGTGCTTCGGCGCCGAACCCTGGCGCGGCTTGAGCACCGCAAACCAGCGGTGGGCACCGATGATGTCGCGGTCCGTCAGCGGTTGACCCTTGCCGTCGATCGCGATCACCGACAGCGTCACCGCATGATTGACGTTGCCGCCGATGGCGAACAGGCGGCGGCGCTCGAGGTCGGTCTTGACCACCAGGTCGCAGTGCAGCGACAGCGAGTCGCTGATGCCGCGGCGCACATCGGCGATCGAGGTGAACGTGGCATTGCCGCGCGAAGTGCACAACAGGTCGCCGGCCGCGGGCACGGCTTCGGTCAGGTCGTAGGCGACGTAGATGTGCGAGGGGTCCTCGCCGTCGCGCGCACGCACCGCGGCGCGCACGTACTCGTAATGCGCGCCACTGCGGCGGAACTGCTCCGTGGACAGCCCGGCCTCGCACGCCAGCCAGGAAATGAATGCCGCCGACCATGGCATCGCCCAGCCCGCCTCGTGCCAGCCGTAGTTGACGATGCTCTGCACGCGCAGGGCTTCCTCGTTGCCCGTGGCTGCCCAGTAGCCGGCGATGGTGCCTTGCACGGGTGAGTCGTCTTCCATCAGGCCCAGGCGCGGAGCCTGGCGCAGCACGCGATTGCCGATCGAGGCGTTGCGGCCGGGAGCGATGATGTCGACCACGCCGGCAGCCTGCGGCATGCGCGGCACGATCGCCTGCGGCTCCACCGCCATGTCCAGCACCGGCAGGCCGAAGTACGCCCATTCGGCGGTGGCCAGGTCGATCATGCGCGTGGTCGCACTGCCGCCGCGGTCGGGGATCGACGGACACGACGACATCGCGATGTGGTAGCCGGCGGCGCGCGCCGGCGTATAGCCGTTGCCATCGCGCCGGTACAGCGGCTCGAACGAATTGGGTCCGGTACGCACCATCATCGGCGGCGCGTCGCTGCCGCGCGCGTACTCCACGCGAAATGCCGGATCCGGGAATCCGGGCGGGCGCGCGAAATTGGGGATGGAGCGGCTGTTGCCCGCCTGCGCCCAGGCAGGGGCGGCGGGGGCGAGCATGAGGATCACCAGCACAGCGTGCAGCACGACTCCGGGCCCATGGCGCATGTGTGCTTCCTGTGCGGGGGAAGCCACAGCTTGGGTCAGGGCATGTGAAGCCCGCATCTGTGTTGGAGCGGGCTTGCCCGCTCCAACGCAAGCGCAGGATCAGTCCTCGTCCTGCCGGGGCTTGTAGGCCTCCACCAGCTTCTGCTGCACATTGGCCGGCACCGGCTCGTAGTGGCTGAAGTCGAGCGAGTAGCGCCCGCGTCCGGCAGTCACCGACTTGAGCTCTGCGGCATAGCCCTCCAGCTCCGACAGCGGCACCTGCGCCTTCACCACGATCTCGTTGCCACGCACGCTGTCGGTGCCACTGATGCGCGCGCGCTTGCTGGCCAGGCCACCGCTGACGTCGCCCATGTGCTGCTCGGGCGCGTTGACCTCCAGTTCGACGATCGGCTCGAGCACCTGCGGACGCGCCTTGCCGATCGCATCGAGGAAGGCCTTCTTGCCCGCGGCGACGAACGCGACCTCCTTGCTGTCGACCGGATGATGCTTGCCGTCATAGACGATCACGCGCACGTCCTGGATCGGATAGCCGGCGACGGCGCCGCTGCCCAGCACCTGGCGCACGCCTTTCTCCACTGCCGGCATGAACTGGCCCGGGATGGTGCCACCCTTGACCTCGTCGACGAACTCGAAGCCGCCGCCGCGCGGCAACGGTTCGATGCGCAGGAACACTTCTCCGAACTGGCCGGCGCCACCGGTCTGCTTCTTGTGGCGATGATGGCCTTCGGCCTTGCCGCTGACCGTTTCCCGGTAGGCGATGCGCGGCGGACGCGATTTCACTTCGACGCCATAACGATCCTTCAGGCGTTCCAGGTTGATGCGCAGGTGCAGGTCCGACAGGCCGCGGATCACCGTCTCGTTGGTCTCGGCCTCGTGCTCGACGACGAAGCACGGATCCTCCTCGGCCAGTTTGTGCAGGGCGGTGGCGAGTTTCTGCTCCTGGCCCTTGCTGGCCGCATCCACTGCCAGGCCGAACATCGGCTTCGGAAAATCCAGCGGCGCCAGGCGTATCTGGTCCTCGTCGTGGCTGTCGTGCAGCACGGCGTCGAAGTGCAGCTCGTCGACCTTGGCCACCGCTGCGATGTCGCCCGGCAGCGCCTGGTCGATCTCGACGTGATCCTTGCCCTTGAGCTTGAACAGGTGGCCGACCTTGAACGGTTTCTTGCCGTCATCGATGAACAGCTGCGTGTCCTTCTTCACCAGTCCCTGGTACACCCGGAAGATGCCGAGCTTGCCGACGAAGGGGTCGTTGATGATCTTGAACACGTCGGCGACGACGTGGGCCTTCTGGTCAGGTACCGCCTGGAAACGCTGGCGATCGGCGCCGCGTTCGAACGGCGGCGGATTGGCTTCGGCCGGGTTGGGGAACCATTGCTCGGCGATGTCGAGCAGCTTCCTCACGCCGACGTTGTTGCGCGCCGAGCAGAACAGCACCGGCACCAGGTGGCCTTCGCGCATGCACTGCTCGAAGGCGTCGTGCAGTTCGTCGCCCGACAGTCCACCTTCGCCCACGTCGAGGTAATGCTCCATCACCGATTCGTTGATCTCGACGATCTGGTCGATGATCTTCTGGTGCCAGTCGGCGACCGGCCCCAGGTCGCTGTCGCCGGTGGTGTTGCCGAGGCAATCGATGACCTTCTTGCCGCCGTCGGCGGGAAGGTTGAGCGGCAGGCATTCCGGGCCGAAGGTGTCGCGCAGGTCGGCCAGCACGCGCTCCACCGATGCGGCTTCGTGGTCGATCTTGTTGATCACCAGGGCCCGGCACAGGTTTCGCCCTTTGGCGTACTCCATCATCCGGCGCGTGCCGTATTCGACGCCGCTGTCGGCATCTACCACTATGACCACCGTCTCCACCGCGCCGAAGGCCGACAGTGCCGGGCCGCGGAAATCCGGGTAGCCGGGGGTGTCGATCAGGTTGAGATGGATGATCTGGCCGTTGGCCGCGGCGTGGTCGATGCTGGCGATCGCCGAATCGATCGAATGGCCGCGCTGCTTCTCGATGGCATCGAAGTCGGACACCGTGCTGCCGCGCTCGATGCTGCCTGCCGTCTGGATTGCGCCGCCGGCCTGCAGCAGGGCTTCGAACAAGGTGGTTTTGCCGGCGCCGGGGTGGCCTGCCAAGGCCACGTTGCGGATGGATTGTGTGCTGTAGGACATGAGCGGACTTCTCCCGATGCTGAGGAGGGAAGGCCGTCATGGCTGTCCGCGCTTCGCGCCGAAGCGTTGGGCGCTCGGCGGGCGGTCATGGCGGGTGCCGGCGGGGAGCCGGGAGGGCAAGCCTCGCGCAAGGGGCTGGGTGGGTCAAGCCTGTCGAACGCCAGCCGGGTCAAGGAAAGGCGCGCGCCCGCGATGCAGCGCTAACGTTCCCGACGGTAGGCTGTGCGCTCTCGTACGCAGACGGAGCAATGAAATGGCCTTCAAGCGTTTCGCCGAAGCGGTCTGGCAGGGCGACCTGCAGTCCGGCAAGGGCGCGATGAGCACGCCGCAAAGCGGTCTGTTCGCCGACCAGAACTACTCCTTCAAGACGCGCTTCGGCGACGAGAAGGGCACCAACCCCGAAGAACTGCTGGCCGCGGCGCATGCCGGCTGCTTCTCGATGGCGCTTTCAGCCGTGCTGGGCAAGTCCGGATTCACGCCCGAGCGGATCCAGACCCGCGCCGAAGTCACGATGGACCCGGGCATGGATCCGGGGCCGACGATCACCGGCGTGCAGCTGATCCTCACCGCCAAGGTGCCAGGCCTCAGCGCCGAGCAGTTCCAGCAGATCGCCGAGGCGGCCAAGGCCGGCTGCGTGATCTCGCGCGCACTGTCGGTACCGGTGACGCTGTCGGCAACGCTGGGCTGACGGCGCCGATGCCGCCCGCGCAGGTGCACGACGCCGTGCTGGTGCACGGCGCCGGTGGCGGCGGCTGGGAATGGGATATCTGGCGACGCGTGCTCCAGGCGCGCGGCATCGCGTGCGCTTGCATGGACCTGGAGCCGGTGGCTGCGGGACTGTCCGCCACCACTTTCGACGACTACCGGGCCCAGGTGCAGATCGCGCTGGACGCACTGCCGCGACCGCGCGTGCTGATCGGCGCCAGCCTGGGCGGGCTGCTGGCGGCAAGTTGTGCCGCATCGGCCGATGCGCTGGTACTGGTCAATCCGCTGCCGCCGGAGCCCTGGTCGGCGCAGTTGCCACAACGAGAGTGGCCGGATGTCGTGCCCTGGCGCCGCGACGCCCGGCTGGCTTCGACGCGGCGCGCGCTGGCCGACGCCGACGATGCGACCGCGTTGTTCGCCTTCCGGCGCTGGCGCGACGAGTCCGGGGCGGTGCTGCGCCAGGCGCAGTCGGGCGTGGCGGTCGCCGTCCCGCAATGCCCGGTGCTGGTGATCGCCTCGGAGCTGGATGAGGACGTGCCGGCGGAGGTCACCGCGACGGTGGCGGAAGCCTGGGGCGCCAGCCTGCTGCGGATGCCGGGTTCAACCCATGTCGGCCCTTTGCTGGGACGGGATGCGGCGAGCGTGGCCGCACAGGTGGTCGACTGGCTGAAAGGGTGATGGCCTGGGTCAAACAGGATCCGGGGTGTTCGCCGGGACGACGGTGACGGCTCAGGCCCAGTCGATCGTGCCGCGGACCACATTGCAGATCTGGCCCCCCGACCAGACCTCGCCATCCCCGTCCACGCGCAGCTCCAGCCGCGCATCGAAGCCGACTTCCCGGCCCTGGCTGACGGTGTAGCGGTGGCCGCCGTCGTCCTGTGGACGGCCGGGCAGGGCGTGGTTGTGGCTGAGCCAGGCCGCCAACGTCGCATTGGCGGCGCCGGAAGCGGCATCCTCGAAACGCGCCGGAGCGCCTACGAAGGCGCGAACGACCAGGTCGTAGTCGCGCCCGGCATCGGCACGGGCAAAGGCGCACAGGCCCATGGACGCCGTGCCTTCGGCCAGCGCCGCGATCGCGTCCCAGTCCGGGTTGGCCCCGCGCAGGGCCGATTCGCTGGCCATTTCGGCCAGCCACCAGCGCCGGCCACCGTCCATCAGTGCCGGTGGCAGCGCCCCCAGGGTCAGGCCGGACAGCGCCGGCTGCAGGCGCGGGTCGCTGCCATCGGCGATCTCGACCACCCGCGCCTTCGGCGTGCGCACGGCAATCGTGCGCGACGCGCCATTGCCGTTGACGGCCAGCGGCAACAGGCCGGCCACGCCTTCCTGGATCAGCTGGCCGCCGCTGGCTTCGGCCAGCCCGGCCTCGAGCACCACGTGCGCGGTGCCGACGCTCGGATGCCCGGCAAAGGGCACTTCGCGGCGCGGACTGAACATGCGGATGCGGTAGCTGGCGCCGGCCTGGGTCGGAGCGAAGACGAACGTGGTCTCCGGCAGCCGGGTCCAGCGGGCGATGGCCTGCATCCGGTCATCGTCGAGGCCATCGGTGTCCAGCACCACGGCCAAGGGATTGCCGGCGCCGGGGCGGTCGGCGAACACATCCAGTTGCAGGTAGCGGCGAAGCGTCATTCGGCGGGGGTCCGAGGTAATTAATTCGACTAGAATCGTCGTTCTTTGTGGCCATGCCGGGGCATCAGCCCGCAACTGGCGCGCCATTCTAGGTTCTGTAGGGGCAGCTTGCCCGTACGGTTGCAGTCGAAATTACTTGTCAATCCTGAACATCACTCACATCCATCCTCAGAGGGCAGTTGCGGTGGCGGAAGCGAATCGCTGGGTAGTACTCAAGTTCGGCGGCACATCAGTGTCTCGCCGCAATCGTTGGGACACCATCGGACGCCTCGCCGGAAAACGCATGGCCGAGGACGGTGTGCGCGTGCTGGTCGTGGTTTCGGCGCTGTCGGGCGTGACCAACGAACTGCAGGCGATTGCCAATGGCGATGGCATCGACGCGCGCATTGCCGCGCTGGTCGAGCGTCACCGCGCATTCTGCGCCGAACTCGATCTCGATGCCGACGCGGTGCTGGGCGAGCGCCTGGCGCTGCTGCAGGCGCTGGCGACCGACGCCCGCGCCGGCGAGCGCACGCTCGACTGGCAGGCCGAGGTGCTGGCGCAGGGCGAGCTGCTCTCGTCCACGCTTGGCGCCGCCTACCTGCGCACGCAGGGGCACGACTTCGGCTGGTGCGATGCACGCCACTGGCTCGATGCGGTGTCGCTGCCCAATGCCAACGCCTGGTCGCAGCGCCTGTCGGTGAACTGCAGGATCGACGGCGACGGCGCGCCCGGTGAAGCGACGTTCCGCGCGCGCTTCTCGGCGCAGGCAGCGCCGATGCTGATCACCCAGGGATTCATCTCGCGCCATGGCGACGGCGGCACGGCGATCCTCGGTCGTGGTGGCTCCGATACCTCGGCGGCGTACTTCGGCGCATTGCTGCAGGCGCAGCGCGTGGAAATCTGGACCGACGTGCCGGGCATGTTCAGCGCCAACCCGCGCGACGTGCCCGAGGCGCGCCTGCTCACCCGCCTGCACTATGCCGAAGCGCAGGAAATCGCCACCACCGGCGCCAAGGTGCTGCACCCGCGTTCGATCGCGCCGTGCCGCGATGCCGGCGTGCCGATGGCGATACTCGACACCGAGCGCCCGGACCTGCCGGGCACGCGCATCGATGCCACCGCGGCGACCGTGCCGGGCGTGAAGGCGATCAGCCGCCGCAACGGCATCGTGCTGGTGTCGATGGAAAGCATCGGCATGTGGCAGCAGGTCGGCTTCCTCGCTGACGTGTTCGAACGCTTCAAGCGCCATGGCCTGTCGATCGACCTGATCGGCTCGTCGGAAACCAACGTCACCGTCTCGCTCGATCCGAGCGAGAACCTGGTCACCACCAACGTCCTCGAAGCGCTCAGCGCCGACCTCGCCGAGGTGTGCCGGGTCAAGGTGATCGCGCCGTGCGCGGCGATCACCCTGGTCGGTCGCGGCATGCGTTCGCTGCTGCACCGGTTGTCCGACATCTGGGCGACGTTCGGGCGCGAGCGCGTGCACCTGATCTCGCAGTCGTCCAACGACCTCAACCTCACATTCGTCATCGACGAGGCCGATGCCGACGGCCTGCTGCCGCACCTGCACGCCGAGCTGATCCGCTCGCGGGCAATGCCGGTGCGCGATGCCAGCGTGTTCGGCCCGAGCTGGCGCGAGATCGCGCACGGCAAGCCGCAGCGTGCGCCGGCGTGGTGGCGTGGCCGCCGCGAGCAGTTGCTGGCACTGGCCGCGCAGGGCACGCCGCGTTACGTCTACGACCTGGCGACGGTGCGCGAGCGCGCCCGTTCGCTGACCGCCACGGTCGCGGTCGACCGCTGCTTCTATGCGATCAAGGCCAATCCGCACCCGGCGATCCTCAAGGCGATCACCGGCGAAGGTTTCGGCCTGGAGTGCGTGTCGCAGGGTGAGTTCGTGCACGTGTTCGCCGCGCTGCCCGAGTTGTCGCCGGGTCGCGTGCTGTTCACGCCGAGCTTCGCACCGCGACGCGAGTACGAGGCCGCGTTCGCACGCGGGATCATCGTCACCCTCGACAACATCGAGGCGTTGCAGCGCTGGCCGGAGGTGTTCCGCGGCCGCACGATCTGGCTGCGCATCGACCTTGGGCCACGGCGAAGGCCATCACGAGAAGGTCCGCACCGGTGGCGTGGCAGCCAAGTTCGGCCTGCCGATGACGCGCTTCGATGCCTTCATCGAGGAGGCGCGCAAGCTTGGCGTGCGCATAAGCGGCCTGCATGCTCACCTGGGCAGCGGCATCGAGGATCCGCAGCACTGGCGCGGCGTCTATGCGCACCTGGCCGGGCTGGCCGATAGCGTCGGCACCATCGAGACGATCGACATCGGCGGCGGCCTGCCCATCCCGTACACGCCGGAAGCGCCCGATTTCGATCTCGCGCTGTGGCGCAGCGGCCTGGAGGAGATCAAGTCGGCGTACCCGCGCTACGGCCTGGTGATCGAGCCGGGTCGTTACCTGGTCGCCGAGAGCGGCGCGCTGCTGTTGGCGGTCACCCAGGTGATCGAGAAAGACGGCGTACTGCGCATCGGCTGCGATGCCGGAATGAACGCGCTGATGCGCCCTGCCATGTACGAGGCCTACCACGGCATCTTCAACCTGAGCCGCCTCGACGATGGCGAGACCGCGGCGTTCGACGTCGTCGGCCCGGTCTGCGAGAGCAGCGATGTGCTCGGCCGCGGCCGCACGCTGCCGGTCGATACCGTCGAAGACGACGTGATGCTGGTCGCCGACGCCGGTGCTTACGGCATGGCGATGGCCAATACCTACAACCTGCGGGCACTGCCGGCAGAGGACGTAATCGAATGAGTGAGTGGAAATTCAAACGTGACGCCATCCGCGCGTTCCGGTTCGTGCGCTGCGAGTTCGATGCGCAGACCGGCGTGGCGCAGTTGGTGTATGCCTTCGACGATGGTCCGGAGCTGATCGAAACGGTCACGGTTCCCGGCGCGCCGTTCGTGCTCGAAGGCGAGCGCGCGGCGGCGGTCGAACGCGCGCTGCGCCTGCTGCACCTGTTCACCGGCGTGAGCTACTACAAGGCGGCAGTACCCGAACAGATCCTGATCGACAGCTACGACATCGACGCCGACACGGCAGCGCTGCTGGAACTGCTGTACGTCAACGGCCTGGGCGAGTTCGCTTACCGCAACGGCCTGAACCTGCACGGCAGGATCAAGTTCCCGGTGGGCGGAGCTTCTGCTCCCGCCGCACCGGCGCTTGGCCTGCGTCACCACGCCCTCGTCGCCATCGGCGGCGGCAAGGACTCGTTGGTCAGCATCGAGGCGCTGCGCGCGCTGGGCGTGGAGCAGACCGTGACCTGGATCGGCGGTTCGCAGCTGATCCGCGCCTGCGCCGAGCGCACCGGCCTGCCGACGTTCAACATCGGTCGCTCGCTGGCTCCGCAGTTGTTCGACTACAACCGCGAAGGCGCCTGGAACGGCCACATCCCGGTGACGGCGATCAACTCGATGATCATGCTGTTCGCCGCGCTGCTGCTGGGCGTCGACCAGGTGGTGTTCTCCAACGAGCGTTCGGCCAGCTACGGCAGCCTGATCGAAGGCACCGGCGAAGTGAACCACCAGTGGTCCAAGGGCTGGGCGTGCGAGTCGGCGATCGGCGACCACGTGCAGCGGCACATCGCCGCCGACCTGCATTACTACTCGCTGCTGCGACCGCTCAGCGAACTCGCCGTGGCCCGGCAGTTCACCCGCACCGATCGCTACGACGCGCATTTCAGCAGCTGCAACCGCAACTTCCACATCCTCGGCGAACGCCCGGCCAACCGCTGGTGCGGCGTCTGCCCGAAGTGCCATTTCGTCTTCCTGGCGCTGGCGCCGTTCATGCCCAAACCGCGACTGATGGGCATCTTCGGCCGCAACCTGCTCGACGATCCGGCGCAGACGGCCGGCTACGATGCACTGCTCGAGTACCAGGACCACAAGCCGTTCGAATGCGTCGGCGAAGGCCGCGAATCGCGCGCCGCCATGGCCGCACTGACCGTGCGTCCGGAGTGGCGCGAGGACGCCCTGGTCGAGCGCTTCGCCACCGAGATCCGTCCGCAGCTCGATGCGGAAGACCTGCGCATCGAACCGCTGCTGGTGATCGACGACGAGCAGCGCATTCCGCCCGCGTTGTGGGAACGCCTGCGTGCGCATCTCGCAGCTTGAAGGCCGCAGGGTCGCGTTGTGGGGCTGGGGCCGCGAGGGCCGCGCGGCCTACCACGCGATCCGTTCGCGCCTGACACAGCTGCCGCTGACGCTGTTCTGTTCGCGCGATGAGGCCGCCGAGGTCGCTGCGCTGGCAGACCCGGCGCTCACCACCGAAACCGAGGCCAGCACCGAGCGCCTGTCGGCATTCGACGTGGTGGTGAAGTCGCCGGGCATCAGTCCCTACGGCAACGAAGCCAGCGCTGCCGCCGCGCGCGGCACCCGCTTCATCGGCGGCACCGCGCTGTGGTTCGGCGAGCATGCGCGCAGCGACGGCGTGGTCGCCGGCTCCATCTGCGTGACCGGGACCAAGGGCAAGAGCACCACCACCGCGCTGCTGGCGCACCTGCTGCGCTGCGGCGGTCATGTCACCGCGCTCGCCGGGAACATCGGCATGCCGCTGCTGGAGGTGCTCGATCCGAAGCAGTCGCCCGAGTTCTGGGCGATCGAGCTGTCGAGCTACCAGACCGGCGATGTCGCCGCGAGCGGCGCGCACCCGCAGGTCGCGGTGGTGCTGAACGTGTTCCCCGAGCACCTGGACTGGCACGGCTCGCACGAGCGTTACGTCGAGGACAAGCTGCGCCTGCTGACCCATGCCGCGCCTGCGATCGCCGTGCTCAACAGCAACGACGCGCGACTGGTCGCTGCCGGCGTCGCCGCCAGTCGCGATGCCGGCACCGACGTGCGCTGGTTCGGCGATCGCAACGGTTGGCACCTGCGCGAAGACGCGCTGTACCGCGGCGACACCTGGGTGATGGACACGCGCAGCTTGCCGCTGCCCGGGCGCCACAACCGCGGCAACCTCTGCGCCGTGCTGACGGCGATCGAAGCGCTGGGCCTGGATGCGGTGGCACTTGCTCCGCACGCCGCCGATTTCCAGCCGCTGCCACATCGCCTGCAAACGATTGGCACGCGTGACGGCATCACCTACGTCAACGATTCGATCAGCACCACGCCGCACGCCAGCCTGGCCGCGCTCGACTGCTTCGGCGATCGCCGCGTGGCACTGCTGGTGGGCGGGCACGATCGCGGTCTGCCGTGGGAGGAGTTCGCCGAGGCGATGCGCATGCAGGCGCCGGCGGCAGTGATCACGATGGGCCAGAACGGACCGCGCATCCATGCGCTGCTGGCCGCCATCGCCAGCGAGTCCGGCTTCCATCTCAGTGCCGCGGTCGACCTGGCCGATGCGATGGCGCAGGCACGCGCGGTGTTGGGCGAGGAGGGCGTCGTCCTGCTTTCGCCGGGAGCGCCGAGCTTCGGCCCCTATCGCGACTACGTCGCGCGCGGTCGCCATTTCGCCGAGTTGGCCGGCTTCGATCCGGACATGATCAGCGCCATAGCAGGGATAGGCGTTTCCTGAACCTTCATCCCCTTGGCTTCACGCGTCGAGGACAGGCGCGGGGTAGGCTCGCGCGGCAGTCTCCGCTGATGCGGCGACGTCCAACGCAAGGGGAGAGTCCAGATGCAACGCCTGATGCTCGCTGCTGTCCTGTCGCTTTGCTCGCTGCCTGCCATGGCAGCGATGGTCGAGAAGCCGGTTGACTGGACGATCGGCAAGGACACGTTCACCGGTGTCCTCGTCTACGACGGCACCAACGCGATCAAGCGCCCGGGCCTGGTGATGGTGCCGAACTGGAAAGGCATCAATCCGGCCGCGATAGAAAAGGCCAGGCAGATCGCCGGCGACGATTACGTCGTGCTGGTGGCCGACGTCTACGGCAGCAAGATCCGGCCGACGACCGATGAAGAGGCGGGCAAGGTTGCCGGACCGCTGCGGGAGGATCGTGCGACGTTGCGCGCACGGGCCGAGAAGTCGGTCGCAGTGTTGAAGGAGCAGGCCGGAAAGGTCCCGCTCGATGCAACGCGGATCGGTGCGCTCGGCTTCTGCTTCGGCGGCACGACCGCGCTCGAACTGGTGCGCGGCGGCGACGAGCTGGCCGGCGTGGTCAGTCTGCACGGCGCGCTTGCCACGCCGGTGCCGACGAAGGATGACGGTGCGCGCACGCCGGTGCTGGTGCTCAATGGCGCCGACGACCGCAGCGTCACCGACGAGGACATCGCCGCATTCGAGAAGGAGATGGATGCGGCCGGCGCCGACTGGCAGTTCGTCAATTTCAGCGGCGCGGTGCACTGCTTTGCCGAGCCCGAAGCGAACAATCCGCCGGGCTGCGCCTACAACGAGCGCGCCGCCAAGCGCGCCTACGAGATGATGTTCGACTTCTTCCGCGAGCGCTTCGCCGCGAAATGACGCCGCGCGGTCAGTGGTCGCGGCTGACCGCGTACCGCGCCAATCCGCGCAGCGCTGCCGTGTAGTCGTTGTCTTCCAGGCCGTCGAGCGCACGCTCGGCGGCCTGCGCGTATTCGCTGGCGCGGCGGCGGCTGTAGTCGAGGCCGCCGGTGGCGTGGATCGCTGCCAGAACCTGCGGCAGTGCACCGGTATCGCCCTGTTCGATGGCGGCGCGCAGCAACGCCCGCGTCGCCTCGTCGCTGTGGGCGATGGCGTGGATCAGCGGCAGCGTTGCCTTGCCCTCGGCCAGGTCGTCGCCGAGGTTCTTGCCCAGGGTCTGCGCATCGGAGGCGTAGTCGAGCACGTCGTCGGCAATCTGGAAGGCATAGCCCAGGTTGAGGCCGTAGTCGTGCATGGCATCGCAGGTCGCCTCGTCGGCGTCGCAGAGCAGCGCGCCGAGCCGCGTCGCTGCGGCGAACAGCACCGCCGTCTTGCGCTCGATCACGCGCAGGTAGGCGGCTTCGTCGGTGTCGGGGTTGCGCACGTGCAGCAGTTGCAGCACCTCGCCTTCGGCGATGCGATTGGTGGTGTCGGCGAGGATCTGCATGACCGGCATGCGCTCCAGCTCGACCATCAGCTGGAAGCTGCGCGAATACAGGAAGTCGCCGACCAGCACGCTGGCGGCATTGCCCCACACCGCATTGGCGGTGCGACGGCCACGGCGCAGGTCCGACTCGTCGACCACGTCGTCGTGCAGCAGCGTCGCGGTATGGATGAACTCGACCACGGCCGCCAGCTGGTGCGCGTCGGCGCCGATGCCCTCGCCATTGCGACCGCCCAGGGCGCCCGTGGCGAGCAATAGCAGCATCGGCCGCAGGCGCTTCCCGCCCGCGCCAACGATGTATTCGGCGACCTGGTTGATCAGGACCACGTCCGAGGCGAGCCGGCGCCGGATCAGCGCATCGACGGCCGCCATGTCCTCGCGGGCCAGGGCCTGGATGGCGACCAGGTCGGGGACGGCCAGGAGCGTGGGGCTGGATTGCATGGGCGGACCGCGTCAGTTGGGCCTGGGATTATAAGGGGCGGGTCGCAAATTCCGTGGTCACGCGGGCGTGATGGGCGGGCTTGCCGCCCCCGTCGGGCATTGGGCCGATGCGGATATTCAGACGATTCTGATGTCCGACCCCGGTCGGCGTGCCCAAGCTGGGCGCCTTCTGTGATGTGACAGCTGTCGCTTTGACGGCCAGACCGGGAGGGGTTTCGCGATGCAGGATTTCAATTGTGACGTGGCGTTGGGGCTGTCCGTGCCGGGTGCCATGCCGCCAGGTGCGGGAACGGGGGCGCCTGTTGCGTTGCCGGTCTGGCCGGGGCGGCGGTTCGTTGACCTGGTCAGCGACAGCCTGCGCGACGTTGCCGGACGCGATTGCGATGCGCTGTACCAGTTGATGGCCAACGCGATCGTGCAGCACCTGGCGGCAGAAGTGCAGGGCGATGACGCCAGGCGCCTGGCCGAAGAGGCGATGGATCGTGTGCTGAGCCTGGTGTCGAAGGATCTGCAACGCCAGATCGCCGGTGCGAGGCAGGCTGCGGAGCCCAGGCACTTCGTCCGCGGTGCCTGACAGCCTGGGCACGGCAGCAACGCTATTGGGATGGCGGGCCGGATTCTTGCTCCGGCCTGGCAACGATCGCTATTTTCTCGACGCTTGAGGCAGCCATGGAAGAGGTCAGGACGATCACGACAACCGGCCAGGAGAGCCTCGTCGAGGCTCTCGCCATGCCCAAAGGGGTCGAGGCCGACCCCGCTTCGTTCGAGATTCTTCGCTTGTGGGTGGCCAATGGCCGCCTGTCCATGAACCTGCGCCACGATATCGAGGGCGAAGCGGAGGATTTCGGGATCCTGCTGGCCGACCTTTTCAGCCACGCCTGCTGCAAGTACGCCCAGCGCAGTGGTCGGTCCCTTATGGAATGCCGGGAAGGGATGCTGCTGGGATTTCTCCAGCACACCCACGCCCGCATCCGCTGCGGCGGCCTGACCGGGCACTGACGCCCCGGACGCGGCTCCCGGGCGGCGCGGGTATGGCCACCCTCCTGACCCGGCCCCGGCTGGCCACGGCGAGGGCGCTGCTGCGCTCGGGACCCCTCGGGCAGACTGCTATGATGGCCAACGTTCCGGCGGCGCCCGACCCTCGTGGGTGGCGACAGCCGGCGCAACCTATTGATTGAACATTCCATACGAGAGGGCACGCATACCCATGGCACGTGGCATCAACAAGGTGATCCTGGTCGGCAATCTCGGTGACGATCCGGAAACCAAGTACACCCAGGGCGGCATGGCCGTGACGAAGGCCCGCCTGGCCACCACCAGCGTGCGCAAGGACCGTGAGGGCAACACCCAGGAGCGCACCGAATGGCACCGGGTGACCTTCTTCGGAAAGCTTGGCGAGATCGCCGGCGAGTACCTGCGCAAGGGTAGCCAGGTCTACGTCGAAGGCTCGATCCGCTACGACAAGTACACCGGCCAGGACGGTGTCGAGCGTTACTCCACCGACATCATTGCCGACGAGATGCAGATGCTCGGTGGCCGTGGTGAAGGCGGCGGTGGCGGCGGTGGTGCCGGCCGCGGTGAGTTCCGCGGTGGCGGCGATCGCAGCGAGCGTCCGGCCCGCGCGCCGGCGCGGCAGGAATCGGCACCGCGTCGCGAGGCGCCGGCCGCCAAGTCCAACGACTTCGCCGATGATTTCGCCGACGACGATATCCCGTTCTGAGCCGGGCCGGTCTTGACCTAGTACCCTCTGCAGTTCGACATGGAGTTCCTGTAGTGCCCACCTGGCTTGTAACCGGCGGCGCCGGTTTTATTGGCGGAAATTTCGTTCTTGAGGCAGTGAGGCAGGGCATCCGGGTCGTAAACCTGGATGTTCTGACGTATGCCGGCAACCTGGATACCCTCAAGTCCATCCAGGGCGATGCCAATCACGTCTTCGTGCAGGGCGACATCGGCGACGCAGGGCTGGTCGAAAGCCTGCTGAGCGAGCATCGTCCCGATGCCGTCATCAACTTTGCCGCCGAAAGCCACGTTGATCGTTCCATCGACGGCCCCGCGGCATTCGTGCAGACCAATGTCGTGGGCACGCTTGCGTTGCTCGAGAAGGTGCGCGACTACTGGAAGACACTGAGCGGCGCGGCCAGCGATACGTTCCGCTTCCTGCACGTCTCGACCGACGAGGTCTATGGAACGCTGGGCGAGACCGGCAAGTTCACCGAGCAGACACCGTTTGCGCCCAACTCGCCCTACTCGGCGTCGAAGGCCGCGTCAGACCACCTGGTGCGCGCCTTCCACCACACTTACGGCCTGCCGGTCCTGACGACCAACTGCTCGAACAACTACGGTCCTTACCAGTTCCCCGAGAAGCTTATTCCGCTGGTGATCGCCAAGGCGCTCGCCGGCGAGTCGCTGCCGGTCTACGGCGACGGACGCAACGTGCGCGACTGGCTGTTCGTCACGGATCACTGCGCGGCGATCCGCCGCGTGCTGGAAGCCGGTCGCATTGGCGAAACCTACAACGTCGGCGGTGATGCCGAGCGCGAGAACATCGTCGTCGTCAAGACGATCTGCAAGCTGCTCGACGAGCGCAACCCGCTGGCCGATGGCCGCAGCCGCGAGACGCTGATCAAGTTCGTGCCGGATCGCCCGGGCCATGATCGCCGCTATGCGATCGACGCGTCCAAGCTGCATTCCGAACTGGGCTGGTATCCGACGGTGACGTTCGAACAGGGCATGGCGCAAACAGTCGAGTGGTACCTGCAGAACCAGCCATGGGTCAGTCGCGTGCTGGACGGCAGCTATCGCCTCGAACGAATCGGCCAGGCCTGAGGAATCAGACATGAACCGCAAGGGCATCATCCTGGCCGGAGGCTCGGGAACCCGGCTATATCCGATCACCCAGGGCATCAGCAAGCAGCTGCTGCCGGTATACGACAAGCCGATGATCTACTACCCGCTCAGCGTGCTGATGCTGGCGGGTATCCGCGAAGTACTCATCATCAATACCCCGCACGAGCAGGCGTTGTTCCGCAGCCTCCTTGGTGATGGTTCGCAGTGGGGCATGCAGATCGAGTACGCAGTGCAGCCCAGTCCGGACGGGCTGGCGCAGGCTTACCTGATCGGGCGGGATTTCGTGGCGGGCCATCCCAGCTGCCTGGTGCTCGGTGACAATATTTTCCATGGTCCCGGCCTGACGGCGATGCTCAAGCGCGCCCATGAAAGGGAGCGGGGTGCCACCGTGTTCGGATACTGGGTCAGCGATCCGGAACGCTATGGCGTGGCCGAATTTGACCAGTCCGGCAAGGTCATCGGTCTCGTCGAAAAGCCTGCACAACCCAAGTCCAATTACGCCGTGACCGGCATGTATTTCTACGATGGGCGAGCCTGCGATTTCGCATCCGAGCTCAAGCCGTCCGCGCGCAACGAGCTGGAGATCACCGACCTCAATCGCATGTATCTCGAGGACGACTCGCTGCACGTGGAGCTGCTGGGCCGAGGTTATGCATGGCTCGACACCGGTACGCACCAGTCGCTGCTGGAAGCTTCCAATTACATCGGCACGATCGAGGCGCGGCAGGGGTTGCGTGTGTGCTGCCCGGAAGAAATTGCCTGGCACAATGGCTGGATCGACGCCGATCGTCTGAGCGAACTGGCGGCGCCCCTGTCCAAGAATGGCTACGGCCAGTACCTGCTCAGCCTGGCCAAACGTGGTCATGTTCCGTGAAGATCGTTGAAACCGACTTGCCCGGGTGCCTGGTCGTCGAGCCGCGGGTGTTCGAGGACGACCGGGGGTACTTCTTCGAATCGTTCAATGCGGACAAGTTCGCGGAACTGGGCCTCACGCCCAACTTCCTGCAGGGCAACGTCTCCTCGTCCAAGCGTGGCGTGCTCCGCGGTCTCCACTACCAGTGGCCAAACCCGCAGGGCAAGTTTGTTTCGGTGCTCGAGGGCGAGGTTTGGGACGTTGCCGTCGACATCCGCCGCGGCTCGCCCCATTTCGGTCGCTGGACTGCGGTGCTGCTCAGCGCGGCGAACATGCGCCACCTGTGGATCCCGGAGGGATTCGCACATGGTTTCGTTACGCTGAGCGAGCGTTCGGTCTTCACCTACCTGTGCACAGCCACCTACGACGCACAGGCCGACGCCAGCATCCGCTGGAACGACGCGAGTCTGGCGATCGACTGGCCGGTGACCGATGTATCGCTGTCGGCCAAGGATGCACGGGCTCCATTCCTTGATGAGATTGCCGAGGATCGCCTGCCGGTCTACGTGCCATGAAGATGCTCGTGCCTGGCGCGAACGGTCAGGTAGGGCATGCATTACTGCGCAGCCTGGCGACGCTTGGCGAGGTCGCCGCGACGACGCGTAGTGGCCGGTTGGAGGATGGCACTGGCTGCGAGAAGTTTGACCTGGCCGACCTTGACGCAATCGCGTCGCTGCTGGATCGCACGCGCCCCGATGTCGTCGTCAACGCCGCGGCCTACACTGCGGTCGACCGCGCCGAGGACGACATCGAAGCCGCTTTCCGGACCAATGCCGAAGGACCTCGCCGGCTCGCGGTGGAGTGCGCCGCGCGCGGCATCTCACTGGTGCACTACTCGACCGACTACGTCTTCGACGGGCAGGGAAGCCGCCCGTACCGGGAAGACGATGCAACCGCTCCCATCGGTGTCTATGGCCACAGCAAGCTGGCCGGCGAACAGGCGATTGCCGACAGCGGCGCGCGTCACCTGATCCTGCGCACGGCGTGGGTCTATGGCCTGCACGGTGCCAACTTCCTGCGCACGATGCTGCGTGTCGGCGCCGAGCGCGACGAACTGCGCGTGGTCGCCGACCAGCGTGGCACGCCAACGCCGGCCTGGCTGATTGCCGACGCAACCGCCGACATCCTGCGCAATGGCTTCCCGGAATCGGGCATCGTCCACCTCGTCGCCGACGGGGAAACCACGTGGCATGGCTTTGCCGAGGCGATCTTCGACGAGGCCATGTCGGCCGGCCTGATTTCGCGGCGTCCGGTTGTGACGGCCATCACGACTGCAGACTACCCGACGCGCGCCAGCCGCCCGGCCTATTCCGTGCTCGATACCACCCGGCTGCAGCAGCAATTCGGCATCGAACCGCCCTCGTGGCGCCAAGCGCTGCAAACCCTCGCTGCCGCAAGGACATAATTTCCCGGTGGAGCCGTGAACCCGGGATCGGGTAGGCTCCTTTTGCGCGCCTTGGGGACCAGCCGGTCGGGGTGCGCCAACGACCTTGGGGAAGGAAAATGAAGCGAGTTGCATTGCTGGCAGCGCTGGTTGCGCTGATGCCGGTCGCGCCTGTGATGGCCGCCGATGGCGGGATCGACGTTGGCGACTACGTCAAGAAGGACGAGTTCACCGACGTGAAACTCTCGCCCGGTGGCGAGTACTACGCGGCAACCGTGCCGTTGGCTGACCGCACTGCACTGGCGGTCATCGAGCGCGGCACCAACAAGATCACCGGGTCGTTCAAGCTCGGGCGTAACGCGCACGTCGCCGACTTCGACTGGATCAGTCGCGATCGCCTGCTGATCAGCCTCTCCGACCGCTTCGGTGAGCTGGAGCAGCCGCTGATGACCGGCGAGCTGATCGCGATGAACGCCGACGGCAGCAAGACCGAGATGCTCGCCGGCTTCCGGGTCGACGATGGCGGCCTGGGCACGACGATCAAACCCAAGAAGGGCAGCGACAGCATCGGCGCATTCCCGATCGCTGCACCGTACAAGGAAAGTCGAACCGCACTGGTCCAGGTCGTGCCGTTCAGTGCCGATCCGTATCCGGCGATCGAGAGCATCGATGTCTTCAGCGGCCGGCGCGCACGCGTTGCCGTTTCGCCGGTGCGGCGCGCCACCTTCTTCACCGACAACCGTGGCGAGGTCCGCTTCGTCGCCGGGTCCGAGTCCGACAACGTCCGCAAGCTCTACTACCGTTCCGGTGAAGGCGACGGCTGGGCGCTGTTCGGCATGGAGGACAGCAAGGGCCGCTTCGAATATCCGATCGGATTCTCCGCCGACGACAAAGTGGTCTACCTGATCGCCGAACAGCCCAAGGGACCCGACAAGATCGTCGCGCTGGACCTTGCCAGCCGCGAACGCAAGATTGTGCTCGGGGATGACAACGTCGACCCGGAGCAGATCATCTACCGCAACGGCACGCGCATTCCGCTCGGCGCGTTCTTCATGGACGGCAAGCCGCGCACCGCCTTCATCGACGAGACGGTGCCGGAAGCCAAGCTTTACCACAGCCTGGAATCGGCGTTCGCCGGCAGCAGCGTCGAAATCACCTCGCAGACGTCCGATGGCAGCCTGGCGCTGATCCGCGTCTCCAGCGACCTCAATCCGGGTGACTTCTACCTGTTTGACACCGTCAACAAGAAGGCGGCGCATGTGCTGGCGCGCCGGCAGTGGTTCGATCCCGACAAGATGTCGCCGATGCAGGCGGTCAAGCTGGCCGCGCGCGATGGCCTCGAGTTGCAGGGCTACCTGACCACGCCGCGGGGCAGCAGCGGCAAGGGCCTGCCGCTGGTGGTGATGCCGCACGGCGGTCCGTTTGGCATCCAGGATGCGTGGGGCTTCAACGACGAGGCGCAGATGCTGGCCGCCGCCGGCTACGCCGTGCTGCAGGTCAACTACCGTGGTTCCGGCGGATACGGCCTGGCCTTCAGGCAGGCCGGTGCGCAGGAGTGGGGCGGCACGATGCAGGACGATCTGACCGATGCCACGAAGTGGGCGATCGCGCAGGGCGTGGCCAACAAGGATCGCATCTGCCTTTACGGTGCCAGCTACGGCGGCTATGCCGCGCTGATGGGCGTGGCCAAGGAACCGACGCTGTACCGCTGCGCGGCGGGCTACGTGGGCGTGTACGACCTTCCGAAGATGGTGGCCGACGACAAGCGCGTCCTCACCCGCTGGGGCAACTGGTCCATGGATTGGGTAGGCAAGCCGGCGGACCTGGGTGCGGTATCGCCCAACCGCATGGCGGACCGGATCAAGGTGCCGGTGTTCCTGGCCGCCGGTGGCGAGGACACGACCGCCCCGATCGAGCACAGCAAGATGATGGAACAGGCGCTGCGCAAGGCCGGCACGCCTGTCGAGTCACTGTACTTCGACACCGAAGGCCACGGCTTCTATCTGCCCGAGCACAAGAGCGAGTACTACACCCGCCTGCTGGCCTTCCTGTCGCGCAGCCTCGGCGGCGCGGTGGCGGCGACCGGCGCTGGCGACGCCAAGTCGGCGAAGTAATCGCCGTAACGAAAGAGGGGCTGCATGGCAGCCCCTCTTTCTATCTGGAAGTGTCGCAGGCGGACTGTTACTTCACGCCGTGCATCATCCGTCGCAGCATCGGCGAAGCGATCAGTGCGACCACGGCCCAGCCGATACCGATCCACATCATCAGCCAGAACAGGCTTTCGTACTTGCTGCCGGCGACGGCGAAGTCGAGCGTGGTGCCTTCGGGGATGTCGATCGCGGCGAGCTTGCCGAACAGAGCGGCCAGGGTTTCCGAGAATGCGGTGGCGAGGAACCACGTGCCCATCATCAGGCTGACCACGCTCTTGACCGACAACTGCGTCACCGCCGCCAGGCCGACAGGTGCCAGGCACATTTCGCCGATCTCCAGCACCAGGTAGGCCAATACCAGCCACCACACGCTGGCGACTTCGCCCGATGCGCCGGCTTGCTGTGCTGCCATCGCCAGCGGGATGAAGCTCAGTCCCGCGAACAACAGGCCGAAGGCCGACTTCACCGGCTTGGACGGGTCCATGCCGCGGCGGTCGAGCACATCCCACAGGCGACCGAACAGCGGTGCCAGCAGCACCAGGAACAACGCGCCCAGGTAGGTCAGCGAGCCGGCCGTCTGCGGCAGCACCAGGCAGTCGCGCAGCAGGAATACCAGCATCACCAGCACGGCCGATGCGAACAGCACCTTGGGCATGCGCGACTCGGGATGGCGGTCCGACAGCGCCGCCGAGACCATGAACGCCAGCGGCGCCAGCAGCAGCGAAATCGTCGACCACGGCCACGGCGTACCTTCGCGGATCACCAGCGACGGCGCCACGTCCTTGGTCAGCATGCGATCGGTGAAGGTGACCCACGAGCCATAGGTCTGCTCGTACAGGGTGAAGAACACCAGGCACATGAAGATCATCGCCAGCAACGAGATCATCTGCTGCCGTTGCACTTGCGTGCACCGCGCAGTGACGAACCAGGCGAACCAGGCCAGCACCGCCAGCATCACCAGCAGCATCAACAGCAGCGCCAGCGAAACCTCGCCACCGAGGGCGAAGCGGCCGTTGGCCACGGCCCACATCAGCGCCGCGACCGGTACCAGGCCCAGCATCGTGCCCAGGTAGATCGCCCACTCGCGCGGCAGGCCGAACACACGCTCACGCAGGCGTGCAGGGTCCGGCGGTTCGGCGTGGCCGTGCAGGTACTTCTGGCCCCACAGGAACTGCCCCAGGCCCAGCAGCATGCCGATGCCGGCCGCGCCGAAGCCCCAGTTCCAGCCCAGCGTCTGGCCGAGGTAGCCGCACACCAGCGAGGCGAAGAGCGCGCCCAGGTTGATGCCGGCGTAGAACAGCGAGAAGCCCGAATCGCGGCGCGGATCGTTGTCGGGATACAGGCGCCCGACGATCGTGGAGATGTTGGGCTTGAGGAAACCTACACCGAGGATGATCAGCGACAGCGACAGGTAGAACACCCGCAGCGAGCCTTCGTCGCGCACCACCACGCCGTTGGTGATCGTCGCGGCATGGCCTTCCACCGCCATGCCCAGATGGCCGGCGACCAGCAGCAGGCCGCCGAACACCACCGCCTTGCGCATGCCCAGGAAACGGTCGGCCAGCAGGCCACCGACCACGGGCAGGCAGTAGACCAGGCCGCCGTAGGCGCCGAGCACGTCCAGGCCGGAGCGGTCGCCGAATTTGTGGTGCTGCAGCAGGTACAGCAGCAGCAGCGCCTTCATGCCGTAGAAGGAGAAGCGCTCCCACATCTCGGTGAAGAAACAGACGTAGACGCCCTTGGGGTGGCCGAAGAGCTCATCGCGGGCGTCGCGGATGACGACGTCGCCGGGGACGGCCGGGGCAGCGATGGTGGACATGGGCGATCCGTGACTGAAGTCGCCGAATTCTAGGCCCTGGAGGGGGGGCTGCGCGCATCGCCGGCACCGCCCGGGGCCGATGTACGGCGCGCCGGCCGGTCTGCAATACTCGCCCGAACTTCAGCAGGGGCCCGATCCAGTGACCAGCACCAGCCTGTCCGACACCGCGCCGCGTACCGAACTGACTGTACGCAGCCTCATCCTCGGCGTCGTCATCACGCTGCTGTTCACCGCGGCCAACGTGTTCTTCGGCCTCAAGGCCGGCCTGACCTTCGCCACGTCGATTCCGGCGGCGGTGATATCGATGGCCCTGCTGCGCAATTTCAAGGACTCCACGATCCAGGAAAACAACATCGTGCAGACCGTCGCCTCCTCGGCGGGCACGCTGTCGTCGATCATCTTCGTCCTGCCGGGCCTGGTGATGATCGGCTGGTGGACCGGCTTCCCCTACTGGGAGTCGTTCGCGATCTGCGCCCTGGGCGGCATCCTCGGCGTGATGTATTCGATCCCGCTGCGGCGCGCGCTGGTGACCAATTCCGACCTGCCGTATCCGGAAGGCGTGGCCTGTGCCGAGGTGCTGAAGGTTGGCAGCGGCGGTGACTCCTCCACGGCATCGGGCGTCGAGGAAAGCCGCTACGGTTTGCTGGCGGTGGTCTGGGGCTCGGTCGTGGCCGCGGCGTTTTCGCTGATCGTCGCCACCCGCATCTTCGGTTCCAATGTTGGCGCCTACTTCCGCCTCGGCGGCGACCGCGGCGGCGTCACCGGTTTCGATTTCACCCTGTCGATGGCGCTGCTCGCGGTCGGCCACCTGGTTGGCCTGTGGGTTGGCGTGGCGATGGGCGTGGGCGCGCTGATCGCCTGGGGCTGGGCCGTGCCGCACTACTCGGCACTGGCCGCCACGGCGGGTCCTGCGGCCGACCTGGGCCAGGCGACGTGGGCAACCTACGTGCGCTTCATCGGTGCCGGCACCATTGGCGTGGCCGCGATCTGGACGCTGGCCAAACTGGTCAAGCCGGTCGTCAGCGGCCTGTCCTCGGCGATGGCCGCCTCGCGCATTCGCAAGGCCGGCCAGGCCGGTTCATTGCCGCGCCAGGAACAGGACATCCCGATCGGCGTCGTCGGCCTGATCTCCATCGCCTGCTTCATCCCGATCGCCTTCCTGCTGGGCCACTTCGCCCTCGGCAGCGGCCTGGGCGAGCACATGTGGAAGCTGGTCATCGGCGGCCTGCTCTACGTCATCGTGATGAGCTTCCTGGTGTCGGCGGTGTGCGGCTACATGGCCGGCCTGATCGGCTCGTCCAACAGCCCGCTGTCGGGCATCGGCATCCTGGTGGTGATCGGCGCGGCGCTGTTGCTGGTCTTCGGCATCAAGCCGCTGCTGGCGCCGGGCAACGAGAAGGGCCTGGTCGCGTTCGCGCTGTTCGTCACCGCGGTGGTGTTTGCGGTGGCGACCATCGCCAACAACAACCTGCAGGACCTCAAGACCGGGCAACTGGTCGACGCCACACCGTCCAAGCAGCAGTGGGCACTGGTCGTCGGCGTGCTGGCCGGCGCGGCGATCATTCCGCCGATCCTCGACCTGCTCAACCAGGCTTACGGCTTCACCGGTGCGCCGGGTGCGGTGCCGGGCCGCGCGCTGGCCGCGCCGCAGGCTGGCCTGATTTCGGCGCTGGCGCAGGGCGTGATCCTGGGCAACATCGACTGGAGCCTGATCCGCATCGGCGCCTACATCGGCGCCGGCCTCATCGTCATCGACATCATCCTGCGCCGGACCACCAAGTCGGCGCACCTGTCGCCGCTGGCGGTCGGCCTAGGCATCTACCTGCCGACCTCGGCGACGCTGATGGTGGTGGTCGGCGCGGTCATCGGCTGGCTCTACGACCGCCGTGCCGAGCGCAGCGCCAAGCCCGAGTCGACCAAGCAGATGGGCGTGCTGCTGGCCTCGGGCATGATCGTCGGCGAAGGCCTGATCGGCGTGGCGATCGCAGCGATCGTGGCGTTCTCCGGGGAAGACTTCCCGCTGGGCCTGGTCGGCGACGGCTTCGCCGGTCCGGCGGTGTGGATCGGCGGCGCGGCATTCGTCGCGGCGGTGTTCGTGCTGTATCGCTGGGCCGAGCGCGTCAGCGCGAAGGCCGCCGCGGCCTGACTTGGCGGCCAGGCCAACTGGCCTGAACAGGGGGCGCCGGCCAACCGGCAAACCCGGCAATGACGGCGGGCGCATTGGCCTTTGCGGCCGCCGTCACGGACGCCTAACATCGACGGTCTTTGTACTCAGCTGGAGCCGTCATGACGTTTCGCCGCGCCCTTCTGCCGCTGATGTTGGCGGCCGCGCTGTCCCCCCTTGCCGCCTCGGCCGCCCCGCGTGGCTTCGAAGTCCGCGACATGGCCACCCTCGACCGCGTCTCGTCGCCGACCCTGTCGCCCGACGGCCGTCGCGTCGTGTTCGCCAAGCGCGTGGTCGATTTCGCCGCCAACAAGGGTGCCTCGTCGTTGTGGATCGAGGACCTGTTCGCGCGCGATGCCGCGCCGCCGGTGCGACTGACGCCGGAAGGCTGGAACGTCAACTCGCCGAGCTTCTCGGCCGACGGCAAGACCGTCTATTTCCTCAGCGCCAAGTCGGGCAGCTCGCAGCTGTACTCGATCCCGGCCAGCGGCGGCACGCCGAAGCAGCTGACCGCGTTTTCCACCGACGTGGGCGGTTACAAGCTCTCGCCCGATGGCAAGCGCATCGCCTTCAACGCCGAAGTTTTCGCCGACTGCAAGGGCGACTTCGCCTGCTCGGCCAAGCGCCTGGACGACAAGGGCAAGCAGAAGAACAGCGGCATGCTGTTCGACCGCATCTTCATCCGCCACTGGGACGCCTGGAACGACGGTCGCCTCAACCGCCTGTTCGTGACGGCGGTGACCGACAAGCCGGCAACCACGGCGACGCTGGTCAGCTTTGATGTGATCGGCGACGTGCCGTCGCGTCCGTTCGGTGACAGCAGCGAATACACCTGGGCGCCGGACGGGCAGAGCCTGGTGTTCAGCGCTCGCATCGCCGACGCCAAGGAACCGACTTCGACCAACTTCGACCTCTACCAGGTCAGTGCCGACGGTACCGGCACGGCGAAGAACCTGACCACGGCCAATCCCGCCTGGGACACCGGCGCCACGTTCAGCGCCGACGGCAAGACCCTCTACTACCGCGCGATGAAGCGCCCGGGCTTTGAGGCCGACCGCTTCGCGCTGATCGCGCTCGACCTGGCCAGCGGCCAGCGTCGCGAGATCGCACCGCAGTGGGACCGCTCGGCGGACGGCATCACCCTGTCGGCCGACGGCAAGAGCATCTATACGACCGCGACCGACATGGGCGAGCACCCGCTGTTCGCCGTCGACATCGCCAGCGGCAAGGCCAGCAAGCTGATCGGCGAAGGCAGTGTGTCGGCCATCGACCTGGCCGGCCCGACGCTGGCGCTGACGCGCAACTCGCTCAAGAGCGGCGACGTGCTGTACACCACCAGCAGCGATGCCACCGCGCCGCTGCGCGCGATCACCGCGACCACCGGCGAAACGCTGAAGGACGTCGCGTTCGGCGACTTCGAGCAGTTCAACTTCAAGGGCTGGAACGGCGACACCGTGCACGGCTACGTGGTCAAGCCGTGGAACTACGTCGAGGGCAAGAAGTACCCGGTCGCGTTCCTGATCCACGGCGGCCCGCAGGGCAGCTTCGGCAACGGCTGGAGCTACCGCTGGAACCCGCAGACGTACGCGGGCCAGGGCTACGCGGTGGTCATGATCGACTTCCACGGTTCCACCGGTTACGGCCAGGCATTCACCGACGCGATCAGCCAGCACTGGGGCGACCGCCCGCTGGAAGACCTGCAGAAGGGCTGGGCCGCGGCGCAGCAGAAGTACGGCTTCCTCAACGGCGACAAGGCTTGCGCGCTGGGCGCCAGCTACGGCGGCTTCATGGTCAACTGGATCGCCGGCAACTGGAACCAGCCGTGGAAGTGCCTGGTCAACCACGACGGCGTGTTCGACCAGCGCATGATGGGCTTCGCCACCGAAGAGCTTTGGTTCACCGAGTGGGAGCAGGGCGGCACCGCGATCGACAAGGCCGCCAACTACGAGAAGTTCAACCCGGTCAACCACGTCAAGGATTGGCGAGTGCCGATGCTGGTCGTGCACGGCCAGCTCGACTTCCGCATTCCGGTGGAGCAGGGCATCGGCGCCTTCACCACGCTGCAGCTCAAGGGCATCGAGTCGAAGTTCCTGTACTTCCCGGACGAGAACCATTGGGTGCTCAAGCCGCAGAACTCGGTGCAGTGGCATGACACGGTCAATGCCTGGCTGAAGCAGCACATCGGCGAGTAATGCCTTCAAAGCCCCTCTCCCGCTTTTGGGGGAGGGGTGTGCGGCGCGACGTCAACGCAGCAACGCTGCCGTCTCCGCGACCAGCGCATCAAACAGTTCCTGCGCGTGCCGATGTTTCAGCAACGGCGCGCCCTGTCCGGCCCACAGCGAAATCATGTCGCCGCGCCCCTGCGCAGCGGCCGTCGCCTTGAACGTCCCGGTGAACCAGTTCTGGATCGGGTAGGGCAGCGGCGCTACTCCTTCCCACTCCTCGACGAAGCGATTGCGGATGCCGCGCGCGAGCCGCCCGCTGAAGGCGCGCGTCAGTGCGGTGTACTTGGCGTCGTCGGTGAACAGCATCCTGCGATGCAGCTCGTTCGTACCGGATTCCTCGCAGGCCAGGAACGCCGTGCCGATCTGCACGCCCTGCGCACCGAGTGTCAGCGCAGCAGCGACGCCACGACCGTCGGCGATGCCACCGGCGGCGATCACGGGCCTGGATACGCGATCGGCTACCTGCGGGATCAGCGCCAAGGTCCCGGTCAACGACTCTTCGGCCGAGCGCAGGAACGACACCCGATGCCCGCCTGCCTCGAAGCCGGTGGCGACAATCACGTCCACGCCGGCCTGGTCCATCGCGATCGCTTCGTCGATCGTGGTGATGGTGCCCATCGTGGCGATGCCGCGGCTCCTGCATTCCGACAGGATTGCCGGGGAGGGGATCCCGAATACGAAACTCATCACCGGCGGCGCTGCATCGAGCATGGCTTGCACCTGGTCCTCGAAGCGCTGGCCGTAGCGCTCTGGCATCGGCGGTGGCGTCATGCCGAGCGCGTCGTAGTACGGGCGAAAACGCTCGATGGCGGCAGCGAACTGGTCGGCCGATAGGCGATCGCCGCCGGGATCCTGGTTCGACACCCAAAGGTTCAACGCGAACGGCCGCTGCGTGCGCGCGCGGATCTGCCGGGTGAGATCGCCGAGCTTCTCCGGGGCAAGATGGTGCGCGCCGAACGAGCCCAGGCCACCGGCCTCGGAAACGGCGACCATCAGATCGATCGAAGACAGTCCGCCACCGAACGGTCCCTGCACGATCGGATAGCGCAGGCCCAGGCGCCGGGTGAAGTCGTTGTCATGCCACATGGCATCACTCCGTTGCGGGAAAGGGCGTCCGGGCCGCAGGGGCCGGAACGTGGTGCCAACTCTAGGAGTAATCGCGCAGCGGGCGGATGAAGGCAGGCATCCGAACAGGCGCGTCGCGTTGGGAACACCTCGCCGAACAGGCCCCGCAAGCTGGTACATTCCGGCCGGGAAGGTCCAGCGCAAAGTCGGCTGCAGTTTTCGGCTCCGGCCATGTCGCTAGGCCAGGCAGTTTGTGGTTGGGCGTCGGTGTCGTCGGGCACCCTGTGGTCCTGACGTCGCGTGGCGGCGCCTGACAATTCATTCAAGCCGAAGCCGCTTCCTGGCTCGGCTCAATTCAGGCGTTAGGCGCTCATCGGCAGGCACCGCGAATGCTCAATAGGGTCGTACGAAAGCTTGGCTGGTTGTCCATCCCCGCGGGCCTCATCACCGCCGCGTTCTCCATCGCCAGCTTGTGGTTCCTTATGGCATTGAAGGACTACTCATCCACGCTTCGTGACGCTTACGAAGCTCCCCCCGGGATCACGCAGTACATCGTCTATGGGGCGGCGTGCCTTGGCCTCCTGCTACTCTTCGCGGGAGGGGTGGCGACGTTTGTTCTCGGGCTCCGGTCCGGTTCACGCGGCGCCTGACAATTCATTCAAGCCGACACCGCTCCGCGGTGCGGCATTGTCAGGGGGCTGGCATGGCATCTGGGATTCGGTTGTTGGCTGCCGTGCTTTTAATTCTTGCGCTCGCACTGAGCTGGAAGGCAGTCTCCATGCTCGGTGCCAGTTCCCATTTTGGCAGTCCCGCCATGCAGCTCTGCAGCGCCTTAGGTGATCCAGTGGATTTCGCGAAAGCCTGCGAGACATTCAAGTCGCAGGTTCTCGCAATGTCTGGCCAGTACAGTGAGGCCTTGAAGCTGTTGGTCATGGCCGCAATTGCCGCCTTTTTCCTCGGTGCAGCCGCGTTGAATCTTAGCTTCAGGCGGGAGGGTGCGCCCCCTGACAGTTCACTCAAGTCGAAGCCGCTTAGCGGCTCGGCTTGACTAGGGAGTTAGGCCCGTGACAAACATCAATCGTCTCCCCACGAAGTCGGAAACATTCTTCGGGGCCATCTTCTCCGTGCTTCTGAGCTGCGGGCTTGGCTATGTGGTCTGGTACTTGCTCCGAACAGCTTCTGGTCGCCCCGAACTCCTGACGCCCGGGACAATTTCTGTCCTCGCCGTTCTTTCCATCATCTTCGCTTGGTCAAGTGCCCTGTTTCTCCGCATCCTGTTCGGCTCGCCGAAACTTCCAGGCTTCAGGGGGCAGGCCGTAATGGGCTATTTCATGGCCACCGCCGGTCTAGTTCTTTGTCTTGGCTCGATGCTGATCTCGAATCAACGCCCGGCGCTGTATTTTTCGCAAGGTGTTTGCGCAATCGGCCTTGGTCTGTTCTGGGTGGCTCAGGCGCGCAAAGCAGCGCGGCGACGGGCCTGACAGTTTGTTCAAGCCGAAGGCGCTTCGCGGCTCGGTTCAGTTGGAATCAGGCGGAACAGCATGAAACTGAGTGATCTTGAAAAGTCAGCCTTGCAGCTGAACAAACTCTACGAGCAACTTGAGCTCAAGAGGTATGGGCGCATCTGGAGCACGGAGGAGCTTGCGCTTGGTTTCGTGGGGGACGTAGGCGATCTGGCAAAACTGATCCAGGCAAACGCTGGCATCCGAACCATTGACGACTGCAAAGCGAAACTTGGTCACGAATTGTCGGACTGTTTATGGTCGATCATTGTGCTGGCGAACAAGTGCGGCATCGACCTGGAGGCGGAGTTTGTCAAGAACACCAGGGAGCTGGCCGAGTATGTAGCTGGCGAGCTGGACACATAGAGCCTATACCGTTCCGCGGCACGGCCTGGTTATGGCACTGGGGGGAGAGTCATGTCGGGGTGTGTTCTCAGGGCAGCGGGATCCGCGTTCTCGCCGGAGTCGTTCCTGGCGGCGTTCCCACTTCCAGAGGCGAATCACCGAGGCAACGCGCTGAACGTCGTGGTCAGTGACCGTGACGGGGCGGACCTGGCGGGGCAGGTCCGCGATGCGCTGGCATTTCTTCAGTTGCACGCACCAGCCGTAAGGGCATTGCTCGCCATGCCAGGCGTCGAGGCATCGCTGGATTTTGGTTTGTGGCGCAAGGACACCTTGTCGCAGTCGGTACTGTTTCCGCCGACGCTTACGGCATTTGCTGGTGAGTTGGGGCTTGGGCTGGAGGTCTCGTTGTACGTCGCTACCCCGCCAAGGAGCATCTGAGCAGTCTTGCGATTCATCTCTCAACGGAACAGGGGATATCCATGTGGTTTGCACTGCTTGTACTCAGTCTGCTCGCTGCATCCATCCACGTTCGAGTTCGCCCGACAGGTTCCAAAGCCGCCTCGGCAGAGCTTGTGCTGGTCTACCTTCTGGCGGGCTATTGCGGGTTCGCGCAGATCATTCGCGCTTTCGCCATCCTGGTTAAGGGCGCGCCTCTCATGGCGCATGTCCAGTTCACGCCAGGCGATCCGGCCGTGATGTGGCTGGCGTTCTTCAGCCTGGGGTGTGGAGCGATTGGCGCACTCTCCATCTGGAAGCGCGGCGACTTCCTGCTTGCGCCTGTGGTGGTGTGGGCCATCTTCTGGACCGGGACCACATTCGCGCACCTTCGCATGGACGAGTGGCATGGAATCACCAACTCGTGGGTCGGCGTCGCATGGGCGTTCGCCACGCATGGGTTGATCGCCGTCCTGCTGGTCGCGTTCTACTCACTCTCGATCCGGCGTCCGCCGGTTGCATCGGGGCAAGCCTCCGCGGCCTGACCGTTCATCAAGCCGACGCCGCTTCGCGGCGCGGCTAACTCCAGGCATCAAGTGGCAATGCAAACTCTGCGCAGCTTGTGCTTTTGCAAGGCTTGCTCTACGGGTTCGGCGCCGTAGGGCTCTTTGCAATTGGCGCACTGCCGTTGCGTACTTACATGATTGCGGTTCGATTGAAGGCTGCTTCAAGACCTGCCTGGCAATTGTTGACGGTCTTGACCGTTGCGCTCGGTTCGATGGTTCTGTCCAGCCAGTTTCTGCTCCAACTAGGCAGATGCCTCTTGGGGTATCACTGCTCGGCAAACGCTGCCGGAGGCTGGATCAACTCCGCGTTCCTGGGCGCAATCTATGTGTCCTTCGAGATTGTGGCCTTTGTTGTTTTCCGGGTTGGCGGACTTCGCCGCTTCTCACCCTGATGTTTAATTAAAGTCGGCGCCATTTTTCGGCTCGGCCAGGTTCACGCGTCCAGGCTGCGCGATAATGGCATCCAACGACAGGAGGCCGACATGCTTCAGATGCGTCCAGGCTGTGAGTGCTGCAATGTTGATCTGGCGCCGGATTCGCAAGACGCCTGGATCTGTTCGTTTGAGTGCACGTTCTGCACGAATTGTGTTGAATCAAAGCTGGGCGGTCGCTGTCCCAACTGCGGGGGGGCGTTCTCCAGGCGTCCCACTCGTGTCGGAGGCGCTCTGGAAAGAAATCCGGCATCGACAGTGCGCGTGTTCAAACCCAGTGGCTGTGCTCCTGCGGCCTGAGAAGTCATCCAGCCCAGCACGCGAACCAGAGAGTTCGCGCTCCGAGACCCTGTTGGGGACTACGTCATGGTCATCGCACTGAGGCCGGGCTGACGCGGCAGACCGGTCGGCGAAAGAATTTGTGGCGATCGTCACGTTAATGGGAGGCGCCTCATCGGCAGCCCGCTGAGAATTTTTCTCGCGTGCTGGCTCAACGGTCCCAGCGGGCAAACTTCCGGGGCGTCTCCCATGCTTGAATGAGCGTTCGACGGCTCAGGGAACCTGCTGGGGAGCGGGTGGGGCCAGGAGGGGATTGCATGGAAAAGATGCTCGTTCGCGTGCCGCTGGCTCGCGCCGTCATGCTGTGTCTTGCCGTTTCGCTTGCAGGCTGCGGAGGCGGCGGCGGTGGCGGTAATGTCCGAAGCGATCCGCCGCCACCGGCACCTGTGATCACCCCGCCCGTCACGCCTCCTGTGACGCCGCCGGTCACGCCTCCAGTCAATCCTCCAGTCACGCCTCCGGTCACGCCTCCGGTCACACCACCGGTGACGCCTATCCCGACGGGCCTGGTGATGCCGACGCGCCTCGACGCACCGCCCGCCGTGGGCGACGAGCATCTGCGGGTGATGCACGCGGTCGATGCGCACCTCAATGGCCACAAGGGCAACGGGCAGTTCATTGCGCTGTTCGATACCGGAGCGCTGCGCACTCCCGCGCTCGACCAGCACCTTTGGTGGAGTAATGACTCCGACCTCGTTGACCGCGACCACGCCGATTACACCCGTGACGACGTCAACGGACACGGCACGGCGACCGCTTTGGCAGCCATCGGTCGCGCCCAGGGCAGCTGGAGCGGCGGCATCGCACCCGATGCAAACCTGTCGGTCATGCGGATCATTCCCGATCAACCCACGCTCGGGAATCCGTTTGGCCAACCCACGGTGGAAGCCGGCCTGACTGCGCTGGAGCGTGGCCTGTCCGGCAAGAGCGCATTCACCCGGGCGGCCGGCTTCACCTGGGATGGAAACTTCCAGTGGACCGATCCGGCCATCTCGACCCGCCTTTTCAATGCGTTCGCAACCTTCGTGGACTCGTCGACCAATTTCCCTCCGGACGACGGACTGGTGGTCTTCGCGGCCGGCGATGGCGGCAAGGCCGAACCGAGCCAGATGGCGAAGCTTCCCAGCCTTGCCGGTGCACCTGCCTCACTGGCGGATCACTGGATCACCGTTGCGGCGGTGGAGACTGCTCGTCCCAACCGTCTGGCGGCGTACTCCAACGGCTGCGGCGCCGCGATGAACTACTGCCTGGTCGCACCGGGCGACATGACGCTCGTGGGCAAGGACGACACCGCGGGCAATCCCACCTACTGGACGATGAGCAGCACGCAAGTCGCCGCTCCGCTGGTGCTGGGTGCCACCACACTGGTCTGGGGAGCGTTTCCGAACCTGAGCGGCGAGCAGGTGCGCGACATCCTGCTCGGCACGACCACCGATCTCGGCGTTCCGGGTACCGACCCGATCTTCGGTCAGGGCCTCATCAACATCGAGAAGGCGCTGCGCGGCCCGGGTCGCCTCGATTGGGGCGACATGAATGTCTTCCTGCTCTACGACACCGACACGATCTGGTGGAACGACATCTCCGGACGCGCCGGAATCAATGTCACCGGTTCCGGCGGTTGGCTCCTCCTGCATGGCAACAACACCTTCGAGGGGCCGCTTCACATCAAGGGAAGAGCCGACGTCACCGTCAATGGCAGCCTGGCCGCCGACATCGAAATCGAGCGCGATGGCTTGCTTTACGCCTCGGAAGTGACACTGGAAGGCGACGTCACCAATCGCGGCAGCCTGCTGTTCAACACCAGCGCTACACCGCAAAGCCCGACGGTGATGAAGGGTGACGTGATCAATGAAGGCTTCATGGCCAACTGGGGCAATACCGACGCTACGACGATGGAAGGAAACTTGACGCTGCGCGCGTCCAGTCTCTACCAGATCGAGCTGGGCGCGCCCCCGCTGCACGTCAATGGCCATGCCGATATCGACGGCAAGCTGCAAGTCGTGGGCGTCGCACCCGGCTACGTGGCGCGCAGCAACACCGAAGTTCTGATTGCCGATGGCGGCATCGACGGGACCTTTTCCGAACTCAAGCTGATGGGTCTGATGGTGCAGGCGACGCTGGGTTACGACGCAAATCGCGTCTGGCTTGACGTCACCCAGATCCCGGCCACCACCGCCGTTGGCATGGCCTTCACGCCGGCCAGCTTCAGCGCGGCTGAGCGACTGGACGGGGCATTCGGGAAACTCGACGAGCGCGAAGCGCGCAAGTCGGGCAACTCCGCCGACCGCGACCGCGACGATGTCGCCGCGTTCGCCAATGGCGCAGGCACGCTGCAGCGCATCGCCGATCAAGGTGCACTGCAGGAATCGCTCGACAGCCTTTCGGGCGAGCTGCATGGTGCCGACCTGCCGTTTGCCACGATGGCGATCGAGGACAATCGACACGCGCTGGAGTCGCGAATCGACGCACTTCGCGAGGGGCCTGCCGGCATCTGGACGGATGAACTGCGCTCGCGCCGTGAGATGGGTCGCTTCGACATGGATGCCCAGGGTTGGACGATGGGCATGGACCTGCGCCACGACAATCGCCTGACGGTTGGCGCTGCGCTGTCCGAAGTGAATGGCACGGCTTACCACGCACAACGTGGCGATCGCGAAGTGAATCGCCAATACGACGGCCAGCTCTACGCCACTTGGGCGCTGGGCAGCGGTTACCTGCTCGGCACGACGTCGTTCGGTCAGATGCAGCGTTGGACCCGGCGCGAAGTCCTGCTCGGCGCGAACGCTTTCCGTGTCGGCACCGACTACACGCAGCGCTATGCGACGGCGGGCCTGCAGGCGGGAATGCCACTGGCATGGAACAGCGGTTCTGTCACGCTCTACGGCGGTGCGCAGGGCATGCAGTTCGAACGCAATGGCTTTGATGAATCCGGCGCCGCCGGTTTCGGCCTGACCACGCAGGACTCGACGCTGCATGCAGCGCAGGCACACCTCGGCACTCGCCTGCAGCAGGAAGGCAGCATCGGCCCGGTCACCTGGCGCTTGCACGGGCGACTGGAATGGCAGCGCATGCTGTCAACGTCCGGCGAGGAGCTGCAGGCCCGCTTCTCCGCGGTGGATGCATGGGCGCCGGTGGATGTCGAGGGTCTCGCGCGCGAAGCCGGCGTGTTCGGCCTCGGCTTCGACGCGCGGTTCGGTCGTCGTGGCGTCCTCGGCCTCAACGTCGATTCGCGCCGGGAGCATGGGGAAATCTGGAGTGGGGCGATGGCCACCTGGTCGGTCGCGTACTGAGGCCAGCGCCGCGGCTCGCATGACTCAGGCGATGGGCAACCAGGTTCCATCGCCGTATGCGGTGCCTCGTCGGGGATTCTGGCCGGTACGTCGCAGGCTGGTTGCTAAAGGCCTTTACGGCCGGCAACGTCCCCACTTCTGTCAGTCACAGGGAGACTGGGTATGAAGGCGCTCATTGCCATTGTCGCGTGGTGCATCCTGTTCGTTCTTTGCTGGCCGCTGGCGCTGCTGGCGTTGGTCCTCTGGCCCATTGCCTGGCTGGTATCCCTTCCGTTTCGTCTCGTCGGCGTCACGTTCTCTGCGCTGTTCGCACTGTTGGGGGCTATCCTTTTCCTGCCTGCCCGGATCCTGGGGTGGCGTTCCGGATCAACGCAGCCGCGCAGCGCGGCCGTGGCCTGAACGTTCGTTCAAACCGAACCTGCCGTGATTCGGTTGCTGGCCTGAAGGGGGGTGCATGACCGCAGTCCATCAGATCACTCCCTTTCTGCATGTGCCGGATCTGCAGGAGGCGCTGGCGTTCTTCTGCAAGCTCGGGTTCGAGCTCAGGTTCCGGGAGAGCAACTACGCCTACATCGAGCTCGCCGGTTGTGGCCTGCGCCTGCTGGAGGAGCCAGCGCGCAGACTCACTGCCGATGGCAAGGCTCGCGTGGCGGTCTACATCGATGTCGCCGACATTGATGCGCTGCATGACGAACTCGCTCCGGCGCTTGCATCGCTGCCGGGTGACCGGGTCGAGCCACTGATGAATCGGCCCTGGCGTCAGCGTGAATTCCAAGTCCGCATGCCCGACGGCGACTGGCTCACGTTTGGGGCAGCAGTGACCACGGACCCAGTTCGTTGAACCTCGGTGTCGCCAGAGCGCACATGCGTGTCCGGGGTCTTGAGTCTTTGATCGCGGCCGGTCAGGATCCGCGAGGGGTAGGGCCGCGCGAAAGCGACTATCGGGGATTGCATGTTCGGACTGTTCCAGTCAGCTCCATTTTCCGATCCGATGCTTGGTGAGCTGGTTCGCTGGCGCGGCTTCTGGCGCGGCAGCATCCAGCTCGAATCCGGTTCGGCGCCGCTGGTGCTGGCCGGAACCCGAGCCGAGCCCGATCCCATGGCGCTGGCCGTCGCAAACGAAGTGCAGGCCAGGCTTGCCGGTTGGCGTGCCACGATCGAAACCGCGATGTTCGAGCACTACCAGCCCTATGCCGAATCATTGGCGGCTGGCGAGGAGGCGGGTGACGGATTTCCCGGCATCACCACGCCCGCTGGTGTCTGGCCGCACGTTTCGCTGCAGTACATTGCCGTGCTGCCGCTAAGCGGCCATCTCACGACCGAACTCGGCTACACCGCCGCGTGGGACGAGGAGCACACGCTGGGCATGCGCTTCAAGGGCGACGCGTTCGTCGAGCTGTGCGGGAGTGTGCTGGCGCCCTGAAGCGGGGTTCGGCAGTCCACCCGGAATGGCCTCCGCCGTCCTGTTGTCGATCGCCAGGCCAGGTGATAGCGTCTTCCCCGGGGGATTGGGGCTAAAGGGGGCTCCTTGAATCGGAACGTCTTCGGCGTCCTTCGGGCGGCGCGGCCATGAGTCGCGTCTCTGGCTATCCCACTTCAACCTTCGCATCGAGCGCGCTGCTGTTCTTCGGCAGCGGTCTTGCCGCGACGCTGCTGTTCTCGGCGAAGCCATTGGAATCATTGATAGGCGTCGCCGTGGCCTGCATCGGCCTTTCGATCATGTTCTGGCGATGGCGACAGCGCAGCTTCGCAAGTCGTCTGCTGCAGCACGGCACAGCGTTGGAGGCCAGGATCACCCGTGTCCTGGCCGGCGGGTTGTTCCAGGTGAACGGTGGTTCGCCGTACCGGATCGAGGCGCAGTGGGTGGATCCGGTCACGGGTGAGGTCCGGATATTCCGAAGCTGGAACCTCTGGAACGACCCGGCGGTGTTCATCAGGCACGAGCACGTCGTTGTCCACATCGATCCACAGCGCAGCGACCGCTACTACATGGACGTCTCGTTCCTGCCCGAGTTCCAGCAGGCCTGACGAGCGACAGCATGGGCGCGCGAACACACGGCACACTTTCGAAGTGGAACGACGACCGCGGCTTCGGCTTCATCACGCCGGCGCAGGGAACAGCCGAGATTTTCGTCCATGTCTCTTCGTTTCCCTCGGGCGGCCCGCGTCCCACGGAGGGTGAGCTGATTTCCTTCGAAACGCAGGCCGGCCCTGACGGCAAAGTGCGCGCCATCCGGGTCATGCGGACCGGTAGCGCCGCCAAGAGCACGCCGCGTCATCGCCCCGCGCCTGCACGGGTTCGCATCAGCCTGACGGGTGTGCTCACGGCCGCCGCCATCGCTGCAATCGCGATGTACGGCTATCGTGAGTTCGTCAGCTCGTCGCCCGTCGAAAGTGTCGTTGCCACGCCGGTCGCCCGCGTCGCCGCGTCGCCGGTGGTCGCGCAGTTCAAGTGCGACGGTCGCACCATGTGCTTTCAGATGACTTCGTGCGCGGAGGCGAAGTACTTCCTGCAGCACTGCCCGAACACACAGATGGACGGGAACGGCGACGGCCAGCCCTGCGAGCGGCAATGGTGTAACTGACGAACCGCGGCCGTCACGGCGCCCACTGGCGGCGGGCCGTCGGCCGCGACTATCCTGCGGGCGGAGTCCTGGGGAGGGCGCCGCGGCACCGACTTATCCGGCGCCATCCATTCGGTCGACCGCGAGGTCGGCACAAAACCGTAAGACCAAGGGGAAACCAAATGCAGAATCCGTATCAGGCGCCGGCCGCAACGCTGGCCGAACTGTCGATGGGCGGCGACAACACATCCGGCATGGGCAAGGACGCTACGATCCCGCCGGGCGTCGCAGGGTGGAGCTGGGGCGCGTTCCTGCTCAACTGGATCTGGGCGGTGAGCAACCGCACCTGGATCGGCCTGCTCTGCTTCATTCCGTACGTCGGCTTCGTGATGTCGATCGTCCTCGGCATCAAGGGCCGCGAGTGGGCATGGCGCAACAAGCGCTGGGACAGCGTCGAGCACTTCCAGCGCGTTCAGCGCAAGTGGTCGATCTGGTCGCTGGTAGTCATCGTGGGCGTGATGGGGCTGGCCATCCTCGCGGCGATCGCGATCCCGGCGTATCAGGATTATGTGGTGCGGGCGCAGGCGGCAGCGGCAGGCTGACCTCGCAGGCTCTCACCTCAACCCGCACCGGCCCGAGCGCACAGCGCTCGGGCGTTCGAGGCCACGCGAGCCGATGGCTCGCAAGCGGTGTCCTCTTACCCCGCGAGCGGGAGAGAGGCTTCAAGCCGGTCAGCAGCAGCGCGAACGGCCCTTGCCGTAGCGCGCCATCATCCGCTCGTGGAAGAACTCGTCGCGGCTCATCGGCAGCCGATCCGGGTGGTTGCGCTGGATGTGCTCGACATAGTTGTCGTAGTCGGGAATGCCGATGGCCAGGCGCGCGGTCTGGGCTGCCGCACGCCACCAGCGTGCGAGCAGCTCCAGACCCAGCATGCCGGCCTCAGCGAGCGACCGCATCGAACGCGACATACTCACTCTCCTTGGCCGTCGGAGCGTTGCTGCGGCGTGCCGCCAACGCTGCCTTGAAGCCGAAGTAGACCGTCGCCAGCACCACGAACACGAACAGTGCGCACAGGCCGGCGTCGAGGTAGTTGTTGAAGATCACCCGCGACATGTCGTCCATCGACTTCGCCGGTGCCAGCACCTCGCCGCGCGCGGCGGCGTCGGCGAACTTGCGGGCGTTGGCGATGAAGCCGATCTTCGGCTCCGGGTGGAACAGCTTCTGCCAGCCGGCGGTCAGCGTGCAGATCAGCAGCCACGCGGTCGGGATCAGCGGGATCCACAGGAACTTCTCGCGCTTCATCTTCACCATCACCACGCTGCAGAACACCAGCGCCAGGCCGGCGAGCATCTGGTTGGCGATGCCGAACAACGGCCACAGGGTGTTGATGCCGCCCAGTGGATCGACCACGCCCTGGTAGAGGAAGTAGCCCCACAGCGCGACCGCCAATGCGGTGCAGGCCACGTTCGCCGCCCAGCTTTCGGTCTGCTTGAACGGCGCGTAGGCCAGGCCGATCAGCTCCTGGATCATGAAGCGCGCCACGCGCGTGCCGGCATCGACCGTGGTCAGGATGAAAAGGGCCTCGAACAGGATCGCGTAGTGGTACCAGAACGCCATCATGCCTTCGCCGGGGATCAGGCCGTGCAGGATCTGCGCCATGCCGACCGCGAGCGTCGGCGCGCCGCCGGTGCGCGAGAGGATGGTGGTCTCGCCGATTTCCTTGGCGGTGGCGGTGAGGATGTCAGGCGTGAGCACGAAGCCCCAGCTCGAGATCGCCGCGGCCGCGGACTCGGCCGTGGTGCCGATCAGCGCGGCCGGTGCATTCATCGCGAAGTAGACGCCCGGCTGCAGCACGCAGGCAGCAATCAGCGCCATGATCGCCACGAAGGCTTCCATCAGCATGCCGCCGTAACCGATCAGCGGAATCTGCGATTCGTTGGAGATCATCTTGGGCGTGGTGCCGGAGCTGATCAGCGAGTGGAAGCCCGAGACCGCGCCGCACGCGATGGTGATGAACAGGAACGGGAAGAGCTTGCCGCTGAACACCGGGCCGGTGCCGTCGACGAACGTGGTCATCGCCGGCATCTGCAGGTCCGGCATGGCGATCAGGATCGCCAGTGCCAGCACCAGCACCGTGCCGATCTTGAGGAAGGTCGACAGGTAGTCGCGCGGGGCCAGCAGCAGCCACACCGGCAGCACCGCGGCGATGAAGCCGTAACCGATCATCAGCCAGGCCAGGGTGGTACCGGTGAAGTGGAACATCGGCGCCCAGTCCGGGCTCGCCGCGACCTTGCCGCCGCTCCAGATCGCCAGGATCAGCAGGACGAAGCCAATCACTGACACTTCCATGATCCGGCCCGGACGGAAGTAGCGCAGGTACAGGCCCATCAGGATCGCGATGGGAATGGTCATCGCCACCGTGAAGGTGCCCCACGGGCTGTCGGCGAGCGCCTTGACCACGACCAGTGCCAGCACCGCCAGCAGGATCACCATGATCATCAGGATGCCGATCATCGAGATCACGCCGGCAGCCGGCCCCATCTCGGCGCGGATCATCTCGCCGAGCGAGCGGCCGTCACGGCGCGTGGAGAAGAACAGCACCAGCATGTCCTGGACCGCACCGGCCAGGACCACGCCGAACAGGATCCACAACGTGCCGGGCAGGTAACCCATCTGCGCGGCCAGCACGGGACCCACCAGCGGGCCGGCGCCGGCGATCGCGGCGAAGTGGTGGCCGAACAGCACGCTGCGCGGAGTGGGGACGTAATCGAGGCCGTCGTTGCGGCGCCATGCCGGCGTCGCGCGGGTGGCATCGACCATCAGCGCGTTGCGCGCGATGTACAGACCGTAGAAGCGGTACGCGATGGTGAACACCGAGACCGAGGCCACCACCAGCCACATCGCGCTGATGGTCTCGCCACGGTGCAGGGCGATCGTGCCGATGCAGAACACGGCAAGGACCGCGAGCGCGACCCAGCCAAGCCAGGACAATGCTTTCATGACACCCCTCCGTAAGGATCACCGAAGGGTCGCGCCGGCGATGGCACCGGGTCAATGCGCAGTGCGCAATGAAACCTGAGACTTTGGTCTAACCAGGAGGCAAATCCCTGCGTTTACAGCCACTTGGCCCGGCGCAGGAAACCGAAGAGCACCAGGCACACCAGAACCGTGACGCCGATCAGGATCGCGTAGCTGTAGCGACCATGCAGTTCGGGCATGGCCTCGAAGTTCATGCCGTACCAGCTGGCGATCAGCGTGGGCGCGGCCAGCAGCGCGGCCCAGCCGGCCAGGCGCTTTACCACTTCGCCCTGGTAGATGGTGACCAGGGACAGGTTCACGCTCATCGCCGCGGTGAGCATTTCGCGCAGGGTGTCGGTGGACTCGTTGATGCGCACGACGTGGTCGAGTACGTCGCGGAAGTACAGCGCGCTCTCCTCGTCGATCATTGCGCCACGTGCGCGCGCGAGCTGGCCGAGGATGTCCTGCAGCGGTGCCACCGCCATGCGCAGGCGGGTCAGTTCGCGTTTGAGCTCGTAGAGCTTCTTGACGGTGTCCTTGCGGAACTCGTCGGCGAAGATGTCCTGCTCGAGCTCGTTGAGGTCCTGGCTGAACTCCTGGACGATCGGCAGGAAGTTGTCGACGATCTGGTCCAGCACCACGTACAGGGCCGCGGCGGGGCCGTGGGCGATGTCATCCGGGTCGCGCTCGAAGCGCGCGCGCGCGGGGGCGTAGCTGGTCGACGCGCCATGGCGCACGGTGACCAGGTAGCGCTCACCGACGAACATGTGGCTTTCGCCGAAGCGGATGTGGCTGTCAACACTCTGCGCGGTGTGTACGACGATGAACAACGAGTTGCCGTAGGTCTCGATCTTCGGGCGCTGGTGCGCGTTGCGCGCGTCCTCGATGGCCAGGTCGTGGAGGCAGAATTCCTCCTGCAGCTTCTCGAGGATGTCATCGCCCGGCTCGTACAGGCCGACCCAGACGAAGGTGCCGTCATCGACGGCGAGGACGTCGCTGATCTGGTCCAGGGTGATGTCGCGGCGCTTGCCGTCGCGGGTGTAGGCGGCGCAGTTGACCACGCACTGGGGGAGGGTGGGATCTTTCATGGCGCGATCCTGCCCGCCTCAGGCCGGCACGGCAACCCGGCGATTTCTTACCGGGGGCGCCGGAAGGCCAGCCACAGGCCCAGCTGGATCGGCAGCATCAGCGCGACCCAGTGCGCGTTGCGTTGCGGGTACACCGGCAGCCAGTACAGGAACAGCGCCGCCACCGCGGCCACGGCCAGCACGGCCAGCCAGCGCCGGAACCAAGGACCCGGATCGCGCCCGCGCAGCACTCGCCATCCGCCCGGCAGCAGCAGCCACGCCAGCGGGCTCAGCAGCAGCAGGTTGTTGTTGGCCCAGCCGTAGCGGTGCTGGGTGCCGAGCCAGATGAACAGCATCAGCGCGCCGAGCACGCCCGACAACGTCCAGAACGGCAAGGCGACCGCAGCCAGTACCCGCGGCTGCCGGCGACCGGCCCACGCCGCGGCGATGCCGAGGGCGAGGCCGACCAGGCACCACGGCCACCAGCGCGGCGGCGGCTCCTGCGGTTCCGGCGGCAGGCGGTGCGGAAGGATCGGCTGCTCGGATTTCACCAGCGGCCGGCCTTCGCTGTTCTTCACTTCGCGCAGGGCCGCGGCCAGGCGCATCGGCACGTACGACTCGTTCCACACCGGCAGCGGCTTGTCCGAGGACGGACCCAGGCCGACGTCGAACCCCAGCCACATCCACCATGCCGGCGAAGCCAGGCGCACGGCCTCGCTGCGGTAGGTGCTGCCGTGCGAGCGGCCTTCGATCTGGCGGCGCAGGCCGCCGCCGAGCACGCGGTCGAGCGAATCGCGCACGCGCGTGCTGCAGTTGTCGTCGAAGTACTGGTAGGCGTAGTGCGCGTTCTCGGGCTTGGCGTTCTCGGCCAGGGCGGCGGCCAGTTCGTTCGCCTGCGCGTCGCTCAGGTCGAGCCACTGCACGTCGACGCCGCGGCCTTCGGCACGGTACTGCAGCAGGTCCTGCTCGAACGGCAGTGCCGCCAGCTGGTAGCGCATGTGGCCGCGGACGAAGCGGCTGATGAAGTCCGGCTCGCTCGGGTCGAAGAAACCGAAGTTGTAGGAAGTCGCGGCGCCGGTGTCGGGGTCGACAACCACTATCGCGTTGTGGCCGAAACGCTCGAAAAAGATTTCGCCGGGCTGCATCGTCGCCACGCCGATGCGGGGCGTGGCGGCGAAGGCTTGGGTGGCGAACAGGGCCAGCAACGCCAGCAGGAAACCCAGCGTGATCCGCTTCGTTCGCCCCCACCCCAACCCGTCACGCATCCGACAGGACGCCAACGTGGAAGGCGTGCACGCGGCGCGCGTCGGCGCCGGAGACGCGGAACACGAAGCGACCGAGGGTGAGTTCCTCGCCGGCTTCGGGCAGGTGGCCGATCGCGGCCGTGACCAGGCCGCCGATGGTGTCGTATTCGTCGTCGTCGAAGTCGGCACTGAAGCGCTCGTTGAAGTCGGCGATGGGCGTGAGCGCGTCGACCACGAACTGGCCGTCGGCCTGCGCGGCGATGAGGGCGCTGGGGTCCTCGGCGTCGTCGTGCTCGTCGTCGATCTCGCCGACGATCTGCTCCAGGACGTCCTCGATGGTGACCAGGCCGGCGACACCGCCGTGCTCGTCGATCACGATCGCCATGTGGTTGCGCGACTGGCGGAACTCGCGCAGCAGCACGTTCAGGCGCTTGGACTCGGGGATCAGCACCGCCGGACGCAGCAGCTCGTGGACGTTTCCGGGGCCGAAGTCGGCGACGACGCCGCGCAGCAGGTCCTTGGCCAGCAGCACGCCAAGGATCTCGTCCTTGTCGTCGCCGTGGACCGGGAAGCGCGAATGGCCGGACTCGACCACCTGTCGCATCAGGTCGAGGAACTTGCCGTCGGCCGGCAACGAGACCATCTGCGAGCGCGGGATCATCACGTCGCCCACGGTCAGGTCGGACACCGCGATCGCGCCTTCCATCATGCGCAGGGTGTCGGCGGCGATCAGGCCGTCGGCTTGCGCGTCGCGCAGCAGTTCGACCAGGTCCTCGCGGGTGGTGGGTTCGCCGGAAAGCGCCGAACTGATGCGTTCGAGCCAGGAGCGCGGCTTCTCGTGGTGCCGCCGCTCGTGGGTTTCCTGCGCGTGGAAGCTACTACTGTCGTCCTCGGACATTGCGTTCTTGAAGGCGCCCAGGGGGAAGGGCGACGGGAGGAGTCTACCTCGGAAGCGGCTGGGGTGGGTTTCGGGCCTGGGACAGGCTGATCCAGTGTCGCCGCCACCCGGGGCACGCTCACTCGTCCCGGTACGGGTCCTCGATCCCCATCCCGGCCAGGATCTCGCGCTCGAGCTGCTCCATGCAGATCGCCTCCTTCTCGTCCTCGTGGTCCCAGCCCAGCAGGTGCAGGGCGCCATGGACGGTGAGGTGGGCGTAGTGGGCGGCGAGCGGCTTCTTCTGTTCCTTGGCCTCGCGCGCGACCACCGGTGCGCAGATCACCAGGTCGCCCAGCAGCGGCAGCTTCACGCCCTTGGGCAGGCCGTCGGGCAGTTCGGCGGGGAAGCTGAGCACGTTGGTCGCGTAGTCCTTGCCGCGGTAATGGCGGTTGAGCGCGCGACCTTCCTTGGTGCCGACGATGCGGATGGCCAGGTCGGCTTCGCGGATGCGGCTTTCCAGGGCGGCGGCCACCCATTTGCGGAAACTCACCGCTGCCGGGATGCCGGTGCGCGGCACCGCGTAGGTGATCGAAACGTCCAGTCGGATAGGACCCCGGGTCATAGGTCTGCGCTCATTTGGGCGGGCCGGGCCGCGCGTCGCCAGCGTCGGCATCCCTCGCGTCGCGGGCGTCATAGGCGTTGACGATCCGCGCGACGAGCGGGTGGCGTACCACGTCGCGCGATTCGAAGAAGGTGAAGCTGATGCCGTTGACGCCACGCAGCACGTCCAGCGCATCGCGCAGGCCGGACTTCTGGTGCTTGGGCAAATCGATCTGGGTCAGGTCGCCGGTGACGACGGCAGTGCTGCCGTAGCCGATTCGGGTCAGGAACATCTTCATCTGCTCGATCGAGGTGTTCTGCGCTTCGTCGAGAATCACGTAGGCATCGTTAAGCGTGCGTCCGCGCATGTAGGCCAGCGGCGCGATCTCGATGACGTTCTTCTCCAGCAGCTTGACCACCTTTTCCACGCCGAGCATCTCGTAGAGCGCGTCGTACAGCGGGCGCAGGTAGGGGTCGACTTTCTGGGTCAGGTCGCCCGGCAGGAAGCCGAGCTTCTCGCCGGCCTCCACCGCGGGGCGCACCAGGATCAGGCGCTGCACGCGTGCTTCGTTCAGTGCTTCCACCGCGCTGGCGACGGCAAGGAAGGTCTTGCCGGTGCCGGCCGGACCGATGCCGAAGTTGATGTCGTGGGTGGCGATCGCGTGCAGGTACTTGGCCTGGTTGGCGCCGCGGCCGCGAATCGTGCCGCGCTTGACGCGGATGCTCACTTCCTGCGGTTCGACGTCGTCGTTGGCGACGCCGTCGGCATCGATCTCGGTCAGGCGCAGGTGGATCGCAGGTTCGGTCAGCGTTTCGTCAGCGGCATCACGCCACAGGTCGCGCAGCAGTCGCTCGGCCTGGTTGACCGCCAGCGGCGGTCCGACGACGCGGAAGACGTTTCCGCGATTGGCGATCTCCACGCCCAGGCGCAGTTCGATCATGCGCAGGTGGCCGTCGAACGGGCCGGTGAGGTTGGCCAGGCGTTCTGCCTCGGCAGGTTCGAGGGCGAATTCGGAAGTGGTTCGAGAGGACATCGAGAGGAAGTGTCTTCCGTGGCGAACGGGGGGACGCACTCGCTTGCGCGTCGGGGGGCAAACAGCTTGCGCCTGCTCGGGCGATTTCGCAAAACGCTCGCCGCTTGAAAGCGTCCGGTGGACTAGTCGCGCGGCGGCGGGGACGGGGATTTCAGCGCGCGGTAGACCAGTCGCACGCCGATGGCACCGACGACTAGCGAGCCGACCAGCCACAGCCACATCACCGCATCGCCGGCATGCTCGCCGTCGCGCAGGTAGCGCATCGCATAGCGCAGCAACCCGAGTGCGGCGATGGCGCAGAACCACAGGCCCAGTGCGCAGCGCTGGAGCAGGCCGGGAGCGGGAGCAGGGTCGGGCATGGCAACGGCGATCTCAGGCGATGGCAGGCAACACGATAGGGCAGGGCGCGCCGCCAGTGCTTGCAGCTCCGGGCGGTCGGGCGGCCGCCCGCTGACCGTTCGTCGGCTTGGAGTTGAAACTAATTAATCATTGAATTAAATATAGCGCCCATGACAGAGTCCCCCAAAACCAGGGCCGCGAAGGCCAGCAAGTCGGCCAAGGCCCCCAAAGGCGCGGTCCGCCGGGCCCCCGGCCGCCCCGGCCCGGATAGCCCCGACCTGCGCGAGCGCCTGCTCGACGGCGCCATCGCCTGCTTTGCCCGGCAGGGCATCGCGGCTACCCCGTTGCGTGCAATCGCCACCGAGGCCGGCGTCACGCCGGCGCTGCTGCACTACTACTTCGGCGACAAGGCGCAGCTGCAGGAGGCGGCGGTCGCCGAGCGCGTGCTGCCCGCGTTCGCGCGCCTGCGCGAACCGCTCATGCATGCCGGCGACGACATCGCCGACCTGGTCGCTGCATTCGTGAAGGGCATCGGCCTGCTGGTTGCCGAGCATCCCTGGCTGCCGGCGCTTTGGGTGCGCGAGGTCCTGTGCGAAGGCGGTGCCCTGCGCGAGGTCCTGTTCGAACGGATCGGCCCGCAGATGCCGCTGATGATGGCCGCGCGCTTCGCCCAGGCGCAGCAGCGCGGCGAATTGAACGAGGACCTCGACCCGCGCCTGCTGATGGTGTCGCTGGTCGGTCTGACCCTGTTTCCCGCGGCCGGCGCCCCGATCTGGCGCCGCATGTTCCAGGCCGACGACCTGGATTTCGATGCACTGCGCCGGCACACGCTGGCGCTGCTGGACCGCGGCCTTGGTGTGGGATGACACGCGTTGGACAAGCGAACGAAGCCATGAACACGAACAAACACTCGACAACGCCGGGCGCCTGGCTGGGCCTTGCATGCATCGTGCTGCTCGCCGGCTGCCGCAAGGAACCGCCGCAGGCACTGGGCACGCTGGAATGGGACCGCATCGCCTTGCCGGCGACGGCGCCGGAGCGCATCGTCCGCATCGACGTGCGCGAGGGGCAGCGGGTCAAGGCCGGCGCGCGCCTGGTGCAGCTCGAAGTCACCCGCACGCAGGCCGAGCTGGCGGCGCTGCAGGCACAGGCCCGCCAGGCCGGTGACGTGCTGGCGGAACTGGAAGCCGGCCCGCGTAGCGAAGACATCGCCCAGGCCCGTGCCAACCTCGCCGCGGCGCAGGCCGAAGCCGCCGACGCAAGTGCGTTCTACGCGCGCCTGCAGCCGCTGGGTCGGCAGCAACTCGTCGCCGCTTCCGACGTCGACCGTGCACGCGCCGCTGCCGGCAACTCGCAGGCGCAGGTGCGCGCTGCGCAGGCGGCGCTGCTCGAACTCGAGCGCGGTACCCGCATCGAACAGATCGCACAGGGCGAATCGGCGCTGGCCGCCGCCACCGCGCAAGCCGCTTCGCAGGAAGTGACGCTGCACAAACTCGACCTCATCGCGCCGCGTGCCGGCGTGGTCGACAGCCTGCCGTACCGCCTTGGCGACCAGGCGCCGGTGGGCGCGCCGCTGGCGATCATGCTCGTCGGCGATGCGCCGTATGCACGTGTCTACGTGCCCGAGCCGATCCGCGCCGACGTGCGCGTCGGCCAGTCCGCGCGGGTGTTCATCGACGGCCGCGACGGCTCGCTCGAGGGCCGCGTGCGGATGATCCGCAACGAGGCAAGCTTCACCCCGTACTACGCGCTGATCGGCAAGGACGCCGCACGGCTGAGCTATCTGGCGGAGGTCGAACTGGTCGGCGGCAAGACCACGGACCTGCCGGCGGGACTGCCGGTGCGGGTCGAATTCGGGGCTGGCACGAAATGAACGCAGGCGCGGACGAGCTGGCCATCCGCGCGCGCGGCCTGACCAAGCGCTTCGGCTCGCTGGCCGCGGTCGACCATGTCGACCTGAGCGTGCCGCGCGCGAATGTCTACGGTTTCCTCGGGCCCAACGGCTCGGGCAAGACCACCACCATCCGCATGCTCTGCGGCTTGCTGACGCCGAGCGAAGGCGATGTCGAAGTACTCGGCCTGCGCATTCCCGAGCAGGCCGAGGAGCTGCGCAAGCGCATCGGCTACATGACGCAGAAGTTCTCCCTGTTCGATGACCTGACGGTGCGCGAGAACCTCGAGTTCCTCGCCGCCGTGCAGGACATCCCCCGCGCGAAGGCGGCAAAGCGCATCGACGAACTGGTCGAGCAGTACCACTTCGCCGATCGCCAGAAGCAGCTGGCCGGCACCATGAGCGGTGGCCAGAAGCAGCGCCTGGCGCTGGCTGGCGCGGTGATCCAGAACCCCGAGCTGCTGTTCCTGGACGAGCCTACCAGCGCGGTCGATCCGGAGTCGCGCCGCGACTTCTGGGAAAAGCTCTTCGATCTCGCCGACGCAGGCACCACCATCCTGGTCTCGACCCACTACATGGACGAGGCCGAGCGCTGCCATCGCATTGCAATCCTCGATCGCGGCGTGCTGGTGGCCGACGGAACGCCGGACGACCTCACCCATGCACTGGCCGGACGCACGGTCGAGGTGCTGGCGGCGCAGCCGCGGCGCGCCCAGCAGATGCTGGTCAACGTACCGGGCGTGCTGAGCGTCGCGCAGATCGGCAACACGCTGCGGGTGTTGAATGAAAGCAACGGCGAGGCCGCGGCACGGCTGCAGAAGGCGCTGACCGATGCCGGGCTGGAGGCGACGGTAGCGGCCACGCATCCGAACCTGGAGGACGTGTTCGTCGCCTCCACGCGCGGTCGTGCAGAGAAACCGCAGGAGCGTGCCGCATGAACCTGCGCCGCATGTTCGCGATCGTGCAGAAGGAGTTGCGGCAGATGCGCCGCGACCGCATCACGCTGGCGATGATCGTCGGCATCCCGGTGATGCAGCTGGTGCTGTTCGGCTATGCGATCAATCTCAACCTGCGCGGCCTGGAAACCGGCATCGCCGACCAGGCCAACACCGCTGGATCGCGCGCGGTGGTCATGGACATGATCGCCACCGGGGTGATCGACCCGACGTTCAGCGCGACTTCGCCGCAGGAACTCATGGAACAGTTGCGTCGCGGCGAAATCAGCATCGGCGTGGTGATCCCGCCGGACTTCGAGCGTCGCCGCTTCGAAGGACGCGAGGCGGTGCAGGTGCTGGTCGACGGCAGCGACACCGTCGTGCAGAGCGCGGCGGTGCAACTGGCGCAGCTGCCGCTGAGCAACACGCCGACCAATAACCTCGCCCCCACGCGCGGCGGCACCGGTCAGGTGGCCGCCGGGCAGATCGGCGTGGTCAGCTTCTACAACCCCGAGCGGCGATCGGCGGTGAACATCGTGCCGGGCCTGATCGGCATCATCCTGACCATGACCATGGTGATGTTCACCGGCGTGGCGATCGTCCGCGAGCGCGAGCGCGGCAACATGGAACTGCTGATCGCCACGCCGCTGAGCAGCAGCGAGCTGATGATCGGCAAAGTGCTGCCGTATGCCGGCATCGGACTGATCCAGACCACGCTGGTGATCCTGCTGGGCGTTTGGCTGTTCGACGTGCCGATCCGCGGCAGCCTGCTGGATGTCTACCTGGCCTCGGTGCTGCTGATCATCGCCAACCTGACCCTCGGCCTGCTGATCTCGACCAAGGCACAGTCGCAGTTCCAGGCGATGCAGATGACGTTCTTCGTGTTCCTGCCGTCGATCCTGCTGTCGGGCTTCATGTTCCCGTTCGCCGGCATGCCCAGGATCGTGCAGTGGCTGGCCGAGGTGCTGCCGCTGACGCACTTCCTGCGCCTGATCCGCGGCGTGATGCTTCGCGGCGCGAACCTCGTCGAGCTGTGGCCGGAGGTGCTGGCGCTGCTGGTTTTCATCACCGTGATGATGACGGCGGCGATCATGCGGTTCCGCAAGCGGCTGGATTGAGACCTCTCCGCTCCCTCCACGCCGTCATCCCGGCGAAAGCCGGGATCCAGTTTGCCGTTGCAGCTGGCGGGCAGGAGCGAGATGGATCCCGGCGTTCGCCGGGATGACGGTGCGACTTGCACCTCATCGCATCATTGCGCAAAGTCGCCAGGCTCCGATCGCCTGGGGAGGGCGTGATGCAAAAGCTTGGATTGACCATTTCGACGTTGCTGCTGGCGCTGGCAGGTAGCGCGAACGCCGCCGAAGTCACGGTTTTGAGCGCGGCCCGGATCCACACGATGGCCTCCGCCCAGCCGCGCGTGCAGGCACTGGCCTACGACGACAGCGGACGGATCCTCGCCCTGGGCGACACCGCCGCGCTGATCAAGCGCTACCCCAAGGCCAGGCGGATCGACGCGGCGGACGCCACGGTCATTCCCGGCCTGATCGACGCGCACGCGCACGTCTCCGGCCTGGGGCTGACGATGCTCACCGCCGACCTGGTCGATTCGACCAGCAAGGACGAGGTGATCAAGCGCCTGCGCGAGTTCGCCACCAAGCTGCCGGCCGATGCCTGGCTGATCGGGCGCGGCTGGGACCAGAACGACTGGCCCGAGAAGCGCTTCCCGACCGCTGCCGACCTCGACGCGGCCTTCCCCGATCGGCCGGTCTGGCTGGAACGCATCGACGGCCATGCCGGCTGGGCCAACAGCGCGGCGCTGCGTGCGGTCAAGCGCGACCTCGCCGGCAGCTGGCAGCCCGACGGCGGCCGCATCGAGCGCGATGCCGCCGGCAAACCCACCGGCATCTTCGTCGACGGCGCCATGGCCCTGGTCGACGAATCGCGACCGCCGCTCGATGACGCCACGGCCGAACGCGCGCTGGTGCTGGGCATGCAGTCCGCCGTCGAACACGGCCTGACCGGCGTGCACGACGCCGGCGTCAGCCTGGCCGAGTTGCGGCGTTACCAGCACCTGGCCGATCGCAACCAGATGCCGTTGCGCATCACCGCGATGGCGGCCGGCGACGGCGACGCGCTCGCGCAGATCTGCCGCGATGGCCTTTACCGGCACGCGTCGGGCCGCCTGCAGATGCGCACCGTCAAGCTGTATGCGGACGGCGCGCTCGGCAGTCGCGGCGCGGCGATGGTGCAGGACTACAGCGACGACCACGGCAATCGCGGCCTGATGCTGATGTCGCCCGATGCGTTGCTGGCCGCTGCTATCAAGGCCAAGGGCTGCGGCGTGCAGGTGGCGACGCACGCCATCGGCGACCGTGGCAACCACGAAGTGCTCGAAGCCTATGCGAAGGCGCTGGGTGCGGATTCGGCGGGCGACCATCGCTGGCGCATCGAACACGCGCAGGTGCTGACGCCTCAGGATCTGCCGCGGCTGGCGCAGCTGCACGTGATCGCCTCGATGCAGCCCACCCACGCCACCAGCGACATGCCGTGGGCGCAGGACCGCGTCGGGCCGCAGCGGATCGTCGGCGCCTACGCCTGGCGCCAGCTGCGCGACAGCGGCGCGCGCCTGGCGCTGGGATCGGACTTCCCGGTGGAGTCGGTGGACCCGCGCTTCGGACTCTATGCGGCGGCCACGCGCGCCGACTCGCACGGTCTGCCGGTCGGTGGCTGGTTCCCGCAGGAGAAGCTGACCGCGTTCGAAGCGCTGCGTGGCTTCACCCTCGATGCCGCCTACGCGGGATTCGCCGAGGCGGAAGTCGGCAGCCTCGAGGTCGGCAAGCGCGCCGATTTCGTCGTGCTGAAAGAAGACCCGCTGGCGATCCCGCCGGCGCGCTTGCGCGAGTTGACCGTTGAAGCGACGTACGTCGACGGTCGCGCGGTGTATAGCGCCGCGAAGTAGGGCAACGCCCTCATCCGCCCGCCGGGCACCTTCTCCCGCTCGCGGGAGAAGGGATTGACGCGTCAGGCGACCTCGAGCTCGCCCATGGCCACGCGACCGCGCAGCGAGTTGCTCAGCGCCTCGGTGATCACCACGTCGACGAACTGGCCGACCAGGCGCGGATGGCCCGGGAAGTTCACCGAGCGCATGTTCTCGGTCTTGCCGGTCAGCTCATTCGGATCCTTCTTCGAAGGACCTTCGACCAGCACGCTCTGCACGCTGCCGACCATGGTCTGGCCGATCTTGCGGGCGTTGTCGTTGATCGTCGCCTGCAGGCGCGACAGGCGGGCGTGCTTTTCCTCGCTGGAGACGTTGTCTTCCAGGTCGGCGGCCGGCGTGCCGGGGCGACGCGAGTAGATGAAGGAGAACGACTGGTCGAAGCCGACGTCCTCGATCAGCTTCATGGTCTTCTCGAAGTCGGCACCGCTCTCGCCCGGGAAGCCGACGATGAAGTCCGACGATACCGAGATGTCCGGACGCACGGCGCGCAGCTTGCGGATCTTCTGCTTGAACTCGAGCGAGGTGTAGCCGCGCTTCATCGCCGCCAGGATGCGGTCGCTGCCGGCCTGCACCGGCAGGTGCAGGTAGTTGGCCAGCTTGGGCACGTCGCGGTAGGCCTCGATCAGCGAGTCGGAGAACTCCAGCGGGTGCGAGGTGGTGAAGCGGATGCGGCCGATGCCTTCGATCTCGGCGATGGTGCGGATCAGCAGGCCCAGGTCAGCGACTTCGGCCTCACCGCCGTCTTCGGCCGGGGCGATCGGCCCGCGGTAGGCGTTGACGTTCTGGCCGAGCAGGTTGATCTCGCGCACGCCCTGCGACGCCAGGTCGGCGACTTCGACCAGCACGTCCTCGAACGGACGGCTGATTTCCTCGCCACGGGTGTAGGGCACCACGCAGAACGAGCAGTACTTCGAGCAGCCTTCCATGATCGAGACGAAAGCGCTCGGGCCTTCGGCGCGCGGCTCGGGCAGGCGGTCGAACTTCTCGATCTCGGGGAAGCTGATGTCGACCTGCGGCAGGCCGGTCGCGCGCTTGGCGGCGATCAGCTCGGGCAGGCGGTGCAGGGTCTGCGGACCGAACACCAGGTCGACGTACGGCGCGCGTTTGACGATCGCCTCGCCTTCCTGCGAAGCGACGCAACCGCCGACGCCGATCACCACCGTGCGACCGCCATTCTTCAGCGCCTTCCAGCGGCCGAGCTGGCTGAAGACCTTTTCCTGCGCCTTCTCGCGGATCGAGCAGGTGTTGATCAGGATGACGTCGGCTTCCTCGACGTTGTCGGTCAGCTCCATGCCGTCGCTGGCGGCGAGCACGTCGGCCATCTTGGCCGAGTCGTACTCGTTCATCTGGCAACCGTGGGTCTGGATGTAGAGCTTGCGGGCACCCGGAGTGACGGGTGCGGGGGCGCTGGTGGCAGTCTTGTCGGTCATCTGGCTCGTTCCGGGAGGGGCGGCGGTTATTCCGCTCCGGAGGGGGCGTCATTCTACCCGCGCCGGCGGCACGGGGTCGGGCCGGGTTGGCGGCTGGTTCGCGTTGGCTCAGGAGTAGGGCAGGCGCGTGGTGCGCCGACGGGGCCGAGGGAATGTCCGTGAAGGCAGGTTCGTGGTGGCTGCGGGTGGTGTGCCTGCTGGCGTTCTCGCCGGTCGTGGCCGCGGGCCCCGAGCGCTGCGAACGCGGCGCCGAGCCGCTGACGGCGGCCGCGGAAGCCTCCACGCCCGTTTGCCCGGGCACCTTCGAGCCTGCGCCGCTGGGCCGGGTCAGCCAGCCGTCGATGCCGGCCCGGGTCGGCGAGACGAACCTGCTGCCGCCGGTGGCTCGCGAGCTCCAGGAGCCCCAGATCGCCAGCGCGGCGCCGACGGATGCACCTGTGAATGCACCAGTGCATGCGCCTGCGCGTGCTCCTGCAAGACCGGCAAACGCCGTTCCGATGCGCGTCGCCCAGGGCGAGATCTACAGCTACAACAGCGGCGGCGACGTCATCTACAGCAGCCGTCGGCCGGAGCATGGCGCCGGCATCGGGCCGGTCAGCCGGGTGCGCTACACCTACATGGAAACCTGCTACGCCTGTGACCTGCAGCCGGGCGTGGACTTCGGCACCGTCGGCCTCAACACCGAGGCCTACCGGCGCGAGATCGCCGCGGCCGCGCGCGACTTCGGCGTCGACGAGGCGGTGGTGCGGGCGGTGATCCATGCCGAATCGGCCTATAACCCGCGCGCGCTGTCGCGGGTCGGGGCGCAGGGCCTGATGCAGCTGATGCCGGCGACGGCGCGGCGCTTCGGCGTGGCCAATGTCTTCGACATCGGACAGAACATCCGCGGCGGCGTGCAGTACCTGGCGTGGCTGCTCAAGCGCTTCAACGGCAACCTGACGCTGGCTGCGGCCGGCTACAACGCCGGCGAAGGCGCGGTCGACCGCTACCAGGGCGTGCCGCCCTACAGCGAGACCCAGCGCTACGTCGAACGGGTCGCCGTACTGGCCGATCGCTACCGCAACGCCAGGCAGTCGCCCTGAGCGAGGCAATGACAGGGGCCCAGGGGGCGAAGCCGGGGGTGGGGCTCCGGCGTCGCCCGCCATGGGAGCAGGACCAGGCACCGGGGGAGGCGCCAGTGGCAGGCATGACGGGGTACCGATCACGTTTCGATTCAACCCGCACGATCAAGCACTTGAAGCACCTGGGGAGACAGGACACACTCGCGGCCATGAGGGGGGGCTCACTGCTACTGGGGATTGCCTTGTTGCTGGCTGCGGCGCCGTCCGTGGCCGGTGGCCTGTACCGTTGCGACCTGCCTGACGGCAGCCGCAGCTACGTCAGCAAGAAGCCGGCAGGCGCCCGTTGCACCCTGATCAACCAGTCGCGCGGCGCGGACCGACCCGCTGCCGCGCCCGCCAAGGCGCCGGCCGCGATGGGCAGCGCCACCCCGGCCAGTCCGGTTGCCGGGTCTCCCGTTTCGATCCATGCCCCGGCTGCACCGGTCGCGGTGCCTGTCGCCATGAATGTGTCCGCGGCAGCCACGCCGGCGCCGGCCGCCCCGGCCCAGGCCAGCGGCACGGGCCCGCGCGTGGTGCGCGGCCAGGTCTACTCGTACATCCAGGATGGCGTCCGCCACTACACCAGCAAGGCACCGCGCGGGGTGGCCAGCGCCAGCGCCGTGCGCACCATCCGCTACAGCTACATCGAGGCCTGCTACGCCTGCAGCGCCCGGCCGGGCGTCAACTTCGGCACCGTCCGCCTCAATACCGATGCCTATCGCAACGAGATCGCCGCCGCCGCCCGCCAGCACGGCGTGGACGAGTCGATCGTGCGCGCGATCATCCATGCCGAGTCGGCCTACAACCCCAATGCGCTCTCGCGCGTGGGCGCGCAGGGCCTGATGCAGCTGATGCCGGCGACGGCGCGGCGCTTCGGCGTCAGCAACGCATTCGATGCCAGCCAGAACATCCAGGGTGGCGTGCAGTACCTGGCCTGGCTGCTCAAGCGCTTCAACAACAACCTGACCCTGGCCGCGGCCGGCTACAACGCCGGCGAGGGCGCCGTGGACAAGTACAAGGGCGTGCCGCCCTATAACGAGACCCAGCGCTACGTCGTGCGGGTGGCCCAGCTGGCCGAGCGTTACCGCGGCGCGGGCAGCGTCGTCCGCTGATTTGAGGAGTTTCTGAGGCCGCAGGGCGCCTGCCGGGGTCCAGCGGGCGGTTTGCGCAACATCGGCGGATTGTCGGGCCATTCACCGTTCCGTTACACTTCCCCGTCTTTTGTGCCGCGAGCCGTCGCCAGTGGCTGGCTACGCGGTGTAACTTCGAACAGCTTTGCGGAGTGCCGGATGGCCAACCAAGGGGTCCACGATCCTGTCAACCAGGGCCGCCGTCGGTTCCTGACCGCGACCACTGCCGTGGTCGGTGCGGTCGGGGCCGGTTTTGTGGCGGTACCGTTCATCAAGTCCTGGAATCCGAGTGCCCGAGCCAAGCTCGCCGGCGCTCCGATTTCGGCGGACATCAGTGCGTTGGAGGAAGGCCAGCGCATGATCCTCGAATGGCGCGGCCAGCCGATCTGGATCGTCAAGCGCTCCAAGGCGATCCTTGCCGCGCTGCCGACCCTCGACGCTCACCTGCGCGATCCCAAGTCCGAGAACAAGGACCAGCAGCCGGCGTACATCACCGGTGAGCTGCGCTCGATCAAGCCGGAGGTCTCCGTGCTGGTCGGCCTGTGCACGCACCTGGGCTGCTCGCCGGAAATGAAGGCCGAGATCCGCCCGGAGCCGTTCGACGAGAACTGGAAGGGCGGTTACTTCTGCCCGTGCCACAAGTCGCGCTTCGACATGGCCGGCCGCGTGTTCCAGGGCGTCCCGGCGCCGACCAACCTGGTCGTGCCGCCGCACCACTATGAGAACGACACCACGATCGTGATCGGCGTCGATCCGTCGTCCGGCAGCAAGGGAGCGGCGTAAGTCATGTCGAACATCATTACCCGCACCGCCCTCGGCGCCTGGGATTGGGTCAACGCGCGCGCGCCCGGCATGATGCCGGCGTACCGCAAGCACATGACCGAGTACTACGCACCGAAGAACTTCAACTTCTGGTACTACTTCGGTTCGCTGGCACTGCTGGTGCTGGTCAACCAGATCGTCACCGGCATCTTCCTGACGATGCACTTCAAGCCGTCCGCGGCCGAAGCGTTCTCGTCGGTCGAATACATCATGCGTGACGTGGAGTGGGGCTGGCTGATCCGCTACATGCACTCCACCGGTGCGTCGATGTTCTTCATCGTCGTCTACCTGCACATGTTCCGCGGCCTGATGTACGGCTCGTACCAGAAGCCGCGCGAACTGGTGTGGATCCTGGGCATGCTGATCTACCTGGTGCTGATGGCTGAAGCCTTCATGGGCTACGTGCTGCCGTGGGGCCAGATGTCGTTCTGGGGCGCCAAGGTGATCATCTCGCTGTTCGGCGCGATCCCTGTGATCGGCAACGGCCTGACCGAGTGGATCATGGGCGACTACCTGCCCGGCGATGCCACGCTCAACCGCTTCTTCGCCCTGCACGTGATCGCGCTGCCGCTGGTCCTGCTGCTGCTGGTCGTGCTGCACCTGGGCGCGCTGCACGAGGTTGGTTCCAACAACCCCGACGGCGTCGACATCAAGAAGGGTCCGAAGGGCAACCGCTGGGACGCGGCGAAGCCGCTCGACGGCATCCCGTTCCACCCGTACTACACGGTCAAGGACCTGTTCGGCGTCGGCTTCTTCCTGATTATCTGCGCGTTCGTCATCTTCTTCGCGCCGGCCTTCGGTGGCTGGTTCCTGGAGCATGACAACTTCACCGAGGCCAACCGCCTGGTGACGCCGGAGCACATCAAGCCGGTCTGGTACTACACCCCGTACTACGCGATGTTGCGCGTCATCCCGCACAAGCTCAGCGGCGTGATCGTGATGTTCGCCGCGATCGCGGTGCTGTTCCTCGTGCCGTGGCTGGACAAGTCGCCGGTCAAGTCGCACAAGTACCGCGGCTGGATCACCAAGCTGATGCTCGGCATCCTGGCGATCTGCTTCCTGTGGCTGGGCAAGATCGGCGCCGGTCCGGGTACCGACCCGGTCGAGACGATCATCGGCCGCGTGCTGACCTTCCTGTACTTCGTCTTCTTCATCACCATGCCGATTTGGACCAAGCTCGACAGGACCAAGCCGGTGCCGGAACGGGTGACGATGCATGACTAACCAGACCGACGTCCGCCAGCCCTTCCAGAAGACGCGCATCGTGAAGAAGCTCGCCATTTTTGCCGCCGGCCTGTTGGTGTCGGTGTCCGCCTACGCTTCCTCGGGCGGCAACCTGCTGCAGTCGGGCACCGACCTGGGCGACCAGGCCTCGCTGCAGCGCGGCGCCAAGCTGTACATGAACTACTGCTCGGGCTGCCACTCGCTCAAGTACCTGCGTTACTCGCGCATGGCCGAAGACCTCGGCTTGAGCGAGGACGACGTCATGGCCAACCTGAACTTCACCGGCGCCAAGGTCGGTGAGCAGATCCAGGTCAGCCTGACGCCGGAGCATGCCAACCAGTGGTTCGGCAAGATGCCGCCGGACCTGAGCCTGATCTCGCGCGTGCGTGGCAGCGACTGGATCTACACCTACCTGAAGTCGTTCTACCTGGACGAGTCGCGTCCGCTGGGCTGGAACAACCAGCTGTTCCCGAACGCCTCGATGCCGAACCCGCTGTGGGAACTGCAGGGTCTCCAGCACGCCGAGTTCGGCGAAGCCGACAAGAAGACCGGCGACCGTCCGGTGCACGGACTGAAGGTGACCCAGGCGGGCCAGCTCGACGAGCAGGGTTTCAACCAGGCAGTGCGCGACATCACCACTTTCCTCGAGTACGCCGGCGAACCGGCCGCCCTCAAGCGCCAGAACCTGGGCGTATGGGTGATCCTGTTCCTGGCGATGTTCACCATCATTGCCTACCTGCTCAAGATCGAGTACTGGCGAGACGTGGACAAGCACTGATCGCTGCTGTATCCCTTGGAACCCGCCCAGCAATGTGCGGGTTCCTTGGTTGATGCGGCGGGCTGCGCGATCGAGGCCGTGACGACCGTCCACACGGGGTGGATGGCGTCTTGCCACCGGCGGATTCTGGTGGCTGGGAGAGGTCGATAATGGCGGCGAGTCCACGTATGCGTAATGCCCTGACGCTGTTTTCCTCCACCGATTGCGTGCTGTGTCACCGCGTGCGCCTGGTGCTTGCGGCCAAAGGCGTCACCTACGATCTGGTTCCGGTCGACCCGCAGAATCCGCCCGAAGACCTCGTTGATCTGAACCCCTACCACTCGGTGCCGACCCTGGTCGAGCGCGACCTGGTGCTCTATGCGGCCAGCGTGGTCAGCGAGTACCTCGACGAACGCTATCCGCACCCGCCGCTGATGCCGGTCGACCCGCTTTCGCGCGCCCGCCTGCGCCTGGCGATGCTGCGCCTGGAGCACGACTGGGTGCCGCAGGTGCAGGCCATCCAGCTGGGCAACAAGGCCCAGGCCGAAGCCGGCCGCAAGCGCCTGAAGGAACTGCTGACCGCCTCGGTGCCGCTGTTCAAGGCGAGCAAGTTCTTCCTCAACCCGGAGATGAGCCTGGCCGACTGCGCGATGGCGCCGATCATCTGGCGGCTCGATGCGCTGGGCGTGCCGATGCCGAAGGACGGCAAGGCGATCGAGGACTACGGCAACCGCATCTTCCGCAACCCCGGCTTCACCCGCAGCCTGACCGAACAGGAACGCAAACTGCGCGAAATGCCGGCCTGATCCGGCCGCCGGTACTACGGATTCGACGAGCGGGCCGCATGGCCCGCTTGGTTTTTTTGCCGCCGGTTTCCACCTGCCCACGACACGACGGCGCTAAACTCGCCGCATGAGTCAGGAAAGTCCCCCGATGACCAGCCACCGCCCTTATCTGCTGCGGGCGTTGTACGAATGGATCGCCGACAACGGCATGACCCCGCACCTCCTGGTCGATGCCGCCCGGCCGAGCGTGCAGGTGCCCATGCATGCGGTGAAGGACGGCAAGATCGTGCTCAACATCGCCGAGCGCGCGGTCTCGCATCTGGAGATGGGCAACGACGCAATCCGCTTCAGTGCGCGCTTCGGCGGCGTCAGCTATCCGGTGAGCGTGCCGGTGCAGGCCGTGCTGGCGATCTACGCGCGCGAGACCGGGCAGGGCATGGCATTGCCGGACGACGTGCATGCCGCGGGCGACGACAGTGAGCTCGACAGCGACATCGACAGCGCCGAAGAGGGCGTGACCACGACGCTCAGCGCGGTGCCCAGCGATCCGGCCCCCGAGGGTGACGACGACGGTCCGCAATCGCCGACGCCGACGCCGCGCCGCGGCGGGCATCTGCGCATCGTCAAATAAACCGACTGTCATTCCCGCGAAGGCGGGAATCCAAGGACGTTGCGCCTCAATGCAACTGCGCAGGCGCCCGCGTCACCGGCCCACTGAAGGCAATCAACCGATCCCCGCGCAGGACCATGCGGCCCACGTGCCGGTCCTCGCCATCGATCGAGTAATCGAAGCGGAACGTGCGCTCCCAGCCGAGCCAGCCATTGTCATGCCGGCACAGGCGGATGCCCGTCGCGTGCACGCTCTGGTCCAGCCATTGCACCCCGGCTGCCCGGCAGGCGTCCCGCCCGACCGCCTCGGCGCGCTCGGCCGCGGCGCGTCCGGCGCTCCAGAATGCGAACACCATCGCAGCGGCAATCATCAGGATCAGTAAAGTCGGCATGCAATTCGGGACCGCGGGATAGGGTATCCAGGTCCTAAATGTGGCGGCGCGCCGCGCCGGCCGCAAGGGGTACAGGACATTGCTGACAGGGGAGCAGGTCCAACAATGAAACTCGTCTTTCCGGGTGGCGAACACCCGCAGGTTCTGCTGGGCCACGGCATCAATCGCGTCGGCTCCGATCCACATTCCACCATCGTCATCGACCACCCCGGCGTGCTGCCGCAGCACTGCCAGCTGCACGTGACCGCGCAGGGCGTGATGCTCGATGTCCCGCCGGGCACCGCGGTCACCGTCAACGGCCGCAAGGTGGCGGGCCTGATCACGCTGCGACCGGGTGACAGCGTCGGTTTCGACCAGGTCCAGGCCAAGCTCGCCGCGTTGGGTCCTGCGCCCGTGGTCGCGCGGCAGGCGCCGCCGACCGGGCCTGACCTGATGCCGGCCAACGACGACCCGGGCGTGACCGCGGTTCGCCCGGTGGTCCCGCGCTTCTTCCTGCGCGGCGTGTCGGCCGAAGTGTCGGGACGCAGCGACCCCCTGGTCGGTGTCATCACCGTCGGACGCAGCAGCGAAAGCACGATGCGTTTCGATTCGCCCGGCCTGTCGCGCAACCACGCCCGCCTGATGCCGACGGAGAGTGGCGTGCAGGTCGAGGACCTGGGCTCGAGCAACGGCAGCTTCATCAACGGCAAGCGCGTGCTGCGCGGCGAAGCCAGGGTCGGTGACGAGATCGCCTTCGACACCCTGCGCTTTCGTCTCGCCGCCACGGCGAAGTCCGAGCCGGTGCAGGTGGTCGCGGCACCGCGTCCGGCGCCGCGTCGGCGCCCGGTGTGGCCGTGGCTGCTGGCCGTCGCGCTGCTCGCATCGGCGGCAGCGGGTGCCTACGTGGTCATGGCTCCGGGCGGCCTGCAGATGCTCTGAGCAGGCCGGCGCACCGCGCCGCCTCAGGCGGGCGGTGGGCCGAGCTTGAGCGAGAGGTCGATGGCGCGGACGTGCTTGGTCAGTCCGCCAATGGAAATGCAGTCGACGCCGTCCTCGGCGATCGAGCGCAGGGTCTGCATGTCGACACCGCCGGAGACCTCCAGCGGGATGCGCCGGTTGGACGGCGGGTTGGCGGCGATGCGGACCGCTTCGCGGCGCGTTGCCGCATCGAAGTCGTCGATCAGGATGCGGTCGCAGCCCTCGTGCAGCGCTTCTTCCAGCTGGGCGATCGTCTCCACTTCGACGATCAGCGGCAGCTGCGGATGCATCTGGCGTGCGGCGCGGATGGCGGCGGTCAGCGAACCGGCGGCACGGACGTGGTTCTCCTTGAGCATCACCGCGTCGAACAAGCCGATGCGGTGGTTCACGCCGCCACCGACGCGCACCGCGTACTTCTGCGCCTGGCGCAGGCCGGGGATGGTCTTGCGCGTGTCGAGGATCTTCGCGCCGGTGCCGCGCACGGCATCGACATAGGCCGCCGTGGTGGTCGCGGTGCCGGACAGGGTCTGGAGGAAGTTCAGCGAAGCGCGCTCGGCGCTCACCAGGGCGCGTGACCGGCCCTGCAGAAGTGCCAGCACGGTGCCCTTGGCAACGCGGTCACCCTCGGCGACGCGCCAGTCGATGCGCACGTCCGGATCGAGTGCGCGATGGCAGGCGTCGAACCAGGGCCGGCCGCAGACCACGGCGTCTTCCTTGCACAGCAGGTAGGCGCTGTCGGCGGCGTCGGGCAGCAGCGAGGCGGTGACGTCGCCGCTGCCGAGGTCCTCGGCCAATGCGCGGGCGACGTCGGCGGCGATGACCTCGGCCGGCGGCGGGGCAAAGGGCGCGGTCATGCGCTGGGGAAGGCGTCGACCTGGGCGGTGGCGATGGCCTCTTCGGCCAGCAGCACCGGGATGCCGTCGTCGATGCGGTAGGCGATCTTGCGGTCGCGGGTGACCAGCGCTTCCTTGACCGGTTCGGCCTGGGCGCCGCCATCGCCGCGGACGATGCCGCCGGCCTGGATCGCGGCATTCAGGGCCTGCAGGCTGCGGCTGTCCAGCAGTTGCAGGGGCTGGCGGGTAGTCGGGCAGACGAGCAGGTCGAGCAGCTTGCGATCCATACGGTGTGATGCCGGGAGAACGGAACAGGCGGTTAGAATACGTCTTTGCACCAAGGCTGGACCAATGTCCGAATCTTCTGTGGCCCCTCTGGTGGGCATCGTGATGGGCTCGCGCTCCGACTGGGAGACGATGCAGCACGCCGCCGCCAAGCTGGAGGCGCTGGGCGTCCCGCATGAGATCCGCGTGGTCTCGGCGCATCGCACCCCCGACGTCCTGTTCGACTACGCCGCCACGGCGCAGTCGCGCGGCCTGCGCGCGATCATCGCCGGCGCCGGCGGTGCCGCCCACCTGCCGGGCATGCTCGCCGCCAAGACCGCCGTGCCGGTGCTGGGCGTGCCGGTGCAGAGCAAGGCGCTCAACGGCATGGACTCGCTGCTGTCGATCGTGCAGATGCCGGCCGGCATTCCCGTGGCGACCTTCGCCATCGGCAACGCCGGCGCCGCCAATGCCGCACTGTTCGCCGCCGCGATGCTGTCCGCCGAGCATCCGGCGATCGGCGCCGCGCTCGATACATTCCGCACGCGCCAGACCGACGACGTGCTCGCCAACGACGACCCGCGGAAATGACCACCGTAGGCATCCTTGGCGGCGGGCAACTGGCCCGCATGCTCGCCCTTTCCGGCGCTCCGCTCGGCCTGCGCTTCCTGGTGATGGACAACGTCGCCGATGCCTGCGCCGGCCAGTTCGCGCCGATGGTGGTGGGTGACTATCGCGACGAAACCACGCTGGCCGAGTTCGCTTCGCGCGTCGACGTGGCCACGTTCGATTTCGAGAACGTGCCGTCCGAGTCGGCGCAGTGGCTGAGTGAGCGCGTGCAGGTGTTCCCGAATCCGCGCGCGCTGGCGACGGCGCAGGACCGCCTGGCCGAGAAGACCCTGTTCCAGAAGCTGGGCATCCCGGTGCCGCCGTTCGCCGCGATCGATACGCGCGAGCAGCTCGACGCCGCGATCGCACAGATCGGTACGCCGTGCATCCTCAAGACCCGGCGCCTTGGCTACGACGGCAAGGGCCAGTTCCGCATCAAGACGACGGCCGACGCCGACGCCGCGTGGGATGCGCTGGGCGCGCAGGCGAGCAAGGTCGGGCTGATCCTGGAAGGCTTCGTCCATTTCGAACGCGAGCTGTCGGTGGTGGCCGTGCGCGGCCGCGACGGCGAATTCCGCACCTGGCCGCTGACCGAGAACTGGCATGTCGACGGCGTGCTGTCGGCCAGCCTTGCCCCCGCGCGTGTCGACAGCGCACTGGCGCAGGTCGCTTACGAGCATGCCCGCAAGCTCGGCGAGGCATTGGATTACGTCGGCGTGTTCGCGCTCGAGCTGTTCTGCCGTGACGGTGAGCTGCTGGCCAACGAACTGGCGCCGCGTGTGCACAACTCCGGTCACTGGACCATCGAGGGCAGCGAGACCTCGCAGTTCCAGAACCACCTGCGCGCGGTGCTCGGACTGCCATTGGGCGACACGCGCATGGTCGGCCTGGCTTGCATGCTCAACTGGATCGGCGAGATGCCGTCGGCAACGCCGGTACTGGCCGAGCCGGGTGGTCACTGGCACGACTACGGCAAGTTGCCGCGGGCCGGGCGCAAGGTCGGCCACGCCACCGTGCGCGCCGACTCGGCGCAGGCGCTGGCGACGTCATTGCAACGCGTTGGCGAAGGCCTGGGCCGACAGGCGCAGGTCGATCCGGTGATCGCTGCGCTGGCTCGTTCGTAGCGCTTGCCGACATCGTCCTGAAACGCAAACGGCCGGGTTTCCCCGGCCGTCTGCTTTTGCGGCGTTGAATCGCGCGCGGTTACTTCAGGTTCGCAGCCACGAAGTCCCAGTTGACCAGGTTCCAGAACGCCTCGACGTACTTCGGACGGGCGTTGCGGTAGTCGATGTAGTAGGCGTGCTCCCACACATCGCAGGTCAGCAGCGGGGTGTCGTCGCCGGTCAGCGGGGTGGCGGCATTGGAGGTGCTGACCAGGGCCAGCGAACCGTCCGGACGCTGCACCAGCCAGCCCCAGCCCGAACCGAACGTGCCGACCGTGACCTTGGTGAACTCTTCCTTGAACTTGGCGAAGTCGCCGAAGGCCTTGTTGATCAGCTCGGCCAGCTTGCCGCCGGGCTCGCCGCCGCCGTTGGGCGCCAGGCAGTTCCAGTAGAAGGTGTGGTTCCAGATCTGCGCGGCGTTGTTGAACATGCCGCCCTGCGACTTGCGGATGATCTCTTCGAGCGCCATGCCGGCGAACTCGGTGCCCTCGATCATCTTGTTGAGGTTGTCGACGTAGGTCTTGTGGTGCTTGCCGTAGTGGAAGTCGATGGTTTCGCCGGAGATGTGCGGTTCGAGCGCGGTGCGGTCGTAGGGCAGGGCGGGCAGTTCGATGGCCATTGCGGGCTCCAGAGGGCTGGCTAAGGGGAGGGCCGGGGGCGAGTTCCGGGTGGCCGGAGCGTCCGCGGCTCGGGAAGGCTTACAATTGGACATTCTATCCCCACGCTTCGTTGCCGTGCCGTCAAAGGTTCGCAACGCACCATCGCAGGAGTTGCACCCATGTCCGTAATGGAGCGGATCCAGGCTGAAGTCGAAAGCCATCCGATCGTCCTTTTCATGAAGGGGACGGCGCAGTTCCCGATGTGCGGCTTCTCCAGCCGCGCGGTGCAGGCGCTCAAGGCCGCCGGTGCGGACGAGCTGCACACGGTCAACGTGCTCGAGGATCCGGAGATCCGCGCCAACCTGCCGCGCTATTCGAACTGGCCGACGTTCCCGCAGTTGTTCATCCACGGCGAACTGATCGGCGGTTGCGACATCACCATGGAACTGTTTGAGTCCGGTGAGCTGGCGCGCATGATCAGCGAGACCCACAGCCAGTGAGCCCGGTGGTGGACCGCGCGCTTGACGGGCGCCCGCTTGAAGGGCGCGTGATCCTGGTGACCGGCGCCCACGGCGGCCTCGGCCAGGCCGCGGCGCTGGCGTGCGCGCGCGCTGGCGCGACGGTCGTGCTGCTCGGACGCAAGCTGCCGAAGTTGAACCGCGTGTACGACGCACTGACCCAGGTCGGCCCGGAGCCGATGCTGTATCCGCTCGATCTGGAAGGCGCATCGCCCGACGATTACGCCGAGCTGGCGCAGCGCCTGGAAAGCGAAGTAGGGCGCCTGGATGGCGTGCTGCACTGCGCCGCCGAATTCACCGGACTGACGCCGTTGGCGCAGACCGACCCTGCCGTGTTCGCCCGCGCGATCCACGTCAACCTCACCGCACCATGGTGGCTGACCCAGGCCTGCCTGCCGCTGCTCGGCAAGGCGCCTGATGCGGCCGTGGTGTTCGTGCTCGACGATCCGGCACGCATCGGCAAGGCTTATTGGGGTGGCTATGGCGTCGCCAAGCAGGGCCTGGCCGGACTGGTCGGTACCCTGCACGGTGAACTCGCCAACACCCCGGTGCGCGTGGCCGGACTTCAGCCCGGCCCGATGCGCACGCCGCTGCGCGCCAAGGCCTACGTCGAAGAGAACGACCGCGGTGCCGTCGAGCCATCGGCGTACGCCGGCGCCTGCGTCACCCTGCTGTCGCAGGCTGGCGCGGTCCATCGCGGCCAAGTCTGGAATCCCCCGGCCGCCACTGCGCTGCCGACCTTGCCGACGCTCGGCCTCTGACGCCGTACCGATGACGCCACGCCCATGACGATTGCCTCGGCAGCACTGCTGCTGTTCCTGATCCTGGATCCGCTCGGCAACGTGCCGGTGTTCCTGAGCCTGCTGCGTGGCCTGCCGCCCAAGCGCCAGCGGATCGTGCTGGCGCGCGAGCTGCTGATTGCCCTGGCCGTGCTGATGATGTTCCTGTGGGGCGGCAAGTACGCCCTGGAACTGATGCACCTGCGCCAGGAGTCGGTCTCCATTGCCGGCGGCATCGTCCTGTTCCTGATCGGCATCCGCATGATCTTCCCGCCGCCGGAAGGGCTGATGGGCGAGATCCCCGACGGCGAGCCTTTCATCGTCCCGATGGCCATCCCGCTGGTGGCGGGGCCGTCGGGCATGGCCGCGGTGATGCTGATGGGCAGCAACGAGCCGACCCGCCTGGGCGAATGGAGCCTGGCCCTTTTGATTGCCTGGGGTGCGACCGCGGCGATCCTCTTCAGCGCCACCTTGCTCTACAAGCTCATGGGCATCCGCGCGCTGACCGCGATCGAGCGCCTGATGGGCATGCTGCTGGTTGCCATCTCGGTGCAGATGTTCCTGGACGGGCTGGGCACCTACCTGCAGATCGCTCCCCCGTAAGCGGCCGTGCTGGCCGATGGCCCCTCCGGGGCGGCCTGGCACTGCCCGGTATCGGCGTAAAGGCCGAGCCTGCGGGGCGGGAGGGCAGCACCGAACGCTCCCGGAGCAAAGCCAGCGGGCGGCGTTCCCCGGCTTTGCCGCCCATGGCGTTTCTTGACAGTCGTCACGACTCTGTCACAAGCCCCACCTAGCCTGTTAAACTACTGTTAACAAACGGGTTGGGGGCCCACACCCACCGGGTGTTGGGGCCACGCAATTTTTTCAAGCATTTACCGCGCGGAAGTCGCCCCGTGCAGGCAACGCATTCCTTTCCTTTGATCTGACGCATGAGGCCATCTGCAATGACCCATCCGAACCGCGTACGCATGTCCAAGCTCGCGCTTGGTCTGTTCGCCGCTCTCGCCACCTCTTCCGTGTTCGCCCAGGCCACCTCGGCCGGTATCGGTGGCCGCGTTGTCGCTGCAGACGGCCAGCCGGTCGCCGGCGCCGAAGTCGTCATCACCCACACCGAGTCGGGCACCGTCAGCCGCGCCACCACCGGTGCCGACGGTCGCTACAACGCCCGCGGCCTGCGCGTCGGCGGTCCGTACACCGTCACCATCAACAAGGCCGGTGCTGGCACGACCAGCCAGGATGGCGTCTACCTCAACCTCGACAAGGTCAACCAGGTCGACCTGGCGCTGAACAACGAAGTCACCACGCTGGAATCGGTGCAGGCGATCTCGTACGGCGGCTCGGAAGTATTCAGCGCCAACAAGATGGGCGCAGGCTCGCAGATCACCCGCGAGCAGCTCGAGACGATGCCGAGCATCAACCGCAACCTGCAGGACTTCGCCCGCCTCGACCCGCGCATCGTGCAGAGCGACAAGGCCCGCAACGAAATCACCGTTGGCGGCCAGAACCCGCGCTACAACGTGATCCGCGTCGACGGCATCAGCAGCGCCGACTCGTTCGGCCTGCAGGGCAACGGCCTGCCGACCCCGCGCCAGCCGTTCTCGATGGATACCATCGATGAAATCGCGGTCGACGTCGCCAACTACGACGTCACCATCTCCGGTGGCACCGGCGGCGTGATCAACGCCGTCACCAAGTCGGGCACCAACGAGTTCCACGGTTCGGTCTACGGCATCTACCGCGACAACGACTGGTCGGGCAAGAACCAGAACGACATCCGCCCGCAGCTGTTCGACAACGAGCAGACCTACGGCATGACCTTCGGTGGTCCGCTGATCAAGGACAAGCTGTTCTTCTTCGCCAACTACGAGAACTACACCGGCAAGGACCTGTTCACCGGCAACTCCGGCTTCGGTCCGGTCGGCTCGGGCGAGAGCAACATCGTCGGCATCACCCAGGCGCAGATCGACCAGGTCATCGCCCTGTCCAACGCCAAGGGTTTCAATCCCGGCACGCTGACCAAGCCTTCGCTCGACACCGAGAGCGAAGAGTACGGCCTGAAGATCGACTGGAACATCACCGACGCCCAGCGCGCCAGCTTCCGCTACGGCAAGACCGAGCAGAGCACGCCGTTCCTGCAGGGCTTCAACAACACGTCCCTGGCACTGAACACCTACCACTACGTGCAGGACTTCGAACTGGAGACCTACAGCGCGCAGCTGTTCAGCGACTGGACCGACGTGTTCTCGACCGAGGCCAAGGTTTCGTACCGCGACTACACCGCCGTGCGTAACCCGCTTACCGACCTGCCGGCGATCGCCGTGCGCATCGGCAGCAACACGCTGAACTTCGGCACCGAAGAGAACACCCACGCCAACGTCCTCGGCACGAAGACCTGGAACGGCTTCTTCGCCGGCAACCTGTTCCTCGGCGACCACACCGTCAAGTTCGGCGCGGACTATGAGTCGAACGAGGTCTACAACCTGTTCGGCCGCCGCGTGAACGGCGTCTACACCTTCAACAGCATCGCCGACTACGCCGCCAACCGCTCCAGCCGCTACCAGTTGTTCTATCCGCAGGGCGGCGACCTGGACGCGATGGCGGCCGTGTTCACCCAGGAGAACCTGGGCCTGTTCGTGCAGGACAGCTGGGCGGTCAACAGCAACCTGACGCTGACCTACGGCCTGCGCTTCGATCATTCGATCGTCGACGACAAGCCGGTGTTCAATGCCGCAGCCTCGTCGCTGTTCGGCGTCCGTAACGACAACACCATCGATGGCGCCGACCTGTGGTCGCCGCGCTTCGGCTTCAACTACACCATGGACACCGAGCGCCCGAGCCAGGTCCGCGGTGGCGTTGGCCTGTTCAAGGGTGCGGCGGCGACGGTGTGGCTGGCCAACCCGTTTGCCAACAACGGCGTGACTTACACCGACTACTTCGACTCCAACGGCACCAACGTGTTCTCGGCCGATCCGCGCGGCCAGCTGGCCGTTGCCCAGACCGGCGGTACCCCCGGTCAGCAGTCGGTCGACTTCATCGGTTCCGATGTGGTGCAGCCGTCGGTGTGGAAGTCCAACCTGGCGTTCGATACCGAGCTGCCGTGGTGGGGCGTGGTCGCGTCGGCCGAGCTGGTGTTGACCTCGGTCAAGGACGGCATCTACTACCAGCAGCTCAATCTGGGTAACTCCACCCGGACCGGCCTGGATGGTCGCGCACTGTTCTGGAACGCCGCTGGCTACAACCCGGCCAACTGGAACCGCGACGGCGTGTCCAGCGGCGGCGCCACCGCGCGCGCCAATCGCGCCACAGCCTTCAACGACGCCATCATCGCCAAGCGCACCGGCAAGGGTGAAAGCCAGCAGCTGACCATTGGCCTGAACAAGCCGTTCAACGACGGTGACTGGGCCTGGGCCGCGTCGTACACCTACACCAACGCCAACGAAGTCAGCCCGCTGACCAGCTCGACCTCGAGCTCGAACCTGGGCAACGTGTCGGTGTTCCAGTCCAACGAAGAAGTCAGCGCGACCTCGAGCTACGAGATCAAGAACCGCTTCCTGGCCACGGCCCAATGGAAGCACGCCTTCTTCGGCAGCAACAACACCATCGTGTCGCTGGTCTATGAAGGCCGCTCGGGCCGTCCGTACAGCTACACCTTCGACAACGATGCCAACGGCGACGGTCGCGTCAACGACCTGCTGTACATCCCGGCCGGTCTCGACGACGTCATCATCGGCCAGGGCGCGACGAAGGCCGCGGAAGAGGCGACGTTCTGGGCGTTGATCAACAACAATGAGTACCTCAACTCGCATCGCGGCCAGGTGGCAGAGCGCAATGCCGAGACCAGTGACTGGGTCAACCAGTTCGACCTGCACATCGCCCAGGAATTCCCGGGCTTCATGGACGGTCACAAGGCCGAGATCTCGATCGACGTTCTCAACATCGGCAACCTGCTCAACAAGGACTGGGGTCGCGTCGAGGAAATGGCGTTCCCGGGCATGCGCGGCGTGGTCGAGTACGGCGGCGTCGATGCGGCGACCGGCAAGTACATCTACCGCGTCAATACCCCGGATGCCCTGACCATCTACGACGACAAGGGCATCTCGCGCTGGGCCGCCCAGGTCAGCCTGCGTTACAAGTTCTGATCTGACTCGGGTTGTCTGAAGCACCTGAAAACGGCCGGGTTTCCCGGCCGTTTTCTTTTGTGGGGGAGGCAGGCTAGAGTCATGCCGGTAAACAGAAGAAAAGAAGAGAAAGATGAGCGCCACCATTGAAACCACCCTTCCGACCGTCAACGCCCGGATCTACCCGAAGGGCGGGCTCGACGTCCTCTCCCGCGACGAGGTCGCGCGCCTGCGCGACGTGTCCACTGGCATGCACGACCTGCTGCGCCGTTGCGCGCTGGCGGTGCTGACCAGCGGCAGCGCATCCGACGACCCGCGCGCCGCGCGCGAGCTGTACCCCGAATTCGACATCCAGGTGCACCAGCAGGATCGCGGCGTCCGCATCGACCTGACCCATGCCCCGGCGATGGCCTTCGTCGACGGCGAGATAATCCGCGGCGTCGCCGAACTGCTGTTCGCCGTGGTCCGCGACCTGGCCTACACGGTGATGGAACTGGGCCCTGACTCGAACAAGGACCTGGAAACCTCGTCGGGCATCACCGACTCGGTGTTCGGCCTGTTGCGCAACGCTCGCATCCTGCATCCGACCGAACCCAACCTGGTGGTGTGCTGGGGCGGCCACTCGATCTCGCGCGACGAGTACGTCTACACCAAGCAGGTCGGCTACGAGCTGGGCCTGCGCGGCCTCGACATCTGCACCGGCTGCGGCCCGGGTGCGATGAAGGGCCCGATGAAGGGCGCGACCATCGCCCACGCCAAGCAGCGCCGCGGCCGCACGCGCTACATCGGCATCACCGAGCCGGGCATCATCGCCGCCGAATCGCCGAACCCGATCGTCAACCATCTGGTGATCATGCCGGACATCGAAAAGCGCCTGGAGGCGTTCGTCCGGCTCGGCCACGGCATCATCGTGTTCCCGGGTGGCGTCGGCACGGCCGAGGAAATCCTCTACCTGCTCGGCATCCTGCTGCGCGAAGAAAACGCGCACCTGCCGTTCCCGCTGATCTTCACCGGCCCGACCGCATCCGCGCCGTACTTCGAACAGATCGACAAGTTCATCCGCCTGACCCTGGGCGAGGAAGCAACGAAGCGCTACGAGATCATCGTCGGCGAGCCGGACAAGGTCGCCAAGCGCATGTCCGCGGGCATCCGCAAGGTCCGCGAACACCGCATCGCGCAGAAGGACTCGTTCTTCTTCAACTGGTCGGTCGATATCCCGCTGGCGTTCCAGCGTCCGTTCGTGCCGAGTCACGAGGCTATGGCCTCGCTCGACCTGCACCATGGCCGCAAGCCGCATGAACTGGCCGCCGACCTGCGCCGCGCTTTCTCCGGCATCGTTGCCGGCAACGTCAAGGAAGACGGTATGCGCCGGATCGAGGCGCACGGCCCGTTCGAGATCCACGGCGACGCCGACATGATGCAGTCGCTCGATGCACTGCTGCGCGCTTTCGTCGAGCAGCGACGCATGAAGATCGCGGGCGAGTACAAGCCCTGTTATCGCGTGGTTGCGTGATTTCACTGCGCCCTTCTCCCGTTCGCGGGAGAGGGGTGGGCGGCAAGGGCTAGCCCGGCGAGACCGGCAAGCGCACCGTTGCGATGAACCGCTTGCCCTCCTGCTGGGTTATCACGCTGCCACGGCCGCCGGTCAGCGCCTCGATCCGCACCTGGGAGGCATTGAGGCCGACATGATGGCCGGGATTCTGCCCGGCTCTCGATGCAAGCGGATTGATGATGCGCACGATGACCGTTTCCGGCGTGGTCGTGACCGCGATCTCGATCTGCCCGCCCTCGGCGCGACGTTCGATGCCGTGACGAATTGCGTTCTCGACCAGCGGCTGGATCGACAGGGCCGGGACGGTCACCGCGGGAATTTCCCGGGGCAGCTGCCAGTCAATCTGCAGACGCTCGCCGAAGCGCAATTGCTCAATCTCCAGGTATCGCCTGGCCAAGGCCAGTTCGTCTTCCAGTGAGATGTCGTGCGGACCGGCCAATGCCGCCCGGAACAGATCGGCCAGGTCCAGCAACAGGCGTTCGACCTCTTCCGGCTTGCGGTGGACCAGGGCCGCGCCGGTATTGAGGGTATTGAAGAGGAAGTGGGGGCGGATGCGGGCCTGCAGGGCCAGCAGTTCCGACTGCTTTGCGCGAACGGCGTGCAGGATGCCGCGCCAATGGTTCTGGAACGCGGCCAAGCCGAGAAGTCCCACTGCCAGCGCGATTCCAGTCAGCTGCAGAGTCAGCGCCGGCCAACCGCCTTCGGCCAGGGGCCAGTCAGTTCCCAGCGCCAACCAGGCGAGCCCGGTAACCACCCAGGTGCTCGAGAGCAGCAGCGCCAGCGTCACCCAGGCCAGGATCTGCGGCCGCAGGCCGGAGAGGAGATTGCGCAACAGGTACAACGTGCCAAGTGACAACAATGCGATCCACTGCACGACCAGCGACGCCAGCCCGAAGTAGATCAAACGGTTGCCGCGACCCTCGCCCGGGGCCAATGCCAGCACCGTAGCCACGCATTCGCCGGCCAGCACGACCCAGATCAACACGGGGGGCTGCCAGAGAACGTCGAGAGGGCGATGGGGTGGATTGGACTTCTGCATCGTGCGGGCGGAAGCGAGGGGCCAGGTTCCCATCATGCCTGTCCTGGTCGGCTTCGGCAGGCCCTCCGCCGCTCATGCCATCGCCGTGACCACCCATCGGTGTTCGCTGGCACCCACCGGGCAGGCCCCCTAACGTTGTCGGCAGACGATCCTCGGGAGGGAGTCATGTCGCGTTTCGCTGGCCGTAAACGGGCCAATTCCTTGAATGCCACCAGCTCGCGCGGCTTCACGCTGCTCGAGTTGATGGTGACGATCTCGGTGCTGGGGATCCTGGCCGTGATCGCGTTCCCCGCTTTCACGTCGATCACCAACAGCAACCGATTGACCTCGGCGGCCAATCAGTTCGCCGTGGACCTGCAGTTCGCTCGCTCTGAAGCAATGCGCCGCAACGTGCGCGTGGAAGTCTGCGCGAGTGCGGACGCCGCCACCTGCAGCGGCGACGACTGGCAGAACTGGATCGTCCGCGACGCCGGAGCCGTGCTCCGCGTGGGTAATGCGAAAGCGCCGGTGCAGATGGTTGCGAGCGCGGCGCTGGTGGCAGACGACAACAAGATCACCTTCCGGCCGGAGGGGCTGGCGCGCGGCGATGACGATCTGGTCCAGGACGTCAGCCTGCAACCGTGCATCGCAACGGACAACCCGCCTGAGAACATGCGCGTGGTTGCACTTGGCAGTGGTAGCCGCGTTTCCGTCAACAGACATGACGGCGGCGGGGCGTGTGAGGCAGTCGACGATGGCGATTGAGGGATGCAAAGAATGAAGTCCGTGAGCAGACATCTTGCCAATGACCGCATCGGCGGCGCTGGTCAACGCGGCGTGGGCTTGCTGGAAGTGCTCATCGCCGTCCTGGTGATGGCGGTCGGCATGCTGGGCATCGCGGCGCTGCAGGCCGTGGCGTTGCGCAACAGCCAAAGCTCGTTCGAGCGAAGCAACGCGGTAGTGCAGAGCTACGCGATCCTCGATGCCATGCGCGCCAATGCGGCTGCCGCACGCATCGGTCAGTACGACCGCGGAATGATCTGCGAGTTGCCCGACGAGGGCGACCTCGTCGAGACGGATCTGCGCAATTGGATCACTTCGTTGCACCAGAGTCTCGGCGACGACGCCTGTGGCCAGACCGATTGCGACAGCGTCAGCTGCAAGGTGACGGTGCAATGGAACGATTCCCGCTCCCAGGATGCAGGTGACGACGGGGAAGACAAAACGCAGACGGTGACAGTGGAGACCAGGATATGACGGCGCGACGTTCCCTTCGCGGCACCCGCGGGCCGGTGCTGGCGTCAGGTTTCTCGTTGATCGAACTGATGATTTCGCTCGTGCTCGGCTTGCTGGTCGTGGCCGCGGCCGGGACGCTGTTCATGGCCAACCGGCAGACCTACACGGCCACCGAGAGCCTGGGTCGCCTGCAGGAGAATGCCCGCGTCGCATTCGAGTTGATGTCGCGCGACGTGCGCGAGGCTGGCGGCAATTTCTGTGGCGCGCCGCTGGCAAGCACGGTCAACGTCCTGGTTCCGGGCGGTGCCTGGTACACGGACTTCTCCGGTGGCGTGCGCGGCTACCCCGGTGATACGGCCTTTCCGGATTCGGCATTCGGCACAGGCGCGGCGCAGCGCACCGCGGGCACCGATGCAATCGAGCTCAAGTCGGCCTTTGCCGATCCGGTGACGATCGAATCCGACAACCCGACTACCGGCACGATCACCCTGAACTCGGCGGACCACGGTTTTGCCGTCGGCGATATCGCGGTGGCGTGCGACTCCAACCACGCTGCCATCTTCCAGGTCACCACGGCTGGTGCCGAGACCATCGAGCATGCCACCGGCAGCGGCACTCCGGGCAACTGCACGCAGGGCCTGGGCATGCCGCTCAGCTGTGACGGCGCCGCCGGAACCGGCTACCAGTTCGGCTGCGTGTTCGGCGGCGTGCCCGCTTCCGGCGTGGATTGCACGCAACCCGGCAGCAAATGGACCGCGGTTGTCACCAAGATTCGCGCGGTTCGCTGGTACGTGGCCACCAACGACCGCGGTGGGAAGTCTCTGTATCAGTCCGTCCTGCACGGCTCTGCCGCAGCGCTGGAGACGAACGAAATCGTAGAGGGCGTCAACGACATGACGCTGGAGTACCTCCGGCAAGGTGACGCGGCATACCAGGGCACCGTCGCCGCCGCGGATTGGCCGTCGATCGTCGCAATGCGGGTCACCCTGGACCTGGTCGGACAGGATCGGGTCGGAACCGACGGCAATCCGCTGCAACGCACCCTGGCGCACGTCATCACCATCAGGAACCGCCTGCCATGAGGCACTCATTTCCCACCCGCCAGAAGGGCGTGGCCTTGTTCGTAGTGCTGATCCTGTTGGTCATCTTGACCCTGCTGGGCCTGGCTGCGATGCGCGGCACGCTGCTGGAAGAACGCATGAGCGCCAACCTGCTTGACCGGGGCATGGCCTTCCAGGCGACCGAGGCAGCGTTGCGCGAGGGTGAGGAGTACGCGGAGTCGCTCGCAGTGAGCAGCTTCCCCGCCAGTGGCTGTGCCGACGGCCTCTGCTCCAGGCCCGATCCGGCCGTTGCCACCGACAACCAGCGCTGGCAGGCCGACGGATTCTGGGACGACGATTCGGGCTTCTGGCGCGAGGCCACCGTCGATGTCGGTGACCTCACTGCCAAGCCGCGCTTCATCGTCGAACTGCTCGACACCACGTTGCCGGCCAGCGGCCAATGCTCGACCAGCATCGACGTTTCGCCGGATGCCAGTTGCTCCGGCAACGAGCGTCGCTACCGCGTCACGGCATACAGCCACGCCGACGGACGCGCTGAAGTGATGCTCCAATCCACCTACGCAGTGCCTTGATCGAAGGATCACCATGACCATCAAGACAATGGACGGCACGTCCAAGCGCGGCCCCGGCCGAGTAGTGTCTGCGCGACGCCCTGGTACCTTGCGCCGCCTGACGCCCTTCTTCGTCACCCTGTGCGCGACGCTTGTCGCCGCGCCGGGACACGCAGTGGACATCCCGGTATTGCCGATGCAGACCGGCGTGGCCTACCCGGCGGCGAACGTCATGCTGATCCTCGACGACTCGCTGTCGATGGAAGGCGACACCCTTCCCTACAAGTTGTCGATCGATACCGGCGCCAGCGAGGACGAGGCGTATACCGCCAACTCGCTCGCCTACAACCCCGCCACGACATACTCCGCCTGGCTGGGCAGCAACAGCGAGCCCGTTACCGGAGGCACCACGTTCGACACCGCCTACAGCGATGCCTCGTTGCTTTCAGGCAGCGCCAACCTCGCCAATACCACACAGACGTTCTATATCCCCAAGCCCACTGCGACCAACCTGACGGTCTCTTCCAGCTACTACCGTTACCAGATTCTCAGTGGCACGGGCCGGGTCGTGCAGGCCGAATGGCTCAGCGCGGCGCCCACAACCCCGGCGGTGGCGCTGACCAGCGACTCCGATCTGCGCGCCAACAGGGGAGCCTGGGCATTGAAAGGCACCAGCGGCGCCGACACGGCTGCCGACGCGCCTGTCGCCGCCCGCTTTTCGTTCACCATCCCCGAAGTAGAGGGCAAGACGGTGTCGTTGACGGTCACGACGTCCGGAAACGACGCCGATGCGCACCTCTATGTGCGTCACTCCAATGACGGATCGCCTTCTACGAACCAGGGGAATAACAACAATAGTTGGCGCTGCAAGTCAGAAACGACGGGCAGCAGCGCCGAAACGTGCACGGCGTCGACCGCGCAGCCCGGCGTCTGGAACCTTGCCCTCAAGGCGCGCAACAACAGCAACAGCGACAGCTTCACTGGCGTCAGCTTCACCGTCAGCTATACGGTTACCGAGAACAACACCCTGGGTTGCACGGCCGCAAGTACCAGCGGCAATGCCTGGCGAAACTGCACGCGTACCACGCCCCAGTACAAGGCAGATGGCAGCAAGCGCACCGAACAAGCCGAGAAGGACAACTACGCAACCTGGTACTCATATCACCGCACCCGCATGAAGTCCGCGAAGAACGGCGCGAGCACGGCATTCGCCGGACTGCAGCAGAACATCCGCGTCGGCCTGATTGGCCTTTATCCCCCGGGCGACAACAAGTACCAGGGGTACAAGATCCCGGTTACGCACGACAGCGGATTGTTCAAGGATACCAATCGCTCGCAGTGGTTCACGAAACTCCACGAGATGGACGGCAAGAACACCACGCCGCTGCGCAAGGCGCTCAATACGGTTGGCAAGTATTTCTCCGAAACGGCCGATGACGGCCCGTACGGTCCCGCCACTGGTTCTGGCGCCACCAAGGTACAGCTGGCATGCCGACAGAACTTCGCCATCCTGACCACGGACGGTTACTGGAACAACTTCAACGGCACCGACGATCCGGACAACAACTACACGCACATCAGTGGTGATGAAGAAGACGGCGTGACGATCACAGGGCCGAACAATGGTGACTTCAAGTACACCAAGCAGGCACCCTACTGGTACAACCCGGCTGGTGATGCGGACGACGGCCTGGACACCACCACGCTGGCCGACGTTGCCATGCATTACTGGAAGACCGACCTGCGCACCCTCGAGAACAAGGTGCCTTCCTCCACGGCAAACCCTGCCTTCTGGCAGCACATGGTGACCTTCGGCATCAGCCTGGGCGCGCGTGGCCTGATGACCGATGCGCAGATCAAGGCGGCGAAGGAGAAGACCGCGGGTGCGTACTGGGTCCAGCCGAAGCACGCCACCAACGGCGACGACAACCCTCAGAACATCGATGACCTCCAGCATGCCGCCGTCAACAGTCGCGGCACCTTTGTCTCGGCGCAGGATCCCGAGCAGTTCGCCAAGGCGCTGAAATCGGCGCTCGCCACCGTGGCCGAGCGCCTGGGTTCGGCGTCCAACGTTTCCACCAACACATCGTCGCTGCAGGGCACCGATGGCCGGGTCTACCAGGCCAGCTATACGTCAGGCAAGTGGGCCGGCGAGTTGGCGGCCCACAGCGTCAGTAGCGCGGGCATTGACCTGACTCCGGCATGGATCGCCTCCGAGCATGTCCCGGCGGTGGCCAGCAGGAACATCAAGACCTGGGAGGGGTCGGAAGGCGTAGCGTTCCCCACCACTGACCAGGTGACGGCGCTGGGGGCGCAGGTCACGAGCATCTTCGGTTCGACTTCGACGGTTACCGGCGCGCAGATCGCCTCCTACATCAGGGGCGATCGGAGCAAGGAAACCAACCAGACCAATGGTGTTATGCGCGAGCGTTCGACGGTCCTGGGCGACATCGTGAACTCATCGCCGAACTACGTCGCGGACAGCAAGACCATCTTCGTCGGGGCCAACGACGGCATGCTGCACGCCTTCAAGACGGTGACCGAATCCAGTGGTCCGGTGGCCGGTACGGAGCTGTTTGCCTACGTGCCGCGCGGTGTCTCCATGACCGACCTGGCGCAACTCGCCAATCCGCTGTACGTGCACAAGTATTTCGTCGATGGTCCGATCACGGTGTCCAACACCACCCAGACCCCGGGCAAGAACTACTTGGTCGGCGCGCTGGGGCGCGGTGGCAAGGGCGTTTACGGGCTGGATGTCACCACCCCCGGCAGCTTCGACGACGACGACGTGCTTTGGGATCTGACTGGCTCCGCGGCACCGACCAACATGGGCCTGGTCCTGGGCGAGCCGTTGATGGTGAAACTCAACGACGCATCGAAAACAAAGGCCGTCGTGGTGAGCAACGGCATCAACAGCAGCACGGGAACCGCCAGCCTGTTCGTCATCAACGTCGCCACCGGCGACGTGATCCGCGAGATCGACACCGGCGTGACCGGCGACAACGGCCTCTCCGCGCCGCGTGGCGCCGATCTGGACGGAAACGGCACTGTCGATTACGTCTACGCCGGCGACCTCCAGGGCAATGTCTGGAAGTTCGATCTCCGGTCCAGCGCATCGGCGAGTTGGTCAAAGTCGAAGTTGTTCACCGCGATGGATGACGATGACAAGGCGCAGCCGATCACCGCAGGCGTTGCACTCGCGCGCAATCCGCTTACCGGGCAGATCTGGATTTTCGTCGGCACGGGCAGCTTCCTGACCGAGAACGACCGCGACAGCAACGACGTGCAGTCGATGTACGGCATCATCGATGACGGCGGGTCGTACGACCGCGGCGACTTGGCGGAACGCGAAATCATGGTGGTAACCACGAAGGACGGCCGAAAGGTGCGCGCGTTCCAGCAGCACATCGAATCGCTGGAAAGCGGGAACAAGGGCTGGTACATCGACCTCGACGATCCCGAGCCGGGTGAGCGCATTGTCAGCAATCCGCGAGTCAGCGGTACGGCTCTGATCACGGCCAGCCTGATTCCGCCGGACGACGAAACGACGACCGACTGTGAGAGTGGCGGCTCGGGCTATATCAACGCACTCGACGCATTCACCGGCACCAGCCTTTCGGAGTCGTACTTCGATTCCAATGGCAATGGTGATTCCAGCGACGATACCGTTGCAGATGCCGACGGAAACCAGCTGCCGATCGGCTCGGTCGACCTGGGCGTGGGCATGCCGACGCTTCCCACCGTCATCGACTCGCTGCTGGTCGTGGGCGGTTCGAAGGGCACCCTTGGCTCGGTCACCGTTAACCCGCAAGGCGGACAACCCCGCCGCGTGTCCTGGCGCGAAATTCAGAGGAACTGACGAATGATGCCGAGCTCCAAGAATGCGGTTCTCCCGGCCCGGACACGCCAGCGCGGCGCGCCCGGAAAGGCGGCGGGTTTCACCCTGATCGAGTTGATGATCGTGGTGCTCGTTATCGCGGTCCTCATGGCCATCGCTTACGCGAGCTACCAGGGGGTGGTGGTCAAGTCGCGCCGCGTCGCGGCCGAAGGCTGCCTGATGCAGCACGCGCAGTTCATGGAGCGCTACTACACGACCAACTTCACTTATGTGGGGGGGGCGGCCCCGGCCTGCGATGCCGATGTCGCGAATTTCTACACCGTGGGCTTCGTAGCGGATCCGACCCGAGCGGCGTTCACGCTGCAGGCTGCGCCCAAGTCAAACCAGCGCGATGGGAAATGCGGCACCCTCACGCTCGACGAGAAGGGGCAGCGGGGTGAAGGCGGTACGGGCTCGGTCGACGACTGCTGGTAAATCCGGTCCGGGCGCGCACCAGGCGCCCGGCGTCATGCCTGCCAACTCCGTGGAATCAAGAAAATGCCCGCATCGATGCGGGCATTCTTCTTGGGCGATCGTGCCGGTACAAGGCAAAAAAAAAAGACCTGCGACAGCGTCGCAGGTCTTTTTTATTATCTGGCGCCCGAAGTTGGACTTGACGCGGGCGCCACGGTCGCCGGAGGCGTCGGCCTGACGGTCATGTGGCGCGCGTCAGGGATGAACGTCTAAGCCAGCCCCGGCTGGTACGCGGCAAGGAACGAGTTCAGTCGCGGCGCGTCGTAAGCGCACACCAGCCCGTTGTACTGGCCGCCGAGGATGTGCAGGCGCATCACGTCGTAGCGATGGCCCGGTTCGCGCACGTCCATCCGCCGGCCCTGATGGACCGCGTACACATACGGGAAGGCGTTGGTCAGGTAGTCGAGGAAGTCGGGGACCGAAACGCGGTGGAAGGCGTTGAGGCACCAGTGGTTCATCTCCAGCGCTATGACCGGGCGATAGCGCCATAGCGTCTCCGGAGCGCCCTTGATGACCTCCAGTTCGTAGCCCTCCACGTCCATCTTGATGAAGTCCACCGGGCCGATCTGCTGGGCTCGCACCACGTCGTCCAGGCGATTGATCTGGATCGTCTCGACCGTGTGCCCCTCGGTGGCCTTGGTCTGATCCGACACGAAGCCACCCGATCTGTTGTTCGGGGCAAAGGTCAGTTCGGATACCGCCGCGGCCCGGCCCAGCCCGAGGTTATGCGTGGTCACGTTCGGCGCCTGCCGCGTGTTCTGGTGCAGCCAGTGATGCGTACTGGGCGATGGCTCGAAGGCGTGGACCTGCTTGGCGATCTGGCTCAGGAGCAGGGCAGTGCAGCCGACATTGGCACCGATGTCCAACGCGACGTTACTGCCGGAGGCAAGGTGCCGGAACAGCTTCACGGTGTCAGGCTCAAACACCCCTCCATGTGCTGCGAGGTAGTCGTCGTCGGAGACGAGGGTGTAGCCCCGTCCGCCAATATCGATCCGTGCCGCTTGCTCCATTTAGCTTCACTCCGGACAGGTCTGCCCGATCATAAGGCATGCGCCTGCTGCAGATTGGGCGCTCCTAAGCGCGGCTTCGTCAGCGGCCCGGCCACTAGCCGCTGGCTGCACTGCGGCCCTGTAGCCGTCGCAGTGATCGCATTCCACAACGACCTGTGGCGGACGACCCTCAACCGGCATCTAGATGTGGGCATGGAGCGCAAGGCCAACGCGCCGTGTGAGGCCGTGGCGATCGCTTGGGTGGACCGGTGGGCTGTGGCGAATGCGGGGCGGATCAGGCGAGAGCTACCTGCACAGCCCAAGAGTTTTCGACAGTCCCGACAATTTTTGGAAAGTGGCCGCAGAAACGAAAAAGGCCCGCATCTCTGCAGGCCTCGATCTATATAGCTTGTACTGGCGCCCGAAGTTGGACTCGAACCAACGACCCCCTGATTAACAGTCAAGTGCTCTAACCGGCTGAGCTATTCGGGCGGGGACGGGCATTGTAAAGCCTCAGCGGACAGGGTCAATAGTCCAGGCGGAGATCAGGGGGAATTACTGCTGATCGTGGCCATTGGCGTGCGTTCCGATCGGATCCGGCCTGCCTGGCTCACCTTGATGACACCAATCAATGGGCCATCCGCGTCGGCGTACACGTACAAGGTGAGATTGCTCCCCTCGCTGAAGCCGCCCGCCTGGAAGCGCAGACGCGGGCGATTGCTTGTGATCACCAGCCCGCGTCCGCCGGACGAAGCACGCACAAGCCTGCCGTCGCGTGCGGTGAATGCGATCCATCCCTGGTCCCAGACGCTGTCGTGCCTGCAGGTGACGCCATCCTGGCTCGGGCAGACCACGACCGGGGCGTTTCGCATCAGCGAGTGGGTTCTCGCCATCGCCAGCGATGCCGTCAATTCATGGAAAACGCCATTGGCCCGGACCGCCAGGGTCATTTGCCTGAACGCGGGAGCGACCAGGCCCAGCGTCACCCCCAGTATCGCCACGGCCACCAGCAGTTCGATCAAGGTCAGGCCTTGCATGTGCCGGTCCATGGCGCCAGTTCCGGTGTCGCGGGCAGCCGACTATCCGCGCGCCGGCAGCTGAATCCAGTCGGCGCCCGGACGTGAGCCGGGGTAGGGAAGGGCCGCCGCTGCCCCCATCTCCAGCAGCGACTACACTGAAGGATTACCCCCGGGGCCATCGCCGATGAACGACAGTCTCCATCCCGCAGGCTTCCAGCTGGTATCGCCCTACGAGCCCGCGGGTGACCAGCCGCAGGCGATCGCGCGCCTGGTGGATGGCTTCGAGAGCGGACTGGCCTCCCAGACCATGCTCGGCGTGACCGGCTCGGGCAAGACCTTCACCGTCGCCAACATCGTCCAGTCGGTGCAGAAGCCGACCCTGGTGATGGCGCCCAACAAGACCCTCGCCGCGCAGCTGTACGGCGAGTTCAAGGCGTACTTCCCGCACAACGCGGTCGAATATTTCGTCAGCTACTACGACTACTACCAGCCCGAAGCCTACGTGCCGTCGAGCGACACCTTCATCGAGAAGGACAGCTCGGTCAACGAGCACATCGAGCAGATGCGCCTGTCGGCGACCAAGGCGCTGCTGGAGCGCCGCGACACGATCATCGTCTGCACGGTGTCGGCCATCTACGGCCTGGGTGATCCCAACGAATACTTCCGCATGGTCCTGCACATGGTCCGTGGCGAGCGCATCGACCAGCGCGAGCTGATCCGCCGCCTGACCGAGATGCAGTACACCCGCAACGACACCGAGCTGCGCCGCGCGACCTATCGCGTTCGCGGCGAGGTCGTCGACGTGCATCCGGCGGAAAGCGATTCCGAGGCGTTGCGGATCGAGTTGTTCGACGGCGAGATCGAGCAGCTCAGCGTGTTCGACCCGCTCACCGGCGAGACCCTGCGCCGCGTGCCGCGCTACACCATCTACCCCGGTTCGCATTACGTCACCACGCGCCGCACCGTGCTCGACGCGATCGAGACGATCAAGGATGAGTTGCGCATGCGCCTGGAGCAGCTCTACGCCGAGAACAAGCTGGTCGAGGCGCAGCGCCTCGCCCAGCGCACCCAGTTCGACCTGGAGATGCTGGCCGAGGTCGGCTACTGCAACGGCATCGAGAACTACTCGCGCCACCTCACCGGGCACATGCCCGACGAGCCGCCGCCGTGCCTGTTCGACTACCTGCCGCCGGACGCGCTGCTGGTGGTCGACGAGTCGCACGTGACCGTTCCGCAGATCGGCGCGATGTACAAGGGCGACCGCTCACGCAAGGAAACCCTGGTGCAGTTCGGTTTCCGCCTGCCGTCGGCGCTCGACAACCGACCGCTGCGCTTCGAGGAATGGGAAGGCCGCTCGCCGCGTGCCATCTATGTCTCCGCTACGCCGGGCCCATACGAGCTGCGCAAGTCCGAAGGCCAGATCGTCGAACTGGTGGTGCGCCCGACCGGCCTGGTCGATCCGGAAGTCGAGATCCGCCCGGTCGGCACGCAGGTCGACGACGTGCTCGGCGAGATCCGCGAGCGCGTCGCCATGGGCGACCGCGTGCTGATCACGACGCTGACCAAGCGCATGGCCGAGAACCTCACCGAGTACCTCGGCGAGCACGGCGTGCGCGTGCGCTACCTGCACTCGGACATCGAGACCGTCGAACGCGTGGAGATCATCCGCGACCTGCGCCTGGGCAAGTTCGACGTGCTGGTCGGCATCAACCTGCTGCGCGAGGGCCTGGACATGCCGGAGGTGTCGCTGGTGGCGATCCTCGATGCCGACAAGGAAGGCTTCCTGCGTTCGGCCGGTTCGCTGATCCAGACCATCGGCCGCGCCGCGCGCAACCTGCGCGGCAAGGCGATCCTTTACGCCGACCGCATCACCAACTCGATGCAGAAGGCGATCGACGAGACCGACCGTCGCCGCCAGAAACAGGTCGAATACAACCTCGAACACGGCATCACGCCCAAGTCGATCGCCAAAGCCATCGTCGATGTCATGGAGGGCGCACGCGCCGAACCGGGCGAGACCGCGAAGGGCAGGGGCAAGGCACGCAAGGTCGCCGAGGACCTGGCCGAGTACGCCCGGCTCAGCCCGAGTCAGTTCGCGGCGCGGATCAAGGCGCTGGAGCAGCAGATGTACCAGCACGCGCGCGATCTGGAGTTCGAGGAAGCCGCGGCGGTGCGCGACCAGTTGCGGCAACTGAAGGACGCAGGCTTCGCTGCCTGATTCCTTCACTATCGTTCCCGCCAAGGCGGGAATGAGACGACAAGGGTGTTGCCGCCATCGCGCCGACGGGCTAAACTGCGCGCCCTCGTGAGCCACTTGTGGCGAAACGAAGGGCGGTTAGCTCAGCGGTAGAGCACTACCTTGACATGGTAGGGGTCACAGGTTCGAACCCTGTACCGCCCACCAATATGTTGCGAACGGCCGGGCTCTGCCCGGCCGTTCTGCTTTCCGGGCCCGGGTTTCCGATGCCTGCACGCGCTCCGGCGTTGACTTGGCCGCGCGAAGACCCAACTATTTCACCCTGGCATCCGGCAATCGGCCGGAGGCAGGACCCAGAGGTGGCCCGCGGCAACACCGTCGGCCGAGCGTGCGACATGAGCACTACCACTTCCCATCGCTGAACGCCGACGACGCCCCTGCAGGACGGCGCCGCGGCGCCGTTTTTGTTTCCGGAAGCCGACATTTGCCGCCGCTTCCGACGATCTCCAACCGCCAAGCCGCGCACCCGCGCGCCAGCAAGACGCCCTCTCATGATCGCAATCACCCTCCCTGACGGCAGCCGCCGCGAATTCGAACAGCCCGTGTCCGTCGGCGAGGTCGCCGCCTCGATCGGCGCCGGCCTGGCCAAGGCTGCCCTTGCGGGCAAGGTCGACGGCAAGCTCGTCGATTCCAGCTTCCGCATCGACCACGACGCCTCGCTCGAGATCGTCACCGAAAAGCACCCCGACGCCCTCGAAGTGCTGCGCCACTCCACCGCGCACCTGCTGGCGCAGGCCGTGCAGCGCCTGTACCCGGGCGCGCAGGTCACCATCGGCCCGGTCATCGACAACGGCTTCTATTACGACTTCGCCTACGAGCGCCCGTTCACGCCGGAAGACCTGCCGGCGATCGAGGCGGAGATGCAGAAGATCGTCAAGGAAGCCCTGCCGGTCTCGCGTGGCGTGAAGTCGCGTGACGACGCGGTCGCGTTCTTCCGTGGCATCGGCGAGGCCTACAAGGCCGAGATCATCGAATCGATCCCGGCCAGCGAAGACCTCTCGCTGTACAGCCAGGGCGAGTTCACCGACCTGTGCCGCGGCCCGCACGTGCCGTCCACCGACAAGCTGCGCGCCTTCAAGCTGATGAAGGTCGCCGGCGCCTACTGGCGCGGCGATTCCAACAACCAGATGCTCAGCCGCATCTACGGCACCGCCTGGCTCAACGACAAGGACCTCAAGGCCTACCTGACCCAGCTTGAGGAAGCCGAGAAGCGCGACCATCGCAAGATCGCCAAGCAGCAGGACCTGTTCCACCTGCAGGAAGAGGCCCCGGGCCTGATCTTCTGGCACCCCAAGGGCTGGTCGATCTGGCAGGTCGTCGAGCAGTACATGCGCAAGGTCTACCGCGACAGCGGATACCAGGAAGTGCGCTGCCCGCAGATCCTCGACGTGTCGCTGTGGCAGAAGTCCGGCCACTGGGACAACTACCAGGAGAACATGTTCTTCACCGAGTCGGAGAAGCGCACCTACGCGCTCAAGCCGATGAACTGCCCGGGTCACGTGCAGGTGTTCAACCACGGCCTGCACAGCTACCGCGACCTGCCGATCCGCTACGGCGAGTTCGGCGCCTGCCACCGCAACGAGCCCTCCGGCGCGCTGCACGGCATCCTGCGCGTGCGCGGTTTCACCCAGGACGACGGCCACATCTTCTGCACCGAGGACCAGATCGAGGCCGAGGTCAGCGCCTTCCACCAGCAAGCCCTGGCCGTCTACGACGTCTTCGGCTTCAGTGAGATCCAGATCAAGATCGCCCTGCGCCCGGACAAGCGCCTGGGCGACGATGCCACCTGGGACAAGGCCGAGAACGCCCTGCGTTCGGCCCTGAGCGCGGCCGGCGTGCAGTGGGAAGAGCTGCCCGGCGAGGGCGCCTTCTACGGCCCCAAGATCGAATACCACCTCAAGGACGCCATCGGCCGCACCTGGCAGCTGGGCACCATGCAGGTCGATTTCATGATGCCGGGCCGCCTGGGCGCCGAATATGTCGACGAAAGCAGCCAGCGCCGCCACCCGGTGATGCTGCACCGGGCCATTGTCGGCTCGATGGAGCGCTTCATCGGCATCCTGATCGAGCACCATGCCGGCCAGTTCCCGGCCTGGCTGGCCCCGATCCAGGCGGTGGTCATGAACATCACCGATGCCCAGGGCGATTACGTGGACGAAGTCCGGAAAACCCTTGCAAATCAAGGATTCCGGGTCCACGCCGATTTGCGCAACGAAAAGATCGGCTATAAGATTCGCGAGCATACCCTGCAGCGCGTGCCCTACCTGCTCGTGGTCGGAGACCGTGAGAAGGAAAACGGCCAGATTTCTGTGCGCACGCGGGGAGGGGAGGACCTCGGGACGATGACCGTCTCCGAATTCGCCTCGCGTTTGCGCAATGAGGGCGTTCAATAAGCCCGTGAGCTGCCCAGGTCCGGCTGCCACCCCACGGTGGCCGGCACGATCCATACCGGAGATTGCAACATCAGTACCCCCGAAAAGCCGAATCGCAAGAACCAGGAAATCCGCGTCCCGCGCGTGCGCGTGATTGGTAGTGATGGCGAGATGATCGGCGTGCTTACGCGCGACGAAGCGCTGCGCATGGCAGAAGACGAAGGCCTCGACCTCGTCGAAATCCAGCCCAACGCTGATCCGCCGGTCTGCAAGGTCATGGACTTCGGCAAGTTCCGCTTCGAGCAGCAGAAGAAGGCCAACGAGGCGAAGAAGAAGACCAAGCAGGTCGAGATCAAGGAACTCAAGTTCCGTCCGGTGACCGACGAAGGCGACTACCAGATCAAGCTGCGCAACATGCGCCGCTTCCTGGAAGAGGGCGACAAGGTCAAGGTCAACATCCGCTTCCGTGGCCGAGAGATGAGCCACCAGGAACTCGGCCGCGAGATGGCCGCGCGGATCGAGGCCGACCTGGGCGAGGACATCGTGATCGAGTCGCGCCCGCGCCTGGAAGGCCGGCAGATGGTCATGATGATCGCGCCGAAGAAGAAGGTCTGACGCTTTACACCCTCTCCCGCCTGCGGAGAGGGGCTCAGGGGGCCAAACCCCCCGCTCAAACCTCTGATTCTGAAAGAAAACATTTGCAAGCCCGGCAGCCAGCCCGCATAATGTGCGGCCCGGTTCGCCGGGTTTGTTGTGTGCTGTACCAGGAACCTGTCGTAGAATCCTTTCAAGATCAACGACTTACAAGCCGGCAAGGGCAGGACGGAAAGAGTGGCGCAAGCCACCGCCCAGGCCAGTGACCAAACTCCGAAAGGACATCGCAATGCCCAAGATCAAGACCAATCGGGCGGCAGCCAAGCGCTTCCGGAAGACTGCTTCCGGCAAGTACAAGTGCGGCCACGCCAACAAGAGCCACATCCTCACCAAGAAGGCGACCAAGCGGAAGCGCAACCTGCGGCAGACGAACCATGTTCGTGCCGAGGACGCGGGCCGTCTGGACCGCATGCTGCCTTATCTCTGAGGAGGACTGAACAATGGCACGAGTTAAGCGTGGTGTTACGGCGCGCCGCCGTCACAAGAAAATCCTGAAGCAGGCCAAGGGCTACTATCACGCCCGTCGCAAGGTCTTCCGCGTCGCCAAGCAGGCGGTGACGAAGGCCCTGCAGTACGCCTACATCGGTCGTAAGCAGAAGAAGCGTCATTTCCGTTCGCTGTGGATCACCCGCATCAATGCGGCTGCCCGCATCAACGGCATGAGCTACAGCCGTTTCATCAACGGCCTGCTGAAGGCTGGCATCACCCTCGACCGTAAGGTGCTGGCGGACATCGCCGTGCACGACGCGCAGGGTTTTGCAGCGCTGGCAGAGAAGGCGAAGAGCGCGCTCGCGGCGTAAGTTGCTCGCCCGGTTCCACGGTCCGCACTGCGGATCGTGTTGCCGCGGCACAACGCAGTACACGCATGGGGAAGGGCGCAAGTCCTTCCCCATGTTTCGTTTTGGACGATGCTTTTTGTCCGGGGGTTGCTGGCAAATGAGTGGAATCGAATCACTGACGCAGCAGGCGCTTGGCGAGATCGCCGCCGCCGACACGCCCGACGCCGTCGAGGCGTTGCGCGTCGCGCTGCTGGGCAAGCAGGGCAGCGTCACCGCGCAGCTCAAGCAGCTGGGCGCATTGCCCGCCGACCAGCGCAAGAGCGCCGGCGAGGCCATCAATCGCGCGCGTGACGCGCTGACCGACGCACTGGGCGAGCGCAAGCGCGTGCTCGACGATGCCGCGCTGGATTCGCGCCTGGCCTCCGAGAGCATCGACGTCACCCTGCCGGGCATCGACGCCGGCCGCGGTGGCCTGCATCCGGTCAGCCGCACCATGGAGCGCATCGCCGAGATCTTCGGTCGCCTGGGCTTCGAGCTCAGCAATGGCCCGGAGATCGAGGACGACTGGCACAACTTCGAGGCCCTGAACTTCCCGCCGCACCACCCGGCGCGGGCCATGCACGACACCTTCTACTTCGGCGACGGCCGCCTGCTGCGCACGCATACCTCCGGTGTGCAGGTGCGCTACATGCAGGACACCCGCCCGCCGCTGCGCATGATCGCGCTGGGCAAGGTCTACCGCAGCGACAGCGACCAGACCCACACGCCGATGTTCCACCAGTGCGAAGGCCTGCTCGTCGACGAGCACGCCAGCTTCGCCGACCTCAAGGGCACGCTGGCCGAGTTTGTGCGCGCGTTCTTCGAGCGCGACTTCGAGATGCGCTTCCGCCCGAGCTATTTCCCCTTCACCGAGCCGTCCGCTGAAGTCGACATCGCCTGGCAGCAGCCCGACGGTTCGACCCGCTGGCTGGAAGTGCTCGGCTGCGGCATGGTCCACCCGAACGTGCTGCGCAACGTCGGCATCGATCCGGAGAAGTACACCGGCTATGCCTTCGGCCTGGGCGTGGAGCGCTTCGCGATGCTGCGTTACGGCGTCGATGACCTGCGCAGCTTCTTCGACAACGACGTGCGCTTCCTGAAGCAGTTCGCTTGAGCGACAGCAAATGGGTCCCGGCGTTCGCCGGGATGACGAAGCAGAGATACCGGACACCAACGCCGCAATGAAATTCTCCGAAAACTGGCTGCGACAGCATGTGCCGACCACCGCGACGCGCGACGAACTCGCCGCGACGCTGACCGCGATCGGCCTGGAAGTCGAGGAAGTGACCGCGCTGGGCGAATCGCTCGACGGCGTCGTCGTCGGCCACATCGTCAGCGCCGAAAAGCATCCCGAAGCCGACCGCCTGCAGGTCTGCCAGGTCGACACCGGCAATGGCACCGTGCAGATCGTCTGCGGCGCGCCCAATGCGCGCCCGGGCCTGAAGGCACCGCTGGCGATGGTCGGCGCGAACCTGCCCGGCGGCATCGCGATCAAGGCCGCCAAGCTGCGCGGCGTCGAGTCGTCGGGAATGCTGTGCTCGGCCAAGGAACTGGGCGTCGATCCCGACGCATCGGGCCTGCTCGAGTTGCCGGTCGATGCGCCGGTGGGCGCGCCGCTCGCGCAGTACCTCGGCCTTCCCGATGCCAGCATCGAGATCAAGCTCACGCCCAACCGCGCCGACTGCTTCAGCGTCCGTGGAATCGCCTACGACGTGGCCGCGGCACTGGCCAGCGAAGTGCATGACTTCGACGCCACGCCGGTGGTGGCACAGAGCGATGCGACGATGGTCGTCGAACTGCAGGCCGGCGCCCGCGTGCCGCGCTTCGTCGGCCGCGTCATCGACAACGTCGACGCCACGGTGGCGACGCCGGCATGGATGGCCGAACGCCTGCGCCGCAGCGGCGTGCGTCCGATCAGCTTCCTCGTCGACGTCACCCAGTACGTGATGCTCGAACTCGGGCAGCCGATGCACGCCTTCGACAAGGCGACGCTGGAAGGCGCCGTAGTCGTTCGCCCGGCACGCGCGGGCGAGGAACTCAAACTGCTCGACGGCCGCACGGTCGCGCTCGACGAGGAGTTCCTCGTCGTCGCCGACAGCCGTGGCGGCAATGGCGCACGCGCAGTTGCGCTCGGCGGAATCATGGGCGGGTTCGACACCCGCGTGACCGATGCCACCCGCAGCGTCTTCCTTGAAGCCGCGCACTGGGTGCCGTCGGCGATCATCGGCCGCAGCCGCAAGCTCGGCATGCACACCGATGCCGGCCACCGCTTCGAGCGTGGCGTCGATCCGGAGCTGCCGCGCATCGCCGTCGAGTACGCGACGAAGCTGATCCTCGACATCGCCGGCGGTGTCACCGGCCCGATCATCGAAGCCGTATTGCCCGAACACCTGCAGCCGTCGCAGCCGATCACGCTGCGACGCGCGCGCCTGGCGCGCGTGCTGGGCCTGCAGGTCGCCGATGCCGAAGTCGAGCGCATCCTGCGCGCGCTCGGCCTGTCGGTGGAGAACCTTGCTGACGGTTGGCGCGTGATCCCGCCGAGCCGCCGCTTCGACCTGGCGATCGAGGAAGACCTGATCGAGGAAATCGCGCGCATCCACGGCTACGACTCGATCCCCACGACGCTGCCGAGCGGCGCCGCGCGCCTGGTCGCGCCGAGCGAAACCCGCGTCGAGGACGCCAGCGCCCGCCGCCAGATGGCCTCGCGCGACTACCTGGAAGCGGTCAACTACGCCTTCGTCGAAGCCGACCTGCTGGCCCGGTGGGGCAAGGCCGACGGTGCCGTGCCACTGGCCAACCCGCTCAGCGCCGAGCTGGGCGTGATGCGCACGGCCCTGCTGCCCGGCCTGGTCGCCGCGCTGGCGCGCAACACCGTGCGCCAGCAGCCGCGCGTGCGCCTGTTCGAGCTGGGCAATGTCTTCAGCGCAAATGGAAGCGATGCACCGCGCGAGACCCCGCGCATTGCCGCCGCTATCTGCGGCGAGGCGACCGCCGAGCAGTGGGCGACGACCGCCCGTCCGGCCGGTTTCCACGACCTCCGGGGCGACCTGGACAGCCTGGCTGCCCTGGCCGGTGCCAACCTCGAATACCGCCCGTCGCAGCCCTCCTGGGCGCACCCGGGCCGTTCCGCCGACGTCTACCGCGACGGTGTCCAGCTGGGCTGGATCGGCCAGCTGCACCCCCGCCTGCAGCGCTCATTGGACATCGATGTCGACGTGGTGGCCTTCGAGCTCGATCTGGAGCCGCTGTTCAGGCGCGCGGTGGCCAAGGCCGGCGCGCTGTCGAAGTACCCGTCGGTGCGCCGCGACCTGGCGTTCGTCGTGGCTGAATCGGTCACCACCTGGGGTGCCTTGTCGGCCGCCGTTCGTCGGGCTGCGGGAACCGCTCTTCGCGATCTGGTCCTGTTCGACAAATACCAGGGCAAGGGCGTGGAACCGGGTTTCAAAAGTCTTGCTATGGGCTTGATTCTGCAGGATGAATCGCGCACGCTCACTGACCGTGACGTGGACGCAACGGTGGCTTCGGTGACCGATGCCCTGCAGCGCGAACACGGTGCGGTGATCCGGGGCTGAGGTTGAAGGAAAAAAGATGGCACTGACCAAAGCTGAGATGGCCGAGCGCCTGTTCGACGAAGTCGGGCTGAACAAGCGCGAGGCCAAGGAATTCGTTGATTCCTTCTTCGACGCCCTTCGCGAGGCGCTGGAGCAGGGCCGCCAGGTGAAGCTGTCGGGTTTCGGCAACTTCGACCTGCGCCGCAAGAACCAGCGGCCGGGTCGCAACCCGAAGACCGGCGAGGAGATTCCGATCTCCGCGCGCACCGTGGTGACCTTCCGTCCCGGACAGAAGCTCAAGGAACGCGTGGAAGCGTATAGCGGCGTTGAACAGGCAGGAGTGAAGCATGCTTGATCCCGGCAGCAATCGTGAACTCCCGCCGATCCCGGCGAAGCGCTACTTCACCATCGGTGAAGTCAGTGAGCTGTGCGACGTCAAGCCGCACGTGCTGCGCTACTGGGAGACCGAGTTCCCGATGCTCAACCCGGTCAAGCGTCGCGGCAACCGCCGTTACTACCAGCGCCACGAGGTGCTGATGGTCCGGCAAATCCGCGGCCTGCTGTACGAACAGGGCTACACCATCGGCGGCGCCCGCCTGCGCCTGGAAGGCGAATCGGCCAAGGACGAGTCCGCGCTGAGCTCGCAGATCATCAAGCAGGTGCGGATGGAGCTGGAAGAGGTCCTCACGCTGCTGCGCCGCTGACGCGGCACCTCGTAGTGTTCATGGCCGGATGGATGGCCGGACACGGCAACAAGCGGCTATACTTGCCGCCCGCCGCAAGGCGGAGATCGCAATACACGTCGGGGCGTAGCGCAGCCTGGTAGCGCATCTGCCTGGGGGGCAGAGGGTCGTCGGTTCAAATCCGGCCGTCCCGACCATTGCATCAAGTACCTGCGTGACGTGGAACAGACGCGTCACGCCGAAGTCGACGACTACCTTCTCGGCTCATACCGCAAGACCAACGCCCCCGAGTCGAGCTGGCCCTCGCTCACGAGCTTCAGGTCGACAGGTTTCGGCATCCCCGCGAACAACGTCGGCCCGTGGCCGGCGAGCCTGGGATGCACCACGAACTCGTACTCGTCGATCAGGCCCAGTTCGGCCAATGCCCGCGGCAGCGTCACGCCTCCCACGAAAATCGCCTTGCCCGGTTCCCGCTTGAGCCGTTGCACGGCGTCGTGAAGGTCTCCGCGCAGCAGCTCCGCGTTCCAGTCGACCTGTTCGAGGGTTGTCGAAACGACATACTTCTTCGCCGCATGGATCGTCTGGGCGAACGGCATCACCCAGGGTTCCGCCCAGTCGGGCATCACGCCTGTCTCCGCCGGCTTCCGCCACGCTTCTTCCATCATCTGGTAGGTCACCCGGCCGAACAGGAGGGCGTCGGCCTCGGCGAGGTTGCTGGCGTGGTGACGATGCAGCTCTGCGTCCGCTTCGATCCCGCGATGGTCGCAGCACCCGTCCAGCGTGAGGTTGATGGAATACCGAAGTGGACGCATTGCGATTCTCCTGTGCTCAGGCCGGGGCGACCGGGTTCTCGGCTTGCCACTTGCTCCAGTAATGCAGCAGCAGAGCGATGCCGTCGTTTCGTTTGAACGAGCTTCGGGTCACCGGAATGGACTCTTCCCAGCGTGCCTGCGCCAAGTCCTGCAGAGTCGACGCCGTCGCGTTGCAGAAGCCCATGTGCCAGGTCTCGAACTGACGGTTCGCGACCGGCGCATTCATGAGTTCGCGGATGTCGGCGTGGCTCCGCGCCTGGCGGATTCGCTCATACGCGGCATCGACGTAGTCGGGCAGTCCTTCGAAGTACTGGAAGAACTGCTGGCCATTGAAGAACAGGACTCCCGTGACTCCCGACATTGCATTGAATCCGCGGGCGTCGAGCAACAGCCCGTCGATCTCGGCGGGCTGCAAAGTGCGCGTCGCGGTACTGACGTACGCGATGGCGCGCAAAGCGTTGTTCAAGTCGGTGGTCCGCATTGGATCGATCCGCACCCGAAACTGGGGCGCCCCGCGGCGAGACTAGGCGAGCCCTTGGCCGGCCGCAACCCGCGGCTGCTTCACGCCCAACAAAAAAGGGCCGCGCGCCTCGGTGGGAGGCTCGCGACCCTCCGGCGGATGGCATGCTTGGAGCAAGCCATCGTCGACCGATTCGGCTCGTACGGGAGATCGATGATCTGAACTACATGATCTGATCTACTCTCGTCACCGGATCGGCAGGGCAAGCATAGTGGCGCTGGCGAATTCCAGCGTGAGGAAATCGCCGAACCGGGAACACCTGGCCATAACAATTACTCACGGCGGCACATGCATCCCCGCGCAGAACACCTGATCAGCGAACTGCAGCTCGCCCCGCATCCGGAAGGTGGTTACTTCCGCCGCGTGTATGCATCGGAAACGAGCGTGGAAGCGGCCGGAACATCGCGGCCGGCACTGACCGCCATCCGCTTCCTGCTTGCCCGCGGGCAGGTCAGCCAATGGCACCGGATCGATGCGGACGAGTGCTGGCATTGGCAGGAGGGCGACGCGCTGGAGCTGCTGGAGTTCGACCCGGGCACCGCTGCGCTTACGACCACGCTCCTCGATCGCAGCGGGCAGGGCGCGCCGATGCATGTCGTCCCGGCCGGGCGCTGGCAGGCGGCGCGTCCGCTGGGCGAATACGCGCTCGTGGCATGCACGGTATCGCCAGGATTCGTCTGGGAAGGTTTCGAAATGCTGGATGGGAGCAGTGAAGTGGCCGCCGTGCTTTCGCGCTTGGGCAGCTACTACTTGGGATAGAGCAGGGTGAAGGTGAATCGCAGTCCCCAGTCGGCGCCATTGTCCGGCGCTTCCGCGTAGTAGCGGATTCCGCCCTGATAGCTCACCAGCTGGCTGCCGATCTTGCTGACCTTGCTGTAGCCCAGGTTGATGGGCACGGTCCACTGGCTTCCCTTCCAGTCATACGTCGACTCCAGGTTGGCTGAAAGCGTGCGGCCCTGGCCCAGTCCCTTCGCCAGGAACGGCTGCAGGAACGTGCTGCTGATATCGGCACGGTTGTCCTCGCCCGCGAACGACCAGACGTGGTTGACCAGTGCGCCGTAGGTCCACCCATCCTTGGTCTGCTTGAGGACGACGGCGGTAGGGCCAGCGCCCCATTTCTCGGCACCCAGCAATTCATCGGTGGCCGTCGGCAGATACAGGACCGGGCCGACGCCCCAGGTCCAGCCCGAGGCCGTCGGTTCCTTGGGAGAGAAGAACACGCTCTGCAGCGTGTCGCCGAGCCCGAACTGCGATCCCGAGCCGGGGAAGATGTTCTCCTGGTACGTGATCGGAACGATGGTTCGCGAGATCAGGTTCCAGTCTTCGTTGATGGACACCGGAATAACCGGCTGGACGTTGACGAAAGTCTTGCTGCCATCGTCGGTGGGTCCGATTCCATCGTCGTAGTTGAATTGCAGCGGCACGCTGATCAGGCTGGCGACGGGATTGGAAAGCTTTTTCGCCAGCTCATCCGCATCCTGTGCCAGCGCCGGCGAGGAGAACAGCAACGCCATTGGTGCGAAGCAGGCCATCCAGCGATTGATATCCATATGCACGCGCGCCTGGCCAGTTGACTGCATATGATCGATCCCGTTGTAGATTCGGCGTGAACGCCGTCGCCGGAACCAGCAAGGGCCGCCAGACGACAAGGCCGCCCGCCAGGGCCGGCGGCCTTGCGTTACGTCAGGGCGTCAACGACAGCGCATTCGCCGCGGTGATCAAGCCTTCGCCAGTGGCGTCCGCGCCCCAGCAGGTCTGCACCGGTGGGCCAGAAGGCTGCGTCAACAGCGCGCAACCGGCGGGCATCGGAAGTGCGGCTGTTTCGAGGATGTCCTCGACGTCGGCCTGCAGTAGGGTCGGGTTCTTCTGCAGCATCAGTGCCGCTATTCCTGCCACATGCGGCGAGGCCATCGACGTGCCACTGAGATAGAAGTACGACGTCTTGCCGCTCTGCGTCTGGTACGGACCGACGACCCACGAACCCGGGGCGACCACGTCCAGGTCCTGGCCGGCCAGTTCACGGCTGGAGAAGTCCGCGATGTGGAAATCGGAAACCGACGTCGGGTCGGCCACGTTGTCGGCATTCCACCAGTTGCCGGGATTGCCGTCAGCGCCAGGCTTCCATTGCCCGTTCCAGCCCGATGCGGCCACCGAGATCACCGGTGCATAGGCGCCGGGAAATCCCATGCCGGACTCGCCCTCATTGCCGCCCGAAGCGACGATGATCACGCCCTCGTCGATCGCGAAGTCGATGGCGGCCTTCTCGAGTGCATCCAGCTCCGAGCCGCCCAGGCTCATGTTGATTACCACGGGTGCGTTGCCCAATGCGCCGCTGGCCTTGAGGTCGGCCACGTACACGATGCCGGCGGCGACCACCGACGACCAGCCCGATCCGTTCTGATTCAAGACCTTTACCGGGATCACGGTCGCCAGCGGCGCCGTGCCGTTGATGGGCACCCCGTTGAGGCTGTAACCCAGGATGGTGCTGGTCACGTGGGTGCCGTGGGAGTTCTGGTCGTGTTCCCACTTGTTGGGAGGTTCGGAGATGCCGCCCTGTTCACCGCCTCCGCCGTTGAAGGCCTTGGCGAACTGGGCGGCGATGCGTTCTTGCGGGAAGTACTGGCGCCACGTGTCGAGCAGGCCCGTGTCGAGCACGGCGACATAGACACCGTTGCCGTCCTGCGCAATGGTGCGGCCTTGTCCGAGGTTGGTGACGTCGACGGCGTCCTGGTCCCAGGTGCTCAAGCCGGTGACGAAACTGGTGGCACTGACCGTATCCACCGGTGCGCCCTTGCGTTCGGCATCCGGGTTTGCGGACAACACGAAATCAAGCGCGCGAATCGCCGCCAGTTGGCTTTCGGTAGTCTTGAGGGTGACCGCATCGATCTCGGTCAGCACCTTGCGCACGTTGCCGTGGGCGCCAAGCTGCGCGAGGATCGCCGGTGAGGGGGCGGTATTGAGCAGCACGTTGACGCCAATCTGGCGCGAGCCGGGGGCTGCCTGGGCGGTGATTGGAAGCAGGCATGCCAGGGTGAGAACGCTCATGACACTCTTGACCACGGTGACCTCCTCAAATGACATTGGACGATCGCGGAACTGCCTTCCCGGTAGCAGCACCGTCCGGACGGCCTCGCGGCCGGCCGCTTCCCTATGTAATCCGGCTTCCCTGATCGATGTGACGGTGCCCCCGAGGCGTGGAAGATGCGCGCCCGTTCGTTCACGCTGCGTGAGCGGGACGATACGCCCCATGACGGTCCTGCCCCTGGTCCCGCCTTCGCGGGAATGAACGGGTGGAGGTTTGATTGGCCTCCGGGTTGCGGGCACGCTGGGGCTGAACTCGCCCGGCCAGCCGTGGTCCATGTCCGGGAATCGAGTCCCCCACAAGGAGTGGAAATGCGAACTGGCCTTGCCCCCGCAATGCTCGGATTGTCGATCGTCTTCGCCGCAGTGCCGGCATCGGCGCAGGCACCGCTGCCCCCGATCCGCGACATGGACACGCTCGTCGTCAGCGGCGTGCAGCCCGGTCCCGGCATGTGGAAGATCACGCGCGACGATCACACGCTCTATGTGCTCGGGACGCTGTCGCCGCTGCCCAAGCGCATGGAGTGGGAATCGCGCGATGTCGAGAACGTGATCGCCCAGGCGCAGGAAGTGATCCAGGCGCCGAGCGTGAGCATCGATGGAAAGCTCGGCATCTTCCAGCGCCTGTTGCTCGCGCCCAAGGCGCTGAGCGCGCGCAAGAATCCCGACGGCCAGACCCTGCAGCAGGTGGTGCCGGCCGACATGTACGCGCGCTGGCTGGTGCTCAAGCGCAAGTACATGGGGCGCGATGAAGGCGTCGAGCAGTGGCGGCCGATGATGGCGGCGCTGGAGCTATTTGACGAAGCGATGGACGACAGCGACCTCAAGCAGTACGGGATGGTTTCGCCGGTTGTCGAGAAGATGGCTCGTCGCCACAAGGTCCCGTTGACGACCACGCGCGTGACCATCGTCATCGAAGATCCGAAAGTTGCCTTGCAGGAATTCCGCGAGTCCAAGCTCGACGACGTCGATTGCTTCGGCAAGACGATGCAGCGGCTGGAGTCGGATCTGGAGATGATGCGCGAGCGTGCCAATGCCTGGGCGATCGGTGACATCGCGACGCTGAAGTCGCTGCCGTACACCGACCAGAACGAAGCCTGCATCAAGGCCGTCTCGCAAGCCGCGGTGCTGCGCAAGCGCGCCGGCGACATCGAGGCGAAGGTGCGTGAGCGCTGGCTGGACGCCGCCGAGCTGGCGTTGAAGAACAATCGCGTAAGCCTGGCGGTGCTGCCGATGCGCGAGTTGCTCAAGCCCGATGGCTACGCTGCGCAACTGCGCGCGCGCGGCTATTCCGTCGAGGAGCCAGGCGAACCTGCTACCGCCACTGCAGCACCGTAGGCTGCTGCACCAGGGCCCGCTCGACTGTCCGGATGGCGTCGGGCTTCGGGTTTACCAGGAAGCGCTGCGTGCTCAGCTCCAGCACAGGAAGATCGCACTGGTGGTCGGTATAGGCGATGGCCCAGGGTGGAGCGAACCCGAGCCTGGAGAGCATGGGCGGCTTGTTCGCTCCAAAGCAGTGCTCGTGGCGCACCATGCCCCCGAGCCAGGGCTTGAGCGACGAGCCCACCAGCGGCACATGCCCGTACCCGGCTCGTTCGAGCAGTTCGCGTGCCAATACTTCGAGGCAGCCGGTTGCGATGACCACGCGGTCACTCTGGTCCAGATGATGCTGGAGCTGCGCAAGTCCATCCGCAAGAAATACGGGAGGGCCGATAGCAAAGAGAGCATCGGTGTGTTCGCGCGCCAGTGCACGCAGATCGTCGTGCGACCTTCCCAAAGTGGCCACCCAGACGGCGTAGCGAACGGGCCATTTGCGTGTGCCGCGAATCAGGAGCAGCGGAGCGAGGGCGGGCAAGGGCAGCAGGACCAGGGCCAAGCGCCAGGCTTGTCGCTTCAGCAACCAGCGAAAGAAGCGGTCGGCTGTGTCCCAACGCGTCAGTGTCAGGTCGAAATCGAAAACGACGGTGGGCACCGGGTCGGTCATCCGCCTTGCGCCTGCGGCGGCGCCAGGGTCACGGAGTAAGCCACGGTCGTGATCTTCCAGCCCGCGCCGGTCCTGACCATCAGCCAGCATTCCTTGCCCCAGTTGGTGCGTTGCCATTGGACAGGAACGAATAGTCGAACGTGACGGCCGCCACTTCGCCGTCGGAATCGATCTTGATGTTCGAGAAGGTTTCTTCGCTGCGATTCTTGCTGGCGACGATGCCGTCGATGAAGGCGACGGGGTTGTTCTCCTTCTTGAATCTGGCCTTGATCGCCTCCGGGTGCTTGCCCTGGATCTGCGCGAGCGACTTGTCGTCGAGCACGCTCTGCCACGGGACATCCTGCTGGACGAAAAGGTCGAGGAAACGTTCCCGGTCCTTGTCGATAATCGAAGTGCGGAACGACTCGATCACGGCGAGGATGCCGGGGTCGCCTTCGGCCGCGAATGCCTGCGGGAACGCCAGGGCAAGCGCGAGCGATATCGCTGCAAGCGAGCGCGACTTCATGGCGACACGATTCCTGATTGGTCCTCGACCGGATCGCGCATGTTAGCGGCGATCCGGTTTCCTCTCTGACCCGATGCAGGCAGCCCGCGGTGCGAACCGGGGCTGGCGGGTATCAGAGCGAGGCGCTTTGCGGCTGCGGCTTGAGCAGCAACGGCCAGCGCTTGAGCACGGCAGCGCGGATGCCTGCGACATCCAGGCCGGCTTCGGCGAGCAGCTGCTCGCGGCTGGCGTGGTGCTGGTACTCGTCCGGCAGGCCCAGGTGCAGGATCGGCATGGCGATGCCTTCGGCTGCCAACAGTTCGGCCACGCCGGAACCGGCGCCGCCGGCGACGACGTTGTCCTCGAGCGTGACGAAGCCTTCGTGGCTGCGTGCAAGCTCCAGGATCAGCGCGCGATCGAGCGGCTTGACGAAGCGCATGTTGACCACGGTCAGGCCGAGTTCCTCGGCCGCCTTCTCCGCCGCCGGCACGATCGCGCCGAAGGCGAGCAGGGCAATGCGCGAACCCGGTCGACGCAGCTCGGCCTTGCCGATCGGCAGCGTGTCCAGGTTGGCCTGCACGGCCACGCCGGGGCCGGTGCCGCGCGGATAGCGGACCGCGGCCGGACCCTGGAAGTGGTAACCGGTGCTGAGCATCTGCCGGCACTCGTTCTCGTCCGACGGCGCCATCACCACCATGTTCGGCACGCAGCGCAGGTAACTCAGGTCGAGGTTGCCGGCATGGGTCGCGCCGTCGGGGCCGACCACGCCGCCGCGGTCGAGCGCGAACAGCACGTCCAGGTTCTGGATCGCGACGTCATGCACCAGCTGGTCGTAACCGCGTTGCAGGAACGTCGAGTAGATCGCCACCACCGGCTTGGCGCCTTCGCAGGCCATGCCGGCCGCAAGCGTGACCGCATGCTGCTCGGCGATGGCGACGTCGAAGTAACGCTGCGGGTATTCCTTGCTGAAGCGCACCAGGCCGGAACCTTCGCGCATCGCCGGAGTGATGCCGAGCAGCCTGGGTTCGGCGGCGGCCATGTCGCACAGCCACTCGCCGAAGACGTCGGTGTAGGTCGGCTTCTTCGCGCCGGGCTTGCTGACAAGACCGGTCGACGGATCGAACGGGCCGACCGCGTGGTAACCGATCTGGTCGCCTTCGGCCAGTTCGTAGCCCTTGCCCTTGGTGGTGATGATGTGGAGCAGCTGCGGACCCTTGAGGGTCTTGAGCACCTTCAGCGCCGACATCAACGCGGGCAGGTCGTGGCCGTCGATCGGGCCGGTGTAGTGGAAGCCCATTTCCTCGAACAGCGTGGACGGCACGAACATGCCCTTCCAGTGTTCTTCCCAGCGCTTGACGAACTTCGCCGCCGGCTTGTTCTTGTCGCCGAGCAGGCGCTTGCCACCTTCGCGGATGGCGTTGAGCGTGCGGCTGCCGGTGAGGCGGCCAAGCATCTGGGTCAGGCCGCCTACGTTCTCGGAGATCGACATCTGGTTGTCGTTGAGGATCACCAGCAGGTTCGGCTCCGGATCCATGCCGCCGCCGTGGTTGAGCGCCTCGAACGCCATGCCGGCGGTCATTGCGCCATCGCCGATCACCGCCACGACCTTGCGCTCGTCGCCCATCTGCTGCAGCGCGATTGCCATGCCCAATGCAGCCGAGATGCTGGTCGAGCTGTGGCCGACGCCGAAGGTGTCGTACTCGCTCTCCTCGCGCTTCGGGAACGGCGCCACGCCGTCCTTCTGCTTGACGGTGTGGATGATGTCGCGGCGACCGGTGAGGATCTTGTGCGGGTAGGTCTGGTGGCCGACGTCCCACACCAGTCGGTCCACCGGCGTCTCGAAGAGCCAGTGCAGGGCGACGGTGAGTTCGATCACGCCCAGGCCGGCGCCGAAGTGTCCGCCGACCAGGGCGACCTGTTCGATCAGGTACGCACGAAGCTCCTCGGCGATGGCCGGCAGCTCCTCTTCCGGGAACTGGCGCAGATCGGCGGGGACTTCGATCCGGGAAAGGCGGGGATAGCGCTGCGGGTCAATCATCACGACGTTATCAGACGGCAAGTTCGCCATTGTCCCGCCCCAGTCGAGGGCGGGCAAGGCGCAGCATTCAGTTTTCGTCGTGACGGGGCTGTCAGCGGCCGCGCAGGCGTCGCATCAGCCCTTAGCGGCCGCGCAGGCGGCCGAACAGGCCACTGCCGGACTTGCCGGCTTCCAGCGGCTCCGGCTCGCGCTCGACTTCGGCGAAACCGGTGGCCAGGTTGGCATTGATGAAATCGGCGACTTCGGCCACCGACACGCCGCTGGCTTCGGCGATCTCCGGGATCAGGGCCGGACCCTTCATCATCACCGTGGCGATGCGGAAGTGCTTGGGGTAGTCGCGCTCGGTCTGCGGCCACTTGACCATCTGGTAGCGGCGCTGCGGGTCGTGCTCGGGCGCCAGCGCGCCCTTGCCGGCGAGCAGGTTGCCGAACCACATCAGGCGCACCAGTGGCATCGCCGCGCCCAGGCGCGCGCTTTCGCTGTCCCAGGTGGCGGCGTCGACGGAAATGAAGTCCGCCGTGGAGAGCTTGCCTTCGAACAGCGCCGACAGCGGCTTCAGCGCGGCCGGGCCGTGGTAGACGCGCTGGTCCATGTCGATCAGCACGACTTCGTCGCCGCGAACGCGCATGCGGCCCTTCAGGCGGTCGTTGTCGAGCCAGTCGAGCAGGGTGTCCGCGCCCGACCTGGCCGGCTGTGCGGCGGGTGCCGGAGCAGGTGCGGCGACAGGCGCTGCGACGACGGCAGCCGGAGCGGCCTGAGGCGCCACTGCGGCGACGCTGGGGGCCGGAGCGGGTGCCGGTGTCGGCGCAGCCACCGGTGCCGGCGCGGGCGCAGCCACGGGCGCCGGAGCGGCCACTGCGGCGGGCGGCGCGGCTGCAGCCGGGGCCTCGTCGAACGAGACGCCGGCCTGCATGCCGATCTCGCGCAGCAGGGCGCCGACGCTGTTGGCATCGAACGGGTTGGCCAGGCGGAAGTCGGTCTGGCTGCGCTGGGAAGCGGTCAGGGCGATCACGCTCTTGCCGGCGGCGTGCAGCCGCAGCCAGCTCATCGGACCGTACATGCTGTCCATGTCGACGATGACATAGTCGGCCTGGGTGTCCGGCAACATCTGCCAGCGTTCGCCGAGGCGACCGTTGGCGGCCTGGAAGGCCGCCTGCAGGGCGGACTCCGTGGCCGGATCCATGCCCGTCAGACCTAGGGTCAGGCGCATCGTCGCTTCCGTTTGAATTGCAATGGTTCGCGAGTGTTGCGGACGCCCACAAACTCGTCAACGCGCGCTGCGCGTCGAAAGTGAGCGTTTTGTGTCAGGTGTGCATTTAGATTGTCGGAACGGGCGCGGCAAAGCGCGATACCCATCACGGTCCGGGTCGAGAGGAGAAGGGCTTCGGCCCCGGCAGGAGGCCTTGAAGGACGCAAGCCCCGCTCAGGCCTGCAGTCGCGCGTTCTTGGGCAGCTGGTTGCGCAGGAACGCCATCTGGTCGGCGAGGATGTTGCGGTTCGACAGGATCAGGTGCTCGACCCAGCTTGGCCGGTACGGTACGGCCAGCAGAGGCATGCTCGCCTGCTGCGGTGTGCGGTTGCCCTTGCGCGAGTTGCAGTGGAAGCAGGCAGCCACGACATTTTCCCAGATGTCGCGCCCGCCCTTCGACACCGGCATGACATGGTCGCGGGTCAAGTGCGGACGGCTGAAGTCGTGGCCGCAGTACATGCACAGATAGCCATCGCGCGCGAACAGCGCGGCGTTGGTCAGCGCCGGGGTCGGGTCGAGCGCGTGGGCACGGGCATGGCTGCGGGCGGCGACGATCGGATGCAGTTCGATGACGCTCTGCTCGCCGCTGAGCCGGTTGATGCCGCCGTGCACCTGCAGGCAAGGATCACCGAGTGTCCAGGCAACCGCGCCGCGTACGTACAGGCAGGTCGCATCCTGCCAGCTCATCCAGTCGAGGACCCGGCCGTGCGCATCAAGTGAGAGCAGTCGCACCGAGTTAAGCCGGTCGAGTGCCGGGCGCGGAGCGAAGGAGGGAGTGTCCGGACCCAGACTGGTTCCGGTTCTGACCAAACGAAGCGGTGCTCTATCGGTCTCCATTGGGAAACCAGCTTATACGCCTTTGTTTACATTTTGTGTACCCGCAGCGAATGACTGCGGCCGTGGCGGGCCGCAGTCGAGGTTCGCGAGGAGAGGTACAAACGGCGTCAGGCGATGGCGACGTCGAGTTCGGGCAGACCGGCCGAGCCGCTTTCGATCGCGGCCGCATGGGCCAGCGTGCGCGGCAGGATGCGGGCGAAGTAGAAGCGGGCGGTGGCGCGCTTGTCGTCCTTGAATGCCTGCGGCTGCGCCGATGCCTCGGCGGCGGCGACACTGCGCGCCCACCAGTAGGCCAGCACGACGTAGCCCGAGTACATCAGGTAATCGTAGGAGGCCGCACCGATCTCGTCCGGATTGGCAGCCGCACGCTTGCCGACCTGCATCGTGATCTGCTGCCACTGGGCCGCCTTCTCGCGCAGCGGAGCAATGAAATCGGCCAGCGCCGGATCATTGCCGTGCGCATCGCAGAACGCCGCGACCTGGCCCAGGAACACCTTCAGTCCCGCGCCCTGCATCTGCATGATCTTTCGACCCAGCAGGTCGAGCGCCTGGATGCCGGTGGTGCCCTCATACAGCGTGGTGATGCGGGCATCGCGCGCGAGCTGCTCCATGCCGTGCTCGGCGATGTAGCCGTGGCCACCGAAGCACTGCAGCGCGTGGTACGTGCACTCCACGCCCCACTCGGTCAGGCATGCCTTGACGATCGGCGTGACGAAACCGACGAGGTCATCGGCCAGCTTGCGTTCTGCGTGATCCGGAGCGTGGTGGGCGATGTCGACCTGCAGCGCGGCGTCGTAACCCATCATGCGGCCGCCTTCGACCAGCGCCTTGCAGGTCAGCAGCATGCGCCGCACGTCCGGGTGGACGATGATCGGGTCGGCCGGCTTGGCCGGGAACATCGGTCCCGCAGGCGCGCGCATCTGCAGGCGCTCGCGCGAATAGCGCAGCGCGTTCTGCAGGGCGCGGTCGGACAGACCCAGGCCTTGCAGGCCGACCGCGAGGCGGGCGGTGTTCATCATGGTGAACATCGCCGCCAGGCCTTTGTGCGGATGGCCGATCAGGTAGCCTTCGGCACCATCGAAGTTGAGCACGCAGGTAGCCGAGGCATGGATGCCCATCTTGTGTTCGAGGCTGCCGCAGCGCACCGCGTTGGCGTCGCCGACCTTGCCGTCGCGATCGACGCGACGCTTGGGCACGACGAACAGCGAGATGCCCTTGCTGCCGGCCGGTGCATCCGGCAGTCGCGCCAGCACCAGGTGGACGATGTTGTCGGTGAAGTCGTGCTCGCCGGCGGTGATGAAGATCTTGGTGCCGGTGATGGCGTAGCTGCCGTCGGCCTGCGGCTCGGCGCGCGTGCGCAACAGGCCCAGGTCGGTACCGCAATGCGGTTCGGTCAGGCACATGGTGCCGGTCCAGCGACCTTCGACCAGCGGCTTGAGGAAGGCCTCCTGTTGCCAGGCTTCGCCGTGGTGCAGCAGCGCCTCGGTGGCGCCGTGCGACAGCAGCGGGAAGTTGCCCCAGGCCAGGTTGGCCGCGTCGATCATTTCCTTCAGCGGCACACCGGCGGCATGCGGCATGCCCTGGCCGCCGAACTCCGCCGGCGAAGTCAGGCCCGACCAGCCGCCTTCGACAAACTGCGTGTAGGCCTGCTTGAAGCCCGGCGGCGTGGTGACCTTGCCGGTGGCCTGGTCGAGCTTGCAGCCTTCGCGATCGCCGACGCCATTGAGCGGCGCGAGCACGGTTTCGGTGAAGCGTGCGGCTTCATCGAGAACCGCATCGAGCACATCGCGCGTGGCGTCGGTGAAACCCATGCGCTGGAACTGCGCTTCTGCGCCGAGCACGTCGAACAGGACGAAGCGCATGTCGGCAAGGGGGGGCGTTGTAGCTGCTCATTGGAATCTCGTCAGTGAATGCATTGGTGATCCCGGCCATCGCGGCCGGCATCGACGTGGGAAACGATCAGCGCAGCACGCCCGGCAGGCCCGGCGCCGGACTCAACGCGCTGCTGCGCTCGACTTCGAAGCTGCGCAACTTGCCCTGGTCCGGGGTGGCATCGATATGGCCGGTGAGTTCGTACGCCAGGCTGCGGCCCGCGGCGAGGGCGTCGGCGGCGGCGAGCTTGGCCGCGGCCTGCGGAGCCAGGGTCACGGTGATCACGTCGGCCGATTCGGGGCCGATCGAAAGCCCGGGCTGCGCACGCAGGCTGCCGGCCGCCGTGTCGGCGACCTTCAGCGCCAGGTCGACGGCGTCGAAGCGCATCGGGATGCTGCTGAAGTTCTCGATGCGAAGTTCGGCCGACCAGCTTCCATCGGCGCGTACGGTCAGCTGCTGGATGCGGGCGGAGGGCTCGGAGACGCGGCGGACAGGGCCACTGGAGCAACCGGCCAGCGTCAGCGCCGTCAGCAGGGACAGCAGCAGCGCCAGACCGCTCCAGCGTTTCCAGATCGCCTCGTGCTTCATGCCGCAGCTCCGCCGTGATGGGACGGCGAGCATACTACGGCGCATGGCGGCGCCAGCAGGGGTGTCAGGTGGCGGCGGCCGGGGCCACGGCCTGCGCGATCAGGGCGAGGGCAGCCACGGCGCCCCACACCGCCAGATAGCGAAGTACCGCCCGGCGCGCACGCGCGGCGCGAGACAGGCGCGAGGCGCTGGAGGGAATACGGATCCTGGCGAGCGCACGCTCGCTGGCATTGGTCGTAGCCATAGGGGAGACACGTTTCCGTGGTGCTGCGATGGCGTGATTGTGTACCAGCAAAGCTGAAGGAACCCCGGCCCAGCTATTCACCTGCTCAAGGTGACGGTCATCTTTCCCTTGCTGAGCGGCATCCGTGCTGTCGCATAGACCGGGCTGCCGGGGCATCGACAGAATCGCGCCTGAACCGCGGGCAATGCCATCGGGGTAGGGCGCGAGCAGGGGTAGGGATTTTCTGACTCAGGCGCCGCGATCGCGGGCGGGTCAATTGCCACCGGCGAAGAAATTCGCCCCCTCGCCGCCGCGCAGGGGGTAGGCCCAGCCCAGTTCGATCTCGACGCCGACGAACCAGCTCAGGCGGATGCGTACGCCCACGCCGATGTCGGCATACGGCGAACCGTCGCGTAGGCCTTCGCGGTCGTCGCCGCTGCCGCCCACCTCGACGAAGGCGAGCAGGCGCAGCCAGTCCCATTTGACCGGGCGCAGGTATTCGAGCGAGCCGTAGTAGTAATAGTTGCCCTCGAGGAAGTCGGAGTCGTAGCCGCGCATCTGCCCCGAGCCGCCGAGGGAGAATTCGTTGCGACTGCCCGTGCCGCCGGTGAGCACGCCGGCGCTGCCCAGGACATGCACGGTCTGGTGCGGCACGTTGCCGATCGCGCGTGACTGGAAGTAGCTGGCGGTGCTGCGGGTGTAGTCGTAGTCGGACGCCACGCCTTCGGCGGCGAGTTCGACGCGTGCATTGAAGCGGCGCCCGGTCTCGCTGTAGACGTGGAAACGCATGTCGTCGTAATCGGCCGTCCCGACCAGGGCAAGCGCCTGGCCGTCCGGGGGCGGCGCGAATTCTCCCTCGGTGTCCTGGCGTTGCCAGAACAATGCGCCGCCCAGGATCCAGCCACTTCTCGGACGGTTGCCGCGCAGGTCGCGCGCAGCGCCGATCTCGAAATGGTCGAAGGTTTCGTCGAAGCTGTCGTCGCTGACTTCGTTAGTGACCGGGTCGATGATCGGCGTCACCCGCTCGCGCCGCTCCAGGCGAACGCGCAGCTCGTAGGGGCTGTCGAAAATGTACGGTGCGCGGTAACCCAGACGCGCGCTGGTCTCCTCCAGGCGGTCGCGTTCGTTGGGGAACTTGCCCTTCTCGACCGTCAGGTTGAGGCGGTGGTTGAGCCCCCACACGTTGCTCCAGCGCAGCTGCGCCCCGTAGCTGTAGTCGCTGTCGGAGCTGGCGTCGATGCGCGGCAGCACCAGCAGGTGGTACTTCTCGCGCACCGCCAGTTCCAGCACCACGCCACCGTCCACGGCATGCGTGGTGGCCTTGACCTCGCGGAACAGCCCCAGGTCGAGCACGGCCTGGCGGCCATCCTCGATCGCGGCGGGGTCGGCGATGTCGCCCGGCGCCAGATCGAGTTCGCGCAGGATGACCTTGTCGCGCGTCTTCTCGTTGCCGACCAGGCGAATCTCGACGATGCGCGGCTCGACGATGCGTGGCTCAACAATGCGTGCCTCGACGGTGTCTGGCTGAGGCTCGTGCATGGGCGCCTGCGCGGCCACCGAACTAGTCGTCGCGCAAGCGATCAACATCCAGGCGGAAAGACAGGCTTGCATGGCGCACTTCAGTCGAGGCCCGCGCCAGACAGGGGGTCATCGCCGTCGCGCGGCGGCCGTGCGCAGCTTCGCCAGTTCGCTGAGCGCACGCAGCAACCCCATCTCGCTGGACAGGGCCAGGTCGTAGATGAGCTCGCCGTCGATGCGGGCATCGCGCCGCCAGACGCGGGCGTGGCCGCCAAGGGCGAGGTCGGAGGCCATCACCAGGGTCCGGTATCGCGCGCTGCGCAATGCCGACTCGTGCGCGCGCCAGTGCTCCTCGACGAAGTCGCCGCGGCCTTGCAGGATCGCCCGCGCCGGGCTGCCCGGCATCTCCTCGCCGTGGGCCAGCGCCGGCGATACCGCCAGCAGCAGGTGGGCGGTGTCCTGGGCGAGGCTGGCGCGTTCCTCGGCGGTGTAGGTCTGGTCACGGCGCAGCAACCCGTCAGCGCGTTGCTGGCAGGCGGAGAACAGTTGCGACAAGGGCCGATCGAGGTAGGGATTGGAACCGGCGAACGGCGAAGGCCGGGGCCGGACAGCGATCGGGCCATGCAGGCCGGGGGTGGGATGGGTCATGGCGGCAGCCTCTACTTCCGCCGTCTCAGGGAACAAGACTCCAGGCGGACGAACGTACGCCTTCGATTGATAGGGCAGCGTCAACGCTTGGTCGCGTGCCGTCGCAACCAATGAGACGGCCATCGCGTCCACTCGCGGGCGCCCAGCAGGAGAAGACGATGTCGCCGCCCACCCATGCGCTTGCCCTGAACCACGACAGCGACGAGCGCGCAATCGCCTTGCGCGAGGACGGCCCTGCCTTCATTGATAGTGGCGCAGCGGACAGCGGCCTGCTCGCGCAGGCGCTGTCGCGGCGCTATGCCGGCCGCATCACCGGCAGCTTCACCGTTCCGGGCAGCGAAGGGCGGTATGCGGACCTGCCATCGGACCTGCCGCCGTCGTTGGCGCAGGCCTTGCGTGCACGCGGGATCGAACGCCTCTACAGCCACCAGGCTCAGGCGTGGGAGGCGGCAGGCCGCGGCGACAACGTGGCCATCGTCACGCCGACCGCGTCGGGCAAATCGCTGTGCTACACGCTGCCGGTGGTCGCCGCGGCGATGACCTCGCGGGCCAAGGCGCTGTACCTGTTTCCGACCAAGGCGCTGGCGCAGGACCAAGTCGCCGAACTGCTGGAGCTCAATCGCGCCGGCGATCTCGGCGTCAAGGCGTTCACCTTCGACGGCGATACGCCGGGCGATGCGCGCCAGGCGATCCGCCTGCACGGCGACATCGTCGTGTCGAACCCGGACATGCTGCACCAGGCGATCCTGCCGCATCACACCAAGTGGGCGCAGTTCTTCGAGAACCTGCGCTACGTGGTGATCGACGAGGTGCATACCTATCGCGGCGTTTTCGGCAGCCATGTCACCAACGTGCTGCGCAGGCTCAAGCGGATCTGCGCGTTCTATGGCGCGCGGCCACAGTTCATCCTGTGCTCGGCGACGATCGGCAACCCGCAGGCACATGCCGAAGCCTTGATCGAAGACCGCGTGCACGCCATTACCGAATCCGGCGCGCCGACCGGCGACAAGCATGTGTTGTTGTGGAACCCGCCGGTGGTCAATGCCGACCTCGGCCTGCGCGCCTCGGCGCGCTCGCAGAGCAATCGCATCGCCCGCATCGGCATCAAGTCCGGGCTGAAGACGCTGGTGTTCGCGCAATCGCGGCTGATGGTCGAGGTGCTGACGAAGTACCTCAAGGACGTGTTCGACCACGACCCGCGCAAACCGCCGCGCATCCGCGCCTACCGCGGCGGCTACCTGCCAAGCGAGCGCCGCGACGCCGAGCGGGCGATGCGTGATGGCCGCATCGACGGCATCATCTCGACCTCGGCGCTCGAACTGGGCGTCGACATCGGCAGCCTCGACGTGGTTGTGCTCAACGGTTACCCGGGCACCGTCGCCGCGACCTGGCAGCGCTTCGGCCGCGCCGGCCGCAGGCAGCAGCCCAGCCTCGGAATCCTGGTTGCCAATTCGCAACCGCTGGACCAGTACATGGTGCGGCATCCGGACTTCTTCGCCGACAGCCCGCCCGAGCATGCGCGCACCGCGCCGGACCAGCCGCTGATCCTGTTCGACCACATCCGCTGCGCGGCCTTCGAGCTGCCTTTCCACGTGCGCGAGATGTTCGGGCCGATCGAGCCGGAGGTGTACCTGGAAGCGCTGGCCGAGTCCGCCGTGGTCCATCGCGAGGGCGAGCGCTGGGAGTGGATTGCCGACAGCTACCCCGCCAACGCGGTGTCGCTGCGGTCGGTCGCCGACGGCAACTTCGTCGTCGTCGACCGCACCGACGGTCGCCAGACAATCATTGCCGAGGTCGACTACTCGGCGGCGGCGCTGACGCTGTACGAGGGCGCGATCCACATGGTCCAGTCCACGCCGTACCAGGTCGAGCGGCTGGACTGGGAAGGGCGAAAGGCCTACGTGCAGCGCACGCATGTCGACTACTACACCGACTCCATCGACTACACCAAGCTCAAGGTGCTCGAGCGTTTCGACGGCTGTGCCGCGGGCCAGGGCGATGCCAGCCATGGCGAGGTGCACGTGGTCAGGCGGGTGTCGGGCTACAAGAAGATCCGCTACTACACCCACGAGAACATCGGCTACGGTCCGGTCAACCTGCCCGACCAGGAGCTGCACACCACTTCGGTGTGGTGGCAGCTGCCGCAGGCGACGTTGCTGTCGTGGTTCGCCAGCCGACAGGACGCGCTCGACGGCTTCCTCGGCGCAGCCTATGCGCTGCACATCGTCGCGACGGTGGCCGTGATGGCCGACGCGCGCGACCTTCAGAAGGCCGTCGGCAACGGCGACGGCGCCTGGTTTGTCAGCAGCGACCAGGGCGGTCGCGGCACACTGCGTGGCGTGGAAGGCAGCATCGAACTGGCGGACGTGCAGCAGTTCGTACCGACGGTCTACCTGTACGACAACTTCCCCGGCGGCGTTGGCCTCAGCGAGCCGTTGTGGCGACGCCAGGAAGAGCTGGTGCTGCGCGCGATGGAACTGGTCGAGCGATGCGATTGCCGCAGTGGCTGTCCGGCTTGCGTTGGTCCGATCCTGGCCGCGAGCGAGGAAGGCGAGGGCGCCACGCCGAAGGCGCTGGCGCGCCGGGTGCTGTCGTTGCTGATCGAAGCCCGCGAGCTGGCGTCCGACGTAAACGTCAACGTGGTGGGCACATGACGGTCACCCTCGAGAAGTTGCGCGCGCTGCGCAGGCAGGCGGGTGAAACGGCAAGCGGCAATCGTGCTGGCGAGGATGGGGTTCCGCAGGCGCTGTTTGCCGCACCCGTTGTCGGCGCGCCACGGCCCGACCCGGGCGCCCAGCTTGACGCGCTGCGACGCATGCTCGGCGTGCGCCAGCGTCATGCGCCTGCACCGTTGGCCTCCCGCGATCGCAGCATCCCGGGCATCGAGATCGAACCCGGGTTGTTCCTGGCCGAGTCCACCCAACCCATGCGCGCACCACCGTCGGTGCCATTGGCGTTCGCCAAACGCGAAGACTCGGTGGACACCGATGCGCTGCTGTTCTTCGATACCGAGACCACCGGGCTGGCCGGCGGCACCGGCACCCGCGCTTTCATGATCGGCGCCGCCGACTGGAGCGCAGGCACGTTGCGCATCCGCCAGCTGACCATCACCACGCTCGCAGCCGAACCGGCGATGCTGCGCACGTTCGCGCAATGGCTGTCAGCGAGAACCGTGCTGTGCAGCTACAACGGAAGGTGCTACGACGCGCCGCTGCTGAAGACCCGCTTCCGCCTGGCGCGCATGGGCGATCCGATCAGCGCGCTCGACCACGTCGACCTGCTGTTCCCGACCCGGCGCCGCTATCGCGGCGTATGGGAGAACTGCCGGCTGGCCACGATCGAACGTGAGGCGCTGCGCATCGTCCGCGAAGACGACCTGCCGGGCTCTGAAGCGCCGGCGGCATGGCTGTCGTTCCTGCGCGGCGGCTCATCGCACAACCTGCGCCGCGTGGCCGAGCACAACCTGCAGGACGTGGTGACGCTGGGGCGTCTGTTCGTGCACCTGGCCGAGGCGGCGTAGTGCCTTCGCTCAGGTCGTGATGAACGTTTTCGGGATCGGCCCGGTCAGCCACACGCCGTTGTCGGCCAGATAGAACGCGTAACCCTGCTGGTGCATTTGCCTGGATTGGATCGTCAGCACCACCGGCGTGCCATGCCGCTGCCCGACCTGCGCGGCGGCGGCGATGTCCTCCGACAGGTGGACGTGGTGGCGGATGCCCGGCCGCAGTCCCTCGACGAGGATGGAGTCGAGGAATCGGGTTGCAGTGCCGTGGAACAGGCGTTCGGGCGGCAACGCCGGTTCGCGCTGGATGGTAACGGCATCGGTCGAATGCCCCTGCACCGCACGGATGCGCTGGCCACAGACCGACAGGGCGAAGCGCTGCTTGTCGTTGCCTTCGACGACGGCGCGGATCACGCGCGGGTCGAGCGTGTGGCCGGCCTGTCGCGCACTGGCGATCAGGTCGTCGATGTCTGCCCATCCTTCGCGATCCAGCGTCAGCCCGATCGCGCCGGGTGCATGACGCAGTACGTAGCTGAGGTATCGGCTGGTGTCGGTGATTCTTCTGCGCATGGTGCCTGCTGCTGATTCGTATGGAGGTGGAGGACTAGCGGCCGTGATACGGCTCGCAGCCGACACCATCGCCATCGCGGTCGAGATGGCTTCCATAGCCTGCTTCGCCTCGCCGGACGGGCGCGGCTCCAGCTGCGCGGGCTTCGGCGCAGTTGCGAAATACCTCTGAGGCGCCCGGCGTCGCGGATGCGGCCGGCCCTCGATGGCAGTGGTAGTCACCGGTCTTTCGATTGGTGTGGCAGCCGTTCTTGTCGAGGCCGCCGCCGTGCGCATGCGCGGTTTCCCAGCCCGACGCCGTCAAAAGCGCGAGCAAGGAGAAAACGAGAGGTCGCATACAGTCCCCCAACTGTAATGTGACAGGGGTCCGAATCTAGCAGCCCTTCGAGCCGCACCGAACAACCCCGTGTGCGAGAAAAAGTCGCGGTCGAAACCGGGGCCGCTATTCAGCTTGCAATGAACGCTGACAGGCGTCGCCGGACCGAAATGAACGGACATCATGGCCGGGCAATGACCTGCGGGCCGTTGAAGCGCTAAGGCCCAGCAGCGGAGCATCGCGATGACGTCGTATGTCCGGCTCGGCCTGGCGCACGTGCTTGCACTGGTGCTGGCAAGTTGCTCCGCGGGCGATCCCGCATCCCTGGCGTACGCACCCAAGCCCATCGTGCAGCTCGCCCCGATCCCGGGCCTGAAGGTGCGGCCCCTTACCGACCGCACATTCGAACGAACCGACGCACGGCGAGCCCGTGGCGAGTACCTGGCCGAAGGCATCCTTGCTTGCGCCGCCTGCCATTCCGAGCGCGACTGGCACAAGCCGGGCGGACCCATCCCTGCTGGCCGCGCGTATGCGGGTCGGGTCTGGAAGACCGACGGCAAGACATGGCTGGTCGCGCCGAACATCACACCCGAGCCACATACCGGTGCGGGCCGATGGAGCGACGACATGCTCGCCCGCGCGATACGCGAGGGCATCGGCCATGACGGTCGCCTGCTGCATCCGCAGATGTGGTACCGGTCGTTCCGGTTGCTTTCCGACGAGGACCTGGCATCGGTGGTGGTGTATCTGCGATCGCTGCCCGCCGTGCGCAACACGCTGCCGCAGACAGTGCTCTCGGACGAGCAGGTCAAACGCTTTGTCGGCGAGCCCCGGCCGATCACCTCGCCAGTGTCCGAACCCCCGCACGCCACACCCGAAGAGCGCGGTCGCTACCTTGCCGGCCTTGCCGACTGCGGCGGCTGCCACACGTTGTGGGACGGCAAGCGGCTGCCTGGTGCCTTTGCCGGAGGCAACGAGGTCGGGCGGGATGGGCGCACGGTGTTCAGCGCCAACATCACTCCCGACCCGACCGGCATGTCGTACGACGCGGCGGGCTTCATCCAGGTGATCCGTACCGGCAAGGCAGGTCTGCTCGCGCCGGAGATGCCGTGGCTCTTCTATCGTCGTCTCAGCGACGACGACCTCACCGCCCTGCATGCATTCCTCAAGACGCGCTATCCCGTCTCCCATCGCATCAGCAATCTCGGTCCGGGCACCGCCTGCGCGGTGTGTGGAGGGCAACATCCCCTGGGAAGTGCCAACCGCCTCGTGCCAGTGCGCGGGATAGCAGTGCCCGAGCGCCTGCTGCGTGACTATGTCGGCAGCTATCGTATCGACGAGTACGACTGGACCCTGCGGATCGAGCTGCTGCACGGCAAGCTGCACATGGTCGATGGCGAGGCGCCGCCAAAGGAACTGGTGGCGCTGACGCAGTCCAGGTTCGCGATGGACGGTGGCCTTGGGCCGCTGCGATTCGAGCGCGATGGCGAAGGTCGCGTAGCGCGCGTGGTTTCCGAGGACGTCGAAGACGTGCCGCTGGAGCGCATCGCCGAGGTTGCGGCGAAGGCCGGTGGCTCGCCGTAGCGCGAGGGCGCGCCGCGTCCGGATTCGCCAGGTCGGAAGATTGTTGCGCTGTGGGCAACACACAGGGTCCGTCACGAGGGCTACCCACGGCGGGGGCGGGACTCTACTCTTGCGGCCACAAACGCTTTGTCCGCCGTAACGAAGACGACGGGTGTCAGGTCGTCGAGGCTGCTGTAAAGGGCGTGCACTTTCCACCCGTTCGTGCACGGGACAACCTACGTCGGCGCGGCGTCTCCGCGAATTACCGATCAGCGACACGACGATACGGCGGACCAGAAGCCCCAACCCAATGCCCGTACCGGTCAAGCCCGATGGCGCGCCCCGGGGCTTGATAGCAGGACAACATGCGTTCCCAGTTCATTGGCAAGTGGCTGCTGGCAGCCACTGCGATCTCGTTTTGCTCCCTAGGAACCGCCCAGGCACACGGTCGTGAGGACTGCACCAGCGGTCGCACGCGGCTTCCGCCCATCGTCAACCTGCGCGTCGACAACGACGTGATCGGCGGCCAGGACCAGGGCTACAGCAACGGCGTGCAGCTGACGCTGGTCTCGCCCAACCTGCGCGACTACACGAACGATCCCTGCATCCCGCGGCTCGCCCAATGGGTCAACAGCTACCTGGGCGCGCTCCAACCGGAGACGTTCGAGCAGCAGAACATGATCGCGACTTTCGCCCAGGGCATCTTCACACCGACCGACTTCAGTCGCAGCGACCTGATCGAGGATGACCGGCCGTATGTCGCCGCGTTGCTGGTTGGCCTGGGCTACAACGCACGCGAGGGCGACACGCTGCGCACCACGCAGCTGCAGATCGGCATCGTCGGGCCGGCCGCGCTGGGCAAGCAGGCGCAGGATGCCGTGCACCAGATCACCGGCAGCGAGAAATTCCGCGGCTGGGACAACCAGCTCGAGAACGAGCCGGTCTTCCGCATCGTCCACGAGCGCATGCGTCGTTTCTCCTCCAGCGACGGCGCGCACGGGTGGGGCTGGGACACGATCGCCCACTACGGCGGCAGCTTCGGCAACCTGGCGACCTACCTCAACACCGGCGCGGAGTTCCGCTTCGGCGTGAACCTCCCCGACGACTTCGGCAGCACGCCGCTGCGCCCGGCAGGCGAGAACACGGCCCCGACGCGCGAGCCGCAGAGCCAGTACGTGCCGGGCGCGCATCTGTTCGTGACCTTCGATACGCGCTGGGTGTTGTACGACATCACGCTGGACGGCAACACCTTCCGCGACAGCCACAGCGTCGACAAGCGGCATGCCGTGGCCAACATCGGTTACGGCGTTGCCCTGATGCGTCATCGCTGGAAGTTCGCGCTGGCCCGCTACCACGGCACACGCGAGTTCGATGGCCAGCGCGAGACACCTGTGTTCGGGAGCTTCACGATCAGCCGGGCATTCTGATCTCCGAGGCCGGCTTGCTGACGTGGTGCGGCGTGCATAAGCTCATTCCGCCGTCGCCGCATCGGCAGCATCGGAGGTCACATGGCAGCCCAGACAAGGTCGCTCGTCGCTTTTGCACACGTCGCCGACGTCGAGCGAAGCATCCGGTTCTACGCTGATCTCGGTTTCAAGGTGGGCAACAGCGTTGTCCCGGAAGGGAGCACCATCCCCGTCTGGGCCTGGCTGGTGAGCGAGAAGGCCAATCTGATGGTCGGCCTGGCATCGGGACCGGTTGATTCTTCCCAGCAAGCCATTCTCTTCTACCTCTACTTCGACGACATCAAACAGACCCGCGCCGCCCTGGTGGAGCTCGGCCACGGGCCGGGCGAGATCAAGTACCCGTTCTACATGCCAGGCGGCGAGTGCAGGCTCGAGGATCCGGATGGTTATGTGTTGATGCTGGCTCAGATCTAGATCTGAATGGGGTCGCGGCGCCTTCTGCCGGCTGCATGGCCAGCAGCCGGCCCCGGGCGGGTTGAAAGTGGCGGGATGTGCCATATACCTCTTTTCAGGCCGTCCGAGTTTCCCGTCATGCTTACCGTTGGTTTCGTCCTTCCGCCCGGGTTCCAGATCATGGGCCTGGCCGCGGCATCCGCGTTCGAACTGGCCAACGTCGTTGCCAAGGAACAGCTGTACCGCGTTCTGCTGCTGTCGGAACGCGGCGGGCCGGTAATGAACTCCTTCGGTATCCCGGTCGAAACCCGGCCGTTGGCCCGCAACCGGGTCGATACGCTGATCGTCACCGGCCTGCTGGTGCCGGCGCCGTCCACCCCTGAGCTGCTCCGGCAGGTTCGCAGGGCCACCGAGACCGCGCGTCGCACGGCGTCGGTGTGCACGGGTGCGTTCATCCTCGGTGAAACCGGCCTGCTGGATGGCCGTCGCGTCACCACGCACTGGTTCCATGCGCGCGACCTCCAGAAGCAGTTTCCGCAAGCGCATGTCGAGGACGATCGGATCTACATCATCGACGGAAACATCTGGACGTCGGCGGGGATGAGTGCGAGCGTCGACGTTGCCCTGGGCATGATCGAGAAGGACTTCGGCGCGGACCTGTCGCGCAAGGTGGCGCAGAACCTCGTCGTCTACCATCGCCGTGCCGGAGGCCAGTCGCAGCACTCCGCGCTGTTGGAACTCGATGCCAAGTCCGACCGGATCCAGAGCGCGCTTGCTTACGCGCGGCAGAACCTGCGCGCGCCGCTTACGGTCGAGGAGCTGGCCGAGGCGGCGCACTTGAGCCCGCGCCAGTTCACGCGCGCCTTTCGTGCGGAAACCGGGCAGTCGCCTGCGAAGGCGGTTGAACACCTGCGGGTCGAAGCGGCGCGCGTGATGGTCGAGCAGAGCCGGCACTCGATGGACGAAGTCGCCACCGAGACCGGCTTTGCCGACACAGAGCGCATGCGTCGCGCTTTCCTGCGTGCGTTCGGGCAGCCGCCCCAGGTGCTGCGCCGCAATGCCCGCATGGGCGAGGCGCTGGCCTGACAGCACGCCAGCGACCCGACGCGGCCATGCGACGCTAGAGAATCTCCATACCGCTGCGGGCTTCAGCGGCAGGGAAGCCCTGTCGCTCATGGAAGTTGGTCGCGGGGGTGCGATCGATCAGCAGCGACAGCAGTTCGGGCCGGTTGTAGTGGCCGCGGGAGTCCATGAGCATCTTGCGACGGTCGATCAGCGAGAAATCCAGGTCGGCGATCACGACGCCTTCGCCGGAGCGCAAAGGCTCGCCGATCAGCATTCCATCCGGCGCCACGATCGCCGTGAAGCAACCGCCCGAGATCGGCTCGATCGCGCATCCGGTGTCCTGCATGATCCGTGCTTGCTGATCGGCATCCAGCCACGCAGTGGCGTTGACCACGAAGCAGCCGGACTCGAGTGCGTGCTGGCGGATATTGATCTCCATCCGCTGCGCGAACCCTTCGCCAAACGCTGAGCCTGGGTACATCGCCGAATGGATCTGTTCTCCGTCGGCCATCAGTGCATAGCGCGCCAAGGGGTTGTTGTGCTCGAAACAAGCCAGTTGGCCGATGCGTCCGACCCGGGTGTCGGCGGCCCGCAGGCCAGAACCATCACCCTCGCCCCAGATCATCCGTTCGAAATGCGTCGGCGTGATCTTGCGGCGGCGCTGGACCAGCGTGCCATCGGCGTCGAACAACAGCTGGGTGTTGTACAAGGTGCCGCCATCGCGTTCGTTGACGCCGATGGAGACCACCATGCCGGCCTTGCGCGCGGCCTGGCCGATTGCATCGGTCGCGGCCGATGGCACAGTGACAGCCTGGTCGAGCAGTCGAAGGTGTTCCTTTCCGGCCAGGAGTTCGAGCGGCGTCTGGACCGCCGAGAAATAAGGGTAGTACGGCACCACGGTTTCCGGGAACGTGGCGAACTGCACGCCCAGCTCGCCAAGCTCGAGGATCTTGCGCACGACCTTGTCGACGGTCGCTTCGCGGCTGTAGAGCACCGGGCTGAACTGTACGGCGGCGGCTTTGATGATGGTCACGATTCAATACTCATTGTCTGTTGGTGGTTCTGCGCTCAGGAAGTTCGTTGCGACACTCAGCCGATCGCCGCCTCGACACGACGCGCCACATCGAGCAGCTTGCGGTCGCTGCCAGCGGCGCCGTCGAGTTCAAGCCCGATCGGAAGGCCGGTGTCCGATACGCCCATCGGCAGGCTGATGCCGGGCAGGCCAGCGAGGCTCGCCGCGACGGTATGCCTGGCCAGCGCGAGATCGCTGACCGCTTCGCCGGCGATGGTGAAGCTCGTCTGCTGCTCGATCAGCGGCGCAGCGCGGGGTGTGGTCGGCAGCAGGAGTGCGTCGGCGCCGGCACCGGTGAAGACCTTGTCGAAGCGACGCTGGATCTCGGGACGGTGGACGTTGAGTGCCTCAAGGTAGACATCCTGCGTGGCAAAGCCGGCGCCATCCGGCAGGACGAGATGCGCCCATGCGTCCCTTAGGCCGGGCTTCAGCGCCTTGAAGATCTCGTCGAACGAAGTTGGTACGCGGTGCTGTTGCAGGAACCCGGAGATCGACGGCATCGTCTCGCGCAGGAAGATGGTCCACGTCGCTGCCTCGGAGATCGCGAAGAAGTCGTCGCCGAGATCGATCTCGACGACATCGGCGCCCGAGTCACGCAGCCGGCGCAGCGTCTCGCGGAAGGCGCGCTCCACATCCGCGTCGATCCGCTCGAGGTGCTGGCGTGGCGCATACGCCAGGCGCATACCATCGAGACCCGGGTGGCGGGGCGACGCATGGGGCAGGGCACCGGTGACGACCTGGTCGATCAGCGCACAGTCCTCGACGCTGCGCGCGAGCACGCCGGGGGTGTCGAGTACATGGGAGATGGGCGCGACACCGTCGCCGGACCATCGGCCCGGGCCCGGCTTGAAGCCGACGACACCACAGAACGAGGCAGGCACGCGGATCGAACCTACCGTGTCACCACCGAGGGCGGCGGGAACGATGTGCGCACCGACCGAAGCGCCAGCACCGCTGGACGATCCACCGGTGACGTGTGCGCGACCGCGCGGATTCCTGGCCTGTCCATGGGCGCCGTTGTGGCCGGTCAGTCCGTAGGACATCTCGACCAGGTTGTTCTTGCCGAACACGATGCCGCCGGCGGCCTTCACGGCTCGGACGACCGTGGCGTCCTGGTCGGGTACGAATTCGTGCAGGTTGCCGATGCCGAGCGTGGTGCGAAGGCCCTGCGTCAGATAACTGTCCTTCACGCCCAACGGTACACCGAGGAGCGGATGAGTGGAGCCTTGAGTGCGGGCTTTGTCCGCATCCCGTGCTGCGCTCAGTACCGCCGTTTCGTCGATCGAGATGAACGCATCCAGGTCCGCGTTCGCGCGTGCCTGCCGAAGCAGGGCTGTCGCATAGCTCTCGGAGGACATTTCGCCGGTGCGGATCGCGGTGGCCGCGGCGGCGACGCCGAGCCCGGTCAAGTCACCTGCTTCGGAGGGCGCGACGAGGTTGGCAGGCGTGTCGAAGTTGGACATGGGGATCACTCGGGTAGGGGACTGGAGCCAGCGATGGCAAGCGTTCAAGTGCGCCCCCGCGCTGGCGCGGGGGCGCGTGGTACAGCGACCTGCTTATTCCTTGGTGGAAAACAGGCCCGTGGGCAGCTCGCGGCCGTTCTCGTTGTAAGCGGCCTTGACGCTCAGGTAGGACTCCATCTCGTCGATGTAGCCATCCTTGTTCGTGTCCTTCTTGGCGAACACGGCAACGCCCTTCGGCGCGACCTTCAGGAACTCGGCGCGCGAGATTCGGGCGTCGTCGTCGGTGTCGATCGAGTTGAAGATCGCGTCGCCGCACTGGCCTTCGCCACACTTTCCTTCGGCAGTCTTGGATGCGGACTTCTGGGCGCCCGGCTTGGCCTCGGTGCTACCGCACTTGCCTTCGCCGCACTTGCCTTCGGCGGCTGCATGGGCGGCGCCGAGCATGTAGCCCTGCGCCAGCGGCTGTACGGCGAACGCCGAACCGCTGAGGACCAGGCCGGCCAATGTGATGCCAAGCAAGCTGGCGGTCTTGTTGCGGGTGTTGTCGGTCATTGCAATTTCTCTGGGGGAGGTTGGTGCGGCAGGGCCGCGGGGAAGCACTGCGGAATGCAGTGCAAAGGGAAATCGGAGCGAGGGAGGGGGATGCTTCGGAAGCGGGCAATCTGCGCGATCGCCCGCCACCGTCAGTCAATTGATCGCAGTGGGCGCGGTGCGGTAGCGCGGCGCAGGGGCGGAGCTCGACAGCTGCGGCGCCAAGGCCTTGCGTGCGCTTTCCAGCGCGTTCCAGTCCTTGAGTTCGGCCAGCGCGGGAATGGTGACCAGCTCGCCCTGCGCGAGGCCTGCCAGTGCGGCATCGACCATCGCCTCCACCGGCATCACGATCTCCTGCGGCAGGTGGGCAACCGGCAGTCCTGCCACGTCCCAGAAGTCGGTAGCGGTGGCACCCGGCAGTACGGCCTGGACGCGAACGCCCTTGTCGGCAAGTTCGTGCTGGAGCGACTGCGAGAACGCCAGTACGTACGCCTTGCTGCCGCCGTAGACGCCGTTGAGAAGTTCCGGTGCCAAGGCGACGATGGAGGCGATGTTGATGATCGTGCCGGTGCCGCGGGCGACGAACGCAGGCGCGACGGCGTAGGCCAGGCGGGTCAGCACGTTCACGTTCAGCGTGATCATGCGTTCCATGTCGTCGATGCTCGACTGCAGCAGCGGTGCGGTCGCTCCGATGCCGGCGTTGTTGACGAGCATCGTGATGCTGGCGTCCGTGCGCAGTGCTTCCTGCACACGGGCCACGCCGTCGGGATCGGTGAGATCGGCGGCGATGGTTTCGACCGAGCGGCCTGTGCGTGTGGTCAGCTCCCGCGCCAGGTCGCGAAGCTTGTCGGCCCGGCGGGCGACGAGGATCAGATCGTAGCCGTCGCGAGCGAGGCGGTCGGCGTAAACGGCACCGATGCCGGACGAGGCGCCCGTGATCAGGGCGGTGCCCTTGTGAATGCGAGTGTTCATGACGTTTCCTGTGGCCCGGTTCCGGGGGTTCGGCGCAGAATCTACGCCGGTTGCCTCGCGGCCTAAACGACGTAGATCCCTCGTTTTGCGCCACAGGCCGTCATGACCGTCCCAGGGCAGCGATCCTGGTTAGTGTTGCGGTCCGCATGCACGAGGCGTAGAAGATGGATAGCGAGCAATAGAGATTGCCTCGCGGCCGGCACAGCCGGTATCAACACAAGGCAGTAGCCCGCGGTCCCCCCGGTCTATCCACGCCGTGGCGCTTACGGAGTAGGCGCTTTTCGACGAACCCCAACCGTTTGCTGCGGGCACTGTGCCCAGCAAATCGACGTTCGTGCCGCTCCGCTCCACGCAGTGACCCATTTCACCAATGCCCCACGTCGGCATCGCCACGTGGCTGGGGATTGCTGCGCCCATTTGCCGGTTCGATCCCGAACGCACTCCAACCAGAACGTTCCCATGGATACGAAGATGGACACCTTGCTAAAGGCAGTTCTCGATGCACATGGCGACCTGAAGAAATGGGCCGCCGTCAAACAGATCACGGCTGACATGTCCCTGGGAGGTCCCTTCTGGGCCGCAAGGGGATGGCCCGACGTCTACGCCGGCCAGACCGTCACCCTCGACCCGCACAATCAGCACATCCGGTTTGCCCCGTTCACGGGCACTGGCCGCACGTCTGTACTGGATGTCGATCCCGAACGCGTCGCACTGACTTCCAACGGTGGCGAAGTCGTCGAAGAGCGCCTGCATCCGCGTGGTTCTTTCCCGTTGCCATTCGATCCCATGACTACGCCGTGGGACGCAATCCAGGTGGCTTACTTCACCAGCGCAGCGGTCTGGAACTACCTGACTGCCCCGTTCGTGTTCGCGCGTGCCGGTGTTGAAGCAAGGGAGATCGAGCCGTGGACCGAGGGCGCCGAGACCTGGCGGCGATTGGCCGTGACGTTCCCGAAATCCAACGCAAACCACAATGCCGAGCAGGTCTTCTACTTCGACGAAGCGTTCATGCAGCGGCGCATGGATTACTCGCCAGACGTCACCGGCAGCCCGCCGGTAGCGCACTACAGCGACGATCACCGGACCTTCGACGGCTTCGTCTTCCCAACGCATCGACGCGTCTACCTGCATGACGCCAATGGCGTCGCGGACAAGAGCTTCGCGCCCATCACGATGGACGTGAGATCCATCGTCCTCGAAAGCGCCTAGAACACGGAGAAGGGAATGAACGCATTCAACAAGGCGCTCGCAGCGACTGCGGGCGGGCTGCTGATCGCGGCGAACTGCTTCGCACAGGGTCCGACGTCACTGGTGGTGCCCGTCGAGAATGAGCCCGCCCCCAGGTTGATCGTGGGGCAACCACTGCCGGGACCACTCGCGACCGGCGTCGCCTACATCCCGTACCGGGTGGAGAACCTGCGCATCCTTCCTGTCGGCGGACCCCATTCTAAGAACGTCTCGCCACGAATAGGCCACCTGCACATCACCGTCGACGACCTGCCGTGGGCATGGGCGGACTACGGCCGCAGCGACACCATCATTCTGGTCAACCTGCCTCGTGGCGAACACAAAGTTCTGATCGAGGCGGTCGATCCTGAGGGTGGGCTGCTGACCTCGCAAACCGTGAAGTTCAATTCGCCGGGGAAGCCGGCCGGACGCTGACCGCAAAGGAACAACCATGAATCGCAAGACCAAACTCTGGATTGCCTCGGCAGCGGCTGCGCTTGCTGTCGTGGCAGGCGTCGCCATCGGCGCTCAAGACAAGTACGCACTCGTATCGCCCAGCGGAGTCGCGTTCGCCGACTTCAAGGGTTACGAGGACTGGGCGGTGGTGTCCTCTGCGAAGACCGATGTACTGAAAGTGATCGTCGCCAACCCGATCATGATCAAGGCGTACAAGTCCGGCATTCCGGGCAACGGCCAACCGTTCCCTGATGGGGCCAAGATCGCGAAGCTCCAGTGGAAGCCGAAGAAGAGCACCGACGCCCCGTTCGATGTCGACGTGCCGGACGTCTTCACGCAGGCCTTCCTGATGGAGAAGGACAGCAAGCGGTTTCCGAAGAGCGGCGGCTGGGGGTATGCGCTGTTCAACTACAGCGCTGCCAATGACACGATGACGGTCGATCCGACGGGCGTCTCGGATTGTGGTCATGCCTGCCATGTGAAGGTGGCCGACAAGAACTACATCTTCCATCCGTATCAGAAGCGCTGATCACCTGCGCGATGCCGGTCTACGAGCTGCGCGCCGCGGGTACCTCCGCCGACGAGGTGCGCGAGTACCTGCGCAGCAGCTGATCTACGGCCGCTGCGGCTCGCTGTTCCCGGTCTTTTCGGCGGGACCGATCTCGACGGCACCGTCCTTCCAGATCGCGTCTTCGACCGCCCAGTACCGTTCCGGATCCAGTCGCCAGCTGGCATACATCGAGTTCATCTCGTAGCTGGCGTTGTCCCACAGATCGGCGGCGCCTGCCGGAGGTGAGCGCACCTGGACCTTGCTGGTTATCTGGCCGGTGCGGCTGCCGGTGATCTGGGTGTTCTGCCGGAGGATCGCCGCAGCCAGGCGTCGCTTGGCCACCTTGTCGCCGTACTTCGCGTACAGCGCTTCACCCTCGCTCAGGGCAGGGTCCTTCTCTGCCGGGTTCAGCGACATCCAGATCTTCTCGCGCAGCACCAGGAAGGCCGGATAGGCTCGCTCGGCGGCAAGGTCTGCCCACGCATAAGCCAGTGCCGGATCGCGCGCCACGCCTGCGCCGTGCCAATACATCAGGCTGATGCGGTGCTGCGAATACTTGTCGGCGTAATGCGCGGCCTTGGTGAAATTGCGCAGTGCATCATTCCATTGGCCTTTCCCGGCGGCCTCGCTTCCGTAGAGGCGGTACAGCTCGTTGGGGAAATTGGCAACGAAGCGGACCCGCTCGTCGAGATCGCCGGCGCTGATGGCGTCCGTGGGGGCAGCGACGGTATCCAGGGATTCCGCAGCCGGCGTGGCCGGTCCAGCGGCGAGTGCGGCAGCGAGTACGACTGAAGTCAGCAATTCCATGTTGCCTCCGGGTCGGTGGGTTCCTGGTTACTTCAGGCCACTTCCAGTTCACTTCCAGGAAGTTCGAGCCTAGCTGATTGCTGTTTGCCCGAATTGGCGGGTCGATCGCCGGCGATCCACGCCTTCGTTGGCTCCTGGATGAGCGCCTTGACCTCGACGTTGAGATCGGCAATTACAAGGGATGTCAGGCAGGCAATTGTTAGTACCAGGTATTGCCTGGACGGCGTAACCATCACGCTGGAATTTCGCAACGCGCGCTACGTTACGCTGGTCGATCCGGAAACGAGGAGCAGGCACTTCCGCCGACCTCCTGGACGAGCCGAATCGGCCGACGCAAGCGCGCTTTCAGCGCCAGGCGCCGGAGGGCCGCCAGACCCCTGAATGGGGCTAGCGGCCCTCTTCATTTGAACGCTACTGACCGGCACCGGCCCGCATGTTCTCGTAGTCAGTGTCGGACTTCTGCAGCGCTTCAGCGGGCGGAATGCGTCTTTGCTTTGCTGCGCAACGACAGGCAGTAGCCGATTGTCACCAGTATTCCCAGGATGACGGCGGCAGATCCTCCCGCTACTGCGACCTGCTTCGGGGCGAACACCCAGAGCGCGGCATAGATCAGTCCACTAAGTGCCATCGACCAGCCGCCGACGCGTGCGGCCTTGCGTGCCAATGCGTTGGGGACGAACTTCTTGGGCATCCGGTTGCCGAACCAGGCCACCATCAAGCCCGTGGCACACATGACGATTCGCGTCACCGTGTCGGCTTCGATGTAGCCCAGCTTGCGCGCGTAACTCGAGGCCAGCGCGAGCACCACGATGCCGACACCCCAGGCGAGGTCTGAAACCAGCTCTTTGTTCACCGTGCCTTCTCCTTCCTGGCCTTCGGTTTCTCGGCGCCAACGCCGAAGGAATGAACGAAGCCGAGCAATGCTTCCTCCAGCACCGACAGCTTCAGGTGGTAGATGACGGACTTCCCCGACTTCTCCGCGTGGACCAGGTCCGCCTCCTTCAACACAGCGAAGTGGGCAGACATCGTCGGCTTGGAGACGTCGAAGTGGTCGCTAAGCTCCCCCGCGGTCAGTGGGCCTTTCCGCAGAAGTTGCAGTACCTGCCGTCGGGTCGGGTCGGAAAGGGCTTTGAACACCTGGCTCATATTGTGATAGTTAGCTAACTATCTAAATGTGTCAAGATGCAAAACCTATCTGGGGAAGGGAAGGCAGCTCCCTTTGCCTTCTAGTACTGTCGGTCGATGAGCAACGCCCACCCATTCCACGCGCCGCCGCGCGACCTGGCGCTGATGCTGGGCTGGCGCCGCCTGGCGGTCGCCGCGCGTGCTCCCGGGCACTGAATCGGAATAACGATCCTTGGGTCGGTAACGCGAGCTCGCCAGTGGCGCACGATTGCATGGCATCGATCCCCAGCCACTAAAGCAGACCCGACCGAAGTCGGGTCCGCATGGCTCTGAAGGAAGCACTAGAAACTGGCGCGCACACCCACGCGGTACTGGTTCCATGATTCGGCGAACTCCAGTTCTGCGACTACGCCCCACGTCCGGCCCAACTTGACCTGAGTGCCGAGCGTGGCCGAGAACCCGCCTTCGAAGTCGCCGCCGCCGAGATACCCGGCCTTGGCCCAACCCTCGAGCCGATCGTCCATCGAGCCACGCAGGCCAAGGGCGAATCTGCTTGCGTTGGAGCTCTGGTCGCGCACGGTCACCGTGTAGGGCGTTGGATCACCGAAGAAGGGCCTGGTGGTGCGGCAGGTGGAAGCGGCTGCCGACTTCGATCGATCCACCGACATACGCGCCGTCGACTTCGGTGTCGTCGCCAAACTCTTCGTCGATGTCGGCCCGATCGTAGCCGCCTTCGACGTAGCTGTAACTCATGCCCTGCGCGGGCGTGGCAAACGGTGCAACCGCAAGCAGCGCGGCTAACGCGAAACGCTTCTTCATGAAGTCCCCTGGTCCTTGTGGAGTTGTCCCCGCCGCGACACGCGGCGGGGCGAAGGTACCAGAAGCTGGAGCCCGGTCTTGGGGCAGGGCTTCCAGATCGCCACAATTCGGCGGCGCCCAGTGACCGCTTCCGACCCGAAGCGGTCGTCAAGCCAGTCTCCGGTGATCCTGGAATCGGAGCGCCTTGCCCGACTTGAAATGCCCCATGCCCGACGGCAGACTCGGCCCGGGGAAACCAGGGGGCAAGGATGAAGCGGATCGCGTGGATTGCGGCGCTGGCGGCGTGCGTGGCAGCGCCAGCCTCGAGCGGGTCGTTTGATGCGAAGGACACCCTCAACCCGGGGGAAGGTATCCTGCTAACGAACATGACCTGCGGAGGCCCGGTGGGTGGCGTGCAGGTCTTTGCCGAAGGCACGTCGAGCGCTGGCTTCTTCGGCCCGCTGAAGGCGGATGGCAGCCTCCACTGCGCCGGTGGCTTCAGGACGATCCGATTGAAGTCCGGTCGCTACTACGTGGGCCAGCTCTACAGCGCCACGGACAATAGCCCGGTGCCACCCGACAAGTCGCCGCACTTCAGCATCGAGGCAGGAAAGCTCAACTACGTTGGCGACCTCTATGCCGGCGGCCCGATCTCCGAGCCACTCGACGACGAAACACAGATGCGCGTGATGGGTCGCGTGCTGACCTTGCTCAACCACGAGCCGCAGATGCGCGAGCGTCTAGCCAAGCCCGAGCATGCATGGTTGGCAGGCTACGAGTTCGTCACAGACAAAAGCCTGGGCCCGATAGTACCGATTGGCGCGATGCCATCGCCAAACTCGCGGCAGATGCAGGTGACCATGCAGATTGGCAAGCCGCGCTGGAAGCGCGGCGAAGACGGCCAGCCGATCGTCTGCAGGCGGCTGTTGCCGCTGCCCGAGGGTGCAACGCCGGTGCCCGGAGAGCCGCGTCCGTGCGACGGCGAGTTCATCACTCCGGCGCAACTCGTCGCCGAGGAGTACGGCGCCTCGGCCACGTTGCGTCGCGTTGAGGTCTTGGATGGGGATGACGGCGCCCTGACGCTTGCCGCAACCGCGACCCCGCCCGGACTGAAGAACACCGAGCGCCGCCAGCTGGAGGTACCCGCCGGGCAGTGGTGGGACGGGCGCCAGGGTAAGGTTGTCTGCTACGACAGCGCCACAACCGGCACCGTGAACATCACCGACGTGAGCGGAACGTGCCCGAAGAAGGCGATCTCGCCACGCGAGTACCTGCGGCGCAAACTTGGCAAGGAAGTTCGCTTTGTCAGCAGCGCCCGGGTAGGCCCCGATGGTGGCCTGCTGCGCATCGACTACGACATCGACGTACCCGTGCAATAGCGCGCGGAGGACATCTGAAGTTGAACGACGGCATCTAGCCGGAACAGGCGTTGGGGAAGGGGCAGCCGGGAAGCTAGTGCTAATGTCCGCTTCCGACCCAATGCGGACATTCAAGGCCAGATGAACTTTCGTAAGGCGGTACTGACTGTAGTCCCAGCGCTCGCCGCGCTGGCCAACTTGTTCGGCAACATTGCTTTCATGGGCACTTTCATTGCTTGTGCCGATTCGCTTACTCCGTGCACTCCAAGCAAAGATCAGATCGTGCTGTCCAGCATTCTTGCGTTTCCGATCTCGCTGTTGCCCGTCAGCCTTGGGTACTTGGGTCTTCTAATCAACGCCGCTCTCTGGGCCGGCGGAGCATACGTCGTTCTCGGGCTGGTGCTCCGTAAAGCCGAAGCTGCCTACTGGCCGAAGCACGTTCGGAAACTCGACACGAGGCCGAACAAGCGGGCATCCGCTACATGCCCGTCCACACCGCGTCTAACGGCGCGCGTGTCCTGATGGATCTGGCCGCTTAACTAGCCCCGCTAGTCGCCAAATCCAAAGACATTCGTCTCGTGAAACTCAATGGCTTGCCCTTCCGCAAGCCCGTTGTACTCAATCGCCGGACCGGGCTCAAGGCCGCGGAGTACTGTGGCGTCGCCCTGTCCACCTTCCGCGATGGCTACCGTTCGCTAGGGATCGCTCCGCGCAGATTCCTTGGCAAGAAGCTTTACTCGCGTGCCGATCTCTTTGCAGCGATCGACAGATCGCCGGCTTGGGAAGCCAGTCGCCGACCGCCGGCCAGCGATTCCGGCCTGCTGGCCAACCTAAGACCAGTTCGGCAACGTCCCTACAAGCCACGAAAAAGCACGTCGCAGCCTGTGGCCGAGCTGATGCAGGCGGATTCCACGTTGGCCCGCCGCTTAGGTGGAGAGCGACTGAGACCGTACAAACCCCGCAAAAGGAAGGATCCCACCAATCCCTAAGGATTGGTGCGGTTAGCTTGCCCAAGGGAAGCTGGAGCGAAGTAGCTTCGTCCAAAAATGGGAAACGACGCCTACGATCTCTTGCGTCGAAAAGAGTCTCTGTACGATACGTACAGCTCGCGCTCAAACGCTACGCGTTGATCCCAGTCTTTCGGCAGGTCCGGAAAGCGAGGCAGGGCGCTTATAAGGTCTTCCACAGCATTCGTTGCGATATTCGCCCAGCTAGCATCGTGGGGCTTATAGCTGAGGTCGGAGAGGATGAACACTCCTTGCTCGGCTTCCAATGAATATCGCAGATGGACTTGATGCCTTCCAAGTAGCGCCTTAACGCGCTCGAAGATCGGGGATGCGCTCGATTGATGAGCCAGATCTGCCAGGTCGTCAATCTTGTGTCCTTGGCCGTTGCGGAAGCCCCTTAGCATCTCTGCCGCTGGGGGCGGATTCGAGGCAGCGCATATGTGCGCTTTGAGCGCGCATTCTGCGGCCATGAGCAGGTCTGTGAAGCACTTGAACTTCCACGCCGAGTGCTCCATGACGTTGCAGGTCATCAAATAGCGATCGAAGAACTGCTTGGCGTCCAAGGCGTAGTAGGCGCCTAAGCGCAAATGGACCGTTAGTTGGAGTGGCTGATCATTCATGGCGGGGAATCGTAGCGCGCATACACTCGCCGCACGTACCTCCCACGACCGTCTCCGTGCCCCAGGTCCATCGAGGTCTGTGCCTCGGCCTCTCCCTTGCTGAAGCCATCCGCCTGATACAGGTCCAACAGGTCGCAGGCGTAGGCGTATCGCAAGGCGTGTGCCTGCAGGCCTAATTGCTCCGTAATGTGCCGATTGACCGTGTTTCGATACCAGTCATCGCGGCCTCAAACTCCGCTTGTCGTCACGCGGCGATGGCACGGCCCCTTGCTGCATATTCAGGTTCCCCACGTCAAAGCCAGCCATCGCGTGGCTGAAATTCGGACCCTGAGTGCACGGAAAGCTTAGGGGGAGGCGGGCGTTCCAGTCTTAAGGGCCAGACGACCCGAACCAGGCGCGTTCATTCACGGGCTTCACCCTCACGTCATTCGCGTCGCGATCTGCTCCAGTAGCGGGGATAACCCGAACATGCCGAGCCGCAACTGCGATGGGTCCTATGATTGCCGGTCTTTCCGTTTTCACCGCCGCGGCGATCGCGCTGGGAAGCGGTATCGTGTGGAATCGCTACTTGCGAGAACCCCAGCAGCATCTGGAACCGATGCCGGCGCATCTGGTGGTGCTGGACACGCCTGCCGGTCGGGCGCTGCTGGCTGGCAGCGACGCCGTGGCTGACTTCGATGAGTTGCGCGCACACTTTGTTCCGCAATCCCGGCGCGCATACTGCGGCGTTGCCAGCGCGCTGACCACACTCAATGCCGGAGGCGCGCGGCTCGATGAAGCGGCGCTATTCTCCCATCCCAACGTGGATTCGCATCCGTTGAAGGTGAGCTTCACCGGGATGTCGCTGAGGCAACTGGGCACGCTAATGCGCGCGCACGGAGCGCGTGTCGATATCGTGCATGCCTCCGACGCGAACCTGGACGACTTCCGCCGGGTGGTTCGTCAGAACCTCGCGCGCGAAGGCGATTTCCTGATCCTCAACTATGAGCGCGAACTCCTCGGCCAACCGCCCATGGGCCACATCTCTCCCGTCGCTGCGTACCACGCAGACAGCGATCGGCTACTCGTGCTCGACGTCGCGGCGCATAGGTACCCTCCGACTTGGGTCCCCCTGGAGGGCATGTGGAATGCGATGAGGGCACCTCTCAACGCTGGCACCACGCGCACGCGCGGCTTCTTGGCTGTGCACGACAACGCACCGAACCACTCAGAGTGAAGGGGGCACTGCGGCCCCTAAGCATTCAATGGAGGAGGCGCGAACGGAAGCGTCTGGTCGAAAGCGGTCGTTGGTCATCCACCGGTCGACCGCATTCCCCACCGAATCCCGAAAAGTGCCCGTTTACGCCGAATGCGGTAGTGGAGCGGCAGGTGTTGTCGACACCGAATGCCGCGGAAGGTCAATCGTAAAAACGCAACCCGAACCTGGGACGTTTCGCACACTGAGAATGCCCCCGTTAGCCTCGATGCTCCGCCGGGAGATCGACAGGCCCAATCCCAGACCGCTTCGGTCTTCAGCCCCTTGAGTGAAAGCCTCAAACATCTTCTCCGCGTCGCCTGGTGGGAGACCTCCGCATTGGTCCTCGACGTCGATCAAGACGCGATCAGCCATCGCATATGCATTGAGGCTGACTTCGCTATGGGGGTGCGAAAACCTTGAAGGCGTTCTGGAGGAGATTTCCGGCCGCTGCCAGGATCAGGTCCCGATCCACATCGAGCGCCAACAACGGATCGACGTTGGAAACATTCAACTTGCAGCCTCTTACGTCTGCTTCAAGCGATGCAGATAGCTTCAGCTCGGCGAGGAAGTCGCCAACGGAGAAGAGCCGATTCTGCAATGGCATGCCCGCTGTCATTCGGACCTCTGCCAATGAACGATCGATTAGATTGCTCAAGCCAACCAGGGCCCGGTCGAGCACGACACCCGTTGCGCCACCTAAGCCAACACTGCCGCCCTTTATGACGGAAAGTGCCAGGGTGGCTGTACACAGCTGATTGCGCAGTTCGTGGGCAAAGAATCCAAGTCTCTCGTTGAGCGCGAGAGCCTGCTTATCGGCGACGATAAAGTCGCGCTGATAGCCGAATTCGGTAACGGCGTTCGCGATGGCATTGTCCAGGCAACGGTTGAGTGTCCTGAACTCATCAATGCTGATTGCCGCATCCTGTTCGAATGCCAGGTCGGTGATTGCCTGGCATAGGTCGCCGTAGTCGTGGACTACTTCTTCGATAGTGAACCCTTGTTGCATCAACTCCTTGCCGTGCTGTGCTGCCGATTCGCCAATCTCCGACAGCGCTGGCTTTCCACCGCCGGAGCGACCAGAAACTTTCCGACTCCGCATCGGATCCGAGGTCATCTCTAACGCGAGTGTCCTTATGACCTGATCGAGGAACACGGTGATCCCGTGTTCTAACTCTTTCCCGGCGGTACCGGCCGGCGCCCGTTCGGCTACCTTCACCCTGCAGCGAGCTATCAACTGGTCTCGATTCGCGGTGAGGAACTGGTGCATCATCCCGCCACTGTACTCTTGGGACTGATCGCGCGGCGTCGAGAGACCGCATCGGGCAGCAACCAGCGCGCCCTAACCCGCTGAGGCTTCGCCGTTCTCGCGCTGCTGGAGAATCTTGGGCACCTGCGCGTCGGATACCACTGAGCGGTCCGGCGGAATCCGCATTCAGCCAGACGGGTGGGTCCGCTTCTCATGCGATGCCGACTGATTAATTTTTCGTTCACCGGCGCCAGAGTCGACTGTCCGCTTCGGCCTGAGCAGCTACAAAGAGATTGGATGGTGATGCCGCAGCCTTCGGCTTCCCAAAGGGTTCCTGAGCGTCACCGCTGGCCTACAGTGCGCGACCAAGCCACCATGGGCTTGGTGGGTAGCAGAAGGCCACGGCTTGCCAGGCACAAAGCCGGCTCACTGCTTCAGGGCATTTATCAGGTCAGTGCGGATCGCGATCGGATCGATCTGCACTCCTAAGACTGTCAGGCACGACTCGCAACAGAACGCGATGGTCTTCCATTGCTTACCCATGGGGACGCTGGCTTGGATGATGCTGATCTTGGCCGTGAGTACCGGCTGTTCACACTTCGGACACTTGCCGTGCATTGCACTCTCCTCGAGGGCCTCGGGACCATGCTACGCCTGAGTTGTCTCGTGCCGCGCCGAGCTTGTTCTGGAGCTTCACATCGCCGAAGAGGTCCCAGGGGCATAGTCCAAATCGCGAGGCCGGGTGCGCGGGTGCGGCCATTCAGAGCCATTTTCTGCCGCGGATCTGAAAATCGGGGATGGAACGTGCAAAACGAAGTGTTGTTGGACGGGGACAGCTTGTTCGTGAAGGTGATTGACGGGCGCAGGCACGTGATCAGAATCGGCGCAGCAGTGGGTACGGTTGCGTTTACCGGCCCGGAGTACTTCTATGACCTTGAGTCGAAGTACTCCGCTTCTGAGCTAAGGTGGATGGAGAACAGGTTCCTGGCGCACAAGAAGCGAATGATGCTGGAACTTGCGGGCGCTGCGGCGCGTTGATTCAGGCTCCTCACGGGTCTGTCATGGCGGCACGCCTAGGTTGAAAGGCGTGATTCTCACGCATAGGTTTGACACGACATGACACGCGACATTCTTAAGACCCTCAAGACCGAGCATGACGAACTGCGCGGGCTTTTCGCGGAACTGAAAGAGACCACTGATCGTGGCGTCAAGAAGCGGGAAGGCCTGCTGGAGAAGATTGAAGAGGCCCTCATTCCGCACGCGAAGTGGGAGGAAAAGGTCTTCTATCCGGCGTTCAAGGAGCGCGCAGACCGTGAAGGTCTGCAGACGCTGGCAGAGGCGATCTCGGAGCATCACGCTGTTGAGAACTCGGTGATTCCGGAGGTGCACGCCGCCGATCCGAGTACTCCGGAGTTCGCTGGACGGACCAAGGTCTTTGGTGAGTTCGTCGATCACCATGCCAAGGAAGAGGAGAAGACGATGTTTAAGATGGCGCGGGAGATGTTCTCCGCGAACGAACTCGCCCAGTTCGATGAGCAGTACGAAGACTGGAAGCAGTCCGACGCTGCCAGTGCTCTCATAGCAATGGAAAAGACCAAAGCAGGTGTCAAGGGCGCGGTTAAGGCAATGGCCCAGTGAGGTCGACACGAGCGGGTTCCGATGGCAGTAGGACATGACCGAGCAGTTGATTCGCGTCCGTACTCGGCGCTGATCCGCGCTATCGGCGAGCAGGCTCGAGAGCTGTATCCGGACTCAACCTGGAAAGTTGCCTCAAGGAAACTCGAGCAACTTTGGCGGTCGTATGTCAGCGCGACCGGGATCGGGTGGGAAGCTGTCGAACCCAGGATTCATCAAGCTTGGGAGGATTCAGACCTCCCGGTAGACCCCTCCCAAGCGCGAAGGGATCTCGACCACGGGAGGTAAGGTCACCCGCCTGGTCGTACTAGACGGAGCTGACCACTACCTTGAGTCAGTAGCGATTACGTTGGTCAGCCAAGCCAATTCCATCTCGCTCGTAGCTTCAATTGCTCCTGGCCTGTGGCGGTCGGCGTGCGCGGCGGTTCCGTATGCGGTCGAGCATGTCCATGACCCAGCCTGCGCTGACTCCATGTAGCAGGATCGACAGCAGCACTACCAGCGCCACCACTGACCACAGGGCTTGCGTGCCCTCGAATTGCGCATGGTTAAAGGCGAATGCCAGGTAATACAACGAGCCAATCCCGCGTACACCGAAGATGGCAATGGCCCAGCGCTCGCGGCGCGTCAACGCGGTGCCCAGCAGGGCGAGCCAACCAGCCAGGGGGCGCACACCCAGAACGAAGATTGCTGCAAAGGTGATTTCTCGCCAGCCTAATCCCCGCAGTATTCCTCCCGCAACCGCCCCGCCCAGCAGTAGCAGCAGCAATGCAGTCAGCAGCTTCTCGCACTGTTGCGCGAAGAGATCCAAGGTGGCGTGGTACTCGTGGTCGTGCTCGAGCTGACGCACCACCAGCGCGCCGACGAAGACCGCCAGAAAACCATAGGTATGGCACAACTCGGCCACGCCATAGACGATCAAAGTGATGGCAAGCGCGGTTAGGCCGTCGCTGCTCGTGGACAAGTTCGGAGCGCGTTCGCTGCGGAAGATCAGGTGCATTAGACCGTAACCCACCGCCGCGCCGATGCCGATGCCACCGAGCACCCGCCATAGCACGTCCAGCGCCAGCCACCGGCCCCAGTCCATCGGTTCGCCTGCTGCATCCAGAGCCAGGGCCACCGCGAGCCACACGAACGGGAAGGCCAGACCGTCATTGAACCCAGCTTCGGACGTGAGCGCAAAGCGCACCGGATCCTCGCCTCCCTCCCCGGGGGGGGGTGCACCTGCACATCGGCGGCCAACACCGGATCAGTGGGGGCCAGAACTGCAGCCAGGAGTAGAGCGCTCGCCACCCCGTAGCCGAGCCAAGCCTGTCCCAACCACCAGCCCGCTAGGATTGTCGCCGGCATCGTGATGGCCAACAGTCGCCAAGTCAGAGTCCAACGCCGCCAGCCGAAGCGTGTGTCGATGCGAAGTCCCGCTCCGATCAGCGCCACAAGTACCGCTAGCTCGGTGAGATGCTCAGCGAGTCTTGGGAAACGCAACGGATCGGGTGGTGGGAGCGGCAAGGGCAACGCATAGAGGCCCAGTCCTGCGAGTACGTAGATGATCGGCAAGGTCAGCGGGCGACGACGGATCAGGTGCGGCCAACCATGCCGCCCCCAGGAGGGCGCCTCCTACTACAGCTAAAGCCAATTTGTAGCCATCCATTCGATACGGACTAGTAGGAACACTGTTCCGTTGTAGCGGACGTAGTGACAGCAGAGCGTCAAGGCTTGCAACCCGGTGTGGCTGCCGCTGCGGTTTGCTGCCACGTGGACTGCGGTCCTGGCGGCTGGCGCGCGCCCGCTGTTACGGCCTTAGTTCCTTCAGGATAAGAATTAGACGATCTAAGTCGTAAGGCTTCTGCAGATAGGGTTCATTTGCGAAGGCCTCTGGCAAGAGATTCTGGTCACGAGCGCTGGTGAAGAAGAACCGAAGCCCTATGTCCACCAAATGATGGGCGAAACCAAAAGACAGCTCTTTGCCGATCTCGATGTCGAGCATTGCCACGTCGAAGGATACGGTGCTGACCGCCTCGGATGCGCTGGCTATCGTCGAGGCATGAAAAGTGTCGTGGCCCTCGGCATCCAAAGCCAGCACTACGCACGCAGCCATCAGTGCATCGTCTTCTAGGAGGAGAATGCGCACAGCGCTCCCAAAGCTTTACGCCTGGAATGGTCCGCCGCACTGCCCGCTTGGGTAATACTGGCGCGGCAGTCCTGGGTCATAAGCATCTGCACGGCTTAGCCTCATCATCTCGCATAGAGCTGCACGGAGGCCCGGATGGCAAGACTGGGATGACACCAGTCCGATGCACGAGCAACGTTACGCACTAAAAGGTAGCGGCAAGTGACGACCCAGTCATTGCGGCGTTGCGCGTTACGTGGAGTTAAGCCGCCCAGCAGTCGTAGAAGGGGATGGCGCGCTTGTCTTCAAGGATGTCGAAAAATTGTCCCTGGAGCCGCTTGGTCCCCCGTACACAGTAGCCAACGCAACTATGGCTAGGTGTTATCCCTTGGCGCGAACAGCAGTTCGGCGACAGTGTTCAGCCCTTTCAGGAATTCAGCCCGAACTGCCGGACTGAGGTCACTCTGGCGATAACGCTCATCGTGCGCGGCTACTCCCCGAAGGGCCGTCGCGCAGATGGCTTCGCGTGAAGGGGAGGCATCAATGATCGCCCACAGAGCCCATTGCATGGCCGTCAACTGGCCTTCGAGGAAAGCTTCTTTCTCGTCCATTTGCACTCCTTCGGGTCGCCCAAAGGCGAAGGTGGCAGTGCTGGTCAGGGCAGGGCCTAGTCGTCTTTCAGCGTGACCGGCCCCAATCCGTTGGCTATTGCGATTGCCAGCAGTCGCGCCGAGACATAGCTGCTTTCTGTCCCGGCCTGAACGCGGATCGCATCCGCAGCCGACGCGAATGCGACCAATAAGTCGTCGCGATCGGGATATGTCGTGCGCATGAGGACTATGGCCTCATCCAACGAGGCCAGGAGCCTGTCGAGTTCTGCGCGTGAAAGCTGCATGGACCGGACGCCAACGACCTGGCGAGCACAATGTTTACTCGCCTAGGAGGCATTTTCAACTTCTCGTGCGGATCAATGGCCCTAGGTCGCCACCGGCCCTTGGACGCGTCGTCACAACCCCGTCCGCACTACTCAGGCCCACTTGGGGTATGAACTTGGACCATGGATATCGAAAGACGGAACGCAAGGCGAGTAGGCGCGTGTGGCAGGGCGCCGTGGTTGCGATAGCGGCGCTGATCCTCAACGGACTTCTTGCCATGATCAGCAACGGGGCAGGGGGCCTCCTGCGTCCAGTCGTCGAGGTCCTCGGATGGGTCGTTCCGATCGGGCTGTTCGCGCTTGCATTCGCGCTGGTCATCAGCGGCACGTGGACGATTTGGCGACTTCGTGGGGATTTCCGCTCGGCCCATGAGGGCTGATCGAATCGCCGTGCTCCCCCGGTGCTCCCCCGGACGTGGTGAGAGCCAAGAACGAAAAAGCCCAGTAGGGCCTGAGAGCCTTACTGGGCTTACGTTTAATCATGGTGGCCGGGGAGGGAATCGAACCCCCGACACGGGGATTTTCAATCCCCTGCTCTACCAACTGAGCTACCCGGCCATTCCGCGACGGTCAGGCCGTGCGAGGAGCGGAATGATACGGATCACGGGCGGGCATGGCAAGCCGGATGTGCGCTGAACGGGTTCGCGGGCCGCTGCGGCGCCGGCAGCGGGGCGGTGCAAGATTGGGGCGTGTTCTTCCACAGGCAGCCCGTGGCTGCAGGAGAGCGTCATGAAAGCCCTTGTCTTCGCTTGCCTGGCCGCGCTGTTCGCCAGCGGCTGCGCCAGCCAGTCGCGCATAAGCGATGCCGACAAGTTGCAGCTGTACCGCGCCCATGCCGGTGCGCCGGTTCCGAACTTCCAGTACTTCGGTCGCCTCGATGGCTGGACGCCCCTGGGCGAGACCGCGCTGGCGGTGTGGACCAAGCCCAGCGAGGTCTACCTGCTCGAACTCAAGAACACCTGCCAGGACCTGGATTTCGCCCAGGCCATCACCGTGACCAACCAGTTCGGGCGGGTCTACCAGAACTTCGACAAGGTCATCGTGCTGGGGCAGGGCGCCAACCAGATCCCGTGCTGGATCAAGGAAATCCGTCCGGTCGACGCCAAGGCGCTGAAGCAGGCCGAAAGCGAGAAGCGCGCCGCGCAGGTCGCCGAGCGCGAGAAAACCTGACTCAGGCTTCCGGGGCGACGTAGCCCGCGGGTTTGGCCGCGTCGCCGCCGAACAGGAACTTCTCCATCTCGCCTTCGAGGAAGGCGCGGTGCTTGGGGTCGAGCGGCGACAGCCGGTTCTCGTTGATAAGCATGGTCTGGTGCGCCAGCCACGCCGCCCAGGCGGGTTTGCCGATGTGGGCGAAGATGCGCTTGCCCAGCTCACCCGGCCACGGCACGTAGTCCAGGCCTTCGGTTTCGCGCTTTTCGTATTCGCAGTAGACGGTGCGGGGCATGGTTCAGGGTTCCCGGGCGCTGGCTTCCAGCAGTTTGCGGATCGGTGCTGGAATGCCGATCGCGCCGAGTTCCTCGCGTGCGACCCAGCGCAGGTCGTCATTGTCGCCGATCCGGCCGCGCAGCGCGGTACCGCGCCAGCGCAGCGGCTGCAGTTGCAGCTTGTAGTGGCTGAAGGCGTGGTCGATGGCGGGCAGCTTCTGTGCGTGTGAGAACTCGCCCGTGAGGTGCTGCTGGAACCAGTCCTGCGCCAGCGTGTCGTCCTCGGCCTGCGGCAGGGTCCACAGCGATGCCCAGATGCCGCTCGGCGGTCGCCGCTGCAACAGGATGCGACCGTCACTGTCTTCGGCCCACAGAACATGCGCGTACTTCTGCGGCGGTGTCTTGCCGGGCTTGGGCGTGGGCAGGTCAGCGACGCGGCCTTCGCGGCGGGCGACGCAGTCGTCCTGCATCGGGCACAACACGCAGGCCGGGTCGGCGCGCGTGCAGAGTGTTGCGCCCAGGTCCATCTGCGCCTGGGTGTAGTCGGCCATCCGCAGCGGCGGCAACTCCGCGCGGGCGACATGGTCCTCGGCCAGCGACCAGAGTTTCTTTTCGACTGCGGGCAGGCCGGGATAACCGTCAATGCCGTGGTAGCGCGTGAGCACGCGCTTGACGTTGCCGTCGAGGATCGCGCAACGCTCGCCCCACGCCTGCGACGCGATCGCCGCCGCGGTGCTGCGGCCGATGCCGGGCAGGGCGGTGAGTGCGTCGAGATCGCGCGGCAGGTCGCCGTCGTGCAGTTCGACGCAGCGCTTGGCCGCGGCGTGCAGATTGCGTGCGCGGGCGTAATAGCCCAGGCCCGACCACAGCGCGAGCACGTCGTCGAGCGGCGCGGCGGCGAGGTCGCGCAGGGTTGGCAGCGCCGCGACGAAACGCTCGAAGTAGGGCGCGGCGGTCTTGACCTGGGTCTGCTGCAGCATGATCTCCGACAGCCACACCCGATACGGCGAGCGTGGGTGCTGCCAGGGCAGGTCATGGCGACCACTGACGTCGAACCAGGCAAGCAGGCGCGTGGCGAACGGGTCCACGGATGTCGTGGTGCTCACGGCGTCATCGCCTCGCCTGGGGATGGAGCGAAGTCGACTTCCACGCCTTCAAGCGTCCCGCCGGCAATATCCAGCTTCGGCGTCGACAGATGCCCGGCCAAGGGTGGCAGCGGTGTCCCCTGGTCGATGGTGTCGATCCACGTCAGCACTTCCGGCAGGCGGAAGTGACCGTCGAAGTGGGTCTCATCGCGCTGTAGTTGCAGCGCACTGGTGTCGGACAAGTCGGCGCGGCCTCGATATTCGTACTTGAATGGAAGTGCCGACACCGATGATTCCAGCGGTTCGGGCAGTGCCGGCCAGGCTTTCGGCCAGTCGGCGATCATGCCGTCCAGTCGCAACGCCAATGCGTCGCCAAATGCGAATCCGCCCCGTGCATGAAAGCTCGGCATGGCGTCGCGTCCGCGCAGGGCGAAGCCTAGCGGCGTCATGGTCACTTCGCCCGAATGCAGGCGCAGCGGGCCGGCCAGACCGAACACGAACGGCAGTTCGGTTTCGCCGTTGCGATAGCGCGCGACCGCGCCAAGTCGGATGACGTCGACCCCCATGCCATCGTCGCCGTCGCGCACGCGCCCGGACAACGTCAGTCGCATCGGCAGCGACCATGGCGGTGATTCGACGCCGACATCGCCGCTCAGGCCCAGGCCGGCGTTGACGGCGAAGCGGGTCAGCGCTGCATCGAGGTCGAACGGCGCGGCGAGTGTGCCGCTGATGAAACGTCCACGCAGGTGTGCGCTCAGGGCGCGGTCGGGATAAAGCGCAGGCAGGTCGATGTCGAGCGCATCGACCGACCAGCCATCGCCGATGACGCGACCACGCTGCAGGCGCATACCCTCGGTGAGCGTCGGGATCCGCGTCTTCGACGGAGGCCGCGTGGCCTGCCAGCGCTGCAGTGCCGCGAGGTCCAGTTGCGGCGCGTCCAGTTCGATGCGGCGAACCGTGAGGTCGTCACCGGCGGCGCGGATGGTGGCCCATGGCAGTTCGAGCTGGATGCGCTCGGCGCGCAGCAGTGGCGTGGGCGCACCGGGTTGGCGGGCGACGACATCACGAAGCAGCAGCATCGGCGTGCCGCGCAGCCGGTACTCGCTGGCGCCGGCGGCAGTGATCTCCAGGCCGAGGGCATTGCCGGCCTGGGAGAGGATCAATCCGGCGACGCGACTGGGTTGCCCGACCCAGCGCAATGCGAGCACGAACAGGGCGAGCGCGACGACCAGCGCGATCAGAACAAGATTGCGGCGGCGCGAAGGGCGACGCGGGATGGCGGGTTCCGGCGTGGCCATGCGTGGCGTCGGCCGCGTCAGGCGCCGAGCGAACCCGGCAGCAGGGCGTCGACGAAGGCCTCGGCATCGAACACGCGCAGGTCTTCCGGACGCTCACCGATTCCGGCGAAACGGATCGGAATGCCGAACTCGCGAGCGAGCGCGAACACCACGCCACCCTTGGCGGTGCCGTCGAGCTTGGTCACGACCAGGCCCGTTACGCCAACCGCGGCATGGAACTGGCGCAACTGGGAGAGGGCGTTCTGGCCGGTGGTGCCGTCGATCACCATCAAGACCTCGTGCGGTGCGTTGACGTCGATCTTCTGGATCACACGCTTGATCTTGCCCAATTCGGCCATCAGGCCCTGCTGGGTGTGCAGGCGGCCGGCGGTGTCGGCGATCAGCACCTGCGTGCCGCGCGCCTTGGCGGCCTGCAGGGCATCGAAGGCCACCGACGCAGCGTCGGCGTTTTGGCCCTGGGCGACGACCGGCACGCCGTTGCGATCGCCCCAGGCCTGCAGCTGGGCGACGGCGGCGGCGCGGAAGGTGTCGCCGGCGGCGAGCATCAGCGGGCGGTTCTCGTCCTTGAAGCGCTTGGCGAGCTTGCCGATCGTGGTGGTCTTGCCGACGCCGTTGACGCCGACGGTGAGCAGCACGAAGGGCTTGGCGTTGGTGTCGATCTGCAGTGGCTGCGCGACCGGAAGCAGCATCGCCAGCAGGTCCGCGCGCAACGCGGCCAGCAATGCGCGGGCATCGGCGAACTCGCGCGCCTTCATGCGCTTGCGCAGCGATTCGATCAGCTCGGTGGTCGCGCCGACGCCGACGTCGGCGGTGATCAGCGCGGTCTCGATCTCGTCGAGCAGGTCGTCGTCGAGCTTGGGATTGCGCGAGAACAGGCCGCTGAAGCTGCGCGCGAAGCTGCTGCCGCGCAGGCGCTCGCGCCAGCCGGTCTTGCCCGGCGCGGCAGGGGCGACGATGGGATGGGTGGCGAGGGCGGCTTCGGGCGGAAGCGAAAGTTGCGGTTCCGGCTCGGCGGCTTGGGTCTGGACCGGCTCGACGTCGAGTGCGGCGGCGATGATCTCGGCGGGTACCGGCTCGGGTTCGCGGTGCTCGGGCTGCGGCGGCTCGACGACCGGTTCGGCGTCAGTCGCCTCGGCTTCGAGCGGTGCCGGGAAAGCCGCGGCAAGTTCCTCGGTGCTGTACGCGCCCTCGCTTGTGCCCGGCTTTGCCGCTTCGGCTGGAGTCTGGGGTTTCTTGCGGCGGAAAAAACTGAGCATCGAGGGCAATGGGGGAATGCGCGAGAATGCACACATGCTAGCACCGGCCCCCTCCCGACCCCGATGAACAAACCGCCCCGACGCCTTCCCGGCACCGTCGCGATGCCGGCCACTGCGGCCGCGGGCAAGGTGCGCCTGATCGGTGGACGCTGGCGCGGCACGCGCCTGACCGTGCCCGCTGTCGACGGTCTGCGGCCAACCTCGGACCGCGTCCGCGAGACCCTGTTCAACTGGTTGATGCCGATGCTGCCCGGCGCCCGCGTCCTTGATGTGTTCGCCGGCAGTGGCGCGCTGGGCATGGAGGCGCTTTCGCGCGGTGCCGCCAGCGCGGTGCTGGTCGAGCGCGACGCGGGCCTGGCCAATGCCCTGCGCGAACTGGCCGCGCGCCTGCCCGGCGGGGAGGCAGCGACGGTCGTCCAGGGCGACGCGCTGTCCTGGCTGGCGGGGCAGGCCGGGGCGGGTTTCGACCTGGCGTTCCTGGATCCGCCTTTCGCCGCCGGCCTGTGGGACAAGGCGTTGCCGCTGGTCGTGGCCACGCTCGGGCCCGACGCCTGGCTGTACGTCGAGGCACCGCATGACGCAGCGCCGCAATTGCCGCCGGACTGGCGCCTGCACCGCGAGGGGCGGACGCGGGAGGTGCGTTTTGCCCTCTACAAGCGGAGTTAGGCGGACGTCGTCGCAGGGGTAGGGGCGACGGAATACTGTGTCGCAGGCGGGCCGGGCCTGCCGGCGCCACCCGGTTTTCCGCCACTGTTACACTTCGGCCACCTGTCGACGACCGAATGACCGTGGCCCGAAACCGAATCGCCGTATACCCCGGCACCTTCGACCCGATCACCAACGGCCATATCGACCTGGTCGACCGCGCAGCGCCGCTGTTCGAGCGGCTGATCATCGGTGTCGCCGAAAGCCCGGGGAAGAGCCCGGCGCTGCCACTGGACCTGCGGGTCGAGCTGGCGCGCAAGGCGGTCGCCCATCACGCCAATGTCGAGGTCCGCGGATTCGACAGCCTGCTGGCGCACTTCGTCGACCAGGTCGGCGGTGGCGTGCTGCTGCGCGGGCTGCGCGCGGTGTCGGACTTCGAGTACGAGTTCCAGCTGGCCAGCATGAACCGCCACCTGATACCGGAAGTCGAGACGCTGTTCCTGACACCTGCCGAGCAGTACGGCTTCATTTCCTCTTCGCTGGTGCGCGAGATCTCCCGCCTGGGCGGCGATGTCTCGGGTTTCGTGCCGCCGGCGGTAGCCGCAGCGTTGCAGGCGCAATGGCAACGCAACCACCGTTGATCCGCGACGGCGTCCGCGCGGACGCGCTCAAAGCATCCAGAACCTCCACCAGTTCCACCATTACACAAACCTAAAGTCACCGAAGGGGACCCCGATGAAGACCACCACCCGCCTGTTGCTGCTCGCTTGCCTGTCCATGCCGCTGCTCGTTGCCTGCAACAAGGGCGAAGACAAGCCCGCCGTCGTCGAAGCGCCGCTGGTCGCGCCGACCACCAATGAAGGCGCTGCCTGGGACACGTACCTGACCGAAGTGGTCAAGCGCAACATCGAAGGCGCCACCAACGTCTACCTGTACACCCTGCCGGACCCGGCCGGTGCCGACTTCGAGGGCGAGTACGCACGCCAGCTCGAGAAGGCGCAGGGCGACGTCGCCCGCGGTGGCGTCGAGGGCACGCTGCTGGCTTTCGGCTCGCAGAACTCGCCCAAGTCGGCTGACCTGGCGATCGCCTCGTTCGCCGGTGCCCAGGCGGGCACGATGAAGGGCGTGCGCGTGATGTTCATCGGCGCCAGCGCCGACAGCGAGCGCGTCAAGGCTGCCGTCGAGCCGTCGGGCGCGAAGTACGAGTTCATCGAAGCCAAGTGACGATTCCACGCGGGGCCGCCCAGCGGCCCCGCCTTTGTGGAATCGTCATCCCCGCGAAGGCGGGGATCCAGGGACGTTGCTTTTGCCCGTTGCGGCACGCATATCAGAAGCCAGCGCCCCTGGATTCCCGCCTTCCCGGGAACGACGAGAAGTAGTGGCCTGATGGAATGAGTCTCCCCCTGCCGTCGGCCTGAGTCCCCCCATGTCCCTCAAGATCAACGAGCTCTGCGTCAACTGCGATGTCTGCGAACCGGCCTGTCCGAACCAGGCGATTTCGCAGGGCGAGACCATCTACGTGATCGATCCGGCGCGCTGCACCGAATGCGTCGGCCATTTCGACGAACCCCAATGCGTGGTCGTCTGTCCCGTCGAGTGCATCGACCCCGACGCGGACCACCCCGAAACCAACGAACAGTTGCTGGCCAAGCTCGCGCGCCTGCAGCAGGAGCTGAAATGATGCGTCAAGCGTTGCGTGCGCTGGTGAGCGCCAGTGTGTTGTCCGCCGGTCTCCTGCTCACCGCGACGCTGCCGCTTCACGCAGCGCAGAAAGCCGCCAGGCCTGCCGGCCATCCGCCGGGCGTCGCGATCGCCAGTGCCCACGCGCTGGCCACCGATGCCGGCATGGAGATGATCCGCGCCGGCGGCAACGCCTTCGATGCCGCGGTCGCGGTGTCGGCAACGCTGGCAGTGGTCGAGCCGATCAGCTCGGGCATCGGCGGCGGCGGCTTCTTCCTGCTGCACGATGCGAAGAGTGGCAAGGATGTCTTCGTCGATGCGCGCGAGACCGCAGTCGCCGCGTCGACGCCAGCGGCGTACCTCGACGACAAGGGCGAGCTCAACCGCGACCGCGCCACCAATGGCCCGTGGTCGGCCGGCATCCCGGGCCTGCCTGCGGCGCTGGTGCATGTCTCGGGCAAGTACGGCCGGTTGCCGCTGAAGACGACGCTGGCGCCTGCGATCCGCATCGCGCGCGAAGGCTTCGAGGTCTATCCGCGCCTGGAACGTGGTTACGGCAGTCGTCGCGAGGTCATGGAGCGTTACCGCGGCACGCGCGAGGTGTTCCTTGCCGACGGCAGCCCGCTCAAGGCCGGCGAGATCCTCAAGCAGCCGGACCTGGCCCGCACGCTGGAGCTGCTGGCCGACAAGGGCTTCGATGGCTTCTATCACGGCGAAGTCGCCGCCAAGTTGCTGGCCGCGGTGAAGGAAGAAGGCGGGCAATGGCGCGCCGACGAGCTGGCGGGCTATCGCGTCAAGGAACGCGAGCCGCTGCACTTCCAGTACCGCGACTGGACCGTCACCACCGCGCCGCCGCCGTCGTCGGGTGGCGTGGCGCTGGCGGAGATGCTGCAGATGCTGTCGGGCTGGGACCTGTCCAAGCTCGACCAGGCGCATCGCACCCACCTGATCACCGAGGCGATGCGTCGCGCCTTCCGCGACCGCACGATCTACCTGGGCGATCCGGACTTCGTGAAGATGCCGCTGGCGCGACTGACCAGTGTCGATTACGCCGCCGGGTTGCGCGCGACGATCCACCCGGAGAAGGCCACGCCCAGCGATCTGCTGCCGGGCCAGCCGGCACCGCTGGAAGACGACGAAACCACGCACTTCTCGATCATCGATGCCGCCGGCAATCGCGTATCGACCACGCAGACCGTGAACCTGCTCTATGGCTCGGGCATGGTCGCGCCGGGTACGGGTGTGCTGCTCAACAACGAGATGGACGACTTCGCCCTGCGTCCGGGCACGCCCAACGCGTTCGGTGTGATGGGCTTTGCCGCCAACGCGCCGGCAGCGGGCAAGCGCATGCTCAGCTCGATGACGCCGAGCTTCATCGAATCCAAGGACAAGCTGGCCGTGATCGGCGCACCCGGTGGCAGCCGCATCATCACCGAAGTGCTGCTGGGCATCCTCGGCTACGACGCCGGCCTGGGCGCGCAGGAAGTTGCCGCACTGCCGCGCATCCACCACCAGTGGATGCCGGACGTGATTTCCGCCGAGAAGGGCACGCTGGACGCGCAGACGGTGACGGCGCTGGAAGCGATGGGGCACAAGGTCAATGCCGGCGAAAACACCTGGGGCAACCTGCAGACGGTGTCCTGGGACAAGCGCAGCAACGTGCTCGAAGCCGGCACGGACCCGCGCAACCCGGTAGGCAAGGGTGCCGTAGAGGGGCGCTGAGCCCGCTTCGATCACTGGCCCCGGCAAACCCCCGATACCGTTCGTCCTGAGCGTAGCGCCAAAGGCGCGAAGTCGTAGGACCAAGTCGCTGGCGGTTTCCGGGTTCCCGATCCTTCGACTTCGCTGCGCTACGCTCAGGACGAACGGAGATTCGTTGAATTGAGCTATCGCGAACCTAACGCGAGGGGAGTTACCCTAGTCCCATGAAACTCTGGTCAATTCTCGGCAACAGCCAGAAGCTCGATGGCGGTGCGATGTTCGGCAATGCGCCGCGCGCGATGTGGGCCAAATGGTCCGCGCCCGACGAGCAAAACCGCATCGAACTGGCCTGCCGCGCGCTGCTCGCCAGCCCGCTTGCCGGCAAGACCGTGCTGTTCGAAACCGGCATCGGTGCGTTCTTCGAGCCGAAGCTGCGCGAGCGCTACGGCGTAGTCGAAGACCAGCACGTGCTGGTGCAGTCGCTGGCAGCGGCAGGCTTCGCCCCGGAAGATGTCGATGTGGTGGTGCTGTCGCACCTGCACTTCGATCATGCCGGCGGTCTGCTCGCGCCGTGGAAGGAAGGCGAGGCGCCGAAGCTGCTGTTCCCGAACGCGACCTATGTCGTCGGTCGCGAGCATTACGAGCGCGCGCTGAACCCGCATCCGCGCGATCGCGCGAGCTTCATTCCGGAACTGCCCGGCCTGCTCGAAGCGACCGGTCGTCTCGAACTGGTCGATGGCGAGTACTCGCGCACGCTCGGCAAGACGGTGCGCTTCCACTACAGCGACGGCCATACGCCGGGACTGATGCTGGCCGAGATCGTCGGCCCCGACCAGGTCGACGGCGAGACGCACGGCGGCGTGGTGTTCTGCGCCGACCTGATCCCGGGACGGCCGTGGGTGCATGTGCCGATCACGATGGGTTACGACCGCAACGCCGAGTTGCTGATCGACGAGAAGAAGGCCTTCCTCGCCGACAAGCTGCGTCGCAACGTCCATCTGTTCTTCACCCACGATCCGCAGTGCGCGCTGGCGCAGGTCACCCAGGACGACAAGGGCAAATTCGGCACGACCCACGAGGTGGCCGAACTGCAGGCGAGGGCGCTGGGCGCATGACGCGGCCCGGAGCGACAGCCTGGCTGTCGCTGGCCTGCGCGCTGGCCATGGGCGCAGCGTGCTGCGGCAAGGCATGGGCACAGCCTGCGGTCGTCGATGATTCGCTCGATCCACCACAAGCCGGAAAGGCACTGCGCGACCGCGATTTCGGCGTTGGCACGCGCGGCTTTGGCCTGGATCGCAGGGTCGAGATGTATCAGTGGCGTGCCGACCGCGACGCCTACACGCGCGTGTGGAACACGGCTGCGATCGACTCGTCGCACTTCGCGCCGGGGCACGCCAATCCGAAGAAGCTGCCGTTGGACAACCGACGCTGGTGGTCCGACGACGCGACGCTGGAAGGCAAGCCGATCGACCTGGCGGTGCTGCAGACGCTGGGCCAATGGCGCGTGTTCCGACCCAACTTCTCGCGCCTGCCGGCGAACCTGGCGGCGTCGTTCCAGCCCGAAGGCGACGGCCTGGGCAGTGCCGAGAATCCGCTCGATCCGCAGATCGGCGACATCCGCATCACCTGGCGCGAGCTGAGCCTGCCGCCGCTGGAAGGCAAGGTGGAACTTCGCGGTGATCGCTGGGTGCTGTCGCCGGAAGCCGCCGCGCAGGCATTGAGTGCGGAGCGCGCATCGACGGTCGTGGAATTGCCGCCGGGGACGGACCAGCGGCTGTTGCCGTGGTTGCTGGGCGCGGCGGCGATGCTGCTCGTCGCTGCGCTGGTGTGGCGGCGCGTGCGACGCAGGCGCGGCTAGTTCCCCGTCATACCGGCGAAAGCCGGGATGACGATAGGACTCAGCCGTTGTGCCGCGTGCCGAAGATCTTGTCGCCGGCGTCGCCCAGGCCCGGCAGGATGTAGCCGACGTCGTTGAGGCGGTCGTCGATCGAGGCGGTGTACACCTCGACGTCCGGGTGGCGGCTTTCGAGCACGCGCAGCCCTTCCGGCGCCGCGACCAGGAACAGTCCCTTGATGCGCTTGCAGCCTGCCGCCTTGAGCATGTCGACGGTGGCGACCAGCGTGCCGCCGGTGGCCAGCATTGGATCGAGGATCAGCGCGGTGCGTTCGTCCATGCGACCGGTGAGTTTTTCGTAGTAGCCGACCGGCTCCAGCGTGCGCTCGTCGCGCTGCAGGCCGACCACGCCGACCTTGGCGGCGGGGATCAGCTCGAGCACGCCTGGCAGCATGCCCAGCCCGGCGCGCAGGATCGGCACCAGGGTCACCTTCGCGCCCTTGATGCGGCGCGTCTTCACCGGCCCGGCCCAGCCTTCGACCATGACCTCCTCGGTCTCCAGGTCGGCGGTGGCCTCGTAGGTGAGCAACGTGGCCACTTCGGACGCGAGCTCGCGGAATTCCTTGGTGCTGATGCCGGCCAGGCGCATCAGGCCCAGCTTGTGCTGCACCAGCGGGTGGCGGACTTCGATGATCTTCATCGCGCAAGCCTAGCGCAGCCGGGCGCGCCTGGCATGCCAGGCCGCCGCCCGGGCGCCTACACGTTCCCGTCCGCATGGACGGCCGAATATCGAGGCGTCCGGCAAGGAACGCCGAAGGAGCCCCATGAGCAATCCTGCCGTCACCTACGAACGCGAGATGGTCCCGGTGCTGTTCCGCCCCTGGGTCGGCGCGCTGCTGGACCTGGCGCAACCGGCGCCCGGCGAGCACCTGCTCGACCTGGCCTGCGGCACCGGCATCGTCGCGCGCCTGGCCGCACCGCGGGTGGCGCCGGACGGGCGCGTGGTCGGCGTCGACCTCAACCCCGACATGCTCGGCGTGGCGCAGGTCCAGGGCGCGCTGGAAGGGCTCGACATTGAATGGAAGCAGGGGCGGCTGGAAGTGCTGCCGTTCGCCGAGGCCGAATTCGACCTGGCGCTGTGCCAGCACGGCTTGCAGTTCGTCCCGGACCGCGCGGCGGCATTGGGGGAAGCGCGGCGCGTGCTGCGCGACGACGGTCGCCTCGCGCTTGCGGTCTGGTGCGGCCTTGACCACCACCCGTTCTGGTCGCGGTTCAACGACGTGCTGGTCGAGCTGATTGGCATTCCCGCGCTTGCCTCGCCATTCGCGCTGGGCGAAGCGTCGGAGCTGGAATCGCTGCTGCGCGATGCCGGATTCCGCGATATTTCGATCGAGGCGCGGGCGATGCCGGCGGCGTTTCCCGATCCGGACACCTTCGTCGCGATGGAGGTGGACGTGATTGCCGCGGCGGTGCCGGCAACGCAGCACCTCGACGCGAAGGCGCGCGCGGAGCTGACCGAGGCGGCACAGGCGCGGATGGCCGGGGCGATCAGGGAGCAGATGTGCGACGGGCACGTGGTGGTGCCGATGCATTCGCACCTGGTGCTGGCGCGGATGTAGCTGTCGTCCCGACGGCGGACCGTCGGGACGACATCGCTGTCAGAACGACATCACGATCAGAACGAATAGCGGGCGATCAGCTGGTACACCGGTCCGGCCGTCTCGCGCTCCAGTTCGTACTCGTCGAAGTCGCGATCGATCTGGTCGGCGGCATTGTCGAACTTGTTGAAGGCCTCGTCCTTGGAGGCATCGAGCAGGTTCGAGCCGGTCAGGCGCACCGACATGCGATCGCCGAAGCGCTTCTCGACGAACACTTCAAGGTCACCTTCGTAGGTCGTGGTGACTTCCTCGCTGACGATGCGCGAATAGGCATCGCCCTGGCGGCGGTAGCTGGCACCGAACGAGACGCCCCAGTCCGGGAGGTTCTGGATGAAGCCGACGTTGTAGACGTACCTGGCCTGGTTGTTGAAGCGGCGTTCGCCGAACTCGTCGTCGACCGAGCTGTCCAGCCACGAGTAGTTCACGAACACGCCGGTGTCGGGCAGGCCGAGAACGGTCAGCGGCGTCGACAGGTCGAACTCGATGCCGTAGACGTAACCGTCGCCGACGTTGCGTGCGGTGTAGACGAAGCTGTCCGGATCGAACTGCGGATAGCCCGGGGTGTTCTCGTTGGCGCCGGGATTCTCGTCGAGGAACTCCTCGACCTCGTCCTCGAAGTCGCCCAGCGCGGTCGAACTCGGCTCGCCGGTGTTGACCGTCTCGATCAGGTCCTGGATGTCGCGGTAGAACGCGTTCACGCCGAACACGCCGCGCTGGCCGAGGCGACGCTCGTAGCCCAGGTCCAGGCCCCAGGCGCGCTCGGGTTCGAGCAGCGGGTTGCCAACGAAGTCGTTGTCGCCGAACTCCTCTTCCAGCGTCAGCGGCAGGATCTGGTCGAAGTTGGGGCGACGCACGGTGCGCGCCAGCGACAGGCTGATGCGGTCGTCGGCGGTCAGGTCCCACTTCAGGTGCGCTGACGGCAGCACGGTCGAGTAGTCGTTGGAGGCGGCGGTGTCGTCGGCACGCACGTCCACGTCGGTGGTCTCGTAGCGCAGGCCGGCTTCCCAGGCGAGCGCACCGGAGGCACCCGAGAACATCAGGTAGGGGTCGATGCGGGTCTCGTCGATCCGGCTGGCCATGCCCTCGAAGTCTTCGTAGGCCGGCAGGGCGACGTCCTCGTCGTCGGACTCGACCTCGGCGATCTGCAGGCCCGTGTCGCGCTGCTTGTCGAGGTAGTCGACGCCGAACTCGACCTTGGCGTTGCCGAGCTCGCGCTTGTGCGCGGCCTTGAAGCCGAGCTCGTCGTCGCTGATGTCGCTGAGCGTTCGCGTACCTTCGCGTCCATCGAACGACGGCGGGGTGTCCTCGTCGTCGTAGCCGGTCTCTTCCTCGGTCGCCATGGTGTCGTCGTCGAAGCGGGCGTAATCGAGGTCGAGCTCGGTGCGGCCACCGAGCATGTCGAACTCGTAGTTGGCGCCGAACGACCAGTTGTCCTGCTTGATGTTCTCGAACTGGTCGTTGACCGACAGCAGGTTGTCGCGGCTGCTGCTGGTCGGGTCGTTGTATTCCAGCGAGTGCTCGGTCTCGTCGCGGTCGGTGCGCACGTAGAAGCCGTCCAGCGACAGGCGGCCGCTGCCGATGTCGTGGGTGTAGGACACGTTGGCCGAGTAGTCGGTGCCGTCGCGGGTGTCGGCCTGGTCCTCGCGGTCGACGAAGTCGCCGCCGGGTTCGTCGAAACGGTCGCTGCGCTTGACCTTGGGGTTGTAGCGTCCCTGCACATTGAAGCCGCCGAGCAGGCGGCCACCGCCGACTTCGCCGCTGCTGACCGCGCCGTAGGTGTTCTTGTACTTGCCGTCGTCGAAGTGCATGACGCCGCCGCGGACGTAGCTGCCGTCGAACTCGTAGGCATCGCGCAGGACGATGTTGAGCGCGCCGGCCACGGCGTCGCCGGAGCGGTTGGCGCTGGCGCTGCGGACGATCTCGATGCGCTCGACCAGTTCAGCCGGGATGCGGTCGACGAAGAAGGAGCGGTCGTTGCCGGCGCCGGGCACCTTCTTGCCGTTGATCAGGATCTGCGTGTAGCCCGGGTCCAGGCCGCGCAGCTGCGCACCGTCGTACTCCAGCACGTCGGAGACGAAGGCGACGCTGGGCACGCGCTTGAGCATGTCGCCGACGGTGAGCGGCTCGAAGCGCTGGAAGTATTCCAGGTCGTAGGACAGCACTGGTGCGACAGCGTCGGTGCGGTTGCGGTAGGCGATGTCGGCCTGGACGACGACGGCGTCGAGCTGCTTCGGATCCGGTGCCGGATCGCCACCGTCATCGGCGACGGCGGTGAAGCTGACAGGCGCCAGCACGGCGACAAACAATGCACGCGACAGAGCGCGCGACAGGAGGTTTCGTTTCATTCGATCTGCATCCCCATGCAAGACGGCGGCAAACAAACCGCGATTTGTACGCGGCGGGGATGGCGGAAAAGTGACAGCGAAAATGCACTTCGGCCAAACGAGGTATTGGTGCGGGGTGTAACGACACGGTCACAATGGACCCGTAGAAAGTCGAGGTTTGCATTCCATCTTCCGGGGGATCCGTGACATCACGCCTGACCACGTTCGCACTCGTCCTCGCGCTCAGTGCCTGCGCGACCACCGCGCCGGCGCCGCCGCGCAACGGCCATGAGCCAGAGCCCGATGAGAAGACCGCGGACGTCGATCCACTGCTGAGCCAGGCGGGCGTGCCGCACAAGGTGGTGGCCGAAGCGTTCATCACCGCCGCCACGCCGGCCGACAACATCGACTCGCCGGCCAGCTGGCGATCGGCGGACGGCAAGCGCTGGCTTATCGCAACCGGCAAGGCCACCGACAAGCTGGTGGTCTACGACGGCGACAGCGGCAAGTCCGTCCGCAGCGTGGGCGGCCCCGGCACCGAGCTGGGTCAGATGCAGCGCCCGAACGGCATCGCCGTGATCGACAACTACGCGCTGGTGGTCGAGCGCGACAACCACCGCGTGCAGATGTTCCAGCTGCCCGACCTCAAGCCGCTGCTGGTGTTCGGCGGCGACGACCTCAAGCAGCCGTATGGGCTGTGGGTGCGGGCGCAGAAGGACAGCTACGAGGTGATCGTCAGCGACAACTATATGTCGCCGCAGAACGGGGACCTGCCGCCGCCGCTGGCGCAGTTGGGCGAGCGCTTCAAGCGCTACCAGCTACGGCGTGTGCCGGGTGGCTGGCAGGCGCGCCTGATGGGTGTGTTCGGTGACACCGGCGAGGCCGGCGCGATCCGCATCGCCGAATCGGTGTTCGGTGATGTCGGCAACGATCGCCTGCTCGTGGCCGAAGAGGATGTCGCCACCGGCACGCGTATTCGCGAGTACGGCCTCGACGGCCAGTACCGTGGTCGCGACATCGGCGCAGGTCTGTTCAAGGCGCAGGCCGAGGGCATGGCGCTAGCACGCTGCGCCGATGGCAGTGGTTACTGGATTGCCACCGACCAGTTCAAGGATCGCAGCCTGTTCCATGTGTTCGATCGCGACACGCTGGAGCATGTGGGTGCGTTTGCCGGTGGCAAAACCGCCAACACCGATGGCGTGTGGCTGGACCAGAGCGCGAGCGCGCGCTTCCCGCAGGGTGTGTTCTACGCGGTCGATGACGACCAGGCGGTTGCGGCGTTTGATTGGCGGGACATTGCGCGGGCGTTGTCGCTGCGGGATTGCCGCGCCCCCTGACAACGACGTTTGAAGCATCCGCGTAACCCTCTCCCTTGTGGGGTGAGGTGACGCGGCTTGCGAGCCACTGGCTCGCGCGTCGCCGAACGCCATCGCGCTATGCGCGATGGCTGGGGGCCGGAGGCGGGGCAGGCGCGCAGCGCCAGGGAGAGGGTCCGCGGAAAGGGAGTTACGCCGCCACAGCCTGCTCGGCCCGCGGCCCTTCCTTCAACGACTTCGCCACCATCGCCACCAGCAGATCGATTTCCTCGCTGGTGATGGTGAACGTCGGGGTGAAGCGCAGCGAATTGACGCCGCCGTGGATCACGCCGATGCCGTGCTCGCGCAGCCACTCTTCGGTCGAACGCGCGCCGTAGCACTTGAACTGCGGCGCCAGCTCGCAGGAGAACAGCAGTCCGGTGCCCTGGACCTTGGTAATCAGGCCGCCGAGCTCGCCCTTGAGCTTCTCGAGCTTCTCAAGTGCCTCGACGCCGCGGGCGCGGATGTTCTCCTGCAGGGCAGGGGTCACCTGCTCCAGCACGGCGCAGGCGACATCGAGCGCGCGCGGGTTGCTGGTCATGGTGTTGCCGTACAGGCCCTTCTTGTAGAGTTCGGCCGCGCGCTTGCCGACGGCAAGCACCGACAGCGGGTACTGGCCGGCGTTGAGCGCCTTGGAGTAGGTCTCCATGTCCGGCGGATCGAGCTGCTCGAAGCCGGGGTAGTCGATGACCGACAGCACGCCGTGCGCGCGCAGGCCGGCCTGGATCGAGTCGACCAGCAGCAGCGATCCGTGGGCGCGGGTGAGTTCGCGCGCGGCGGCGTAGAACGCCGGCGGCACGCCGCGGCCCGGGTCGCCTTCGCCCATCACCGGCTCGAGGAACATCGCCTCGATGAACCAGCCATTGGCGTCGGCGTCGGCGAAGATCTTCTTGAGCGCGTCGACGTCATACGGCTCGACGGTCAGCAGGGTGTCCTCGCCGCGGAAGCTGGCCAGGTGCTGCATGTAGGTCTTGCGCGAGGAGTCCGAATACAGGGCCGGGCGTTCGGTGCGGCCGTGGAAGCTGCCCTTGACCACCACGCGCTTGATCGCGCGGCCGGCGTGGCGACCACCCGGGTCGGTCATCAGCTTGGTGTTGACGTCAGCGATGCGCGACGCCAGCGAGACCGACTCCGAACCGGAGTTCAGGCACAGGAACTTCTCGTACGGACAACCGCCGCGGGCAGCGCCGATGGCAGCGCGCAGCGCGCGGTCGAAGCGCAGCTGCGACAGCGACGGCGTCATGATGTTGGCCATCGCCTGCGGCTTGGCCATCGCCGCGATCACCGACTTGGGCGCGTGGCCGAAACCGAGCATGCCGTAGCCGCCGGAGTCGTGCAGGACGGCGCCCTTGAGCGTGACCACCCACGGCCCGCGCGCGGCCAGGGCGACGTACGGATTGACCGCGTCGTCCGCGTAGAAATTGATGTAGCCGGCCAGTACGGCCTGGATCTGCGCTTCCTCGTCGAGGTCGAGCAGCTCGGCGAAGTCACCCTTCAGGCGCTGGTACTCCTGGTCGGCGGCTTCGATCGCTTCGATCAGCTCGGCGTGGCTGGCGGCGAAGCGGGTGATCGTGGCGTCGTCCAGGCCCTGGGTGCGACGAAGGCCCTTGTGGGCGCGCAAGGGGGCGAGGCGGTCGAGGACGGCCATGGTCTTTCTCCTGTCGGTACGCAATCTCCCTATTATCTGGAATAATTCGTCGGTAGACAGTGCTGATTTGTACGAATTACTGGACATTATCGTCGATCCGACGAACAATCTGGGCGACATGAAGATTACCGACGCCGACCAGCAGCTGCTCTCGGTCCTGCGCGAGAACGCGCGGGCCTCCACGGCCGACATTGCCCGCCGCCTGAAGCTGTCGCGGACCACCGTCCACAGTCGCATCGAGCGGCTGGAACGGCAGGGCGTGATCGACGGCTACACCGTCCGCGTCCACGACGAGGCCGAGCGCGGCCATATCCGCGCCCACATCATGGTGACCGTGCTGCCCAAGCAGATGGCCTCGGTGGTGACGGTCCTGCACGGGATGCCGGAGGTGCGCGCCCTGCATTCGGTCAGCGGGCCGTTCGACCTGATAGCGCTGGGCGTGGTGCCGACGGTGGAGGCGATGGACGAGCTGACCGACCGGATCGGCGCCATCGACGGGGTCGAGCGGACCACCTCGGCGATCATCCTGTCGGCCAAGTTCGAGCGGTAAGGCCCCTGTAACCGGCCCGGCTCGCAACAGGCGCCGGGGTCTTACAATGCCCGGTCCTGCGGCCAGTCAAGCCGCCAGCCAGCCCCCCCCCGCCTTGAAGAAATCCGATTTCCATTACGACCTGCCGCCCGAGCTGATCGCGCAGGCGCCCTTGCCCGAACGGTCGGCCAGCCGCCTGCTGGTGGTGCCGCCGACGGCCACCTTCGAGTTCCAGGACCGCATTTTCCGCGACCTGCCGGACCTGCTCGCCCCGGGTGACCTGTTGGTGTTCAACGACACCCGCGTGATTCCGGCGCGCCTGTATGGCCAGAAGACCAGCGGCGGACGCGTCGAGATCCTGATCGAGCGCCTGCTGGGCGGCCACGAAGTGCGTGCGCAGCTGGGCGTGAGCAAGTCGCCCAAGGCAGGCGCCAGGATCATGCTCGATGCCGGCGGCGAAGCCGAAGTGCTCGGCCGCGACGGCGAGTTCTACCGCTTGCGCTTCGATGTGCCCGAGTCGCTCGAGCAGTGGCTGCTGCATGCCGGCCGCCTGCCGTTGCCGCCGTACATCCAGCGCGAAGCCGGCAGCGACGACGACACCCGCTACCAGACCGTGTTCGCGCGCGAGGTCGGCGCGGTTGCCGCGCCCACCGCCGGCCTGCACTTCGACGAGGCATTGCTCCAGCAATTGAGCGACCGCGGCGTGCAGTTCGGCCATGTCACCCTGCATGTCGGCGCCGGCACGTTCCAGCCGGTGCGCGTGGATGACCTGGGCCAGCACGTGATGCACAGCGAATGGCTCAACGTCGGCGCCGCGTTGATCGAGCAGATCCAGCGCACACGCGCCGCCGGTGGCCGCGTGATCGCGGTTGGCACGACGGTGGTGCGCGCGCTGGAAAGCGCGATGCGCGGCAACGATGCCGGCGAGCGCGAGCTGCAACCGTACGCCGGCGAAACCCGTTTGTTCATCCTGCCGGGCTACCGGATCCGTTCGGTCGACGCGTTGATCACCAACTTCCACTTGCCCGAGAGCACCCTGCTGATGCTGGTATCCGCCTTCGCCGGCAAGGCGCGCATGTTCGCCGCCTACGACCACGCGATCGCCTCGCGCTACCGCTTCTTCTCGTACGGGGACGCGATGTTGCTGTTCCCGGCACCGGAGGAGTCCGCATGAGCCGCATGTCGTTTGATCTCCTCGCCACCGACGGCGCCGCCCGCCGCGGCCGCCTGACCTTTCCGCGTGGCACGGTGGAGACGCCGGCGTTCATGCCGGTGGGCACCTACGGTTCGGTGAAGGGCGTGATGCCCGAGCAGATCCGCGAGCTGGGCGCCGAGATCATCCTCGGCAACACCTTCCATCTGTACCTGCGCCCGGGCCTGGACGTGATCGGCGACCACGGCGGTCTGCACGGCTTCGGCCGCTGGAGCGGCCCGATCCTGACCGACTCCGGTGGCTTCCAGGTTTTCTCGCTGGCGCACAAGCGCAAGATCACCGAACAGGGCGTGACCTTCGCCGCGCCGACAGACGGCAGCAAGGTCTTCCTTGGTCCCGAGGAGAGCATGCACATCCAGAAGGTGCTCGACTCGGACGTGGTGATGATCTTCGACGAGTGCACGCCGTACCCGGCCACCGAGGAGGTCGCGCGCAAGTCGATGGAGCTGAGCCTGCGCTGGGCGGAGCGCTCGAAGAAGGCGCACGAGGGCAACGACGCGGCGCTGTTCGGCATCGTCCAGGGCGGCGTCCACCCGGCGCTGCGCGACAGTTCGGCCGAGGGGCTCAAGTCGATCGGATTCGATGGCTATGCGATCGGGGGCCCCGCCGTCGGCGAGCCGGAGGCCGAGCGCAACCACATGCTCGAGCACACCTGCCCGCAGCTGCCGGCCGACCGCCCGCGCTACCTGATGGGGGTGGGGCGGCCGGAGGACCTGGTAGAGGGCGTGGCCCGCGGCATCGACATGTTCGATTGCGTGATGCCGACCCGCAACGCCCGCAACGGCCACTACTTCACCAGTTTCGGCACAGTCCGCGTGCGCAACGCCAAGTACGAGCGCGACCTGCGCCCGATCGAGGAAGGCTGCGACTGCTACGCCTGCCGCAACGGCTTCAGCCGCAGCTACCTGCGCCACTTGGACCGCTGCAACGAGATGCTGGCGCCGATGCTGGGCACCCTGCACAACCTGCGCTACTACCAGCGCCTGATGGCGCAGATGCGCGACGCCATCGCCCGGGGAACCTTTTCGGCCTTCCGGGAGTCTTTCTACGCCGCAAGGGCTGCCGAGCCGGTCTAGGCAAGGGCAGGGCCCCCGATTCCGTCCCATCGGGGCTGCCGCAGGCGGCCCGGGGGAGGGCGCGGGGCAGGACCCCGCCCCGTGGCATAATCCCCCGCTATTTTTCGATCCAGGACAATCGTCATGAACCTGCTTGATCTCGTGGTATCCCCCGCCTATGCCCAGGCGGCCGCTCCGGCCGGCGGTGGCGGTTTCGGCATGTCGCTGCTGTTCCCGATCCTGCTGATCGGCGTCATGTACTTCCTGATGATCCGTCCGCAGATGAAGCGCCAGAAGGAGCATCGCGCGATGCTCGAGAAGCTCGCCAAGGGCGACGAAGTCCTCACCAACGGCGGCATTGCCGGCACCGTGAGCGACATCGGCGAGAACTTCATCACCGTGGAGATCGCCGACAACGTGCGCATCCGCGTGCAGAAGGGCGCCATCGCCAACGTGCTGCCGAAGGGCACCTTGAAGTCGGCGTAAGCCGTCTCCAGAAGAATTTGACATACGGCGGCCGGGGTGGCCGCCGCAGGGGCCCTAGATGCTGACTTACGCGCGCTGGAAATACTTCGTCATCCTGATCGTTCTGCTGCTCAGCGCTCTGTATGCGTTGCCGAACATCTATCCGCAGGATCCCTCCGTGCAGGTCACGGCCAGCCGCGGCGCCAAGATCGATCCGGCGCTGAGTGCACAGGTCAGCACCATGCTCAAGCAAGGCGGGGTTTCGCCCAAGTCGGTCGAACTCGACAACGGCAACCTGCTGGTGCGCCTGAACAACCCTGACCAGCAGATCAAGGCCAACGACGTCCTGCGCGAGAAGCTCGGCAGCAACTACGTGGTTGCGCTGAACCTCGCCTCGACGGTGCCGAACTGGCTCGAGAAGATCGGCGCCAAGCCCATGCTGCTGGGCCTGGACCTCCAGGGCGGCGTGCACTTCCTGATGCAGGTCGACCAGAAGGCCGCCCTCGACAAGCGCATGGACGCCACCGCCGAAGACGTGCGCGTGAGCCTGCGCGACGGTCGCGTCCGCTACGAGTCGGTCGAGCGTCGCGGCGCCAACTCCATCGTTGCCACCCTGGCCAGCCCCGCCGATGCCGAGAAGGCACGCGTGGAGATCGCCAAGAGCCAGCCGAACCTGCTGCTCGACGTGCAGGGCAACACCCTGACCGTGCAGATCTCGGAAGCGGAGATGCAGCGCATGGCGGTGGAGGCGATCGAACAGAACGTCGGCACGCTGCGCAACCGCATCAACGCGCTGGGCGTGTCCGAGCCGATCATCCAGCGCCAGGGCAGCGACCGTATCGTCGTCCAGCTGCCGGGCGTGCAGGACACCGCGCAGGCCAAGCGCATCCTCGGCGCCACCGCCACGCTCGAGTACCGCGGCGTGGTCGAGGGCAATCCGTATGACGCCGTCTCCACCGGCACCGTGCCGGCCGGCGCGCGCGTGTACTACCGCCGCGAGCTCGGCCCGGACGGCAAGCCGATGCCGGTGCTGCTCAACAAGCGCGTGATCGCCTCGGGCGACCAGCTGGTCGGCGCGACCTCGATGATGGACCCGCAGACCGGCACCCCGGCGGTCTCGGTGCGCCTGAACGGCGTCGGCGGCCAGCGCATGTTCGACTACACCACCGAGCACGTCGGCAAGCCGATGGCCGTGGTCTACATCGAGCGCATCCCCGAGGTGCGCATGGTCGACGGCAAGGAAGTGCGCACGACCAAGATCAATGAAGAAGTGATCTCGGTGGCCAACATCAACGGCGTGTTCGGCAAGGAGTTCCAGACCACCGGCCTGGACAGCTCCAAGGAAGCCGCCGACCTGGCCCTGCTGCTGCGTTCGGGTTCGCTGGCTGCGCCGATGGACTTCATCGAAGAGCGCATCGTCGGCCCGAGCCTGGGCCGCGAGAACATCGAGCGCGGCCTGACCGCGGTCATGTACTCGTTCGCCTTCGCCCTGGTCTTCTTCCTGTTCTACTACCGCGTGTTCGGCATCATCACCTGCCTGGCGCTGCTGCTGAACATGCTGATGCTGATCGCGGTGATGTCGCTCTTCAACGCCACGCTGACCCTGCCTGGCCTGGCCGGTATCGCGTTGACGGTGGGCATGTCGGTCGACGCCAACGTGCTGATCAACGAGCGCATACGCGAGGAGCTCAGGTTGGGGCTGCCTCCGCAGACCGCCATCGCCGAAGGCTACGAGCGCGCATCGGGCACCATCGCCGACGCCAACCTCACCGCCATCCTCGCCGGTGTCGCCCTGTTCGCGTTCGGCACCGGTCCGGTCAAGGGCTTCGCCGTGTCGTTGATCGTGGGTATCGCGACCTCGATGTACACCGCGGTGGGCGTCTCGCGAGCCATTGCCACCCTGATCTACGGCGGTCGCCGCAAGATCAAGACGATCTGGATCTGACGGGAAGATCACGCAAATGAAACCGTTCAACGTCTTCCCTTACGACAGCAACATCAACTTCATCCGCCTGCGCTGGTTGTCGCTGGGCATTGCCCTGGCGATGCTGCTGGTCGCCGTCGGCGGCATGTTCGTCAAGGGCTTCAACTTCGCCCTCGACTTCACCGGCGGCGCCGTCACCGAGATGCGCTTCGAGAAGCCCGTCGACGTCGATGACGTCCGCGAGCGCCTCGACCGTGCCGGCTACGAAGGTGCCCAGGTGCAGTCCTTCGGCAGCGGCAACGATCTGCTGATCCGCCTGCAGCCCAAGCAGGCCGCGGCCGGTGCCGAGGACAAGGGCAACACGACCGCCAGCGACGTGCAGAACGCGCTGGCCTTCGAGGGCAACCCCGGCAAGGTGCTGCGCAGCGAGGTGGTCGGTCCGCAGGTCGGCAAGGACCTGGCGATCAACGGTCTGTGGGCGCTGATCTTCGTGGTCGTCGGCTTCCTGATCTACATCTCGTTCCGCTTCGAGAAGAAGTTCGCGATCGCGGCCGTGCTGACCACGCTGCACGACGTGGTGGTCGTGACCGGCTGGTTCGCGCTCAGTGGCCACGAGTTCGACCTGACGGTGCTCGCCGGCGTGCTGTCGGTGATGGGCTTCTCTATCAACGACACGATCGTGGTGTTCGACCGCGTCCGCGAGAACTTCCGTTCGATGCGCGCTTCGCCGGAGGAGATCCTCAACAAGTCGATCAACCAGACGCTGTCGCGTACGGTGATCACGTCGTTCGTGGCGTTCCTGACGGTGTTTGCGCTGTACCTGTACGGTGGCGGTTCGCTGGAAGGCATGGCCGAGTCGCAGATGATCGGCATCATCATCGGCACGCTGTCGTCGATCTTCGTGGCGTGCCCGCTGCTGACCATCGGCTTCCTGAAGGTCACCAAGCAGGACCTGATGCCGAAGGCCAAGGACGAGGCGGCACTGGCTCGTCGCCCGTAACGGCTGCTGTTGGTTTGACGGAAAAGGCCGCGCATTGCGCGGCCTTTTTCTTTGCCCGTCATCCCGGCGAATGCCGGGATCCATCTTGACGTGGACTTCTGGGCTTGCCGTCTGCGGAGCGGCGTCGTCCACCGCGCCGGGGATTGCTCCGCCCCCTAGTCAGACATCCTGTCTGATGCGGGGCGCGGGACATCCATGTCCCGCTGCGGATCAATCCCCGGCGCGCTGAACGACGCTTCGGCATTTCATTACCCGGTCTTCGTCTCCCGTCGTTCCCGCGAAGGCGGGAACCCATGGACGTTGCCCTTGACCTTCAGCGCTTATCGAAGACCAGGAAACGACATGCCAGAGCGGTGTCCGCCGGCTTGGGGATTGCGCAGCAGTGGGCCATGGATGGCCCACGCCCCGCCTTCGGACAGGATGTCCGAACGAAGGGGCGGAGCAATCCCCAAGCCGGCGGACGCCGCCACTCCGCAGACGCAGACTCGAAACAAAAAAAGCCGCGCAAAGCGCGGCTTTCCTTTACGTCAGAGCAGGGCGCCTCAGTCGAACGCCGACGCATACCCCGTGTTGACGATCTTGCTCTGCAGCGCGTCGCAGATCTTCAGGTTGCCGGCGACCAGCTGGCGCGGCATCTGGCCGCGGGTGTCCATCGGCCCGGTGCTGCGGCCGCGGAAGTCGACGACCTTGCCGCCTGCCTCGCGCACCAGGAGCGCGCCGGCGGCGATGTCCCACGGCTTCACGCCGGCCTCGAAGTACGCGTCGGCGCGACCGCAGGCCACGTAGGCCAGGTCGAGCGCGGCCGAACCGGTGCGGCGGATGTCCTCGGCCTCGGTCAGCAGCGTGTCGATGCACTTGAGGTGGGCGCTGGTGCGGGCGCGCTCGCGCGGCGGGAAACCGGTGATCAGCATTGCGCCGTTGAGGTCCTTGCGGTCGGCGACGCGGATCTTGCGATCGTTGAGCGTAGCGCCACTGCCGCGGCTGGTGGTGAACAGCTCGTTGCGCAGCGGATCGAAGATCACGCCATGGACCGGCTCGCCGTTCTCGACCAGGGCGATCGACACGCAGAAATGCGGGATGCCGTGCAGGTAGTTGCTGGTGCCGTCGAGCGGGTCGATGACCCAGGTGAAACGGCTGTTGCCGATCGGACCACTTTCTTCGCCGAGGATGGCGTAGTCGGGGGTCGCGCGGCGGAATTCCTTGATGATCTCTTTCTCGGCCAGGCTGTCGACTTCACTGGCATAGTCCATCCGGTCCTTCTCGACCACGTTGAGCGCATCGAGCTTGTTCATGTGCCGCAGCAGCACGTTGCCGGCGGCGCGGGCGGCCTTGACCATGAGGGTGACGGCGGGTTTCTGCATGGCAAGCGGCCTCGTAGGGGGAGGTGGGGGACGGACTGGCGGCGGCAAAGAGCGGACCGGCTCGGGGCCGGGGCGCGGAGTTTACCATTGCAGGCCGTGACTTCCGAAGCGAAAACCGTGTCCGACCCTGTCCCCTCACCGTCCAACCACGTTCCCGGCCCGGCCGACCGCCTGCGCATCGTGCTCGTCGGCACCCAGCACCCCGGCAACATCGGCTCGGCGGCGCGGGCGATGAAGACCATGGGGCTGTCGCGACTGGTGCTGGTGGCGCCGGAGAAGGCACCCAGCGTCGAGTCCTACGCCCTGGCCGCCGGCGCCGACGACGTCCTGGCCGGCGCCAGCACCTGCGCGACCCTGGCCGAGGCCGTGGCCGATTGCCGGCTGGTGCTGGGCTGCACGGCGCGCAGCCGGCGCGTCGCGCTGGAAGAGCTGCTGCCGCGTGATGCCGCCGCCCGCGCGGTCGGCGAGGCGGCTGCGGGCGCCGAGGTCGCGCTGGTCTTCGGCCGCGAGCGCACCGGCCTGAGCAACGACGAACTGCAGCTGTGCCACGCCTCGGTCCATATCCCGGCCAATCCGGACTACAGCTCGCTCAACCTGGCCGCCGCCGTGCAGGTGCTCAGCTACGAGCTGCGCCTGGCCGTGCTGGCCGCCGCCGCCCCGGTCGGCAGCGACGGCGAAGGCCCGGAACGGCGCGAACCACCGGCATCGCATGCCGAAATGGAAGGCTTCTTCGCCCAGCTCGGCGACACCCTCGACGCGATCGACTTCCACAAGGGCCGGGCCCCGGAGTCGGCCATGCGCAAGCTGCGCCGGCTGTACCTGCGGGCCGCGCTGGACTCGCGCGAGGTGCGGATCCTGCGCGGGATCCTGGCCGACGCCCAGCGCATGGCGTCCATCGCCCGAAAAGGGGATTGACCGCAAGGGGGGGCGACCACCAGCCGGGCCCGGATCCGGACCAGACGCGTGAACTGCGGTCCGGCCGGGGGTTTGCAGTATCGGCCCGCCGGCGTTTCGTATTAGGCTGGCCCCGGCACTTTGACGGGTTGTCCGTACTTGATCGCTAGCCTGAGTCGTATTGCCCTGTTGTCCGTACTCGCGCTGGCATCGGCGGCCGTGTCGTTTTCGACAATGGCCGGCAATGACTCCGGCGTGCTGGTGCTCGGGCGTATCAGCGATGACCCCAAGACCCACTACGAGCAGCTCAAGCCGCTGCTCGACTACGTGGTCCCGCGCATGGCCGATGTCGGCATCCGCGAGGGCCGCATCCTGATGGCCAAGGACACGCAGCAGATGGCCAGCTATCTGCGCCGCGGCCGGGTCGACTGGGTCACCGAAACCACCGGCACCGCGATGCTGCTGCGCCAGCGCGCCACAGCCAAACCGCTGCTGCTGACCGAGCGCGACGGCACCAGCCACTACCACAGCCTGTTCTTTGCCCGTCGCGACAGCGGCCTGCGCTCGATCGCCGACCTGCGCGGCCACAGCGTCGCCTTCCAGCGGCCGACTTCGACCAGCGCCTACTTCGTGCCTGCAATCGAACTGCTCGATCGCGGGCTGTCGCTGGAGATCCTGCTGTCGCCGGATGACCGCATCGAGAGCGGCGCGGTCGGCTACATGTTCGCCTGGTCCGAACTCAACATCTCGACCTAGGTGCACAAGGGCCTGGCCGATGTCGGCGTGATGAGCAACCTCGACTGGGGCAATCCGCGGCGGATGCCGCCGGCGTTCCGCAACGACCTGGTCGTGATCGGCGAGAGCGAGGAATACCCGCGCGCCATAGAAATGGTGCGCGGCGACCTCGACCCGCGCGTCGAGGCGCGCCTGCGCGAAGTCCTCATCGACGCCGCCGGCGACCCCGAAGCCGGCGACGCCCTGCTGCGGTTCTTCGGCACTACGCGGTTCATGCCGATCGATCCCGAGTCCAAGCGTGCGCTGGACCACATCGCCAATGGCGTGACGCGGGTCCGGGCGGAGGTCGAATGAACCTTCGCTTCGGCCTGCAAGCCAAGTTCATGCTGCTGATGGGCATCGCCTTGCTGGTGGTGCTGGCACTGGTCGCGTTGCTGTTCAACCGGCAAGAGCGCATGCGCATGGAAGTCGAGGGCGTCAGCCGCCAGACCATGCGCACGATGATGGGCGAAAGCTTGCGCCGGCAGGGTGAGGGTGCCGTCGCGCAGCTGGCAGCCACGCTGACCAATCCGATGTACTACTCCGACCTCGATGCGATCGGTGTGCTCAGCCGGGCCACGCTGCGCAATCGCGACGTTCGCTACGTGGTCGTCTACGACGACGCCGGCCAGGTCCTGCACGATGGCAGCGAGGCGATCGCCAATTACGGCAAGCGCATGGACGATGCGATGGCCGGCAAGGTCATCGCCTCCAGGGCGCTGCTGACGCAGTGCGACGAGAAGGTGATGGACGTGTCGGCGCCGATCATGATCGGCCAGCAGCGCATCGGCGGCGTTCGCATCGGCTACGACCTGAGCGCGATGCGGGGCTACCAGGACCAGGCCGTGGGCCAGTTGCGCGGCCGCCTCGACGCGCTCAGCCAGCGCTACGTGATCTGGATCGGCCTGCTCGGCGCGGGCATGCTCGCCTTCGGCGCGCTCTCGTTGTGGCTGATCCAGCGCCTGCTGGTACGACCGATCCGCGAGCTGGCCGAGTCGGCGCGCGCGATCGAGGCCGGTCGCTTCGACACCGCCACGCCGATCGACAACCGCAACGACGAAGTCGGCGACCTGATGCTGGCCTTCGACCGGATGAGCCGCAGCCTGGCCCGTCACGATCGCGAGATCCGGCGCATGGCCTACACCGACGCGCTGACCGGACTGGCCAATCGCCTGGCGTTCCGCGAATCGCTCGACCAGCGCCTGTTGCAGCTGCACGGCGCCGGCTGCCAGCTGGCGCTGCTGTTTGCCGACATCGACGACTTCAAGCGCGTCAACGACACCCTCGGCCACGATGCCGGCGACGACGTGCTGCTGCAGTGCGCGCGCCGCATCGAGCACACTGTGCAGCGCATCGGCGGCGACCAGGCGATGCTGGCGCGCTTCGGTGGCGACGAATTCGTCATCCTGATCCAGGCCGACCACGACCCCAACGCCGACGTGCGCAAGATCGCCACGCACCTGGCCGAGACGCTGGTGACCGAGCTGGGTGAACCCATCCTGGTGCAGGACCGCCAGGTGTTCCTGGGTACCTCGATCGGCATCACCCTGTTCCCGGAAGATGCCTCCGGCGCGACCTCGCTGATGAAGAACGGCGACATCGCGATGTACCAGGCCAAGGTCGCCGGCAAGAACTGCTTCCGCTTCTACAGTCGCGCGATGGACCAGGCGGTCGAGCGCCGCGTGCACCTTGAGCACGAGCTGCGCGGTGCCTGGGACCGCGGCGAACTGAGCCTTGCCTACCAGCCGGTGTTCCGCCTGGTCGACGGCGCGATGATCGGTGCCGAGGCGCTGCTGCGCTGGAAACATCCGGAGCTGGGCGTGGTCGCGCCGTCGGTCTTCATCGACGTGGCCGAGCAGAGCGGTCTCATTGAAGTGCTGGGCCCGCAGGTGCTGCGCCAGGCCTGCGCCGATGCCGTGCGCTGGCAGGAATCGCGCAAGGGCGAGGAGCCGCTGTTCCTGGCGGTGAACGTGTCACCGCGCCAGCTGCGCAACGGCGACCTGCCGGATGTCGTGGAGGCCTCGTTGCGCGAAACCGGATTGCCGGCCGACCTGCTGCACCTGGAACTGACCGAGACCGCGGTGATCGGCGATGAGCGCCACGCCAGCAGTCTTCTCTCGCAGTTGCGCGGCATGGGCGTGAAGGTGTGGCTGGACGACTTCGGCACCGGCTTCTCGGGGCTGAGCCACCTGCGCCGCGTACCGGTGGATGGCGTCAAGATCGACCGCAGCTTCGTCGCCGACGTGCTGCGCGACCCCGACGACCTGGCGCTGACCACGGCCATCATCGCCATGGCGCATTCGCTGGGGATCCTGGTGGTCGCCGAGGGCGTCGAGAAGGAAGGGCAGTACGCGATCCTGCGCGAGCGCGGCTGCGATTTCGCCCAGGGCTACTGGCTGGGACATCCGGTGACGGCGGATGAGTTCATGGCTGTCGCTTGCTGAGTGACCGGCTACTGCTGCCTGGTCACATCAACATGTCAATCCAACGCGCCGCAGCCGCCGCCAGGCTCCCGGACAGAATCCCGAACACCGCGATCGCGATCACGCCGGCAACCCAGGCAATCGCCATCAGGTAGCCGTCGCGCTCGAGCAGCGCCAGCGCGAACACCACCAGCAATCCGCCGAACAGGAAGTTGGTGAACGGGATCGGCAGCGACAGCAGCAGGCCCAGCAGCACCAGCAGCAAACCGGTGAAGAAGTCGGCGAGGCGGTGATCGAGCATCCCGGTGGCGCGCGGTCGTACCAGCTTCTCCAGCCGCGTCAGCCATGGCGCCAGCAGGTCGCGGAAGCGCGCCATCGCGCTGCGGTGGGGACCGCGACGGGCCAGGAATGCCGGCAGCCACGGTTCGCGCATGCCGAACAACTGCTGCAGGCCGATCAGGATCACCAGTGGCCCGCTGATCGCTCCGCCCAGGCCCGGGATCGGGATGAAGGCAGGAATCGTCGAGACGAACAGCAGCATGCCGAACGAACGGTCGCCCAAACCGTGCAGCACGTCGCTCATGCGCAACTGCTCGTTCGGGTCGCCTTCCGCGAAGCCGTCGAGCAGTGCGCGCGTACCGGCTTCGTGGGGCCGCTCTTGCCTAGCCCGCTGTGTCATCCGGTACCGGTTCCTGTTCGATGCGTTGCAGAAGCAGCTTGTCGATGCGCGGGCCGTCGAGGTCGACCACTTCGATGCGCCACTGGTTCCAGTCGAAGTGCTCGCCGACGTAGGGGATGCGACCGAAGTGGGCGATCACCATGCCGGCGGCGGTGTGGAAGTCGTGCTCGTCTTCGTCCGGCAGGCGGCCGCCACCGATCAGCTCGCGCAGATCTTCGATGGCCAGGGAGCCGTCGAGCAGGTACGAGCCGTCGGCGCGCTCCACCACCGGTGAGCTGTCCTCTTCGGCTTCGCCGGAATGGACGGTGCTGGAATGGATGCGACCGACCACCGCGTCCATCAGGTCGCCGACAGTGACCATGCCGCTGATGTCGCCGTATTCGTCGACCACCAGGGCCAGCGACTGCTGCTCCTCGCGGAAGATCTCCAGCAGCTTCATCGCATGCGTGGACTCGGAAACGAACAGCGGTTCGCGCAAGTGCCTGAACAGATCCGGCGCCTTTTCGTCCAGGCGGTCGAGCAGCGCCTTGACCTCCAGCGTGCCGAGCACTTCACTGTCATTGCCGCGATACACCGGGTAGCGCGAGAACGGCGTCTCGCGCATTGCCGCAAGGTTCTCGGCGAAATCCACCGAGGCATCCAGCCAGGCGATGCGCGTGCGCGGCGTCATCAGGCTCTCGGCGGTGCGATCGCCCAGGCTGAGCACGCGGTTCATCATCTTGCGCTCGTCGGCGTCGATCACGCCCTGCTCGTGGCTCTCGCTGACCAGCAGGCGGATCTCTTCTTCGCTGATGGCGCTGCGGGCGTCGTCCTTGATGCCGAGCATGCGCAGCACCAGGCGGTTGATCGCGCCAAGCGTGGCCACCACCGGCCGCGCCGCGCGCGACAAGCCATAGAGCGGCAAGGCAATCGCGCTGGCGATGCGCTCGGGGTTGGTCAGGGCCAGGCGCTTGGGGATCAGCTCGCCAAAGATCACCTGCGCGGCCGTGATCAGGCTGACCGCGGTGCCGATGCCAATGGCGCGGCTGTACTTGGCCGCGGCCGGCCACAGGTCATGCAGCCAGCCGGCGATGGCCAGGCCGATCGCCTCGCCGCCGAAGACGCCGGTCAGCACGCCGATCAGGGTGATGCCGACCTGCACGGTCGACAGCAGGTTGTCGGGATGCTCGGCCAGGAGCAGGGCGGTGCGGGCGCCGCGGCTGGGATGGACCGGGTCTTCGGCCATCTGCTTGAGGCGCAATTTGCGCGAGGTCATCAGCGCCATCTCCGACAGTGCGAAGAAGGCGTTGAGGATGATCAGGGCGATGACGGTCAGCAGTTCCAGCATGCGGTCCCTACCTCAGGATGGCAGGCCGGAGTGCACACGCCGTGATGGGGGGAAGGGGGGCAGGCGTGCGCGGAGGGCTGTTCTGGGTCGTCGTCCATGGGGCCGGGGGCAGGAAAAAGGGGGGCGCAAGCAGCAGGGATGGTAGCAGGGCCGCCGAATTCAACCCGTCAGGCGAGCGCGGCTGTCCCCGAACCGTCATAATTCCGCCCGCAGAACCCCACCGAGCCGCCAGTCCGGCACCTAGAAGGCACCTCCCGCATGTTCTCCCTGCAAACGATCTTCGGCCAAGGCAACCAGTTCTATACCCTGCTGGAAGAGGCCGCAGTCGCCGCCCACGACAGCACCAAGGCGTTGCACGCCATGCTCAAGGCGGCCGACCGCCAGCCGGCCCTGGACGCCTTCAAGCTGGCCCGCCAGCGCGAGCGCGACGCCTCGGACAAGATCAGCCAGGAGCTGGTCAACAGCTTCATCACTCCGATCGAGCGCGAAGACATCGAGGCGCTGGGTACTGCGCTGTACAAGATCCCCAAGCAGGTCGAGAAGTTCGCCGACCGCTATTCGCTGGCGACGCGCCATCTGGAGCACATCGACTTCGCGCCGCGCGCGGCGATGCTGGAGCAGGCCTCGGCGGTCGTGGTGCAGATGGTCCACCAGCTGCGCCACCTGAAGCTGGAGCCGATGAAGGCGCTCAATGACCAGCTGCGTTCGATCGAGAACGAGGCCGACCGGCTGATGCTGGAGCTGTACCGCGACATCTATTCCGGTCGCCTGGACAACCTGCAGATGTTCCTGCTCAAGGAGTTCTTCGAGATCCTCGAGAAGGCCATCGACCGCTGCCGCGAGGCGGGCGTGGTGGCCTACGAAATCGTGCTGAAGAATTCCTGAGGGCCGGGCCGATGTTGACCCTGGTCCTGGTCGTGGTATTCGCGGCACTCGCCTTCGAATACATCAACGGCTTCCATGACACCGCCAACTCGATCGCGACCGTGGTCGCGACCAAGGTGCTGTCGCCGATGCAGGCGGTGGCGATGGCGGCGACGACCAACCTGCTCGGCGCGCTGTGGGGCACGGCGGTGGCCAAGACGATCGCGTCGGGACTGCTCGACAACGGCGTCGTCCAGGTCACTTCGCAGCTGATCCTGTGCGCGCTGTTGGGCGCGATCGTGTGGAACCTGATCACCTGGTGGAAGGGCCTTCCGTCCTCGTCCTCGCACGCGCTGATCGGTGGCCTGTGCGGCGCCGCGGTCGCGGCGGCCAGCAACAACTTCCATGCGGTGATCTGGTCGCAGCCTGCCGACCCCTGGTACAAGAGCGCCGGCGTGCTGTGGAAAGTGGTCGTGCCGATGTTCAGCTCGCCGCTGCTCGGCTTCGCCTCCGGCTTCCTGGTGATGGGCGTGCTGTTCGCGATCATCTCGGCGATGGCCAGCAGCGGCGGTTTCCTCGCACGCCTGGCGCGGCCGCGCTGGGTCAATGCGTTCTTCGGCAAGGCGCAGCTGGTCAGCGCCGCCGGCATGGGCTTCGCCCATGGCATGAACGATGCGCAGAAGACGATGGGCATCATCGCCCTGGCGCTGGTCGGCGCGCAGTCGGCCGGCACGCTCGACAACCTGCCGTCGTGGCTGGCGTTCCTGCATCCCTCGCGCGAGGCGCTGGAAAACAACGACATCGACACCTGGATCAAGTTCACCTGCGCGATCGTGATGGCCGCCGGTACCGCCGCTGGCGGCTGGCGCATCATCAAGACGCTGGGTCACAAGCTGGTGAAGCTGCACCCGATCAATGGATTCGCGGCCGAGACCAGCGCCGCTGCGGTGATCATGGCGGCGTCCTCGCTGGGCATCCCGGTGTCCACCACGCACAACATCTCGTCGGCGATCATGGGCGTGGGCACGGCCAAGCGCTTCAACGCGATCAAGTGGACCGTGGTGGAGAAGATGATCTGGGCGTGGATCCTGACGATCCCGGCCGCCGGCGGCATCGCCTACATGTTCTTCGAGTTGTTCCGGGCGATGGGCTGGGCGTAAGCGCCAGCCCCGGGCACCTCAGAACAAATCCCCACCTGCCGACAGCGACCGCTCCATGCGGTCGCCCAGTCCGCCGATCTCTAGCACCAGGCGGTCGATCTCGGCCGCATCGAGACCCTCGTACGGACGGTTCTCGCACAGCTGCAGGTGCGGCACGCCGTCGAGATCGCCGATGGCGAGATAGCCGACGCGGCTTTGCCAGTTGAAGATCAGCGCGCGCCTGGCGTCCAGGCCGGTGATCGGCGAGACCGCGGTGCTGACCCGCAGATAGGGACGGCCGTCGTCGTCGTCCAGTTCGGACAGGAAGATCGCCTGGTGGCGCGTTCCCTGCTCGAGCGACAGCTCGATGCAGATCAGGTCGGCGCCGTGTTCGGTGGTGTTGAAATCGGCCGCTTTGAGATGGCGACGGATGGATTCGAAGTTGCGCACGTGGCGGCTCCTTCCGGGGGATGATCGGTATGCTACCGCGATGAGCAAGCCCACTGCCGCAAAGGACGACGCCGCAGCGCGCATCCGGGCCGCGATCCGTGCGATCCCGGCGGGCGAAGTCGCAGGTTATGGCGAGGTTGCGCGTCGCGCCGGCTTGCCGGGCAGGGCGCGCCTGGTGGCGCGGATCCTCGGGCAGAACGAAGACCCCGACCTGCCGTGGCACCGCGTGCTGCGCTCTGACGGCCGCATCGCCTTCCCCGAAGGGTCCAAAGGCTTCCGCGAGCAGGGCCAGCGGCTGCGCGCCGAGGGCGTGCGGGTCGAGGCCGGGCGCGTGCGCGGCCAGCGCGCCGCCGCCACGCTGGACGAGCAGATGTGGGGTGTGCCGATGGCGCCTCCGGCGAAAGCAAAGCCGCGCCGCGCGAGGACAAGCCCTGCAAAGCACTCGGCCGCGCCCAGCAAGGCGCCTGCACGCGCCAAGCGCCCGGGCTGAGGCCGCGGGCTCAGCGAATCATTCCTCCGGCCCGATCGTGCCGGTCAGCGGCTACCATGTAGCGCAGCCCCAGGAGTCGCAATGTTTTCCAACCTTCCCCCCGTCACCAAAGCCCTGCTGATCGCCAACGGGCTGGTGTTCCTGTTGCAGTGGGCGCTCGGCGACGTCGCCCTCGCGCAGTTCATGCTGTGGCCGCCCGGTGGCGGCGAGCTGGACGGCGTCGGTTTCATGCCGTGGCAGTTGCTCACCTACGGCTTCATGCATGGAAATTTCGCCCACCTGCTGTTCAACATGCTGGCGCTGGCGATGTTCGGCGCGCCGCTGGAACACGTGTGGGGCGATCGCCGTTACCTGACCTACTACCTGGTGTGCGTGGCCGGTGCGGCGCTGTGCCAGATCGGCGTGGGCATGTGGACCATGTCGCAGGGCGGCGAAGCCTATCCGACCGTGGGTGCGTCCGGCGGCATCTTCGGTCTGTTGCTGGCCTACGGCCTGTTGTTCCCGAACCAGCGCGTGATGTTGCTGATCCCGCCGATTCCGATGAAGGCGCGCACGCTGGTGCTGGTCTACGGCGCGATCGAGTTGCTGCTCGGCGTGACCAATGCAATGCCGGGCGTTGCGCATTTCGCGCACCTGGGCGGCATGTTGTTCGGCTGGTTGCTGATCCGCTACTGGCGCGGGCAGCCGCCGTTCGGCAAGAAGAAGGGCCCGCCGAAGATGCGGGTAGTGCGCTAGCCCTTCACCATCGTCCCGGCGAACGCCGGGACCCAGGCCCGCACGTCATCGGCAACCTCACGTCATCCCGGCGAACGCCGGGATCCATCCTGACGTTGCCGTTGCTCCCTTACGGGAACAACCTGATCTGCTGATCCGCCGCCAGCTGCATGCCACTACCGGCCTTGCACGCGAACGCTTCACCAAAGCTCGCCTGGTTCAGCAGCGGCCCATTCGCGCGCCAGCGCCCCGGCGCATGCACGCTCGTGGCCGCGCGCTGTCTCGCCGCCTCGGGGGTCATGTGCTGCGGCCATAGCGCGGCCCAGCCCTTGTAGAAGTCCTCGCTCGCCGGCTTCGCGGCGGCCGGTTCGGATGCGTGCCATGCCGCCCAGGCCAGCTCGACGCCGGCGATGTCGGCGATGTCCTCGCCGGCGGTCTGCGTGCCATTGACCCGCGTGCCGCCCAAGCCCGGATAGTCGAAACCGCCGTACTGCGTGGCCACGCGCCTGCTCAGTGCATCCCAGGCCGAGGCCTCGGCCGGCGTCCACCAGTCGCGCAGCTCCTGCTTGGCGTCGACGAAGCGGCCGCGGTTGTCGAAGCCATGGCTGAGTTCGTGGCCGACCAGCGCGCCATACGACCCGTACAGCCAGGCCGCCGACTTGCCGGTGTCGAACACCGGCGGCTGCAGCATCGCCGCGGTCACGATCAGGCGGTTCTGGGTGATGTCGTAGGCCAGCGAGGGTTCCTGCGGCAACACGTCCCAGCGACGATCGGCATTGCCGCGGCCAATGCGCTTCATCTCTTCGCGATGGCGCCAGGTCGACGCGATCAGCATGTTGCTGCCGAAGCTGCCACGGCCCATCGGCTGCACGGTGTAGTCGAGGTCGCGGTTGGGCGTGCCGACTTCGATCTTGAGGGCGTCGAGCTTGGCCTTGGCTTCGGCTTTGGCGGCTGCACTGAATCGCGTGTCGCGATCGAGTGCCTGTCCCAGCGCATCGCGCACTTTCGCCGCGATCTCCTCGGCGCGCTTGTCGGTGGCGGCGGGCAGGTAGCGGGCGGCGTATTCGTGTCCGACCATCGGACCGGCGGCAAGCGTGATCGCATCGAGCACGGCCTGTGGCCGCGACGGCGGCGCGGCCAGGCCCTGCAGCACCTGACCGCGGAACTCGAAGCTGGCATCGCGAAATTGTTTTGCCAGGTAAGGGGCCATCGCATCGCCGATGCGCCAGCGCAGGTACGCCTTCCACTGCGCCGGCTTGAGGCTGCCGACCAGGTTGTCGAGCTGTGCGAACAGCGCCGGGTTCGCCATCGACACGGTGTCGTCGTTGACGCCCTGGACCTTCAGGAACTGGTCCAGTTGCAGGCGCTTGTATTTCTTGCCCAGGGTATTGGTCGCCACCGGTCCGAAGTTGCTGCGCGGGTCACGCAGGTCGAGGAGCGGTCTTGATGCGGAGGCGATCCGCGTTTCCAGGTCGATCACGGACTGCGCGTCGGCCGCCAGCTGTGCCTGCGGCGTGCCGGTCAGGGCCAGGATCTTCTGCACGTAACTGCTGTAACGCCCCATCAGCGCACGCGTGTCGGCATCGGTGCGGGTGTAGTAGGCCGGATCGGGCAGGCCGAGTCCGCCCTGGGCGAAGTAACCGATGTGGCGATTGAAGTCGTTGAGGTCGATGTCGGCACCGAAGTTGAACAGCACCGGGATGCCGACCTGATGCAATGCCGCGATCGCAGGCGGGATGTCCTTGGCGCTCTTGATCGCATCGATGCGACCGATCAGCGGCGCGATCGGCTGGGCGCCATCGCGTTCGACCGCGGCCTCGTCCAGGCCGCTGGCCCAGAAGTCGCCGAGCAATCGCTGCACGTTGCCTTGAGGCGCCTTGGACGCGGCATCGAGCAGGTCCAGCTGCTGCTGGCGCGAGCGTGCGCCCAGCTGCTCCAGCGCCGAGACCGAGCCGACGTTGGGCAGCAAGGTATTGCTCCTGAGCCAGTCGGCGTTGGCGTTGGCGTAGAAGTCGCTGCACGCGCTTGCCGCGGCGGCGGCCTTGGGTTTGGCAGCGCGCTTCTTCTGCGCATCGGCGGGCGGCGAGGCGAGTCCGGCGATCAGGCTCAGGGCCAGGGCACAGGCAAGCGGGCGTAGGTTCATGGCGGAATCCGTTCGGGGGAGACGGGGTGGCCCGGAGTCTAGCAGCGGCCATGTGATGCCCATCTGGCCATCCCGAACGCCGCCGGGCGCGGGGTTTGGGCCGTTTTTCGCAGCACTGGCGGTGGCCGCGGATCGTGCGACCATCCCTCGCATCTTGCCCAGGCAGGGAACCGCGCATGGCCACCACCCCCGATGACGACGACCTGGATCCGCTGCCGGAATCGTCACTCGTGTCGCGAATCCTTGCCGTCGCCGGCACGCTGCTGCGCAAGGGCGCGGTACTCGTGGCGCTGCTGGTGCTCGTGGTCGTGGCCGTGCGCGCCTGCCAGTCAACGCAGGGACCGTCGCTGCAACCGTGGCACACGATCATTCCCGACGAGCCCGCCGCCAGCGAGATTTCCGCCGGCAACTGGCAAGGCTATCTGACTGCCGAGCAACGCATGTACGAGCAACTGCGTCGCAAGCTCGACAGCGCGATGAAGCCCGGCGACCGTACCCTGCTCAATCGCTATTACCCCGCTAGCCTGACTTCGCCGGAGGCATTCGGCCACGACTGGAACCGCTCGTACGTACTCGAACCCGACGGCGCGGCGAAAGGCGTCGTCGTGCTGGTGCACGGCCTCACGGACTCGCCGTACAGCATGCGCAGCGTGGCCGAGTTGTATCGACGGCATGGCTTCATCGCCATCGCGCCGCGCATGCCGGGGCACGGCACCGTGCCGGCAGGACTGACGAAGGCGGGACGCAAGGAGTGGCACGCGACGCTGGAGATGACGATGGCCGAAGCTCGGCGCCGTGCCGCCGGCCGCCTGCCGGTTCACCTGGTCGGCTATTCGAATGGCGCCGCGCTGGCGATGCACTACGTCATGGCGCGGATCGAACGCGGCGAGAAGCGCGACGTCGACCGCATCGTGCTGATGTCGCCGATGATCGAAGTCAACCGTTTCGCCCGTTTCGCCGGCATCGCCGGCTGGCCTGCGCTGTTCAGCCGCTACGCCAAGTCGGCCTGGCTGGACGTGCTGCCGGAATTCAACGCGTTCAAGTACAACTCCTTCCCGGTGCGCGCGGCGCGTGAGTCGTACCTGGTCACCGACGAGCTGCACGTGGTGATGGAGGAAGTGACTGCGCAGCGGCGCCTCAACCAGGTGCCACCGATCCTGGCGTTCCAGTCGGTGGTCGACGACACGGTCGGTGCACACGCAGTGATGACGCGCCTATTCGATCGCCTCGCCACCAATGGCAGCGAGCTGGTGCTGTTCGACGTCAACCGCAGCCGCGTGATCGCGCCCGTGTTGCGTACGACCGCGACCGACTGGGTGGGCGATGTGCTGCAGGATCCGGCGCGGCGATACACGCTCACGGTCGTCGGCGCGGCGTCGTCCGAGGATGCGGCGGTGGTGGCACGGACGCGTGACGTCGGGTCGGACGTGGTCAAGCAGCAGCCTGTCGGTGTGCGCTATCCGGCTGAGGTGTATTCGTTGTCGCACATTGGCTTGCCGTTCGCGCAGGACGATGCGCTTTACGGCAACGTGCCGTCGGGGAAGGCGATCGTGCAGCTGGGGGCGTTGGCCGTGCGCGGTGAGCGCAACGTGCTGGTGGTTTCGCAGGAGAGCCTGAGCCGGCTCAGCTACAACCCATTCCATGCATACATGCTGGCGCGCATCGCGGAGAAGATCCCGGCGAAGTAGGGCGCAAAAAAGAAGGCCCGGGAGGTCCCGGGCCTTCTGCCTTGCCGACGAGGGCCAGGAGTAAAGCGTTACATCACCAGATCACGACCTGCTTGTCGCCTTCGCGGACCATCGGCTGGCCCGGCTTGCACGAGAACGCAGCAGCGAAGGCCGGCAGGTTCGACGGAGCGCCGATCGCGCGGAAGTTCGCCGGAGCGTGCTCGTCGGTGTTCACGCGCAGCTTCAGCTCATCCGGCGTGAAGTTGCGACGCCACACGGTGCCCCAGTTGAGGAAGAAGCGCTGGTCGCGGGTCAGGCCGTCGGTCTTCGGATCCGGCGTGCCGTCGGTGGCCTTCTTCATCGCGTCGTAGGCAGTGGCCAGACCGCCCAGGTCGGCGATGTTCTCGCCCAAGGTCAGGTCGCCCTTCACCTTCATGCCCGGAGCTGCCTCGTAACCGTTGAACTGCTGCACCAGCTTGTCGGTACGGCCCGAGAAGCTCTTCGCATCGGCGTCGGTCCACCACACCTCGAAGTTGCCGGCCGGCCCGAAGCGGCTGCCTTGGTCGTCGTAGCCGTGGGTCATCTCGTGACCGATCACCGCGCCGATGCCGCCGTAGTTGGTGGCGTCGTCAGCATTCGGATCGAAGAACGGCGGCTGCAGGATCGCGGCCGGGAAGACGATCTCGTTCTGCAGCGGGTTGTAGTAGGCGTTCACCATCTGCGGCGGCATGCCCCACTCGGTGCGATCGACCGGCTTGCCGATCTTGCCCAGGTTCCACTTGTAGTTGAACTCCTGGGCGGCCAGCACGTTGCCGATGTAGCTGTCGCGGGTGGTGCTCAGGCCGTTCCACTCACGCCACTTGTCCGGGTAACCGATCTTCGGAGTGAAGGCGGCCCACTTCTCCATCGCCTTCTTCTTGGTGTCGTCGCCCATCCAGGCCAGGTGCTCGATGCGGCCCTTCAGCGATTCCGACAGGTTCTTGACCAGCGTCTGCATCCGCGCCTTCGACTCTTCCGGGAAGGCGACCTTGACGTACATCTGGCCCAGCGCTTCGCCAGCCTGGTCCTCGATCGTCGCCAGCACGCGCTTGCCACGCTCCTTGAGCTCCTTCTGGCCGCGCATGGTCTGGTTGTAGAACGCGAAGTTCTCCTGGACGAAAGCGTCCGAGAGGTACGGCGAGGCGCTGTCGATGGTGTGGAAGCGCAGGTAGGTCTGCCACTGCGCGGCCGGCACGTCGGCCAGCATCGCGCTGACTTCCTTGTGGAAGTCCGGCATCGCCAGCGAGAACATCTTCGGCACCGCAACGCCCTGCGACTCGAAGAACTTCGTCCACGGGAAGTTCGGCGCCAGCTTGTCGGCGTCGGCCGGGCTGACGGGGTTGTAGTACAGCGAGACGTCGCGCTGCAGCGTCTTCTTGTCGACCGAAGCCTTGGCCAGGCGCGTCTCGAACGCGACCACGTCCTTGGCCTGCTTGGCGGCGTCGGCGGCGGCAACGCCGCTCAGCTCCAGCACCTTGGCGACGTGCTGCTCGTAGGCGGCCAGCTTGTCCTTCTTGTCGGCGTCGAAGTAGTACGCCTTGTCCGGCAGGCCCAGACCGCCCTGCGAAGCGTAGGCGATGTTGTTCTTGGAATCCTTGAAGTCGGCTTCGGCGCCGAAGCCGAACAGGAAGTTCTCACCCTTGGCGGCGCTGGTGCGCAGGTAGTCGGCGATCTTCTCCTGGCTGTCGAGCGCGGCGATCGCGTCGAGGTGGCCCTTCAGCGGGGCAATGCCCTGCTCGTTGATCTTGGCAGCGTCCATGCCGGTGGCCCAGAAGTCACCGACGATCTTCTCCACGCCCGTGGCCTTGGTGTCGGCGGCGGCCTGCTCGGCGAGCTGGCGCTGCACGGCGATCGAACGCTCGTTGAGCATTTCGAACGCGCCCCACGAGGTGCGGTCGCCCGGGATCGCGTTGGCGGCGAGCCACTTGCCGTTGACGTAACCGTTGAAGTCCGTGCACGCGTCCTTGCTCGTGTCGAGGTCGGCGATGGTGAAACGGTTCACGCCGGGCAGCTTGCTTTCGTCGAGCTTGAGTGCGGAGGCTTCGGCCGGCTTGGCGGCGTCGGCGGCCGGCGCCGCGGCTTCTTCCTTCTTGGCACAGGCGGCCAGGGCGGTGACGACGGCAAGGGAAAGTACGAGGACTTGCGGTTTGTTGAGGCTCACTGAGGGCTCCGGCCGGTCAGGCATTGGAAATGAAACGACGTCCCCTGGGCGGGGCATCGGCGGACATTAGACTGGTTCAGCTCTGTCGGGGGGTGTCGAAGGTCACGATGGCGGGCTGTCCGGCAGGGTCGGCACTATCGACCCGGGACCTGAATGGGGGGCGATGCCCGATCGCCCCCAAACGATTGCCCCCAAGAACGTGCTCAGGCCGAGCCGGCCTCGAGTGCCACGCCGCGGCGCTGCCGCCACAGGTAGCCGATGCCGAGCAGCACGAACCAGACCGGGCTGGCCATCAGCGCCTGGCGGGTATCGGCCTGCAGGGTCAGCAGCACCAGCACGAAGGCGAAGAACACCAGGCAGGCGTAACACATGGCCACGCCGCCGGGCATCTTGAACTTCGAGGCCTCGTGCAGGTGCGGACGCTTGCGGCGGTAGGCGATGTAGGCGAACAGGATCAGCGACCAGACGAACATGAAGAGCACTGCGGCCAGCGTGGTGATCAGGGTGAAGGCCGTCACCAGGTTCGGGATCACGTACACCAGCATCGCACCGGCGAGCAGGCACAGGCACGAGAACAGCAGGCCGCGCGAGGGCACCGCGGCGCGCGACAGCAGCGCGAACGACTTGGGCGCGTGGTCTTCCTGCGCCAGGCCGTAGAGCATGCGGCTGGTCGAGAAGATGCCGCTGTTGGCCGAGGAGGTGGCCGAGGTCAGCACGACGAAGTTGATCAGGCTGGCTGCGGCCGGGATGCCGGCGAGCACGAACAGTTCGACGAACGGGCTCTTGCCCGGCACCACTTCGCGCCACGGCGTCACCGCCATGATCGCCACCAGCGCCAGCACGTAGAACAGCATGATGCGCACCGGGATGGAGTTGATCGCCTTGGGCAGGTTGCGCTCCGGGTTGGCGGTCTCGGCGGCGGTGGTGCCGACCACTTCGATGCCGACGAAGGCGAACACCGCGATCTGGAAGCCGGCGAAGAATCCGGCGATGCCGGTCGGGAACAGGCCGCCGTCGCTCCACAGGTTCGACAGCGAGGCGACATGGCCCGACGGCGACTGGAAGCCCCAGGCAACCATGCCCAGGCCGGTGACGATCAGCGCGCAGATCGCCACGATCTTGATCAGCGCGAACCAGAATTCCATCTCGCCGAACAGCTTCACCGTCACCAGGTTCAGGCATAGCAGCAGCACCACGCACATCACCGCCGGTATCCATGGCGCCAGTCCGGGGAACCAGAACTGCGCGTAGGCGGCGATGGCGATGACATCCGCGATCGCGGTGATGATCCAGCAGAACCAGTACGTCCAGCCGCAGAAGAATCCGGCCCAGGGTCCGAGCAGGTCGGTGGAGAAGTCGATGAACGACTTGTACTCCAGGTTCGACAGCAGCAGCTCGCCCATCGCCCGCATCACGAAGAACAGCATGATGCCGATGATCAGGTAGACCAGCAGGATCGAAGGGCCAGCGAGGTTGATGGTCTTGCCCGAACCCATGAACAGGCCGGTGCCGATGGCGCCGCCTATGGCGATGAGCTGGAGATGCCGGTTGGACAGGCTGCGCTTGAGGTGATCCGGATGCACGGATGAATCGGACATGTGGCGCGGCCGTCGTGATTGGGTGTGCCGACAACATAGGGGAAGCGGCGGGCCGCCGCCATAGGCCTCGCCGTCGGGCCGCGAGCGCTGCGTTGTCTGCTCTGGTGGAGTGCGCCTCGAGCGAGTGAAGGACCATGAACCAGCGCCTGGCCGTGGTGGCAACCTGCGTGCTGCTGGCATCGTGCGCCACGCATGCGCCGACCAGACGCATGGAACGCGCCCAGCACACCGCCTTCCAGGCGCTGCAGGGCGGCGAGCTGACCGCGGAGGAGATCGACAAGGTCGCCGAGCTGTGCCCGTTCGGCATGCCGCAGCATGCGCCCGGCTGGGACCATGGTTTCACCGAGTTCGTCGTCCGCGACGGCTACGCGCTCGAGCACAGCGGCCAGTACCGGATTCCGCTGTGGGTTTGCGAGCGGCTGGTGCCGGAGCACCTCACCAGCCGCTATCCGCGCAAGGACAATTTCCGCGCCGATCCGGAGCTGTCCGGACCGCATGCGGAGCTGGCCGATTACAAGGGTTCGGGCTATGCGCGCGGCCACCATGCGCCGGCCGAGGACCACGCCTGGAGCAAGCGACTGCTCGACGAGACTTTCTACCTGTCGAACATGTCGCCGCAGCTGGGAGGATTCAATTCCGGCGTCTGGAGCCAGGTCGAAAAACGCGTGCGCACCATGGCCGCCGACAGCGCGGTGACCTGGGTGATCACCGGCGCGCTGCTCTACGACCCGGAAGAGGAACAGGCCGCGACCGCGGACGGCTGGGTCGAGTACTTCACCATCGGCGCCGGCGTTGCCGTGCCGACGCACCTGTTCAAGATCGTGGTCAGCGAGCAGGACAACGGCGCCGTCGAGACCGTCGCTTTCGTGATCGCCAATGCCAAGCCGCCGTCGCCGTACTCGCATGCCGATTTCATCAAGCCGGTGCGCTGGATCGAGGAGCGTTCCGGGCTCGACTTCATGCCCGAGCTGGAGCCGGCGCAATCGCAGCGCCTGGAAGCCCGCGCCGGGCAGATCGACTCGCCGTGACGCGGTGGACGCGGTGATCGGGCCATGATCGCCAACTACCGTCTGCGCTACCGGCCGTTGCGCGCCGGCGTGGCGATCTCGTCGGCTGAGCTGGGTACGTTCGGCACGCTGGGCTGCCTGGCAACCAGCGACGGGCAGGACCGATGGGGCATCACCGCCAGGCACGTGCTCACGCGCACCAATGCGCTGCGCATGGATGTATTCCAGCCGGACCTGCGTGTGGTCGGTGCGCTGGTGTCGGAATCGCTGGCCGACATGAAGTTCGTCGCCGGCCTGGACGTGGTGGCATTTCGCATCGCCCGCACCATCACCACGACGCCAGTCATCCTGGAACTGGGCGCGTGGCAGGGCGTTGTCGAACCCGTCAGCGGCATGACGGTGGTCAAGTCGGGATTCGCGACCGGTGTGACGCGGGCGCGCATCGGCCAGGTCGATGCCGAAGGTTTCCAAGTATTGCCCGAGCCAGGCATGCCGCCCGGCTATGCCGCCTACGCCGCCGGCGATTCGGGCGCGGCATGGATGACGCAGGATGCGAGGCTGGTCGGCATCCACGTCTCGCAAAGCCAGCAGGGCGCAACGGGACGGGCGCTGCGATTGAGGTCGGCGCTGACGCGGCTGGGGTTGCGGCTTGTAGTGTAGGTGGCCAGACTCGCCGCCATGACCGATTCATCGTTCCGCATCAACAGCGCACTGACCGTGGAAGCCAGGCGTGGCCCGTTCGGCGGCCGGCGCTGGATGGCATTGCTGGCCGCGCTGGGCGATGCCGAGTCGATCACCGCCGCGGCCAAGGATGTCGGCCTGAGCTACAAGGCGGCATGGGATGCGATCGATGCGATGAACAACCTCTCCGATCAGCCGCTGGTGGAACGCGCGGTCGGAGGCAAGGGCGGTGGCGGCACGCGTCTGACCGATCACGGTCGACGGCTGGTTGCGGCTTACCAGGCAGTCGAGGAAGAGAACGAACGTTTCATCGAGCGCCTCAACGCGCGCATGTCCGGCGCGGCGGCGGAACTGGAAACCATCGGGAGACTGGCCATGCTCACCAGCGCACGCAACCACTTTGCCGGCAAGGTCGTCCGCATCGCCACCGGTGCGGTCAACGATGAAGTCGAACTCGAACTGTCCGGTGGTGCGCGCATCGTCGCGATCATCACCCACGAGAGCCTGCAGCACATGGCGCTGGCGGTGGGCGACAGTGCGGTCGCGCTGGTCAAGGCGTCGAGCGTGATCGTCGCCACCGGCGCCGACGTCAAGCTGTCGGCGCGCAATCGACTGCAGGGCAAGGTGGCGCGGGTGCAACCGGGTGCGGTCAATGCCGAGGTGGTGATCGACCTGGGCGGCGGCAATTCGGTCGCGGCGATCATCACCAACACGTCGGCGCTGGCACTGCAGCTGGCCGAAGGCGTCGAGGCCGCGGCGATCTTCAAGGCCTCCGGCGTGATCCTTGCCGTCGGCGCCTAGGGCGCCACACCAAGCCGGCCGCGATCCATCGTGATGACGGCATCGGCGAGGTAATCGATCTCGTTGCGCGAGTGCGTGACGTACAGCATCGGCACGCGCGTCTCTTCCTTGATGCGTCGCAGGAACGGCAGGATCTGCTGCTTCAGGCGTTCGTCCAGCGACGACAGCGGCTCGTCGAGCAGCAGCAGGCGCGGCGAATAAAGCAGTGCGCGGCCGAGGGCGACGCGCTGGCGTTCGCCACCGGACAACAGGGCGGGGCGGCGGTCGAGCAGCGGCACGATCTCCAGCAGCTCGGCCACCGACTGCAGGTCATGCCGGCGCATCTGCGGCGCGATGCGGTCGTGGCCGTACAGCAGGTTGCGGCGCACGGTCAGGTGCGGGAACAGCTGGCCGTCCTGGAACACGAGGCCAAAATGCCGATCCCATGGCGGCACGAATCGATTGCTGGCGGTATCGACCAGCACGTCGCCATCGGCGCGGATGACGCCGCGGCCGGGGCGCAGCAGTCCGGCGATCAATGCCAGCAATGTGCTCTTTCCCGAGCCCGACGGGCCGAACACGCCGGTGACGCCGGCATCGACCTCGGCACGCGCCGCCAACGTGAAATCGCCACGGGCGAAGTCGAGGTCAAAGCTCAGCATGCTGGTGCCTGTGATCCTGGAAGCCCAGTTTGCGCTCCGCGCGATGGCTGACCCAGCGGCTCAGCAGCAGCGCCGCCACGGCCAGCACGATCGACAGCAACGACAGCCGCATCGCCGCCGCTTCGCCGTCGGGCACATGGGTCAGGCTGTAGATCGCCAGCGGCAGGGTGCGGGTCTCGCCGGGAATATTGCCGACGAACGCCATCGTCGCGCCGAACTCGCCGAGGCTGCGCGAAAAGCACAGGAAGCTGCCGGCAATGATCCCCGGCACCGACAGCGGCAGCGTCACGCTGAAGAACACGCTCCACGGTCGCGCGCCCAAGGTGATCGCGGCATTTTCAAGGCGCGGATCGATCAGGCGGAACGCCAGCCGGATCGGCTGCACCATGAGCGGAAATGCCATCACCGCCGAGGCGATCACCGCACCCTTCCAGGTGAAGGCGACGACTATCCCGAAGGTGGCCTGCAACCATGCGCCGAGCGGACCATTGGTGCCCAGCAGCAGCAACAGCAGGTAGCCCGGCACGACCGGTGGCAGCACCATCGGCAGCTGCACGAGCATGTCGATCCAGAACTTGCCGGGGAAGCGCCTGCGCTCCAGCAGCCAGCCCAGCGCGATGCCGAACGGCAGGCAGGCCGCGGTCGACCACAGCGCTACCTTCGCCGACAGGCGCAATGCATCCCACTCTTCTGGCGACAGCCACATGCGGATCAGGGTTTGAGGCGGGTGAACCCGTAGCGGTCAAAGATATCCGCAGCGGCGGCGGAGGTCTGCACGAAGCGCACGAAGGCCTGCGCTTCCGGGCGCGCGCCCTTGACCACCGCGAACGGGTACACGATCGGCTTGTGGGTGTCGGCGGGGAAGGCCTTGAGCACGTCGACCTTGCTGCTGACCTTCGCGTCGGTGGCGTAGACGATGCCGAGCGGGCACTCGCCGCGTTCGACGAATGCCAGCGCCGTGCGCACGTCGTCGGTGCCGACGATGCGGCCCTTCAGCGACGCCCACCAGCCCAGCGCCTCCAGGCTCTGTTTCGCGTAGATGCCCACCGGCACCACGCCCGGCTCGCCGGTGCACAGCTTGCCCTTGAAGGCGCCCGCGAAGTCGAAGCCGCGCTTCATCTCGACCGGGACGCTGCGGCCCTTGGGCGCGATCAGCACCAGGTCGTTGCCGAGCAGGCTGACGCGGGTGCCGGGTGCGATCCGGCCGCGCTGGTCGAGGTAATCCATCCAGGTCAGGTCGGCCGAGGCGAAAACGTCGGCCGGCGCGCCGGCTTCGATCTGCTTGGCCAGTGCCGAGGAGGCGGCGTAGGCCAGGCTCGGCTTGGGGTGGCCGGCCTTTTCCCAGGCGGCGCCGATGTCGTTGAGGGCGTTGGTGAGGCTGGCGGCGGCGAAGACGCGGACCGGTTCCTCGGCGGCGGCAGGGCCGGCCAGGGCCAGCAGTGCGAGGAGGGCAAGGCGGCGAAGCACGGGCGGGGCGGACATGGGGCTGCTCCGGGCGGCAACTAGTCGCTATATAGCTCCATATATAGCGCAGTCCGCCGCCCGCCCGCTAGGCGTACTGGGCAATGCCGTCGCCGAACGACCAGTTTTCCTTGACCACTTCGACCAGGTTGATGAACACGTCCTGCGTGCGCATGCCCAGCCGTGCGTGCAGGCCGTCCGCCACGGCGCGGTAGAAGGCCTGCTTGGTTTCGACGCTGCGGCCCTGGCTGATCGTGACCTGGATGAGGATGCAGTCGTCGCTGCGTTCGATGCCCATGTAGGTGCGGTCAATCGACAGCTCGCCGCGCGGATGCCGGGTGAATACCTGGAAGCGGTCGTCCTTCGGTGCCTTGAGGACGTCCTCGATCGCGGCGTGAATCACATCGCCGATGCCTTGCAGCCAGGCATCGTCCTTTCCTTCCATCAGGTCTACACGTACCAGTGGCATGGTCGGTTTCCTTTGCAGCGGGGGAGCAATCACCGTAGCAGACGTGTCCCGTCATTCCCGCGAAGGCGGGAACCCATGGACGTTGCTCCGGCCAAAAAAAAAGGCCGGCGAGCGCCGGCCTTTTTCCTCGCACGAGAAGGAACTCAACCCTTCTTCGCAGTCTCCGGCTTGGCTTCCGGCTTCGCCGCCGGCGCAGCCGCGGCCGTGCCATTGGCCTGCCAGCCGCAGGTCTTGCCTTCGTTCTGCTGCTTGAGCCAGGTCTGCAGCGGCGCGAAGTATTCCAGCACCGCCGAGGCGTCCATCTTCTCGCCGCCGGTCAGTTCCTTCATGGTCTTCTGCCACGGCTGGCTGGCACCCTTGTCGAGCATCGCCTGGAAGCGCGCACCGGCTTCCTTGTTGCCGTAGAAGCTGCACTCGTACAGCGGGCCCTTGTAGCCGGCCGAATCGCACAGCGCCTTGTAGAACTGGAACTGCAGCACGTGCGAGAGGAAGTAGCGCGTGTACGGCGTGTTGCCCGGCACGTGGTACTTGGCGCCGGCGTCGAAGTAGTCCTCGCCGCGCGCGGAGACCGGGGCCACGCCCTGGTACTTGGCCTTCAGGTCCCACCACGCCTTGTTGTACTCGCCCGGCTTGATCGAACCGTCGAACACGCCCCAGCGCCAGCGGTCGATCATCAGGCCGAACGGCAGGAACGAGACCTTGGCCAGGGCCATGCGCATCTGCGCATTGATCAGCGCCTCGTTGCTCTGCTGCTGGTCGCCGACCAGGCCGATCGACTGCAGGTACTTGGGCGTCATCGACAGCACGATGGTGTCGCCGATGGCTTCATGGAAGCCGTCGTGCGCGCCCTGCTGGAACAGCGGCGGCTGCTTGTTGTAGGCCAAGTCGTAATAGATGTGGCCGAGCTCGTGGTAGATGGTGGTGAAGTCTTCCTCGTTCGGCTTGATGCACATCTTGGTGCGCACGTCGCCGGCCATGTTCATGTCCCACGCGCTGGCGTGGCAGACCACGTCGCGGTCGCGCGGCTTGATGAACTGGGTCTTGTCCCAGTAGCTCGCCGGCAGCTTCTGCATGCCCAGCGAGGTGTAGAAGTCCTGCGCGCGTTCGGTCATCAGCTTGGCCGAAGCGAGCTTGGCGTCCTGCTCGATCTGCGCCAGGTCGGTCGGCGTGCGCTGGCCGGCGTGCTTGACCAGCTGCGCGTCATACGCGGCCTGGTACTGCGACTCCAGCGCGGCGGTGATGTCGAGGCTGCCTGCGTTCTGGTACGGGGCGAGGATGTCCCAGAGGTTGCCCCAGTCCTGCTGCCACATGTTGCCCATCAGGTGCGCCGGCAGCATGTTGCCGGTGACATGGCCCTTGTCGTCGCCGTACTTGGCTTCCAGGCGGGTGCGCGCGTAGCAGTGCAGCTGCTCGTACAGCGGCTTGACCTGGCCCCAGAGGCGGTCGGTTTCAGCCGACATCTCGGCCGGGCTCATGTCGTAACCCGAACGCCACATCTCGCCGGTGTCGGCGAAGCCCAGGTCATGGGCGCCGTCGTTGACCAGCTCGACGAAGCGCGTGTAGTCCTTGCGCATCGGCTGGGCGATGGTGTGCCAGCCCTGCCAGGCGTCGAGCTGGGTGTCGTAGTCGCGGCTGCTGCGCAGCACGTCTTCGAGCTCGCCGAGCTGACGGCACTTCTTGGCGTCGCCGTCGCCGGTGCAGTAAGTGCCTGCGCCGTACATGCCCTCGAGCTTGGAGGCGATCTTGGTCAGCTCCTCAAGCTTGGCCGGATCCTTCGGCGGCGGCATCGAGGTGCCGAGCTTGAGCAGCTGGATGGCGCGTGCGGTCGCAGGCGACATCTGCTGGCCTTCGAAGCGCTGCGACTGCTCGATCCAGCTGTTGAGCTGGGCGAGGTAGCGCTCGTTGGCCTTGGCGGCCAGCAGCTGGCTGTCGTCATTGATGTAGGTCGACGACAGCCATTGCGCGGCGGACATCTCCGGGAACATCTTGCGGTATTCGTCGTTGACCCGGGCGATGAACTGGTCGGCGGTCTCGCCTGCGGGCGCGGTGGCGGCGGTTCCGCCCGTGGTCGTCGTGGTCGGGGTCGGTTCCTTCTTGCAACCGGCCAATCCGATCACGGCGGCGGTAATGCCGAGCGCGAGCAGGGCGCGTACAGGTTTCATCATCGTTCTCTCCGGGTAGGGCCCGCGCTGCTGCGACGAGGCCCCCGAAGGCTAGTGGCCCGTCCGCGGTCGTGCAAGGTGCGGATGTCCCGCCCGGGCCAGCGGCTGCTAAGCGGGGCTGAGGGTACGCGTCGTGGCGTCAGCCAGGCCGCGCTCGTGCAGCCATTGCCAGGCGTTGTCGGCGTCGTGCTCGAAATAGGCGCGTGCCGAGCCCAGGCGGAAGGTGTAGCCCCAGCCGTCCATGTCGGCCAGGATGCGATCGCGGCCGACGCCGGGCAGGGCATCGCCCAGCAGGGCCTGCAGCACGCACACCGCGTCCTCTTCCTCGATCGAGTCGGTGGCGTCGGTGTGGACCAGCGCGCGGCGCTCGGGTGGCAACACGATCAGGTGCGCGGCTTCGTGCAGCAGCGAATGCACCGGCGTGTCGCCGCGGGCATAGACGTTGTGGCCGATCAGGCCGGCTTCGCACTCGCCCCAGTAACTGCCCGGGATGGGCTGGCCATCGGCCACGCGCTCAAGCTGCAGGCCGTAGCGGGCGAGCAGGGTGGCAACCGGGACGGAATCGATGTCGGACAGGGTAAGCATGGGTGGTACTGCCTCCCCTGCGGCTGGCGCAGGGGAGGGGGAGCGTCAGGCCTGCGCCGGGTTTTCCGGCAACGCCACCGAGATGTCCAGGACCTTGTTGTCGCCGTCGCCGATCAGGTCGACCTTGACCGCGTCCGCGTCGACGTTGATGTACTTGCGGATCACTTCCAGCAGCTCGCGCTGCAGCATCGGCAAGTAGTCCGGGCTGGTGCCGCCGCGACCGGCGCGCTCGTGCGCGACGATGATGCGAAGGCGATCCTTGGCGATCGACGCGGTCTGCTTCTTGGCCAGCAGGAAATCGAAAAGGCCCATCCTCAACCTCCGAAGATCTTGCTGAAGAAGCCCTTCTTCTCCGCAGTGGTGAAACGCATCGGGCGGGTATCGCCCAGCAGGCGCGCGACGGCGTCGTCGTAGGCCTGTGCGGCGTCGGACTCGGTCTCCAGGATCACAGGCTCACCCTTGTTGGAGGCGTTGAGCACGTCCGGGGACTCGGGGATCACGCCGACCGTCTTCAGGCCGAGGATCTCCTCGACGTCGCCGACGCTGAGCATCTCGCCGGTTTCCACGCGCTTGGGGCTGTAGCGGGTCAGCAGCAGGTGTTCCTTGACGCGCTCGCCGTTCTCGGCGCGGCGGGTCTTGGACGAGAGCAGGCCGAGGATGCGGTCGGAGTCGCGCACCGAGGACACTTCGGGGTTGACCACGACCAGGGCCTGGTCGGCGAAGTACATCGCCAGGTAGGCGCCCTTCTCGATGCCGGCCGGGGAGTCGCAGACGATGTAGTCGAAGCCGTCGGCGATCATGTCGTCGAGGACCTTCTGCACGCCTTCCTTGGTCAGCGCGTCCTTGTCGCGGGTCTGCGAGGCAGCCAGCACGAACATGTTGTCGAAGCGCTTGTCCTTGATCAGTGCCTGCCTCAGCGTCGCCTCGCCGTTGACGACGTTGACGAAGTCGTAAACCACACGACGTTCGCAACCCATGATCAGGTCGAGGTTACGCAGGCCGACGTCGAAGTCGATGACGCCAACCTTGTGGCCTCGACGTGCGAGGCCGCAGGCAAGGCTGGCGCTGGTCGTGGTTTTGCCAACGCCGCCCTTGCCCGAGGTGACTACGATGATTTCGGCCAAGTTAAATCCTCCGTTGATGCGGCATCAGTCAAGTGCCGCGATTTTTAGTTGTTGGTCTTCGAGCCACACCTGCACGGCCTTGCCGCGCAGGTCCTTGGGAATCTCTTCCAATACCTTGTAGTGCCCGGCGATGGCAACCAGTTCGGCATGGAATTCGCGACAGAATATCCGTGCCTGCTCGTTGCCCTGCGCGCCTGCGAGCGCGCGACCACGCAATGGTCCGTAAATATGCACCGAGCCGTCGGCAATGACTTCGGCGCCGGCGCCCACCGTTGTGAGAACGGTCAGGTCGCGGTTCTCGGCGTAGATCTGCTGGCCCGAGCGCACCGGCTTGGACTGGATCATGCCCGGCGATGCCGACGCGGTGGCCGGGCTCGCCTTGGTCGCGGCTGCCAGTTCCGGCTCGCGGCGCGGCGGCGGTGCCGACTGCGGCGCGGGTGTGGCGGCGGCAGCGGCTTCGTCGCGTTCGTACGAGGCACGGAACTTCGCCAGCAGCGGCAGCCCCAGTGCTTCGGACAGTTGTTCGATCTCGCTGGTGCCGTAGGCGATGGCGACCGGCAGCACGCCGGCCTCGCGCAGGCCCTTGATCAGGGCGGTGGCGGTGGCCTGGTCCGGCGTGCGGGTGAGGCCGCCGAAGTCGAGCACCACCGCGGCGCGCGCGAACAGCTTGGGCGCGCGCTGGACGCGGTCGCGCATCTCGCTGACGAGGCGGTCGACGTCGAGGGTGCGGATGCGGAGATTGGCGATTCCGACCTGGCCGATCTTGAGTTCGCCGGCCGGTTCAAAGTCCATCGCCGCGCTCACAGGCCGGTTCCCGTGGGTCGCTGCATCAGCGCATCGGCGGCCTTGGGGCCACCGTGGTTGCGCGGGCCGCGCGCCTGGATGATCCAGGGTACCTGCGGCAGCGCGTCGCCGTAGGTGTCGCGCACCCAGGCAAAGCTGCACAGCGGTTTCATCAGCATCGCGGCGCGTACATCCGCCTCGGTCATCATGTGTTGTCCGACCTCGTGGAATCCAAAGCTGCCGTGGAACAGCAGGGCGGGGTCGTTGCTGCCTTCCAGAAACACTTCGCAGGCCATCTGCGGATAGCGCATCTCGGCGTAGCTCTGGGCATCGGCATAGAACGCGCGGCCGACGCCACCGCCGCGACGGCGGCTGGCGACGACGATGCGGTCGATATAGAAGAAATCGGGATAGCGCTCGCGGAACCAGCGGAAGTTGCTGCTGTCGTGTTCGCTGTGGCTGCCCATTCCGATCAGGAATCCAGCCAAGGCGCCGTCGCGTTCGGCGACGCGGAAATATTCGGCGGTTTCGAAGAAATGACGCAGTCGGGCCGCATCCAGCGGCAGGATCGCGGGGCCGGCGGCATTGTTCAGTGCAAGGACGGAATCCAGCTCGTGCTCACGCACGTCGCGGACGACGATCGACATTCCGGGCTCCAGTATTTCGTAAACCGGGCGCATGGCACGTCCGGCCGGGCGATTATCGCATGGCCGTCACGCATGGGCGACCGGCGGCGCGAAATGCAGGGCGAACGGGAGGGGAGGCACTGGACGTCCGGGCGGCTGGCCGTCCCGCCGGTCGGATTCCCTCCGGGCCTGACCCTATTTTCGCCCCGATTGCTACACCATGTTGCTCCAGCATGACTTTCGGACGGCTCCCCAGGCCCTTGATGCAGTTAGCATGCCGACATGCTTGCCCGCCTGAATCACACTCGACTGCTGCGCTACGCGGGCCTGTTCACCTGGGGCGCGGTAGGACTCTGGCTGCTCAACGTCTGGCTCGATCCGACCCTGCTGGCGCCCGATGCCGAAGGCCCGCCGACCCTGCAGGTGCTGCGCTGGCTGTCGGTCTACCTCACTTTCGGCGCGGTCTACTGGTGGATCACCCGCCAGCTTGGCCAGCGCCGTCCGGGCGTGGTCGACCACGGCCTGCTGCTGGTCCTGACCGCCTGCGCGATCGGCGTGGGCTACTTCTCCGGCACCGGCCTGGGCAGCATCCTGCTGATGGTCGTCGCCGGCCTGCTGCCGTGGCTGATGCCGGTCCGGTTCGGCCTGGTCTGGCTGATCTGCGGCAACGTCGCGATCATCCCGGTGTTCGTCGGCGCCCTGGACTTCCCGCCCATCCTGGCGGTGCTGCAGTCGCTGGCCTACATGGGCTTCTCCAGCCTGGTGTTCGTCACCGCCCTGGTCGCCCGCCAGCAGGCCGAGGCACGCGAGGAACAGCGCCGCCTCAACGCCGAACTGCGCGCCACCCGCGCCCTGCTCGGCGAGAGCGTGCGCGTCAACGAGCGCACCCGCATCTCGCGCGAGCTGCACGACCTGCTCGGCCACCACCTGACGGCGCTGAGCCTGAACCTGGAAGTGGCCGGCCACCTGTCCGAGGGCCGGGTCAAGGAACACGTGCAGCAGGCCCATACCCTGGCGCGGTTGCTGCTGACCGACGTGCGCGAAGCGGTAAGCCAGTTGCGCGAAGGCGGCGCCATCGACCTTGGCGCGGCCTTGCTGCCGCTGGCCGAGAACGTGCCCGCGCTCGACATCCACATGGACATCGAGACGCCGCTGACTTTGGACGATCCCGAGCGCGCCCATGTCATGCTGCGCTGCACGCAGGAAATCATCACCAACGCGGTGCGCCATGCCGGCGCCCGCAATCTGTGGATCAACGCCGGCCGCCGCAGCGATTGCATCGTGATGAGCGCGCGCGACGACGGCCATGGTGCGGACACTTTCGTCGCCGGCAACGGCCTTCGCGGCATGCGCGAACGGCTGCAGCAACACGGCGGCGACCTTAAAATCGAAACCCGGCCGGAAGCAGGCTTCTGCCTGCATTTGACGCTGCCGGCCTCGGCGGCTGCTGCCGCTGCCTGCGAAGGAGCCATCGCATGATCCGTGTGTTGATAGTCGACGACCAGACGCTTGTGCGACAGGGCGTTCGTTCCCTGCTGGCGCTGGCCGAGGGGATCGAAGTGGTGGGCGAAGCCGGCGACGGCCGCCATGCGGTGGAACTGATTCCGCAGATCAAGCCCGACGTGGTCCTGATGGACATGCGCATGCCGGTGATGTCGGGACTGGAGGCGCTGCAGGCACTGGCACGCACCAACAGCCTGCCGCCGACGATCATCCTGACCACCTTCGACGACGACCAGCTGGTGCTGGCCGGCCTGAAGGCCGGTGCCAAGGGTTACCTGCTCAAGGACGTGTCGCTGGAGCAACTGGTCAGCGCGATCCAGGCGGTGGCCGACGGCGGCTCGCTGATGCAGCCGGCGGTGACCCAGCGCCTGCTGTCCGGGCTGGAGCACATGCGCAACGATTTCGTCAGCCTCGACCGTCCCGATCCGCTGACCGAGCGCGAGACCGAAATCCTGCGCCTGATGGCCGGCGGTTTCTCCAACAAGGAGATCGCCAATTCGCTGGGCGTGGCCGAGGGCACGATCAAGAACCACGTTTCCAACATCCTGTCCAAGCTGGGCGTGCGTGACCGCACCCGCGCCGTGCTCAAGGCCTTCGAGCTGCAGCTGGTCTGACACCGGCCCTCAGGGCAATGGGAGGGGCTTCGGCCCCCGGGGCAGGCGGCCCCTCAGGCAGGGGCTGATGCCCCTGCCGCCGTCAATTCCGCGAATTGGCGCCTACACCGCCCGCAGCTTCCTTGATACGATTGCGGGTCTGTGTCCCGGTCCGACCGGGTGCCGGCCCTCGGAGAAACCTGAATGACCCGTCTGATCGAGATTTTGATTTCCTTGGCGATTGTCGCCGCGCTGTTCCTCATCGTAGGTATCGCGCTGCCGGCAAGCCGTCATTTGCAGCACTCGGTTGAAACCAACCGAAAAGTGACGATTGTTTTCGACACCCTTAACAGCCTGCGCCGCTTCAAGGACTGGAACCCGCTGGTCCTGCGCGATCCGAAGATGCAGCTGAAGTTCTCCGGCCCGGTTTCGGGCGTCGGCGCCCGCATGGACTACGACTCCCAGGAGAAGGGTCTGCGCCAGGGCAGCTGGGAAATCACCGAGAGCGTCCCGGGCAAGAAGGTTGCCTATGCCCTGACCGACATCGAGCCGGGCAACAACAAGCGCACGGTCTTCACGCTGAAGCCGACCGGCCGCGGTGGTCGTAACGTCGAAATCACCCAGACCTACGATGTCGAGTACGGCTGGAACCTGATTGGTCGCTACGCTGGCCTGTACGTCAGCAGCAACGTCGGCGAAGACATGAAGATGGGCCTGGGCCGCCTGAGCAACATGCTCGCCGCCGTGCCGAACTACGACTACGCCGAGCTGAGCAAGGACGATCCGGCCAAGGCGCCGAAGCTGTTCGATCGTCCGGCCGAGAACCTGCTGGTCGTGTCCGCCGCCGTCGAGCGCAACAACGACAAGGTGCTGGGCCAGATCAACTCCAACATGGAGTGGATCAAGAAGGTCATGGCCGCCAACGGCCTCGAGCCGGCCGGTCCGGTCCGCATCGTCACCAACGAGTTCGGTTCCGACATCTACTCCTTCGACGTCGCCCAGCCGGTCCGCAAGATCGGTGACGAGGCCAGCGCGTCGACCAAGCTCGATGTCAAGATCGAAGGTCCGGTCGTGGCCGTGTTCAACGAGCCGGCGAAGGTTGCGATGGTGCCGTCGTTCAAGGGCCACATGGCCAACCTGGCGAAGGTGCGTGATGCCCTGCGCGGTTGGGCACTGACCCACGGTTACGAGACCGTCGAGCGTCCGTACGAGTCGTGGAAGGCGGGCGTCGCTGCCGGCTTCACCGAAGACGGCGAGTACGACGTGTTCTGGGCCGTCAAGTAAGACGCGCCTCGCTCGCAACTGCTGTAAACCAGAACGCGCCGCGGATTTCCGCGGCGCGTTTTGTTTTGGGGGCGCCACTCGGCTGATATCGTGCCGTGGCGCCCCACTGACCGCTCACACATGAATGCCAATGCCTCGACGCTTCCCACTCGTCTACTGACTGCCTCCGGTGCGGTCCTGGCGTCCCTGGCGGTTGCCTTGTCGGCCTACGCGGCGCACGCGGTCGATGCGGGCGCGCAGCATCGGCTGTATTCCGCGGCGCTGTTCGCGTTCGGCCATGGCATCGCGCTGGCTGCACTGGCGCCGCACCTGCGCCGCAAACTCACGCTGGCGGCGCTATCGACGTTGCTGCTGGGCACGTTGCTGTTCTCCGGGAGCCTGGTTGCGGCCGTGCTGATGGGCGCATCGACGGCGCTGGCGCCGTTCGGCGGCACGCTGATGATCCTCGCCTGGCTGGTGTATGCGGCCGATGCCCTGAGGCGCTGACATGCCACGCCATTCGCGCGGATTCGATACCGACGCGGCTCACGCGCACCTGCTCAAGCGCGACCGCAAGCTCGCCCGCTGGATGCGCAGGATCGGTCCGCTAGCGCCGGATCCGCGCTGGCGCAAGTCCTTCGATCCAGTCGATGCGCTGGCCCGGGCGATCCTGTACCAGCAACTCAGCGGCAAGGCGGCGGCGACGATCGTCGGTCGCGTCGAAGCGGCGATCGACAGCACGCGTTTCCATTGCGACACCCTGTGTCGCATCGACGATGTCGCGCTGCGTGCCTGCGGTGTGTCCGGCAACAAGTCGCTGGCGCTGCGCGACCTCGCCGCGCGCGAGGCACGTGGCGAGATACCCGACCTGCGCCGCATGAGCACGATGGACAACCAGGCCATCATCGATGCGCTGGTGCCGGTGCGCGGCATCGGCCGCTGGACGGTGGAGATGATGCTGATGTTCCGCCTCGGTCGCCCGGACGTGCTGCCGGTCGACGACCTGGGCATCCGCAAGGGCGCCCAGTTCGTCGATGGCCTCGAACAGATGCCGACCCCGAAGGAACTGGCCGCCACCGGCGAGCGCTGGGGACCCTATCGGACCTACGCCAGCCTCTACCTGTGGAAGATCGCCGACCTCGGCGGCCAGGCGCGGACCCCGACCAAGCGCTCGCAGGACTGACAGCCGCTCCCCGCATCAAGGCCGTCTTGACATCGGTTGCGGGAAGATCGGCTTCTCCAGACCGATCAGGGAGGTGTGGCATGCAATCCCGGCAACAGGGTGGTCCGAAGCGGTGGATGCTGGTTTCAGCGTCGGTGCTGTTGTTTGCATCGGCGATGGCGATCGCCAGCCCGTCCAACAAGTGGCGCATCCAGGTCAGCAGTGATGCCGACAGCGATGGCGTCGTCGTTTTCCATATCGCTCCGCTGAAGGATGCGGCGGTCGATGTCTCGGTGGCCATTCCCAAGGACGCCAACGAGAACCATGTCGCCCGACTGATCCGCGACCAGCTGCGCGCCAAGCTTGGCAACAGCTATCGCATCGAGGTCGACGATGGCGAGGACGTGCTGATCAAGAAGCACCTGGGCGATGCCAACTTTGACCTGACCATCACCCAGCAGACCGCCAAGGGCGTGCGCATCACCCTCGACAAGGAATAACCGCTAGCTCAGCCGTCCGCGGCCACAGGGCTGGCGGCGGCTGTCGCCGGTTCGGGCGCGGTTTCGGGCGAGGTTCCCGGCGTGGTGCTCGGCGTGCGTCTGCCCAGGCGCGCCCCGAACCGGTGCTTCAGGCGCAACGCCGGCTCCTCGACCAGGCGCCACGACAACGCCGCCAGGGTGCCGGCCAGCAGGGTCGCCCACAGCGTGTTGTGCAGCGCGCTGCCGGGCGAGAACTGCTGGACCAGTTGCTGCGACGGCCAGCCGTACAGATAGACGCCGTAGGAAATGTCGTGCCGGCGGATCGCTGGAAGCTTCGGCACGTACGCCAGGAACAGCGTGGTGTAGCTCAGCGCGACGAAGTAGGCGATGAAGTAGTACGGGCCGCCGCGCAACGCCGCGGCCCCGACCAGCAGGCCCACCAGCAGTGGCCACGACAGCGGGATCCGCGCGCGGTGGTGCCAGGCAAGGCTGCCGGTCAGGAAGTACGCCGTGCACCACAGCAGGTTGCTCTTCTCCGGCGTCAGCGACTCGCCGCCGTAGCGCACGATCGCCGCCACCAGCGCGACCAGGCAGAACACCGTGAAGCGACCGCGCCGGAACAGGCGCGCGAAGGCGAGGAACGCCAGCAACAGGTACAGCTTGAACTCGATCGGCAGCGACCACAGCGAGCCATTGATGGCCGCGCTCGGCAGCGTCTCGAACACCCCCGGCAGGAAGTACTGGGTCTGCCGGAGAGTGATGTTCTTCCACAGGTACTTCCAGGTCCCGGCCGAGCTCCAGTAGTCGGGCGCCGTCGTCAGCAGAGGTCCGAGCACGAACACGCTCAGTGCCACGCACACGATCAGCGCCGGGAAGATGCGCAATGCACGCGCCACCAGGTACTGCGGCAGCGGGTTGCGCTCGACGCTGCAGGCGATCAGGAAACCGCTGATGACGAAGAACATGTCCACCGCGATCCCGCCGGCGAACTTGATCTGCACCACCTGCAGCAGCAGGTCGGCGCCGCCGCTGGCAGTGACCGGCCAGGAATGCCCGTAGATCACCAGCCAGGCGGCGACGAGTCGGATCAGGTTGAAATTGTTGTCGTGCTGGACACTGCCGTCGGCAAGCGTGCGCAAGGTCATGGTGGGCGGCGGCAAGATAGGGAGGGAGGCAGGCGACCCCAGCGGCCTGCCGGCGAAACATTCAGCTGATTTGGTTCAGCCTCAACCTGACTGATACCGCCAGTGCCAGGGCTCGTAGACGATACCGTGCGGATTGTCGCGCGGGTAACTCATCACGAACCCGAACCCCTCGGCGTTGTCGCGCAGCCAGGCAAACGCGGCGGTGCCTTCGAACGACTCCTCGGCCGGAGGTTCATCCGGTGCACCGATGTCCAGCGCGAGGCCGGAATGATGTTCGCTGTAGCCGGGCGCGGCATTGACGGTAAGGATCTCCTCGACCCCCAGTCCGCGGGCGAGCTTGCGCTCGAAGATGCCCAGCTGGTAGTCGTGGCTGCGGTAGCCGGATATCGCTTCGAGCACGATGCCATCGCGCAGCGCCGCATCGTGCAGGTGCGACCACGCGCGCGCCGCCTCGACATGCAGCCACAGCGGGCGGCGGTAGCGGTCGAATCCGGCGAAGGCGAGCCAGTCCGGTTCGGCGACCAGCTCCAGGCCGGTGCGCTCGCCGTACTCGCCGTCCAGCCCGAGCGCATGCAGTCGCTCTTCGAGGCGGTCCAGCGGCAGTTCGCGGACGTGTTCGATGCCGGCGCGCAGGTGGGAGGGCGGGGCATCGATGGCGTCGAGGGCAGCGTCCAGACCGGGTTCGCGGCGCAGGTGCGGCACCAGCGCCAGCAGGCCTTCGGGCAGATCGACGGCGAGGTACTGGCCATCGCGCTTGCGGCGCAGGACATGGCGGGCGCGGGCGAGTGCACGCGCGTCGAAGTTGCTGCGCGCACGCAACAGGCCGCCTCGCCAGAGTTCGATCTCCGGCGTGTTGATCAGGATTCGGGGCTGGCCGCGCATGGCGTGCAGGTTAACGGGCCGGCGCGGTCGATGCCACGCTTCCAGGTGCTGCGCGAGGCTTGAACCCCGATTGGCGGCGGCAAGGGGCGGCCCGGGCCGGAAGCCTTTCCCGCAAGCAGATGCCGCCAGGCCTCAGACCGGCCGCTTCAGCACCGCGCGCAGGTGGTCGAACGGCGTCACGGCGGTCACCGACACCAGCTCCCAGCCCTCTTCACCGAGGCGGTTGAGTTCTTCCTGCAGGCGCTCGCTGACGGCAGGGCCGAGCATCCTGGGCACGATCTCGATGACTTCGTAGGTCCAGCGTTGGCTCATGACGGTGTCCTCATCGGTACGGGTTGGTCAGTGATGGTCTGGTCAGGGGGCGGATCAACCCGGGGTAATCCGATACAACGGCGCCGGGATGAATTCGCCGGTCGCGTACAGGTGCTTGCCATCGCGGCTCCAGGCCAGCGCCTCGGCCTGCGGCAGCCACGGCAGTGGTTCGAACTTCGGCGCGCGCGCCACTGCCTGGCCCCAGTCCTCGCGGGAATGGCGCGGGTACAGCAGCAGCCAGCGATAGGTCATCACCGCGAGCGTGCGGCCGTCGGGCGACACATCCGCCGCGGTCACCTGGCTGTCCAGGCGCGCGCGCTGCGGATTGCGGCGCAGTGCATTGGCATCGGCCTGTGGCACGCCGGCAAGCGTGCCGAGCTTGTGCGCGGTCTGCAGCGTCGTCCCGCGCGGGTGCAGTGGCAGCGAGAACAACTCCGGCGGCTGGCGGCGTTTCGAGATCAACAGCACCTGGCGATTCTCGGCATCCACCGCCACCGCTTCGCAATCGCGCGCGCCGTCGGGCCAGCGGAATGCGATCGACCACGCCGGGCGCAGGCGCGCATTCTCGATCCGCGCCGGCTCCTCGACGATGTGCAGTTGCAGGCTGCGGCGCAGGCCACCGTTGTCGCCGGTATCGGCGATCAGCAGATAGTTGCGGCCATCGAGCTCGAAGGACGCCAGGTCCTCCCAGTCGGTCTTGGTCACGCCCTCCACGCGCAGCGTGGCCAGTCGCGTGCCCCCGGTGCTGACCGCGAACAGTCGCTCCGGGTTGCCGCCGTCGTCGAGCATCCACAACACGTCGCGGTGGCGGCGCGATGCGGCGATGCCGCTGATCTCGTCCAGCTGCGGGTCGATCATCACGCCTGCAAGGTGCGTGCCGCGGCTCTCCTCGACAGGCTCGGGCGCTTCGTCGGCGCAGCCGGCGACGGCGATCACACAGGCGATCCCGCAGGCGAGCGCGAGGGCGATTCGTTGCGCGGCTGCGGAGGTGGGGGCGGGGCCGGACATCGGCACAGGATGGCACGCGATTTGCGACCCGACAAAGGTGGCGGCGACAAATTGCGAACGCTGGTGGAACTGTCGTGTTATCGCAGCGTGGACGCAGCTGGGTCCGCGGCCATCGGGACGCGCAGGGACGGGGCTGGCGTGCTTCGGGCAGAAGCCTGAAGACCTTTTGCCCGCGTCCCCATAAACTGACCGCCAGCCCTCCGCCCGGACCCCACATGATCACCCTCGGCACGCCTCTGTCCCCGCACGCATACCGCGTGCTCCTGCTCGGTTCGGGCGAACTCGGCAAGGAAGTGGCGATCGAGTTGCAGCGCTTCGGCGTGGAGGTGGTCGCGGCAGACCGTTATGCCGACGCACCGGCCATGCAGGTGGCGCATCGCAGCCATGTGCTGGACATGCTCGACGGCGGCGCGATCCGCGCGCTGATCGCACTCGAGCGTCCGCACCTGATCGTCCCGGAGATCGAGGCGATCCACACGCAGACCCTGGTCGACCTGGAACGCGAATTCGGCGAACGCGGCACGCAGACGCGGGTCATCCCGACCGCGCGCGCCGCGCGCCTGACCATGGACCGCGAAGGCATCCGCCGCCTCGCGGCCGAAACGCTCGGCTTGCCGACGTCGCCGTACAAGTTCGTCGACACGCTGGAGGACTACCGCGCAGCGGTCGAAACCATCGGGCTGCCTTGCGTGGTCAAGCCGGTGATGTCGTCGTCGGGCAAGGGCCAGAGCCTGGTGCGTGACAGCGACAGCATCGACAAGGCCTGGGACTACGCCCAGACCGGCGGCCGCGCCGGTGCCGGCCGCGTGATCGTGGAAGGCTTCGTCGACTTCGACTACGAGATCACGCTGCTGACGGTACGCCATGTCGGCGGCACCACTTTCTGCGCGCCGATCGGGCACCTGCAGCGCGATGGCGACTACCGCGAGAGCTGGCAGCCGCAGGCGATGTCGACCAAGGCGCTGGCGCGCGCGCAGGGCATCGCCCGCACGATCACCGACGATCTGGGTGGCTGGGGCGTGTTCGGCGTGGAGTTGTTCGTCAAGGGTGACGATGTCTGGTTCAGCGAGGTCTCACCCAGGCCGCATGACACTGGTCTTGTCACGCTGGCTTCGCAGGACTTGAGCGAGTTTGCCCTGCATGCACGGGCGATCCTCGGATTGCCGGTGCCTTCGATCCGCGAGTACGGCCCGGCGGCCTCGTGTGCGGTGCTGGCGCAGGGTCACGGCGTGCCGGTGTTCGACGGCGTCGATGCGGCGCTGGCGCAGGCCGACACGCAGCTGCGCCTGTTCGGCAAGCCGCGCGTGGAAGGGCATCGCCGTGTCGCGGTCACGTTGGCCTTGGCCGAGGACATTGATACGGCACGCGAGCGTGCACGGCGGTCGGCTGCCGCGCTCAACATCGAATTGCGCTGAACGCATCATTCCCGAGGAGCCGCGACCATGCTCGACGAAACCCAGGGTTATGCCGTGTTCTTCTACCCGCAGGCGCTGGAGGCGCTTGGTGAGGCGATCCGCCCGTACATGCACGATGGTGCCAGCGGGCCGCACGTGCTGTGCAATTCGATCGACACCGGCGGTGCACTGATCGAGATGACCATCGAGGGACGCACGGCCGAGGGCAATGCGATCGCGGTCGAGTTGATGGTGCCGGCCAACATGGTGCGGATGATTGTGTCGGCGCGCAGCGATGGTGTGTTCGGCTTCGGACCGCGCGTCGTGGCGGCGCCTGCAGACGCCGATGCGGTGGCGGTGCCACCGACGGCATTGGCATCTGCGCAGACGGTGCATGCGCCGGTGGAGATTCCGATGCCGATGGTCGATCCGGTCACGCCGGTGATGGCCATGCTGCCGCCGAAGGCGCAGTAACGTCAAATCACCGTCGTCCCGGCGAACGCCGGGACCCGTTCTGACTTGCCGTCGCGCGACGCTCAGCGCGGCTCCATCCCCACATCCACCCACACCAGGTGATGGTCGCTGCCATCGGCAATGGCTGCTTCCGGCTGCGCCGCGGCCGGCCAGAACACGCCGCTGCCTTCGACGCTGAAGCCCACCGAGGGCAGTACGTAATCCAGTCGCATCGTCCCGGCCTTCGGTCCGAAATCGCCGGTGGCGTGGGCGGGCGAGCCGCGACGGACGATGCCGGCCTGGGCATAGCGGGCGCCGACTTCGACCGCGCCCTCGCTGCGCGGCGTCGCGTAACGCGCCACGCGCGCATGTTCGAGCAGTTCAACAATCGCCTCGTGGTGGCCGTCGCCGTCGCTCGGGTCGTTGTTGAGGTCGCCGGCGATGACGAAGCGTGCATCCGCGGGCAGGCCGCCACAGCGGCCCTGGTCGTCGCACAACCAGGCGGCGTTGGGCGATGACAGGTACTCGCGCCACAGGCGGATCTCGTCGGCGTTGCGCACGCCGTTGCGGTCCTCGGGGCCGTCGAACACCGGCGGTGTCGGGTGCGAGACCAGGAAGTGCACGACGCCTGCCGGCGTGCGCACCGGCACGTCCCAATGCGATTTCGAAGACAGGCGCAGCTGCGACCAGATCGATGCCGGGTACCACGGTTTGCCGTTGGCCGGATCACGCGGTTGCGAGGCGCCCGGCATGGCGCTCCATTTCAGCAACTGGAACGTGCGCACCTGGTCGGCATCGATCGGGTGGCGTGACAGCACCAGCATGCCGTACTGGCCCGGGTGCAGGCCGTAGCCCCAGGCGTCGTTGCCGCGGTTGCGACCGGCGCCGCCGGCCTCGCCGTTGCCATCCAAGTCGAGACCGCTCGGCACGCCGGTGTTGACCGGGGCCAGGTAGCGGTACGGGTACTTGAGCGGTTCGCCACCGCCGGCCTGGGCGACGGCGAGGTAGTCGCGCTGGAACAGGTCGGCGGCCGTGCCCTGGGCGTCGTAGTCGAACTCGTTGAGCAGCACCAGGTCGGGGCGCACGCGCTGCAACACCGCGGCGATCTTGCGCGCGCCGGGGTCGCCGGCCTCCAGGCGGTGGATCAGTCCGCCGTCCTGGTCGTCATAGAGCGAGGTGTTGTACGTCGCCACGCGCAGGTTCGTGTCGGAGCTCATCGATCGGGCCCATGCTTCCGGATCGCCCTTGATGTTTACCTGCGTGCACGCGCAAAGCAGCGAAAGGGCGGCGCCAATGAGGGGAAGGGAGAGTCTGTTCATCGCGCGATGATGTCATGCCGGCGCGCAGCGGCAATGACAGGATCAGGCCAGCGGCAGGTCGTGCCAGTCGCGGCCATCGAATGCTTCCAGCGGGCGGAAGCGGCGCTTGTAGTCCATCTTCGCGTGGCCCTGGATCCAGTAGCCCAGGTAGAGGTGGCGACGGCGCTCGCGCCGGGCCCATTCCAGCTGGCGCAGGATCGCCAGCGTACCCAGGCCGCGATCTGCGAGGTCCGGGTCGTAGAAGGTGTAGACCGCCGACAGCGCCGCTTCGGTCACGTCGGTCACCGCCACCGCCAGCAGCTTGCCGGGGCCGTGCGTGGATGCCTCGCGCAGCTCCAGGAAGCGGCCTTCGCTCCAGCTGCCGATCAGGAACTGGTCGAACTCGGTCGCGCCGTGGCCGTCCATGCCGCCGCCGGCGTGGCGGGCAGCCAGGTAGCGGCGGTACAGCGACAGTTGCTCGGGCGTGCGCTGGGTTGGCAGCACCCGCATCTCGACGCCGGCATTGCGGGCCAGGCAGCGGCGCTGGCTGCGGTCGGGGACGAAGCGGTCGACCGGGATGCGCACTGCCACGCAGGCACGGCAGCCGGCGCAATGGGGGCGGTAGACGATGTCACCGGAGCGGCGGAAACCCCAGCCCAGTGCGTGCGGGTACCACTGCCGCAGGCGCGGGTCGCGCGGGTCGAGCACGAGGTCGCGGGCGACGCGCTCGGGCCAGTAGCCACAGGCGTGCTCGCCGGTATGGAACAGGCGGAGATCGTCGCTGTCCTGCGGTTCGGTGCCCATGGCGCCAGCATAGCGCCGTGGCGCGTGAGGAAAATGCTGTCGCGCGACTGAACGCGGCCCGCCCGCTGTCAACCGCAACCATGGCCGGGCGTTGATGTGGTCATCGGCGCCAACCGACGCCACCCGCAGGAGTCCCACTCATGAAACAGCGCAATTCCCTGTCCGCCGTGCTTGCCGTCGCCATCGCCGCGATCGTCACCGCCGGCACCGCGCTGGCCGCGACCCAGGCCAGCGATGGCACGCATGCGCCGCGCCCGAAGCTCGACGTCAACGACGACGGCGTGGTCGACCGCAACGAAGCCGCTGCCAGCCCGCGCCTGGCGGCGAAGTTCGACCAGCTCGACGTCAACAAGGATGGCAAGCTCGATCGCTCCGAGCGCCCCCATCACGGCGGCAAGGGCCGCGGGCATGGCGGTGGCATGGGCGGTCTGATCGACGCCGACAAGGATGGCGACGGTCGCATCAGCAAGACCGAGGCTTCGTCGTTGCCGTGGCTCACCAAGAGCTTCGACCAGGTCGACGGCAATCGAGACGGCTACGTCGTCCGCAGCGAGCTGCGCAGCTATCACGAGAAGATGCGTCCGCAGCGTGAGGCCGAGCGGGCCAAGCAGGCCGAGGAGCGCTTCGCCGCGGCCGACCTCAACCACGACGGCAAGCTGAGCAAGCTTGAGGTCAGCGAGAACATGCCGCGCCTGAGCAAGGGGTTCGCGTTCATGGACGAGGACCGCGACGGCTACCTGACCCGGGACGATCTCAAGCACTCGCCCCGCCACTGAACTTTCCCAGGCGGGCGAGGTCGATGCCTGCACAACAACGTGCTGGCTGTCCTGCGAATCCCAACTACCCGTGCCGGGTCTCCGCGGCACGGGTTTTTTTTTGGCTGTCGCCGGCCTACATCGACACGTGCTTGATCGTGCGCACGACCTTCCAGCCGGTGCCGCCGACCTGGGTCACTTCCAGCGTCTTGTACGAGGCCGACATGCGGTGGTGGTAGGCCGTGTACTCGACCACGCCGGTGATCGCGTCGTCGTTGGCGGCATCGCGCTTCTGCGGGCGGAACGCGTGCACGTCGATGATGAGTGCCGGCGCGCCGGTGGCACGTTGCTGGCTGCCGACTTCGTCGTTCGCATTGCGCACGCATTGCGACGCCGGCACGACCTGGCGGCCGGGCTGCTGCATCGCGCTGACCAGCGTTGCCGGCGCGTCCTTGCCATCGACGGCAAGGCACAGCACGTCCAGCCGCGCCTTCGGCAATTCCTGCGCCAGCACCGCCGCCGCCAGCGGCTGCGGGATGGCCGCGGTGGAGCCATCGAGCGGATGCTCCTTGAGCGCTTCGTTGGCGATGTCCAGGTTGACCGCGTGCCGGATCACCAGGCCGCCGATGATCACGATGCCCGCCATCAGCACCAGCTTGATCCGCAGCATGCGCGACTGTTGCGGCGACTTGCCCTGGGTTTCGGGCTCGAAGCGGAAGCTGGGGCCGCGGAAGCTCTCGCGCGTGGACTCCAGCAGGCCGGCGTCGCGCAGGATCTCGCGGGCGCGCACCTGGTCCTCCGAGCGCACCACCCACACCGCCGGCTTCGGGCCGCCGGGTTCGCTGTAGCTGAAAGTGCCGCGGCGACCGCCCTTGTACGAACGGCCGTTGGTGATGCGCACCTCGATGTCGGCGTCGCGCATCATCTGCGCGACCTGCTCGACGTTTTCCAGGCGCTGGCTGCTGAATACCTGTCTCATCGCGCGGTCATTCCTTCGCCGGAACCTGCGCGGCCGCGGCCGCATCGCGAACGACGCGGATCAGGCCTTCCTGCGCGGTGCTGGCGACCAGGCGGCCGTCGCGGTCGAAGATCTGTCCGCGGGCGAGGCCACGGCTGCTCTGCACGCTCGGGCTGTCGATCGAATACAGCAGCCATTCGTCGGCACGGAACGGACGGTGGAACCACATCGCGTGGTCGAGCGAGGCCATCTGCACGTTCGGCTGGTAGTAGCTGATGCCGTGCGGGAAGGTCGCGGTGCCGAGCAGGTGGAAATCGGAGGCGTAGGCGAGCAGGGCGCGGTGCAGTTCCGGGGCGTCGCCGACGCGCTCGCTCAGGCGGAACCAGACCTGTTGATACGGCGGCCGCTTGGGCGGGTTGAGCTCGTCGCGCGGGTAGACGTGGCGGAACTCGAACGGTCCCTGCCGCGACAGCCAGCGCTGGACCTTGGTCGGCAGCGTCGCCATCACGTGCTCTGGCACCGGCGGCGCCGGGTCGATGTCCTCCGGCTTGGGCACCTCGGGCATGGTCAGCTGGTGCTCGACTGCGTCCTCGTGCTGCTGGAACGAGGCGGCCATGAAGAAGATCACCTCGCCGTGCTGGATCGCGGTGATCCGGCGCACGGAGAAACTGCCGCCATCGCGGGTGCGGTCGATCTGGTAGACGATCGGCGCGGAGACGTCACCGGCGCGCAGGAAGTAGGCGTGCAGCGAGTGCGCGCCGCGCGGCTCGGACATCGTCGCCTGCGCCGCCGACAGCGCCTGGCCGACGACCTGGCCACCGAAGACGTACTTGGTGCCGATGTCGCGGCTCTGGCCGCGGAACAGGTTGTCTTCCAGTCGTTCCAGCGAGAGCAGCTCGACCAGCTCGGGAACGACTTGCTCGGAAGCGGGTGAAGTCATGCGCGGAAAACTCGTGGGACGCGGATCGGAAGTATAACCGTGCGCCCCGAGGCGGCCCGGCTACGGAAGCCGTTCGAGATCCACCGCCGCCATCACCTGCGCCCAGGGAAACTGCGGCCCCGGGTCGAGCTTGCGCTGCACCTGCACCGACGGATCGTCGCTGGCGGCGACCGTGGTGGTGTCCAGGTCCTCGTGGCCGGCGATATGCCGCAGCGAGGGCAGCGTGCGTTGCAGGTGCAGCAGCAGCGACACCAGCGCCTCGATCTGCTCGGGCGTGTAGCGCTCGCCCATCGCCTGGTGGTCCGCCGCCAGCCAGTCCGGGTAGCGGCCGCGGTTGACCAGCTCGATGCCGATCGCGCGCGGGTTATAGCCGCGCACGTGGTGGGCGACCCGGTCGAGGGCGACGTACTGGTGCAGGCTGCCATCGCGGTCGATGTAGTAGTGGCCGCTGTTGCCGGTCTGCGAGCCTTCGTAGAGCACTTCCTCGCCGAAGCGGCGTGCCATCGCCAGGTCCGGCAGCTCGGTGCAGTGGATCACTGCCAGGTCGATCTGGTCGAGCGTCCGCGCCTCCAGCCGGTCCTGGTAGGGGAGGGGATCGAAGGCGATGGGCGGAGCCGTAAGGTCGGGCGACATGGGGCCGGATGCTACCATTCGCCCCCGCCCGGCCTTGCTGGCCGCCGGCCCCGACGACCCCACTTTGAACGATACGGACGTCGAGCCCCGCGAACCGCGCGCCCCGGCGCCGGTTCGAACAGCGCAGATTGCCCCAGCCGGTCGACAACGTGACTGCACGGATCCCCGCCATGAAGCTCCCTCCCGCCGACTCCGAACTCGGCAAATTGATGGCCATGCTGCCGCGCCAGGGCCGGGTCGAATGGATCGGCCTGCGTCCGAAGCGCGAGGTCGCCATGGATGCGGTCACGCAGGTGATCGCCCAGACCGGCGCAGGCCTGGTCGGCGACCGCTACAGCGGCGGCAGCGGCGAGCGCGGCATCACCCTGATCCAGGCCGAACACCTGCCGGTGATCGCGGCGCTGTCCGGCCATGACGCCGTGGCGCCGGCAACGCTGCGCCGCAACCTCGTCGTCTCCGGGCTGCCGCTGGTCGCGCTCAAGGGACGCCGCTTCCGCATCGGCGAGGTCGTGCTCGAAGGCACCGACGACTGCGATCCGTGCTCGCGCATGGAGGCCGCGCTCGGCGCTGGCGGCTACAACGCGATGCGCGGCCATGGCGGACTGTGCGCGCGCATTCTCGACGGCGGCACCATCCACCTCGGCGACGCCGTCGTCGCACTCCAGGATTGACCAGAGACGACATGAGCAGCACGCGCGGACATTGCATCCTTTCCCACGGTTTCGAGAGCGGACCCGACGCCACCAAGGTGACCGCGCTGGCGGACGTCGCCGATCGCCTGGGCTGGAGCCATGAACGCCCCGACTTCACCGACCTGGATGCGCGTCGCGACATCAGCGAGCTGGGCGACGTGCACAGCCGGCTGCAGCGCCTGCTCGGGCTGGCGCGCGCTGCCGCCGCGCGCGGCCCTGTGGTGCTGGCCGGCTCGAGCCTGGGCGCCTACATCTCCGGACTGGTGTCGCTGCAGGTGCCGACCGCCGGCCTGTTCCTGATGGCACCGCCCATCAAGATGGGCCCGGCGCCGCGCCTTGAAGCCGCCGCCGTGCCGACCTCGATCATCCATGGCTGGCACGATGACCTGATCCCGGCCAGCGCCGTCGTCGAATGGGCGCGCGAGCGCGGTTCGCGCCTGCTGCTGGTCAACGACGGCCATCGCCTGACCGACCACGTCGAGGCCAGCGCCGATGCCTTCGCTTCCCTGCTGTCGGTGCTGTAAGCCATGAAATTCTTCGCAAGCTGCGGCAAGGGCCTGGAATACCTGCTCGCCGACGAACTCGTCGCACTCGGCTGCACGCGCGCAACCGCGGCCATGGCCGGTGCCAATGTCGAAGGCAGCGCGCTCGATGCACAGCGTGCGGTGCTGTGGTCGCGCCTGGCCAGCCGCGTGCTGTGGCCGATCGCCGAATTCGATTGCCCCGACGAGCACGCGCTGTACGCCGGCGCCGCCGCCATCGACTGGCCGCAGCACCTGGCCCAGGGCGATACGGTCGCGGTCGACGCACATGTGTCCGGCGATGCGATCACGCATGCGCGCTACGCCGCGCAGCGCGTCAAGGACGCCGTGGTCGACGTGATGCGCGCCCGCACCGGTTCGCGCCCCGACGTCGACGTCGAAGCCCCCGACCTGCGTTTGAACCTGGTCGTGCGCAAGGGCCGCGCGATCGTCTCGATCGACCTCGGCGGCGGCCCGATGCATCGCCGCGGCTGGCGCAGCAAGCAGGGCGAAGCACCGCTGAAGGAAAACCTCGCCGCCGCGGTGCTGATGCGCGGGCAGTGGCCGAAGGTGTACGCGGCCGGCGGCGCGCTGCTCGACCCGATGTGCGGCAGCGGCACGCTGCTGATCGAAGGCGCGCTGATGGCGGCCGACGTCGCGCCCGGCCTGCAACGGCATGGCAACGGCGTGCCTACCCGCTGGCTCGGCTTCGATGCGTCGTCGTGGCAGCAGCTGGTGGACGCGGCACGTGCGCGTGAGGCCACCGGCATGAATGCCCTGCGCCCGGCGTTCTTCGGCAGCGACCTGGATCCGCATGCGATCCGCGCCGCGCAGGACAACGCGGTGCTGGCGGGCCTGGCAGGCGTGATCGACTGGCGTGTCGGCGATATCCGTTCGCTCGAAGCACCCGGCACTGCCGAGAGTGAGAGCGCTCCAGGCCTCGTCGTCTGCAACCCACCCTACGATGCCCGCCTGGCTGCCGACGCCGCCCTGTACCGCGGCCTTGGCGATTCGCTCAAGCGCACCGTGCCGGAGTGGCGTGCCAGCCTCCTGTGCGGCGACGCCGAACTGGCGCGCGCCACCGGCCTGCGCGCCGGCAAGAAATACCAGCTGTTCAACGGCGCGATCGAATGCACGCTGATCGTCTGCGATCCGGTGGCACCGCCGCAGCGCGAACGCGCGGCCGACGAGCCGGCGCCGACGTTGTCGGAAGGCGCGCAGATGGTCGCCAACCGCCTGCGCAAGAACATCCGCAAGCTCAAGTCCTGGCGCGAGCGCGAGCACATCAGCTGCTACCGCGCCTACGACGCCGACCTGCCGGAGTATTCGGCGGCGATCGACGTCTACGTCACCGACGAGGCCACGCCGCGCACGTTCCTGCACGTACAGGAATACGCGGCACCGGCAGACATCCCCGAGGCCGTGCAGCGCAAGCGACTCAACGAATTGCTGGCGGCGGCGCGCGACGTGTTCGCCGTGCCGCGCGAGAACGTCGCCCTGAAGACCCGCGCCCGCGGCAAGGGCGGCAGCAAGTACGGGCAGTTCGATTCGCGTGGCGAGCTGGTGACGGTGCGTGAGGGCGATGCACGCCTGCGCGTGAACCTGTTCGACTACCTCGACACCGGCCTGTTCCTCGATCACCGGCCGATGCGCCTGCGCATCGGCGCCGAAGCCGAGGACACGCGCTTCCTCAACCTGTTCGGCTACACCGGCGCGGCCACCGTGCATGCGGCGGTCGGCCGCGCGCGCAGCACCACGACCGTCGACCTGTCGGCGACCTACCTGGAGTGGTGCGCCGACAACCTGCGCGAGAACAACGTCGGCGGCACGCGTCACCGCCTGGTCCAAGCCGATGCGCTGACCTGGCTGGAAGCGGACACGCAGCAGTACGACCTGATCTTCTGCGACCCGCCGACCTTCTCCAACTCCAAGCGCGCGGAAGACTTCGACGTCCAGGCCGAGCACGTGCGCCTGCTGCGCGCGGCAGTGGAGCGCCTGGCCGATGGCGGCGTGCTGTACTTCTCCAACAACTTCCGCCGTTTCCGCCTGGACCAGGCGGCGATCGACCAGTTCGCCGAATGCGTCGACATCAGCGCGCAGACGATCCCGCCGGACTTCGAGCGAGACGCCCGCATCCACCGCTGCTGGCGCCTGCGGCGGCTCGCCTGAGGTAAGCCCATGCGCCGGCTGACGCTCCCGAAAGGTTCGTGGACGTTCTTCCGGCAGTGGCTGCGCAATCCCGCGCGCATGGCGGCGGTGGCGCCATCCGGCCGCGACCTGGCCGCGGCGATGGTCACCGCTTTGCCCGAGGGCGCGCGCCGGGTGATCGAACTGGGCGGGGGCACCGGGGCCATCACCCGCGCGCTGCTTGCGCGCGGGATCCTCGGTCGCGAGCTGATGGTGCTGGAACTCAACGAGGAATTGCACGCGCACCTGCGCACGCGATTCCCGCAGGTGCGCATCGTGCTCGGCGACGCCCGTGACCTCGTCCAGCTCGCCACAGGCGACGGTTACCTGGCCGACGGACCGGCCGACGCGATCGTGTCGGGCCTGGGTTTCCTGAGCATGCCGCGCGACACCCAGCTCGGGATCCTGCAGGCCTCGTTCGAGTGCCTGCGCGAGGGTGGCCGCTTCCTCCAGTTCACTTACGGTCCGCAGTCGCCGGTCGCCGCGGAGGTGGTCGAGGAACTCGGCCTTGAGGTCGAGCGCGGGGAGTTCGTCCTGCTCAACGTGCCGCCGGCGACGGTCTACGTGATCAGCCGGCGCGCCTGAGCCCGGGCTGCCGTCCGCGCGCTGTAATGGATCGTTCCATCGGCGATGCTGGCGGCCCTGCGGCGCGCACCCGACATTGACGGGCAGTCAACCAGTAATCCGGAGTACGCCATGAGCCACCCCGACATCAGCCAGGACTTTGCCCGCATCGGTCGCGTCATCCGCGGCATGCCGGCCTCCGACGGCGCCGGCGTACGCCTGACCCGCGTCATCGGTACCCCGCAGCTGGACATGCTCGATCCGTTCCTGATGCTCGACGAGTTCGGCACCGACAAGCCCGAGGACTACCTGGCCGGTTTCCCCGATCATCCGCATCGCGGTTTCGAGACGGTCACCTACATGCTCGACGGGCGCATGCGCCACAAGGACAACCACGGCAACGAGGGCGTGCTGGTGCCCGGCAGCGTGCAATGGATGACCGCCGGTCGTGGCCTGGTGCATTCGGAAATGCCCGAGCAGCACGAAGGCCGCATGCGCGGTTTCCAGCTGTGGGTGAACCTGCCGGCGAGCGAGAAGATGGCGGAGCCGCAGTACCAGGAATTTGCTCCCGATCGCATCCCGCAATTGCAGCCGGCACCGGGCGTGACCGTGAAGCTGATCGCCGGTCGCATCGGCGACGTCGCCGGTCCCATCCAGCAGCCGGCAACCGATCCGGTTTACCTCGACATCGAGCTGGCTGCGGGAACGTCGTGGCAGTACGAGTTGCCCGATGGCCACAACGCATTCGCCTACGCATTCGAAGGCGAGGGCACGATCGGCGATGGCGACGATGCGCGGCCGTTGTCGACGCAGCAGTTGGCGGTGCTCAACGGCGGTCGCGTGTTCAAGCTCAGGGCAGGCCTCAAGGGCGTGCGCGTGATCCTGGTCGCCGGTCGTCCGCTGCGTGAGCCGGTGGCGCGCTACGGTCCGTTCGTGATGAACACGAAGGAGCAGATCATGCAGGCCTTCGTCGATTTCCAGGAAGGCCGGTTCTAAAGGCGCAGGAACAAACGGGCCGCATCGCGGCCCGTTTGCATTTCCTGAAACCATCCTCAGCGCTGGGCGTCATCCCCCAGCCAGCGATAGATCACGCCGCCGAGCAGTCCGCCCGCGATCGGAGCGACCCAGAACAGCCACAGCTGCGAAATCGCGGCTGCGCCGGCGAACACCGCGACACCGGTCGAACGCGCCGGATTCACCGACGTGTTGGTGACCGGGATGCTGATCAGATGGATCAGGGTCAGTGCCAGGCCGATCGCCAGTGGTCCGAAGCCCGCCGGTGCGCGCGGGTGCGTCGCGCCGAGGATCACCACCAGGAACATCGCCGTCATCACGATCTCGCACAGGAACGCCGCGGCAATCGAATAGCCGCCCGGCGAATGCGAACCGTAGCCGTTGCTGGCGAACGCACCGGCCGCATTGGGATCGACCGCGAACGTGGCCGTGCCGCTGGCGATGTGCCACAGGATGAAACCGGCGAACAGGCCGCCGAGCACCTGCGCAATGATGTAGGGAAGAAGATCACGCGCCGGGAAGCGACCGCCGGCCCACAGGCCGAAGCTCACCGCCGGATTGAAGTGACCGCCGGAGATGTGGCCGAGCGCGTAGGCGCCGGTCAGCACCGTCAGGCCGAAAGCGAGCGACACGCCGACGAAGCCGATGCCGAGCGGGTTGCCATCGCCGCCGAAATTGGCCGCCAGCACTGCGCTGCCGCAACCGCCCAGTACCAGCCAGAACGTGCCGATGAACTCTGCCCCTAGACGCTTGATCATGCTGCCTCCAGTTCCTTCCTTGCGAAGTGACGGAAGCCCGGGTCGTACTGCCAACGTTCCGCCCGGGCGGTGCTGATGCAGTGGATGCACCCAGCCGCAGGGCGGGGCCGGCCCATCTTAGGAGGCGGCTGTAGAGCCGGAGTGATGTTGACCCGATGTGCGCGTGCAGCCAGGTCGGCGGCAGATGATCGCAATGCATGTGCCGGCAGGCACGTCAGCTCGCCAGCAGGCGGGCTTGCCTGTTGGTACTTGCAGCGGTGCGCGCACGCGCCCGCGAGCCGCGGCCAGGCCGCGGCATCCACGGTTGCTTACTTGCTGCTCAGTCGCGTTGCCGGGAACCGGATCGACTGCGCCAGCATGATCGAGTTGCCAAGCTGTCCATCGCTGGCCTGCAGCCAGATGTGCGCGGTGCGACCGTCCGGCAGCTCGATCAGCGTTTCACGTACCTGCATGTCGGGCTTGATCGCGACCTCGCCCTTGTACCAGTACATGCTCTGCCCATCGATCATTCCGGCTTCGGCACGATTGCCGCGCTTGGGCGCGAACGGTGACTTCGCCGAGATGTACAGGCCGAATGCCTCCGAGCCGTCCTCACGTAGTGCGCGACAGAAGTCGGCTCCACCGCTGCCCTTGTACTCCCAGACCAGCCCCGAGCTTGCGGGCAGTTGCGGACACGTCCCCTGGTCCTGTGCCTGTGCGTTCGCCGCGAACATGAGCCCGGCGAGCACGGGCAAGGCCGACATACGCCATGCCGTCGTTTTCACGACTAACCCCCTGTGGTCAATTGCCTAACAGCCCCAAACCCCTGAACACCAGACCGGTTTGACCAAAACGTGATCAAGTTGCCCGATCTGGACCGAACATAGTCCAGAAAACGGCACTTGACAAATAACGTTGCTTAATAGGCGGGTGACCTGGCTTATGGATCCGGCCGGACCGGGGGGCGGTCCGGCCCGGAGGGGGCCGAAAGCAGCGGCGAGGGCTCCCAGGCGGCCTCAGCGCTCCGGCAGGGGGATGAACTCGTCGTCGCCCGGGACCTTGCCGAACCGTCCCTCCAGCCAGTCCTGCTTGGCCTGCTCGATCCGCTCCTTGGAGCTGGACACGAAGTTCCACCACATGTGGCGTGGACCGTCCAGCGGCTCCCCGCCCAGCAACATGGCCTTGACCGGGGTCCGCGCCCGCAGCTTCGGCCGGGTGCCGGGGTCGAGCACGACCAGGTGCATCGCCGGGATGTCGGCGCCGTCGAGCTGGGCGTCACCTTCCAGCACATACAACGCCCGTTCGGCATGGCCGTCGTCGAGCGGCAGCTCGGCATCGGCGTCCAGGTCGATGGCGACGTACAGGGTTCCGTTGTAGACCTTCACCGGCGACTCCTCGCCATAACCGCGACCGGCGACGACGCGCAGCCAGCTGCCATTGCGGCGCTGCTGCGGCAGGGAGGCGGCCGGGTGGTGGAAGAAGCCGGGAGAGGCTTCTTCTTCCGAGCGCGGCAGTGCGACCCAGGTCTGCATGCCGTGCAGCGGATGCTCGTGTTCGCGCAGGGTCGCTGGCGTGCGCTCGGAGTGGGCGATGCCGCGTCCGGCCGTCATCCAGTTGACGTCGCCGGGATTGATGTCCTGGTAGCTGCCGAGCGTGTCGCGGTGCGTGATCGTGCCCGACCAAAGGAAGGTCACCGTGGCCAGGCCGATGTGCGGATGCGGGCGGACATCGATGCCGCGTCCCACTTCGAACACCGCCGGGCCCATGTGGTCGACGAACACGAACGGGCCGACCGATCGCGCCTGGATGCTGGGCACGGCGCGTCGCACCTGGAATCCGCCGAGGTCGTGTACGCGCGGTGAGACGATCGTGGTCATGTCGGTTCCTCGTCGTGACTGATGCGCCGCAGCTTGGCATGCCATCGCTGGCGGCTGCGTAGCGTTTGATGAAACAGCCCGTTACGGCCAGCGAACGCTAGCCTCCGCCGCCTTCGCCGTTTTCCAGCCGCAGCGTGGCAGCCGGTGCGGCGCCGCGTTCCAGCCCGACCAGCGTGAGTGACCACGGCCCCATCGGTTGCGGCGCCGGGTTTGCGCTGTGCAGCACGACGTCGGCATCCTTGCCGGCCTGTTCGAACACCAGCTTCACCTCCGCGTCGCCGGCCCACACGCACTGCACCGTCGGCGGGCAGCGTGAGTCGTTGGCCACGCCGGTGTAACGCAGTGAAGATTGTCCGGGCAGGGTGGCCCGCTCGCCCGGTCGCAGCGTGAACTGCTGGTTGCCCGAGACCTGGATGGCGTCGCGCACCGGGCTGGCACAGCCGGCCAGGAGGAGGATCAGTGCGGCGCAGGCAAGCGATCTTGTCAGTCGGCTCATGGCCTCAATTGTAAGCGCCGATGTGAAGCGGTCGTGCAGGCGCCATGGCTAGAATCGGCCCGCGCCTTCCCATCCGCGTCACTACCGGGAACACCATGACCAGGAAGCTCCGCTGGGTGGGTATCACTGTCGTCGTGCTGCTCGTTGCCTCGGCGGCATCGGTCTTCAGCTATGGCCGCTTTGCCCATTACGCGCGCGGCGCACCGTCGCAGGCCATCGCGGCCGATCGGGTCGAGACACCGGTCGACCGGGCGATCGCGCCGATGACGCAGGCGCACGCGGGCGAGGCCGGGCTGTCGCTGATCAACGACAACCTCGATGCGTTTGCCGTGCGCGCAGTCAGTGCACGCGCTGCCGGCCGAAGCCTCGACCTCCAGTACTACATCTGGAAGCCGGACTTGACCGGCAACCTGATCGTCCACGAAGTCCTGCGCGCGGCCGATCGCGGCGTCCGCGTGCGCCTGCTGCTGGACGACCTCAACTCGCACAAGAAGGATTCGGTGCTGGCGGCGCTGGATCAGCACGAGAAGGTCGAAGTGCGGATGTTCAACCCGTCGCGCGGACGCGCCTCGAGTTTCATGCGCGGCGTGGAGATGCTGCTGCGCGGATTCAGCCTCAACCGTCGCATGCACAACAAGGCGTGGATCGTCGACGGCCGGATCGCGGTGGTCGGTGGCCGCAACATCGGCGACGAGTACTTCGGCGCGTCGTCGCAATCGAATTTCATGGATGCCGACCTGGCCGTGATCGGGCCGCCGGTGCAGGAAACCGCCGCGATCTTCGACGCCTTCTGGAACAGTCCGTCGGCCATTCCGCTGTCGGCCCTGGTCGACAGCGACGAGGTGTCGCTGCAGCGTTTGCGGCGGATCGTCGACCTCGAATACAAGTCGCGCAACGCCCACCCCTACCTGGCCAAGCTGCGCCAGTCGCCGACGATTGCGGCAGTGCTGCGCGGCGAGAAACTGCCGCGCTGGACGCGCGACGCGCACGTCTATTCCGATCCGCCGGCGAAGGCCGAGGGCGCGCCACGCAAGGGCTGGCTGGCCGACGTGCTGGTGCCGGCGGCGATGGCCGCGCGACGCGAGCTTTTCATCATCTCGCCATACTTCGTGCCGGGCGACCAGGGCGTCGCCGCACTGGTGGGCATGCGCAAGCGCGGCGTCCACGTCGGTGTCCTGACCAACTCACTGGCCGCCACCGATGTCGCCGCGGTCCATGGCGGTTACGCACCGTATCGATTGCCGCTGCTCGAGGGCGGAGTCGACCTGTTCGAGCTGATGTCACGTGGCGGCGGGGGTGGCCGGGGCAGTGGCAGTGGTGGCAGTGGCTTCGGTTCCAGCGATGCCAGCCTGCACACCAAGGCATTCGTGGCCGACGGCAACGTTGGTTTCGTCGGCTCGTTCAATCTCGACCCACGCTCGATCAACCTCAACACCGAGATGGGCATCCTCTTCAGCGACCGCCAGCTCAGCGGCGACCTGCAGCGGACCTTCGAGGCCAAGACCAGTGCGTCCAACAGCTACAAGCTGTGGCTCGACGATGGCGAACTGCGCTGGCGCGACGGCTCGGCGCAGCCGCCACGGGAATGGACGCACGAACCGGCGGTAGGCATCGGCAGGCGCGCGATTGCGCGCGTGATCGGCTGGCTGCCGGTCGAGTCGCAGCTATAGCTACTGCCGGCCTTCCTCGAGCGTCGCCTTGCCATCGGCGGCGATGCGCACCGTCGTCAGCCGGTCGTACTCGGCCTCGCTCATCTCCGCCACCGCGCAGCTGCACAGTGCCGATGCGATGCCGGGAATGGTGTTGCTATGACCGACCACGAGCACGCTTTGCCCGGCGTGCTCGCGCTTGAGCCGGGTCGAGAAGTCGGCCGCGGATTCCTTTGCGTCATAGGTGATCACCGTGAGGTGATGTCCGCGCGCAGTCGGTGCCGCAGTCTGCTGTGTTCGGCGGAAGTCCGTGGAATAGACGGCATCGAGCGGTGCGTCGGCCAGCCGCACCGCCAGCGCGTCGGCACGGGCCAGTCCGGCCGGGGTCAGCTCCGGGTCTTTCGAGCCATCGGGCACCTTCTCGGCATGCCGCACCAGCGTGAAGGTGGTCGCCGGCGGCGGTCGGGTCACGCAACCGGCGAGGAGGGCGAGGGCAAGCAGGCAGGGCAGGGTGAGCTTCATCGAGCGTTCCGCGGCAGGGTTGCCGCGCAACGATAGCGTCTTCCCCGCAACCCTGTCGCCGTCCCCGGCATGTCAGGCCGGCTGCAATGCCGTGACGATTCCGCGCGCCGCCAGCAGCCGCGACTGTGCATCGGGCAGTTCCAGGGTCATGCGCAGCTTGTCCGGTCCCTCCATCCGGTAGAGCTTTGGCTGGCCCTGGATGAGCTTGATGATCGCCATCGGATCGACGTTCGGCTTCTCGACGAACTGCACGCGCCCGCCCTTTTCGCCCAGGTCGAGCTTGCGGATGCCCAGCGTGGTCGCGCGCTGCTTGAGCTCGGCAATGGCGAACAGGTGCTTGGCCGCGTCCGGCAGCAGGCCGAAGCGGTCGATCATCTCCACCTGCAGTTCGCGCAGCTCATCGGCGTCACGTGCGCCGCTGATGCGCTTGTACAGCGTCAGGCGCGTGTGCACGTCAGGCAGGTAGTCGTCCGGTATCAGTGCTGGCACGTGCAGTTCGACGTCGGCGCCGCGGGCATGGCTGCCGTCGACATCGGGCAGTTCGCCACGCTTGATCGAGCGAACCGCGCGTTCGAGCAGCTCGGTGTAGAGGCTGAAACCGACCTCGGCCATCTGTCCGCTCTGTTCCTCGCCGAGCAGTTCGCCGGCGCCGCGGATTTCCAGGTCGTGCGTGGCCAGGGTGAAGCCGGCGCCGAGCTCGTCCATCGCCGCGATCGCATCCAGGCGCTTGCGCGCATCGGCGGTGATCGATTTCTTGTCCGGCACCACCAGGTAGGCATAGGCACGGTGGTGGGAACGACCGACGCGACCACGCAGCTGGTGCAGCTGCGCCAGGCCGAACTTGTCGGCGCGGTTCATGATGATGGTGTTGGCGTTGGGGATGTCGATGCCCGATTCGATGATCGTCGTCGACAGCAGCACGTTGAAGCGCTGCTTGTGGAAGTCGAGCATCACCCGTTCCAGTTCGCGCTCGGGCATCTGGCCGTGGGCGACGCCGATGCGCGCCTCCGGCACCAGTTCCTCCAGCTGGCGCTGCATGCGGCCGATGCTCTCGACGTCGTTGTGCAGGAAGTACACCTGGCCGCCGCGCGACAGTTCGCGCTGGAACGCCTCGCGCAGCTGCGCGTCATCCCACGGCACCACGAACGTCTGCACCGCCAGGCGATGCGCCGGCGGGGTGGCGATGATCGACAGGTCACGCAGGCCGGCCATGGCCATGTTGAGTGTGCGCGGAATGGGCGTGGCGGTCATCGTCAGCAGGTGGACGTTGGCACGCAGTGCCTTCAGCGCCTCCTTCTGGCGGACGCCGAAGCGCTGCTCCTCGTCGACGATCACCGCGCCCAGGTCCTTGAAGCGCACGTCCGGCTGCAGCAGACGGTGGGTGCCGACGACGACGTCGATCTTGCCCTCGGCCACCTTCTCCAGTTCGGCCTTGATCTCCTTGGCGGTCTTGAAGCGCGACAGCACCTCGACCTTGAGCGGCCAGTCGGCGAAGCGGTCGCGCATGGTGCGGTAGTGCTGCTCGGCCAGCAGCGTGGTCGGCACCAGCACTGCGACCTGCTTGCCGGCGGCGGCGGCGACGAAGGCGGCACGCACCGCGACTTCGGTCTTGCCGAAGCCGACGTCGCCGCAGATCACGCGGTCCATCGGCTGGCTCGAGCCCAGGTCGCGGATCACCGCCTCGATCGCCGAATGCTGGTCGGGCGTCTCCTCGAACGGGAACGCGGCGGCGAACGGCTCGTACATGCTGCGGTCGATGTCGATCGCAAGCCCTGCGCGGGCCTGGCGCTTGGCCTGGATCTCGAGCAGTTCGGCAGCGACGTCGCGGACCTTCTCCGCCGCCTTGCGCTTGGCCTTGGTCCACTGCTCGCCACCGAGCGAATGCAGCGGCGCGGTTTCGTCGGAGGCGCCGGAGTAGCGGTTGATCAGGTGCAGTTGCGCGACCGGCACATACAGCCGGTCGCCCTTGGCGTATTCGATCTCCAGGTACTCGCCCGGCAGACCGCCGGCTTCCAGCGTGATCAGGCCGCGGTAGCGACCGACGCCGTGATCCTCGTGGACGATCGGCGCGCCTTCGCTGAGTTCACCCAGGTCGCGGATGATCGCTTCGGGTTCGCGGCCGACGCGGCGTCGGCGCCGCGGCTGGCTTGCGCGCTCGGGAAACAGCTGGCGCTCGGTAAGGACCGCGATCGCCGGCTCGCTGATGGCGAAGCCGTCGTCGAACGGTGCGACTGCGATCGCGAACCGGCTCTGCGCCGGGGCGAATGCCGGCCAGCCCGTCACGACATCGGGCCGGAGGTCGGCCGCCTGCAACAGTTCCAGCAGCGCCTCGCGGCGACCTGCCGAATCGGCGGCGATCAGCACGCGTCCGGGATAGCTGCCGAGGAATGACTTGAGCGCATCCGCCGGCGCGTGGTCGCGGGCGGCGATCGGCAATGCCGGCGCCGGCTGGTCACCCAGGGCCTGCGCGCGATCGCGTTGCGGATGGCCTTCGCCGCAGACTTCGACGCGGTTGCCTTCGTTGAGGCGCTCGCGCAGCGCATTCGGAGCCAGGTACAGGGTATCCGGCGGCAGCAGGGGACGTTCGAGATCGTGGCGCCGCTGCTCGTAGCGTTCGCCCGTGTTGGTCCAGAACTGCTCGGCTGCCTCGAAGGCGCCGTCGCCGATCACCGGCAGCATGTCGTCGCCGAGGTAGTCGAACAGCGTCGCGGTCTTGTCGAAGAACAGCGGCAGGTAGTACTCGATGCCCGGCGGCGTGAGGCCGGCCTTGAGATCCTGGTAGAGCGCGCTGCGACGGGTGTCGAGATCGAAGCGGTCGCGCAGGGCGTCGAGCGCGCGCTTGAGCGAGGCGTCATCGAGCGGGACTTCGCGGCCCGGCAGCAGGTGCACCGAGTCGATCTTGTCGAGCGAACGCTGCGACTCCGGATCGAAGGCGCGGATGGTGTCGATCTCGTCGTCGAGCAGTTCGACGCGGAACGGCTGTTCGGCGCCCATCGGATAGACATCGAGCAGGCCGCCGCGCACGGCGAAGTCACCCGGGTCGAGCACCTGCGGCACGTGGCGATATCCGGCCGATTCGAGCCGGCGCTTCTCCGCGTCCAAGTCCAGGCGCTGGCCCAGCTTCACGTCGAAGCTGCCGCCGACGATGTGCTTGAGCGGTGCCAGGCGCTGCAGCAGGGTCTGGACGGGTACCACCACGATCCCGCGCTTGAGCGTCGGCAGGCGATGCAGTGCCGACAGGCGCTGGCTGACGATGTCCGGATGCGGGCTGAAGATGTCGTAGGGCAGGGTTTCCCAGTCCGGGAATGCCAGCACCGGCACTTCGGTCTGTCCGGCCAGTAGCGTTTGCAGGTCGGACTCGAGCTGGTGAGCGGTCTGGTTGTCGCGCGCAACCGCGAGCACCGGGCCCGCGTGCGCACGCGCCGCCGATGCGATGTGGAAGGCCAGCGCGGAAGGCGATGCCGGCGCGCGCCACCAGGCGCGCTGCTGTCCGGCCTTGGGCAAGGGCGGAGTGGGAAAATCGGACTTCGGCATCAGGGGATCTCTTCCGGTTTTCGCGATCGGGAAAACGAGTGCAGCGCCGGCAGCCATCGCCGCCAGCGCAAAGAGGCTGCATTTTACGTGAGTGGGGCGGGGAGGACCCGGGACGCCCGGCCTGGACCGCAGTGTTCCAGTGGCCGCGATAATGATCGCTTGCAAGTAGATAGCGCGCTATGTAAAGTGCGCAGCATGAAGACCGCAGCCACCAAGCCATCGAAGACCAAGGCGCCGCAGACGCTCGACGAGCAGCTGTGCTTCGCCCTGTACTCGACCGGGCTGGCGCTGAACAAGGTCTACCGCAAGCTGCTCGGCCCGCTCGGCCTGACCTACCCGCAGTACCTGGCGATGCTGGTGCTGTGGGAGCGCGACGGAATTACGGTCAGCGAGATCGGCGAGCGCCTGTTCCTGGACTCGGCGACGCTGACGCCGCTGCTCAAGCGGATGCAGACCGCCGGCCTGATCACCCGTACCCGCGCGCTCGATGACGAGCGCCAAGTCATCATCGCGTTGACCCAGGAAGGGCGCGCGCTCAAGGCGAAGGCGCGGACGGTGCCGGCCGACCTGGTCTGCGCCGCCGAGTGCTCGATCGACGAGATGGTGTCGCTCAAGCACCAGCTCGAGTCCCTGCGCGGGAGCCTGGCGAAGAACGCATGAGCACCCGCACGCCTGACATATACATAGTGCACGATCAACTATTGCACTAGGTACAGGCCACCGCCGGCAACGGCACTTCACGCAAGCCCCCCAGCAAACCCCCAAAGGAGTCATCCCATGTCCCTCGACAAAGTCCTCTACACCGCCCATGCCACCGTCACCGGCGGTCGCGACGGCCGCGCCGTCTCGTCCGACAACGTGCTCGACGTCAAGCTCACCACGCCGCGCGAACTCGGTGGCGCCGGCGGCGAAGGCACCAACCCGGAGCAGCTGTTCGCTGCCGGCTACTCGGCCTGCTTCATCGGCGCACTGAAGGTCGTCGCCTCGCGCGAGAAGATCGCGTTCCCGGCAGACGCCAGCATCGAAGGCAACGTCGGCATCGGCCCGGTCGGCCAGGCGTTCGGCATCCAGGCCGAGCTGAAGATCTCGCTGCCGGGCCTGTCGCGCGAGCAGGCCGAAGCGCTGGTCGAAAAGGCCCACCAGGTCTGCCCGTACTCGAACGCGACCCGCGGCAACATCGACGTCACCCTGACGATCGTCTGATCACGCACGCACTTGCGCAGGAGCCAGCCCGCTGGCTCCTGCTGCATCGACGACGCGTTACGGCCGCGCTTCCAGCACCAGGTTGAACGGTGTCTGCGTGGCCCGACGGAAGCGCTTGAATCCGGCTTCCTCCAGCACGGCGCGCAACCGCGCCTCTCCGGCCTGCGCCCCGAGCGCTGGCCCATTGCGCGCCAGCGATACCGGCACGCAGATCTGCGACGACGCACCGTAGTAGACCCGACCGACCGGGTTGAGGTTCTCCTCGACGCTGTCGCCGGCGAAAGGTTCGACCAGCAGACAGGTGCCGTCGGGCTTGAGTGCGTGCAATGCATGCCGCGCGGCGCCGACCGGGTCGGCCATGTCATGCAGGCAGTCGAAGAACGCGATCAGGTCGAAGTGGTTGCCGCTGTAGCTGGTGGCGTCGGCGACTTCGAAATAGGCGTTGTCGACGCGCGCCTGGCGGGCGCGTTCACTGGCCACTTCTATCGAACCAGCGTGGTAGTCGTAGCCGATGAAACTCGATTTCGGAAACGCCTGCGCCATCAGCGTGGTGCTCGCACCATGACCGCAACCGACGTCCGCGGCCTTGCCGCCGGCCTTGAGTTTCTCGAGCACGCCATCGAGCGCCGGCAGCCAGCTGGTGATCAGGTTGGCGTTGTAACCGGCGCGGAAGAAACGCTCGGTGCCGTGGAACAGGCACGGATGGTGCTCACCCCATTCCATGCCCTTGCCGGTGCGGAAATTTTCCTTGGTGCGCTCCAGCGCATGGAACGTCGCCTCGACCAGCGAATACGCGCCGGGCAGGTCGACCGGTCCGCCCGGATCGGCCAGGCACAGCGCCTGTTCCGGGCTCAACGAGTAGGTGTCGGCGGCGGCGTCGTACTCGACATAACCACCTGCGGCCTGGTTGCCGAGCCATTCGCGCACGTAGCGTTCGTTGGTGTCGGTTTCCGATGCCAGTTGCACCGAGGTCATCGGTCGCTTCGCCAGGGCGCGGTACAGGCCGAGCTGGTCGCCGACCAGCATCAGCGTGGCGCTCATCGCCGCGCCGAGGTCACCCACGGCGTGGCCCAGGAACTGGTTGAGGCGTTCTTCATTAACGGTCATGGCAGGTCCGGAAGGTGGGGTCCTTCCATGGACGCGCGGCAGCACCTTGCCGCTAGGCCCCCCGAGCAAAGAATTGAACGCGACCACGTCGTCCTTGCGGACAGGTCAGGCTTTGCGTGCCTTCAGGTCCAGTGCGACCCGGATCAGGCCGGGTGCGTCCTGCTGGAACTCGCGCTGGAAGCCCAGCGACTCGGCCAGCGAAAGCATCGCCTGGTTGTGCTCGAACACATCCCCGTAAACACGGTCGAGCTTCTTGCCGCGGGCCCACTTCACCAGCCGCGTCATCAGGTACCGGCCCAGGCCCATGCCAGCCACATAGTGGCTGACCAGGATGGCGAACTCGGCGTCCTTCCCGTTCTCGTCGATGGCGATGCGCGCCACCGCGCCGACCAGGGCTTCGCCCGGCGGCAGCGGTTCGGCCGCGACCAGTGCGAATTCAGTCTTGGGGTTGATGCGCGTCATCCGGTCTGCCATGTCCGTGGTCAGCTCCTTGAGCGCATACAGAAAGCGCTGGCGGACCTCTTCGGGTTCTAGCAGGGAGAAGCTCGCGCGGATGGGTTCGGCGTCTTCGGGCCGAATCGGGCGTATCAGCACTTCGCGCCCGTTGGGAAGGCGCATTCTTTCGTGCCAAGGCGGGAGTCGTTCGCGCGCGGCCATGGGCGGATATTGGCACACTTCCCCGCTGAGGCGTATTCACAATCTTCACAAGACGCCCTTGGGCGGGGGCCGTTCATCGGCCAGCCGGCGGGGCGGGGGCAGGGAATGAGCATATGAACGAAGACACGTTGCGGACCTGGCTGGAGCCGTGGCCGGGGGTCGAGGAGTCGGTGAAGTGGGAGGACGACCTGGTCTTCTCGCTGGCCGGGAAGATGTTCTGCGTGATCTGCCTGCGCGGGCCGAAGGCCGGCAGCATGAGTTTCAAGGTCGAAGACGAGAGGTTCCTCGAGCTGACCGAGCGGCCGGGCTTCATCCCCGCCCCCTACCTGGCGCGGGCGCACTGGGTCTACATCGAACAGCCCAAGCGGGTTCCCGCCAAGGAGCTGCGCGACCTGGTCCGGCGCAGCTACGAACTGGTCCGCGAGAAACTGCCGAAGAAGACCCAGCGCGAACTCGCCGACTGACCGGTCGCGGCGATGGGCTGCGCGTACTGGCCGGCCATGTGCCGATGCTAGACTCGCGCGGTTCAGGTTTTGCACCAAAGTTCCGCACTCCAGCGACCCAGACACTAAGGAAGGCACATGGCAGGTGGTGGTGATTCGACCCGCGCGATCCTGTTCGCGTTGGGCGCCAATTTCGCGATCGCGGTCGCCAAGGGCGTGGCTGCGTTCTTCACCGGATCCAGCGCGATGCTGGCCGAGACCGTGCATTCGCTGGCCGACTGCGGCAACCAGCTGCTGCTGTTGCTCGGCATGCGCCAGGCGCGCAAGCCGCCCTCGCCGGAATACCCGCTCGGTTACGGCAAGGCGATCTATTTCTGGTCGTTCCTGGTGGCGGTGATGCTGTTCACCGTCGGCGGCATGTTCTCGTTGTACGAAGGCATCCACAAACTCCAGCACCCCGAGCAGATCAAGCACTGGTACTGGGCGGCGGGCGTGCTGACCTTCGGCATCGTTGCCGAGGCGGTGTCGATGCGCGCATGCCTCGTAGAGGTCAACAAGGCGCGTGGTAACCGCAGCCTGTGGCAGTGGTTCCGCGAGAGTCGCCAGGCCGAGCTGGTGGTGATTTTCGGCGAGGACCTGGCGGCGCTGTTCGGCCTGGTGTTCGCGCTGATTGCGGTGCTGCTGGCCGCGGTCACCGGCAACCCGCTGTGGGATGCGATCGGCACGATCACGATTGGTGCGTTGTTGATCGTGGTCGCGGTGTTCGTCGCGATCGAGGTCAAGGCAATGCTGATCGGGCAGAGCGTGGACCCGGCGCGGCAGAAGCAGATGCGCGAGTTCCTCGATGCGCGCCCGGAGATCACCCAGGTGATCAGCCTGATCACGCTTCAGTTGGGCAACGAGGTGCTGGTGTCGGTGCAGGCGCACATGCGCGAGGAGCACAGCGTCGCGGCCCTGACCGAGCAGATCAACACGGTCGAGCGGGCGCTCAAGCAGAGCTTCCCGGAAGTGCGCTGGAGCTTCTTCGAGCCCGACAAGAAGATGGACTGACGGTCCTTCACCGTTGTCCCGGCGAACGCCGGGACCCATTGGACTTTGCAGGGGGAGCCAAGCTCCCTACGCCGCCCGCACCAGCCACTCCAGCCGGCTGGCCGCGCCCGGGCCTTCGCCGAGTACCTTTGACAGCAGCGGAAGCACGCCCGCCAGCGACTGGTCCAGTTGCCAGGGCGGGTTGAGGACCAGCAGGCCGCTGCCGTTCATGCGCAGCGGCGAGTCGTCGGCGCGGACCAGCAGTTCGGCCACGAACGACGACTTGGCCGGGATCGCCGCGGCGCGCCGGTAGAACGGCTGCAGTGCGCGGCGCAGCTTGATCGGATACCACAGGGCGAACGTCCCCTGCGGCCAGCGGCTGATGCCTTCGCGCAGCGCCGCGATGGCGGTGTCGAATTCCTCGAGCTGCGCTTCGTAGGGCGGGTCGATCAGGACCAGGCCGCGGTTGTAGCGGGTCTCGCCGATGCGTGCCGGCAGCAGTGCCTTCATCGCGGCATAGCCGTCGCGGGCATGCACGGCAACGCGCGGGTCGCGTTCGAACACGGACTTGAGCTGGCCGGCTTCTTCCGGCAGCAGTTCACAGGCGGCGATGCGGTCCTGTTCGCGCAGGGCGTGGGCCAGCAGCCAGGGCGAGCCCGGATAGCTGGCCTGCCCGTGTTCGTGGCGGCAGGCCCGGATCGCAGCCAGGTAGCGTGCGATGGCCGGGTGCTTGGGCGCCTCGGCGATCAAACGGCCAATGCCGCCTTCTGCCTCGCCGGTGCGCTGCGCCGAATTGCTGTCGAGCGCGTACAGGCCACGGCCGGCGTGGGTATCGAGTGCGAACACCGGCGCCGGCTTGGCGACCAGGGCGTCGCAGATCGCCAGCAGCGCGATGTGCTTGAGCACGTCGGCATGGTTGCCGGCGTGGAACGCGTGACGGTAATTCATGGGGGACGGGGGAGCGGGGACCCGCACAATCTACACGCACCGCTCGTTCCGGGCGCGGTGAGCGGACTGCTACGCTTGCCTCGACACGTTCCGGCTGCACCTTCGGACCCCGATTGCCACCCATGCACATCCTGCTGGTAGAAGACGAACCCGCCATCGCCGACATCGTCCTGCACGCCCTGCGCGCGGACGGTTTCGAGGCGTCGCATTGCCTCACCGGGCGCGACGCGCTGGCGCTGGCGCGCGGCCAGGCCTTCGACCTGGCGGTGCTGGATGTCGGCCTGCCCGACATCGGCGGCTTCGCGCTGTGCCGCGAGCTGCGCCGCGGACGCGACCTGCCGGTGATCTTCCTGACCGCGCACAACGCCGAGGCCGAACGCATCCTCGGCCTGGAAATCGGTGGCGACGACTACGTGACCAAGCCCTTCTCGCCGCGCGAGCTGGTGGCGCGCGTGCGCGTGGTCCTGCGCCGCCTGCACCACGAGACGCCTGCCGCCGCCGGTTTCGTCCACGACGTGGAGGGCAAGCGCATCACCTTCCGCCGCCAGCTGCTCGACCTCACGCGTTACGAGTACGGGCTGCTGGCCGCACTGCTGCAGCGCCCCGGCGCGGTGTTGTCGCGGGCGCAGTTGATGGACCGGGTCTGGGGCAATGCCCTCGACAGTGGCGATCGCACGGTCGATACCCACATCAAGACACTGCGGGCGAAGCTGCGCGAGGTCGCGCCCGACCTCGATCCGATCCGCACGCACCGTGGCCTGGGTTATTCGCTTGAAGTGGACAGGCGCGAAGCAGATCCTCGCGAAGCGGATCCTCGTGAGGTCCCGCGCGAATGAAGATCGGCCTGCGCATCTTCCTCGGCTATTTCCTGATCGTCGCGCTGGCGGGTTTGCTGCTGGCGCAGGTGTTCGTTGCTGAGGTCAAGCCCGGCGTCCGCCAGGCGATGGAAGACACCCTCGTCGACACCGCCAACGTGCTCGCCGAGCTCGCCAGCGATGACTTCATCGCCGGACGCATTGACGACGGCACCTTTGCCCGCCGGGTAAGGGCAATGGCGCGAAGAGACTACGGCGCCAGGATCTGGGGATTCGGCAAGCGATCCTCGCAATACCGCATCTATGTCACCGACGCCCGCGGCATCGTCGTGTTCGACAGCAGTGGTCGCGATGTCGGTGCCGACTACTCGCGCTGGAACGACGTCTACCTGACGCTGCGAGGCAAGTACGGCGCCCGTTCAACCCGCAGCGCATACTCCGATCCCAATTCGACCGTGATGCACGTGGCCGCGCCGATCCGCGATGGCCAGGGCAAGGTCATCGGCGTGCTCACGGTGGCCAAGCCCAACAGCGCGATCGCGCCGTTCATCGAGCGCAGCCAGGGCGTGGTGTTGCGCTGGGGCGCAGTGCTGCTGGGCGTGTCGCTGCTGGTGGGGCTGGTGGCGGCATGGTGGTTGTCGCGGCAACTGAGCGAGTTGCGCAGGTATGCGAACGGCGTCACCGCCGGCGAGCGCGTCACCTTGCCGCATGCCGCCGGCGAGTTCGGCGATCTTGGACAGGCGCTGGAGACGATGCGCGTGCGCCTGGAAGGCAAGCAATACGTCGAGCAGTACGTGCACACGCTGACGCACGAGATGAAGAGTCCGCTGGCGGCGATACGCGGCAGCGCCGAGCTGCTCGAAGGCCCGCTGGAAGAAGCCGACCGGATCCGCTTCGCCGCCGCCATCCGCAGCCAGAGCGATCGGTTGGCGCAGATGATCGACAAGATGCTGGCACTGGCCGCGGTCGAGCATCGCCAGCGCCTGGAGCAACCCGAGCCGGTGGCGCTGGCGGTACTGGCCGAAGAGGCGATCGCGCAATGCACGACCCGGCTCGCGCGTTCGCAGGTGACGCTGGATGTCGACCTGCCGGCCGACCTGCCGACCATCGACGGCGATCCGTTCCTGCTGCGCCAGGCGCTGATCAACCTGATCGAGAACGCGGCCGACTTTGCCCCGGCCGGCAGCCGCATCGAGCTGGGCCTGCAGCGCGAAGGCGAGCGCCAGGTCCTGGAGGTTCGCGACCGCGGCGCCGGTATTCCGGACTACGCGCGCGATCGTGTGTTCGAGCGCTTCTACTCGCTGCCGCGGCCTGGCAACGGCAGTCGCAGCAGCGGCCTGGGGCTGTGCTTCGTCGCCGAAGTGGCAACCCTGCACGGCGGCGAGGTGAGCTTGCGCAATCGCGAAGGCGGTGGCGCCGTCGCCCGCCTGTCGCTGCCTGGCTGAGAGCGGGGACTTCACCCTCGCTTCACCGTGGCGCCATCGTCGCCACGCGTTCGCCTCCGATCCTGTCGCCAATACCCCGACAGGAGTTGCACATGCGCCTTGCTTTCAAGATCGTCATGGTGGTCGCGATGACCATCGCGATCCTGGTTCCGCTGCTGATGATCCGCGGCGTGATCGACGACCGGCAGAACTACCGCGCCCAGGCGGTCGCCGATATCGCCCGCAGTTACGCCGGGGCGCAGTCCTTCGCCGGGCCGGTGCTGGTGGTGCCCTACACCGAGACCGTCGAGGTCGAAGAACCCGACAAGTACAACATCGTCCACAAGGTGCAGCGTGAAGTGACCCACCACTGGACCTTCTTCCCGACCACGCTCGACGTGCGCGGACCGATGCGTCCGAGCACGCGCAAGCGCGGCCTGCACGAAGTGCGCGTGTACGAGTGGCACGGCAAGGCCAAGGCGCACTTCGAGGCGTTGATTCCGGCGCCCGAGGCCGTTCCGCGCAGGATCGGCAAGCCCTGGCTGAGCTATGGCATCGCCGACGTGCGCGGCCTGCGCGCATCGCCGCAGCTGCGCATCAACGGCCGCAGCCAGGTGGTGGAGGAAGGCCTGGGCAGCCGCAGCGGTTCGGGCCTGCATGTGCGCCTGGCCGAGCCGCAGGCCGGAGACGTGCTCAGGCTCGACACCGAGCTGGACCTGGTGCTCGGCGGCACTGAATCACTGGCGCTGGTGCCGCTGGCCAAGAGCAACCGCTTCGGCCTGCAGTCGAGCTGGCAGCATCCCAGCTTTGGCGGCAGCTCGCCGCGCCACGAACTCGATGCTTCCGGCTTCAAGGCCGACTGGGAAATCGCCTCGGTCGCGACCAACGCGCAGCGCCAGTACCAGCAGGGACAGATCCTGCCGGACCTTCGCGGCGGCATCGCCGACATGGACGGCATCGATGCGGTCGGCGTGTCGCTGATCGACCCGGTCGACATCTACACCCAGGCCGATCGCGCGACCAAGTACGGCCTGTTGTTCGTGCTGCTGACCTTCGTCGGCTTCTTCCTCTTCGAGCTGATCAAGCAGCTGCCGATCCACCCGATCCAGTACGGCCTGGTCGGCCTGGCCCTGGCGATCTTCTTCCTGTTGCTGGTCAGCCTCAGCGAGCACATCGCCTTTGCCATCGCCTACCTAGTCGCCAGCATCGCCTGCATCGGCCTGATCGGTTTCTACCTGGTCGCGGTGCTGCGCAGCGTTGGCCGCGGCCTGGGTTTCGCCGCGATGCTGGCCACGCTCTATGCTGCGCTCTACGGCCTGCTGGTATCGGAGGACAACGCCCTGGTACTCGGCGCCGGACTGCTGTTCCTGGTCCTGGCTGCGATCATGGTGGTCACCCGCCGGGTGGACTGGTATCAATTGGCCGGATCGCGACCGGCGCCGCGTGATCCCGGCCGAGACGCGGTCGGCCGTCATGAACCTGCCTGACCGCACTGCCTGACCGTGTCCCGCCGATCCGACCCATCCACCTCCAACCGCGATAGGGAATCGAAGATGTACGTGATGGATGCCAAAGCCCCTGAAACGCCTTCGGCACTCGATGTGCGCTGCTACAGCGGCGCGGCGATCTCGCCCTGGCTGGACGACCTTGCCCGCCTGCGCATCGCCGTGTTCCGCGACTGGCCGTACCTCTACGACGGCGATGCCGATTACGAAGCGCAGTACCTGCAGACCTACCTGCAGTCGCCGCGCAGCATCGTGGTGCTGGCGTTCGACGGCGACCAGGTGGTCGGCGCCTCGACCGGGATGCCGCTGGCGGCCGAGTCCCGGACCTTCCTGGAGGCGTTCGATGGCGTCTCGGTCGATCCGCAGGAGGTGTTCTATTGCGGCGAATCGGTGCTGCTGCCGCAGTACCGCGGGCGCGGCATCGGCCATCGCTTCTTCGACGAGCGCGAGGCCCATGCACGCAGCTACGGCGACTATGCGTGGACCGCGTTCTGCGCGGTCGATCGCGAGGCCGGGCATCCGCGTCGTCCTGCCTTCCATCGCGGCAACGAGGCCTTCTGGAGCAAGCGCGGCTACCGGCCGCGCCCGGAACTGCAGGCACACCTGACCTGGCGCGAGGTCGGCGGCGCGGTCGCCGACCACTCGCTGACGTTCTGGCTGCGACCGCTGGAGCGGACGCGATGAGCGAAAGCATGAAGAGCGAGGGCACGCTCAAGGTAGCCGTGGCCAAGTACAGCGTCGGCGCGCCGGACGACTTCGCCGCCTTCGCCGGCAAGCAGGCGCGCTGGCTCGACGAAGCACGCCAGCAGGGAGCGCAGATGGCGGTGCTGCCGGAATACCTGGCGCTGGAACTGGGCGCGATGTTCGACGAGGCCACGCGCGGCGACCTGCACGCATCGCTGGCGGCGTTGCAGGCCTGGCACCGTCCTTGGCTGGAGCTGTTCTCGCGCCTGGCGCGGGAACGGCACATGCACGTGGTGGCCGGCACGTTCCTGCTCGACCTGGGCCGCGGCCGTTACCGCAATCGCAGCTATACCTTCGCACCCGATGGCAGCCACGTCTGGCAGGACAAGCTGCGCCTGACCGGGTTCGAGAAATCGGCCGGGGTGATCGAATCCGGCGACGAGCTGAAGGTGTTCGAGACCGGACCGGTGCGCAGTGCCGTGTCCGTCTGCTACGACAGCGAGTTCCCGTTGCCGGTGCGCGCCCAGTGCGAGGCAGGCGCGCGCCTGCTGGTCGTGCCCAGCTGCACGGACACACAGGCCGGTGCGACCCGCGTTCGCGTGGGGTGCCTGGCGCGCGCGCTGGAGAACCGCTGCTTCGTCGCCCAGTCGGTGACGGCCGGCGATGCGCCTTGGAGTCCGGCGCTGGACACCAACACCGGCGAGGCGGCATTGATCGCCCCGATGGATGTTGGCCTGCCGCACGACGGCATGATCGTGCAGACCCGCGGGGACCAGCACTGGGCGGTGGCCACGCTCGACTTCGCCGCGCTCGAGGCCAGTCGCGCGCAGGCGCAGGTAGCCAATGACCGCGACTGGGCCAGCCAGTACTTTCCGAGTGTCGCCCGCGCCAAGGTAGTCCGCGCCGTAGCCGCGTGAGTGCAGCGACGCTCAGCCGAACAGCGACACTCCGGGCACGAGCCACAACGAGAACCCCGCCAGCGACGTGCCGATGGCCGTCGCCGCGAGTACGTCGCTGGGGTAATGCAGCCCCAGCACCACGCGCGAAGCGGCGACGCTGGCGGTGAACGGCACCAGCAGCCAGGCCAGCATCGGGTAGTGCGCCATCGCCACCAGGCTGAAGGCGACCGCATGCAACGTGTGGCCGGACGGGAAACTGAACTCGTCCAGTGGCGCGACCCAGGCATGGATGCGCTGGTCGGACGCGAACGGACGCGGCCGTCGCGTCCAGCGCTTGAGCAGCTTGTAGAGCGTCAGCGCGATCACGCCGGTCGCGGCCAGGTGCGCTGAAGCGGCCAGGCCGTCGAGTCCGTCGACCACGATCAGCGCCGCCATCAGCGCATACCAGAACACACCGTCACCGAGCCGGCTGACCAGTGCGAAGTACGAGCGCGAGCGACCGCCTTCGCCCCAGCGATTGGCGCGCAGGCACCAGCCCGAATCGCCATCGAGCAGACGCTTGTGCAATGACGGGCGGTGCAGCATGCGGTGAAGAGAGTGGCGGTTCATGACGCCTCCTGTTCTGACGGGGAGGATGGCGGGATGGAGGGCAGCGGCGCGATGCCGGTGGTGCGGCGTGCCTGCACCAGGTCCTGCAGCAGTGCGTCGAAATCGGTGGCGACCTGTTCCGGGCGCAGGCTGGCGACGGCCTGGCGGGTCGCCATCCGCATCGCACTGCGGCTGAGGTCGTCTCCGGCGATGCGGGTGCACGCGGCGATGAAGCCGGCTTCGTCGCCATTGGCGATCGCCGCGCCGTGCACGCCGTCGCGCAGGTACTCGCGCGCCGCGCCGTAGTCGAAGGCCACGGTCGGCACGCCGCTGGCGAGGGCTTCCAGGGTGACGTTGCCGAAGGTCTCGCTGAGGCTGGGGAATACGAACAGGTCGCCGCTGGCGAAGTGCCGTGCCAGCTCCGCACCGCGCTGCACGCCGCAGAAGATGAAATCCGGATTGTCCTGCTCGAGCTTCGCCCGCGCCGGGCCGTCACCGATCCAGACGAAGCGCGCACCGGGGCGCGCACTCTGCAGGGAACGGAACGCACGCACGGCCAGGTCGAGGTTCTTCTCCGCGGCGATGCGCCCGACGTAGATGGCGGCGAAGCCGTCGTCACCCAAGCCCCACTGCGCGCGCAGGCCGAAGTCGCGGCGCTGCGGATCGAACTGCGCGGTATCGACCGCGCGCGGCAGTCGCACCACGTTGTCGAAACGCTGGCCCTGCAGGAAGTCGACCAGTTCGCGCGTCGGCACCAGGGTGGCATCGGCGCTGTTGTGGAAGCGTCGCATCCAGCGCAGGGCGGTCTGTGCGAGGAAGGCGACACCGTAGTCGCGCATGTATTCGTCGAACCGGGTGTGGAAGCCGGTCGCGGCGGGGATGTCCAGGCGTCGGGCCGCGCGCAGTGCCGACCAGCCCAGCGGTCCCTCGGTGGCCACGTAGATCGCATCCGGGCGCATGGCCTGCCAGGCCTCGCGCAACCTGCGCGTGGCGGGAAAGCCGATCCTCAGCCCCGGGTAGCGCGGCAGCGGTGCGCCGGGCACCAGCAATTCGTGGAGCGTCGCGCTATCGTCCTCGCCCTGCCGTGGCCGCACCACGTGGACGTCATGGCCGCGGGCGCGCAGGCCCAGTTCCAGACCCTGCACGGTCAGTGCCACGCCGTTGATCTCCGGCGGGTAGGTCTCGCTGACGATCGCGTAGCGCATGCGCGGCTCCCGGTTTGCGCAAGGTTGGACGCGCGCGGTGAAACCGGGATGGCAGGACGGTGACGCAGCGATGACGGAGGCGATGAAAACGGTTACCCGAGCCCCGCCGCTGACGAAATACCGCCGGATGCGCCGTACGTCGCGGCGGCGTTAACAAATGAACACCTAAAATGAATGGTTAACTGTCACCGTAACCAAGGAGAGCGTGTGCAACGACGCGAAGTGCTGCTGGCAGGATTGTCCTCGCCCCTGATGTCGCTGCTCTCCGGCGCGCCTGCGCGCGCCTTCGCGGCGCCGGCGGCGGCGACACCCTTCGACGCCGACACGGTCGCTGCGCTTGCGCGCGCGCTGGCGGCCAAGCCCTTCGTGCCCCAGAGCAAGCAGCTGCCGGCATCGCTGGAGAAGATCGGCTACGACCAGTACCGCAGCATCCGCTTCAACCCGGCGCAGGCACTGTGGCGCGGCGACAAGGTGCCGTTCCAGGCGCAGTTCTTCCATCGCGGCTTCTTCTTCCGCGACCGCGTGGACATCCATGACGTTGCCGATGGTGTCGCTACCCCGGTGGTCTACCGGCCGGCGCAGTTCACCTTCGACGGCACCGCCGCGCCTAAGGAGAACGACCTGGGCTATGCGGGCTTCCGCCTGCATTACCCGCTCAACCGTCCCGAATACTTCGACGAGGTTTGCGCCTTCCTCGGTGCGAGCTACTTCCGTGCCGTGGCCAAGGGCCAGGCCTATGGATTGTCGGCGCGCGGCCTCGCTCTCAAGACCGGCGCGCCGGCGGGCGAGGAGTTCCCGGTGTTCCGCGGCTTCTGGCTGGAGCGGCCGGCGAGCGGCGCCGATCACGCGATCGTGCATGCGCTGCTGGACAGCCCGAGCGTCGCCGGTGCCTACCGCTTCGTGATCCGCCCTGGCGTGGAGACGGTGTTCGACGTTTCCGTGCGGCTGTATCCGCGCGTGGCCCTGGACCAGGTCGGCATCGCGCCGCTTACCAGCATGTTCCAGTTCGATTCCAACGACCGCGTCGGCATCGACGACTACCGGCCGGCCGTGCACGACTCCGACGGCCTGGGCCTGGTCAACGGCAGCGGCGAGCAGATCTGGCGCCCGCTGCAGAATCCTTCCGTGCTGCAGGAAAGCGCCTTCGAGGACGTCAATCCGCGCGGCTTCGGACTGATGCAGCGCAAGCGCGCCTTCGCCGACTACGCCGACAGCGAGGCGCATTACGAGAAGCGCCCGAGTCTTTGGATCGAGCCGCAGGGAGAGTGGGGCGCCGGTGCGGTGCATCTGTTCGAACTGCCGACGGCGGACGAGTTCCACGACAACATCGTTTCGTTCTGGCGCCCGAAGCAGGCGCTGGCGGCCGGCAAGGAGCATCGCTTCGATTACCGCATGCACTGGTGCGACCAGCACGCCTGGCTGCCGCAACTGGCGACGGTGACGCGCACGCGCGTCGGTGCAGTCGTCGCCGGCTCCGCTGCCCAGCGCGGCTCGCGCCAGTTCGTGATCGACTTCGCCGGCGGACGACTGGACGGCATGGGCGATGGCGCACCGGTCCGCGCCAATGTCACCGCGGGCAAGGGCAAGGTCGCCAATGTCACCGCGCACGCCAACGCGGGCGGGGGCGGATGGCGCCTGGCCTTTGAACTGCAGCCTGGCAGCGAGCGCAGCATCGAACTGCGCGCGGTGCTCGGTGATGCTTCCGGTCCGCTCAGCGAGACCTGGCTGTACCGGTGGACAGCGTGAGCGGCGTGACGATCACTCCCGAATCCGGCGCCGCGACTGGCGCCCCGGCACCGGCGCAATGGCTGCCGGCCGAAGCGCCGTTGCCGATGCCGGTGCAGACCCTGCGCGAGGGACGCCTGGCCAATCCGGTGCTGCCAACCACGCCCGGTGCGATGGCCTGGCGACGCACGCTGGTCATCGGCGGCGCCGCGCTGCTCACCCTGATCGCCGCCTACCAGATCTGGTGGGTGCTGCGCGGCAGCGGAACCGACGTCCTCGAAGGCTTGCTGCTGCTGCTGTTCGTGGCGCTGTTCGCCTGGATCGCGCAGGCCTTCGTCAGCGCAGTAGCCGGTTTCATCCTGATCGTGACACGTCGCGGCGGACGTCTCGGACTCACCCGCCAGGGTGAACTGCCGACACTGGCGTCGCGCACCGCGCTGCTGATGCCGACCTACAACGAGGAACCCGAACGCCTGCTCGCAGGTTTGCAGGCGATCTACGAATCGCTGCAGGCGACCGGGCAGCTGGCGAAGTTCGACTTCTTCGTCCTCAGCGATACCACCGATGCCGAAATACGCGGCGCCGAGGCTCGCGCCTTCGCCAGCCTGCGCGAACGCACCGGCGGACACGCCAATCTCTTCTACCGGCATCGTTCCGACAATCACGAGCGCAAGGCGGGCAACATAGCCGAGTGGGTACGTCGTTTCGGCGGCGCCTATCCGCAGATGCTGATCCTCGACGCCGACAGCCTGATGACGGGTGAAACCATCGTCCGCCTCGCCGGCGCGATGGAAGGCCATCCCGATGTCGCGCTGATCCAGACGCTGCCAATGATCGTCAACGGCAACACGCTGTTTGCGCGCATGCAGCAGTTCGCCGGGCGCGTGTACGGGCCGGTCATCGCCCACGGCATCGCCTGGTGGCATGGCGCCGAGAGCAACTACTGGGGCCACAACGCGATCATCCGCACGCGCGCTTTCGCAGACCAGGGCGGCCTGCCGGAGCTGTTCGGCATCAAGCCGTTCCGCGGCACGGTGCTGAGCCACGACTTCGTCGAAGCGGCCCTGCTGCGTCGCGGCGGCTGGGCCCTGCACATGGTGCCGGGGCTGGGTGGAAGCTACGAGGAAGGCCCGCCGTCGTTGACCGACATGCTGGTGCGTGACCGCCGCTGGTGCCAGGGCAACCTGCAGCACAGCGCGGTGCTGCCGGCGAAGGGACTGCACTGGGTCAGTCGCTGGCACCTGATGATGGGCATAGGCCATTACTTCACGTCGCCGATGTGGGCGATGCTGATGCTGATCGGCCTGGCGATCCCGCTGCAGAAGGCAGGCCTGGCGTGGGACAGCTTGAAGCTGCCGGGGTTCTCGCCGACCGCCTACTGGCGCGAACAGGATCCCGAGCGCTTCGTCTGGGTGTTCTTCCTGACCATGGCGGTGCTGCTGGCGCCCAAGTTCATGGGCTACCTGACGCTGTTCTTCGATCGCGACACGTGCCGTGGCTGCGGCGGTGCGATTCGTGCCTTCCTGAGCATGGTGCTGGAAACCCTGCTGGCGGCGCTGATGGCGCCGGTGACGATGTACGTGCAGTCGCGCGGCGTCGCCGAGGTACTGGCAGGCAAGGATTCGGGCTGGGATGCACAGCGCCGCGACGACGGTACGCTGCCGCTGTCGGGCCTGGTGCGCAACTACGCCGGTGTGACCGTGCTGGGCGTGATGGCCGGCTGGATGGCCTACATGATCTCGCCGTCGCTGGCGGCGTGGATGGCGCCGGTGATCCTGGGCCTGTTCCTGTCGATTCCGATCGTGGCGCTGACATCGACGCGTGCGGCAGGCCTGTTCCTGCGGCGCATCGGCATCTTCTCGATTCCGGAAGAGCACACTCCGCCGCAGGTACTGGTGCGGGCGGCGAAGCTGCGCGAGGCGTTGCACAAGTAACGCCTCATCGTCGTCCCGGCGAACGCCGGGACCCAGGCCGTCAGGCAATCAGCCCCGTCACGTCAACTCCCGCGAAGTGCGCCTGAAGTTCACGCTCCGTGCTCTCGCGCGTCTCGGCAACCCGCTCCGGCGCTGCGCTGGTGCCCTGGACCGCGAAGAAGGTGACGTCGTGCAGGCCGATGGTTGCCAGGATGGCCCGCAGGTAGGGCGTCAGGAAATCCGGCTGTCGCGCGCGTTCTCCCGCGAACCAGCCGCCGGACGCAACGGCGATGAACACCGGCCGGTCGTGTAGCAGACCGATCTTTCCCGCAGCCGAAATTTCGAACGTGCGTCGCGCGCGCACGATGTGGTCGATCCACGCCTTCAGCACCGACGGCACCGCCAGGTTGTGCATCGGCGTACCGATGACCACGTAGTCCGCCTCCTCCAGTTCGCGGATCAGCGTTTCCGACTGCGCCATCGAGCCGTCTCGCGAAACGTCGTGACTGGAGGACTGGGAGGTCGCGTAATCGCGGTCGACATGTGCGAGCGACCCGTCGCCGAGGTGCCGGCGCACCACCATCGCCAGCCGCTCGGACTGCAGCAGCCGATCGACAATGCGTCGTGACAGCCGCTCGCTTTCGGATGCCGTGCCTCGCGGGCTGCAGGTTATATGCAGGATCTTCTTCATTGCCCATCCAGTTCGTTGCGCAGGCCGTTGCCTGCCCAGTGCTCACTGTATGAATGCCGTGGCCTATGCCACAGAGCCATGAAGTGGAACAATGGCTGGGCCATACCGGCCGCTCGGAGGTCACGCAGATGCCCGCTGCCAGGCCCGGCCTCACCTCGCCGCTAGATGCCTCCGCGACCACGCCGTACTACCGGCAGATCTACGATCGCTTTCGCGATGCCATCGCCGCCGGCACGCTGAAGCCGGGCGATCGCGTCCCATCGGTGCGCGGGCTGATGCACGAGCTGGGACTGGCGCGCGGCACCATCGAGACCGCGTACTCGCTATTGGCGGCAGAGGGGTACATCCAGGCGCGCGGACAGGCCGGCACCATCGTCACGCCGGACCTGAAGCCGAGGTCGCCCGTGCGCGCGCCGCCACCGTCGGATGTCCGACTGGCCTCGACGAGCTTTCGACCCGATTCGATCCTGCCGTTGCAGATGGGCCTGCCTGCGCTCGATGCATTTCCGCGCAAGGTATGGGCACGGCTGGGCGCGCGCTGCGTGCGGACCATGCCAGCGGCCAGCATGGTGCACCCGGCCGTGCACGGGCTGCCGGAGCTGCGCACGCAGATCGCCGCGTACCTGCAGGTGGCGCGCGGTATCCACTGCTCGCCGTCGCAAGTGTTCGTCACCTCCGGCTACCGCCACAGCTTCCTGCTCGTCAGCCAGGCGCTGCTGAAAGCGGGCGACCGCGTCTGGCTGGAAGATCCCGGTTATCCGCCAACGCGGGAACTGCTCGCGCACCTGGGAATGACGTCCGTTCCGGTGCCGGTCGATCGCGACGGCATGGTCGTCGGCGACGCGCTCAAGCGTGCACCGCAGGCGCGCGCCGCCGTGGTCACGCCGGCGCACCAGAGTCCGTTGTGCGTGTCGCTGTCGCTGCCGCGGCGGCTGGAGTTGCTGGACTGGGCCAGGCGCCGCAATGCCTGGATCGTCGAGGACGATTACGACGGCGAGTACCGCTATGTCAGCCGCCCGCTTCCCGCGCTGAAGAGCCTGGATCGCGATGGGCGCGTGCTGTACGCGGGCACCTTCAGCAAGGTGCTGTTGCCAAGCCTGCGCCTGGCCTATCTCGTCGTCCCGGAAGCGCAGGTCGAACGTTTCGAGCAGATCAACCAGGCCTTCTCCGGAGGCAGTCCGGAACTGACGCAGTCGATCGTTGCCACGTTCATGCGCGAAGGCCATTTCGCTCGCCACATCCAGCGGATGCGCAAGCTGTACGCACAGCGGCGCGATGCCACCGCCGCCGGACTGGAGCACGTGCTGCGCCCGCATCTGCGAATCGATGCGCAGCCCGGCGGCATGCACCTGATCCTGCGCCTGCAGGGCAAGCGCTCCGATCGCCAGCTGGTGGCGCGCATGCTTTCGGCCGGCATGTACGCCGAGGCACTGACCGACTGGAGCGCCGGCGGCCGGCCTGCATCCGCGCTGCTGGTGAACTTCACCAACGTCGCGTCGCAGGACGCAGCGCAAGCATTGGGCAGGCGTATTCTCGATCTGCTTTGAAGGAGGTTCCCGACGCCGTGGTCGCGTTCGATCATGGCCCACTGCGAAGTGCCATTCTTGCCCCTTCGTGACTGAGCCACGGACGCGGATCATGCGCCATCCAACGCCCATCCCGAGGAACTGCCATGACCACCCGAATCGATTACGCCAAGATCTCGCCCGATACCTACAAGGCCTTCGGCAACGTCTACATGAACGTGCACAAGGGTGCGCTGGCCAAGGAACTGATCGACCTGGTCTACCTGCGCGTCTCGCAGATCAATGGCTGCGCATACTGCATCGACATGCACTCGCGCGACCTTCTGAAGTCCGGACTGCCGGTGGAGAAGCTGGTGCTGGTGCCGGTCTGGCATGACGCCGGCAACGTCTTCGGCGTCCGCGAACGCGCCGCGCTGGCCTGGGCCGAATCGGTGACGCGCGTTGCCGACACCGGCGTCCCGGACGCGGCCTACGAAGCGGCCACCGCCGAGTTCAACGACAAGGAACTGGCCGACCTGACCTACGCCATTGGCCTGATGAACGCCTTCAACCGCTTCGGCATTGCCTTCCGTTCGACTCCCGCGGCAAGCGCCAAGGCTTGAGGGAGATCCGACGATGGCATGGACTCTGCTGGTCCTGGCTGGCGTGCTGGAAATCGCCTTCGCCTGCTTCCTGAAAGCGTCGGCCGGCTTCACGCAGCCATGGCCGGCGCTGCTGACCGTTGTCACCGGCCTGTCGAGCGTGGTCCTGCTGGCCAGTGCATTGCGCACGCTTCCGGTCGGAACGGGCTACGCCGTGTGGACCGGCATCGGCGCCGCCGGAACGGCGATCCTGGGCATCGTGATGCTCGGTGAAAGCGCAGCGCCGTCGCGGATGCTGTGCGTCGGTCTGATCCTGGCCGGCGTCATCGGTCTCAAGCTGGTTTCGACCGGCTGAGCTCCGTCCCGGAAGGCGACGGCGCTATATCGCTTCCAGCTTCAGCACCACGCCCAGCCCCGCCATGTCCTGCGGTTCGCCCTCGAGGTCGGCGCGCACCAGCGGACGCATGTCGATCCAGCGGCGCGACATGCCCAGGGTCAGTGCATTGCCGTCCGCGCGAGCATCGAGCTGCGGAATCGGATCGGCCTCGTGGGCGCGATGCAGCAGCACGGCCAGGCGAAGCAGCGCGGCGAGGCGACGGGCAGAAGAGAGCAGACGGTCGGGCAGGGCGTCGAAGGCCGACTTGGGGATGCCGCGGCGATGCGTGCGCACCAGCGCCGCCAGGAACTGCTGCTGCTGGCGTGAGAAACCGGCGATATCGGAGTTCTCGACGACGTAGGCGCCATGCACGTGGTACTGGCTGTGCGCGATCGCCAGGCCAAGTTCGTGCAGGCGCGAGGCGCGCTGCAGCATCAGGCGGTCATCGGCATCGAGCTGCCACGCCTGGGCGATCTGGTCGAACATGCGCAGCGCGGTGGCTTCCACGCGCCGCGCCTGGCCGTCGTCGATGCCGTAGCGCTGCATGAGCGCGGCGACCGCTGCATCGCGCGGATCGTCGACGCCGCCGCGGCCGAGCATGTCGTACAACACGCCCTCGCGCATGGCCGCCTTGCTGACCGCCATGCGCTTGAGGCCGAGCGCGTCGAAGGCAGCCTCGAGGATCAGCACGCCGCCGGCGATCACCGGGCGACGCTCGGACGACAGACCAGGAAGCTCGATCGCGTCGATGCGGTCGGCCTGCAGCAGGCGATCGCGCAGGACCGGCAACGCTTCGGCGGTGACCGCGCCCTTGGTCAGCTTCATCGCCGCGCAGATGTCGCCGATGGCCTTGTTGGTGCCGGACGATCCCAGCGCCTCATCCCAGCCCAGCGCGCGGTAGGTACCGGCGAACTGCTGGAACTCGGCGGTGACTTCGGTCAGCGCATCGCGCCACTTCTTCTTCGACAGCTTGCCGTTCTCGAAGAAGCGGCGGGTGGTGGCGATGCAGCCGACCTGCAGGCTCTCGCGTTCGATCGCCTCGAAGCCGGAGCCAATGATGCATTCGGTCGAGCCGCCGCCGATGTCGATCACCAGGCGCAGCTCGCCGGGCTTGGACGGCTGCGCGTGGGCGACGCCAAGGTAGATCAGGCGCGCCTCCTCACGGCCGGCGACCACTTCGATCGCATGTCCGAGCGCGGCCTCGGCCGGCATCAGGAACGCCTGCGGAACGGCCAGGCGGCGGACGGTGTTGGTGGCGATCGCGCGCACCCGTTGTGGCGGGATGTCGCGGATGCGCTGGCCGAAGCGGGCCAGGCAGTCGAGCGCGCGCTGGCGCACTTCCGGCGACAGGCCGCCACGGCGATCCAGGCCCTCGGCCATGCGCACGGTCTCGCGCAGGCGGTCGACGATGCGCAGCTGGCCGAGCACGTAGCGTGCGACCACCATGTGGAAACTGTTGGAGCCCATGTCGACGGCGGCCAGCAGATCGCCGTCGGCGAGCGGCAGTTTGCTGGTGGGGAAGGCGTCGCTCATCGGCACATGATCCCTGTTAAGGCACTGCCGCGTCCACCTTGGCCGGCAGTGCCTGCCCGATGGCTTCGCTCAGGCGCAGATCTTGGACAACAGCCAGGCTTGTGCAGAGTGGGCGGGCGCGCCTTCGCTCGGGGTCACCCGCACGTAGTCGCCGTCGGTCTGCAGCTCCCAGGCGTTGACGTTGTCATTGAGGTAGTTCTCAAGGGCCTCGTTGTACACACGCTTGGCCAGGTCGGGCGAGAGCACCGGGAATCCGGTCTCGATCCGCCGCAGCAGGTTGCGTTCGAGCCAGTCGGCACTGGAGCAGAACAGGTCCGGCGCGCCGTCGTTGGCGAACCAGTACACGCGGTGGTGCTCGAGGAAGCGGCCGACGATCGAGCGCACCCGGATGTTCTCCGAGATGCCCGGCATGCCCGGGCGGACGGTGCACGCGCCGCGCACGATCAGGTCGATCTGCACGCCGGCCTGCGAAGCCAGGTACAGCGCACGCACCACCTGCGGCTCGTTGAGGGCGTTCATCTTGGCGATGATCCGCGCCGGCTTGCCGGCCTTGGCGTGGCGGGTCTCGCGGTCGATGCGCTTGAGCACGCCGGCATGCAGGGTGAAGGGCGATTGCAGCAGGCGCTTGAGCTTGATGGTGGGCGCCAGCCCGGACAGCTGCTGGAAGATCATGTGGACGTCGGCGCCGATGTCGGGATCGGCGGTGATCAGGCCGAAGTCGGTGTAACCACGCGCGGTGCCGCTGTGGTAATTGCCGGTGCCCATGTGCACGTAGCGGCGCAGCTTGCGGCCTTCGCGACGCACGATCAGCATCATCTTGGCGTGGGTCTTGTAGCCGACCACGCCGTACACGACCTGCACGCCGGCGTCCTGCAGGCGATCGGCCAGGCCCAGGTTGGCCTCCTCGTCGAAACGCGCGCGCAGCTCGACCACGACGGTGACGTCCTTGCCGTTGCGCGCCGCCTGCACCAGGCTGTCGACGATCATCGAGTCCTTGCCGGTGCGGTACAGCGTCTGCTTGATCGCCAGCACGTTCGGGTCTTCCGACGCCTGGCGCAGCAGTTCGAGCACCGGGGTGAACGCCTCGAACGGGTGGTGCAGGAGCACGTCGCCTTCGGCGACCTTGTCGAACATCGCCTCGATGCCCGACAGCTGCCGCGGCTGGAACGGCGGGAACTTCAGTTCCGGACGCTGCACCAGGTCGTACACCTGGATCACGCGATTGAGGTTGACCGGACCGTTGATGCGGTAGACCGCGTTCTCGGTCAGGTCGAAATTCTCCAGCAGCGTGCGCACGATGTCGTCCGGGCACTGCTCGGCGATCTCCAGGCGCACCGCGCGCAGGTAGCCGCGTCCGACCAGTTCGTCGCGCAGCGCCAGCGCCAGGTTCTCGACTTCATCCTCGTCGACGATCAGCTCGGAGTTGCGGGTGACGCGGAACTGGTAGGCGCCCTTGACCTGCATGCCCGGGAACATCTCGTCGACGAATGCCGACAGCACCGCCGACAGGAACACGAAATCGTGCTTGCCGCCGCCGACTTCCTCGGGGATCTGGATGATGCGCGGCAGCGAGCGCGGTGCGCGCACGATGGCGAGGTGGCCTTCGCGACCGAATGCGTCCTTGCCCTTGAGCACGACGACGATGTTGAGCGACTTGTTGAGGATCTTCGGGAACGGATGCGCCGGATCCAGGCCCAGCGGCGACAGCACCGGCATGATCTCGTCACGGAAGTAGTCGCGCAGCCAGCGTGCCTGGTTCTCGTCCCACGCATCGCGGCCGAGCACGCGCACGCCGCCGTCCCACAGGGCCGGGCGCAACACCTGGTTCCAGCACTCGTACTGCGCCTGCACCAGCTGCGCGGCGCGTTCGTGGATGCGCGCCAGCACGGTGGCCGGCGACAGGCCGTCGGCACCGGTGGCGATGCCCAGGTCCTGGGCGTGGCGCAACGTGCCGGCGCGGATTTCGAAGAACTCGTCGAGGTTGGTGCACGAAATGCACAGGTACTTCAGGCGCTCCAGCAGCGGCACCGTCGCGTCCTGCGCCTGGGCCAGCACGCGGAAGTTGAAGTCCAGCTGCGACAGCTCGCGATTGAAATACAGGCCGGGGTCGCGCAGCGGATCGGATTCGGATGGCGCATCCACTGCGGGTGTCACTACTGCGGCGTTCATGGCAATGCCTCGAAGGACAGCGCGAGGTCTTCGCGCGGGCGCACGCGATCGGCGCCGAAATGACAGGAGAACGTACTGCCGCGACCGACTTCGCTGCTGATCTCCAGCCGTGCCTGGTGCAGGTTCAGCACGTGCTTGACGATCGACAGGCCCAGGCCGGTGCCGCCGCTTTCGCGCGAACGGCTGGTGGAGACGCGGTAGAAGCGTTCGGTGATGCGCGGCAGGTGCGCGGCCGGGATGCCGTAGCCACTGTCGGCCACTTCCAGCACCGCGCCCTTGCCCTCGGGCCTGAAGCGGATGCGGATGGTGCCGCCGGCCGGGGTGTAGCGGATCGCGTTGCCGACCAGGTTGGAGAATGCGCTGTGCAGCTCCTTGTTGGAACCCCACAGGTCGACCGCGGCGGCATCTTCCAGCAGGATTTCATGGCGGCCCTGGCTCAGCGCGACCGCTTCGCGCCGCAGCGTCGTCAGCATCGGCGACATCGCCACGGTTTCCTCGGCCGGCAGGCTGTCCTGCGATTCCAGCCGCGACAGCGTCAACAGGTCCTCGACCAGCTGGGTCATGCGCTGCGACTGGCGCTGCATCTCGGCCAGCATCGGCGCCCAGTCCGGATGCTCGGCGGGGTCGAGCATGTCGAGGTAGCCGTGCACCACGGTCAGCGGTGTGCGCAGTTCGTGCGAGACGTTGGCGACGAAGTCGCGGCGCATCTGCTCCAGTTGCAGCAGGCGGCTGACATCGCGTGCGACCAGCAGCCACAGATCGTCGGAGTAGGGGATCAGGCGCAGGCTCAGCGTGGCGGCCGGATTCCACGGCGACGCCACTTCCAGCGTCTCGGCGTTGCGTCCGGAGGCCAGCCAGTGCGACAGCTGCAGGGGCTGCAGGCGCTGCACGATCGGGCCGCCGATGTCGCGCGGGTACTTCAGCTGCAGCAGGCTGATCGCAGCCTCGTTGAACCACTGGATGCGCTGGCTGTTGCGCTCGACCACGACGATCGCGTCGGGCAGCGCCGCCGCGGCGGCACGGTAGGCGCGCAGCATGTCGATCAGGCGCTTCTTGCGCCCGCGCATTTCCGACTGGCTGCGATGGAGCAGCCGGTCGAGTTCGTTCCAGATGCCTTCGCCCAGCGGTGGCGTCAGGCGCTGCCGCGCGGTCAGGCGCACCAGCACGTTGCGCAGGCGCCAGTAGTGCCAGGCGACCACGCCCAGTGCGGCGAAGGTGATCACCGGCCACGGTTGCCCGATGGCAAGGCCGACCACGGCCGCGATGGCCAGGATCAGGGCGAGTTGGCCCAGGGTGCGGAACCAGGCGGAGCGGGCGCGGGGCGGCATGGCCGACGATCAACTATCCATGAGGGTGAGTACGACTTTCCTGAGCGTAGCGAGCGGCCTGCCTGGCCGCCAGCGTGTGGCCCTGCGAATGGTCACTGCGTCGCGAATGGAGACCCGGCCTGGGCGGCGGTCGGTCGGCACCGGCCGGCCGCGACCGCTCATGCCGCCAGCGAGGCGGAGAAGCGGTAGCCGGCGCCGCGCACGGTCTGCACCATGCCGTCGAGACGATGCGGTTCGAGCGTCTTGCGCAGGCGCCGGATGTGCACGTCGACGGTGCGTTCTTCGACGTAGACGCTGCCGCCCCAGACATGGTCGAGCAGCTGGGTGCGGGTGTAGACGCGCTCGGGGTGGGTCATGAAGAAGTGCAGCAGGCGGTACTCGGTCGGGCCGATCTGCACCGGCTGGTCGCTGCCGTCGGCGGCGGCGAACACGCGGTGCGCGGCGCCGTCGATCCGCAGTGGGCCGATGCCGACGCTGCCGTCCTCGTCGTCCTCGCGCGAGCGCCGCAGCACGGCGCGGATGCGCGCCAGCAGCTCGCGCGCCGAGAAGGGCTTGACCACGTAGTCGTCGACCCCGGCCTCGAGTCCGCCGACGCGATCGTTCTCCTCGCCGCGCGCGGTCAGCATGATGATCGGGATCTCGCGGGTGAGCTGTTCCTTGCGCCAGCGCCGCGCCAGTTCCAGCCCGCTGGTGCCGGGAAGCATCCAGTCGAGCAGGATCAGGTCCGGAACGCGGTCGGCGATGGCCGCCTGGGCCTCGCGCGCGTCGCCGGCATGGACGGGGTCGTATTCGCCCTTGCGCAGGGCAAAGGACACCATGTCGCGGATGGCGGGTTCGTCTTCGACAATCAGGATGCGCTTCTGCACACGGTCACCGGGGGGAAAGACGGAAGGGGCCCGAATTGAAAGGGTCCCGATGGAAAGGGGCCTCGGGAAGCCGCGTCAGTACACTACCGTTTTGTGACGGTGGCATGACATGGTCACCGGGGCCGCTCCCGCCCGTCGCTACTGGCGCCGCAGGTCCTCGTCGCGGATGCCCTGGCGCTTGAGCTCGAGCACGGTCGGTGTAATCGCGGCGATGCGCGACTCGATCCGGGCGCGTGCGTAGTAATCCAGATCGCTGCGGCGCTTGAGCGTGTTGAGCTGGACCAGCGCCTGTTCGGGGCGGCCATTCAGGTAGGCGGCCTCGGCATAGGCCTCACCGGCCCGGATCGGATCCCCGGCGATCTCGCAGGCGCGGGCAAAGGTGCTCTGGAAGATCGCGTCGTTGCCGGAATTGCCCAGCAGCGGTCGCAGTACCGCCTGCGCGCGCTTGCCAGCCTCGACCGTGTTGCGCTCGGAGAGCACTTCGGCATAGGTCAGCACGACAGCGCGGCTGTTCGGGGTCTGCCGGAGCATCGTCTCGAAGCGGGTCGTGGCGGCCGCCGCCTTGCCACTGCGAGCCTCGGCCTGGCCCATCGCCAGGTTCAGCCACATGTCGCCGGGGTGCTCGGCCAGCAGCTCGGCCAGAGTCGTCGCCGCCACAGCCGCCTGGTTCCCGCGCAGGCGCGCCAGGGCCTGGCCGTAGCGCTGGGCATCGGTGAACTTCTTGCCGCCGGCCAGGCGCTCGTATTCGCGCAAGGCGTCGCCAGGCGAGTCGGCGCTGAGCACGCGCAGGCGCTCACGGGCGAATTCGAAGCGGCCCGTGCCGCCGCTCTGCGCGGCCGCGTTGAGCTGCGCACCGACGTCCAGGCTCGGCGGCAGCAGCGGGTTGTTGCTGCCGTCGAGCGAGTACTGCGGCTTGGCGGTGCTGTCTGTGCGGCACTGCGGCGGGCCGTCCGGGTCGCGCACGCAGACTTCGGCGACGCCGCCCTGTTCGCGCTTGATCCGCGCCGCGCGCTCCTTGGCTTCGGTGATGCGGGTGATGGTGACCGGGTGGGTCATCAGCCAGTCCGGCGATTCGCCCCAGTAGTTGGCGCCATTGCTGCGCGAGCGCGCCTGCAGCGTGGCGAAGAAGTCCGCCATCGCCTCCGGGTCGTAGTGGCTGCGGGCCAGGGTCTGGATGCCGAGGCGGTCGGCCTCGGACTCGTTGGAGCGGGTGTAGTCGATCTGCCGCTGCTGCATCAGGCCCATGGCGCTGGCCATCGCCGCCTGCGCGGCGTCGTCGTCGGAGTTTCCGCCGGCGGCCTGGGCAGCGACGATCGCGCCGAGCATCGCCAGCAGGATCGGCAACTGGTCGCGCTGGGCGCGTTCGGCGCCGCGCAACACGTGCTGCTGGGTGACGTGGGCGATTTCGTGCGACAGCACGCCGGCGACCTCGTCCTCGCGCTCGGCCGCCAGCACCAGCCCGGAGTTGACGCCGATGTAGCCGCCAAGGGTGGCGAAGGCGTTGATCTGGCGCTCGCGCAGCATGAAGAAGGTGAACGGCTGGCGCGGCCGGTCGCTGTTGGCGGCCAGGCGCGTGCCCAGGGTGTCGAGCCAGCTGTCGATCAGCGGGTCTTCGAGCAGGTAGTCGTAGTGGCGCAACTGCGCCAGCATCATCGCGCCGTATGCCTCCTGCTGGCGCGGGGTCAGCAGCTCGCCGGCCGACGAGCCGATGTCGGGCAGGTTGGACTCTTGCGCCGGTGCGCAGACGCTGGCGACGGCAAGGGTGAGGGCGGCGGTGAGCAGGGCGATGCGACGCAAGCAGGTGATCCCTCGAACGGTTCGGGGCAGAATTTCACGCCCGGATGAATCGGCAGTTAATCCGGGCGCCGGCACTTGCCCGCAAGGGCCTCCCGGGGCCATCCACGCAACGGCTGTGTTCCGTGCATGGGCTGGAAATGAACCCGGGTCAGGCCCATATTCGACCACAGCCGCATCGGCGAGTTCATGCAGGAGAGACCGTTTTGAGCAGCACCGCGTCCGCCGCGCCAGGAACCGGTAGTTCCAGCGCGCCCGAGATCACCATCTATACCACCGCGATCTGCCCCTATTGCATCGCGGCGAAGAATTTCCTGAAAAGCAAGAACCAGACCTGGACCGAGGTCCGGATCGATCTCGACCCGAGCCAGCGCGAGCTGATGCTCAGCCGTGCCCGTCGCACCAGCGTGCCGCAGATCTTCATCGGCGACACCCACGTGGGCGGCTACGACGACATGATCGCCCTGCATCGCGCGGGCGGCCTGGAACCGCTTCTGGCAGGTGCCGCATGAGCGGATCAGGCAACGAGACCGAGGGCGACCGCGTCGCCGAGTTCACCGCGTTCCGCAAGCGCATGAACGAGCGCATCCTGGCCGAGCCCAACCAGGTGGTGCGTCGCTTCTTCGCGCTCGACACCCAGACCTACCAGGCCGGCGCGCTCGACGTGAAGACCAAGGAGCTGCTGGGCCTGGTGGCTTCGATGGTGCTGCGTTGCGACGACTGCATCAGCTACCACGTAGCCCAGTGCAAGGAGGCGGGGGTCAACCGCGAGGAGATGTTCGAGGCGTTCTCGGTCGGCCTGGTGGTCGGCGGCTCGATCGTGATCCCGCACATGCGCCGCGCGGTCGATTTCCTCGACCGGCTGGAGCAGGGCGAGGCCTCCGCGCCGGAAGGCCACGACCACGGCTGAGGCCTGGTCGGGCTGTGCCTGTCGTGGCGGCACGGTCGTCCACGATGGTTCGGGATGGGTTCCCAGGCCTGCCTGAAACCGCTGTCACAGCCGTTCAGACGAAAGTCCGAGGCGCCCGGTCCTGCAGGACCGGGCGGCTTCCGGCATAATTCCGGGGCTAACCATCCGGCGCCGTACCCTCCGCAGGGCGCCCATCAGCCTGGAAGAAATCCCCTATGACGCAGACCATCACGGTCATCCGTGGCGACGGTATCGGCCCGGAAATCATGGACGCCACCCTGCACGTTCTCGACACGATGGATGTCGGACTGCAGTACGAATTCGCCGACGCCGGCCTGGTCGCGCTCGAGAAGCACGGCGAGCTGCTGCCGCAGGCGACGATGGATTCCATCCGCAAGAACCGCATCGCGCTCAAGAGCCCGCTGACCACGCCGGTCGGCGAGGGCTTCAGCTCGATCAACGTCGAGCTGCGCAAGCGCTTCGATCTGTACGCCAACGTGCGTCCGGCCAAGTCGTTCCCGAACACCAAGTCGCGCTTCCCGACCGGCGTCGACCTGATCACGGTGCGCGAGAACACCGAAGGCGCCTACATCGGCGAGGGGCAGACGCTGTCGGAAGACGGTGAAGTCGCCATGCTGACCCAGAAGGTCACGCGTCGCGGTTCCGAGCGCATCGTGCGCTACGCCTTCGAGCTGGCGCGCAAGACCGGCCGCAAGAAGGTCACGGTCGTGCACAAGGCCAACATCCTCAAGTCGACGTCGGGCCTGTTCCTCAAGACCGCTCGCGCGGTGGCGACCGAATACCCGGACATCGAGTGCAACGAGATGATCGTGGACAACACCTGCATGCAGCTGGTGATGCGTCCGGAGCAGTTCGACATCATCGTCACCACCAACCTGTTCGGCGACATCATTTCCGATCTGTGCGCGGGCCTGGTCGGTGGTCTCGGCCTGGCACCGGGCGCCAACATCGGCACGGATGCGGCGATCTTCGAGGCGGTGCACGGCACCGCTCCGGACATCGCAGGGCAGGGCAAGGCCAATCCGTGCGCGCTGCTGCTGGGCGCGGCGCAGATGCTCGACCACATCGGCCAGCCGGAAAAGGCGAGCCGCCTGCGCGCGGCGATCATCGCCACGCTCGAGGCCAAGGACTCGCTGACCCCGGACCTGGGTGGCAGCGGCAACACGATGTCCTTCGCCAAGGCGATTGCCGGGCGGATCTGATCCGCTTCCCGGGTCGACTCCAGACGGGGCGCTTCGGCGCCCCGTTTGCGTTTGGGTGGCTCGCCGGGCCGTACACCCGCCACCGCCTCCGCGCCATCCTCACCCACGCGCCGCCATCGTTCTGCCCATGCACTCGACAGCGTCGGTGCTGCACTGCAAAATCCGCAGGCTTATAAATCCATCCGGATAGAAAGATGAACGAGTCGGTCCGCCCGAGCGCCTGGGCGTTGGCACCATTGCTGCTGTTCCTGGCGCTGTTCTTCGGTGCGGGCCTGTACTACACGACCCATGGCGAGGCGATGGGTTTCTATCAGCTGCGCGCGCCGGTGGCGATCCTGCCGGCGCTGGCGCTGTCGGCGTTCATCGCCTGGCGCCGCGGCCTCAAGCCGCTGGAGACGCTGCTGTCGGGCATGGGCGACCACAACGTGGTGCTGATGTGCCTGATCTTCCTGCTCGCCGGTGGCTTCGTCGAAGTGTCCAAGGCGATCGGGGCGGTCGACGCGATCGTCGCGCTCGGCATCGGCCACGTGCATCCGGCGCTGCTGCTGCCGGGACTGTTCGTCGTCGCCGGCTTCATCTCGCTGTCGCTGGGCACCTCGATGGGCACGATCGCCGCGGTCGCGCCAATCGCGCTGGGGGTGTCCGATGCGTCTGGCTTGGACCGCGCGCTGGTGCTCGGTGCGGTGATCGGCGGCGCGACCTTTGGCGACAACCTGTCGGTCATCTCCGACACCGCCATCGTCGCCAGTCGCACCCAGGGCTGCAGCATGCGCGACAAGTTCCGCGAGAACCTCAAGCTGGCCCTGCCGGCGGCCGTGCTCACCGTGATCGTGCTGGGCCTGGTGGCCGATACGGCGCCGGTGCAGCCGCTGGATCCGGTCTCGCCGTGGCTGATCGTGCCGTACCTGATCGTGCTCGGGCTGGCGCTGGCCGGTGTCGACGTGATCATCGTGCTGAGCCTGGGCTTGGTGATCGCCGGCGTGTTCGGTGCGATCTTCAGCGACGAGTTCGGTGTCGCTTCGTACGCCACCCATATCTGGGAAGGCTTCGAGAGCATGATCGAGATCACCCTGTTGTCGCTGCTGGTCGGCGGCCTGGGCGCGCTGATGAAAGCCACCGGCGGACTGACCTGGCTGGCGCAGGTGATCGGTCGCTTCGCCCGTGGCCACCGCAGCCGTCGCGCTGGTGAAATCAGCATCGCCACGCTGTCGGCGACGACGGACGTGTTCACTGCCAACAACACCGTCGCCATCCTGATCAGCGGCGGCCTTGCCCGTGACATCGCCCAGCAGCACGGCGTGCCGCCGGCGCGCGCGGCCAGCGTCCTCGACATCTTCGCCTGCGTCACGCAGGGCGTGCTGCCCTATGGCGCGCAGATCCTGCTGGCGGCATCGCTGGGTGCGGTATCGCCGCTGGCGCTCGCCGGCAGCGTCCACTACAGCTGGTTGCTCGGTGCGATCACCGTGATCGCGATGCTGTGGCCGCGTCGCGAGAAAGCGGCCGTGCAACTGAGTCCCGATGGCGGTTGAAGAAACAAAAAAGGGCGCGGATCTCCGCGCCCTTTTTCATTGCGAAGGAGTGGACTCAGTCGCGCGACTGCAGCTTCGACAGCAGGCGCAGGAACTCGACGTACAGCCACACCAGCGTGACCATCAGTCCGAACGCGCCGTACCACTCCATGTACTTCGGGGCGTTCTGTTCAACGCCAGTCTCGATGAAGTCGAAATCCAGCACCAGGTTCATCGCCGCGATGACCACCACGAACAGGCTGAAGCCGATGCCGATCAGGCCGGACTCGTGGATGTAGGGCACGTTGATGCCGAACATGCCAAGGCCCATCGTCACCAGGTAGAGCAGGGCGATGCCACCGGTGGCCGCGACCACACCCAGCTTGAAGTTCTCGGTCGCGCGGATCAGGCCCGAGCGATAGGCAAAGAGCAGGGCGAACAGCGTGCCGATGGTCAGCATCACCGCCTGCAGCACGATGCCCTCGAAACGATGGTTGTACATGGCCGAGATCGCGCCGAGGAAGAAGCCCTCGACCAGCGCGTACAGCGGCGCCGTCACCGGCGACCATTCCTTCTTGAACGCGGTGACCAGGGCCAGCACCAGGCCGCCGATCGCGCCGCCCCACAGGTAGGGGCCTGCGCCGACCGGGCCGGCGGCGGTGAAGCTGATCTGGCTCCAGGCGAAGGTCGCGGTGATCACGCACAGCAGCAACAGCAGACCGGTCTTGTTGACCGTGCCGACCAGCGTCATGGCATCGCCGTCGCGGCGCACCACCGTGCCGCTGCCGAGGTCCAGAAAAGTGGTGTCCTTGAGTGCCGGATTGCCGCTGCGCATGCGTGTCCCCTTGTTTCGAATCGATGGAATGTGAACGGGGCGAGCATACACGCTGGGATGGAGCCGGTTCGAGGCATCGCGTCGTTGACATGGACGCGTCGTCCGCCCAAACTAGCCGGCCTTTCGCGGCGTTGGCGCGCAACGAAAGTCCGGGACTCGGGGTATAGCTCAGCCTGGTAGAGCGCCAGCTTTGGGAGCTGGATGTCGTGGGTTCGAATCCCTCTGCCCCGACCATCCGCCAGGTGCTCGACCGCCGTTCCGCCGAGTGCCAGTTTCGAGTGTCAGTTAAGATGCAACGCTGGCGCCCGTAGCTCAACCGGATAGAGCACCGGCCTTCTAAGCCGGTGGTTGTGGGTTCGAGTCCCGCCGGGCGCGCCAAACATGTGGGTCTGGCATTCGTGCCGGCACACATGCCAGAAACACCGCGAAAACAAGCTTTATGGTGGCTGTAGCTCAGTTGGTTAGAGTACTGGATTGTGATTCCAGATGTCGGGGGTTCGAGTCCCCTCAGCCACCCCATTTTGTTGTTGTGTGATGTTGGCGAGATCGATTTTTGTTGTTATGATTTCGCACCTAGTTGTTCCGGGCCGTTAGCTCAGTTGGTAGAGCAGTTGACTCTTAATCAATAGGTCCAAGGTTCGAATCCTTGACGGCCCACCAATCCCGGAAAAGCACCTGGCAACCCCAGGTGCTTTTTTCTTTTCAGGCCCCCGGCCTAGAATGCCGCCGCGACGGTCTCGTCCCCGGGCTGGCAGCGCGAAAGTGGCGGAATTGGTAGACGCCCTGGATTTAGGTTCCAGTGCCGCAAGGCGTGCGGGTTCGAGTCCCGCCTTTCGCACCAGCCTGCCGTACCGGCAGGCTGATATTTGTAGTTGAACGAGCGCTCGCGAGCGGTTGCCCCGACGGGCCCGGCCCTGGCGTTTCCGGGCCGGCCCCGGCCCCCCGCAACCGGCCTCTCCCTGAATCCGTCCCCACGCTGGCGGCGCGGCCCGTAATCGGCGAAACTATTCCGTTCCGCTGGCCGGCGGGCTTGTTTTCGCTGCGGCCGCGGTCGGACAGGATCATCAACATCGTGCCGTGGCTGGTCGCCGCGGTGGCAGGAGTGGATATGCAAGTTTCGGTCGAATCGCTCGGTAACCTCGAACGTCGCATGACTTTCAGCCTCCCGGCGGATCGCCTGGAAGCTGTGGTCGGCGGCCGCCTGCGCGAGATCTCGCGCGGCGCCAAGATCAAGGGTTTCCGCCCCGGCAAGGTCCCCGCCAAGGTGATCGAGCAGCGCTTCGGCGCCCAGGTCCGCGCCGAAGTTCTCGACGGCCTGCTGCGCGAGGGCTTCAGCAATGCCGTGCGCGAGCAGTCGCTGCAGATCGCCGGCAACCCGCAGATCGTCCCGGCCTCGGACGCCGAGCTGGCCTACGTGGCCACCTTCGAAGTGGTGCCGGACTTCGGTGACATCGACGTCGCCAAGCTCAACGTCATCCGTCATACCGCCGAAGTCAGCGACGCCGATATCGACGCGATGATCGAGAACCTGCGCATGCAGCGCCGCAGCTGGAACGCGGTCGAGCGCGAAGCCGCCACCGGCGACGCGGTCGAGATCGAGACCTGGTCGCAGGTCGGCGACGACCGCCTGCCCGCCGAGGGCGTCGAGCGCGGTGCCACGATCATCGGTTCGGCTTCCATGCTGCCGGCGATCGAGTCGGCCCTGGTCGGCCTCAAGGCTGGCGACGAGAAGGTTGCCGAGATCGAGTTCCCGGCCGACTGGCGCGTGCCGCAGTTCGCCGGCCGCACCGCCCAGGTCAACCTCAAGGCGACCAAGGTGTCCGAGCCGGTGCTGCCGGACGTCGACTTTGCCTTCATCAAGAGCTTCGGCGTGCGCAGCGGCGATGCCGAGCAGTTCCGCGCCGACATCCGCAGCAACCTGGAGCGCGAGCTCAAGGGCGCGCTGATGACCCGCCTGCGTCGTGAAGTCGGCGAGCAGCTGATTGCCGGTTACTCGCACGTCGAGATGCCGCCGAAGCTGGTCGAAGGCGAGGCCCGCGACATGGCCCGCCAGACCATCGAGCAGGCCCGCCGCCAGGGCCGTGCGATCGGCGAGATCCCGGCCGACGCCCACATGGGCTTCATGGACGCCGCGCGCAAGCGCGTGCTGGTCGGCCTGATCGTCGGCGAGATCGCTCGCCGCAACGAGCTGCGCCTGGAGCCCAAGCGCGTCACCGAAACCCTGCAGCTGATTGCCTCGACCTACGAGGAACCGCAGCAGGTGATCGAGCTGTACCGCAACGACGCCCAGCTGATGTCGGGCCTGCAGGCTCGCGTGATGGAAGAGCAGGTGATCGACTGGATCGCCGAGCGCGCCCAGCACACCGAGCAGCCGTTGTCGTTCAACGAGGCGATCCGCCAGTAATCGCTGCTCCCGGCGCCACGACGGCGGCACCGCCACGGTGCGGTCCGTCGTGGTCGAAGGGAAGTAGCGCGCGTGCCCCTTGCGCTCCGGTCCGGTTGGCCCCAATTTGACCGTACTACGCTTCCAGTTAGCGCCCAATCCCAGACCCAAGGTGCCGTTGAATCCATGGACAACCTGACCCGAGCTTTGAATCTCGTCCCGATGGTGGTCGAACAGACCAGCCGCGGCGAGCGTGCCTACGACATCTATTCGCGCCTGCTCAAGGAGCGCGTGATCTTCCTGGTCGGCGGCGTCGATGACCATGTCGCCAACGTGATCGTGGCGCAGATGCTGTTCCTCGAGGCCGAGAACCCCGAGAAGGACATCAGCCTGTACATCAACTCGCCCGGTGGCGTTGTCACCGCCGGCCTGGCGATCTACGACACCATGCAGTACATCAAGCCGGACGTGAGCACCATCTGCGTCGGCCAGGCCGCCTCGATGGGCGCGCTGCTGCTGGCGGCCGGTGCCAAGGGCAAGCGTTACGCCCTGCCGAACTCGCGCGTGATGATCCACCAGCCGCTGGGCGGCTTCCAGGGCCAGGCCACGGACATCGACATCCATGCCCGCGAGATCCTGACCCTGCGCCAGCGCCTCAACGAGATCCTCGCCAAGCACACCGGCCAGGCCCTTGAGACCATCGCGCGTGACACCGAGCGCGACAACTTCAAGAGCGCCGAGGCCGCCCGCGAGTACGGTCTGGTTGACCAGGTGCTGGAACGGCGCCCGGAAGACTCGATCCAGACCAGCTGAGACAGCCCCCTGAGTCCGTCCAAGGTCGTTGATCCAGCAGTCATTTAGGCCAACGAGCCGGCCCGCGAAGCGGGCCGGAGCGCTGTGTTATTCTCGGGCCGTAGCACCTGAACGCGTCCAGCCTTGGACGGGTTCCGGCACGAGCACCACCAAAAGCACCACCAAAAGCACCACTTGGGCACAAGCATGAGCGACGACCGACAGGGCCGCAGCACCGGCGACAGCAACAAGATTCTGTATTGCTCGTTCTGCGGGAAGAGCCAGCACGAGGTCCGCAAGCTGATTGCGGGTCCGAGCGTCTTCATCTGCGATGAGTGCGTCGAGCTGTGCAACGACATCATCCGCGAGGAACTCGAGGAAAAGGCGCAGTCGGCACGCAGCCACCTGCCCAAGCCGCGCGAGATCCTCGAGGTGCTCGACCAGTACGTGATCGGCCAGACGCGCGCCAAGCGCACGCTCGCGGTCGCCGTGTACAACCATTACAAGCGCATCGAGAGCCGTCAGAAGAACGACGACGTCGAGCTCGCCAAGTCCAACATCCTGCTGGTCGGTCCGACCGGTTCGGGCAAGACGCTGCTGGCCGAAACGCTGGCGCGCCTGCTCAACGTACCGTTCACGATCGCCGATGCGACCACGCTGACCGAAGCCGGCTATGTCGGCGAGGACGTGGAAAACATCATCCAGAAGCTGCTGCAGAAGTGCGACTACGACGTCGAGAAGGCGCAGCAGGGCATCGTCTACATCGACGAGATCGACAAGATCTCGCGCAAGAGCGACAACCCGTCGATCACCCGTGACGTGTCCGGCGAAGGCGTGCAGCAGGCGCTGCTCAAGCTGATCGAAGGCACCGTTGCCAGCGTGCCGCCGCAGGGCGGTCGCAAGCATCCGCAGCAGGAGTTCCTGCAGGTCGACACGCGCAACATCCTGTTCGTCGTCGGCGGCGCGTTCGCCGGCCTGGACAAGATCATCCAGCAGCGCAGCACCGAGGCCGGTGGCATCGGCTTCGGCGCCAAGGTCAAGAGCAGCGAGCGCAAGTCCGACATCGGCAAGCTGCTGGCCGACGTCGAGCCGGAAGACCTGATCAAGTTCGGCCTGATCCCCGAGTTCGTCGGCCGCCTGCCGGTGGTCGCCACGCTCGAGGAGCTCGACGAGCCGGCGCTGGTCAAGATCCTGACCGAGCCGAAGAACGCGATCACCAAGCAGTTCAAGAAGCTGTTCGACATGGAAGGCGTGGAGCTGGAGTTCCGCCCGGACGCCCTGGCCGCGATCGCCCGCAAGGCACTCAAGCGCAAGACCGGTGCCCGTGGCCTGCGCACGATCGTCGAGTCGGTGCTGCTCGACACCATGTACGAGCTGCCCTCGCTCGAGAACGTCAGCAAGGTCGTCGTCGACGAGTCCGTGATCGACCACAAGACCGAGCCGTACCTGATCTACCAGACGCCGCCGGCCGCTCCCAAGGTCGCCTCGGCAGACTGAGCCGGCCCCTCCGATGGAGGGTTGCCCGGCCCCTCCCGGCCGACCGGCCGGGAGCCAGCGCCAATGTGCGCTTATTCAGTGCTAATTGCCTGATTAATAAGGATTAATTGTGACCGGCCCGCAGCTTTCCCTGCGCGCCGCTTGCATCCTTTCTCGCGGACCCCCATAACCGTGGCCATGGGCTTTGAAGCCCACCGATCCCTCGGGCCCCAGGCCCGTCCACGCCTATTCCGGAGTTCCCCCTCATGTCCGACTCACCAGAACGCGAGACGCTGAGCCTGCCGGTGCTGCCGTTGCGCGACGTCGTCGTGTTCCCGCACATGGTGATCCCGCTCTTCGTCGGCCGTGACAAGTCCATCCATGCCCTGGACCAGGCCATGGAAGCCGACAAGCGCATCCTGCTGGTCGCCCAGAAGTCGGCCGAAACCGACGACCCGGGCGCCGCTGACCTCTATCAGATCGGCACGCTGGCGCAGGTGCTGCAACTGCTCAAACTGCCCGATGGCACCATCAAGGTGCTGGTCGAGGGCGTGTCGCGCGTCAACGTGCATGACGTCACCGAGACCGGTGGCGCGCTCACCGGCCTGGCCGAAGTCGTCGAGCCGGAGAACGACCGCGAAGAGCGCGAGATCGAAGCGATCGCGCGTTCGCTGATGAGCCTGTTCGAGCAGTACGTCAAGACCAATCGCAAGCTGCCGCCGGAACTGATGCAGACCCTGTCGGGCATCGACGAACCCGGTCGCCTGGGCGACACCATCGCCGCCCACCTGGGCGTGCGCATCGGCGACAAGCAGAAGCTGCTGGAAACGCACGGCATCGGCACGCGACTCGAACTGCTGGTCGGCCTGGTCGACGGCGAGATCGACGTGCAGCAGCTGGAAAAGCGCATCCGCGGTCGCGTCAAGTCGCAGATGGAGAAGAGCCAGCGCGAGTACTACCTCAACGAGCAGATGAAGGCGATCCAGAAGGAGCTCGGCGAGATCGATGACGCGCCCAACGACATCGACGAGCTGACCCGCAAGATCGCCGAATCGGGTATGCCCAAGCCCGTGGAAACTAAGGCCAAGGCCGAGCTCAACAAGCTCAAGCAGATGTCGCCGATGTCGGCCGAAGCCGCGGTCGTGCGCAACTATCTCGACTGGCTGCTCGGCGTGCCGTGGAAGAAGCGCAGCAAGATCCGCAAGGACCTCAAGGCCGCGCAGGACGTGCTCGACGCCGATCACTTCGGCCTGGAGAAGGTCAAGGAACGCATCCTTGAATACCTGGCGGTGCAGTCGCGCGTGAAGCACATGAAGGGCGCGATCCTGTGCCTGGTCGGACCGCCGGGCGTGGGCAAGACCTCGCTGGGTCAGTCGATCGCCAAGGCGACCAACCGCAAGTTCGTGCGCATGTCGCTCGGCGGCGTGCGTGACGAGGCCGAGATCCGTGGCCATCGCCGCACCTATGTCGGCTCGATGCCGGGCCGCATCGTGCAGAACCTCAACAAGATCGGCAGCAAGAATCCGCTGTTCGTGCTCGACGAGATCGACAAGATGTCGATGGACTTCCGTGGCGATCCGTCGTCGGCGCTGCTGGAAGTGCTCGACCCGGAACAGAACAACGCGTTCAACGACCACTACCTGGAAGTCGACCTCGACCTGTCGGAAGTGATGTTCGTGGCGACGTCGAACTCGCTCAACATTCCCGGCCCGCTGCTCGACCGCATGGAAGTGATCCGCATCCCGGGTTACACCGAGGAAGAGAAGCTCAACATCGCCATGCGTTACCTGATGCCCAAGCAGATCAAGGCCAATGGCCTGAAGCCTGAAGAGCTGAAGGTGGCCGAGAGTGCGGTGCGCGACATCGTGCGCTACTACACGCGCGAATCGGGCGTGCGCAGCCTCGAGCGCGAGATCGCCAAGATCTGCCGCAAGGTGGTCAAGGAAATCGCGCTCGCCGGACCGAAGGCGAAGAAGGCCAAGACCACGGCGGTCAACGTCACCTCGAAGAACCTCGACAAGTACCTGGGCGTGCGCCGCTACGACTTCGGTCGCGCCGAGGAGCAGAACGAGATCGGCCTGGTGACCGGCCTGGCCTGGACCGAAGTGGGCGGCGATCTGTTGCAGATCGAATCGACGCTGGTACCGGGCAAGGGCCAGCTGCTGCTGACCGGCCAGCTGGGTGACGTCATGAAGGAGTCGGCCTCGGCCGCGCTGTCGGTCGTGCGTGCGCGCACCGACCGGCTCGGCATCGACCTGGATTTCCTGCAGAAGCAGGACGTCCACGTCCACGTCCCCGAAGGCGCCACGCCCAAGGACGGCCCCAGTGCCGGCATCGCCATGGCCACCGCGCTGGTGTCGATGCTCACCCGCAACCCGGTCAAGGCCGACGTGGCCATGACCGGCGAGATCACGCTGCGCGGTCGCGTGCTGCCGATCGGTGGCCTGAAGGAAAAACTGCTGGCGGCGCTGCGCGGCGGCATCCACACCGTGATCATTCCGGACGAGAACCGCAAGGATCTGGTCGACCTGCCCAAGGCCGTGACGCAGGGCATGAAGATCATTCCGGTGAAGTGGATCGACGAGGTGCTCGACATCGCTCTGGAACGCCCGCTGGCACCCGTGCCGGCATCGGGACAGGGTGAGGTACCGGTGCGTGATGGCACCGGCACGGTGACGCAGGCAGACCTCAAGCACTGATCAGTTGCACTTGTTCCCATCACGCTGATGACGCTGGAAGCCGCGCCACAGCTAGCTTTCAGGCTTGCACCCCTAAAATGCCGCTGGTATAACGGCTGCGACCGCGCAGATGGCTGACGAATTCAGCATCTGCGCGGCACCAGTCGATCGGGCGCATGTCCCGATTATCAGAACATGCGGCAACATCCGCACAGGGAGTCAAAACGAATGAACAAGGCTGAGTTTGTTGGCGCCGTCGCCGAAGCTGCAGAGCTGTCCAAGACCGATGCCGCCAACGCCGTCGACGCCGTGATCAGCGTCGTCACCAAGGCGCTGAAGAAGGGCGACACGGTGACGCTGGTCGGCTTCGGCACGTTCCAGGTCCGCAAGCGCGCCGCCCGCCAGGGCCGCAATCCGAAGACCGGCGAGACGATCAAGATCAAGGCCTCGAAGAATCCTTCGTTCAAGGCTGGCAAGGCGCTCAAGGATGCCGTAAACTAAGCGACTCGCACGCGGGTGCTTAGCTCAGCGGTAGAGCGTCTCCTTTACACGGAGAGGGTCGGGGGTTCGAAACCCTCAGCACCCACCAAAAAGCGCCAGTTTGTGAAACGTTTTCAAAGTGCGGAGTGGTAGTTCAGTCGGTTAGAATGCTGGCCTGTCACGCCGGAGGTCGCGGGTTCGAGTCCCGTCCACTCCGCCAGTTTCGCCAAAGGCGCCGGCAACGGCGCCTTTGTTTTCCAAAGGGTAAGGGCAATGGATTTCCGTCTTGGCGGAACCGGAGCCGGGCCTGCAAGGGTCATGTTTCAAAGCGCGGAGTGGTAGTTCAGTCGGTTAGAATGCTGGCCTGTCACGCCGGAGGTCGCGGGTTCGAGTCCCGTCCACTCCGCCAGTTTTACCGAGGGCGCCGGCAACGGCGCCCTTTTTTCTTCATGTATGGAGCGCCTCTGGCGCCCTTTTTTGAACCGCGCCGGCAACGGCGCGTTTTTTTTGGCCGGAGTACCGGGCCCCGGTGCCCGGATCCCATCTTCGGCCCGGCTGCGGCCCCGGAATCCCGCGCCGCCGGCCCCGTTTGCAGGCCTCCAAGCACGCTAAACTGTCGGGCTTACGACTGACGCGTGCCGGATATGCTGCAGAAACTTCGCGACAAGACCTCGGGCTGGATCGCCACCGTGATCCTGGGCCTGCTGATCATTCCCTTCGCCTTTGTCGGCATCGAGCAGTACCTCGGCCAGCGCACCGACAACTCGGTGGCGAAGATCGACGTGCCTCCGACCTGGTGGCCGTCGGCGCCGTCGTTCTGGCCGGTGTCGGTGTTCTGGCAGCACGACTCGATCGGCATCGACGAGTTCCGCAGGACCTTCGAACAGGCGCGCCAGCAGCAGCGTGCGCAGCAGGGCGAGGCCTTCGACGCGCGTGCTTTCGAAAGCGTCGACAACAAGCGCGCGATCCTCGACGGCCTGATCGACGCCCGTGTGCAGCAGCTCTCTGCGCAGCAAGACGGCATGGTCGTCAGCGATGCGATGGTGCGCAAGTCGATCCAGGAAGTTCCGGGTTTCCAGGTCGATGGCAAGTTTGATTACACGCGCTACAAGCTGGCGCTGGCGTCGCAGGTGCCTGCACTGAACGAGCGTCAGTTCGAGCAGCAGGTGCGCGAGGGTCTGCAGCAGTCGATGATGTCGATGGGCGTTGCCGCCAGCAATTTCGTCACCACCGCCGAGATGGACCGCCTGTTGCAGCTGATGGGCGAGCAGCGCGATGCCAGTGTGTTGCCGCTGCCGGCTCCGGTTGCCGACACCGGTGCGGTGACCGCCGCGGAGATCCAGAAGTGGTACGACGGCCATGCCGCGCAGTACCGCGCGCCGGAAGCGGTGGCGATCGAATACGTCGAGATCAACAGCGCGACGCTGCCGGCTCCGGCGCCGGCGGACGACGCCACGCTGCGCCAGCGCTACGAGCAGGAAAAGAACCGCTTCATCGAAGCCGAGCAGCGCCTGGCTTCGCACATCCTGGTGCGCGTGCCCGAAGGTGCCGACGCCGCCGCGCAGAAGGCCGCCGAACAGAAGGCGACCCAGCTGGCCGCGCAGGCAAAGGCGCCTGGCGCCGACTTCGCCGCGCTGGCTCGCGCCAACAGCGACGACACCGGTTCGCAGGCCGTGGGCGGCGATCTTGGCTGGGTCAGCAAGGGCATGATGGTGGGCCCGTTCGAGAACGCTTTGTTCGCGATGAAGCCCGGTGAAATCAGCGCGCCGGTCAAGAGCGAGTTCGGCTGGCACGTGATCCAGCTGCGCGAGCTCAAGAGCGGTGCGCAGGAAAGCTTCGAGCAGGTGCGTGAAGCGCTGGCCCGCGAGCAGGCCGAGGCCGATCGCGAGCGCGTGGCCAGCGAGTTCAGCAGCCGCCTGGTCGACCTGACCCTGAAGAATCCGTCGTCGCTGGCGCCGGCCGCTCGCGAGATGAACATTCCGCTGCAGAAGGCCGGTCCGTTCTCGCGCACCAATGCGCAGGGCATCGTCGCCAACCCGGCGGTGATCCGTGCCGCGTTCTCCGACAACCTGATCCAGGACGGTACGATCAGTGATCCGATCGAACTGGCTCCCGGCCATAGCGTGTTGATCCGCGTCACGGCGCACACGCCGGAGCGGGCGCTGCCGCTGGCCCAGGTTCGCGACCAGGTGATCGCGGCGGTGCGTGCAGATCGCAGTGCGCAGGCCGCGCGCAAGGATGCCGATGCGCTGGTCGCGCGACTGAAGGGTGGCGAGACGCTGGACGCCATTGCGGCCTCGCGTCAGCTGCCGCCGCCGCAGGTGCTGCCGGGCATTCCGCGCGGTGCGCCGGTGCCCGAGGCCAGCGTGGCCGATGCGATCTTCGCTGTTGCGGCTCCGGACGCCGGCAAGGTTTCGCCTGGCCAGGCGCAGCTGAGTGACGGTCGCATCGTGCTGTTCGCGGTGAGCAAGGTGACGCCTGGCGACGTGGCGTCGATGCCGGCGCAGCAGCGCGAGATGCTACAGCAGCAGATCGCCCGCATCGGCGGCAGCGATGACGTGCGCGCGCTGGTCTCGCAGCTGCGCAAGCGCGTCAAGGTTACGGTGGTCGAGCGCAATCTCTGATTGCGCCTCGCGACTGATGCAAAAGAAAAGGCCCGGCAATGCCGGGCCTTTTTTTTGTGATTGATCAGCGACGAATTATTCGTTGCCGATCCCGGTCATGCCCAGGATGTTGTAGCCGGCATCGACGTAGGTGACTTCGCCGGTGACGCCGCTGGCGAGGTCCGAGCAGAGGAAGGCGGCGACATTGCCGACGTCTTCGATCGTCACCGTGCGACGCAGCGGTGCGTTCTCCTCGACGTGGCCGAGGATCTTGCGGAAGCCGGCGATGCCGGCGGCTGCCAGCGTCTTGATCGGGCCGGCGGAGATCGCGTTGACGCGCGTGCCTTCCGGGCCGAGGTTGCAGGCGAGGTAGCGGACCGACGCTTCGAGGCTGGCCTTGGCCACGCCCATCAGGTTGTAGCCGACCAGGGCGCGCTCGGCGCCGAGGTAGCTCAGGGTCAGGATCGAACCGTTGCGGCCCTTCATCAGCGGACGTGCCGCCTTGGACAGTGCCGACAGCGAGTACGAGGAAACGTCGTGGGCGATGGCGAAGTTCTCGCGGGTCAGGCCGTCGAGGAACTGGCCGGCGATGGCTTCGCGCGGGGCGAACGCGATCGCGTGGACGAGGATGTCGAAGCCGTCGCTCCACTGCTGGCCGAGCTGCTCGAAGCAGGCGGCGATCTGTGCGTCATCGCTGACGTCGAGCGGCAGGACGATGTTGCTGCCGTACTCGGCGGCGGCCGACTCCACGCGCGACTTGAGCTTCTCGTTCTGATAGGTGAACGCCAGCTGCGCGCCTTCGCGGTGCATGGCCTCGGCGATGCCGCTCGCGATCGAGCGCTCGCTGGCGATGCCGGTGATCAGTGCACGCTTGCCTTGCAGAAAACCCATGAGCCGTTCCTTTCTGATGATGATGACCGCTGCGCCTGAGCGTAGCGCGGTCGAGCAAAGACTCTAGTGTAGCCGCCTGCGGGGGGCGGTTGCCGAGGGCGCCGTACGCGGTTTGACGATGCGGCGCCGTAGGGTCGGCGCCGCTGTCAGGGCGAGCCGGCCTCGCTCGGAACGCGGTTTCCCGGAGCGTCATGGGCGTCGATGACCAGCAATTGACCCGGCTTGAGCACGGCGCGGGCGCCCAGGCCGTTGCGCTGCATCAGGTCGGCGACACGGACGTCGTAGCGCCGGGCGATGGTCGAGGCACTCTCGCCTCGCTTGACGGTGTGCTTGCGTGAAGCGGCGGCAGGGGCCGTCGAGGCGGCCGCCGGCTCAGCCGACGCGACCGCATCGACCGGCGTTGCCGGTGCCGAGATCGCCAGCAGGCGGGCAGGTCGGGTGCCTATGCCGTCGGCGTAGACCGGATTCAGGCGCACGAGCTGGCCGCTGTCCTCGCCGGTCCGGGCCGCCCACTGGTCGAGCCGCTTGATCTCGGCCGGCAGCGTCACGGCCTGCAACCGCGGCACGGGCCGGTCGAGCTGGCGCAGCCATTCCTCGCGGTCGTCGGCCTGCTCCATCAGGCAGGACAGGGCGTGCAGCTTGCGCACGTAGGCCTGGGTGATGTCGGACAGGCCGACCAGCTGTTCGGGTTTGGCGCTGCGCGCGACCTGGCCGCTGCGCTTGAGCGCGCCCATCACGCGGTACTCGCCGGCGTTGTAGGCCATCACCGTCAATCGCCAGTCGCCTGCAAACATGCCATGCAGCGTCTTCAGGTAACGCACTGCGGCGGTGGTCGAATCCACCGGCGACAGGCGGCCGTCGTAACCGCTGCGCATGGGTACTTCATGGTTGCGCGCGGTGATGGCGATCATCTGCCACAAGCCGGCCGGGCCGGCCGGGCTGCGCGCGCCGGGGCGGTAGCCGCTCTCGACGAACGGGATCAGCGCGAACTCGGTCGGCAGGTGCGCCTGGCGAAGGGCGTCGACGACGTAGCCGAACAGCGGCAACAGGTCGTCGTCGACCGCGAGCCGCTTGGGGGCTGTGGCGAAATGCTGGCGCCAGCGAGGAGAGACGCCGCCGGGTTCGCACTCGGGTTCAGCCAGGCCTTCGCGGAACGATTCATAGATCTCGCGGCCGTTGCGGGTGGTCGCTTCGGCGGGTGTCGCCGCGGTCTGCGCCTGGTTCGCGCTGTCCTGGGCCATCGCCGGCAGCGCCAGAACGCCACCGAGGAACAGGCCGGTCGCCAGCCGGCGCCATGGGCGGGCGCACGTCACGCGACGAATCCGTCCTTCCAGCGCCGCAATGCGGCGAACGCTTCCACACTGTCGCCCGGAGCCTGGCCGGTCTGGTGCAGCAGGGCGGCGCGAACCTCGGCGCTGTCCACGCGAAGGAACGGATTGGCCGCCAGTTCGCTGGCGATGGTGCTGGGCAAGGTCGGTTGACCGGTCTGGCGCATCGTCTGGGCATCCTCGGTGCGACGCGTCAGCGCCGGGTTTCCGGGTTCTACCACGCGGGCAAAGGCCGCGTTTGAGAGCGTGTACTCATGTCCGCAACACAGCCGGGTCTGGCCGGGCAGGGCGGCGAGGCGTGACAGCGAATGATGCATCTGCGCCGGGGTGCCTTCGAACAGGCGCCCGCAGCCGAGACTGAACAGGGTGTCGCCGCAGAACAACAGGTCGTGGCCGACATAGGCGACATGGCTGAGCGTGTGGCCGGGCAGGGCCATGACCTCGAATTCCCAGCCGGCCAGCTCGAAGCGGTCGCCGTCGCCGACGCGGCGGGTGGCCGTGGCGATGCGATCATCGACCGGGGCCATCACCGGCAGCCCTCGCCAGCGCTCCAGCAGGGCGGGGACGCCGCCGATGTGGTCGTGGTGGTGGTGGGTCAGCAGGATTCCGGCCGGCTGCAGCCCGGCGTCGGCCGCGGCCAGGACCGGCGCGGCCTCGCTGGGGTCGACGATGAGGGCGCGCGAGCCGTCGTCGTCGGCACAGATCCAGATGTAGTTGTCGCTCAGGGCGGGCAGGGCCTGCAGGCGCATGCGCAATGATCCTCGGAGGCTTGCCTGGGAGACACGGGCGTGCCGCACAATCGACCGACCCGACAGAACTTCCCGATCCGTACGACCCGAGCCGGCCCAGACCATGCCTCTGCCTTCCCACCCCCGTCAACCAGACGCGGCCCATGTGCCGCTGGCCTGGTTCAGCAGCGAGGCAGGCCAGGGCCTGCTGGCGGTGCAGGAAGCGGCGATGGCGCGGGTGCTGGCTTCCCGGCCGCCGGCGACCCCTTGGGCGTGGTTCGGGGTCCGTGGGGCCACCGCGCCGGAGATCGCCGAAGGCCGCGGCCTGGCCCTGCGCCGCAATGGCGCCGGCTTCGACGGTGGTGTCCGCTGCCGGTTGCCGTTGCCCTTCGCCAGCGAAGCCTTCGGCGCGATCCTGCTCCAGCACGCCCTCGATGACGGCTTTGCCATCGACCTGATCCTGGACGAGTGCGCGCGGATGCTGATGCCCGGCGGCACGCTGTGGCTGGCGGCACTCAATCCGTGGAGTCCATATCGGGCGCGTTGGGCGCGCACGGGACTGCATGCGCGCGATCCTGGCGGTTGGCAGTCGGCATTGCGGCGGACCGGCTTTGCCGTCGACACGGTCAGCCTGCAGTGGCTGGGGCCGCACTGGCGCGTTGCCCATGGCGAAGTTGGCGTCGGCGCGGCCGATCGTCTGCGCGCGGGCATTGCACTGACCGTGAACAAGCGCGTGCATGCGCTGATCCCGCCGACGCCACTTCGCAATCTGCGCTGGAGCGAGGTGTAGGTGGCCAGGTTGTCAGGAAGTTGCAGGCGAACCGCGCCCGTCGACTGCGCATTGCGGCGATAATGCCGCGATGAATTCTGACGCAAGCACCACCGACACACGCAAGCAGGTCGAAATCCACACCGACGGCGCCTGCCTGGGCAATCCCGGTCCCGGCGGCTGGGCTGCGCTGCTGCGCTTCCGCGGCCGTGAGCGCGAGGTCGCCGGCGGCGAAGCCGATACCACCAACAACCGCATGGAGCTGATGGCGGCGATCATGGCGCTGGAAACGCTCAGCGAGCCGTGCGAAGTCGTCCTCCACACCGACTCGCAATACGTGCGCCAGGGCATCACCGAATGGATCGGCAACTGGGTTCGCCGCGGCTGGAAGACCGCCGGCGGCGATCCGGTCAAGAACCGTGACCTGTGGGAACGCCTGCATGCGGCGGCGCAGCGCCATTCGATCCAGTGGAAGTGGGTGAAGGGCCATTCCGGCGACCCCGACAACGAGCGCGTCGACGTGCTCGCACGCCTGCAGGCACAGCGCCTGCGCGGCAGTTCGGCCGTGGCTCGCTGATCGTGTCCCCCCTGAGCACGCCGGCGGCGCGGATTGCGTTGCGTCGCCTGTCCGGGCGAGCGGCGATCGTGTGAGAATGGCGCCGATGCGGCAGATCATCCTTGATACCGAAACCACCGGCCTGAGCTGGGAGCGCGGCAACCGCGTGGTCGAAATCGGCTGCGTGGAATACATCGAGCGCCGACCCAGTGGCCGCACCTTCCATGTCTACCTGAAGCCGGACTGCGATTTCGAGCAGGGCGCGCAGGAAGTCACCGGGTTGACCCTGGACTTCCTCGCCGACAAGCCGGTGTTCGCCGACGTGGTCGAAGAGTTCATCGCCTTCATCGACGGCGCCGAACTGATCATCCACAACGCCGCGTTCGACGTCGGCTTCCTCGACAACGAGCTGCGCCTGGTGGACTCGCAATACGGCGGCCTGCGCGAGCGCTGCAACGTCGAGGACACCCTGCTGATGGCGCGGCAGCGGTTCCCCGGCCAGCGCAACTCGCTTGATGCGTTGTGCAAGCGGCTGGGCGTGGACAACTCGCACCGCCAGTTGCACGGCGCGCTGCTCGACGCGCAGATCCTCGCCGAGGTCTACCTCGCGCTGACCTCCGGCCAGGAGGAAATTGGCTTTGCCAGCGATGCCGCCGGCACCCAGGTCGAAGTGGTCAGCTTCCGTACCGACCCGGCGGCGGCACGTCCGCGCGTACAGGTGGCCGCGGACGAACTGGCGGCACACGAAGCGCGACTGGAGAAGCTGCGTAAGAAGGCCGGCAAGTGCGTCTGGGACCAGTTCATCGTGGTCGCCGAGGCCGAAGCGGAACTCGAGCCGGCCTGACCGGCTGGTCGCGAACGCCTGGGTCCCGTCACTCGCCCGGCGTCATGCCGGTAGACGTCAGTGGTGGCGGACCAGGATCACGGTGACGTTGTCGGAGCCGCCGCCATCCAGCGCGGCGGCCACCAGGGAATCCACGCACTCTTGCGCACTGCAGTCGTCCTGCGCCAGCACGCGGGCGATGCCACGGTCGTCGACTTCCTCGGTCAGGCCGTCACTGCACAGCAGCAGCTGCATGCCGGGCTTGAGCTCGCCGGTCATGGTCTCGACGTTCAGGTTGCGCGGGTCGGTCACGCCCAGTGCCTGCGTCACGACATTGCGATGGGGATGGCTGCGCGCCTGTTCATGGGTGATCGCTCCGGTGGCGATCAGCTCCTGGACATAGCTGTGATCCTGCGACAACTGCGCCAGGTGGCCTTCGCGCCACAGGTACACGCGGCTGTCGCCGACCCAGGCGACTTCGAAGCGACTGCCGGCGATGCGCGCGGCGACCACGGTCGTGCCCATCGGCAACGCGTCGTTGCGGCGCTTGGAGGTGCGGATGATCTCTTCGTCGGCGATGCGGATCGCCTGCGCCAGCGGCGTGCCGTCGCGGATCTCGCGGACGATGGTTTCGCGTGCCAGTGCGCTGGCGACCTCGCCGTATTCGTGCCCGCCCATTCCGTCAGCGACCAGCCACAGTCCCAGCTCGCCGTCACCGTAATAGGTGTCTTCGTTGAGCTCGCGGCGCAGGCCGACGTGAGTGAGGTGTCCGAATTCGATCATGCGTCGATCATGCCGGTCGCTGTCTCGGTACTTGATGGCGGTTAACGGAATGATCGTGGCGGAGCGGCCGCGAGGCAAGGAGGAAACCTTCAGGTTGGCGCCACCGCGACGCAATGGTCCGGATTCCCCCGTCAACGGCCCCAAAACGCAAAACGCCCCACGAGGGGGCGTTTGCGTGAATCTGGCGGAGAGGGGGGGATTCGAACCCCCGGTACGCTATAAACGTACGCCTGATTTCGAGTCAGGTACATTCAACCACTCTGCCACCTCTCCGGGTAGTGCAGCGAGCCGGGAATTCTACGGGGCTTGCGCGCCGCCGGCAAGCACCACGGAGTGCGGCGACCGGCCGGCTACACTATCGCTCCCCTGAACGAACGGCGACGTCATGTCCGAAATCCTGGTCCCGGTGTCCTTTGGCGAACTGCTCGACAAGATCGCGATCCTGCAGATCAAGTCCGAGCGCATGAGCGACCCCGCCAAGCTGGCCAATGTCCGCAACGAACTGTCGGCACTGGAGAAGACCTGGATGGCGCATCCGGCCGCCGGCAACGACATCGCCCGCCTGCGCGCCGAGCTGAAGGCGGTCAACGAGCGCCTGTGGGTGATCGAGGACGACATCCGCATCAAGGAGAAGGCGCAGGCCTTCGATGACGAGTTCGTGCGCCTCGCCCGCAGCGTCTACTTCGAGAACGACGAGCGCGCGCGCATCAAGAAGGACATCAACCTCGCCCTGGGTTCGTCGTACGTCGAAGAGAAGTCGTACGAGGACTACAAGACCGGCGCGGCACCCTGAGCCGGTCCCTGCGCGAATCAGGTTGATCGAAGTCAGGTGGCCAGCGCGTACGCGGCCACCGCGAACGACAGCGCCGCCACCGTGGCGGCGACCGCCGCGGCGATCTGCACCCGCATGAGGCGTTGATCCTGCAGCGCCTGCCGCTGGCGCAGCTCGACGATGGTGCGCTCCAGTTCCAGCGACGCCTGCTTGAGCGCGGTGAGGGTCATTTCCATTTCGGCGGCCAGGGTCTTGATCGCCTGATGGTTCTGGTCGACCGCGTCCTGCAGCTCGCGGATCTGCTGCGGGATCTGGGTCGGCTCCTTGCCGCGGGTGAACATCGGCCTGGCCGCGCGGATCAGTTCCGGCAGCAGCGGTGCGACCACGGTGAACCAGGCGGCCATCACGACGTCTCCGTGCTTGCATTGGCCGCGTGCGGCGGCAGGTGATCGGCGCAGTAGCGCTCGAAGGCGGCGATCGCATCGTCGACCGTGACCAGGTCCATGACGCCGTCGTGCTCGATCTTGGTGCCCCAGCGCAACTCCGCCGCCGGCTTGCCCAGGTACTTGCGCGCGGCGTCATCGTAGCGGTCGGCACAGTAGCTGCGATCGCTGTAGGGGCCGCTGCGCGCCGGGTTGCTGGCCGCGTGCAGGCCCAGCACCTTGGTGCCCATCGCGTTGGCGATGTGCATGGGACCCGAATCCGGCGTCACCAGCAACTGGCCGCGTTCGAGCAGCGCGGGCAGCTGCTTGAGCGTGTCCTTGCCGACAAGGTCGAGCGCGGGCTGTTGCATCGCGGCCAGGATCGCGTCGCTGGTCTGCCGCTCCAGTTCGCTGCGGCCACCGCACAGCACCACCCGCCAGCCGCGCGCGACGGCATGGTCGGCCAGCGCGGCGTGCCGCTCCGGGCGCCAGTTGCGCAGGGCGTGGCTGGAGCAGGGCGAAACCAGCATCGTCGGCTTGCCATCCTGCGGCCATTGTTCGCGCGCCCACTGCCTCGCCTCGTCGGGCACCGGCAGGTCCCAGCGCACCCGGTCCTGATGAAGGCCAAGCGGCTCGCAGAAACTGCCGATCGCGTCGAGTACATGGATGCCCGGGCGGTCGGGGATGCGTTCGTTGACGAACAAACCGTGCAGGTCTTTCGAACGCGAGCGGTCGTAGCCGATCCGTCGCTTCGCCGGGATGAAGGCCGACAGCAGGTTGGCGCGTGCGGCGACCTGCATCTGCAGCAACACGTCGAAGCGGCGCTGAGCGCCAAGGCGCTGGCGCAGTTCACGGTGCAGCGCGCGCATGCCGGCCAGGCCGGTCTTCTTGTCGTACTCGACGAAGTCGACGCCGGGCAGGCCGGCCAGCAGGCGATGTTCGCCCTTGCCGATGATCCAGGTCAGGCGCACCTGCGGCCACGCCGCCTGCAAGGTGCGCACCAGCGCCACGACGTGGGTGACGTCGCCCAGCGCCGACAGGCGCAGCAGGCAAATCGATGCGGGAGCGGCGACCTTCATACGCCCAGCGTCCCAGCCGAAGCGGCAAACCGCAGGCCGGGCCGGTTCGGGCCGCGGGCAGATTCGTGCTTCACTGTCGCGTCGACAGAGGCCGGGGACCAACTGCATGCGGTGCGTGAAGGCAGATTGCTGGGCACGTGAATTGCTAGACTCCGGGGAATGACGGGGTTCGATGCTACCGAAGAGTTGACGCCGTTCCGCGACGACAGCGGATTCGGAGCCATTCTGTTCGACCGCAACCGGGTGCGGCAAGCTAGTCCGGAGTGGTTCGTGCCGTCGTTCTGGGAGCAGCGCGCGCGCCCGGTGGAGAGCGGCGGACGCGGCGGCGCCTGGTTCATCGACGCGCCATTCGGCCCGGCGTTGTTGCGGCGCTACCTGCGCGGCGGCATGGCCGCGCGCGTCAGCCGCGACCGCTACTGGTGGCAGGGCGCCGGCAGTACCCGCAGCTTCGCCGAGTTCCGCCTGACCCGCACGATGGCCGAAAAGGGCGTGCCGGTGCCGCGTCCGATCGCCGCCTGCTATCGCCGCGACGGCATGTTCTACCGCGCCGCGATCCTGCTCGAACGCCTGGATGACGTGCGCAGCCTGGCCGACCGGGCCGCGGTCGCCGGCGACGGCGCTCCGTGGGAAGAGGCCGGCCGGCTGATCGCGCGCGCCCATCGCGCCGGTCTCGACCATGCCGACCTCAACGCCCACAACCTTTTGTTCACCACCACCGGTAGAGGCTGGATCATCGACCTCGACCGCGGCCGCATGCGCATTCCCGCCACCGGCTGGCGCGAACGCAATCTCGCCCGCCTCAAGAGGTCGCTGCTGAAGCTGCGCGGCAACCGCAGCGCCGAAGAGGTGGAGCGCGATTTCGGCCGTCTGCGCGAGGCCTACGATCGCGCCTGGGACCGAGGCTACTGAGCATGGCCTTAGCGAACACAAGCTGGCAGCTGCGCCTGCACGGAGTCGGCAATGCGTCGGCGGTCGAGCTCGGCTCGGCCATGGCGACCATCGAGCGCAACGGCGTGCCGTGGCTGACCATCGACTGCGGCGGCGAAGGCCTGACCGCTTACCAGGCCTACTACGGCGATGCGCCGCAGGCGCTGTACATCACCCATACCCACCTCGACCATGTCGCCGGTTTCGAGCGTCTGTTCGTATCCAGTTACTTCGACCCGGATCGCCGCGGCCGGATCCGCCTGTACGTGCCGGCAACGGTGCTGCCGCTGCTGCACCAGCGCGTCGGCGACTACCCCAATGCGCTGGCCGAGGGCGGGGTGAATTTCTGGGATGCCTTCCAGGTCATTCCCGTCGGTGGTTCGTTCTGGCACGACGGCGTTCGGCTGGAAGTGTTCCCCACGCGCCATCACTGGCCCGAGACCGCCTACGGCCTGCGCCTGCACGGCAGCGTGGTGTGGACCGGCGACACCCGGCCGATCCCGGAGATGCTGGCGCGCTATGCCGACGCCGGCGAACTGATCGCGCACGACTGCGCGTTGCAGGGCAATCCTTCGCACAGCGGCATCGAGGATCTCGAGCGCGAGTACCCGCCGGCCTTGCTCGATCGCTGCCTGCTGTACCACTACGGCAACCGCGAGGAGGGCGAGGTCCTCGCCGCGCGCGGTTACCGCGTCGCCCATCCCGGCCAGGTCGTGGCGCTGGCCGAGCCGACGGCCATGCAGGTGGAGGCGTGATGAGCGCCGTGCCGGCCACCTCGCCGCTGCCGCTCGATCTGCGCGCGCGGCCGCTGCACGATCTGCGCCTGTCGGTGATCGAGGCCTGCAACTTCCGTTGCCCGTACTGCATGCCGGCCGATCGCGTGCCGGACGATTACGGTTTCGACTCGGCATCGCGGCTGTCCTTCGACGAGATCGAGACGCTGGTGCGCGGATGCGTCGCGCTGGGCGTCAACAAACTGCGCCTGACCGGTGGCGAACCGCTGCTGCGCAAGCGCTTGCCGCAGCTGGTGGAGCGGCTTGCCGCCATCAACGGCCTGCAAGACATCGCGCTGACCACCAACGGTTCGCTGCTGGCCGCGCAGGCGCGGGCATTGCGCGATGCCGGACTGGGCCGGATCACCGTCAGCCTCGATGCGATCGACCCGCAGCGTTTCAGCCAGATGAGCGGTGGCCGCGGCGACATCGCCGACGTGCTGGCGGGCATCGAGGCGGCGCAGGCGGCGGGGTTTGCTTCGATCAAGCTCAACTGCGTCGTCGAGCGCGGCATCAACGACGACCAGGTGCTGCCGCTGCTCGAACGTTTCCGTGGCAGCGGCCATGTGCTGCGTTTCATCGAGTACATGGACGTGGGCACCTGCAACGGCTGGGTGCGCGATCGCGTCGTGCCCTCGGCGGAGCTGCGCGATCGCATCGCGGCGCGCTGGCCATTGCGCGCGCTGGAGGCGAACTACCGGGGCGAGGTGGCCTCGCGTTACGCGTTCGCCGATGGCCAGGGCGAGGTCGGATTTGTCAGTTCGGTCAGCGAGCCGTTCTGCGGCGACTGCCATCGCGCCCGCGTGTCGGCGGACGGCAAGCTTTACACCTGCCTGTTCGCCGGCGACGGCCACGACCTGCGCCCGGCGCTGGCGCAGGGCGAGTCGGCACTGCGCGATCGCGTGGCGGAACTGTGGTCCAACCGCGGCGATCGTTACAGCGAACTGCGTGGCGCCAGTGGCACCTCGCGCCGGCATGTCGAGATGTATCTCATCGGCGGTTGAATGAAAGCCAGCAACAAATCCAAGTCCAGGCAGCTCACCCACATCGACCCGGACGGGCGTCCGGCCATGGTCGACGTCTCCGCAAAGGCGGTCACCGCGCGTGAGGCGCGGGCCGAATGCAAGGTGCGCTTTCCGGCACCGGTGGCGACGCAGTTGCGAGCCTCGGGACTCAAGAGCGCCAAGGGCGGCATCGTCGACACGGCGATCATCGCCGGTACGATGGCGGTCAAGCGCACGCACGAGCTGATCCCGTTCTGCCACCCGTTGCCGATCGACGGCTGCCGCATCGCCATCGACTGGGACGGTGCGACGACGCTGCGCATCGAATGTGCCGTGCGCACGACGCACCGCACCGGCGTGGAGATGGAAGCGCTGACCGGTGCGACCGTGGCGGCGCTGACGGTGTACGACATGTGCAAGGCGTTGTCGCATGCGATCGTGCTGGGCCCGGCACGGGTGCTCGGCAAGCGCGGCGGCCGCCACGACTTCGGAGCGACCTGATGGCCCTGGCCACCGTCCTGTATTTCGCCAGCCTGCGTGACGCCGCCGGCGTCGCCAGCGAACCGGTCGACGCCGATGGCGATCTGAGCGGACTCTACGAGCTGTTGCGCACGCGCCACGGCTTCGCCTTGCCGCGCGAGCGCCTGCGCGTCGCCGTCGATGGCGAGTTCGCGCGCTGGGACCAGCCGGTCCGCGCCGGCAGCGAGATTGCCTTCATCCCGCCGGTCAGCGGCGGCTGAGCCCCCACAGCAGTTACGACATGACGAAGCATTTCAGCCTTTCCGATACTCCCTTCGACACCGCAAGCGAGCGCGCGAAGCTGCTCGATGATCGCGTCGGTGGTTTTGCCAGCTTCGAGGGCTGGGTGCGCGATCACAACGACGGCCGGCCCGTGCACGGGCTGCGATACGAGGCCTACGCCGCACTGGCCGAGGCCGAAGGCGAGCGCGTGCTGACCGAGGCACTGTCGAAGTTCGACATCCTCGACGCGCGCTGCGTGCACCGCGTCGGTGACCTCGCGATTGGTGAACTGGCGGTGTGGGTGGGCGTCAGCGCCGCGCATCGCGACGCGGCCTTTGCCGCCTGCCGTTTCGTGATCGACGAGGTCAAGTCGCGCGTGCCGATCTGGAAGCATGAGCGCTATGCCGACGGCGACGCCGGCTGGCTGCACCCACACCAGACGTAGCCGTCCAGCAACTCGTCATGGAGCCATCGCAATGATCCGACCCGTCGTGCTTTCGCTGTCGCTTGCGCTGGCGCTGTCACCAGGGATGATCCCGGCCGCAGGCTCGACCGAGTTGCTGGTGGGCAACAAGTCGGCCGACACGGTCTGGCGCCTGTCCACCGATGACGGACGCAAGCTCGGCGAGTTCGCGACCGGACAGGGTCCGCACGAGATCGTCGTCAGCAGCGATGGCCGCACCGCACTGGTCAGCAACTACGGTTCGCAGTCGCCGGGCAGCAGCCTCAGCGTGCTCGACCTGGCAGGTGGTGGCGCCGCGCGCAGCATCGATCTTGGCGACAACACCCGTCCCCATGGCATGCGCCTGATGCCGGGCAACAAGCGGGCCGTCGTCACCACCGAGGGCTCGCGCAAGCTGCTTGTCGTCGATATCGAAAAGGCCAAGGTGGACTCCGCGATCGACCTGGGCGAGGGCAGGGGGCACATGGTGGCCCTCTCCGTAGATGGCGCGACCGCCTACGTCACCAAGATCGATGCCGGCACCGTCAGTCGTGTCGATCTCAAGGCCGGACGCAAGACGCACGAGGTTGCAGCAGGCGCCGGCGCCGAAGGCGTTGCAGTGCATCCGCGCAGCGGCGAGGTCTGGGTGAGCAACCGCGAGGCGGGGACGGTCACCGTGCACGATCCGGCGACGCTGGCCGTGCGCGCCACCGTGCCCAGCCCGGGTTTCCCGATCCGGGTCGTGTTCACCGCCGACGGCCGCCACGCGCTGGCGACCAACGCCCGCGCCGCGACGCTGTCGGTGATCGACGTCGAAGGCAAGCGCGTCATCCAAACCGTCGATCTGTCGCGCAAAGGCGCGCAGTACAGCCAGACCATGCTCGGCCGCGCGGCGTTGCCGATCGGCGTGATCGCCGACCCGTCGGGCAAGCGCGTGTACGTGGCAATCAGCGGCGGCGACGAGATCGCGGTGGTCGATACCGCGCGCTGGCAGGTCGTCGGGCAGTGGAAGACCGGGCGCGAGCCCGATGCGCTGGGCGTGGTGCCCTGAGCCTGCGCAGGGCGGGGGCAGCGCCACAAAAGGCGATGGCCCCGCCGGCTGACCTCGGCACCCGCATCAGTCAATACCGTTGCTGCCTTCCGGCCCTGGCGGAGTTTTCGACCTAGCGTCGCGAGGGGCCGACGGGGCCACCATAGAGACTTTCATCAAAAGCCCCGCGTTGGCGGCGGGGCTTTTCCCACACTTGCTGTAAACACTACTTTGAAGCTGGGAAGCTGGCGGAGAGAGGGGGATTCGAACCCCCGAAGCGCGGTTTAGACGCTTACACACTTTCCAGGCGTGCTCCTTCAACCACTCGGACACCTCTCCGCACCTGAACCTGCTTCATCCCCTGAACGCGGCATCCAGCCGTTTTGCAGGGGTCGCAGATTCTAGCCGTCGGCGGTCCCCGGGACAAGCGCGACGGTCGGGCGCCGCGCCAGTCGCGGTGCGCGCGACTGGGCATGGCAGAATGTGGCCATGTCCTACCTCGTCCTCGCCCGCAAGTGGCGTCCGAAGCGCTTCGCCGAACTGGTCGGACAGGAGCATGTGGTCCGTGCACTGACCAACGCGCTCGATTCCGGCCGCGTCCATCACGCCTTCCTGTTCACCGGCACCCGCGGTGTCGGCAAGACGACGATCGCGCGAATCTTCGCCAAGTCGCTGAACTGCGAGCGCGGGACCTCGGCCGAGCCCTGCGGCGAGTGCGGTTCCTGCCGCGACATCGATTCGGGCCGTTTCATCGACCTGCTTGAGATCGACGCCGCCAGCAATACCGGTGTCGATGACGTCCGCGAGGTCATCGACAACGCCCAGTACATGCCCAGCCGTGGTCGGGTGAAGGTCTACCTGATCGACGAAGTGCACATGCTGTCCAAGTCGGCCTTCAACGCCCTGCTCAAGACGCTGGAAGAGCCGCCGGGGCACGTGAAGTTCCTGCTTGCCACCACCGACCCGCAGAAGCTGCCGGTGACGGTGCTGTCGCGCTGCCTGCAGTTCAACCTCAAGCGTCTGGACGAGCAGCAGATCAACGGGCAGATGACCCGGATCCTCGAGGCCGAGGGCATTGCCGCCGAAGCCGGCGCGATCCGCCAGCTCTCCAAGGCCGCCGATGGCAGTCTGCGCGATGGGCTGTCGCTGCTGGACCAGGCCATCGCCTACACCGGCGCCAGCGCCGGCGGCAGCACCCTGGGCGATGCCGGCGTGGCCACCATGCTCGGTACCGTCGACCGCACCCGGGTTGGCGCGCTGCTGTCCTCCCTCGCCGAAGGCGATGGCGAGCGGCTGCTGGCGGAAGTGGCCGTGCTGGCCGAATTCTCGCCGGACTGGGGCAGCGTGCTGGAAGCCTTCAGCGATGCGCTGCACCGGATCCAGGTGCGACAGCTGGTGCCCGAGGCGCAGGTCGAGGCCGATGGCGTCGATGTCGATGCGCTGGCCGCGCAGCTGCGTCCGGAAGTGGTGCAGCTGTGGTACCAGATGGCGCTCAACGGCCGTCGTGACCTGGCGTTGGCGCCGAGTCCGCGTGCCGGTTTTGAAATGAGCGTGCTGCGCATGCTGGCCTTCCGTCCGGATGACGGCGACGGCGCCCGCGCGCCGTCGGCGCAACCGGCCCAGGCCGTGCGCGGCGCAGCCCCTCGCAGTGCAGCGACTGCGGCCCCGGCCGACGCGGCACCGCGCGAGCGGACGCCTCCTCCGAACCCGTTTGCCGCCGAGCAGCCGAAGCCACCGGCCGCGGCCGCGCCGGCACGTCCGGCGCCTGCACCCGCACCGGCACCTGCACCTGCACCTGCACCTATCGAGGCAGCCATTGCGCCGGCCCCGATTGCCGTAGCCCGCCCGGCACCCGTTGCCGCGCCTGTGCCGACGGTGGTTTCGCCGCCGGCCGAGGTCGCCTTCGTCCATGGCGCCGGCATCGCCGACGCCGATGCCTGGCACGCGATGGTGGCCGCCACCAGCCTGCGCGGTCCGGCTCGCATGCTTGCCGAGCACGCCGGTTTTGTTTCGTATTCCGAAGGCGTGCTGAGCCTGTCGCTGGCGCCAGTCGACGATCATCTGCGCAGCAATGCGCTGGTCGAGCTGATGGCCGAAGCGCTGGCACCGGCGCTTGGCGCTGCGCCGCAGGTACGTTTCGTCGAGGCCCGTTCGGCCGAGTCGCTGCACCAGCGCAACGAGCGCAGCCGCGACGAACGCCAGGCAGCCGCCGAAGCGACCTTCATGAGCGATCCGGACGTGCAGCGGCTGATCTCCCAGCACGGCGCCAAGGTAGTGCCCGATTCGATCCGGCCCTACGACGAAAAATGATCCCCCCGCCATTGCCCGACGGGCATGGCCGTCGCCCCTGACGCAGGGGCTCCATTGCCAATAGACGAGTGACGAGACATGCGTGGAAACATTGCCCAATTGATGCAGCAGGCGCAGAAGATGCAGGAAAACGTGCAGCGCGCCCAGGAAGAGCTGGCCAAGCTCGAAGTCACCGGCAACGCCGGCGGCGGCATGGTCAGTGTCACCATCACCGGCCGCATGGAGTGCCGCAAGGTCCGCATCGACCCGAGCGTGCTGAGCGACCAGGAAATGGTCGAGGACCTGATCGCCGCCGCGTTCAACGATGCGGTCAACAAGGTCAACGCCGAATCGCAGTCGAAGATGTCCGCCGCGACCGCCGGCATGCCGATCCCGCCGGGCATGAAGATGCCGTTCTGACTTGAGCTCGCTTCTCGAACAACTCATCGAAGCCTTTCGCGTGTTGCCCGGCGTCGGCCAGAAGTCGGCGCAGCGCATGGCCTACCACGTGCTCGAACGCGAGCGCGCCGGTGGCCAGCGCCTCGCCGATGCGCTTTCCGCCGCCGTCGAGCACATCGGTCATTGCGCGCGCTGCCGCGACTTCACCGAGGGCGAGGTCTGCGCGACCTGCGCCAGTGCCTCGCGCGATGCGCACCAGTTGTGCGCGGTCGAGTCGCCCGCCGATCGCCTCGCGATCGAACAGGCCACCGGTTACCGCGGCCTGTATTTCGTCCTGCAGGGGCGCCTGTCGCCGCTGGATGGCATCGGCCCGCGCGAACTGGGCCTGGATACGCTTGCCGCGCGCCTGGCCGAGGGCGAGGTGCAGGAGCTGATCATCGCCACCAATCCAACGGTCGAAGGCGAAGCGACCGCGCATTACCTCGCGCAGCTGGCGCGCCAGCACAAGGTTCGACCGAGCCGGCTCGCCCATGGTGTTCCATTGGGTGGTGAGCTGGAATACGTCGACCGGGGCACGCTGTCGCATGCGTTCGGCAGCCGCAGCGAGATGACGGACCGGGACTGATGCCAGCGGGTACGGCCCGGGGGTAAAGTCGCCTTCAACCCACAGCAGCCCGACCGCCATGTCCGAAACCATCTTCCACAAGATCATCAAGCACGAGATTCCGGCCGACATCGTCTTCGAGGACGAGCACCTGATCGCGTTCCGGGACATCGCGCCGCAGGCGCCGGTGCACGTGCTGTTCGTGCCCAAGACCGATGTCGCCACGCTCAACGATCTGCAGCCGGACCAGTCCGCCATCGTCGGACGCCTGGCCGTGGCCGCGGCCGACTACGCCAAGCGCGAGGGTTTTGCCGAGGACGGCTACCGGATCGTGATGAACTGCAACGGCCATGGCGGGCAGACGGTGTTCCAGATCCATCTGCACCTGCTGGCCGGCGCGCCGCTGGGGCGCTTCGGAACCTCGCGCTGAGCGCGAGGTTGTTCCGGCTTTACCACCAGCCCCACCACGGCCACGGTGCCGCCGGATAGCCGACGACGTCGACCGTCTCGCGCACCGGCCACAGATAGACCACGTCGGCCTCGACCTGCGGGAAGCGGTAGTCGTATCCGCCGATCTGGCGGTTCTGGTAGCCGCTGACGCGGCCGATGAAGGTGACTTCGCGATTCTTCTCGAATATCGCCGGATCGTAGAAGCCGGTGCGGCAGGCGATGAAGCGGCCGCCGGTGTCGTCGCTGCCCCAGTACGGACGGGCGTTGTCACCCAGGTAGGTCGAGACCATCTCGAAGCAGGTGCGATTGGGCTGCGGTTCGACGCCGACGATGCGACCGCCCCAGCGCACCGGGGCGCCGGTGACATCGCTCGCCGCCGCGTCGCGCGGCGTGATCGGATTGAACTCACCCTGCAGTGGTTGCGGTGCGGTGACGCAGGCGGCCAGCATCATCGTGCCCAGGGCCAGTAGGGCGGTACGAAGGTTCATCGGCGTTCTCCAGGAGTCCTTCAGATTAGCCATTGTTGCCATTGCGGGGCGACGGGCGATGCGCACGCAGCGCCTGGGTCAGGGCGCGGGTCGAGCGTCCCCCCGGCTCGCCGTCAGCGTAACGCCAATCGCTGAAACGGTCGCTGAGGATCCGCAACTCGCCGGCCAGTTCGGGCCGGGCAGCGGCAACGCGCTCCACCCAGCGACCGGCGGGTTCGTCCGGCGCCCGTTCCAGGCCGAGGTGGCGATAACGACGGGTAAGTCCATGCCAGGCGCGAAGCACCGGGTCGGGCTCGCGCTCGTTGCGGCGACTGAACCACACCATCCACAGCAGTCCCAGCGCCACGGCCAGCATCAGCAGCAACACCAGGGTGCGATCGTCGAGGCGGTCGATGCCGAACGGGCGCAGCAGGCGTTGCTGGCGATTGGCGTCGAAACCGAGCACGAAGTCATTCCAGCCGCGCCGCAGCCAGTCGCCAACATCGATCAGCGAGCGTCCGCCGGCGAAGCCGTCAAGCAAGCCGCCGGCAACGGAGCGGCGGTCGTCCAGCGTGTCGTAGATGCGCTCGGGCGCGACGGCGGCGGTCGGATCCACGCGCACCCAGCCGCGCCCGCGCAACCAGACCTCGGCCCAGGCGTGCGCGTCGGAGCGGCGCACCAGCCAATAGCCGCCGACCGAATTGCGGTAGCCGCCGGCGTAGCCGGTGACCACGCGCGCCGGAATGCCGGCGCCACGCATCAGCACGACGAACGACGAGCTGAAGTGCTGGCAGAAACCGGCGCGCTGGTCGAACAGGAATTCGTCGACGCTGTTGCGTCCAGCCAGCGGTGTTTCCAGGGTGTAGGCGAAGTCGCGCCGGATCCAGTCGAGGGCGCGGGTCACGATCGCGCCATCGGCGGACGGCCCGGCTTCCAGGCGCCACTGCCGCGCCAGTGCAAGGGTGCGCGGGTTGAAGTTGGGCGGCAGCCGCAGCGCGTACTGGCGTGTCTCTGCCGACAGGCTCGCCTCGTAGCGACGTGGCGGTGCCGACTGCATGCGCCAGCGACTCACGCCCGTCAGCTGGGTCAGCGACTGCAGGTTGTGGTCCGGGTCCAGCTCGCTGCCGCCGGGTGCCGAGATCAGCAGGTCGAGGGCAACGAGCTGCCGGCGATCGGTCGGCTCCATCTCGATCTCGTAGTCCCAGCGCTGCGGGCCCGGTTCGACCGCGGTTTCGGTCCAACCCGGCATCCATCGCGGTTGCCGCCAGGTGCGACCGTCGAAATCCCACATCACCGGCCCGCGCCAGTACATCTGCGACGGCGCGGGTACCGGTCCGAAGAAGCGTGCGCGCAGGGCAGGGCGGTCGTCGCCCATGAGGTCGATCCAGTCGCCCGGGCTCATCCGGTCCGACAGGCCGGTGCTTGCCATGGCACGCTCGGGGATGCCCCACAGCGGCGAACCCAGTCGCGGGAACAGCCAGAATGCTGCCAGCGCGAGTGGCAATCCGAGCGCAAGCAGGCGGGCGGTGCCGGCGATGCGCTGCATTGGTGAAGCATCGCGACGCACATCGCCCGACTCGACGTCTGCCAGCAGTTGCAGAGCAGCCAGCGCCAGCAGGGTCGCGGCCAGGCCCAGGGCGAGCGACAGCGGTCCCTGGTCGAGCAGGAAGGTGGCAAACGGCGCGAACAAGGCGAAGCCGAGCAGACTGCGTGCATCGCGCAGGCTGAACGTCTCCGATGGCTTGATTGCAAGCATCGCCGCCAGCAGTGCGCAGCCGGTATCCCGGCCGATCGAGAAATCGCTCATCGCCAGTACGGTCGCGATCAGTGCCACCGACAGGAGCAGGCGGACCAGTCCGTGCAAGGGTTGGCGCCACGACATGGCGACGACGGCCACGGCGCTGACGGCGATGGTGACCGCGATAAGCAGCGGCAACTGCAGCAGCAACGGCAACAGGCAGGCTCCTGCGCTGAGCAGTACCCAGCGGCGGGTGCGCGGATCGAGCGCTGGCGTTGCCGGATCAGCCATGGGGCATCAGCGCCAGTGCGCGCAGGCAGGCATGCCGGTGTTGCGGCCCGCGGTCGGGCCCCAGTGCGGCGTGACCGGGCAGGCGCAACTGATAGCGCCTGCCTTCGCGCTCGGCTTCGTCGATCCAGCGCGCCAGCCGGGCAATCCGCGCCTCATAGCCGATCCCGGCGATCTCGCGCCAGTCGAGCACGACTTCGGCGCCGATCGGTTGTTCAAACTCGCGTACCAGCAGCGTGTCGCGCCGCGCCGACGGCTTCCAGGCGATGGCCCGGCGTGCATCACCGGTGCGATAACCGCGCAGGTGATGGACGTCGTCGCCGGTCGGGTGCACGCGCGCCTGGACACGGTCGCCGTGACCTGCCGGCAGCGGCGGGCCGTTGGCCTCCGGTGCCGGATAGACCAGCAACGGCGATTCCGGCCAGACGTAGGCCCACGCGCGCGCCAGTCCCAGCGGGCGCGTCGTCGACAGCCGCAGCTTGGGCAGGTCGAACCATCCACGTTGCTGCGTCGGCAGCAGCAGTTGTGACTCACCGCTGCCGCGATCGAGGTTGAGGATGCCCGGCGCGGCGTCGAACGAGCCGTCGTCGTCCAGCCGCAGCCCGCGGCGGACGCGACCGGGCGCGGCGCGCGCGTACAGGCGCACGCCCAGGGGCGTTCCCGCGGCGACGGGTTCGGCGTCGACCGCCACCAGTTCAAGTCCGGACAATTGCATCTGCGCCGCCACCAGGCTGGCCAGGCCAGCCCCGGCCAGCATCAGTCCCAGCAGCAGCGCGGGGTTGTTGTTGTAGTTGAGCGAACCCAGCAGCATCACGAACAGCAACACTGCGTAGAACATTCCGAAACGCGTCGGCAGCACGTAGATGCGACGGCGGTGCAGAACGCACGGCAGTGATTCCGGATCGCGTGGGCGCGTCCAGACCATCGCCCAGGCATGCAACCGCGAGCGCAGGCGCGCCGGAGTCTGGCGGTCCGACCGCGACATCACTCAGTCCACCGGCACCGCATGCAGGATCGCCTTCGCCAACGCAGCGTCCTTGCCGGCATCGACCTCGGCAACGAGGCGGTGCGCAGCCACGGCCGGAAACAGCGCCTGAACATCCTCGGGCAGCACGTGCGCGCGTCCGAGCAGCAATGCGTAGGCACGGGCAGCGCGCAGCAGTGCCAGTCCGGCGCGCGGCGACAGTCCCACGCGCACGCCAGGATGGCGTCGGCTTCGCGCCATCAGTGCCTGCACGTAGGCGACCAGCGCCTCGCTGGCGTGCACCTGCTGCACCGAACGGCGGGCGGCAAGCACATCCTCGCTGCCGAGCAGGGGCAACACGCGCGCGATCAGGTCGCGGCGGTCGTCACCGGCAAGCAGGTGACGCTCGGCATCCGCATCCGGGTAGCCCAGGCTCAGGCGCAGGAGGAAACGGTCCAGCTGCGAATCCGGCAACGGATAGGTGCCGGACAGGTCGACGGGATTCTGCGTGGCGATGACGAAGAACGGTTCCGGCAGCGCATGCGTGGTGCCATCGACCGTGACTTGGTATTCGGCCATCGCCTCCAGCAGCGCACTTTGCGTGCGCGGCGGCGCGCGGTTGATCTCGTCGGCCAGCAACACCTGCGCGAACACCGGGCCGGGATGAAACTGGAACTGGCGCGCCTGCGGATCGAACACCGACACACCGACCACGTCGGCAGGCAGCAGGTCGGAGGTGAACTGCACGCGCTGGAAATCCAGGCCGAGCGTTGCCGCCAGTGCATGGGCCAGCGTGGTCTTGCCCAGCCCGGGCAGGTCCTCGATCAGCAGGTGGCCACCGGCCAGCAACGCCACGAACGCCAGGCGAACTTCGTGCGGCTTGCCCAATACCAGCGAATTGACCTGCGCCTGGGCGCGTTCAAGGGAGCCTCGCAGGCCATCGGTTAGCATGGTCGCCGTCGAAAGGGATACCGCCATCGCGCGTGTGCTCCTGTTGGATGTCGCAGCTTGCATCGTCCGCCGGCACTGCACCGGCCTGCCGCCCCGGTCAGGTCGGCCGACACGTGTTCTGCAAAGGCATGCCCTGACGACATGCTCTACAACCACATGTTCTCCCAGAGTGTAGCGAGGTCACGAACGGATGCGGGATGAAGAGCAGGCACGGCGCACGTTCTGGGTGCTGTGGGTCACGGTCCTGGCGATCAAGCTGGTCGTTGCCGCGCGTCTGCCGCTGTTCGTCGACGAGGCGTTCTACTGGCTGGAAGGCCAGCACCTGGCTGCGGCCTATTCGGACCTGCCCGGGCTGACCGCGTGGTTGACCCGCCTGGGTACCGTCGTCGGCGGCAACCATGCCTTTGCCGTACGCCTGCCGTTCGTGTTGATCGCCGCGCTGGTGCCGTGCCTGATGGTGCGCATAGCCGCACGCGAGTTCGGTGCGCGTGCCGGCTGGCTGGCCGGTTGCTTCACATTGCTGTTGCCACTGGCCGGAACCCTGGGCGTGATGGCGCTGCCGGATGCGGCGATGGCACTGGCGACGCTGTTGTGCGTCGATGCCGGTGCGCGCCTGCTGCGTCAGGTCAGTCCCGAGGTCGCGCTTGAACTCGCCGTCGGCCTGGCCTTGGGCGCGTTGTGCCATTACCGCTTCATTGCCGTCATCGGCGTGGGATTCATCGCCCTGGCGATGATCGAGGAAGGTCGCCGCGCGCTGCGCGACGTACGCGTGCTGGTGGCGATCGCGTTCGGTGCATCGGCGTGGGCGCCGCTGGTGGCCTGGAACCTCGACAACTCCGATGCCGGCTTGCGCTTCCAGCTGGTCGATCGCCATCCGTGGGCCTTCCACGCCGACGCGGTCTGGTTCATCGCGGTCCAGGCCCTGCTGGTTACGCCACTGCTGTTCGCCGCGCTGGCCGTCGCCGCGCGCAGGGGGCTGACGAGCGCGGCCGCGCCGGAGCGTTACTTCGCGCTGCTCGGCGCCGGCGTGGTCCTGGGGTTCTTCGCCCTCGGGTTTTTCGCCGATACCGAGCGCGTCAGTTTCCACTGGCCGCTGCCCGGTTACCTGGCGCTGCTGCCGCTGCTGCCTGCGGTGCTATGGCGCTGGCCGCGTGGCTGGCAGGTCGCTACCGCATGGCTGGCCGGGCTGGGGCTGGTGGCCAACCTGGGCTACTACCTGGCCGTGTCGCAGCCGGGCCTGCGCGAGCGCAATGCGGCGGAGAAGTGGTATCCGAGCAACTTCTCGGGCTGGGAGCCACTGGCACAGGCGGTACGTGCGCGCCTGGCGACGATGCCGGCCGGTACGCGCGTGGTCGCCGACAACTTCAAGATCGGCGCCGAACTGGGTTTTGCCATGGGCGATGCGCGTATCGCCGTGCTCGACCACCCCATCAACCACAAGCACGGCCGTGCGCCGCAGCTGCGGCTTTGGGGGCTACAAAGCGCAGGCCGCACCGACTGGGGCGGGCAGCCGGTGCTGCTCGTGGTGGGTGCGACCGAGATCAAGTACCGCGACCTGCTCCAGCGTTACCACGACCTGTGCACGATGGCTGGCCCGTTGCCGCCACCTGAAGTGCTGAACATCGACCATGGTCGCCAGCGCTTCATGCTGTTCGCGATGGATGGAAGCCGGGTGCACGGTGACTGCACGACACCGGCGATGGCATGGGTCGATACGCCGGTGGCCGACGCGCGCGTTGGCCAACGCTTCCACGTCGATGGCTGGGCGTTCAAGGACGGCGTCGGCCTGGCCGGCATCGAGGTCACCCTCGATGGTCAGGTCGTCGCCCAGGCGCAGTACGGGCGCGTGTTCCAGGGGCTGCGGAATGTGTGGCCGCAATCAAGCGATCCGCAGCATCCGAATGTGGGCTTCAGTGCCGAGGTCATCCTGACGCCAGGAACGTTCTCGCCGGGCCGGCATTGGCTTGGCTTGCGTCTGCGTGGGCGCGACGGCAGCGAAGAGACCTGGGCCGAGCGGCCGATCCTGGTCGAGTGACCTTGCCTGACCGTGACCGCGGCGGCCGGGATCAGGGCAGTTCGAACCCGGCCTCGCGCAGCAGCCGTGCGGTGGCGATCAGCGGCAGGCCGATCAGTGCGGTCGGGTCGCGGTTGTCGATGGCTTCGAACAGGCTGATGCCCAGGCCCTCGGATTTGAAGCTGCCGGCGCAGTCGAAGGGCAGCTCGGCATCGACGTAGCGCTCGATCTGGGCGGCGTCCAGGTTGCGGAACTTCACGACCGTATGGTCGAGCGCCTGCAGTGGCTGATGCCCGGCCTTCATCACGCACACGCCGGTGTGGAACTGGACATTGCGACCGGACATGCCGGTCAGCTGGTCGATGGCCGCCTGGCGACCGCCGGGCTTGCCCAGCGGCCGGCCGTCGAACTCGGCGACCTGGTCGGAGCCGATGACCCAGGCGTCGGGGTGGAGCGCGGCCACGGCGGCGGCCTTGGCCTGGGCCAGCCGGCGGGCGAGGGCGACAGGCGCTTCCCCGGGCAGGGGGGTCTCGTCGCTGTCGGGCCGGGCGGTGTCGAACGGCAGGCGCAGGCGCGACAGCAGTTCACGGCGGTAGACCGAGGTCGACGCCAGGATCAGGAGGGCGGGCACGGCGGCAAGGCTCAGGCCAGGGGCGACCGGGCGCGCTCGATCAGGGATAATTGCTGGTCGATCCGGTCGCGAGCTGCGTCTATCGAGCTGCGAACTTCGGCCAACTGGCTGAGACTGGCGTCGCGGCCATGGTCGCGCAGCCACAGCCGCTGGCGCAGCATCTCGCGCATGGCATCGCCTACCGGGTCGTTGCCGCCGTTGCCGGCCACCGCCTCGATCTCGGCCCGGGCCAGCCGCAGCCGGTCCTCGAGGGCGTCGGCGGCGTCCAGGACCTCGCGGACCGCGCGTTCGCGGCGTCCCGGGCGGACCCAGGCGAACAGTGCCGCGATCGCCAGGGAGGACAGCAGCAGGAGCAGGACGATGGTCACGGGCGCGGTCGATTGAACGGAATTGGACCGCAGTTTGAGGCCGCGACGGCGGACCCCGCAATCGTCGCCGACGAGCGGGGCGGCGCTGCTCGCCGGCTGGCCAGTTCAGGTTTGACAGAGGTAGTCGCTATCTCTAACATTCCGCAGCTTATGTCAGCCGACCTGCCCGGGATTCTTGATGCATGGCGCATGGTGGCGACACGGCGCGGCCTGGAAGGGCGTGTGCCGTTGTCATCGCTGACGCGGCTGCGGAACAGTCTGGTCGACACCGAAGGTGAGGTTCGCTTTGCGCTCGAGTTCGACTCCGACGCGCTGCGGGTGCCTTATGTCGAACTGCGAATCGATGCCGAGCTGCCGCTGACCTGTCAGCGCAGCCTGCAGCGGTTCCTGTACCCGGTGAACATCGTGCAGCGCCTTGGCCTGATCCGTGATGAAGCGGACGAGGCGGCGCTGCCGGAAGGATACGAGCCGTTGCTGGTGCCGGAAGATGGCCAGCTGCGGACCGTCGAGCTGGTCGAGGACGAGTTGATCCTGGCCGTTCCGGTCGTGCCGATAATGCCCGGCACGGAGGCGGTGGAGCGCGACTGGCCGGCGACCGAGCAGGCCGAAGAGCCGGAGCGCGTGAACCCGTTCGCTGCGCTGTCGGCATTGAAGAAACAATCGAACTGAGTTTTTTTGGAGCAAGACCATGGCTGTTCAGAAGTCCCGCGTTTCCCCGTCCAAGCGTGGCATGCGCCGTTCGCACGATGCGCTGTCCGCAAAGCAGCTGGCGACCGACCCGACCACCGGCGAGACCCACCTGCGTCACCACGTCACCGCTGACGGTTACTACCGCGGCAAGAAGGTGATCGACACCAAGTCCAAGGTTGCTGACGAAGAGTAAGCTCTTCGCTCACCGTCGCGCCGCGCGCAGCCCCTGGCTCGCGCGGCCGCCGCACAGCCTGGACTGTCGGAACCGTAAGGGTTCAGCGCGCTCAGCGGCCATCGCGGCGGTGCCTCTCCGTCGGCATGGCCGTCGGAGCCCAGACAACGGCTGTGCAGCGGAGTGGCGATGACGCAACAGATTTATTCCCGCATCGCGGGAACCGGCAGCTACCTTCCCGAGAAGGTGCTGACCAACGACGACCTGGCCAAGTTCATCGACACGAGCGATGAATGGATTGCTGCGCGCACGGGCATCCGTGAGCGTCATGTCGCCGCCGAAGGCGAGTTCACCAGCGACCTGGCCTACCACGCCTCCGTGCGCGCACTGGAAGCGGCCGGCGTCGATGCCAAGGATCTCGACCTGATCGTGGTCGGCACGACCACGCCGGACCTGATTTTCCCCTCGACCGCCTGCCTGCTCCAGCACCGCATCGGTGCCGGCGGCTGCGCCGCGTTCGACGTCAACGCTGCCTGCTCGGGCTTCATCTACGCGCTGACGGTGGCCGACAAGTTCATCCGTTCCGGCGCCGCCAAGACGGTGCTGGTCGTCGGTGCCGAAACCCTGACCCGCATGCTCGACTGGAGCGATCGCTCCACCTGCGTGCTGTTCGGCGACGGCGCCGGTGCGGTCGTGCTCAAGGCCGACACCGAAACCGGCATCCTCAGCACGCACATGCACGCCGACGGCGGCAAGAAGGAATTGCTGTGGAATCCGGTGGGCGTCTCGGTCGGCTTCAAGCCCGACGAGCCCAATGCCGGCGTCAAGGTGCTGATGACCGGCAACGAGGTCTTCAAGCACGCGGTCAAGGCACTGGACTCGGTGGTCGAAGAAACGCTCGAGGCCAATGGTCTGGATCGCCACGACATCGACTGGCTGATTCCGCACCAGGCCAACCTGCGCATCATCGAAGCCACGGCCAAGCGCCTGGACATGCCGATGGACCGCGTGATCGTCACCGTCGACAAGCACGGCAACACGTCGTCGGGTTCGGTGCCGCTGGCGCTGGACGAGGCGGTGCGCTCCGGTCGCGTCCAGCGTGGTCAGCTGGTGCTGCTTGAGGCCTTCGGTGGCGGCTTCACCTGGGGCTCGGCGCTGCTGCGTTACTGAGCCGTTCCGCGCTTCACGACCGGGTGCCATTCGCGCATCCGCGACGCCTCCGCTGGCAGCCAGCGGGGGCGTTTTCGTTTGTGGCGTGTGAGGCCCCGCGTGAGGCCCGTGCAAACTCCAGTACATACAGGCCCGTACAGACGTACTAGAGCAAACACTCGTATCATGCGCATTCTTTGTCGCAAGGCCTTCACGCGTGACCGCAACCCCCCACACCGATTCGACCCTGGCGTTCGTGTTCCCGGGCCAGGGTTCGCAGTCGCTCGGCATGCTGGCCGAACTGGGCGAACTGCACCCGATCATCCGCGAGGCGTTCGCCGAAGCCAGCGATGGCGCCGGCGTCGACCTCTGGGCGCTCAGCCAGGGCGGCCCGGAAGAAATGCTCAACCGCACCGAGTACACGCAGCCGGCGCTTCTCGCCGCTGGCGCGGCGGTGTGGCGCCTGTGGCAGCAGCGTGGCGGCGCCATGCCGGCGTTGCTGTCGGGTCACAGCCTGGGTGAATACACCGCGCTGATCGCGGCCGGTTCGCTGTCGCTGAAGGATGCCGCCCACCTGGTGCGCCTGCGCGGCCAGCTGATGCAGGAAGCCGCCCCGGCCGGTACCGGCGCAATGGCCGCCGTGCTCGGCGCCGACGACGCGCTGGTGCAGGAAGTCTGCGCGAGCGTGTCGGGCACCACCGTCGTGGTTCCCGCCAACTACAACTCGCCTCGCCAGATCGTCATCGGCGGCCACGCCGACGCCGTCGACAAGGCCATGGCCGTGCTCGGCGAGCGTGGCGTGCGCAAGATGGTCAAGCTGGCGGTCAGCGTGCCTTCGCACACGCCGCTGATGCGCGAAGCCGCCAACCGCCTGGCTGAAGCCATGGCGGGCATGGCATGGCATGCGCCGAAGCTGCCGGTGGTGCAGAACGTCGACGCCGGTATCCACGCGAGTGTGGATGCCATCCGCGATGCGCTCGTGCGCCAGCTGTATCTGCCGGTACAGTGGACCGGCTGCGTGCAGGCGCTGGCGGCCAAGGGCGTCACCCGTATCGCCGAATGCGGCCCGGGCAAGGTCCTCGCCGGCCTGGTCAAGCGCATCGACAAGACGCTCGACGGACGCGCGCTCGGCACGCCCGGCGAGTTCGAAACCGCAATCGAAGAATGGAACAAGGCATGAGCGAGAAACTGCTGACCGGAGAGATCGCACTGGTCACCGGCGCAAGCCGCGGCATCGGTGCGGCAATCGCCGACGAACTGGCCGCGCAGGGCGCGACCGTCATCGGCACCGCCACCTCCGAATCCGGCGCGAAGGCGATCGGCGAGCGCCTGGCGGCGCACGGCGGCCACGGCCGCGTGCTCGACGTCAGTGACGCCGCATCGATCGACGTGTTGATCGACGGCATCGCCAAGGAGTTCGGCGCGGTCTCGATCCTGGTCAACAACGCCGGCATCACCCGCGACAACCTGCTGATGCGGATGAAGGACGAGGACTGGCAGGCCATCCTCGACACCAACCTCACCAGCGTGTTCCGCACCAGCAAGGCGGTCATGCGCGCGATGATGAAGGCGCGCAAGGGCCGCATCATCAACATCGCCTCGGTGATCGGCGTGACCGGCAATGCCGGCCAGGCCAACTATGCGGCGGCCAAGGCCGGCATCATCGCCTTCAGCAAGTCGATGGCCCGGGAAATCGGCAGCCGCGGCATCACCGTCAATGTCGTAGCGCCCGGTTTCATCGACACCGACATGACCAAGGCATTGCCGGAAGACGCCAAGAGCGCGATGCTGGGGCAGATCGCCCTCGGGCGCTTCGGCGAGCCGGCCGACATCGCCCGCGCGGTGGCGTTCCTGGCCGGCCCGTCGGCGGCCTACATCACCGGCGAGACCCTGCACGTCAACGGTGGCATGTACATGCCGTAAGGCCTTGCCGTCGAGGCAATGCTTGCGTTTGTAACCATTTGAAGCAAAAGGGCTTTCGCGTATCCTCGCGAACGCCTGCGATTCCACCAATGTTCCTTTAGACTATTCCGTCGAATATCCCGTCCGGGAGGAGTGAGTACCCATGAGCAGCATCGAAGAGCGCGTCAAGAAAATCGTGGTCGAACAGCTGGGCGTCAAGGAAGAAGAAGTCACCAACAACGCTTCGTTCGTCGACGACCTCGGCGCGGACTCGCTCGACACCGTCGAGCTGGTGATGGCGCTCGAAGAAGAGTTCGAGTGCGAGATTCCGGACGAAGAGGCCGAGAAGATCACCTCGGTGCAGCAGGCCATCGACTACGTGAAGGCTCACGTCAAGTCGTAACCGTGCCCGACGGAAGCGGGCCATCCGGCCGACGCGTTTCCTGCAAAACCAGACCGGGGCCGCATTGCGGCCCCGTGTCTTATGAGCCGGTCCATGCGCCGGCGTAGTGTTCGTAGACGGAGTGTTTCATGTCCAATCGCGCCTTCAATCGACGCGTCGTCGTCACCGGCCTCGGCATCGTTTCGCCGCTCGGCAACGACCTGGCCAGCAGCTGGGATGGCATCGTCAACGGTCGCTCCGGCATCGGTCCGATCACGAACTTCGACGCTTCGGCCTTCACCACGCGCATCGCCGGTGAAGTGCGCAACTTCGACGTCACCCAGTGGGTGAGCCCGAAGGACGCCAAGAAGATGGAGGAGTTCATCCATTACGGCGTCGCCGCATCGATGATGGCGATCCAGGACGCCGGCATCACCGTCGACGAGTCCAACGCCGAGCGCATCGGTGCGCTGATCGGTTCGGGCATCGGCGGCCTGCTCGGCATCGAAGAGCAGACCATCAAGTACCACGAAGGCGGCCCGCGCAAGGTCTCGCCGTTCTACGTGCCCAGCACGATCATCAACATGCTGCCTGGCCAGGTCTCGCTGCTGACCGGCATCAAGGGCCCCAATTTCTCGGCCGTTTCGGCCTGCGCCACCGCCAACCATTCGATCGGCATGGCGATGCGCATGATCCAGTACGGCGACGCCGACGTGATGGTCGCCGGTGGCGCCGAGCGCGGCTCCTCGCCGACATCGGTCGCCGGCTTCTGCTCGATGAAGGCGATGTCGACGCGCAACGATGACCCGACCCGTGCCTCGCGCCCGTGGGACAAGGACCGCGACGGTTTCGTCCTCGGTGACGGCGCCGGCATCCTGATCCTGGAAGAGTACGAGCGCGCCAAGGCACGCGGTGCACGCATCTACTGCGAGCTGTCCGGTTTCGGCGCCAGCTCCGACGCCTTCCACATGACCGCCCCGAGCGAGAATGGCGAAGGCCCGGCACGCTGCATGGTCGCCGCGCTCAACGACGCCGGCGTCAATGCCGACCAGGTCGGTTACCTCAACGCGCACGGCACGTCGACGCCGCTGGGCGACCTGGCCGAAACGCTGGCGATCAAGCGCGCGCTGGGCGACCACGCCTACAAGACGATGGTCAGCTCCACCAAGTCGATGACCGGCCACCTTCTCGGTGCCGCCGGCGGCGTGGAGGCGATCTTCTCGGTGCTGGCGCTGCACCACGGCATCATCCCGCCGACCATCAACCTGGACGAAGCGGGCGAGGGCTGCGACCTGGACTACGTGCCCAACGTGGCCCGCCAGGCGCAGATCGACGTCGCGGTGTCCAACGGCTTCGGCTTCGGCGGCACCAACGGCACGCTGGTGTTCAAGCGGATCTGACCAAGTTGGCCTGAGTGTCAATCGGTTACCCCACGATCCCCGCTTCGGCGGGGATCGTTGTTTCGGGCACCCCGAAACGCGGCCTAAAACGCGGTCTAATACACGGATGCTGCTGACCCGCTCCCTGCCTGCCTCCTTCGACCTGCTTTCGCTGCAGCGTCTGGCACCCGACCGTTACCCCCTGCTGCTGGAATCCAGCGCCCACGGCACCGCCCAGGGGCGCTGGGACCTGCTGCTGGTGGCCAGCGGCGACTCACTGCGACTGGAACCCGATGGCGCCACGCGTGATGCCGCGGGCGCCGTGGTCGAAGGCGACTTCTTCGCCGCACTCGACGCGCAATGGCAGTCGCTGCGCGTTGCCCGCGACGAGCCTCGCTGGCCGTTCCGCGGCGGCTGGGCGCTGTTCTTCGGTTACGAGGCCGCTGCCCAGGTCGAACCGGTGCTCAAGCTGCCGCGCGCCGAAGGTCGGTTGCCAGTGGCACTGGCACTGCGTTGCCCGGCCGCGGTGCTGCGCGACCACACCAGCGGTGAATGCGTTCTGGTCACTGAGATGGGACACGACGGGCTGGTCGCAGCGGTGCTGTCCGACATCGACGCCGCCGCGAAGCTTCCGGACATTGCGCCCTGGCAGACGCCTGGCGCGCTCGAGGAAGACGAGCCCGAGCGTTTCACCGACGGCGTGCGTCGCGTGCTCGACTACCTCGCCGCGGGCGACGTGTTCCAGGCCAACCTCTCTCGCGGCTGGGTGGCGCGATTCGATCAGCCGCTGCAACCTGCGGCGCTGTTCGAACGGCTGCGACAGAACAACCCGGCGCCTTTCGCCGGCGTTTTCGCAGGTGCCGACTGGGCCGTTGTCAGCGCCTCGCCGGAGCGGCTGGTATCGGTGCGCGGCGACGTCGTCGAAACGCGGCCGATCGCCGGCACGCGTCCGCGCTTCGCCGGCGATGACGATGCAGCGCGCATCCAGGAACTCGTCGGCCATCCCAAGGAACGCGCCGAGCACGTGATGCTGATCGACCTGGAACGCAACGACCTCGGCCGCGTCTGCGCGCCAGGCAGCGTCGAAGTCGACGAGCTGATGACGGTGGAGAGCTATGCCCACGTCCATCACATCGTCAGCAACGTGCGCGGACGACTGCGCCAGGATGCGACCCCGGGGCAGGTGATCCGCGCTGTGTTTCCGGGCGGCACGATCACGGGCTGTCCGAAAGTGCGCTGCATGCAGATCATCGCCGAGCTCGAAGGCGTCGGCCGTGGTGCCTACACCGGCGCCATGGGTTGGCTCAATCGCGATGGCGACCTCGACCTCAACATCCTGATCCGCAGCGCCGAGCTGGAACCTGACGCTGCGGGCGGGGCGACGCTGCGCTTCCGCACCGGCGCCGGCATCGTGGCCGACTCCGATCCGCAGCGCGAACTCGACGAGACCCGGGCCAAGGCGCGCGGCATGCTTCGCGCGCTGGGAGTGGCTGGATGAGCGTGACGGCGGTGCGCTACTTTGTCGGCGATCAAACCGTGCCGGCGCTGCCGGATCTCGACCGTGGCCTGGCCTATGGCGATGGCCTGTTCGAGACGGTGCGCGCGCACCAAGGCCGGATGCACTGGTGGCCGGCGCACTGGCAGCGCCTGCAGCGCGGCGCGGCGATGTTGCGCATCACCCTTCCCGACGAGCGCATCGTGCTGGCCGAGGCAACGCGACTGCTCGACGGCGGCAATGTGGTGCTGAAGCTCGTGGTCACGCGGGGCAGCGGCGGACGTGGTTATTCGCCAGTCCAGGCCTGCGTCCCCAACTGGACGCTCTCGACCCATCCGTTGCCGCCTTCGCCCGCTGCCGGCCTGAGCCTGCGCTGGTGCGATACGCGCCTTGCGCTGCAGCCGGCGCTGGCGGGGATCAAGCACTGCAACCGCCTCGAGCAGGTGCTCGCGCGCGGCGAGTGGGACGATCCGGCCATCGACGAAGGCCTGGTATGCAGCAGCGAAGGCGACGTGGTGAGCGCCACGGCCGCCAATGTCTTCATCCTCCGCCAAGGCGCCTGGTCGACCCCGCAGGTCGATCGCTGCGGCGTCGCCGGGGTGTGCCGGGCCTGGGCGCTCAAGGCGCTGCCGGCGCGCGAGGCGCGCCTGGCTGTGACCGATGTCGAAGCCGCCGACGCGGTTTTCCTGTGCAATGGCGTGCGCGGTATCCTGCCGGTGGCGCGGCTCGGCGCCCGCACTTGGCAACCGCATCTGCAGGTGGTCGCGCTGCAGCACCGCCTGGCCGCCGAGCATCCCGCTTTCGCCACGGAGGTTTCGTGAGTCGCAGATCCAAGGGCCACAAGCCTTCGCGCCAGTCTTTCGGCCGCATTTCCGCCGGCTTCCTGCTGTTGTTGCTGCTTATCGCCGCCGGCGCCGGTTTCTGGGCGTGGCAGCGCTATACCGGTTTCGCCGACGCGCCGATGTCGGGCCTGGAGCCGGGCGAGACGGTAATGGTCGAGCGCGGCGATTCGCTGCCCACGGTGGTGCGCAAGCTGCGCGAGGCCGGTGTGCGCGAAGGTGACCTGCTGGAGTGGCGGGCGCTGGCCAAGCAGCTCGGCGCCGCCGGCAAGCTGCAGGTGGGCGAGTACGCGATCGAACCGGGCACGTCTCCACGCGCATTGCTGGTGGCGATGCGCGAGGGCCGGGTGATCCGTCACCGTTTCACGATCGTCGAAGGCTGGAACATCCGCGAACTGCGCGCGGCGCTGGCCAAGGCCAAGCCGCTCAAGCTGGAAACCGGCAAGCTCGACAATGCCGCGCTGATGAAGGCCGTGGGCGCGCCGGGCCAGCACCCCGAGGGGCGCTTCCTGCCCGAGACTTACCTGTACACGCGCGGCGACAGCGACCTGGACGTGCTCAAGCGTGCGCATGCGGCGATGGACAAGGCGCTCGATGCCGCCTGGCAGCAGCGCAGTGCCGACAACGTGCTCAAGACGCCCGACGAAATGCTGGTGCTGGCCTCGATCGTCGAGAAGGAAACCGGCATTGCCTCGGAGCGGCCGCAGATAGCCGGGCTGTTCGCGCGCCGGCTCAAGCTCGGCATGCGCCTGGAAACCGACCCGACGGTGATCTACGGCATCGGCAGCACCTATGACGGCAATATCCGCAAGAGCGACCTGCGCGCGGACAATCCGTACAACACCTACCTGATCGCGGGCCTGCCGCCGACGCCGATCGCGATGCCTGGCATCGGCGCACTCGAGGCGGTCGCCAAACCCGCCGATGGCGATGCGCTGTTCTTCGTTGCCGTCGGTGACGGCAGCGGGCGTCACCTGTTTGCACGCACCTACGCCGAGCACCAGGCCAACGTCCGCGCTTACCTGAAGAAGTACCGTGCCGCGCAATCCGGGAATGGCCCATGACGACATCGTCCATGAAGGACGCAGGCACACCGCTGCAGCGCCAGTCCCGTTTCATCACGCTCGAAGGCGGCGAAGGCGCCGGCAAGTCGACCGTGCTGGCGGCGCTGCGCGAAGTGCTGGCCGCCACCGGCGAGGAAGTCGTCAGCACGCGCGAGCCCGGTGGTACGCCACTGGCCGAGCAGATCCGCGGCCTGCTGCTGGACACGCATCACGAACCTCCGACCACCGACACCGAGTTGTTGCTGGTGTTCGCCGCGCGTGCGCAGCACGTGCGCGAGACCATCGTCCCGGCGCTTCAGCGTGGCGCCTGGGTCATCAGCGATCGCTTCACCGACGCCAGTTACGCCTACCAGGGTTCGGCGCGCGGCGGCGACGTGCAGTTCATCGCCGAACTGGAGCGGCGCGTAGTAGGCATCGCACCGGCGCTGACACTGCTGCTGGACGTGCCGGTGTCGATCGGTCTGCAACGTGCACGCGGGCGCGGTGCCAGCGATCGCATCGAGGGTGAGCACGATGATTTCTTCGAGCGCGTGCGCAGTGGCTATCTCGCCCGCGCGTCGGCGCAGCCGGAGCGTTTCCGCGTGATCGACGCCACCCAACCGGCGGACGTGGTCGCGGCCGAGGCGGTTGCGCACCTGCGTGCTTTCATCGAGGCCTCGGCATGAGTACGTTCGCCCCGTGGCAGCAGCGCGTGTACGACCAGGCCGTGGCGGCGCAGGCAAGTGGTCGACTGGCGCATGGCCTGCTGTTCTGCGGGCCGGCGCAGCTGGGCAAGCGCGCCGTGGCAGAGCGCCTGGCCCAGCGCCTGCTGTGCCAGCAGCCGGCCGCAGCCGGCGAGCCGTGCGGCAACTGTCGCAGCTGCCACCTGCTCGCGGCGGGCACGCACCCCGACTACCAGTTCGTTTCGTTCGTTCCGAACAAGGAAGGCACGCGACTGCGCACCGAGATCGTCATCGAGCAGATCCGCCAGGTGTCGGAGAAGCTTTCGCTGACGCCGCAGTACGGCGGCGCGCAGGTGGTGATCATCGACCCGGCCGAGGCGGTCAACCATGCCGCCTGCAATGCGCTGCTCAAGACCCTGGAGGAGCCGGTACCCGGGCGCTACCTGTGGTTGCTGAGTGCGCATCCGGCCCGCCTGCCGGCGACGATCCGCAGCCGCTGCCAACGCTACGAGTTCCGCCTGCCGCAGGCCGCCGAATCGCTGGCATGGCTGAAGCAGCTGGGGCACTCGGACGCCAGCGCGCGCGAAGCGCTGGAGGCCGCCCGCGGCCATCCCGGCCTGGCCAACGAATGGCTGGGCAATGACGGACTGAAGTTGCGCAGGGAGGTCGGCAGCGACCTGGCCAAGCTGGCCCGCGGCGACGTGGGCGCGGTCGAGACCGCGCAGCGGTGGGTCGGAGACGACAACGCGGCGGTGCGGCTGCGCCACGCCGCAGACCTGGCCCTTGCCGATGCCGCCGGCTTGACCGACCCGGGTCGAACGCGCAGTCTGGCTGCGTGGTTCGATCAGGCGAACCGGACCCGCGATCTGCTGCGCACGACGGTGCGGGCGGACCTGGCGGTCACCGAATTGTTGTTGGCCTGGCACGCCCTGCATGGGCGGCGGGCAGAAGGGGGGAGCAGGTAATGAGCGGCATGAATTCAGCAGGTGGCGCGCGCCAGGGCATCCTGTCCTGCGCGATCAAGGACAAGGCGCAGCTGTACAGCGCGTACATGCCGTTCCTCAAGGGCGGTGGTGTGTTCGTGGCCACGCCCAAGCGTTACTTCCTCGGCGACGAGGTGTTCCTGTTGCTGACGCTGCCGGAGTCGAACGAGCGCCTGCCGGTCGCCGGCAAGGTGGTCTGGGTGACGCCGGTCGGTGCGCAGGGCAATCGTCCGGCCGGCATCGGCGTGCAGTTCGCCGAGACGGCCGAGGGTGAGACGGTCAGGGGCAAGATCGAGGCGCTGCTGGCCGGCTCGCTCAACGCGGAGCGGGCGACGCACACGATGTGACGTCCGTCGTCCCGGCGAACGCCGGGACCCAGGCCCGCACCTCATCAGCATTGTCACCTGATCCCGGCGATTGCCGGGATCCATGGACGTTGCCCAACGTTTCAATCAGCTACGCAGCGCCCCGCTGTCCCAGCCCGGGCGCGGTGCGAATCGATCGCCGTAACGCGCATGCAACTGCTGCAGTCGCGTCAGCAGCGCATCGGCGCCGGTTTCGCGGATGTACTGGATCGGGCCGCCACGGAACGGTGCAAATCCGGTACCGAAGATCACGCCGGCATCGAGCAGGTCGGCATCGCTGACCACGCCGTCGTGCAGGCATGCGACCGCTTCGTTGAGCAGCGGCAGGATCAGGCGGTCTTCCAGGTCCGACGGGGTCTGGTAGTCCTTGGGCAGCGCAGGCTTGATCGCCTTGCCGTTCTCCCACTTGTACAGGCCTTGCCCGTCCTTCTTGCCACGCTTGCCCTGCTGGGGCGGCGTCGCCAGCGAAGAGGGGATCGGCAGGCCGAGGAACGGCGCCAGTTCGCCGCCGACGCCGGAAGCGACGTCGAGGCCAACGGTATCGATCAGTTCGATCGGGCCCATCGGCATGCCGAACTTCACCGCGGCCTTGTCGATCGCCGCACCCGGGATGCCTTCGGCGTACGCGGTCGCGGCCTCGAGCATGTAGGGGAACAGCACGCGGTTGACCAGGAAGCCCGGCGTTCCTGCCACCGGTACCGGCAGCTTGTCGATCGCCTTGCAGAACGCTGCCAGGCGCTGCTGGGTCTGCGGTGCGACGCGGTCGTGGTGGATGATTTCCACCAGCGGCATCAATGCCACCGGGTTGAAGTAGTGCAGGCCGGCGAAGTGCGCCGGGCGACCGATGTGCTCGCGCAGTTCGGTCAGCGGAATCGACGAGGTGTTGGTGGTCAGCAGCGCGTCGAACTTCATGCGCGGCTCGAGTTCGGCGTAGAGCTCACGCTTGGCCTCGGCCTTCTCGATGATCGCCTCGATCACCAGGTCGGCACTGCCGACGCCTTCGCCGGCGAGGTCGCCCTTCAGGCGCGCGGCCACGTCCATGCGCTTGGCTTCGTCCTTGACCTTCTTCTCGAACAGCGTCTGCGCGCGCGTCAACGCGCCATCGATGAAGCGCTGCTCGCGGTCCTGCAGGGTGACGTTGAAGCCCTTGTAGGCCGACCATGCGGCGATGTCGCCGCCCATCACGCCGGCGCCGACGACATGGACATGGCTGATGCCGTGTTCCTTGCTGCCCTGGCCCTTGAGCCGCTCCTGCAGGAAGAACACGCGGATCAGGTTGCGCGCGGTCGGCGTCGAAGCCAGCTTCACCACCGACTTGCGCTCGGCCGACAGCAGGTTCTGGATTCCGCCGCCGCTGTTGGCCCAGGTGTTGATCAACGCGTACGGCGCCGGGTAATGCTCCTTGCGCGCCTTGCGTGCAACCTGCTTGGTCAGCATCGGCGCGAGCAGCTTGCGCGCGGGCAGGGTGTTGGTCGCCCACGCCAGCGCGCGCTGCTTGAACGGGCGCTGGCTGCCGCGCAGTGCGTAGGCGGCGGCAACATCAATCAGGCTGGACGCATCGGTGACCTTGTCGACCAGGCCATTGGCGCGCGCGGCCGAAGCCGACAGCGTGCGGCCGGTCAGCATCATGTCGAACGCGGCCGGCGCACCGATCAGGCGCGGCAGGCGCACGCTGCCGCCCCAGCCGGGGTAGATGCCCAGCTTCACTTCCGGCAGGCCGATGCGGGTGGAGGGGTCGTTGCTGGCGACGCGATAGCGGCAGGCCAGGGCGATCTCGGTGCCGCCACCCATGCAGAAGCCGTGGATCGCCGCGACGGTCGGGCAGGGCAGTTCGGCCAGGCGCTGGAAGGTCTGCTGACCGCGGCGGATCGCATCGCCGACCGTGCCCTTGGCATCGAAGGTCTGGAATTCCTTGATGTCGGCGCCGGCGATGAAGCCCGAGGCCTTGGCCGAGCGCAGCACCAGGCCCTTGGGCGGATCCAGCGCCAGGCGCTCGATCAGCGTGTCCAGTTCGATCAGGACGTCCTGGGCAAAGGTGTTGACCGGCGCGCCGGCGCGGTCGAACGACAGCACCAGCACACCATCGGCACGCAGCTCGGTCTGCCAGTGCTGGAAGCGAAGACCGTCAAGGCCAGCAATCATTCGGCACCATTCGTTCAGGTATGGAGAGAACGCTATCATCCCGAGGATGTTTCCCCGGCGTCAAATCGAGTGTCGCCGTTGCCGCGCTGAAATCGCGTGAGGTGACCGTTCGCGGTCGCCGCCGCAGCGTCCGCCAGGCCCCTGACCCTTGGCGCTTGCGGCCTGAAGGGCCCGACCCCATTAATGATCGTGATTGAACTTTCCCCCGACAGGGTTGTCCCATTGTTCGGCCATGGCCGAGCCCACAGGAGTGCCGGCGCGGTATGGCCGAATTAGTGTTGTCCAAAGACGTGGAGTTGGACCAGGAGCTGGTCGAGCGTGTCCAGCGCGGCGACAGTGCGGCCTTCGATGCGCTGGTGCGCAAGTACCAGCATCGGATCACCGCATTGATCGGGCGCTACATACCCGACTGGAGCGAATGCCAGGACGTTGCCCAGGAAACCTTCATACGCGCCTACCGGGCGCTGCCGAATTTCCGCGGTGATGCCCAGTTCTATACGTGGTTGCACCGGATCGCCGTGAACACTGCAAAGAATTACCTGGTTGCACAGAACCGCAGGCCTCCGACCGACGACATCGACGCCGGCGATGCCGAGCAGTTCGACACGGGCACCCGCCTGCGCGACACCGACACACCGGAACATGAACTGTTGCGGCAGGAAATTGAACGCACGCTCATGCGCGTGGTCGAAGCCCTGCCGGAAGAACTGCGGACCGCCATCACCATGCGCGAGATGGACGGCCTGAGCTACGAGGAAATCGCGCAGAAGATGGGCTGTCCCATCGGCACCGTCCGTTCGCGCATCTTCCGTGCGCGCGAAGCGATCGATGCCGAACTTCGGCCACTGCTCGACAACGACTCTGCGGAAGCTTCGAAGCGATGAATACTCCAGGCACTGACGAACGCGGCTTTGACGAACGCGAGAACCTCTGCGCGCTGTTCGACGGCGAACTGCAGGGCGACGCCGCCCGCTTCGCTCTGAGGCGGCTTGGACACGACGCGCAATGGCGCCAGGCCTGCGGCCGCTGGCAGCTGTATGGCGACGTGTTGCGTGGCCAGGCCACGGCGATCGCAAGCAGCAGCTTCGCCGACCGTGTCGCTCAGGCGATTGCGCAGGAGCCGGTACTGGCCCCTGTCGCCTCGACGGCGACGTCGGTCAGCCCCCGGCGCAGCGCGGCTGCCAGCCGGCGCGGCTGGATCGGCGGTGCGCTGGCGGCCTCGGTAGCGGTTGCCGCCCTGTTCGTGACCCGGCCGTTCTCCAGCGAGACGGCGCCGGCTGCCGCGGATGGCGCGACCACGCAGGTGGCGGCCGCAGCCACGGTGCCGGACGTTCCTGCGCCGAGCGTGCCTTCACCCGGCGTGCCGGACGCACCCGACCACCAGGCCGGCCTCAGCGCTGCCGCGGTAGCGGCGGTGGAAGTGCCGCGTCGCGCCGCCGAGCGTCGCTCCACGCGCAGCCAGAGCCAGCGCGCCGCGCTGCGCGCCAGCCGCCAGGCCCGCATGCCGGCCCCGGCCACTGCCGTCGCGTCGGCGGCTCCGCTGGTTGCCCATGCGGCACTCGCCTCGACCGAGGGCGCTGCCGTCACCGCGAAACCGTTTCAGCCCGAACACCCCGAAGTCACGGCCAGGCCCTGGCCTCGAGCCGTCCTGCCGCAGTACTCCGGCAACGCCGGACTCACCGCCAGTTATGGCAGTGGGGCGTCGTCGCCTTCGTTCTATCCGTTTGAACCGAGCCTGGCGGCGCCGGCGACCAACCCGACCGCGGCCGAGGTCGAGTCGACCGCGCCGCAGCGCTGAATCATCCGCGCGCCGTCTCGACGGCGCGCACACCCGCTGTCGCACAGTCTCGACGGTGCGACCGACCGCCATCCTCCCTACTGCAATCCGATCTCTCCCGAGGCCGAATTCGATGAACCGTCCGCTTCGTTCACTCGCGCTGGTTACCGCCCTCGCCGCTTCGCTGCCGGTCGCCTGCACCGCCCAGCCGCCCGCCACGCCGATCGCACCGCCGCCTGCGGCGACGCCGGCCGCACCGCTGGTCAGCGGCCTGCCGGACTTCACCAACCTGGTCCAGCGGGTCGGGCCGGCCGTGGTCAACATCCAGGCCGAGGCCGCGCCGCAGCGCAATGTGCGCGGCGCACCGGACGATGAACAGATTCCCGAGATCTTCCGCCGCTTCTTCGGCGACGACATGCCCTTCCCGGGCGGTCCCGGCGGTCCGCGCGGCCCGCGTGGTGGCGGAACCTCGATGGGCAGCGGCTTCCTGATGTCGGCCGATGGTTACGTGATGACCAACCACCATGTCGTCGAAGGCGCCGACACGGTCACGGTCAAGCTGTCCGACCGCCGCGAGTTCACCGCCAAGGTGATCGGCAGCGACGAACAGTCCGACGTCGCGCTGCTCAAGATCGACGCCAAGGGCCTGCCGTTCCTGCGCATGGCCAATGCCAACTCGACCAAGGCCGGGCAGTGGGTGATCGCGATCGGTTCGCCGTTCGGCCTGGATCATTCGGTCACCGCCGGCATCGTCAGTGCGGTTGGCCGCAGCAATCCGTACGCCAACCAGCGCTACGTGCCCTTCATCCAGACCGACGTCGCGATCAACCAGGGCAACTCCGGTGGCCCGCTGCTCAACACCAGCGGTGAAGTGGTCGGCATCAATTCGCAGATCTTCAGCAACTCCGGCGGCTACATGGGCGTGAGCTTCGCCATCCCGATCGATGTTGCGATGGGCGCGGCCGAGCAGTTGCGCGCGACCGGCAAGGTCAGTCGCGGCCAGCTTGGCGTGCAGGTGCAGCAGATCACCAGCGAGTCGGCCAAGGGCCTGGGCCTGCCCGACAGTCGCGGTGCGCTGATCGCCGATGTGCTGCCCGGCAGCCCGGCCGAGAAGGCCGGCATCGAGCGCGGCGACGTGATCCGTGCCGTCGATGGCCGCGACATCAACGAATCCAGCGACCTGCCGCCGATCATCGGTTCGATGGCGCCGGGCACCAAGGCCAAGGTCAGCGTGTTCCGCAATGGCCGCAACGTCGATCTGTCGGTCGTGGTCGACGAGCTCGACGCCACGGTGGCCGACGGTTCCGGTTCGCCGCGGCCGTCGATTGGCGGTGGCGAGTCGCGCCCGTCCGCTGGCAACACCTTGGGCCTGGTCGGCCAGGACCTGAGCAGCAGCGATCGCCAGCGGCTGGGCCTGCGCGGCAACGAGGGCGTGCTGGTGCGCAACCCCGGCGACGCCGCGGCCGAGGCCGGACTGCGCCCGGGTGACGTGGTGCTGTCGGTGGGTCGCAACTCGGTCGCCAGTGCCTCGGCGCTGGACCGCGAGCTGGCCTCGGTCAAGCCGGGCCAGACCGTGATGCTGCTGGTGCGCCGCCAGGGCGGCACCCAGTTCATTGCCGTGACCGCCGACGACGCCGCCAAGGCGGGCTGAGTCCGGCCTGTCCTGCGCTTGTCCTGTCAAACCTTGCGCGCCTGCCGCCCGGCCGGCGCGTCTGGGCAGGGCCGCCTGGAGGGGGTTGGACCGGTGCAAGCGGGCCGTATGCGATAATCGCGCGTTGATTTTCCAGGAACCGGCTAGCCTCGCGCGGCCCCGCATGCAGCAGATCAGAAACTTTTCCATCATTGCCCACGTCGACCACGGCAAATCGACCCTGGCCGACCGCATCATCCAGCTCTGTGGCGGCCTCGAAGCCCGCGAGATGGAAGCGCAGGTCCTGGACTCCAATCCGATCGAGCGCGAGCGCGGCATCACCATCAAGGCGCAGTCCGTGTCCCTGCCGTACAAGGCCAAGGACGGGCTGACCTATTTCCTGAATTTCATCGACACACCCGGCCACGTCGACTTCAGCTATGAGGTCAGCCGCTCGCTGGCCGCCTGCGAAGGCGCGCTGCTGGTGGTCGATGCTGCCCAGGGCGTGGAAGCGCAGTCGGTCGCCAACTGCTACACCGCGGTGGAGCAGGGCCTGGAAGTGGTGCCGGTGCTCAACAAGATCGACCTGCCCACGGCCGACATCGAGCGCGCCAAGGCCGAGATCGAGGCGGTGATCGGCATCGACGCCGAGGACGCCGTGGCGATCAGCGCCAAGACCGGCCTGAACGTCGTCGACGTGCTCGAGGCGATCGTCCACCGCATCCCGCCGCCGAAGCCGCGTGACACCGACAAGCTGCAGGCGCTGATCATCGACTCCTGGTTCGACAACTACCTGGGCGTGGTCTCGCTGGTGCGCGTGATGCAGGGCGAGATCAAGCCCGGTGACAAGCTGCTGGTCATGTCGACCGGCCGCACCCACCAGGTCGACAAGGTCGGCGTGTTCACCCCCAAGCGCAAGGACCTGCCCAAGCTGGGCGCCGGCGAAGTGGGCTGGATCCATGCCGCGATCAAGGACGTGCACGGCGCGCCGGTCGGCGACACGCTGACCTCGGCGACCGACCCGGCGTCCAAGCCGCTGCCGGGCTTCCAGGAAATGCAGCCGCGCGTGTTCGCCGGCCTGTTCCCGGTCGATGCCGAGGACTACCCGGACCTGCGCGAAGCGCTCGACAAGCTGCGCCTCAACGATGCCGCGCTGCGCTTCGAGCCGGAAAGTTCCGAGGCGATGGGCTTCGGTTTCCGCTGCGGCTTCCTCGGCATGCTGCACATGGAGATCGTGCAGGAGCGCCTGGAGCGCGAGTACAACCTCAACCTCATCAGCACCGCGCCGACGGTGGTCTACGAGGTGCTCAAGACCGACGGCTCGATCGTGTCGATGGACAACCCGGCCAAGCTGCCGCCGGTGAACATGATCGAAGAGGTCCGCGAGCCGATCATCCGCGCCAACATCCTCACGCCGCCCGATTACGTCGGCAACGTGATCACGCTGTGCGAAGAGAAGCGCGGCGTGCAGATCGGCATCCAGTACATGGGTGGCCAGGTGCAGATCAGCTACGAGCTGCCGATGGCCGAAGTCGTGCTCGACTGCTTCGACCGGCTCAAGTCGGTCAGCCGCGGCTACGCCTCGCTGGACTACCACTTCCTGCGTTTCCAGGCCGGCCCGTTCGTGCGCGTTGACACGCTGATCAACGGCGACAAGGTCGATGCGCTCTCGATCATCACCCACCGCAGCCACGCCGACCGCCGCGGTCGCGACCTGTGCGAGCGGATGAAGGAACTGATCCCGCGGCAGATGTTCGACGTCGCCATCCAGGCCGCCGTCGGCTCGCAGATCATCGCCCGCTCCACGGTCAAGGCCATGCGCAAGAACGTGCTGGCCAAGTGCTACGGCGGCGACATCAGCCGCAAGAAGAAGCTCCTCGAGAAGCAGAAAGAGGGCAAGAAGCGCATGAAGCAGGTCGGCCGCGTGGAGATTCCGCAGGAGGCCTTCCTCGCCGTGCTGCAGGTCGACAACAAGTAATGCCGCAACAGGTCGCATCGCAGCAGGGCGTCGCGGCCGCCGGACGGGCGTGCGCAAACGGGCACGCCAGCCGCCTCATGCTGCGCATGACGAACAGCAGATCCCTCGCTATGCTCGGGATGAGAGGTTGCCGGGGGGCGACCCCTCGCCAGTCCATGCTCTTGCGCTCGTCCAATCCCGATTCCCCATTTCCGGCTCTCCCGAGGAGCACGCATGCGTTGGTTTGAAATCATCCTGGTCGTCCTGACCCTGTTCACCGGCCTGGTCTGGCTCCTCGACAAGCTGTGGCTGGCCAAGCGCCGTGCCGCGCGCGAGGGCCTGCTCGACGACGGCAAGGAGCCGGTCGTCATCGACTACTCCAAGGCGTTCTTCCCGGTGCTGGCGGTGGTGCTGATCCTGCGCAGCTTCGTCGCGGAGCCTTTCCGCATCCCGTCCAACTCGATGATGCCGACCCTGCTGACCGGTGACTTCATCCTGGTCAACAAGTTCACCTACGGCCTGCGGTTGCCGATCAACAACCACAAGTTCATCGCCCTGGGCGAGCCGGCGCGGGGCGACGTGGTCGTGTTCCGCCCGCCGCACCATCCTGACCAGGACTGGATCAAGCGCGTGGTCGGCCTGCCGGGCGACCGCGTCGGCTACCACGACAACCAGGTCAGCGTGAATGGGCAGGTGCTGGGCTACGGTCCGGTCGGCGTCTACCAGGGCGTCGGCAACGGCACCGAGATGACCGGGGCCGAGGAGCTGCGCGAGAACCTGCTCGGCCGCGAACACAACGTCCCTGGAGCGGACCAACCTGCCGTTCCTCGACCAGGGCGAGGGCGACTGGGTCGTGCCACCGGGTCACTATTTCGTGATGGGCGACAACCGCGACAACAGCGAGGACAGCCGATACTGGGGCTTCCTGCCGGAGCAGAACCTGCGCGGCAAGGCGTTCCTGATCTGGATGAACTTCGACGGCGGCGTCGACCGTTCACGCATCGGCAGCAGGATCAAGTAATACTTGCCGCGCAATACTGCGCTGGCAGCACCGCCCGGGTCGTCGAAGGGGACTGCGACGACCCGGGGTGACAACACAAAAACCTGGGGATCGTTGAAATGAAGCGTACGCAGAGCGGCATGACCCTGATCGGGTTCGTCATCGTGCTGGCAGTGGCCGGCGTGTTCATCTACATGGGCATGAAGCTCGTTCCGATGTACTCGGGAGTACTACGCCGTGAAGGAGGCACTCAGGGAGCTGTCGAAGGAAGCGGGCATCGCCCAGAAGGATCCGTCCTCGATCAAGGACCTGTTCTTCCGTCGCCTGTACATCAGCTACGCCGAGAACGTGAAGCCGGAAAACGTCAAGATCGCCCGCAAGGATGCCGGTTACACCATGACGGTCGACTACGAAGTACGTCGCCCGCTGATCGCAAACATCGATGTCGTCGGCCATTTCACGGCCGAACAGCTGCTCAATCGCACTGCGTTTGATGAGTGACCGGATCGGCTACCGCTTCAACACCCAGGGCCTGCTCGACCAGGCCCTGACCCACCGCAGCGCCGGTGCGCCGCATAACGAGCGGCTGGAATTCCTCGGCGATGCGCTGGTCAACCTGATCGTCGCTGAGGCGCTTTACACGCATTGGCCGCGCGCCGACGAAGGCGCGCTGACCCGCGCCCGCGCCGAGCTGGTACGCGAGTCGGCCCTGGCGCCGATCTCCCGCGAACTGGAACTCGGCGCCCGCCTGACCCTCGGCCCCGGCGAAATGAAGTCCGGCGGCCATCGCCGCGACTCGATCCTCGCCGACGCACTGGAAGCCGTGATCGGCGCGATCTACCTCGACTCCGACTTCCAGACCTGCCGTGCCGCGGTCCTGCCGTGGTTCGAGGCCGCCATTGCCGCCCTGCCGCCACCGCACAAGGTCGGCAAGGACGCCAAGACGCGCCTGCAGGAATGGCTGCAGGGGCGGCAGAAGCCATTGCCGGTGTACGCCCTGCTCAGCGAGAGCGGGGAGGACCATGCCAAGTCGTTCGTGGTCACCTGCACCCTTGTCCAGCCGCCGTTGCTCACCCAGGGCGAGGCGGGGTCCCGCCGCGCCGCAGAGCAGATCGCGGCGGAAGTGGCGCTGGAGCGCCTGAAGATCGACGACTGAGCGGTTCCGCCGCGAGGGAACCCACGGCCGGGCAGAAGCAATTGTTTGCCCTCAACCCCCCGCGAGCCGACAATCTCCCCAATGAACACCCCCACGCATCGCGCCGGCCACGTCGCCGTCATCGGCCGTCCCAACGTCGGCAAATCCACCCTGGTCAACGCGCTGGTCGGCGCCAAGGTCAGCATCACCTCCAGCCGCCCGCAGACCACCCGCCACCAGTTGCTCGGCATCGCCACCTTCCCGGAAGGCCAGCTGCTGCTGGTCGACACCCCCGGCATCCACCGCGAGCAGAAGCGCGCGATGAACCGGTGGATGAACCGCGCCGCGCGCGGCGCCCTCGAAGGCGTCGATACCGCCGTGCTTGTCGTTCGCGCCGGGCAATGGGAAGACGACGACGCGCTGGCGTATGACGCCTTGAAGAACGCCGGCGTTCCGGTGGTGCTGGTGGTCAACCAGGTCGACAGACTCAAGGACAAGGCCTCGCTGCTGCCGTACCTGGCCAAGGTCAGTGCCGGCCGCGACTTCGCCGGCGTGCACCCGATCTCGGCACTCAAGCGCAGCGGCCTGGAAGCACTGGTCAAGACCGTCCTCGCGCAGTTGCCGGAACAGGAAGCGCTGTACGGCGAAGACGAGATCACCGACAAGAGCCAGCGCTTCCTCGCCGGTGAAATGGTGCGCGAACAGCTGATGCGCCAGCTCGGCGAAGAACTGCCGTATGCCACGACCGTCGAGATCGAGAAGTTCGAGGTCGACGGCAACCTGCTGCGCATCGGCGCGGTGATCTGGGTCGAGCGCGATGGCCAGAAGGCGATCGTGATCGGCAAGGGCGGCGAGCGCCTGCGCGAGATCGGTTCGCGGTCGCGCCAGCAGATGGAGCGCCTGTTCGGCAGCAAGGTGTTCCTGGAAACCTGGGTTCGCGTGCGCGAAGGCTGGTCCGACGACGAAGCGGCGCTGCGGGCGTTTGGCTATCACGATTAGTGCGCCTGAGTAACGAACCGGCATTCGTCCTGCACGCGCGACCGTGGCGCGAAACGAGCTTGCTGGTCGAAGTGCTCAGCGCCAACCACGGACGCCTGGGCCTGGTCGCGCGTGGCGTGCAGGGCCCCAAGCGGCAGGTGCTGCGCGCGGCGTTGCAGCCGCTGCAGTCGATCCGTTTCGACGCGGTGCAGGTGGGCGAACTGGCGCGCCTGGTTTCGGCCGAGGCCACTGACGTCGCGCCGCGACTGGGCGGTGAAGCGATGCTCGCCGGCTTCTATCTCAACGAACTGACGTTGCGCCTGGCGCCGCGCCAGGATCCGGCGCCGGATCTCTACGACGCCTACGCCCTGGCTCGCGCGCGCATCGGCGCCGGCGACGCGCTGGGCTGGACATTGCGTCGTTACGAACGCGATCTGCTCGACGCCCTCGGTTTCGGCTTCGACTGGCACCACGACGGCGACGGCGCGCCGATCGACCCCGCCGCGCGTTACCGGCTGGATCCGGAGTTCGGACCGCGCCGGCTGCTGAGCGACCGCGGCCATGGCGATCGCAGCACGGCCGCCACCGGCCGCGCGCTGCTCGCGTTGGCCGACGACAGCGCGCCTGATCCGGAAGACCAGCAGGGCCTGCGACGGGCGATGCGAGGCGTGCTATCCCACTACCTGGGATCGCGCGGACTGAAGTCCTGGGAAATGCTGGCCGAACTCGGGCGCGTCACTGCCAGGCGCGAAACACCGGATCCGGCAGGCTCCTCGTAGGGCCGCGTCGCATCGCGAGCAAGCTCGCTCCTACAGCGAGTCCATGGTTTCGCGCGCCGCCTGGACGAAGGCTTCGCGCAATCCCGCCGACGCCGGTTCGCGATGCAGTGCCTCCACCGCCGAGCCCAGGCGCAATGCGCCGACGAATCCGCAGCTGGCACGCAGCCGATGCAGGTCGGCGCGCATGGCATCGCTGTCGCCGCGCGCGCTGGCATCTGTGATGGCCTGCAGTGACTTGGGCAGCTCCTGCGCGAACAACCCGCGCAGCGTGTCGACGTGGGTGCGGTTGCCGTTGAGCGCGCGCGCCGCCGCTTCGTAATCCCACAGCGGCAACGGGCCGTCGTCGGCCACCGCGTCAATGCGTGCCGGTCCGCCGGACAAGCCCAGCAACCGGCGCACGGCCGCCTGCACCGTTGCCGCCGGCATCGGCTTGACCAGCGCTTCGCCGAATCCCGCCGCGAGCAGCGCATCGAGAATGGTCGACTCGTGAGCGGCGGTATGCGCCAGTGCCGGCGTATGCGGATGCTTTTCGCGCAGCCGTGCCAGCAGTTCGCTGCCACTGCCGTCGGGCAGGCGGGCATCGATCATCCACAGCGCGTAATCCTGCGAGGATGCCAGCGCCACCGCGGCGGCCACGCTGTCGGCGGCATCAACCTCGGCGGGGACGGCGGCCAAGGCGGCAGCGAGGAAGCTGCGGCTGATCGGATCGTCCTCGACCAGCAATACGCGCGGAGGGGCGGCGTGCGGTGGTGCGGTCCGAGGGGGTTGCTGGTGCGGCGTCATCGCCGATTCGCGTCCTATGGGTATGCTGCGCGGATGTCGCGAGCGATATTACGCCTGCTGCTGGTTTGCCTGCTGTCCGTGCCGTTGGCCACGGGCGCGGCGCATGCGCGCACGGCGCAGGCGCGCATCGCCCGGGTGACGCTGGCGGTGGCGACGATGAGCGACGTGCAGGTCCGCCTGGAATGGCCCGCCGGCTCGTCGCAGGGCGCGCTGGAATTGCGGGCGGGGCGCGTCGAAGCACCGGATCTTGGCTACAGCTACAGCAACGTCACCTGGCGCTGCCCGTTGTCGCGCGACCGCGACCGCTGGCGTTGCGAAGGCGACGTCCGCAGCGGGAACAGCCGGCCTTTGCGCCTGGCATTGGACCTCGACCCGGCGCGCATCGACGGTCGCCTCAGCCAGGGGGGCGGGACCCTCGCCATGCAGCGCCTTGCCGCCACGCCCGACCTGACCCGGATCGACCTGACCCGCGTGCCCGTGGCCTGGGCGCAGGCGCTGCTGGCACAGGCCTGGCCACAGGGCCGGCTCAAGGCAGGCACCGCCACGGGCCGGCTCGACGTGCTCGCGCCGACGAAGGCGCCTCTGCGCGTCAGCGGCCCTCTGAACCTGCAGGGCCTGGCATTCGACACCGCCGACGGCACCGTCGCCGGCGAGAACATCGGCGCCCAGCTCGAAATCGACGGAGAGCTTGCCGCGACCACGCGCGTCGGAATCGAAGGCCAGCTGCACGGCGGCGAGATGCTGTTCGGCAACGCCTACCTGGCGCTGCAGCAGCGCCGCGTCGACCTGGCGATACAGGCCGAGCAGCACGAAGGCGGCGGGTGGGAGCTGCCGAAGCTTGCCTGGAACGATCGCGGCGTCCTGCGCATCGACGCCCGCGCCGCGCTCGACCCGCAGATGCAATTGCGCACGCTCGACCTGCGTGCGCACAGCGCAAACCTCGCACCGTTGCGCGACGGCTACCTCACCGGTTTCCTCGGCCTGGCCGGACTGGGTGAGCTGCAACTCGGCGGCGCCGCCGACGGACGCGTGCGGATCGAACGCGGCGAACTGCGCGAGGCCGATTTCAATCTCGATTCAGTGGTGGTCGACGACCCGCGCGGGCGCTTCCGCTTCGATGGCCTGGAAGGCGATGTGCGCTATTCCGCCAGCGCAACGCGGGATAGCGAACTGCGCTGGAGCGGCGGCGCGCTGCATGGCCTGGCATTCGGCCAGGCGCGCCTGCCAATGCGCAGCACTGACGGCGTGCTGCAACTCACCCAGCCGGTGTCGATGCCGTTGCTGGGCGGGCGCGCCGGATTTGATCACTTCCAGATCAAGCCGCCGGCGGCGGACAAGGGCCTGGAAATACGCTTCGGCCTGGAACTGGAGCAGCTCGATGTCGCCCAGCTTTCCACCGCACTGGGCTGGCCTGCCTTTACCGGCCAGCTGACCGGCCACATCCCCGAGGCGCGCTATGCCGACGACCGCCTCGACTTCGAAGGCGGCCTGGCGATGGAGTTGTTCGGCGGCACGGTGCAGGTGTCGTCGCTGGCGATGGAGCGTCCGTTCGGCGTCGCACCGACGCTGTCGTCGGACATCGCCTTCGACGACATCGACCTGGAATCGCTGACCGGCGTACTCGGCTTCGGCACGATCACCGGCAAGCTCGACGGCCGCATCGCCGACCTGCGCCTGGTCGACTGGCAACCCGTGGCATTCACGTCCTACCTGCAGACCGACGCCGCCGCCGCCAAGGCCGACGGCGTGCGCCAGCGCGTCAGCCAGCGCGCCGTGCAGGACCTGTCGAGCGTCAGTGATGCCTCGTTCGTCAGTGGCCTGCAGGCGCAGCTGATCGGGTTCTTCGACGACTTCGGCTATCGCGAGATCGGCATCGCCTGTCGGCTGGTCGACGAGGTCTGCGAAATGGAAGGGCTGGGTTCAGCCGGCCCGGGATTTATTATTGTCGAAGGTTCCGGCCTGCCGCGCCTGAGCGTGGTTGGTTTCAACCGCCGCGTCGACTGGCCGACGTTGCTCGAACGCCTGGTCGCGGCCAGCAGCGGCGACGTCAAACCGGTCTTCGAGTAAGGTAGCCCACGCTTCAATCCGCGCAGTGCGACTGCCGCGGACACCGATCAAAGGAGAACTGACATGCGCCGTTGGATGGGGGTACCGGTCGCCGCCGTGATGCTGACTGCCTGCGTCACGATCAACGTCTACTTCCCGGCTGCCGAAGCCAAGGAAGCGGCCAAGGAATTCGTCGAGAAGGTCATCGGCGACGAAGCCCAGCAGTCCCAGCCCAAGCCGCAGGACAAGCCCGGCGGGCAGAGTGCATCGCTGAATCCGCAACGGTCCGATTCGCTGGCGCTGCGCATCGACTGGCTGTCGCTGGTCGGCATCGGCACGGCACAGGCGCAGGACCAGCCGGACATCAACATCAAGACGCCGGCGATCCAGGCGATCCAGTCGCGCATGGCCTCGCGCTTCGACAGCCAGCTGCGTGCGCATTTCGATTCCGGCGCGCTCGGCTTCGCCAACGACGGCACGATCAGCGTCCGCGACGCGTCCAAGATCCCGCTGCCCGAGCGCGTGGGCGTCAACCAGGCGGTCGCCGAGCAGGGCCGTGACGCCAAGGCCGTCTACCGCGAGATCGCGGTGGCCAACAACCATCCCGAATGGGAGCAGCAGATCCGCGCCGTGTTCGCGCGCCAGTGGATCGACAGCGCCCGCGGCGGCTGGTGGGTGCAGGACGCCGGTGGCGGCTGGAAGCAGAAGTAAGAAGCAATAGAAGCAAAGCACCAAAGCCCTCCCCCCTGCGGGGGAGGGACGAGCTGCGTGGCAGCCAGGGAGAGGGGTAGGGGCGCGCTATCTGCGACAATAGCCGGTCCCCTAGCTTCGCGTTCACGCCAGCCGCTGTGGCCCGCATAGATCAGACCCCCTTCGAAGTACAAATCACCGGACTCACCCACGACGGCCGCGGCGTAGCCCGCCGGCCCGATGGCAAGGCCGTGTTCGTCGCCGGTGCATTGCCGGGCGAGCGCGTCATGGCCTCGCAGACCGGCCGCCACCGCAGTTTCGATGAAGCCCGCACGGTCGACGTGCTGGAGGCGGCGCCCGAGCGCGTCGATCCGCGCTGCCCGCACTTCGGCACCTGCAGCGGCTGCGCCCTGCAGCACTATGCCGAGGACAAGCAGATCCTCGCCAAGCAGAACGTGCTGATGGAGAACTTCGAGCGCATCGGCCATGTCACGCCCGAGCGCATCCTCGCGCCCTTGACCGATGCGTCCTGGGGCTACCGCCGCAAGGGCCGGTTCTCGGTGCGCCGCGTCGAGAAGAAGGACAAGACCCTGGTCGGGTTCCGCGAAACCGATCCGCGTTTCGTCGCCGACCTGCGCGAATGCCACACGGTGATCCCGCAGATCGGCGAAAGCATCGGCGCGCTCGCCGCGCTGGTCGACGGCTTGCAGGCACGACGCGAAATTCCGCAGATCGAGTTCATCGCCGGCGACCCGACGCCGGACTTCAGCGGCATCGCGTTGACGATCCGCCACCTGGTGCCCCTGACCGATGCCGACAAGGACGCCCTCGTCGCCTTCGGCAAGGCGCACGGCTTCGCGATCTTCCTGCAACCGGCCGGCGTCGACAGCGTCCACCCGTTGTGGCCGGCCGAACCCAGGCTCGCCTTCAGCCTGGAACAGTGGAACCTGGAGTTCCTGTTCCGTCCGCTCGACTTCATCCAGGTCAACGCCGGCCTCAACGGCAAGATGATCCAGCATGCGATCGACCTGCTGCAGCCGCAGCCGGGTGACCGCGTGCTCGACCTGTTCGCCGGCCTGGGCAACTTCACGCTGCCGCTGGCGCGCCAGGTGCGCGAAGTGGTCGGCGTGGAAGGCGAGGCGGGGCTGGTGCGCCGCGCGCGCGAGAATGCCGCGCACAACGGCATCGCCAACGCCGACTTCCATGCCGCCGACCTGGCCAAGGACCTCAGTGGCGAGTCGTGGATGAAGCAGGGCTTCGACAAGCTGCTGCTCGACCCGCCGCGTTCAGGCGCGGACGTGGTGCTGGCGCAGCTTCCGCTGAAACAGTTCGGGCGCATCGTCTACGTCAGCTGCCATCCGGCCTCACTGGCGCGCGATGCCGGGTACCTGGTCAATGAGCGCGGCTGGAAACTGCGTGCCGCGGGCGTGATGGACATGTTCCCGCACACCGCGCACGTGGAATCGATCGCGATGTTCGAACCGGGCTGATCGGAAACTTTCGGAGATTCGCATGGGTATCGAAATCGAACGCAAGTTCCTGGTCACCGGTGACGGCTGGCGCGCGGCCGCGCGCGAAGTCGTGCCGATGGCGCAGGGGTACATCAATGACCAGGCCGCCATGGACAGCGGTGCGATGAGGGCCTCGGTGCGCGTGCGCATCGCCGGTGACGAGGCCTTCCTCAACCTCAAGTCGCGCGAACTCGGCCACACCCGCCAGGAGTTCGACTACCCGATTCCGGTCGACGATGCGCGCGGCCTGCTGGCGCTGTGCGTCGGTGGCCTGGTCGACAAGCGCCGCCATTACGTCGAGCACGAAGGCCACCTGTGGGAGGTCGACGAGTTCCTCGGTGACAACGCCGGACTGGTGGTGGCAGAGATCGAGCTTTCATCGGCGGACGAGGCGTTCGCCCGGCCGGCGTGGATCGGCGCGGAAGTCACCGAAGCGGTGCGCTATTACAACCTCGCCCTCGCCACGCGGCCTTATTCGCAGTGGAGCGAGAGCGAGCGTTCCGGCGCGGTTGCATCGACCCACTGAGCCCCCATCTTGGCACCATGAACAACAAACCCCTGCGCATCGATATCTGGTCCGACGTGGTCTGCCCCTGGTGCTGGATCGGCAAGCAACGCCTGCGCACGGCGCTGGCGCAACTGGGCGAAGCCGGGCAGAACGCCGATATCCACTGGCACGCATTCCAGCTCGACCCCGAGTCCGACGAGACCCCGGTCCCGCTGCGAGAGGCATACGAACGCAAGTTCGGCGGCGCCCAGCGCACCGAACAGATCCTCGCGCAGACCCAGGCGGCCGGTCGCGCCGAAGGCCTGCCGTTCGATTTCGGCCGCGGCCAGGTGCGGGTCAACACGCTCAAGGCGCACCGGCTGGTCTGGCTGGCCGGGCAGGAAGGCGACGCCGACAAGGTCGGCGAGGCGCTGTTCCATGCCCATTTCGCCGAAGGCCGCAATCTGGCCGACACGCAGACGCTGGTCGATGCCGGCGCAGCGGGTGGCCTGTCGGAGCAGCGCGTACGCGCGATGCTCGATTCCGACGAGGGCCTGGCCGAAGTGCGTGCACAGCTGGGCCAGGCGCGTGCGCTCGGCATCCAGGCCGTGCCGACGTTCGTCCTCGATGGCCGCCTGGCGGTGCAGGGCGCGCAGACACCGGACGTATTCCGCGATGCCTTCGCCAAGATCGGCATCGCGCCGGCCGTGGCCGCGGCCGACGCGAGCAAGGATGCCGCGGGCAAGGATGACGCCGCCTGCGGACCGGATGGCTGCGCCGTCTGATCGCCTGACCGTTCACAACTGAATCAGCCAGTTCGCGGGGCTGCCGCGGCCGGCCATCTGCGCGACAATGCGGGGCCGCGCCCTGGCGTGGCCCCCATTGCCTGGAGTTTTCCGCATGCTCGTGATCGGCGTCGCCGGCACCGAACTTACCGCGCAGGAGCGCGACTGGCTGCAGCACGACGCTTGCGCCGGCGTGATCCTGTTTACCCGCAACTTCGCTTCGCGTGACCAGGTCGCCGAGCTGTCGGCGGCGATCCGCGCCGCAGCCAGGCGCCCGCAGTTGGTCTGCGTCGACCAGGAAGGCGGCCGCGTGCAGCGCTTCCGCGAAGGCTACAGCGCGCTGCCACCGTTGCAGGGCTTCGGCAAGCTGTATGCCGACGACCGTGAGGCAGCGCTGAAGCTCGCCGAAGAGCACGCCTGGTTGATGGCGACCGAAGTGCAGGCCAGCGGTGTCGATCTGAGCTTCGCGCCGGTGGTCGACCTCGGCCGCGGCAACCTGGCGATCGGCAATCGCGCGTTCTCCGAGGATCCGGCCGTGGTCGCCGAGTTCACCCGCGCCTACGTGCGCGGCATGCACGCTGCCGGCATGGCCGCCACGCTCAAGCATTTCCCGGGACACGGCTCGGTGCAGGCCGATACCCATTTCGACGATGCGGTCGATCCGCGTCCGCTCGACGAACTGCGTGCCACCGACCTGGTTCCGTTCGTCGCCGGCATCGATGCCAAGGCCGATGCGGTGATGATGGCGCACGTGAAGTATCCGGCTGTTGCGCCCGAGCCGGCGGGCTATTCGAAGTTGTGGATCAATGACGTGCTGCGCAGCGAGATGGGCTTTCGCGGCGTCGTCTTCAGCGACGACATCGGCATGAAGGCGGCGTTCTCGGTGGGCGGCGTCAAGGCACGCATCGACGCCCATTACGATGCCGGTTGCGACGTGGTGCTGGTGTGCCACCCGCAACTGGTCGAGGAATCGCTGGAAGCGGTGAAGGGGCGCACGCTCAACACGATGGCGCTGACTGGCCTGATTGGTCGCGGCGCGATGGGCTGGGACGGCCTGTTGGCCGACAGCCGCTACGGTTCCGCGCGCAGCCGCCTGGAGGGCCTGGCCTGATGAGCACGACCGCTGCCAAGAGCAACGACCTGGCCGCCGCACTGGCCAATTCCGACCTGCTGATCGACCGGGCCACGCTCGAACAGGCGATCCGGGACATGGCCGCACCGATCCGCGCCGACTACGGCGACGACGATGTGCCGGTGTACCTGACGATCATGCACGGCGGCCTGCCGTTCGCCGCGCAACTGGCGATGGAAGTCGGCGCGCTCGGGCTCGACCTGGAGTTCGACTACCTGCACGCCACGCGTTATCGCGGCGCCACCTCCGGCGGCGAGCTGACCTGGAAGCATCGTCCGGCGACGCCGTTGCAGGGCCGCCGCGTGCTGCTGGCCGACGACATCCTCGATGAGGGCCACACCCTGGCCGCGATCCGCGCCTGGTGCCTGGAGCAGGGTGCCAGCGACGTGCGCATCGCCGCGCTGGCGGTGAAGGTGCACGACCGCTGCGTGCCGGGCCTGCATGCCGACTATGTCGGCGTCGAAGTGCCGGACCGTTACGTGTTCGGCTACGGCATGGACTACCACGAGCAGGGCCGCAACCTGCCGGCGATCTACGCATTGAAGGAATGAGCTGATGAGTGGGATCGCTTTGGCCGTCATCGGCGGCACCGGTCTGTACAAGCTGGCCGCGTTGCGCGACGTGGAAACGCTGCAGCCGACGACGCGCTTCGGTGCGCCGTCCGGGCCGATCCGGCTCGGCACGCTCGACGGTCATCGCGTGGCCTTCCTCGCCCGCCATGGCGAAGGCCATTCGCTGCCGCCGCACAAGATCAACTACCGCGCCAATCTTGCCGCGCTGCAGTCGCTCGGCGCGCAGCGGGTGCTCGCGCTGAACACGGTCGGTGGCATCGGCGAGCGTTTCGGGCCGTGCGTGCTGGCGTGCCCCGATCAGCTGATCGATTACACCTGGGGTCGGGTGTCAACGATTTGTGAAGACGAGGGGTCCGAGGTCCTGCATGTCGACTTCGGCGAGCCGTATACGCGCGCGCTGCGGCAGGACGTGATCGCCGCGGCGGCCAAGGCGGGTGTCGATCTGGTCGCCGAGGGTTGCTACGGGGCGACCCAGGGGCCGCGCCTGGAAACCCGTGCCGAGATCGCGCGGATGCGCCGGGACGGTTGCGATCTGGTCGGCATGACGGGCATGCCCGAAGCCGGGCTGGCGCGCGAATTGGGCCTGGATTACGCCTGTTTGGCCATCGTCGCCAACTGGGCGGCGGGGGCCGGTCCGGACCCGGACGAGGTCATCACCCTGCAGGACGTGCTCGACAATGTGGCCGTCGCCTCGGCCGGTCTGCCGGCGCTGCTGGCGGCCCTGCTCGATCGTTCTGGGCGGGGGTGATTGTCAAGCCGGCGTTCAGTTTGCATACTCGACCGGCGCGTGGGCCCGGCTGTCGGACCCTGCGCGACAACGCATCCAGCATGAGGTTGATAAGGACATGCAGTACGGCACCGTGAAATGGTTCAACGACGCCAAGGGCTTCGGGTTCATTTCGCCCGAGGACGGCAGCGCAGATGTGTTCGCGCATTTCTCTGCGATCAACGCCAAGGGCTTCCGCAGCCTGCAGGAAGGCCAGCGCGTCAGCTACGAGCTGACGCAGGGTCCCGAAGGGCGCGCAAGCGTCGAACATCACGCCGGTGGCGTGATCTGACGCAAGCCCGGCAATATCGGCTTGGAAGGCCCCGCATTGCGGGGCCTTTTTTTATGGGAGCTTTGAAAGCCGGTCCCGGCGCCCTCGGAGGGGCGTCGTCCGCCGGGCCGGGGATCATGGGGCCTAGAATCACCCCATGCCCGCGCCGGAGTCGCAGATGCCCCCGCTGCCGCCGTATGCCACGCACCTGGTCGAGAACCAGCCGCCGGAGTTCGGACCGCGCGACCTGTGGCGCGACGACAGCGCGCTGTGCGAGGCGGTCGTGCGCGAGGGTGGTGGCGATTTCACCGATGCGCTGGCGACCTACGGCGCCCTGGCCGGCGATGAGTTGTACCGGCTCAGCTTCGATGCCCATCGCGACCGTCCGCGCCTGCGCACCCATGACCGCTTCGGCCAGCGCATCGACCCTGGTCGAGTTCCATCCCAACTACCACCGCATCATGCAGGCCGGCATCGAGCACGGTGTCGCCGGGCTGTCGTGGTCGCAACCGCGCCCCGGCGCGCACGTCGCCCGTGCCGCGCTGAGCTACCTGCACCATCAGGTCGAACCGGGCAGCAGTTGCCCACTGACGATGACCCATGCCGCCATTCCGGTGCTTCGGCATGCGCCGGCGTTGCACGAGTGGGCCGGCAAGGCGGCTTCTCCCTACTACGACCCGCGCGATGTCGGCATCGAGCACAAGCTCGGCGTGACGCTGGGCATGGGCATGACCGAGAAGCAGGGCGGCAGCGACGTGCGCGCCAACACCACGCAGGCCACGCCGCTTGCCGCGGAAGGCGAGTACCTGCTGGTGGGGCACAAATGGTTCTTCTCGGCGCCGATGTCCGACGGTTTCCTGGTGCTGGCGCAGGCGCCGGCCGGGCTGAGTTGTTTCCTGTTGCCGCGATGGCGGCCGGACGGTCGCAAGAACGCATTCCGCCTGATGCGGCTCAAGGACAAGCTCGGCGACTGGTCCAACGCGTCATCGGAAGTGGAGTTCGCCGACGCGTGGGCCTGGCGGATCGGTGACGAGGGGCGCGGTGTGGCGACCATCATCGAGATGGTGATGCTGACGCGGTTGGACTGCATGCTCGGCGCCGCGGCGGAAATGCGCATGGCGCTGGCGCAGGCGATGCATCACACCCACCACCGCCGTACGTTCGGCAAGCGCCTGGTCGAGCATGCGCTGATGCGCAACGTGCTCGCCGACCTCGCCATCGAGGCCGAGGCGGCGATCACGCTGTCGATGCGCGTCGCCCGCGCGGTTGACCGCTCCGCGCACGATCTGAAGGAGGCCGCGTTCGCGCGGATCGCCACCGCGATCGGCAAGTACTGGATCTGCAAGCGCGCGCCGGCCTTCGTCAACGAGGCGCAGGAGTGTCTCGGCGGAGCCGGCTACGTCGAGGAATCGATAATGCCGCGCCTGTACCGGCAGGCACCGCTCAACTCGATCTGGGAAGGCAGCGGCAACATCCAGTGCCTGGACGTGATGCGCGCGCTGCAGCGCGAGCCGCAGACCGGGCAGGCCCTGTTGGCCGAGCTCGAGGCGGCAGCGCACCTGGATCCGGACTTCGATGCCGAGCTGAAAGAGCTGCGTCCGGTCCTGGTCGGCGAGGCCGAAGTGCCGGAGGTCGAGGCACGGCGCTGGGTCGAAGCGCTGGCGCTGGCATTGCAGGCCAGCTTGCTGCTGCGCGATGGCAGCCCCATGGCGGAGCCGTTCTGCTGCAGCCGCATCGGCGGTGATCATGGCAACGCACTGGGAACCTTGCCGCGCGATTTCGACTTCGCCCCGCTGATCACACGCGCCTGGCCGACGGGCTGATTGCGCCTTGGTGCCTCAACGCCCGTCGCGGATGCGTCGCAGCTGCGCACGGAGCACATCCGCATGGGCATCGAGCGTGGCGCGGTCGGGCGTCGGCGGCGCGGCCGGGTAGACGCGCAGGAAATCGTCGTCGGGCATGCGCGGATGGATATGGATGTGCATGTGCGCGACCTCCTGGAACGCCGCCTCGCCGATGGAGTGCCACAGGCTCAGGCCCTTGTTCGGGAATGCCTCGCCGACCGCGCGCGTCACCAGTGACACCGTGGCCATCAACGCCGCGCCAGTGGCCGGGTCGAGCTCGCGGACATCGTTCATGTGCCGGCGCGGAATCACCAGCGTATGGCCGGCATGGAACTGGCGCAGGCCAATGAAGGCCATCGTCAGCTCGTCCTCGAAGACGATGCTGGCCGGTGCCTGGCAGGCGGCGATGGCGCAGAACGGACAGTCGGTCGTCGTCATGCAGTCCCGAGTTGGTGCGCGCGCGCAGGTGCGCTGCAAGACACTACCAAATTCCGATTCGCGGTTCGAAGGTCCGGCTCTTGCTGTTGTGTGTCGCGCGTACGCTGATGCTGCCGGGGACGAAGCTCTTGCCCTTGTACACGACGTCCATGCTGAGCTGGTCGACGAGGCCTTCGTTGCGAAGGGACAGGAGGGTTTCAGTCACCAGGTCCATGATCTCCGGGATGCCCGGTGGCACGTAGATCAGGTTGTACGCCTCGCGGTTGCCGCCGAACTCTTCCGGGAAGAGGGTGATCTCGAACAGCATTCCCTGCTGGGCCAGCGCCCGCGCGATTTCGAGTGAGGCGACGTGCGAGTAATCCGACGTGGTTCGCACTGGACGGCGTGGGACCGCGATGCCTGTCGCGATGGCTGCCTGGATGCCAGCCGGTCCAACTGCGTTTGAAGTGAGCCTCATCTGCACCTCGGCATGGCACGTGGCCAACGCTAGGGTGCATCCGGGCAAACGCGGAACGAATGAGAATCGTCTCAAACGTGACTACGATGGTACGTCGTCCTGACGGCGCGTGGCTCAGTCCAGGAACTGCAGCCTGGCCAGCTCCGCGTACAGGCCGTCCTGTTCCAGCAGCTGCGCGTGCGTGCCTTCGGCGACGATGCGGCCGTGGTCCATGACGACGATGCGATCGGCCTTCAACACGGTCGCCAGGCGGTGCGCGATGACCAGCGTCGTGCGCCCTTCCATCAGCGTTTCCAGCGCCTTCTGCACTGCGCGCTCGCTCTGCGCGTCGAGTGCGCTGGTGGCCTCGTCGAGCAGCAGGATCGGGGCGTCCTTGAGCAGCGCACGGGCGATGGCGATGCGCTGCTGCTGACCGCCGGACAGGCGCGCGCCGCGTTCGCCCAGTTCGGTGTCGAGGCCGTCGGGCATGGCGGCGACGAAGTCCGACGCGTGTGCCGCGGCCACGGCGTGCTCGACCTGCGCGTCATCTGCATCGAGGCGACCGTAGCGGATGTTCTCGCGCGCGCTGCTGGCGAAGATGGTCGGCTGCTGCGGCACCAGCGCGATGGCCTCGCGCAGGTCCGGCAATGCCAGCTGGCGGATGTCGATGCCATCGATGCTGACGCGACCCGATTGCGGGTCGTGGAAGCGCAGCAGCATCGAGAACACCGTGCTCTTGCCGGCGCCCGAAGGCCCGACCAGGGCTACGGTCTCGCCAGGGCGCACGCGCAGGCTGAAGCCTTCCAGCGCCGCCGTGTTGGGACGTTGCGGGTAATGGAAGGTGACGTCGTCGAAGTCGATGCTGCCTTGCAGCGGCACCGGCAGCGCGGTGGGTTGCGCCGCCGATGCGACCGCGGTCTCCTCGACTAGCAGCTCGCTGATCCGGCCCATGCCGCCGGCGGCGCGCGCTGCAATTCGTTGAAGACTTCGGCCAGGGCGCCGACGGAGCCGCCGCAGAGCAGGGCATACAGCACGAACTGTCCGAGCGTGCCGGCGCTCATGCGGCCGGCCAGCACGTCGTGCGCGCCAGACCAGAGCACCAGCGTGATCGCACCGAACACCAGCATGATCGCGATGGCGGTGACCCAGGCCTGGGCCTGGATGCGGCGACGCGCGGTGTCGACGGAGGTTTTCACGGCGACGCCGAAGCGTCCCTGCTCGTAGGGTTCGCGTGCGTGCGCCTGCACCGTGCGGACCGCGCCGAGGGTCTCGTTGGCCAGCGCGTTGGCGTCGGCGATGCGGTCCTGGCTGGTGCGAGAGATCTTCTTCAGGCGACGGCCGCCGACCACGATCGGCAACACGGCCAACGGGATGCCGACCAGGGCGAACGCGGCCCAGGCGCGGGCTGGTGACGAACAGCATGGCGATGCTGCCCAGCACGGTCACCGAGCTGCGCAATGCCACCGACATGCTCGAACCGACGACGCTGCGCAGCAGTTCGGCATCGGCGGTCAGGCGCGAGACCAGTTCGCCGCTGCGGTTGCGGTCGTGGAAGCCGGCGTCGAGGCCGATCAGGTGGGCGAACAGACGCTGGCGCAGGTCGGCGACGACGCGTTCGCCCAGCAGCGACACGAAGTAGAAACGCGCGGCCGTGGCCAGCGCCAGCGCGACGGCGACGGCGAACAGCAGCACGAAGGCGCGATCGATCGCGCCGCCGCCCTGGGTGAAGGCCTGGTCGATCATCGTGCCGAAGGCCTTGGGGAAGGTCAGCGTCGCGGTGCTCGATGCCGCCAGCGAGACCAGCCAGGCAACGAACAGGGCGCGGTGCTGGCGCACGAACGGCCACAGCGTGCGCAGGTTGCCGATGGGGGCCTTGATTTGGGTGGCGTCAACGCGGGAATTCATGGCGACCGGATCACTCACATGTCAGGGAGTTCGTCGCCGAAGCGCACCCGGTCACGAGTGGCGTCGCGGAGCCTGACTTTCAAGGGCGACAGTTGCTCAGAGGGTAACCGCAGGCGCAGGTGGGCGCCGTTCGCGTCGAAGCGCTCGTCGAGCTTTTCCGCGGCGTGGGCGGCGATGGCGGCGTGGACGGTGCCGGTGTCGTCGAAGGAATAGTCGAGTTCGACGGTGACATGGACGACGAGAATACGCCGGGGCGCCAGCCGCAGGCATTCGGCCGCGCTGCCGCCATAGGCGCGGACGAGGCCGCCGGCGCCGAGCTTGATGCCGCCGTACCAGCGAGTGACCACGGCCACGACCTGGTCCAGGCCCTGGCCGTCGATGGCGGCCAGGATCGGACGTCCCGCGGTGCCGGCCGGTTCGCCATCGTCGTTGAAGCGATACTCGCTGCCGATCCGGTAGGCCCAGCAGTTGTGCGTGGCGGCGGCATCACCGACCTGGGCGATGAAGTCGAGCGCGGCCTGTGGCGTCGTGACCGGTGCGGCATGGACGATGAAACGGCTGTGCTTGACCTCCAGTTCGAAGGAGGTCGGCGCCGCCAGTGTTGCCGAAGTCATCGCGTCGGGTCGGCGAGCGCGCGCAGGTCGTCCGGCAGGCGCACGCGCGGATATGACTTGCGGAATTGCTCCAGGCTCTGGCGGGCGCCTTCGAGGTCGCCGCCGTCGCGGCGGTCGCGGATGCGCTGCAGCCACTGCGCCGGCGCCAGTTCGCGATCGTCGCGCACCGGCGTGTCGGCCATCGTGATGCGGCTGCCGGTGACTTCGATGCGGTCCAGCGTGGCGCCGGATGCAGTGTCTTCTTCGGCCATGGCATCTGCCGAGGCCGCGGCTGCGCGGTCCGCCGCGACAACCGACGCTGCCTGTGAACGCAGTTCGCGATCCTCGTCGACCTGCTTCGCCGCCTCGTTCGCCGTGGCCTTGCGCTGCATCGCGGAGGCCGCGGCGCGCTGCCGCGGCTCGCCTTCGAATACCGCGGCGGCGGGCGCAGCCGGCGCCGGGGCCGCGGAGTAGGGCATCGAATCGCCGCGCGCGGCTGCCGCCGCGGTCGCCGGCACGGAATGGGTTGCCGGATTGATCGCCTCGTCGAGGAAGTGTTCGTGCGCCTGACCCGGTGCCGGCGCCGCTGTAGCAGCCGGAGCCTCCTTTGCTGCCATGGCATCCGCGCGCTCCGGCGCGGCCTCGCGCTTGGCCATCGCAGGCGCCTGCAGGGCACGCGCAGGGGCGGGCTCGTCGGCCGCCGGTGGCGGCGGTGGGGCGGCTGCCGGCTCGGGCCGCTCGATCACTTCGGCAGTAACAAAGCCAAAATCGCCGGTTTCGTCACGCGGCGCCCGCGGTGCCGGGGCCGATGGCCGCAGCTGCCAGACCACGCCGACGGCCAGCGCCAGCACCGCAGCCATGCCGGCACCGGTGACCAGGGTCGCCGGCACACCGGTCAATGCCAGCCAGCGGCGGTGGCGACGGGGCGCGACGGCGGCGTGCGCGGCGGCAAGGATCTTCGCGTCGAGCGCGGGCGATGGGCCGTCACGCGGCCCCAGTCGCGCCAGCCGGTCGGCCATGGCGCGCTCTTCAGGGGTCAGCGGTTCGTCGAAAGGATGGCTCATGGGTCAGTCGCTCAGCTCGCCGGCGTCACTCAGCCCGGCGCGCAGCTTGTCCATCGCATAGCGCAGGCGCGATTTGACGGTTTCCCGGCCGACGCCGGTGATCTCGCCGATGTCCTCCAGGCTCAGTTCCTGCTCCAGGCGCAGCAGCACCACTTCGCGTTGCTCCTCGGGCAGCGCCGCGATCGCCAGCTGCAGGCGCCGGCGTTGTTCGAATTCGGACAGTTCCCGCTCCGGGGTGGTCGGGTCGGGCACGCGTGCGGCGCGCTCGTCGCCGTCCTCCGGAGCCGCCGGGCGGTGCTTGAGACCGCGCCAGTGATCGTTGAGGCGATTGTGGGCGATGCGGAACAGCCAGGTCCTGAACGCGGCGTCGGGCTTCCAGCCCTGTCGCGCGGCGATGACCCGTTGCCAGACGTCCTGGAAGAACTCGTCGGCGAGGGCGCCGTCGCGCAGCTGGCGCAGCAGGAAGCGGTAGAGCGGGCCGCGGTGGCGGGCGTAGAGCGTCTCGAACGCAGCCGTGTCCCCGCCGGTCCAGGCCAGCATCAACAGGTCGTCGCTCGGATCCTCGCCCGCATTCATCCGCGGCAGGGTACGGGCTGGAGGCGCCGGCGGGAAGCGGTACGGCGCAAACGGCATGATCAGTTGCAGGGCCAGGTCCATATCAGATGAACGGATCGCAGTTCGCGACGGGGTTGATCCACGCATGGCCGGAGGCGCGCTATCCTTCGGCGTCCGACCAGGGGCCCCATCCGCAGTGTCCAATCGCAGCAGGCCAAAGGCCGTTCGAATCGTCGATGCCGGCTACGGTCGCGATTCGCTGGCCGACACGCTGCAGGAGGCCCTGCCGCCCGGTGCCGAAGTCGCCGTCCTCTGGCGCGATCCGAGCACGGGCATATCGGCAGGTTCGGCCTCGCCAGGCGCGACCAGCGCGTTGGCCAGTCGCGCCGAGGTGCTGCTGCAGCGCAGCCCGGTCGGCCATCATTCGCACCGCATCGAGAGTGCCTGGACCACGGCCGAGGGCGTTCGCGTGGCGATCGCCGTGCAGTTGCCCGGCGCGGTTGCCGCCGAGGTGCGCGAGATCTGGCTGACGATGGCCCAGCGCGTGGTCGTCTCGCATCTGGTGGCATTGCGCACGCTGGCCCGCGCGGAATCGCTGGAGAAGTCCGAGCGCCTCCAGCAGGCATTGTTCGAGATCGCCGACCTGGCCGGTTCCGACCTGGAACTGGCCGACATGCTGCGCCGGATCCACACCGTCGTCGCCGGGCTGATGTACGCGGCCAATCTCTACATCGTGCTGTACGACGATGTCCGCGACAGCCTGCGCTTCCTTTACTTCGCCGATCAGGTCGACACCTACGTCGCCGAACCCGAGCGTGACATCGCCATCGACGACATGCCCAACAGCGTGACCGTGGCGCTGCTGCGCCATGGCGAACCGCTGCAGGGTCCGTCGGAACTGATCCGTGACCGCCTCGGCGTCGCCCGCGATGCCCGCCATGGCCCCGACAGCGAGGACTGGCTGGGCGTGCCGATGCGCCGCGAAGACCGCATCTGCGGCGCGATCGTGGTGCAGAGCTACGACCGGCCGGACGTCTATGGCGAAGAGGAGCGGGCACTGCTGTCGTTCGTCGCCCAGCACATCCTCACCGCGCTCGACCGCTTCCACGCCCGCGAGGAGCTTGAACGCCGCGTCGAGGAGCGCACCCAGGCACTGCAGCTGAGCAACCGCGACCTGCAGGCCGAGATCATCGAGCGCCAGCGCGCCGAGCGCCTGCAGCGGGCGTTGTTCCGCATCGCCGAACTGTCGATCACCTCCGAGACGCTGGAGCGCTTCTATACCCAGGTCCACGACGTCGTCAGCGACCTGCTGTACGCGCGCAATTTCTACATCGCGCTGGTCTCCGATGACGGCCAGGGCCTCGAGTTCCCGTACTCGATCGACGAACGCGATGCCAATCGCGTGGCGCGCAAGCTCGCCTCCGGCCTGACCGAGTACGTGATTGCCCGGGGCCGCGCGTTGCTGGCCGACCGCAAGCGCATCGCCGCCCTGGAATCGCAGGGACTGGTGCGCAGCCGCGGCTCACTCGCGCATTGCTGGCTCGGCGTGCCGCTGTTCCACAACGAGTCGGTGGTGGGCGTGATCACCGTGCAGAGCTATTCGCCGGCGATCAACTTCAGCGTCCGCGACCAGGAACTGCTGACCTTCGTTGCCCATCACATCAGCATCGGCCTGGCGCGCAAGCAGGCGCAGGACCGCCTCGTCTCGGCGCATGCCGAGCTGGAGCAGCGGGTCGATTCGCGCACGCGCGAGCTGGCCCAGGCCAACACCGAGCTGCTGGCGCAGATCGGCGAGCGCCTGCGCGTGGAGCAGCAGCTGACCCACCAGGCGATGCACGACGCGCTGACCGGGTTGCCCAACCGCAGCCAGCTGCTCGACCGGCTGGCGCAGGCAATCACCCGCGCGCGCAGCGAGCAGGAGAGCACGTTCGCGGTGCTGTTCCTGGACCTGGACCGTTTCAAGCTGGTCAACGACAGCGTCGGCCATTCCGCCGGTGACGAACTGCTGGTCGAGGCCGGGCGCCGGATCGTCGAGGCCGTCCGCGAGGACGACACCGTCGCGCGCCTGGGCGGTGACGAGTACGCCATCCTGATCGAGGACATCGACGGCCCCGAGGTCGCCGAGGAGCTGGCCCAGCGCGTGCTGCGCGCACTGGGCGAGCCGTGCTGGATCGCCGGGCGAGAAGTGTTTCCGTCGGCCAGCCTCGGCATCGCCCTGTGGCATCCGCGCTATCGCACCGGCGCCGAGCTGCTGCGTGACGCCGATGCCGCCATGTACCGGGCCAAGGCCGCCGGACGCGACCGCTGCGCGGTGTTCGACGAGGCCATGCGTGAGGAAGCCGTGCGCATCCTCGACCTCGAGGCCGACCTGCGCCGTGCCATCAATGGCGACGGCTTCGTCGCCTTCTACCAGCCGATCGTGCGCCTGGACGACCACCGCGTGATCGGCCACGAAGCCCTGCTGCGCTGGCGCCATGAGCGCCGCGGTCTGCTGACGCCGAGCGAATTCATCGGCGTGGGCGAGGACAGTGGCCTGATCGAGGAGGTCGACTGGATCCTCTACGGCCAGGTCATGGAAGAACTCGCCCGTGGCGGCGAGGGCTACATCTCGGTCAACGTGTCGCCGCGGCATTTCCGCTCGGGCGACTTCGCCGACCGCCTGCTGCGCATGATCGACGATGCCGGCGCCGACCCGCACCGCCTGCGCATCGAGATCACCGAGGTGGCCCTGCTCGACGACGTGCCGCGTGCGCTGCGGATGCTGCGCACCCTGCGCAGCCATGGCGTGCTCGCCCAGCTCGACGACTTCGGCACCGGCTTCTCGGCGCTGTCGTACCTGCACCGCTTCCCGATCGAGTGCCTGAAGATCGACCAGAGCTTCGTCTCCGGGCTGATCGGCGACGCCCAGCCCGAGAGCGTGGCGGTGGTCCGCGCGATCCAGGCACTGGCCGGCACCCTGGGCATCCATACCATCGGTGAGGGTGTCGAGACCGAAGCCCAGCGCGCGGCCCTGCGCGAGCTCGGCTGTACCTACGGCCAGGGCTACCTGTTCGGCTACCCGGCCGAACGCATCCAACCCCAGGCCCTGCTGCGCGCCGTCAGCGGCTGACGACAGCCGCAATCCCCAGCCTCTGACCGCCCCTCGGCCGCCCCGGTCGGGCAGGGCGCGGGCTATGTCGTGCCCGGCAACATTCATGCCGCCAAAAAGCAAAGACAAACGACCCATTTCATGAATGGGGCGTGTGGACGCCGATTGTTCCGATTTGTCAATGGAAATATGGCTGTTTCGTAAAGTTCATGTGAAAGTTGCATTAAAAATGTGACGTACGTCACAAATCACAGAATCAATGAAGGTGAACGCCGCGTTAACCGTTGACCCGGAGATATGCCTGAAGTCATGGTCGCTAGGCCCTACGGGGCAATTCCATTTGCTGAATTTGGGGGGAAATGTGTCTAAACGTTCATCCATGAACCGCAATTTGCGGCGCAGCGCGCTTACCGTGGCGCTCGGCGTGTGCTTCGCCTCTTCAGGCGTCCACGCCCAGTCCACCGCTGGTGCCGTGTTCGGTCAGGCGACGGCTGGGGAGACCGTCGTCGTCGAGAACCCGGCAACGGGCTTCCGTCGCGAAATCACCGTGACAGGCGATGGCACCTATCGCGTGCCGGCTCTGTCGCCCGGCCAGTACCGCATCACCCTGCAGCGTGCCGACGGCACGACCGCAGTCCGCGAAGGCGTCGCAGTCAACGTTGGTACCGGTACCCCGGTCAACTTCGCCTCGGCTGCCGGCGGCTCGGCCACCACCCTCGACAGCGTTGTCGTGGTCGGTGCCCAGGCGGTGAACCCGATCGACGTCTCGTCGGTCGAGTCCACCACCATCCTGACCGCCGCCCAGATCGCCAAGATCCCGGTGCTGCGTGACGCCACCTCGGTCGCCCTGCTGGCTCCGGGTACCGTCCGCGGCGACAACGCCTTCGGCAACCTGGCCTCGTTCGGTGGTTCCTCGGTCGCCGAGAACCAGTACTACGTCAACGGCTTCAACGTCACCAACTCGTTCCGCGGCCTGAACTTCTCGAAGATTCCCTTCGAGGCAGTGGCAGAGCAGCAGATCAAGACCGGTGGCTACGGCGCCGAGTTCGGTCGTTCGCTGGGCGGCGTGATCAACCAGGTCACCAAGCGCGGTACCAACGAGTTTGAAGCCGGTGCGAACGTGTTCTGGCTGCCGGAAGGCCTGCGCGAAGACGTCGAGAACACCTACTACTCCAACCCGCTGGTTCCGGGTGACATCGGCAAGCTGCGCCAGGACAACTCCAAGGACAGCGACGGCTCGTACAACACCAGCGTCTGGGCTGGCGGCGCGCTGATCAAGGACAAGCTGTTCGCCTGGGGCCTGCTCTCGTACAGCAACCAGGAACAGGACATCTACAACAGCGTCGTCTCCCGCCAGAACTCGACCGACAAGATCGACGGTCCGACCTGGTTGTTGAAGGTGGACTGGAACATCAACGACAGCAACAAGGTCGAGTTCACCGCGTTCTCGGACCAGCAGGACACCACCAGCGCCAACTACCTGAACCCGCTGGCTTCGCTTGACCGTGGTGCGCTGATCGGTACGTCGTACCTGGAAACCGGTGGCGAAAACTACATCGCCCGCTACACCGGCTACCTGACCGACTCCTTCACGCTGTCGGCGCTGTATGGCCACAGCGAGTTCTCGCGTTCGCGCCACCTGGTCACGGCCAACGGCACGCGCGTGGAGTACGGCGGCGACCTGCATGTGCCGGCCACCGGCTGTCCGGTCATCACCGACGTCCGCCCGGGCTACCGCACCGCCATCACCGGCGTCTATGCCAGCTCGTGCAACATCACCGGCACTTCGATCGACCGCATCGACTCGGGCGACACGCGTGATGCGTGGCGTATCGATGGCGACTGGCAGATCGGCGACCACCAGATCGGTTTCGGTTTCGACGCGGACGACTACGAGTCCATCGCCGGCCAGTCGATCGAAGGCGGCCGCATCTGGCGCTACTCGACCAACAACGGTCCGGACGGTCGCGCCAACACCGGCGACGAGTTCGACATCGTCCGCGAGCAGATCGTGACCCAGGGTTCGACGGTCAAGGTCAAGCAGCACGCGATCTACGTCGAGGACAACTGGAACATCACCGACAACTTCCTCGCCTACATCGGCGCGCGTTGGGACACGTTCGAGAACCTCAACGGCTTCGGCCAGACCTACGTCAAGATCGAGGACCAGTTCGGTCCGCGCCTGGGCTTCTCGTGGGACGTCAATGGCGACTCCACGCTGAAGCTGTACGGTAACGCCGGCCGCTACGCGCTGCCGCTGACGCCGAGCGTGGCCGTGCGTGGCGCCAGCGCCTCGCTGTTCACCCGCCAGAACTTCCGCTTTGCCGGTGTCGATCCGGCGACGGGTGCTCCGATCGGTCTGAACACGCCTGGTGCGCTGCAGTACGTCAACGGTGAATTCGGCGAGCCGAAGAACCCGGCGACCATTGCCGCCACCAACCTCGACCCGATGTACCAGGACGAGTTCATCCTCGGCTTCCAGAAGCAGATCACCGAGCACCAGAGCATCGGCGCGCGCGGTATCTACCGCAAGCTGAAGGCGGCCATCGACGACAACTGCGATTACAACCCGATCGTCGAGCAGGCCGTCGCCGACGGCTTCGACCCGGTCCTGCCGGGCGCGGGCTTCCCGTACTGCCGCATGTTCAACCCGGGTGCTGATTCGGTGTTCCTGACCGACCTGGAAGACAACGGCACGCTCACCGAGTACACCGTCCAGGGTGACCTGCTGTCGCCGGAAGCCAAGCGCAGCTACAAGTCGCTGGAACTGTTCTGGGATGGCGGCTGGGAGAAGTTCTTCTTCCAGGCTTCGTACACGCTGGCATGGAACAAGGGCAACACCGAAGGTGGCGTCAAGTCGGACATCGGCCAGGCCGATACCAGCGTGACCCAGGACTTCGACTACAAGGAACTGGCGGTTGATTCCTACGGCTACCTGCCGAACGATCGTCGCCACAGCCTGAAGGTGTTCGGCAACTATCAGTTCAACGATGAGTGGTCGGTCGGTGCCAACGTGCTGGTGCAGTCGGGTCGTCCGATCAACTGCCTCGGCGTGCTGTACCCGTACCACGGCGGCATCCACCCGTACGGCTCCTCGTTCTTCCGTTGCGGTACGACGGAAGCCGGTGGCCGCGACGGTCCGGCCGAAGCCATGCCGCGCGGTACCGCAGGTCGCCTGCCGTGGACCAACTCGATCGACTTGAACGTGGCCTACTTCCCGAGCTGGGCGACGGGCCTGCAGTTCAAGATGGACATCTTCAACGTGTTCAACAACCAGAAGGTCACCTCGGTGACGGAAGTGGCAGAGGACGCCACCACCGGCGCACCGCTGAACACCTATCTGTTGCCGCGCACCTTCCAGGCACCGCGCCAGTTCCGCTTCATGGTGCAGTACGACTTCTAAGATTCAAGTTCCACTATTTCTCTCTCACGGCCGCCGCAAGGCGGCCGTTTTTTTTGTGGAAAGCCGCATTTTCCGGGCTCCAGAGCGTTGTGCGGGCAACGGTTGCCGCTATGCTTGAAGCGTTCTTCCGATGGCGGATCTATGCAGGCTGTTCTTTCTGAAATGTGGGGCCAGGCGCAGCGGCTCGAAGCCGAAGGCGCCTGGGATCGGGCAGGGCGCGTGTACGAGGACATGCTGGCCAAGGAGCCGCACCACGTGCCGGCGCAGTTGCGCATGTCGCGGCTGGCCCAGTTCGGCGATCGCTACTGCGCGGCGCGCGAGCACGCGCTGCGCGCCGCCGACGCGGTGCGCCTGAAGGCCAGCACGCGCAATGCCGGCTACGTCACCGGGCGCCTGCTGGAGTTCGCCGAGGAGGCCGAAGTGGCCTCGGTGATCCTGTCGGCCGACTGGTCCGATCCGAACATCCTGCAGCAGTCGGCGGTCCTCGCCCAGCACCTGTGGTTGGCGGGGCGCTATGAAGACGCGCTGCGCTTCCTCGACGCGGTCGCACGTCATGTGCCGGCCCATCCGCTGCTGTCGTTCACGCGCGGCAACGTCCTGCGCTTCCTCGGCGACATGGCCGGCGCCGAGCAGGCATACGAGGCGGCGCTTGCGCTGTCTCCCGGTCTTGCCGATGCGCACTGGGCGCTTGCCACGCACTCGCGCGCGCGAGTGCCGATGCAGCGTGTCCCGCGCATTCGCCAGGCGCTGTCGCGCAGCCCCGCGGGTGGTGTCGAACAGGCCCATCTTCTCTACGCGCTGTTCCACGAAATGGATGCGGCGGGCGAGGTCGACGAGGCCTGGCAGGCGCTCGAACAGGGCGCGGCGATCATGCGCCGGCGCCTGGCCTATGACGCCTCGGCCGAAGCGGCGTATCTGCAGGCGTTGATGCGGCTGCCGGTGCCGGCGGCCGCCGAGGCGGTGGCGGCGCAGGCGCTTGCGTCGAGCGAACGTCCGCAGCCGGTTTTCATCGTCGGCATGCCGCGCAGCGGCACGACGTTGCTCGATCGCATCCTCGGCAACCACGGCTGGGTGGATTCGCTCGGCGAGCGCAACGATTTCCAGATGGCGCTGAGCCAGGCTTCCGACCACTTCTTCCACCGCACGCCGGCCAGCCTGGAGCGGGTGGCGCAGGTGGATGCGCGGACAGCCGGCCATCTGTTCCAGCAGCGGATGCGATTGCTCGCGCCGGGCCGTCCCTGCGTGCTCGACAAGAATCCGCAGAACCTGTTCAACATCCCGCTGATCCTGCGGGCGCTGCCGCATGCGCGCATCCTGTGCCTGCGTCGCGATCCGATGGATGCCTGTTTCTCCAACCTCAAGGAATTGTTCCAGGGCGACGCCTATGCGTACAGCTACGGCCTGGACGACCTGGCCGCGCACAGCGGACATGCGCAGCAGTGGATGCAGCATTGGCAGGACGCCGCGCCGCACGCCGTGCGCGTGGTCGACTACGAAGCACTCGTGGCCGACCCGGAGACTGTCGCGGCGCAACTGATCGAGTTCATCGGACTGCCCGCGCAGGCGGGTCTTTCCGACATCACGCGCAACGACGCGCCCGTGTCGACCGCGAGCAGCAGCCAGGTGCGTGAAGGTATCCACGGCCGCTCGCTCGGCGCCTGGAAGCGCTATGAGCAACAGCTGCAACCGCTGCGCGAACGGATGGGTGGCTGAGATGTCGAACGTCGCCCCCTCCGCACTGCAGGCGTTGATAGCGAAGGCCGAGTCGCTGGCCGAAAGCGAAGACCTCGACGGTGCCATCGCCGCGTTCGAGCAGGTGCAGGCGCTGCGTCCCGGTGAGCCGTACTCGCTGATACAGCTGTCCTATCTGAACTCGCTTCGTGGTCGCTATCGGCGTGCCGAGGGCTGCGCGATGGCGGCAGCGGCCAGCGGCACGACCGATCCCAGGCTGCTTGCCGAACTGCTGCCGCGACTGCGCACCTTCAACCAGGTGCCGACGCTGCAGGCGGCGATCGATCGCGCCAAGCCGATGTCGCGCATGCCGATCCCGCTGCTGATCGCCGCCGCCGCGCAGCTGAGTTACGTCAATCTTCCCGGTCGCGCGATCGCCTTCCTCGACGAAGCCAGGCGCGCCGATCCGGACTATCCGCCGACGCTGCTGGCACGTGCGCAGGTGCTTACCTACCTGGGCCGGTTCACGGAGGCCGCGCAGGACATCGAACGCAGCCAGCACCGCGCGCCCGAGATCGCGCAGGGCTACTGGCTGGCGGCATGGGTGCGCAAGCAGACGGCCGAGAGCAATCACGTTGCGGCCATCGAGCGGGAACTGCAGCGGCCTGGGCGATCTGCCGAAGACATCGCGCTGCTGTCGTTCGCACTGCACAAGGAGCTCGACGACCTCGGCCGGCACGAAGCGGCCTGGAACGCGCTGATGCGCGGATGCAGGGCCAAGCGCTCGCGACTCAACTACGACACCGCGACCACGGCCAGCCTGTTCGATGCGCTGGCGAAGTTCGAGCCGTCAGCTCCGGCCGCAGTCACGGAGCATGGCGATACCGCGCTGCCGATCTTTATCGTCGGCATGCATCGATCGGGTACCACGTTGCTGGAGCAACTGCTGGACGGCCATCCCGAGGTGCGCGGCCTTGGCGAGCTCTACGACTTCACCAGCGCGATGCGCCATGCCACCGACCACCACTGCCGTGGCGTGATCGATCGCACGCTGGTCGAGCGCGCATCCTCGGCAGACCTTGCCGCCGCCGGGGCGCGTTACCTGGACAGCGTGAAGTGGCGAGCCGAGGGCCGGCGCTGCTTCACCGACAAGCTGCCGTCGAACTTCCTCAACATCGGCTTCATCGCCCACGCCCTGCCGCAGGCGAAGATCCTGCACATGGTCCGCGACCCGGTCGAGACCTGTTTCTCGAACCTGCGCGAGCTGTTCTCCGAGGCCAATGCGTACAGCTACGACCCGATCGAGCTGGCCGACTACCACCGCCATTACAAGCGCCTGATGGCACGCTGGCATGCGCGGTTCCCGGGCCGGATCCTCGATGTGGAGTACGCGAAGCTGGTCTGCGATCCGGAGGCCGAGCTTCGACGTGTCGCCGATTTCTGCGGGCTGGCGTTCGATCCGGCCATGCTCGAGATCGGTTCGCGAAAGCGTGCGGTGGTGACTGCGAGCGCGGTGCAGGTGCGCGACAGCATCCAGGGTGCGCGAGCGTCCGAAGTGGGCGCCCTACGAACAATGGCTGCAACCGATGATCGAGCGTCTACGCGCCTGATCCGGTCTCGCAGAAGCGAGCCTGCTCGCGAGCAGGCTCGCTCCCGCGCAAGGCGCTACCGGCCCAGGCCGATACGAGTCTCCTGGTTGGGGTCGATCTGCGCCTGCGCCAGCTTCATCAGCGCCACGAGTTCGGCGCGTTCGCCATTCGGATCCCGCCCCTTCGCCGCGGTGGCCGACTGGATCATGGCGTCCAGGCTCCAGCCGTCCATCCGGCTGCCGCCGCGCAGTGCGTCAGCGAAGCCGGCGACGGCACTGGCCAGGCGCAACGATTCGCTCGGACTGCGGGTCACCTGCGAGGCCAGCACGGGCGTCTCGATGAGCCGGCTGCGATCCTGGCCCGGAAGCTTGTAACGCAGGCGCAGGTGGGCAATCTCGCCGCCCAGGGTCCGCCTTCGCGGTTTGCGTCGTCGCGCCATAGCGCAGCGAGCCGACGCGCTGCGCCGGTGAGGAGGCCGGCGTGATCTCGTACAGCGCGGTCACCTGGTGGCCGGCACCGATGTCGCCGGCATCGACCTTGTCGTTGTTGAAGTCTTCCCTGCGCAGCACGCGGTTCTCGTAACCGATCAGGCGGTACTCGGCGACCTGGGCCGGATTGAACTCGATCTGGATCTTGACGTCGCGAGCGATGGTCATCAGCGTCGAGCTCATCTGTTCGACCAGCACCTTGCGTGCCTCGCGCAGGCTGTCGATGTAGGCGTGGTTGCCGTCGCCGACATCGGCCAACTGTTCGGCCATCTCGTCGTTGTAGTTGCCACTTCCGAAGCCGAGCGTGCTCAGCGCGATGCCGTGCTTGCGCTGGTCACCGACCAGCGTCTCCAGCGCGCTCTGGTCGACGGTGCCGACGTTGAAGTCGCCATCGGTGGCGAGGATCACACGGTTCACGCCCTTGTCGATGTAAGCCTGCCGCGCCATCGCGTAGGCGAGGCGGATGCCGTCGCCGCCATTGGTGCTGCCGCCTGCGTCGAGGCGGTCGAGCGCGGCCAGGATCTCGCCGTGGCGATCGCCTGGCGTGGGCGGAAGCACGAGTCCCGCGCTGCCGGCGTAGACAACGATCGAGACGCGGTCCTGGCTGCGCAACTGCGGCACGAGCTGTCGCAGTGCTGCCTTGACCAGAGGCAGCTTGTCGGGCGAATCCATCGAGCCGGAGGTGTCGATCAGGAACACCAGGTTGGACGGCGCCAGCGTCGCCTTGGGCACGTCATAGCCCTTGATGCCCACCATCAGCAACTGGCGCTGCGAGTTCCACGGCGCCGCCGCGAGCTCGGTGGTCACGCGGAACGGTACTTCGCGGGTGGCCGGGGCAGGGTGGCCGTAGTCGAAGTAGTTGATGAACTCTTCCGCGCGAACGGCGTCTGCCGGCGGCCGCTCGCCTCCATTGAGCATGCGGCGCACGTTTGCATAGCTGCCGGTGTCGACGTCGACCGAGAAGGTCGACACCGGATCGTCCGCCGCGCGGCGCACGGGATTGTCGGTGATCTCGGCATAGCGTTCGGTATTCACCGCTTGCTGTCGCGCCGGCATCGCCATGGGCATCGCAGGCGCGTAAGCAACCCTCGAGCCGGTGACCTGGATCGAGTCGAGCGTCGCGGCGGGAGCGGAGGCCGGTGGCGGTGCCAGCGCCTTCATCTGCGTCACGCGGCGCTGGCGCCTGGCATCGGTCGTGCCAGCTTCCTTGGCCGCGGCCGATTGCGCGTTGGCCGTTACGGCGGTGTCGGCTGCCGCTGCGGCGGCGACTGCGGCTGGCTCCGTCGCTGAATCGGCACGTTCGGACTGCGCCGAATCCTTGGTTGTGTGACAGGCGGAAAGCGCCAGCGTGACGGCCATGAACAGGGTGGGGCGGACGACGGGAGTGCGCTTCATGTTGCTGTCTCCGGTTGGGTTGCAGTGGCCAACGAGCGGAGCGGTCGAACGGGGTTAAGCCTTCACGGAATTCTTCTGCGAGACCCATGGGCCGGAAGTGACGGTGACCAATGGCGGCGCCACTTACCCGGAGCTGCAATCGCATTTGCCTGCGTCGTGCATAAACGCGCACATGCAATCGCGCATCCAATTCCACGTATCCCAGAAGTTGGTATGACCTTTCGAACTGGTGGAGACGCGACGGTCACGCGCAGGATTGAACCCGCCGGTTACGTCTCAACAGCTCCCCCCGCGTCTTCGACGCTCTTGCTGGAGGTACCTGCCATGACCCGATTCATGCCTTCCCCCCTGAAGCACGCTCTGCCCCGTCGCGCGTTGGCAGCAGCCGTATTCCTGGCCGCGTCGTCGACCGCCGTCGCCGGTTCCCCACACCTTATCTATCTGCCCTCCACCGAAGCCGGTGTAGACCACGCCGCGATCGTGCAGGCGTTCGAGGACCAGGGATTCGAAGTAAGCACGTTCGCCTATGCAGGCGAGAAGCGTCTTGCCTATGCGCACCGCATCGCCGATGAAGTGCGAGGCCTGATGGCCAAGGGCGTTGCGCCGGAGGAGATCAATGTCGTCGGCGCTGGCACCGGCTCCAAGGTTGCCACGCTGACCTCCGCGCTGGTCGGCAACGGGCACGTCAACTACGCGCTCCTGGGCCAGTGCGATCCGCAAATGAAGGCCAACTACAACTTCCGCATGAGTGGCCGAGTGCTCGGCATCCACGATGCCAATGACAGCACGTCGCTGTCGTGCCGCTCGCTCTGGGGTGATTCCCCCAAGGTCAGCGAGCGGCAGGAACTGGTGCTCAACAGCGGCCACGGCGCGGCGCTGTTCCACGAGCCCAGAAAGGAATGGCTGCAGCCGGTGACCGAGTGGGCCACGGGCGGTGAAGTCAGCGTCGGCGAGACCAGCATCGGCAGGGTCGACGAGCCGGCGCCGTCGCCGCGCAAGTAACAAGTCATCGGTCTGGCAGGCCTCGACATGCCTTCTCCCCTGAGCGGGGAGGAGGCGTGTCGTAACTGTTCATGCGGCTCGTCGACTGATCAACCGGTCGCGTCGCGAATCACCAGCAGGCGTTGCTCGGTCATGTCTTCGATCGCGTAGCGCACTCCCTCGCGGCCGAGCCCCGAGTGCTTCACACCGCCGTAAGGCATGTTGTCGACGCGGAAGCTCGGCACGTCGCCGACGATGACGCCGCCGACATCGAGGCGATCCCAGGCGCGCATGGCGTGGTCCAGGCGCGCGGTGAACACACCGGCCTGCAGGCCGAAGTCGCTGTCGTTGACCTGGTCGATGGCCTGCTCGAAATCGTCGAACGGCTCCATCAACGCGACCGGGGCGAAAGCCTCCTTGCGGTACAGATCGCTGTCATGTGGGACGCCCTCGAGCAGCGTCGCCGGCACCATGTTGCCGCTGCGGTTGCCACCGGCCAGGCGCTTGGCGCCGCCTTTGCGCGCGGCTTCGATCCAGCTGTCCACGCGCTTGGCCGCGGCCTCGTCGATCATCGGTCCGATGAAGGTCTTCTCATCTCGCGGATCACCCATCGGCAACTTCGCCACCGCCGCCTTGAGCTTCTTGCGCAGCTTGTCGTAGATGGCCGCGTGCGCGTAGATGCGCTGCACGCTGATGCAGCTCTGGCCGCTCTGGTAGTAGGCACCGAACACCAGGCGTTCGACGACGCGGTCCAGCGGCATGCCCGGGTCGTCGTCGATGATGCAGGCGGCGTTGCCGCCCAGTTCCAGCGTCACCTTCTTGCGCCCGGCGCGGGCCTTGAGGTCCCAGCCGATCAGGCCGCCGGTGAAACTCAGCAGGGCAATGCGTTCGTCCTCGACCAGCTGTGCTGCATCCTGGGTCGAACAGGCCAGGACCGAGAAGGCGCCACGGGGCAGGTCGGTCTCGGCCAGGATCTCGGCGATGATCAGCGCGCCGATCGGTGTCTTCTCCGAGGGCTTGAGTACGAACGGGCATCCGGCGGCCAGTGCCGGCGCGACCTTGTGCGCGACCAGGTTCAACGGAAAGTTGAATGGCGTGATGAAACTGCACACACCGATCGGCACGCGCTTGACCATGCCGCGGTAGCCACGCGTGCGCTTGGAGATCTGCAGCTCGATCACCTCGCCATCGATGCGGGTGGCTTCGCCGGCGGCGATGCGGAAGGTGTCGATCAGGCGCGTGACCTCGCCGCGTGCATCGGCGATGGGTTTGCCGGCCTCGATGCATAGCGCCAGGGCCAGCTCATCGAAGCGCTCCTGGAAACGCATGACGCAGTGTTCGAGCACGTCGCGGCGGGCGTCGGGCGGGAAGGCGGCGACCGCGCCACGCGCCTGGTGAGCCGCCACGATCGCCTTGCGCACCGCCGTCGCGTCGGCCAGGGCAACCCGGGTGGCGCGTTTGCCGCTGTACTTGTCCAGCACGTCCAGGTCGGTGTTGGCGGCAACCGGGCGATTGGCGAGGTAGTAGGGGTAGCTGGCCATCAGGCCGGAGGCGGCGCGCTTGGGCTTGGCCATGTCGTTCTCCGATGAAAAAAATAGGGGCGGATGACTACCGCAGGGCGGCGCTCAACTTCGGGATCTCTTCGTTGAGCAGGCGGTCGTCGTCGCTGTAGTCGATGGGGACCTCGATCAGGTCGATGCCCGGTGTGTCCAGGGCACGCTGCAACATCGGCGCGAACTCGTCGGCGGAGGCGGGACGATGTCCGCGAGCGCCATAGCTTTGCGCATAGCGGACGAAGTCCGGATTGCCCAGGTCCATTCCGAAGCTCGGATAGTCCTCGTGCGCCTGTTTCCACTTGATCATGCCGTAGGCATCGTCACGCAGGACCAGCACGGTGATGTCCAAGCCCAGGCGGACGGCGGTTTCGAGTTCCTGCGAATTCATCATGAAGCCGCCGTCGCCGCACACCGCGATCACGCGCCGGTCCGGGCAGACGATGCGCGCCGCGATCGCCGAGGGCAGGCCGGCCCCCATCGTCGCCAGGGCGTTGTCGAGCAGCAGCGTGTTGGGTTCGCGGCAACGGTAGCAGCGGGCGAACCAGAGCTTGTAGAGGCCGTTGTCGAGACAGACCACGTCGCGCGCACCCATGACCTTGCGGACATCGGCAACCAGTCGCTGCGGTGCCATCGGGAAGCGGTCGGCATCGCTGCGGTCGACCAGGTTGGCCAGCAGCGCGGCGCGCACCCGGTCGAAGAAGCCGAAATCCCAGTGCGGCTGCGCCGTCAGCACCTCGCCGAGTTGCCAGACGGTATTGGCGATGTCGCCGACGACTTCGATCTGCGGGAAGTACACCGCGTCGACCTCGGCGGATTCGTAATTGACGTGGATGACGGTGCGGCGTCCCTCGCGCATGAAGAACGGCGGCTTCTCGATCACGTCATGGCCGATGTTGACGATGCAGTCGGCGGCATCGATCGCGCGGTGGACGAAGTCGTGATCCGACAGCGCCGCATTGCCCAGCCACAGCGGGTGCAGCTCGTCGATCACGCCCTTGCCCATCTGCGTGGTGAAAAACGGGATGCCAAGTTTGTCGATGAACGACCGCAGCTGGTGCGCGGTCGTCTTGCGATTGGCGCCGGCGCCGATCATCAGCAGCGGATGGCGTGACTGGCTGATCGCGGCGGCTGCGTGGGCGATGGCCTTGTCGTCGGCGATGGGGCGGCGCGAGAAGGAGGCGGGAATCACGCGCGCACTGGTGTCGTCGCCGGCGATGTCCTGCGGCAGCTCCAGGTGGGTGGCACCGGGACGTTCCTCCTCGGCGCGACGGAAGGCCTCGCGCACGCGCGCGGGAATGGCGTCGGCGGAGACAATCTGGCGCGTGTACTTGGTCAGCGGCCGCATCGTGTCGACCACGTCGACGATCTGGAAGTGGCCCTGGCGGCTGGTCTTGATCGGTTTCTGGCCCGTGATCATCAGCATCGGCATCGCGCCGAGCTGGGCGTAGGCGGCCGGCGTCACGAGGTTGGTGGCGCCGGGGCCGAGCGTCGACAGGCACACGCCGGCCTTCCCGGTGAGGCGGCCGTAGGTGGCGGCCATGAAACCGGCGCCCTGTTCGTGGCGCGTAAGCACCAGGCGGATGCGCGAAGTTCGCAGCGATTCGAGCAGGTCGAGGTTCTCTTCGCCCGGAATGCCGAAGACGTACTCCACGCCCTCGGCTTCGAGCGCGGCGACGAACAGATCGGAGGCCTTGGTCATGCAACGCTTCCTCGGGCACGGTCCGCGCATCGTAGCGGGGGCCATGTGGTGCGATGCGTGATGGTCTCAGTCGTCCTTGGGTTCGACCCGCACCTGCAGCTGTCCGTCGCTCAGGCGTGCGGCCAGCCGGTCACCCGGCGCCGCATCGAGCACGCTGCGCACGACGCGGCCGTCGGGATGCTGCAGGATCGAATAGCCGCGCGCGACGGTCGCCAGCGGGCTCACCGCTTCGAGCGAGCGGGCCAGGCCGCGCAGGTGCATCGCGTCCTTGGCCAGGCGGCGGACGATGGCGGCCTGCGGACGTGGGCGCAGTGCCGCCAGACGCTCGCGCAATCGGGCGATGCGGCGCTGCGGGTGGGCGGCACGCAGCACCGCGTCGGCGTGGCGCAGGCGCGCGCGTTCGCGCTCGAGCTGCTGGCGCCAGGCGGCGTTGAGGCGACGCAGGGCTTCGCGCTGGCGGCGGCCGAGCGCTTCCAGGCGCGCCTGCGGACGCACGGCATTCAGGCGCAGCGCGGCGCGGTCGGCGCGCTGCATGGCCTGGCGCAGGCGTTGCGTGTGCAGGTTGCGCAGGCGCGACTCGAGGATGCGCAGGCGATGCAGCAGGTCCTCGCGATTGGGCGCGAGCAGCTCGGCCGCGACCGACGGCGTCGGTGCGCGCACGTCGGCGGCGAAGTCGCTGAGGCTGAAGTCGGTCTCGTGGCCGACCGCCGACACGATCGGCACCGGCGAGGCCGCGATCGTGCGCGCCAGGCGCTCGTCGTTGAAGGCCCACAGGTCCTCGAGCGAACCGCCGCCTCGGGCAAGCACCAGCACGTCGTAACGTGCCGAGGCGATGGCCCGTTGCAGCATGGCCACGATCTGCGCCGCCGCGCCTTCGCCCTGGACCTGCACCGGCAGGACATCGGCCTCGACCAGCGGGAAGCGACGCGCCAGCACGCTCAGCACGTCGCGCACGGCGGCGCCGCTGGGCGAGGTGATCACGCCGATGCGGCGGGCGAAGCGCGGCAGCGCTCGCTTGCGTTCGACATCGAACAGGCCTTCGGCGGCCAGGCGTGCGCGCAGCTCCTCGAACGCGCGCCGCAGCGCGCCTTCGCCAGCTTCTTCCAGATGGTCGAAGACCAGCTGGTACTCGCCGCGTGCCTCGTACAGCGTCAGGCGGCCGCGGCCGAGCACGCGCAGGCCTTCGCGCGGGACGAACTTCAGCCAGCTGCTCTTGGGGCGGAACATCGCGCAGCGGACCTGCGCACGCGCGTCCTTCAGGGTGAAATAAAGGTGCCCCGACGACGGCTTCGAGACATTGCCCAGCTCACCCTCGATCCAAACCTGCGGGAATGCTCCCTCCAGCAGGTCGCGCGCCAGCGTGTTCAGCTGGCTGGGCGTCAGCACCTGGTCGGAGCGGCCGGCGCCGGAGGTCGGTTCGGTGGGGTAATCGTTCATGGAGAGCGGCAGGGCACGGCCGGCCAAGGTAGCGCAGGGCAGGGTGCAGGTCACGTTACAATGGCGGCCATGAATTCACATGCTTCCGCGCCCTGCGCACACCCCGGCTTCGGCCCGCTCCCGCGACGCCTGACGCGCACCGTGCGCATCGGCGGCGTCGAGGTCGGCGGCGGCCAGCCGGTCGTCGTGCAGTCGATGACCAATACCGATACCGCCGACGTGGCCTCGACCACCAAGCAGGTCGCCGAGCTGTGGCGCGCCGGTTCGGAAATGGTGCGGGTGACGGTCAACACGGTCGATGCGGCCGCCGCCGTCCCGCGCATCGTCGACAAGCTGGCGATGATGGGCGTGGAGGTGCCGATCATCGGCGACTTCCACTACAACGGCCATCAACTGCTGACCGCCGAGCCGGCCTGCGCCGAGGTGCTGGCCAAGTACCGGATCAACCCCGGCAACGTCGGCTTCGGCAAGAAGAAGGACAGCCAGTTCGCCACGCTCATCGAACTGGCGATCAGGCACGGCAAGCCGGTCCGCATCGGCGCCAACTGGGGTTCGCTCGACCAGTCGCTGGCCGCGCAGCTGATGGACGAGAACCACAAGCTGGCCGAGCCGCGCGAAGCCGCCGAAGTGCTGCGCGAGGCGCTGATCCGCTCGGCGCTGGACTCGGCCGCGCGCGCGGTCGAGCTGGGCCTGTCGGCCGACCGCATCATCCTCAGTGCCAAGGTCAGCGGTGTGCAGGAGTTGATCGCGGTGTACCGCGAAATGGCCCGCCGCAGCGATTTCGCCCTGCACCTGGGCCTGACCGAGGCCGGCATCGGCAGCAAGGGCATCGTCGCCTCGAGCGCCGCACTGGCCGTGCTGCTGCAGGAAGGCATCGGCGACACCATCCGCATCTCGCTGACGCCCGAGCCGGGCCAGTCGCGCACCAACGAAGTCATCGTTGCCCAGGAGTTGCTGCAGACCATGGGCCTGCGCGCGTTCACGCCGATGGTCACCGCCTGCCCGGGTTGCGGCCGCACCACCAGCACCTTCTTCCAGGAGCTGGCGCAAAGGGTGCAGGAGCACGTGCGCGCGAAGATGCCGGTGTGGAAGATCAGCCACCCCGGCGCGGAGAACCTGACCCTGGCGGTGATGGGCTGCGTGGTCAACGGACCGGGCGAGTCGCGCCACGCCAACATCGGCATTTCGCTGCCGGGCACGGGCGAAGCGCCGTCTGCACCGGTGTTCGAGGACGGCGAGAAGACAGTGACACTGCGTGGCGAAAACATCGCCCACGAGTTCGTCGAGCTGATCGACCGCTACGTCGAGCGCAAGTACGGCGCGGCTGACGACGCAGCGCGTGCCGGCTGAGGGCGGCGACGCACTAACCCAGGAACTGCGCTACGGCGCAGGCGTGCTGCGCCAGTACGGCGGTCGGCTGCTGCTGGTGTTCATCGGCCTGCTGTTGCCGCTGTGGGGTTTCGCCGAACTGGCGGACGAAATCCACGAGCAGGAAGCGATCGTCTTCGACGAACCGATCCTGCATTTCGCCCATGACCTGGCCCGCGACGGCTTCGACCGTTTCTTCGTGCTGATCTCGCGGATCGGCTACCTGTGGGGCGTGGTGCCGTTCGACATCGCGCTGGTACTGGTGCTGACGCTGTTGCGCCGGTATCGCGAGGCCACCTTTGCCGCGATCGCGCTGGGCGGTTCGGCCCTGCTCAACATCGCGGCCAAGGCGGTGTTCGCAAGAGAGCGGCCGTCTTTGTGGGACTCGATCGCGCCGGAGCACAACTTCAGTTTTCCCAGCGGGCACGCGATGGGTTCGATGACGCTGGCCTGGGTGCTGGTGCTGCTGGCATGGCGCACGCGCTGGCGCTGGCCGATGGTGGCGCTGATGCTGCCGTTCGTGGTGCTGGTGGGTTTGTCGCGCGTATACCTGGGCGTGCATTACCCGTCGGACATCCTCGCCGGGTGGGCGGCGGCGAGCGTATGGACGGTGGCCGTCTACCTGCTGGTGTACTGGGGTGGCTTGCGGCCGTGGCGTTGAGTCACTCGCCCGGCACCGCCGCCGACGTCGGCGCGGCCGTCGCCGCGCGCCGCATCAGCACCGCCTCGCGGTGGGCGATATAGGCATTGGCCGACAGGATGATTGCGGCACCGACCCAGGTCCAACCGTCCACGCTCTCGCCGAACCATAGCCAGCCCGCGGTCGCGACCAGCGGCAACTGCATGAAGCTGATCGGCGTAAGCGCCGAGACTTCGCCGAGCTTGAGCGCGTGGGTCCACAACACCTGGCCACCGGTACCGAAGATGCCGGCGCCGATCACCCACAGCCAGGCGATTCCCTGCGGCCATTCCCACACCCACAGCGCCGGCAGCAGCGACATCGGTACCCAGAACAGATAGGTGTAAAGGACGATGGTGTTGGCCGCGTCCACCCGCGAGAGCTGCTTGATCTGGATCGCGACGACGCCGCTCAGCACCGCAGCCAGCAGTGCGATCAGCGTGCCCGTGCTGAACTCCGCCGAGCCCGGACGCACGATCACCAGCACGCCGATGAAACCGATCGCCACCGCCGCCCAGCGCCGGGCGCGGACGTGCTCGCCGAGGAAGATTGCTGCTGCGATCGTCACGAACACCGGCGTGGAGTACGACAGCGAGATCGCCTGCGCCAGCGGCAAATGCCCGATCGCCCAGAAGCCGGCCAGCATCGAGCCGATGCCGATCGCGCAGCGGACGAAGTAGCGTGGCAGCTGGCGCGTGCGCAGCGAGGCGCGGTCGACGCCGGCGATCAGCGGCAGCACCGCCATCAGGCCGAACAGGTTGCGGAAGAACGCGATCTCGAACGTGTGCAGCGTCGCCGATGCCAGCCGGATGGTGATCGCCATCGCGCCGAAGCACAGCGTGCTGGCGAGCATGAAGCCCGCGGCGCGCATTGGTGTCGAGGTTGCTGCTACTGCGTTCACCAGGCGGCGCCGATGACCCGCGGTTCTGGCTCGATGGCCACGTCGAAGCGCGCGCGCACCGAGTCGGCGATGCGCCGCGCCAGGTCGAGCAGCTGCTGGCCACTGGCATGGCCGTGGTTGACCAGCACTAGCGCATGCGTCGCGGCGACGCCGGCATCGCCGTCGCGGTGGCCCTTCCAGCCGCAGGCGTCGATGAACCACGCGGCTGACAGCTTGCGCGTGGCGGCATCGTTGCCACGGAACACCGGCATGGCCGGGTATTGCGCCTGCAACGCTTCGGCCTGGGCCAGCGCCACGATCGGATTCTTGAAGAAGCTGCCGGCGTTGCCGAGCACGGCGGGGTCGGGCAGCTTGCGGCGGCGGATCGCGATGACCGCATCGGCGACATCGCGCGGCGTCGGCGCGGTGATGCCCATCGCCACGATCTCGTCGCCGATGCCGGCATAGTCGAGTTTCAGCGACGGAGTGCGCGGCAGCGCGAATTCGACCGCGGTGACGATGTAGCGATCGGGTTCGTGCTTGAACACGCTGTCGCGGTAGGCGAATGCGCAGGCGTCCGCGTCGAGGAGATGGAACTGGCCAGTGCCCGGTTCGAAGGCCTCGACGGTGTGGATGAAATCGCGCACTTCCACGCCGTAGGCGCCGATGTTCTGGATCGGCGCGGCGCCGACGGTGCCGGGGATCAACGCGAGGTTCTCGAGGCCGGCCAGGCCCATCTCCAGCGTGTGCATCACGAAGCCGTGCCATTGCACGCCGGCATCGGCGCGGACGATGGCGACGCCGTCGTCGTGCAGCACGCGCACGTCCTCGCCGGTCAGTGCCAGTACCGCGGCCTCCGGGTTGCCGGCGAACAGCAGGTTGCTGCCGCCGCCTAGTACCAGCGGCGGACGTTCGCGGAATTCCGTTCGCGTGAACAGTTCCGGCAGGGCGCTCGCATCGCCCAGTTCCGCAAGCGAATGCGCGCGCGCCGCGACGCCGAAGGTGTTGCGATGATCGAGCGGGGCATCGCGCAGGATGCGGACGGCCTCGCTCATACGATCGGCGGCATGTTGCCCCGGCTCGGCGCTTCCTTGCGCCGGCGCATGGCCTCGACGCATTCGTGCACCAGTGCCGGGCCACGGTAGACCAGGCCGGTATAGCACTGCACCAGGGTCGCACCGGCGGCCATCTTGGTCGCGGCGTCGGCACCGGAAAGGATGCCGCCGACACCGATCATCGGAATCGACTCGGGCAGGCGCGTACGCATCATCCGCAGCACCGCGGTCGCCTCGCCCATCAGCGGCCGGCCGGACAGACCGCCAGTTTCGGAAGCATGCGGCGCGCCGTCGATGCCGATGCGCGAGACCGTGGTGTTGGTGGCGATGACGCCGTCGACATTGAGGTCGCCGAGCACGCGCGCGGCCGCCTGGACATCGTCGTCGCTCAGGTCCGGGGCGATCTTGACCAGCATCGGCACGCGCTTGCCGTGCAATGCCCCCAGGCGCTCCTGCGCTTCGCGCAGGATCGACACCAGGCGCCGCAACGACTGCTCTTCCTGCAGCTCGCGCAGGCCGGCGGTGTTGGGCGAGGAGATGTTGACGGTGACGTAGTCGGCGAGCGGGTAGACGCGCTCGAGGCAGTGCAGATAGTCGGTTTCCGCCGATTCGTTCGGCGTGTCCTTGTTCTTGCCGATGTTGATGCCGAGCAGGCCGCCGCGACGGCGGGCCTTGCCGACATTGCGCACCAGTTCGTCGACGCCGCCGTTGTTGAAGCCGAGGCGATTGATCACCGCCTGCTGGTCGGGCAGGCGGAACATGCGCGGCTTCGGGTTGCCTTCCTGCGCACGCGGCGTGACCGTGCCGACCTCGACGAAGCCGAAGCCCAGCGCCAGCAGCGCATCGATGTGCGCACCGTTCTTGTCCAGGCCGGCGGCCAGGCCGACCGGATTGGGAAAGGTCAGGCCGAAGGCGCGCGTCGGCAGCGGCGCCGGGCGGCGGCCCAGTAGCGGACTCAGCCCGCTGCGATAAGCCGCTTCCATCGCAGCGAGCGTGGCGCCGTGCGCCGTCTCTGCGTCCAGTCCGAACAGGAAGGGGCGGACGATGGAGTACATGTCAGTGCGCTCTCGGCAGCGTGATCTCGCGCACACCGTCCGAGAAGATCAAGCCGGTCCAGATCAGCAGGAACGTGACGACCGAGACAATCACCAGCAGCGAAGACCACCCCAGCACCAGCCCGATCACGGCCAGTACTTTGCCTTCGCGTTCGGGCGTCCGGCGCAGCTCGGCCTTGGCCAGGTGGCCGGTGACGATCGCCACCAGGCTGGCGACGATCGGGAGCGCGGTCCAGCCCAGCACACCGAACACCAGGCTGACGATGGCGAGCGTGCTGTTGTCGCGACGGACGACTGCTTGCATGCGGCGGGGTCCTGGTTCCGGTGGCGGGGCGGTCAGAGGTCGAACTTGATGCCCTGTGCCAGCGGCAGCGCGTCGGAGTAGTTGATGGTATTCGTCTGCCGGCGCATGTAGGCGCGCCATGCATCGGAACCCGACTCGCGACCGCCGCCGGTTTCCTTCTCGCCACCGAAGGCGCCGCCGATCTCGGCGCCGCTGGTGCCGATGTTGACGTTGGCGATGCCGCAATCGGAACCCGATGCCGCCAGGAACGCCTCGGCCGCCTTCAGGTTCTGGGTGAAGATCGACGACGACAGGCCCTGCGGCACGTCGTTCTGCAGCTCGATGGCTTCGTCGAGCTGGCCGTACTTCATCACGTACAGGATCGGCGCGAAGGTCTCGGTCTGGACGACTTCGGCGTCGTTGGTCAGGCCGGTCACGATCGTCGGCAGGACGAAGTTGCCCGGGCCGTCGATGGCAGCGCCACCGGTCTCGACCTTGCCGCCGCTGGCCTTGGCCTTCTCGACGGCATCGAGGTACGCCTGCACCGCGTCACGGCTGTTGAGCGGACCCATCAGGTTGTTCGGGTCGGTCGGGTCGCCGATCTTCTTTTCGACCTGCTTGTAGGCGGTGATCAGCTTGGCCAGGACGTCGTCGTAGATCGATTCCTGCACGAACAACCGGCGCGTGGTGGTGCAGCGCTGGCCGGCGGTGCCGACGGCGCCGAAGGCAATGGCCGGAATCGCCAGCTTCAGGTCTGCGCTGGGGTCGACGATGATCGCGTTGTTGCCGCCCAGCTCCAGCAGCGAGCGGCCCATGCGACGGGCGACGCGCTCACCGACGATGCGGCCGACCTTGGTCGAACCGGTGAAGCTGATCAGGCCGATGCGCTTGTCGTCGACGAAGCTCGAAGCCAGCTCGGTGCCGGCATCGTTGAACAGGAAGAAGATGTCCGGGAAGCCGCCGGCCTTGAGCGCGGCGTTGCAGATCTTCATCGAGGCGACCGCCGACAGCGGCGTCTTCGGCGAGGGCTTCCACAGGGTGATGTTGCCGCAGATGGCAGCGATGAAGCTGTTCCAGGCCCACACCGCGACCGGGAAGTTGAACGCCGAGATCACGCCGACGATGCCGATCGGGTGCCACTGCTCGTACATGCGGTGGCCGGGGCGCTCGGAGTGCATGGTCAGGCCGTAGAGCTGGCGCGACAGACCGACGGCGAAGTCGCCGATGTCGATCATCTCCTGCACTTCGCCGTCGCCTTCGGGCTTGGACTTGCCCATCTCCAGCGCGACCAGCGAGCCCAGCGCGTCCTTGTGCTTGCGCAGCGCATCGGCGCACAGGCGCACGGCTTCGCCGCGGCGCGGAGCCGGGGTGGTGCGCCACACCTTGAAGGCGGCCTGGGCGCGCTCGACGATGGCGTCGTAGTCGGCCTGCGAGGAGGCCTCGACCTTGGCCAGAACCTCGCCGTTGGTCGGGTTGATCGACTCCAGAACGCCGGCGTCACGGGTCGGCGACCATTCGCCACTGCCGAGGTAGGTGCCGGATTCGGTATCGGTCAGGCCGAGGGCGGTGAGGACGGGGTGGGTCATCGGACGTGCTCCTGGGGGACTTGAGGGCGAGGCGAGATGGCGCTGGAAGCAGGTTCCAGCCGCAACCTCCGGCTCGCCGCAATGGCGGCCCCGACACGATTCGAACGTGCGACCTGTCCCTTAGGAGGGGACCGCTCTATCCAACTGAGCTACGGGGCCAAGCTTTTGGATCAATGGTTTGGGAAACGCAGCGCGGCATTTTCGCATGATTGCGCCCGATTCGGGTTGGGCGGGTTGGCCGGCTCGGCCGGTGCCCTTGCCCTGCCGCGCAGGGGCAGGGCACGCCCGCCGCCACTACAAAGGAGACGTTTCGGCCGCGGCCTCGGGCTCGGTCTGGCCCTTGGCCACCACCGCCGTGGCGGTGAGATCGCCGGTCACGTTGCCCAGGGTGGCGAACACGTCCGGGATGGTGTCCAGCGCCAGCAGCAGGCCCAACGGCTCCACCGGCAGGCCCATCGCCTGGGTCACCGGCATGTTGGTCGCCATGAAGCTGACCTGGCCGGGCAGGCCGACCGAACCCATGCTGATCACCACCGCCAGGGCCGCGCCGGCCGCCATCTGCGTGGCGCTGAGATCGATGCCGTAGGCCCAGGCGACGAAGGACGCCACGCCGATGTACTGCATCGGGCTGGTGATGCGGAACAGCGACACCGCCATCGGCAGCACCAGCGAGGTCACGCTGAGCGGATGGCCCAGGCGCACGCGCGAGCTTTCGATCATCGCCGGCAGCGAGGCCAGCGACGACTGCGTGCTGGCCGCCACGGCCTGCGCCGGCACGATTGCGGCGGCGAAGCGGCGGACGCGTTCGCTGCCGGCCAGCACCGCGATCGGGTACATCAGCGCGGTGGCGCACAGGTACATCGCCGACAGGATCGCGATGTACCAGCCGAACGCGCCGATCATGCCGTGGCCGACGCGCGCGCACACCGCCAGCACCAGCGCGAACACGCCCACCGGCGCCGCCCACAGCACCCAGCGCACGATCACCACCATCACGTCGGCGATCGACTGGACCAGTTCGAGCAGGCGCGCGCGGCGGCCGGTTTCGATGCGGGTCAGGGCGAAGCCGAAGAACAGCGCGAACACCACCAGCGGCATCATCGCGCTCTGCGCGGCGGCGGCTATCGCGTTGCTGGGAATGATGCCGACGAACCAGTCGCCCAGCGAATTGGGCAGGCTCAGCTGGGCGGTGCCGGCGGTGGCCGCGCGCAGCGATTCGGCTAGGCCTTCCTGGCGCGGCACCAGCGAGAACAGCAGTGGCGCCACGATCGCGGCGAACGCGGCGCAGACGCTGAGGATGATCACGAAGGTGATGATCGCCTTGCGCGCGGTGCGCCCGGAGGCGGCGGCGTCGGTGGCGGTGTTGACGCCGATCACCACCAGCGCCGCGACCAGCGGCACCACGGTCATCTGCAAGGCGTTGAGCCAGAGCCGGCCGATCGGCTGGATGAAGTCGGCGACGCGTGTCGCGGCGGCCACATCCCACCAGGCCAGCAGCAGGCCGATGAGGGCGCCAAGAAAGAGTCCGAGCAGTACGCGGGCGGTGGTCGACACGGAAGGTCCTGATTGGAGGTTGCGCTGGGAGATTCTATTCGGGCAGCCCGACACCTCTCCCCGTTCGCCCTGAGCGTAGCGCAGCGAAGTCGAAGGGGGTACGGGCCGGTGGTGATACGGGTATTCCGCTGAGTCCTTCGACTTCGCTGCGCTACGCTCAGGGCGAACGGAGTCGGGGGATCAAGGGCTACAGCTTCAGGGCAGGCGCCAGTCCTTCCGAACGCGCCCGTACTCCGCCACCGGCAGCAGCACGAACACCGGCTTGCGCTTGGGATCCAGCCACGCCAGCAACTGCTGCATCACCGGCTCGGCCATCGCCGTGCAGCCGGCCGTCGTCTCGCCCGGCGCCTTCCACAGGTGGGCGAAGATGCAGCTGCCGGTGCCACTGCGGTTGTCGGGGTTGTGCTCGATGACGAAGCCGAGTTTGTAGCGCTGGTCGCCGCCGGCATGCAGGTCGCGACGCATCGGCTCGGTCGAGCCGGCGACGGCGTCGGCGCCGACCTGGCGCGCATCGACGATGCGGTTGTACAGCGGCGATGCGTTGACGTCGATGCAGAAGTCCGAGGCCGTCATCGCCTGGTAAGGCCAGGCGCCGGCGGCGCTGTCGGCGTAGCCGAACGCAGTGCCGATGCGGAACACGCCGGCCGGTGCGCGGCCATCACCTTCGACCTTTTGCGGTTCGCCGGACTGGGGCGCGTGCAGGCCGACACCCCAGCCCGAACCACTGCGTCCGACCGTGATCGGCGCCGCCTCTCCCAGCGCACGCCAACCGCTGCCATCGCGCTCGTAGCGCTGCAGCGTGCCGGTGTTGGCGGTCCAGTCCGCAGTCGTCACCACGACCATCTGCTGGGCATCGTCCCATGGCTGCGTGGGCTGCCTGCTTTTCATGCCTGCGCAGCCGGCAAGCACCAGGGCGACGATGCAGAGCAGGGCATGTGCGGTGTATCGGCGCATCGGATCGGTCATCTCAGCTGTCCAGCAGGTCCTGCATGCGTTCGAAATTGAAATCGAGCTGGCTGCGGCGGTCGTCGTTGCCGTCGCACAGCAGGATGAAGATGAGGTCGAGCAAGTGCTGCAATGCGCACTGGTACAGCAGCGGCTCGATGTGCCGGCGCTCGTCGTGGGCGGATACCAATAGCGCCGCGTCGGCATGTGCTCGCAGCGGATTGGGCGTGTGCCGGCTGACCGAGATCACCTTGCCGAAACGCTCGCGGAACAGGCGGCTGATCTGGCACAGCGCCGGCTGCCTGCCGTGCTCGGAAAACACCAGCAGCACGTCACCGGGAGCGGCGCTGGAGACGCCGGCCTGCATCAGGATCGCATCGACGTAGTGGACGGTGAGGATGCCGAGCATCGACAGCCGCGTGGCGAACGCGCGTGCCGGGATGCCGTCCTCGCCCAGGCCGATGATGAAGACCTTGCCCGCCTGCTGGATCGCCGCGGCGATTGCGTCAATGCGTTCGGGCGGATTGATCAGTCGCGTGGCGGCTTCGGCTTGCGCCTTGAGGTGCCACAGGTCTTCGGCGAGGGCGGCGTGCGGATCGTCGTTGCGCACTTCGCTGGCGACATGCTCGTCGCCGCCGTCGCCACGCGCGACCGCCTGGCCGATCGAGTACTTGAGGTCCGGATAACCTTTGAAGCCAAGCTTCTGGCTGAACTTGACCACGCTCGACTGGCTGATGCCGAGCGCATTGGCCAGCTGCTGCGACGAGTAGTCGCGCAGCAGGTGGGCGTTGTCGAGCAGGAAGTCGGCGATGCGGCGTTCGATGGCGGACATCTGGTCGCGTTCGGAGCGGATCTTCAGCAGGGGCGACATGGCAGATCCTCGTCAGGCCTCATGATGCCTCGTCACGCTTCAATGGGAACCAGCCCGCGGATCTCGCGGATGCCCAGGCCGGGCGCATCGGTGACCGAGATCTCGGACTCGTTGAAGTTGACGCCGCCGTCGACCGGGTTGAATGCGCACAGCGACGGTCCGTCGAGGTCGACCTTGGTGATCGCGCTCGACTTGGCCACGGCCAGGTGGACCGCGGCGGCGACGCTGATGCTGCTCTCGAGCATGCAGCCGATCATGCATTCCACGCCGTAGAGTTCGGCGATGTCGGCAATGCGGATCGCGTTGGACAGGCCGCCGGTCTTCATCAGCTTGATGTTGATGATGTCGGCCGCGCGCATGCGGATCAGGTCGATGACCTCGGTCGGGCCGAACACGCTCTCGTCGGCCATGATCGGCGTGTGGACGCGCTCGGTGACGTACTTCATGCCGTCCAGGTCCTTGGCCTTGACCGGCTGCTCGACCAGCTCCAGGCGCACGCCGGCGTCCTCGAGCATGCTGATCGCGTACACCGCCTGCTTGGCGCTCCAGCCCTGGTTGGCGTCAAGGCGCAGCAGGGCGCGGCCCTCGACCGCGGCATAGATCGCCTTGACCCGCTCGATGTCGACGCCGATGTCCTTGCCGACCTTGATCTTCAGCGACTCGAAGCCGCGGTCCACCGCGCTGATCGAGTCGGCCACCATCTTGTCGATGTAGTCGACGCTGATGGTGATGTCGGTGGTGATCACCGGGTCGCCGCCGCCAAGCATCTTGTAAAGCGGCACGCCGTAGAGCTGGCCAAACAGGTCGTAGACCGCGATCTCGACAGCGGCCTTGGCGCTGGTGTTCTTCTCCAGCGCCGACTGGATCAGCGCGGTGATGTGGTTGAGGTTGGCGATTTCCTGGCCGATCACGCGCGGGGCGATGAACTTGCGGATCGCCTCGATGATCGAGCCATGGGTGTCGCCGGTGATGACTGCGGTCGCCGGTGCCTCGCCGTAGCCGACCTGGCCGGTGTCGGTGTGCACCGAGACGACGATGTCCTCCACCGCCTCGACCGTGCGCAGGGCGGTCTTGAAGGGCGTTTTCAACGGGACGCGGAGCATGCCGAAGCGGATATCGGTGATTTTCATTGGTTCACGGATGCTGGATTGGGGAGGGGAGGCGCGTGCTTTCGCATCGTGCTTCCATCATGGACGGATGCGCTGGATGTTGGTCATGCGGTCGACATAGGTCTGCTTGCCGTTGAACAGCAGCGGCGTCAGCGGCGACACGGTCACGCCGTTGGTCTTCGCGCGGACGGTCTTGCCGTCGGCGCCGGCGAAACTCAGGCCGGTGGTGTCGTGGATCACGTAGGGCTCGCCGTCGAGCTGGCCGATCACCATCATCACGTGGCCGGGGATGTAGACCAGGTCGCCGACCTGCAGTTCGCGGGCGATCTGCAATCGGCGCTCACGGCTGTCCTTGTCGCTAAGGGCGATGCGGTTGAGCGCGGGGCTGACCGCCTGGTCGCTGGTGTTGCGCGGCAGCTCCACGCCCATGCTGCGATAGATCTCGGAAACGAAGCCGCTGCAGTCGCGACCGTTGTAGCTGTGGCCCCAGCCGTAGCGCTCACCGAGGAACTTGAAGCCCTGTTCGATCAGGTTGCGCCCGCTCAGCGGCAGGTAATGGTCCTGGCTGGGCTCGCGTCGCGGCAGCAGGGCCGGTGCGAAGCGCAGGCTGCCATCGTCGTTGCGCACTGGCAGCTCGATCACGTGCGAGGTGTAGCCATCCTGGCCGTTGACCGCCTTGCCGACCGGCCAGTCCGCCAGCACCGGCACGCGCAAGCCCATGTCGAGCTGCAGCTCCGACACGCCCGGCTCCTCCTGGGTGAAGACGGTGGCGGCGCGTGCGCCGGTGACGACGCGATAAGGCGCCTTGCGGCCGTAGCCAAGCACCTGCTCCTGGCTGCCAAGCGCGACGAAGCGCTTCTCCACCCACGCGGCGTAGCGCGGGTTCACCACGAACCACCATTGGCCGTCGCGGCTTTCATGCGCGACCACCACCGGATCGCCCGGGAACAGCGCGCTTTCCTGGAAGCGGTCGATGTCGTGGTCGTCGTCCGAGGAGAAAACGCGCAGCGAGGTCGGGAAGGTGCGCAGGGCGGCGCGGTGCACGACCAGGCCATAGCGCGTGTCCTGGCGTTCGGGGACCGCACCGAGGTTGATCGAGTCGACCACCTCGTCAAGCGTTGCCTTCGCCACCGGCTTGCCGCGTTCGTCGAACAGCGCCTTCGACGGCCGCCGCGACAGCGCCTCGATCCAACCGCTGACCTGGGCGCGATCGAGCGTGTCCTGCAGCGCCGCCAGGTCATGGATGCTCTTGTCGAGCTGATGCAGGCGCGTGTTCTGCGCGGCGATCGCATCGCTGTCGAGGATGACCCGGTCCGGGTCGGCGAGCTGCCTGACCCAGAAGGCGGGGTCGAGCTGGGCATGGTCGACACCAATCACACCGGTGCTGGCGGGAACGGTCCATGCCCGCTCGCGTGCCGCCAATGGCTGCAGTGCGGTCCCGGCCAGGCACAAGGCGAGGCTGAGGGCGAGGGCCGGGGTGGTCAGTGTCAGGCGCATGGTTCGGGCTCTAGTGAGTCTTTTCCGGGAGTGCCAGCGATCAGCTCGCGATGCTTGCAACAGGTGCCATGCCGGACAGTATCCCGGCCATCGCCAATCCAATACCGGTGCCCAGCACCAGGCCCAGCATCGCCAGCAATACCGCCACCGGCACGAGCGCGCGGGCATAGGTCGCGGCCAATACCGGCGCGGTCGCCATGCCGCCGATCTGGGCGAGCGAGGAAATGCCGCACAGGTGCAGGTCGAAGCGGAACAGCTTCGCGGCCAGCAGCAACAGAGCGACATGCACGATCAACACGGTGAATCCGACGACGACGAACAACGGTGCAGTGTCCAGGCCCTGGAAGTTGCTTTGCGATGCGAGCACCGCCACCAGGCAGGCCAGCATGGCACTGGCCAGCGGCGCCGGCACCGGTGAATGGGCGAGGGCGGTGCGGGCGAGTACCAGGCCGACGACGGTGGCGATCAGGACCGTCCACGCGGTGGTGGTCAGGAAACCGCCGACCGGGAGCAGCGCCGCCAACCAGGACGAGAGGTTGCCAACCAGCAGCGCCAGGCCCAGCCACAGCAGCACGCTGCCCGGACCGGCTTCGCCGGTTGTCCTGGGCTCCACCTGCGGCAACGGCGCACGCGCATCGGCGCCGGTCCAATGGTTGAAGGCCGGGGCGAAGCGGTTGATCGAGAACAACACGATCACCCACACCGAATAGCAGACTGCGTCGGCCAGCAGCACCGACGGCAACAGATTGTCGGGAAGCCCGATCGACTGTTTCACCGCGACCAGGTTGGCCGAGCCGCCGGTCCAGGTGGCGCTCAGTGCCGCCAGCATCTTCCAGCCGTCGGCGGGCAGGGCATTACGGAAGATCAGGTAGGCAATGACTATGGCCGCCAGGATGCTGAGCATCGCGCAGGCGAACACTGCCAGCATGCGCGGCCCCAGTTTGACGATCGCGCGCAGGTCGCAGCCGACCATCAGCAGAAACAGCAGGGCCGGCAGCAGCTGGCCGGTGAGCGAATGTTGCGCCGCAGCGATCTCCGGCGTGGCCCGCCAAAGACCGGCCACCGCCAGGGCGGTCACGAACAGATAAGTAAGGACGATCGGCGGCAGCACCGAGAACAGGCGCCAGCCGTACCGCTTCTCGAGGGACGGAAACAGGCCCGCCGAAACCAGCAAAACCGCGGCGTAAGGCCAGACCGTTTCGATCATCTTGATTTGTCCCCTCTGGGCCACCGACGGAAGGCGGTGGCCGACTGGGTCAGAATAGATACTTCATTTCTTGTTTTAGTCAAGAATAAATTATTGACCGGGTACTCCACTCATGTTACACAGTCGTGAAACGCCACCCCGGGTCGACTGCACGTGGACAGTCTTTCGCCTTCGCTCGAACTGAAGACCCCTCGGAAGCGCAAGCTGCGCGCGCTGGCTGTCTCCGTCCTGTGGCTTTCGCTGATGACTACCGCGGCCCTGGCTGGCGGAGCCGGCGACACTGTCGATGAAGTCACCGCGAGCATCGATGCCGGTCATTTCAAGCAGGCCAACTCCGCGATCGACAGCGCGCTGGCGCAACCCGGATTGAGTGCCGATGCACGCCAGGCCCTGCAATTCCAGCGCGAACGCATGCGCCGCATCCGCCTGGACTTTCCGATCACCGAGCCCGAGGCGAAAGCCAAGCTGCGCGAGCTGATCCCGGACATGACCGATGCCGAGTTCGCAGGTTGGAAGGCCTCGAACCAGCTCGAGCACATGGTGATCGACGGCGTTCCTTATTACTTCAGCCGCTCGGTCTCCAATCTGTTCCGCGTCAGCCCGGAGGCTACGGCCAGGCGGGCAACGCCGGCGACGCGCAACGACGGGCCGATGGAATCGGCCAACGCCTACCATGACGAAGCCCTGGCGCAGGCCCGGGCGACGGGCAAGAGCAGCGTCGCCCCGCGCCGTGTCCGCGTCACCCAGGCGATCATCGTCAACGCCGATGCTGTTCCGGCAGGGGAAGTGGTTCGCGCCTGGATTCCGTTCCCGCGCGCGATCGCCGGCCAGCAGGAAAACATCGAGCTGATCTCCAGCGCACCGGCCAGGCACGTCACTGCGCCGGAATCGACGATGCAGCGCACCGTCTACATGGAGCAGCCGGCGGTCAAGGCAACGCCGACGAAGTTCTCGGTCACCTATGAGCTGACCATCTTCGGCCAGGTCCACCAGATCGATCCGGCCAAGGTCGTCACTGCAGGCAACAGCCCCGCGGACAACAGCGCGGAGCTGGCGCCGTACCTGGAAGAGCGCCCGCCGCACATCGTCTTCAGCGACGACATCCGTGCGTTCTCGAAGAAGGTGGTCGGCGACGAGAAGAATCCGTACCGCATCGCCCAGAAGCTCTATTCGGCGGTCGACAGCATTCCGTGGGGCGGCGCGCGCGAGTACTCCACGATCACCAACATCAGCCATTACGCCCTGCATTCCGACCATGCCGACTGCGGTCAGCAGACGCTGCTGCTGATGACGCTGCTGCGCCTCAACGGCATCCCGGCACGCTGGCAGTCGGGCATGGTCTATTCCGACGGCAAGTACGACAACCTGCACGATTGGGGGTTCATGTACCTGGCGCCGTACGGCTGGGTGCCGATGGACGTCACCACCGGCCAGTTCAAGGGCGCCAGCGATCCGGGCGTCGAGTGGTACTACCTCGGCGGGCTGGATGCCTACCGCATCGCATTCAACGACGACTACGGCACCGACCTGGTGCCGCGCAAGCAGCATTTCCGATCGGAAACGGTGGACTCACAACGCGGCGAAGTGGAGTGGCAAGGGGGAAACCTCTACTTCGACCAGTGGGACTACCAGTTCGAGGCGAAGGTGATGCCTCTGGAAACGGCTGCCAGGTAAGTCCAGCAATCCGGGGCTTCAATTCCAGCTTCAAAACAAGACAAATCCAGTAAGGGGAGAGTGGGATGAACGGCAAGGCACTTCGCAGGGCAACGCTGAGCATGGCGTTGGGAGCATGCATTGCAACGATGGTTCCGATGCTGGCATCGGCGCAGACGGTCAGCGGCGCGGTGGCGGGCAACGCCACGCAGGGCGACCAGATCACGGTGACCAACACCGAGACCGGCCTTTCGCGCACGACCACGGCCGATGCGAAGGGCAACTACCGTATCGCCCAGCTGCCGATCGGCAACTACTCGCTGCAGGTGATGCGCGATGGCCAGGCCATCGGGCAGGCAGTCGAGGTCACGGTCTCGATGGGCAGTTCGACCAACATCAACCTCGGCGGAGACGGCGCCGTCAACCTGGCCTCGGTGCAGGTCGTGGGCTCGCGCGTGGTGCCGCTGGTCGACGTGACGTCGACCGAATCGGCGATGACGCTGACGGCGGCCGACGTCGACCGTCTGCCGGTCGACCGTGACCTGGCTTCGGTGGCACTGCTGGCCCCGGGCGTGACCAAGGGCGAATCGTCGTTCGGCGGCATCTCCTTCGGCGGTTCGTCGGTTGCCGAGAACTCGTTCTACATCAACGGCCTCAACGTCACCGACTTCTACAACCGCAATGGCTTCTCCGAGGCGCCGTTCGCGTTCTACAAGGAATTCCAGGTCAAGACCGGCGGCTACTCGGTCGAGTTCGGCCGTACCACCGGTGGTGTCATCAACACCGTCGCCAAGTCCGGTACCAACGAATTCGAGTCGGGCGCCGAGCTGGTGTTCGAGCCGCGTGCATGGCAGTCGAAGGCCAACGATCGCTACTTCAACGGCGAGCGCTACCTGACCTTCAGCCAGGACGACTATTCCGACACCACGCTCGACCTGTGGGCGTCGGGTCCGCTGATCAAGGACCGCCTGTTCTTCTTCGCGTTGTACGAGCTGCGTGACTACGAGCCGACCAACACCAACGACGAAGGCACCAACCTCACCAAGAACAACTCCAGCAACGGTTTCTGGGGCGGCACCCTCGACTGGTACGTCACCGACAACAACATCCTGAGCCTGATGGCGTTCTCCAACAAGAACGAGAACACCGGCGACGTCTATACCTACGATTACGACAACAACGAGATCGGCAACAAGACCAACGAGATCTACAACGACACCGGTGGTGACAACTGGGCGCTGTCGTGGTCGTCGTACTTCACGTCCAACTTCTCGATGAAGGTGATGTACGGCGAGAACCACCGCCAGTCGTTCAATCGTTCGCTGCTGGACCTGGAGTGCAACCGCGTGCAGACGGTCAGCTCGCGTCCGGCACCTCCGGGCGTGCAGCTGGGCTGCAGCACCAACTCGACGGTGTTCAACCGCGAAGACGTGCGCGAGCAGACCCGCGCCGACTTCGAGTGGTCGCTCGGTGACCACCTGCTGCGCTTCGGCGTCGACCACGAGGTCAACACGTCCGACCACAAGCAGTACTACGCCGGTCCCGGCGCGCTGTTCTACAACGTCAACGCCGGCAGCCCGGGCAGCTCGATCCCGAACCCGCCCGGTGGCGTGATTCCGCCGGGCTACACCGGCTATGTCCGCGCCCGCCGCAACGAGATCGCCGGCAACTTCGAGAGCACCAACACCGCGTTCTACCTCGAGGACAACTGGTCGATCACCGACAACTTCCTGCTGAACCTGGGCATCCGCAACGAGTCCTTCGACAACAAGGACGGCGACGGAAAGTCCTACATCGAGATGGACGAGATGTGGGCGCCGCGCCTCGGCTTCGCCTGGGACATCAACGGCGACTCGACGATGAAGCTGTTCGGCAACGTCGGCCGTTACTTCCTGCCGGTGGCCAACGTCATCAACATCAAGCAGGCCGGTGGCCTGCTCGACCAGCGCACCTACTACGCGTTCGACGGCTGGGACGTGCGCAGCCTCAACGGCGTGCAGTACGCCGTGCCGCGCCTCGGACCGCAGATCGGCACCGTCGATGTCTCGCAGGGTGATGGCACCGTCGGCGACCTGCGTTCGGAAGTCGATCGCGACCTCGACTCGGTCTACCAGGACGAGGCGATCCTCGGCTTCCAGCAGATGCTGAACGAGAAGTGGTCGTGGGGCGTTCGCGGCATCTACCGCAAGCTCACCAACGCGATCGACGACATGGAGATCAGTGCCACCGGCCAGTGCGGCGAAGACGGCTATATCGGCTGGGTGATGGCCAATCCGGGCGAGAAGGTCACCGTCTGGGGCGATACCGACTGCAACGGCAACATGGGCTGGGTCACCGTCGATACCGCGAAGGAAGGCTGGGCGCTCTATGACGAGGACGGCAACTACCAGGGCCAGCGAGGCTGGGTGAAGCCCAAGCGCACCTACAAGGCGTTGGAGTTCCAGCTCGATCGCGCCTGGGACGACAAGTGGGCGTTGAACATGTCCTACACCTGGTCCAAGAGCGAGGGCAACGCCGAGGGTCCGGTCAACTCCGACACCAACTTCTCCGACACCGGCCGTACCGAGAACTTCGATGATCCGTGGGTCAACTACGGCGGCTACGGCCCGCTGGCGAATGACCGCCGCCACCAGCTGAAGGCGCGCGGCACCTATGCCTTCAACGACAACTGGCAGGTCGGCGGTACGCTCGATGCCAGCTCCGGCGGCCCGATCACCGGCTTCGGCACCGGCAACCCGTTCGATGCCGCCAAGTACCACAGCTACTACATCTGCGTGGCCCAGTGCGACAGCGCCACGCCGGTGTACGAGCACTCCGCCCGCGGTGCCTACGGCGAGATGCCGTGGACCTGGGAGGTGGGTGCGAGCGTGACCTACCTGCAGTCGTTCGGCGACTCCCGCCTGCGCGTCAAGTTCGCGGTCTTCAACCTGTTCAACCAGCAGAAGACCGTGCGCGTGGACCAGGAGCTGCAGCCCAGCGTGGGCATGGCCACGCCGACCGAGCCGGAACTCAACGAGTTCTTCGGTGTCGGCTACGGCTTCCAAGCACCGCGTTACGCCCAGCTGTCGGTCACCGTCGACTTCTGATGGCCCTCAAGGGCGGCCCGCCGCGAGCGGGCCGCCCTTCTTTTTTTCCAGGAAGCAGCATGCAGGTCATTGCGAAGGCGCAGCAGGCGGAGGGTGCCGTGGGGCAGGCGGGTGCATCGAGGGGTATTGGACGTGAAGGTCCCTCGCTGTTCGATGGCGTGGACCTGCATGCGCTCGCCGCGCAGGTATCGACTCCGTGTCATGCCTATTCGGCCAATGCGATCCGCGAGCGCATCGCCGGGCTGCAGTCGGCCTTCCAGGGGCTGGACCACCGCATCTGCTATGCGGTCAAGGCCAATTCCAACGTTGCCATCCTGCAATTGATGGCGCACCACGGTGTCGGCGCCGACATCGTTTCACTGGGCGAGCTCAATCGCGCCCTGCTCGCCGGCATCCCTGCCGAGCACATCGTCTTCTCCGGAGTCGGCAAGACCACCGAGGAGATCGCCTCGGCACTGGCTGTCGGCGTGTGGCGATTCAATGTCGAGTCGCTGGACGAACTACAGCTTCTGCAGGAAGTGGCGCAGCGCCACGGCGTCTGCGCGCGCGCTGCCGCGCGCATCAATCCCGACGTCGATGCGCGCACGCACGAGAAGATCTCCACCGGCAAGTCCGAAAACAAGTTCGGCGTCTCCATCGACGAAGCCCGTCGCTGGTTCGCCAATGCCGGCTCGATGAGCAACGTCCTGCTCGACGGCCTGCATGCCCATATCGGTTCGCAGATCCTGGAACTGGAGCCGTTCCGCGAGGCGCTGACCCGGGTGGAGGCGTTCCGTCGCGAGCTGGTCGATGCGGGCCATCCGATCGCCAGCGTCGACATCGGCGGCGGCCTGGGCGTGTGCTACCGCAAGGGCGTCGATCACCCGATTCCGGCCGCGGAGTACGCGGGGCTGGTACGCGTGGTGTTCGCGGAATTCCAGGGCACGCTGGTGCTCGAGCCGGGACGCTACCTCGTCGCCGAGGCCGGCATCCTGTTGACGCGGGTGATCCGGGTCAAGCCGGGCGTGGACCGCAGCTTCCTCGTGGTCGATGCGGCGATGAACGATCTGCTGCGCCCGTCGCTGTACGAGGCCTGGCACGAGATCGTGCCGCTGGTCGGTGGCGACCGCGAGCCGGCGCGTTACGACGTGGTCGGGCCGGTCTGCGAGACCGGCGACACTTTCGCCCGCGGCCGAGCGATGGCGCGCTGCGAGGCCGGTGACCTGTTGTCGATCGGCAGCACCGGCGCGTACGGTGCATCGATGGCCTCGACCTACAACTCGCGTCCGCTGGCTGCCGAGGTCCTGCTCGATGACGGCCGCTATGCGGTAATCCGGCGCCGGCAGACGATGGCTGAGATGATCGCCGGGGAACAACTGCCACAGGTGTGGAATGAGACTTGAGATGACCGCCATGCGCTGCGGGTTGCTTGCCCTGCTTCTTACCGCGGCCTCGGGCGTGCAGGCGGAGCCGGGGCGCCACGCCAAGGCTGACGTCGACGCGGTGTTCGACCAGGTCGTCGCCCGCTACAGGCTGCCCGGCCTCGCGCTGGGCATCGTCGAAGACGGCAAGGTCGTTTACTCGCGCACGGCCGGCGAACTGGTCGAAGGCGAAGGCCGGAAGATCGACTCGGCAACCCTGTTCAAGGTCGCCTCCAACACCAAGTCGATGACCACCGCCACGCTGGCGCGGCTGGTCGATGCCGGCAAGCTGCGCTGGGACGACCCGGTGGTGCGCTGGTTGCCGGATTTCCGCATGTTCGACCCCTGGGTCGGACAGCAGATGCAGGTGCGCGACCTGCTGATCCACAACAGCGGCCTGCGTGCCGGTGCCGGCGACCTGATGCTGTGGCCGGAGCCCAACACCTTCACCCGTGCCGACATCATCCACGGCCTGGCGTACCTGAAACCGCAGCGCAGCTTCCGCGCCGGTTACGACTACGACAACCTGCTCTACATCGTGGCAGGTGAGGTCGCCGCCGCCGCTGGCGGCGCACCGTACGAGCAACTGGTCCGTCGCGAAGTGTTCGAACCGCTGGGCATGCAGCGCTGCCAGGTCGGTCAGTGGCGCCGGGACGTGGTCGGCAACGTTGCCCAGCCGCACATGCGCCAGGGCGAGCGCAACATCCCGGTGCGCAGCGATGGCGACGTGATCGCCGCGACCACCATGGACCCGGCCGGCGGCGTGCGTTGCAGCCTCGACGACATGCTGACCTGGATCGGCGCGTGGCTGAAGCCGACCGGCACGGACGCGAACTGGCTGTCTCGCGAGCAGCGCGAAGCGCTGTGGGCCCCACAGATGCCGATGCCGCTGTCGCGGCGCATGCGCGAGTGGGACGACAGCCATTTCTCCGCGTACGGCTACGGCTGGCGCCTGGCCGATGTCGATGGCACGTTCAAGGTCTTGCACACCGGCACGCTGATGGGGATGTACTCGATGGTGACGCTGCTGCCCGACAAGGGCGTGGGCTTCGTCATCCTGATCAACGGTGAAGGTGAAGACGCACGCACGGTACTAGGGCAGGTGCTGGTCAAGCTCTACACGCGCCCTGATCCGAGCCTGACGGTTGCCCATTACGCCGGGCTGCTGGAGCAGGAGGATGCCAAGCGTCCGGCGACAGAAAAGGCACCCGACACGTCGAAGCGGAACAAGGTCACGGCCAAGGACCTGGCGCCGCACCTGGGCGTCTATCGCGATCCGTGGTTCGGCGAAGTCTCGCTGTGCCGCGATGGCGACTCGGTGCGCCTGCGCGCCAGAAAGTCGCCGATGCTGACCGGCATCGTGCAGCGCGCCGGCAAGCGCTGGCTGGTCAACTGGGACGACGACAGTGTCGACGCCGAAGCCTGGCTGGACTTCCCGCAGGCCAGGCAGATGCGGATGGCCAAGGTCGACCCGCAGGCGGACTTCAGCTGCGACTATGAAGACCTGGCATTCACGTGGGAGCATGGCTGCGAATGAAGTGCGGTGCGTCGGCGATGATGCTGGTGACGGCGCTGGCCGTCGCCGCCTGCGCCTCGACGCCACCGCTGGTCGTATCTGAAGCCACCACGCCCGAATCTGCCGGCCTGGTCGACATCCGCGCACTGGTGCCGGACATCGACCTGGACATCCGCTACGCCGGCAGCGACAACTTCGTCGGAACCCGTGTCGATGGCTACGGTGCGGCCCGATGCTATCTGCTGGCCGACGCTGCCAAGGCGCTGCAGCAGGCCGAGTTGGATCTCCGTCGCGAGGGCATGCGCCTGCGCCTTTACGACTGCTATCGCCCGGCGCGCGCGGTGCGGCACTTCGTTGACTGGGCCGGTGACCTGGGTGACCAGCGCACCAAGCCGGAGTACTACCCGCGCCTGGACAAGCGCCAATTGCTCGGCGACTACATCTCGCCGACTTCCGGACACAGTCGCGGCGCGACGCTGGACCTCACGTTGATGCAGTGCCGGGCAGATGGCAGCGCGTGCGTGCCGCTCGACATGGGCACGCCGTTCGACTTCTTCGACACGCGCGCCAACACCGACTCGACGCAGGTGGATGCCCGCCAGCGCGAAAACCGCCAGCGCCTGCGGTCAGCGATGGAGCGTGCCGGGTTCCGCAACTACCCGATGGAGTGGTGGCACTTCACCCTCAACCCCGAGCCGGCGCCGAAGGTCTTCTTCGACGTTCCCATCGAGTGAAGGCGCCTCAGCGCGTCATCGCCAACGCGGCGATCTGCCTGGCCAGGCCATAAGGCTCCGGGTCATCGCGGTTGGTCAGCACGACCACGGTCAGGTGGCGCTGCGGATAGCGCACGATCACGTTGCGGAAGCCGATCGTCTCGCCCGAATGCCATAGCGTCTCGCCGGTGATGCGCCAGCCGTAGCCGTAACGCACGTCGGGATCGTCGGTTGCGGTGGCCGGAGTGAATGCCCGGGCCAGCCATTCGCTGCGCAGCAGCCGCTCGTCATAGAGCGCAGCGTCCCACTTCGCCAGGTCAGCGATGGAGGAATAGATGCCGCCGTCGCCAAGTACGGCACTGGTGCTGCTCTGATCGGTCCGCTTCCAGCGCCCGTGCTCGAAACTGTAGCCGTAGGTGCGCCTGGCAACCTCGGAAATCCCGGATTCGTAGGCGACCGTGCCCGTCATGCCAAGCGGCGTGAAGATGCGGTCGTGCAGGAAGGTCGCGTAACGCTGGCCCGATGCGCGCTCGACGATCAGCGCCAGCAGTGCATAGCCGCTGTTGCTGTAACGATAGTCGCTGCCCGGCGCGAAATAGGTGCGGTCCTGCGAGGACAGCAGGCGCAGGACGTCGGCGTCGTGCACCTGCACTTCGCTGGCCGGGTCCATCACGTCCTCGTAATCGATCAGCCCGGCGGTGTGCGTGAGCAGCTGGCGGATCGTGACCGCGTCGGCGGCTGCCGGCAGCTCCGGCAGCCAGCGCCGTGCGGGGTCGTCCAGACGCAGGCGGCCATCCTGCGCGAGCAACAGGATTGCCGCCGCGGTGAACTGCTTGCTGACCGATGCCAGGCGGTAGTTGCTGTCCGGGTTTGCCGCGATGTTCGATTCGAAGTCGGCGAGACCGTAACTGCGCTGCACCAGGGCCTGGCCGTCGCGCAGCACCAGCACGGATGCTCCGGGCGCCTGGCCGTCGTAGTCGCGCATCAACGCGTCGATCCCTTCCTGGAGTGTCGTGTGCTGCCTCATGGTGTGGTCCCCGGTCGCGCAGCCAGCGAGAAGGAGGACGGATCCGAGTAGCCAGGCGGGTGTGCGCATCGGCAGATGGTAGCGGTACGACGACGCGAATGGGCGTTGGTGCGTGCTGCCGATGGCGAAGCCGGCCGGCTTGCGGCGCCGATGGCCCGGGACCACAATCGCCTGGTCTGATCGGATCTGGATTCGAGGCAATGCTCATGGATGAGCGCAAGGATGGAGCCGCCGTCGGCGGTGGAAACGAGTCGGCGTGTCCGTTGCAGGAACAGACACTCGAAAGCCTGTTGCGGACGGCCCGCAACAGCGACACGGCCGCCCTGGATCGTCTCTATGCCGCGATCTACGAGGAGCTGCGACGACATGCCCGTCGCCAGCTTGCCAGTCGCAACACCACGCTGACGCCGACGGCCCTGGTCAACGAGGTCTACCTCAAGCTCAGCAGCGCCAGCATCGACCCGCGCGACCGCAACCACCTGTTCGCGCTTTCTGCCAGGGCGATGCGGCACATCGTCATCGACCATGCCCGCCGTGCCGCCACCGGCAAGCGCGGTGCCCAGCTGGTCCAGGTCACGCTGACCGGGAACCTTCCGGACTCCAGGCAGGACGCAGCCAGCATGCTTGCGCTGGACAACGCGCTGCGCCTGTTGGCCGAGGTCGATTCGCGCCTGGCGCGGGTGGTGGAGCTGCGCTACTTCGGCGGCTACAGCGAAGCGCAGATCGCCGGCAGCCTCGGCGTCACCGTCCGCACGGTGCAGCGCGACTGGAGGAAGGCGCGTGCCTTCCTTGGCGCGGCCCTCGCCGCCGGCGAAAGCGGAAACCAGTAGCGTGACAGCAACGTCATGAGAACGCCGGTGGACCTGCAGCGGCGCGCGTTCGACATTCTCGACGCGGCCATGGATCTCCCGCCTCCTGCGCGGGCTGCCTGGCTCGACCGCGCGTGTGCGGGCGATGCCCGGCTGCGCGCCCTGGCCGAGCAGCTGCTCGACGGCGACCAAGCCGCCGACGGTACGATCCTCGATCGCCATCCCGACTCGCTGCTGGCAACGCTGGGACAGGTCGACGCGCAGGACGATCGCAGCGCCGATCTCATCGGCGACCGCATCGGCGCCTGGCTGGTTCGCTCGGTCATCGGGCGCGGTGGCATGGGCGTGGTCTACCACGCCACGCGCGCAGACGGCGCTTTCGAGCAGGATGCCGCGCTGAAGCTGATCCGCTTCGGCCTGGACACGCCCGCAACGCGCGAGCGCTTCCTGCGCGAGCGCCAGATCCTCGCGCAGTTGCGCCATTCCGGTATCGCAGTGGTTCTCGATGGCGGCATGAGCGAGTGCGGCGCGCCGTACTACGTGATGGAACTGGTCAACGGGCAGCCGATGAGCGACTGGTGCGATGCGCGCCGGCTGGCGCTGCGTCGACGCGTGGAGCTTTTCTGCCAGGCAGTCGATGCCGTCAGCCACGCGCACGGACAGCGCGTCGTGCACCGGGATCTCAAACCGTCGAACCTGCTGGTGACGGAAGAGGGCCGCGTCAAGCTGCTCGATTTCGGCATCGCCGAGTTGTTGATCGAGGGCAACGGTGGCGCGCAGACACCGGAGGCGCGGGTGATGACGCCGCAGTTCGCCGCGCCGGAGCAGCTCGACGGCCATGCGGCCACCGCTGCGAGCGACATCTACCAGCTGGGCCTGCTGCTCTATCAGTTGCTGTCGGGCGTGCTGCCGTATCGGCTGACGGCCGCCGATGCCAGTGTCGAATCGATACGCCAGCGGCTCGATGCCATGCCGACACTGGCGCAGGCAGCGGCGATGGCATCGCCGGAGCTCGCGGAGCATCGCGGCCACGATCCGCGCTCGCTGGCACAGGCGTTGTCCGGCGATCTGGGCGCGATCGTCGCCTTCTGCCTCCAGTACGAACCAGAGCGGCGCTATGGCTCGGCCGCGGCGCTGGCTGAGGACCTGCGCAACTGGATGAGCGGCTGCCCGGTGAGCGTACAGCCCGCGACGTCGTGCTACCGGCTCGGCAAGTTCGTCGCGCGCCATCGCTTTGGCGTGTTGGCGTTGTCGACCCTGTTCGTGGCGATGCTGGCCGGCGCCGGTTCGACGCTCTGGCATGCACGGCACGCCGCGATCGAAGCCGAGCGCGCACGTCGCGAGGCGCTGACAGCAGAAGCGGCGACGCGGTTCCTCGAGCGGCTGTTCTCGTCGGCGCTGCCACTGGATGGCGGCGATACCGGGATGACCGCGCGCGAGCTGTTGGAACGCGGCGCGAAACGTGCCCGCATCGAGTTCGACAACGACCCGGAATTGCGCTTTCGGCTGCTGACCACCATCGGCCAGAACTACGCCACGATGGGTGAGGACAGCACCTCGGTGGAGTTGTTCCGCGAGGCGCTGTCGATCGAATCCGACGAGATCGCCCCGGTGACGCGCGCGACGACCGCCTACCAGCTGGCGACATCGTCTTTCCTGCTGGGCAGGATGGACGAGCCCCTGGTCGCAAAGGCATTGGACTGGGTCGGCCAGGCCACGCATCCGAGCGCGCTCGCGCTGCGTTCGAGCCTGCTGAGATTGCGTGGCGACATCCAGATCATCAGCGGCCGTTACTTGCAGGGCATGCACGATCACGAGGCCGCCAGAGTGCTGGCCGAACGCATCGCCGCCAGCAATCCGCTGCCCTTGCTCGACGTCCTGGTCCGCCAGGCCTACGTGCAATGGAAGATCCTCAACCTGCCGGAGCGGGCGATGGCGACATTCCGCTACAGCGAGGCGATTGCCGCGCGCGTCGATCCGCGCGAAGCCGACCTGCGCCGGCGGTTCCGGATCGAGTTCCTGATTGAAAGCGGCGAGCTGGCGCTGGCCGACCATCTGATCGACGAAGCACTGGCATTCCGCATCGGCGTGTATGGCGAGAACAGCATGGGCATGGCGCAACCACTGATCCATCGTGGGCTGCTGAAGCTGGAGCTTGGACAACACGCCAGTGCCGAGCTGGATTTCCGGGAAGTGATCCGGATCGTGGATATGTTCGGCCAGTCCGGCAGCAACCTGGCGGTGACCGCACTCATTGGCCTGAGCCGTGCACAGTGCGCCGATGGGCGCCATCAGCAGTGCCTGGACGGTGCGGTACGTGCGCGCCTGGCCGTGGTGGCGATCATGGGCGAACGCGGCTTCGCCGTCCCGGCGATGGACGCGCTGATCGCGGAGGCGGAAGAAGGGCTGGGACGCCATTTCGAATCGGCCGAGTTCGCACGCAGGGCCATCGACGCGCTGGTCGGCGCCCAACGTCTGGCGGGCCATCCTCGCCAGATCCTCGGTGTCGCGCTTTACCGGTCGGGCCGCGTCGCCGACGGCATCGACACCCTGCGCACGGCACGCGACGAACTGATCCAGGAACACGGTCAGGACCACCCCCGGACGGTGGGAGCCGCTGTGCACCTGGGTCGCGCCCTGCTCGCGCGCGGGGACGTCGCCGCGGCGCGCGCGACTTTGCTGGCCGTCGTGACGCAGCTGCACAAGCAGGTACCTCAGGTCCGCCAGCAGGACCTGTCGGATGCGTACCTCGCGCTGGCGGATGTCGAGCGCCGGGCAGGCAACCTGCGGCTGGCCCATCTGTACGCACGGCGTGCAGCCAGGCGTCCGGATGGATGAGGCGGTTGGCTGGCGCATGTCGTGTTTGTCACGGGATTCGCGATTCATCGATGGGGTGCCATTCCGGTGCCTCGATCGCGCATGCGATCCAGGACAAGCGAGGCGGCCATGGAATCAGCACTGCAATGCATTTTGGGCACATTCGTACCGGGCGCCGTCGGGAACAGGGCGCGACCGGTGCGGAAGGCGATCGATACGACTGACGACGCGGAAGGTGCGCAGCCGGACCCGGTAACGCCGCGTGCGCCCCAGGCGGGCGCCGACAGCCCGTCGCTGCGCGAAGTCGTGTTGCGCATCAACCGCGACGATCGCGTTGCCGGGAGCTGCAGGGTCGAGGTCGTGGTGGATGCTGCCCCCGGCGTCGCCACCACGGTTGTGCAGGAGTTGCTGGCCCAGGCGGCATCACGCGTCGAGACCTTCGCCGATCGCATCCAGGAGCAGACGGAACGCGGCGCGACCCGGATCGTGGTTCACTGCGATTCTATCTGGGGCGATGTCGGCAGTTCAGGCCCCTCCGCGGAACAGCCGTTCCTGACCGAAGCGCAATGGGCAGCCGTAATGCAGGCGGTCTTTCCGCTACGCGGCGATCGCCGCAAGTACCGGCCACAGGGTGTGCGTCGCTTCATCGAGTCGGTGCTGTGGGTCGCGTGCGTCGACTGCGTCTGGAGCGACCTGCCACCTGGCCGTGGTTCCTGGCGCAGCGTGTATGTCCGATTCCTGCGCTGGTCCAGTGCGGGGATCTGGCCGCGGGTCGCCGCGGCCATGGGCGATACAAGCGGGCCGGGACGCCTTCTGCTGGAGCGCCACAGTCGCTACCTGACGGACGCGGCCAAGACCCGGCAGCGACGTCGAAAGGACGATTGAGGAACGCGTTGCCACTGCGACGGCCCGGCCGCGGTCATTGCGCGATGCGAAGCAGTTCCTCGTCCGACCAGCCACCGCCGAGGGCGCGGTAGACGTCGATGTAGGAAGTCAGGCGCAACAGCCGGGCACGGGCCAGGCTGAGTTCGGAGCTCAGCAGCTGCCGCTCGGCGTCGAGCACCTCGAGGTAACTGCTGACGCCGGCCTTGTAGCGCAGCCGCTGCAGGCGCAGGTTCTCGCGGTTGGCGGTGGTGCTCTCCTCGTTGGCGCTGATGATGCTCGCCGACTTCTCGTAGGCGCTGACGTTGCTGGAGACTTCGACCAGCGCCTGCAGGACGGTCTGCCGGTAGACGTGCGCGGCCTCGTCGGTCTGTGCGCGGGCGAGGTCGACATTGGCGCCGGCGCGACCGAAGTCGATGATCGGCAGATCGACGTACGGGCCCCAGGAGTTGACGCTGAGCGAGCGGCTGCTCGAACCCAGGTCGCTGAGGTCGACGGCGGTACGGCCGAACAGCGCGCTCAGACCGATGGTGGGGAACGGGAAGCGGTTGGCGACGGCGACGCCGACGCGCGCGGTCGCCGCATGCAACTGGTTCTCGGCCAGACGCACGTCGGGGCGACGCTCGAGCAGTTCGGTGGGCAATCCGGTGGGAATGTCGGGTGAATCGGGCATGCCGCCATTGGCCATCTGGCTGCCGCGGTCGATGGGTTGCGGGTAACGGCCGAGCAGCTGCGCCAGCACGTTCTCGGTGGCGAGTATCTGCTGCTCGGTGGACGGCAACTGCGCACGCGTGGTCGCCAGCTGCGCGATCGCCTGCTGCTCCTCGGCGCCGGAAGCCACGCCGCTGCGCAGCTGCGCGCGGATCAGGCGCAGCGACTCTTCCTGGCTGGTGATGGTGCGCTCGATGATCGCGCGCTCCTCGTCCAGCTCACGCAGCGACAGCCAGGTCGCCGCGACTTGCGTCACCAGCGTGGCCAGCACGCCGCGTGCCGCGTCCTCGGTGGCCAGCAGGTTGGCGCGCGAGGCTTCGCTGCCGCGGCGCAGCTTGCCGAACAGGTCGATCTCCCAGACCAGCGACAGCCCGGCCGAATAAACCGTGTCGTCGTCGCCGCTGCCAGCCGATGGGGTCGAGCTCAGCGTGCCGCGGATGTCGGGACCCAGCGATCCGCGCGCGAACTTGGCGTTGGCACGCGCCTGTTCGACTCGCGACAATGCCTGGCGCAGGTCGAGGTTGTTGTCGATCGCCTCGCGGATCAGCGCCGATAGCTGCGGATCGCGGAACAGGTCGAACCAGGCGACATCGGCGATCGATTGCGCCTCGGCCTGGGTCAGCGGTGCGCGGTACTGCACCGGCAGCTCCAGGTCGGGCCGCGAGTAATTCGGGCCGAGCATGCAGCCGGTGAGCGCGATCGACACACCGATGAGCAGGGCGGCAGCACGCATCAGTGCGCTCCTCCCTCCGACGGCGCCTGTGGCGGGTGTGGCGTCGCCGCGCCTTCCTTGAACTTCGGCGGTCCGCCAAAGCGCTCGGCCAGGCTCTGGATCAGCACGTAAAGCGCGGGCACGACCAGCACCGCCAGCAGGGTGGCGGTGAGCATGCCGCCGAACACGACGGTGCCAACCGAGAACTTGGATGCGGCACCGGCGCCGGAGGCGAGCACCAGCGGCACCACGCCGAGGATGAAGGCGAACGAGGTCATCAGGATCGGCCGCAGGCGCAGCTTGGCTGCCTCCATCGCCGCATCGTGGATCGACATGCCGCTCTCGCGGTAGAGCTTGGCGAACTCCACGATCAGGATCGCGTTTTTCGCCGCCAGGCCTATGAGTGTCACCAGGCCAATCTGTCCATACACGTTGAAGTCCAGCTTCGCCAGCAGGATCGCGATCAGCGCGCCAAGCACGCCGAAGGGCGTTGCCAGCAGCACCGCGAACGGCACCGCCCAGCTTTCATACAGCGCGGCCAGGAACAGGAACACCACCACCACCGACAGCGCCATCACCAGGGCGGCCGCGTTGCCGGCCTCCACTTCCTCCGCGGTCTGTCCCGACCACTCGTAGCCGTAACCGGCCGGCAGCGATTCGGCGGCGACCTCGCGCAGCGCCTGCAACGCATCGCCGGAGCTGTAGCCCGGCGCCTGCGAGCCGGTCATCTCGGCGCTGCGGTACAGGTTGTAGCGCATGGTGAAACGCGGGCCGATGCCGGGCGTGGCCGTGACCACGGTGTCCAGCGGCACCATCTCGCCGTTGCCGTTGCGCACGAACAGCGTCGACAGGGTCGAGATGTCGCGGCGGAACTCGGCGTCGGCCTGCACCGACACGCGGTAGTTCTTGCCGAAGCGGGTGAAGTCGTTGACCTGCAGGCTGCCGAGGAAGACCTGCAACGTGCCGAACACATCCGAGATCGGAATGCCGAGCTTCTTCACCTTCTCGCGGTCGACGGTGATGCGGTAGTTGGGCGTCGATGCCGAGTAGGTCGTGGTGATGCGGCCGATCTCCGGTCGCTTCTGCGCCGCCTGGACGAACTGCGCCGCCGTTTCGGCCAGCTCTTCCGCGCTCTGGCCATCGCGCGCCTGCAGCATCATCGAAAAGCCCGACACCGAGCCGAAACCGGGCAGGGCAGGCGGGTTGAACGCGATCGCCACCGACTCCGGCGTCTGCGCGCCGATGCCCATCGCCTTCTGGATCAGCGCATTGACCTGCTGCTCCTTCTCCTTCCGGTCCTCCCAGGGCTTGAGCTTGACCACCATCATCGCGGCGTTCGGCGCGGCGGTGCCGGAGATGATGTCGTAGCCGGTGATGCCGAGCACCGCATCGACGCCGTCCAGACCGCGCAGCTTCGCGCTGATCTCGTTGACCACGTTGTCAGTGCGCTTGGTCGAGGATGCATCTGGCAGGATCGCCTGCATGAAGAACGCACCGACGTCCTCGTCCGGGACGAAGCCCGTCGGGGTGATGCGGAACAGCAGGAACAGGGCGACCAGCAGCACCAGCATCATCACCACGATGTGCTTCAGCGCCCCGGTTCCGCGCTTGGCCACGCCGGTGTAATGGAACGTGAGCCGCTCGAAGTAGTGGTTGAAGCGGGCGAAGAACCGACCCATCAGCCCCTTCGGCGGGCCGGGCTGCTTGGGTTTGAGCAGCAGCGTGCACAGCGCCGGCGTCAGGGTCAGTGCGACCAGGGCCGAGAACAGCGTCGATACCGCCACGGTCAGCGCAAACTGCTTGTACAGCTGACCCGTCACGCCCGGCACGAACGCCATCGGGATGAACACCGCCGACAGCACCAGTGCGATCGCCACCACCGGCCCGGATACTTCGTCCATGGCCTTGCGCGTGGCTTCCTTCGGCGGAAGCTTGTCGTGCTCCATGATGTGCTCGACCGCCTCGACCACCACGATCGCGTCATCTACGACTATCCCGATCGCCAGCACCATGCCGAACAGCGACAGCGTGTTGATCGAGAAGCCGAGGAACTGGTACGCGATGAACGTGGCGATCAGCGACACCGGCACCGCCAGCATCGGGATCAGCGTGGCACGCCAGCTCTGCAGGAACAGGAACACCACGATCAGCACCAGGATCAGTGCCTCGACGAAGGTATGCACGACCTCCTCGATCGACGCCACCACGAACAGCGAGGTGTCGTAGGTGACGTCGTAGTCCAGGTCCTGCGGGAAGCTCTCCGCCAGCCGCTTGACCTCGGCATTGATCAGTTCGGCCGTCTCCAGCGCATTCGCGCCCGGTGCAAGGGCGATGCTCATCGCCGCCGCCGGCTGGCCGTTGAACTTGGCGACCGTGCTGTAGTCCTTGGCGCCCAGTTCGACCCGGGCGATGTCGCGCACGCGGATGTACGAACCGTCCGGCAGCGAGCGCAGGATGATGTCCTCGAACTCGGACTGCTCGACCAGCCGCCCCTGCAGTCGCAGCGAATACTGGAAGCCGCTGGGCGAGTCGGCCGGTGGCTGGCCGACCTGGCCGGCCGCGGCCTGCTTGTTCTGTTCCTGGATCGCGTTGACCACGTCGGTGGCGGTCAGGCCGAGGGTGGCCATCTTGTCCGGCCGCAGCCACAGGCGCATGCCGAACTCGGAACCGTAGACCTTGGCCTCGCCGACGCCCCTGACCCGCTTGAGCGTGTCGAGGATGTAGTTGTAGAGGTAGTTGTTGAGGAACAGCTGGTCGTAGCTGCCCTTGGGCGAATAGAACGACAGGAACATCAGCGTGTCGGGCGAGCTCTTGGCCACCGTCACGCCGATGTCGTTGACCTCGCTTGGCAGGCGCGGCTGGATCTGGGCAACGCGGTTCTGCGTTTCCACCGAGGCGATGTCGACATCGCGCTCCAGGTCGAAGGTGACCGAGATGGATGTCGAGCCGTCGTCACCGGACACCGACTTGATGTACTTCATGTCGGTGACGCCGTTGATCTGCGTATCGAGCGGCGCGGTGACCGCGTCCTCGACCACGTCCGCGCTCGCGCCCGGATAGAGCGTGGTGACCTTGACGTTGGGCAGGGCGATGTCGGGGAACTGCGAGATCGGCAGGCCGATCATCACCAGCGTCCCGGCCAGCACCAGGAACAGCGATATGACGATCGCAAAAACCGGGCGGTCGATGAAGAAGCGCGCCATGGTGTGCGCCCCTCAGCCCTTGGTCGCGCCGCCGGGCGGCTGTGCCACGGGGGCAGGCGCCTGGAGTTGCTCGTACGTCACCTTGGTCACCTTCAGCGGCACGCCCGGGCGCGCCTTCTGCACGCCTTCCACCACCACGGTGTCGCCCGGCTTCAGGCCCTTGTCGATGACCCACAGGCCGCCGTAACGCGGGCCGGGAACGACCGGCACCTGTTGCGCCTTGCTGTCGGCGTCGACCGTGGTGACGAAGTACTTGCCCAGTGTCTGCACCACCGCGCGGTCGGGCACGAGCAGGGCGCCCTTGCGCTGGTCGGCGCGCACCTGGATGCGTGCGAACAGGCCGGGGTAGAGCTGGTGCTGCGGATTGGGAAACTCGGCGCGCAGCCGGTATGTGCCGGTGCGCGGGTCCAGCGCACGGTCGGCGAAGATGATCATGCCGGGCAACTTGTACTCGGTGCCGTCGCTGAGGGTCATCCTGACCTGGCGGATCGGATCGTCGGCTTTCGGCGTGCCGCCGCGGTACCGTCGTTCGTAATCGAGCAGCTTGGCTTCGCTGATGCTGAAGTACACCCACACCGGATCGTCTTCCGACACTTCGGCAAGGACAGTGGTGCCTGCGGTGATCAGGTCGCCGGCAAACACCTGGGCAGCACCGATGCGGCCGGTCAGCGGCGCGGTCACGGTGGCGTATTCGACGCCCAGCGACGCCTGGTCGACCACCGCCTGGTTGGCCGACACCTGCGCCTGCGCGGCCTGCATCGCGGCGACGGCGTTGTCGTAGATCTGCTTGGAAATCGCGTTCTCTTTGACCAGCGGCCCGTAGCGGTCGACGTCCTGGCGGGCGCGGGCAAGGTCGGCGCGGGCGGCGGCGAGGCCTGCACGCGCGTTGGCCTGCTCGGCCAACGGTGCACGCGGATCGATGCTGAAAAGTTTCTGGCCTTCGGTGACCAGCGAGCCGTCATCGAAGTGCTTGCTCATCAGCACGCCGGTGATCTGCGCGCGCAGCGACACCTCGCGCGAACCGGTGACCTCGCCGACGAATTCCTCGAACAGCGGCGTGTCCTGCTGCAGGACGGTCATCACCTTGACCGGCACTGCAGCCGGCGGCGGAGCCTCCTTCTTTCCGCAGCCTGCCATCACCAAAAGGCCAGCCATTGCCAGGGCAAACGCGAGACCGGCCGACCGGATCACCGGGCCATCGACGGCGGATACGTGCAGGGGTACGTCCGCAACGGCGATGGTCATGATTTCCACCCTGAAGTCGACGTGGCGAAACCGGGTCCCGCTGTGCCCGCAGCCTTGTTCCGCGCCCGTCCGTACGAGCCGGTCGGGTTCACCCGTGCGCCTGCGGCGATAGCAGCAGAGTCGATGCAATGGTTTTGTGACGACGTTGTACCGCTTGGCAGCGTCTGTGGCCTACTCAGGCACGTGATGGCTATCACGGGCAGTTCACGGGCACCGAGGATGATTGCCCCGTCACAGCGCCGTGGTGGTGGCGTGGCTAAGGGAGAAGGACGGATGAAACACGTCTTCGGGAAGCACGTCTTCGTATTGGCAGTCACGCTTACGCTCGCGGCTTGCGCCACGGATCCGGGCACGCGCGAAACCCAGAAGCAGTCCGGCTCGGTGGTCGCCGGCGCGGTCGTGGGTGGCCTGGTCGGCAACATGTTCGGCGGCGGCACGGGCAGGGCGCTGATGACAGCGGCCGGCGCAGTGGCCGGCGGCTTCCTTGGCGATCATCTCTACAAGAAGCACGCCAAGTCCGAGTACGAAAAGGACGCCGCGCAGCGTGCACTCAACCAGGGTGCCTCGGGCCAGAAGATCACGTGGTCCGACCCGCGCACCAACGAGTCCGGCTACTTCGTCGCCCTCAACACCAAGCGGATGACGGACGGACGCGTTTGCCGCGACTTCCGCCGTGGCCTGAGCATCGGTGGCGAATCGGTCGACGAGACGACCGGCACCGCCTGCAAGAAATCCAACGGGCAATGGGATGTGGGCTGACTCCACGCGGGCAGGCTCCAGTCGGGCTCAACTACAGGACGGCAACATCATGATGACCAAGCTGATCCTCCTCCTCCTTGTCGCGGCTGCCACGCCGGCGTTCGCGCAGGTCAAGGCCGATGCAGCGCCCGCGCGCTTCGATGCGGCCGACGCGAACCATGACGGCAAAGTCGATCGCAACGAGTACGGCGGCTTCGTGCAGGAGCTGGTGCTGCTCTACGACGGCAATGGCGATGGCGATGGCAAGCTGTCGCGCGCCGAGCTGGCGTCCGCACCGGACCCGAGCAAGTTCGACAGGATTGACAGCAACAAGGATGGCTTCCTGACCATCGACGAGATCGACGTCTTCACCGACAACGATTTCGCAGTGATGGACGCCAATTCCGACGGCGCGGTCGATCGCGCCGAGAGCGCGAAACACAAGTAGGGCGGCCACGTCGCCAGGCCGGTGCCTGGTGATGCGTGCTCCTTGCTGGCATCCCGAGGGCGCCGCGGCATCGCCGTGGCGCCTTTTGCGTGTCCGGGCGCCCGTTGGCACCTTCAGGCCCGGGAGCACTGGCCAAAAAGGGTAAAAAGGGTATATTTACCCCAAGCCCATCCCGAGGACCGCCCCATGGCGCTGCCCCTCAAGCTCGATGCAATCGAAGACCTGCCCAGGACGCCCGCCTCGGACGTCAAGAAGCTCGGATGGCGCGGGGTGATGAAGGCGATCGGCCGCATGGGCAAGGTCGTGGTGACCAACCACAACGAGCCCGAGGCGGTGATCATTCCGGCCGAGGAGTACGACGCGATGATCCGTGCCCTGCACGAGGCCGAAGCGAAGAACGATTCCGCGCTCGACGAACTTCGCCACCGCTTCGATGAGCGCCTGGCCTCGCTGCAGGCCGCCGACGCCGGTGACCGCCTGCGTGCGCTGATGCACGGGCCGGCCAAGCTGCGCGGCAAGGTCAAGGCCGGGGCGAGTCATTGAAGTCGCGTCCCGTTCTCTATGTCCTTGCCGGGGTCAACGGCGCGGGCAAGAGTTCGGTCGGCGGCCACCTGCTCGAACGCGCCGGACTGAGCTGGTTCAACCCCGACACGTTCGCGCGCGAACTGATCGCGCAAACTGGATGCGAGCAGACTCAGGCCAATGCCGCCGCGTGGCAGGAAGGCATGCGACGCCTGGACGAGGCGCTCGAGCGCGGTAGCAACTACGCCTTCGAAACCACGCTCGGCGGACGCACCGTGCCGGCCAGGATCAAGGCGGCCGCGCGCACGCATGACGTGTTGATGTGGTTCTGCGGACTCTCGTCGCCCGAGCAGCACATCGCCCGCGTCAAAGCCCGCGTGGTCACGGGCGGGCACGACATTCCCGAAGCGAAGATCCGCGAGCGTTACCCGGCCGCACTTGAGAACCTGATCGCGCTGATGCCGGACCTGGCGCATCTGCAGGTGTACGACAACAGCGTCGACGTCGCGCGCGGCAAGGCGATTCCGGATCCGGTGCTGGCCGCGGAGATGGAAGCGGGCAAGCTGGTCTGGCCGGATGACCTGGCCTCGCTCGGGCGCACGCCGGAATGGGCGAAGCCGCTCCTGGAAGCGGCGTTGCTGTTGAGCGGTCGATAGCAACACAAGCCCCGGAACCTTGCGGTCCCGGGGCGTCGTGCTTCACGCGGCAGCGAGCTCGGTGTAACCGGCAGCTCCACCGCCGAAGTACGAAGTGGCCGGCGCCTCAAGCAGAGGTGCATTCCCGCGCAGGCGTTCCACCAGGTCCGGGTTGCCGATGAAGGGCTTGCCGAACGCGACCATGTCGGCGTGACCCGATGTCGTCGCCTCGATGGCGCGCTGCCTGTCATAGCCATTGTTGGCGATGTACTTGCCATTGAAGGCCGCGCGCAATGCCTTGATGTCGAAGGCGCCGTTGTCGCCGTGCAGCTGCCCCTCGACCACGTGCAGATAGGCCAGGCCCATTTCACCCAGGCGTCGGATCAGGTACTCGTGGGTTTCCATCGGCGTGCTGTCGAGCGCGGTGTCGCCAATGGCCGTGGACAGTGGTGACAGTCGCAGGCCGACGCGATCGGCGCCCCATACTTCGGCGACGGCTTCGACGACTTCGAGCGTAAGCCGTGCGCGGTTTTCGATGGAACCGCCGTAGCAGTCCTGGCGCTGGTTGGTGCTGTCGCGCAGGAACTGCTCCAGCAGGTAACCGTTGGCTGCGTGCACCTCGACGCCGTCGAAGCCGGCTTCCTTGGCCTTGCGCGCAGCATTGCGGTAGTCCTCGATGATGCCGGCGATCTCGTCGGTTTCCAGTGCGCGCGGCATGGACGGAGCTTCGAAGCCGGCTTCGGTGAACACATTGCCGCCAGCCTGGAGCGCCGAAGGTGCCACCGGCGCGGCGCCGTCTGCCTGCATGGAGACGTGCGACATGCGACCGACGTGCCACAGCTGCACGACGATCTTGCCGCCCGCATCATGGACGGCCTTGGTCACGGGTGCCCAGGCAGCGACGTGCGCATCGGTGTAGATGCCCGGGGTGTAGGCGTAGCCGCGACCCTGGCGCGAAATGTTGGTGGCCTCGGTGATGATCAGGCCGGCCGATGCGCGCTGGCGGTAGTACTCGACCGCGAGCGGGGTCTGCACGCCATCCATGTCGGCGCGCGAGCGGGTGAGCGGCGCCATGGCGACCCGGTTGGCGACGTCGATGGCTCCAATGCGGGTGGGGGAGAAGAGGAGGTCGGTAGACATGGCGTTGTTCCAGTTAATGCACCGTGGTGCGTTGGAAAGAACAATGCGACTTGCCGACTAATTCATCCAATTTATTTGTTGAATTTAAGATATTCAGGAGCATCATGTCTGGATGCGATACGACCTGAACCTGCTGCCGGTCTTCCTGGCCCTGATGGAGGAGCGCAACGTCACGCGCGCCGCCGCGCGGCTGGGCATCACCCAGCCGGCGCTCTCCAATGCGCTGGTCCGCCTTCGCGACATGCTCCAGGACCCGCTCTTCATCCGCGAGCGCTACGGCATGCAGCCGACGCAGAAAGCCGAGTCACTGGCGCCAGGCATCGCCGCGGCAGTGGCCAGCCTCGACGAACTGATCCTGGGCCAGCAGGGTTTCGACCCGGCGAAGGCCGAGCGACTGTTCACCATCGCGCCAAACAGTTACGTCGAGTTCGTGCTGGTGCCGGCGATCGTCGCGCGACTGCGCGAGCGCGCACCGGGCATCCGCCTGCGCCTCACGCCGTACGGCACCGACCTCGCCGAGACCGGCGCGATCTCGGGCGAAACGGCCATGGTCCTGGGCCGCATCGTCGATCCGCCGGACAACCTGGTCGTGCAACACCTGATGGACGACGGCCTGGCCTGCGTCGTGCGCGCCGACCACCCGCAGGTCAACAAGCGCCTGTCGAGGAAGCAGTACGAACAGCTCAAGCACGTCAACGTGCTGCCGGCCGGCCGACTGCGCGCCGGCCTGTTCCAGGCGCTTGAGCGCCAGGGACTGCGACGCGACGTGGCCGTCTCGGTGACGCACTTCCTGGCGATCCCGGAGATGCTCGCGGTGACCGACTACTGCACGACGCTGCCGATGCAGATCTGCCGGCACCTTGCCGGCGATGCACGCCTGAAGGTGCTGCCGGCACCGGTCGACCTGGGCACGTTCCCGACGGAGATGGCCTGGCATGTGCGGTATCGACATGACCCGGCGCATCAGTGGTTGCGGGCGTTGATCAGTGAAGTGGCGGCGGAGATCGCGAAGGCGTCTGTGCCGTGATTTCGCGGAACGAGGGCCGCAGGGCGCACAAACAAAACAACGCGTGACGCCGAGGGGCGTAACGCGCTGCATTGGCTGGATGAAGTGGTGGAGCGGAGGAGGATCGAACTCCCGACCTTCGCATTGCGAACGCGACGCTCTCCCAGCTGAGCTACCGCCCCATGAGCCGGATTCTAGCGGCAGGAAAGGGCGGCTGCCAAGGCGGCCGACGGCAGGGGCGGAAATGCCGGAAAGAGAGGCCTGGCGAGGCTCGATCAGGTCCGCTCGATCACTCCGCGCCCACCCGCACCAGACGGAAACCGATCGAGTCGTCCCTGGCGCCGGCCGAATACCGCATGCGGTTTGCTGACCGGGTGTCCTTCGCAGTCGTGCCCCAGGACCCTCCCCGGGTGACACGCCTGTCGCATCCCCTCGCGAGTTGCGCGCTGCCATCGGTGGGTGCGTGAAGGTAGTCGGGCGCGCCGCAATCGAGTGTCCACTCGTTGACGTTTCCCATCACGTCATACAGCCCGAACGCATTGGGCCGATAGCGCCCGACAGGCGCCGTGTTCGGTGATCCGTCGTCGCAGTGAGCCACCTCCGCGTCCGGATACTTCTTTGCGAAGTTCGCGTCAGCATTGTTGGCGTCCTTGCAGCCGTCGTCCGCGCTGTCGCCCCAGGGGTACGCGTGCTGGCTGCCAGTGCGCGCTAGGTATTCCCATTCCGCCTCGGTGGGCAAACGATAGGCTCCGCCTGTCTGCACATTGATCCAGTCAACGTAGGCCTGGGCGTCCTCCCAGCTCACGCAGACCACCGGATGGTTTGGCTCCTGCGAGAACCCCGGATCCAGATAGGTGGTGGTGGCGTTTGGTTGCCAGTCGCCAACCTTCACCCGGTCGGTAATGCAGTCGCCGCCGACCGCCCGCTTGGACGCGACGGTGAAGTCGCGATACTGCGCCAGCGTCACTTCGTAAATGCTGACTGCAAGCGTGTAGTCGATTGACACCTGGTGTAGCGGCGATTCGTCTTTTCCACGCCCGGGTTCGGAATCTGGCGATCCCATCTGAAAGCGTCCGCGCGGCACGATGACCATAACCGGGCATTGCGCGCACTCCTGGAATGTCACCCCCGCTTCACCCCGGCGCATGGCGTCGATTACCGCCTCCTTCGTCGTCAACGGAGGGGCCGCGACCGCGGCAGCAATGAATAACTGCAGCAGGATGAAACACCATGCCTTCTTACGCATATGCGCACGCTGCTGGCTGGCCAGGGTCCTGGATTGTAGGTAACCGCGAGTGACTGTGGCCGCATCTGGCCAGAGGGCACCCTGACTTCAGTCCTGCCCCGCCAGCAACGGCGCAATCCCCGCCTCCAGCGCCTCACGGCGCCAGCCCGACAGTGCATCCGGCCACTCGCCGCGATCGAGCAGCGCCTCGAGCCACCGCCGTGAGGCGAGCACGCCATCGGGCAATCCCAGCTCGGCACTGCGCGCGGCCACCGCGTCCTGCAGTTTGCGCAACCGCTGCTTGTCGCGGTTGTCGCCCTCGTTGGCGTCGGGGGCGTCGGCTTCATCGGGCAGCGGGGTGTTCAAGGCCGCCCATACCGCATCGCCGAGCTTGCGCGGTGCCTTCGGGTGCGCGTCGAGATCGCGCTGCAAGCCGGCGCGGTCCATCGGCGGGTTGCGGGCGAGGTTGACGGCCAGTTCGTTGTCGAGGATCCAGTTGCGCGGGCGGTCGTTGTCGCGGGCGTAGGTGTCGCGCCAGCGCAGCAGGCGCAGCAGGCGCAGCTGTGCGTCGCGTTCGAGGAACTGGGCACTGCGCATGGTCGCGTGCGGCCAGCGTTCCGGGCCTTCGTTCTCGGCGTTGATCACCGTGCGTGCGGCGTCCTCGGCCAGCCATTCGCTTCGACCCAGTTCCTGCAGACGGTGCTGGAGCTGGTCGTGCATCTCGAACAGGTGGCGCACGTCGTCGGCGGCATACTCGAGCTGGGCCGGCGACAGCGGGCGGCGCAACCAGTCCGAGCGCGTCTCGCCCTTGGCCAGGGTGACGCCGGTCAACTGTTCCACCAGCTTCTGATAGCCCAGGCCGGCGCCGATGCCGGCCAGCGCGGCGGCCAGCTGGGTGTCGAACAGCGGCTTGGGCACCACGCCGCAGGAATGGCGGAAGGCCACCAGGTCTTCGCTGGGGCTGTGCATCACCTTGACGATGGATTCGTCGGCGAGGATCGGCGTCAGCGCGGCGAGGATGCCCGGCGCGAGCGGGTCGACCAGCAGGATCTCGGGCTCGTCGTCGCCGCGCTCGATCGAAATCTGCACCAGCGCCAGTTGCGGCCAGAAGGTGCGTTCGCGGATGAATTCGGTGTCCAGTCCGATCCGCGCCGGCGGCGTAGCAAAGTGGGCGCGCAGGGCGGCGGGGTCGGTGATCCAGGCGGCAGGCATGTGGGGATGGTAAGCGGGGAAGGGGGTGGCGAGGTTGCCGGGGCGGGCGACAATAGCCTACTTTCGACGCACCCAAGTGTCCCGGCATGAGGCGAGGAGGACGATTGCGCGCACCGTTGTTGGCTTTCGCCGCCATGCTGGCTGTGATGTCGGGCTGTTCGCGCGAGCCGTCCGGCTCGTCCCGCGAAGCCGCCGGCGCACGTGCGCCGATTGTGACCATCAGTGCCGACCAGGCGGTGTCGCCGGTGCCGCCGTGGCGCGCGCCTGCGGTCGAGGTCAATGAAGCCAACTTCAAGGAGCTCAAGGCCGACGCTGCCGAGGCCTTGAAGGAAGAGCGCCTGTTCGGCACGGCCGCCGATGCGATCCCGCTGTACCTGGCCCTGCGCCGGTTTGCGCCGGACGATGCCGCGGTGCAGGCGGGCATGCGCCGCGCCATGACCAGTCTGCTCGGCAAGGGCAACGAAGCGCTCGCGGCGATCGACCGCGATCCGCTGTCGCTGCGCCGCGCGCACGAGGTCGCCGCGGTCGCGCGTGCCGTCGCGCCGGACGATGCCAAGGTGGTTGCCTACCTGGCCCGCCTGGACAAGTCCGACCAGGCGCAGGAAGCCAATCGCCTCGGCGAGGAAGCGCTCAATGCCGGGCGTCTCGGCGTCGATGGCGGCGACGACACGGCACTGGGTTATTTCCACCAGGCCCTTGAGCTGCGCCCGGGCGACCAGCGCGCCAACCAGGGCATCGCCGCGGTCGAGAGCGCGTTGATTCGACGCGCCGAAGTCGCCGCCGACCATGACGATTACGAAGACGCCCAGCGCGAACTCGACATCGCGGCGAAGGTGCGACCGGGCTTCGCCAGCGTCGACGATGCCCGCGCCCGCGTGGCAATGCAGCGCATCGTCCGGGTCAATGCGCTGCGCGACGCCGGCATCACCGTGCTGACCCGCAATGCCAGCGTCGACGAAGCGCGGCGACTGCTGGCCGTGATGCTGCGCATCGCCCCGGCTGGCGACCCGGCCGCGCGCGAGCTGCGCGAGCGCATCGACCTGGCCACCCATTACGGCCTGTTCCGCCCCGGGCAGACCTTCACCGACGCGATGCAGGGCGGTGGTCGCGGGCCGCAACTGGTGGTGATCCCGCACGGTGCCTTCCGCATGGGCGCGCCGGAGGGCGAGATCGATTCCAGCGATGCCGAACGGCCGCTGCGCAACATCCGTTTCGAGCGCGGCCTCGCCATGTCGCGCACGGAGATAACCGTTGGCGAGTTCCGCCGTTTCATGGCGGCGAGCAAACATCGCGCACGCGCCACACGACGCGGCTATTCAAACGCCTACGACGAGCGCGGCGGCAATTTCGTGCGTCGCGGCAACGTCGACTGGCAGTCCGACTACGCCGGCAATCCGGCCCGTGACGACCTGCCGGTGGTCCACATCAGCGCCAAGGATGCGATCGCCTACGCCGAGTGGCTGTCGGCGCAGACCGGCCAGCGTTACCGGCTGCCGAGCGAAGCCGAGTTCGAATACGCGGTGCGCGCCGGCAACGCGAGGCGCTACCCGTGGGGCGATGGCACGCCACCGGTGCGCGCGGGCAACTTCACCGGCTCCCTGGACGTGTCGCCGAGCGGTCGCCGCTGGAACAACGCATTCGCCGGCTACGGCGACGGCGCCTCGGGTCCGGCGCCTGTCGGCAGCTACCGCGCCAACGCTTTCGGCGTGCACGACCTGGCCGGAAATGTCAGCGAGTGGGTCGCCGACTGCTGGCATGACACCTACCGCCGCGCCCCGCGCGACGGCGCGGCCTGGCTCAACCCCGGATGCCGTTCAAGAGTGGTGCGCGGCGGTTCCTGGGCGAGTTCGCCGGCACAGACGCGTTCGGCGTGGCGGCAGGGCAACGACGGCAATGTGACAAGCGGGCGCGTCGGATTCCGGGTGGTGCGCGAAATCTGAACGGGGACCTCACGTCTGTCGACTTAAAATGCACGGATCCAGGACGGACCAGGAGGCGGCGATGAGGATTGATCCCATGGGTGGTGCGCGACAGCAGGGCCGCCCGCGGCGCGGCTTCGGCGGCATGCGCTGGTGGATCCTGATCCTGTTCGCCGGCTACGCCGCCTGGCAGTGGTTCGGCAGCGCCAAGGTCGACCCATACACCGGCGAGACCGCGCACTACGGCACCACCGCCGAAGAAGAAGTGCAGCTGGGTGCGCAGGCCTTCCAGCAGGTGCTGGGCGATGCCAATGCGCAGGGCGCATTGCTGCCCGCCAATGCCCAGGTCAGCCAGCAGATCCGCGAGATCGCGCAGCGGCTGATCGCGCGCGTGCCGCAGGTGACCGCGGCACTGGCCGCGCAGAACAAGCAGGAAGTGCCGGTCGACCACCAGGCCTTCCAGTGGGACGTCGCGGTGATCCAGTCCGACCAGGTCAACGCGTTCTGCCTGCCGGGCGGCAAGATGGCGGTCTACACCGGCTTGCTGCCGGTGGCGAAGAACGCCGACGCGATGGCGGTCGTGATGGGCCACGAGATCGCCCACGCACTGTTGCGCCACGGCTCGCAGCGCATGGCGCAGCAGAAGCTGGTGCAGATGGGGCAGATGGCCGCCGGCATGGCGATGGGCGGGATGGACCCGGGCCAGCAGCAGGCGATCATGGCGGCGCTGGGCGCCGGCGCGCAGTACGGGCTGATTCTGCCCTATGGCCGTAATCACGAGACCCAGGCCGACAAGGTCGGGCTGATGCTGGCGGCGGCGGCCTGCTACAACCCGCAGGAAGCGATCCCGCTTTGGCAGCGCATGTCGGAGTTGGAGGGTGGCGCGCGTCCGCCGGAGTTCGCCTCGACGCACCCGGATCCGGCCAATCGCATCCAGGTGCTGCAGTCGCTGATGCCGCAGGCGGAGCAGTTCCGCGCGCAGTACTGCAAGTGACGCAGTCCGCGCTGGCCCTCTCCCACGAAGGGAGAGGGTTAGCTATCAGCGCTTGGTGTCAGCCTTGGGCTTGCTGCTGTTGGCAGCACCGGGCGGATTCGGAGTCTGGCCAACCGTGCTCGACAGGTTGCGCTGGAACTCGTTCCACATCGCCAGGTTGCGCTCGGTGAGCTGGTTCATCAGCGCCCACGGTGTCTGGCCGAGGATGCCGCCCATCTGGTTGCGGAACTGCTGCTGCTGGTCGAGGAAGACCTGCATCGAGCGTTCCAGGTAGCTGCCCATGAACCCCTGCAGCGAGTCCCCGTAGAAACGGATGATCTGGCTCAGCAACTGCGTCGACAGGACCGGTTCGCCGTCCTGCTCGTGCTCGGCAATGATCTGCAGCAGCACCTGGCGGGTGAGGTCGTCGCCGCTGCGTGCGTCGCGCACCTCGAACTCCTCGCCGTCGACGATGAGCTGGCGCACGTCCTCAATGGTGATGTAACTGGAAATCTCGGTGTCGTAGAGCCGGCGGTTCGGATACTTCTTGATGACGCGCATCGATGCCATGGAGCATTGGCTCTAAATCGTGGTGCTTCGCAGCATGGCGCAGGCCGGCAGGGCTTGCAACTGGCGAAATGCAGGTCCGCCGGGTGAATGGGGCATGCGGCGTAGGCAGCAGGCCGGCAGCGACCGGCTGATCAGCGACCGGACAGGCAGGTCGCTGGCAGCCGGCCCGGACTCCACTCACCAGCCCATGTGGTGGCCGCCGTTGATGTCGAGGTTGGAGCCGGTGATCCAGGCCGCCTCTTCGGCGACCAGGAATGACACCGCGTAGGCGATCTCGTTCGGCGTGCCCAGGCGCCCGGTCGGGATCTCGGCGACGATCTTGGCGCGAACTTCCTCCGGCACCGACATCACCATGTCGGTCGCCACGTAGCCCGGCGACACCGTGTTGACGGTGATGCCGAAGCGCGCGTTCTCACGAGCAAGTGAAATCGTGAAGCCGTGCATGCCGGCCTTGGCCGCGGCGTAGTTGGCCTGGCCGTACTGGCCCTTGAGGCCGTTGATCGAGCTGATCTGCACGATCCGGCCCCATTTGCGCTCGCGCATGCCTTCGATCACCGGCCGGGTGACGTTGAAGCAGGAGTTGAGGTTGGTGCCGATCACCTCGTTCCATTGCATCGGCGTCATGCGGTGGAAGGTCGAGTCGCGGGTGATGCCGGCGTTGTTGACCAGCACTTCGATCGGGCCGAGGTCGCGTTCGATCTGCTCGATCAGGGCCTGCGCCTGTTCGGGCGACGACACGTCGCCGGGAGCGAGCGTGACCTCGACGCCGGCGGCGCGCATCTTCTCCTGCCAGGCGCGCGCCCGCTCTTCGTCACGGTAGTTGGTGGCGACCCGATGACCCGTCTGCGCCAGGCGCTGGATGATCGAACTGCCGATGCCTCCGGTACCGCCGGTGACCAGGGCTACGCGTGACTGCATGGGGTCGTCTCCTTTGGGTTGCCGGGCGTCGGGTGCGGCCCGGTCGATTGGATTCTAGGGGGTTATTGGCGATGGCAATGTGGGCTTGCGGAACCGGCGATATCGATGTCAGTCGCCGTTTTCCGCGCCCAGTCCGGCCATGGTGACCGAGGCAAATGACAACTCGCGCGCGTCGGCTGTCTGCGCCGGGATCGCGGCGGGCACGAAGGCGGCGACGGAGCGCGCGAGCAGGTCGGGGAGGTGCTCGCAATCGGCGAGCACGGCCGGATCCTGGCCCAGGCGCAGCCAGGCCGCGCGAAGGCCCGCCAGCGGACGCTCGCGATCCACCGGCTGGGAAGCGTCTGATTTGGACAGCTTGCGCCCGTCCGGCCCGAGCACCAGCGGCAGGTGCGCGTACCGCGGCGTCGGCAGGCCGAGCGCCTTTTGCAGCAGGATCTGGCGCGGGGTCGAGTCGAGCAGGTCGGCGCCGCGAACAATGTCGGTGATGCCCTTGGTCGGCGTCGTCGACCACCACTGCCAACTGGTAGGCCCAGTAGCCGTCGGCGCGACGCAGCACGAAGTCGCCGACGCTGCGCGCCACATCCTGGCGGTAGTGGCCGACGACGAGGTCGTCGAATGCCACGATGCTGCCGTCGGGGACGCGCAGGCGAACCGCCGGATCGGGCCGCGGCGGCCGCGCCACGCAGGCGCGGTGGATGCCGGCGGCGACGGTCAGGTCGGTGCGGCTGCAATGGCAGTGGAAGGCGCGATCGCGCTCGAGCAGGCGGCTGAGCGCGGCCTGGTAGAGCGCGCCGCGCCGGCTTTGCCAGACCACGTCCTCGTCGGCGTGAAGGCCGAAGGCGGACAGCGTTTCGAGTTGTCGCCGGGCGGCCCCGGCCACCTCACGTGGCGGGTCCAGGTCCTCGACCCGGACCAGCCAGCGCCCACCCGCCTGGCGTGCCAGCAGCCAGCTGCCGAAGGCCGCCAGCAGCGAGCCGAAATGCAGGTCGCCGGTGGGCGAGGGTGCAAAGCGGCCGCGGTAGGGGGCAGGCGTCGGGGACACTGCGGGCTCGTCTGGCAAAGCGGGCGTACGTGGTTTCACTTGAATTCAACGCCAGCGTGCCACATTTTCCGTTGGTAACGCGCATGGTGCGCGAAAGGTTCCTGTCATGTTCAAACGCATCGCCCTGTTCCTCGCCACCAACCTGGCGGTCCTGGCCCTGCTCAGCATCGTCATGGCGGTGTTGCAGAACTACTTCGGCGTCACCCTCGGCAACACCGGCGGCCTGCTGGTGATGGCCACCGTGTTCGGCTTCGGCGGATCGTTTATCTCGCTGATGACGTCCAAGTGGATGGCCAAGCGCTCCACCGGCGCCCATGTGATCGACCAGCCGCGCAACGAGTCCGAGCAGTGGCTGGTCAACACGGTTCGCCGCCAGGCCGAAGCCGCCGGCATCAAGATGCCGGAAGTGGCCATCTACGACGGCCCGGAAATCAACGCCTTCGCCACCGGTCCGAGCCGCAACAACTCGCTGGTCGCGGTTTCCACCGGTCTGCTTCGCGCGATGAACCGCGACGAGGCGGAGGCCGTGCTGGGACATGAAGTCAGTCACGTCGCCAACGGCGACATGGTGACCATGGCGCTGATCCAGGGCGTGCTCAACACGTTCGTGATCGTGCTGTCGCGCGTGGTCGGCCGCGTCATCGACAGCTTCATCAGCGGCAACCGCGAGGGCGGTGTGGGCATCGGCTACTTCGTGATCGTGTTCATCCTCGACATGATCTTCGGCCTGTTCGCCAGCATGATCGCGATGTGGTTCTCGCGTCACCGCGAGTTCCGCGCCGACGCCGGCGGCGCCCGCCTGGCCGGCCGCGACAAGATGATCGCCGCGCTGCAGCGCCTGTCCCAGACCTACGGCGAAAGCACGCTGCCCAAGACGGTCCAGGCGTTCGGCATCAGCGGTGCCGTCGGCCATGGCCTGCGCCGGTTGCTGATGAGCCACCCGCCGCTGGAAGAGCGCATCCAGACGCTGCGCAACGCCCCGCTCGAGCAGGTGCGCGGGACCGTGGTGAGCTGATCCAGGCTCACTGAGCTGCAACAAAAAAGCCCGCCGTATGGCGGGCTTTTTCTTGTCCGTGGAACGGGCTGCTAGAACTCGTAATCCATCACCGGCCCCGGCGGCGCCAGGAAGTTGCCCTCGGCGTAGTCGATGCCCGCGCCGAACAGGATGCTCATGCTGCCCGCGTCCTGGACGAACTCGGCGATGGTGATCTTGCCCAGCTCGCGCGCCTTGTCGGCGATCTCGCGTACGCGCTGCTGGTGGTCGGGATTGCCGGTCAGGTCTTCCATGTAGCTGCGGTCGATCTTCAGCAGCGCCGCGTCGAAGTGGGTCAACAGCTGGAACGAGTTGAGGCCCACGCCGAACTGCTCCAGGCCGACCCGCACGCCATGTTGGGCGACCGTGGCCTGGAACTCCTGTGCCGCGCGCAAGTGCGTGAACACCTTCGACTCCGGCAGCTGCAGCACCAGCAACTTGCCATCGGCGCCGTGACGGGCCAGCTGTTCCTGGATGAACTGCTGCAAGGTGTTGTCCTGCAGCGACGCCTGGGTGATCTTGACCAGCATCGTGGTCTGCTTGCCGGCGCGCATCCGCTCGCCGATCACCGCGATCGCCTTGCCGACGACCCAGCGGTCGATCTCCCACAGCAGCCCGTGTTCCTCGGCGATCTGCAGGAAGGTCAGCGGCGGAACCAGCTCGCCGTGCTCGCCGCGCAGGCGCAAGTACGCCTCGTACATCTCGATCGGCTCGCCATGCAGGCCGATCAGCGGCTGGTAGTCCATGACGAAACGGTCGGCGTCGAGTGCATCGCGGATGCGCGTGACCCACGCCTCCACGCGCTCTTCCTCGGCGCGGTCGGCTGCGCCCGGGTCGAACAGGTCGGTGCGGTTGCCGCCGACGCCGCTGGCCGACTGCACGCACTGGCTGGCCTTGCCGAGCACGGCGGTGACGCTGGCGATCTTCTCGCCGATGAGCACGCCACCGATGCTGACGGTGGTGCTAAGCGAACGGTCGGCCGTCTCCAGCACGTGGTCGGCGAACGCGGTGCGCAGGCTTTCAGCCAGGCCCATGCTGCGCTTGTGGTCGCTGTTGTTGGTGAGCACGGCGAACTGGTGCTCGCCGAAGCGTGCGGCGATGTCGTCCGGTCCCAGGGCCGCGCGCAGGCGCTCGGCCATTGCCGCGATCAGCGAGTCGGCCGCGTCAAGGCCGATGTCCTGGAGCAGGCGGTTGAAGTGGTCCGGCTCGATCAGCAGCAGGCCGTGGTGCGTGGCGTTCTGCGCGGCGTCGGCGACGGCGTCCTCGAGCGAACGCAGGAACGTGGCGCGATTGAGCAGGCCGGTGACCTGGTCGCGCTGGCGCAGTGCCTCGACCTCGCGGGCAAGCTCGGGGTCGATTTCCTGCCGGCGCAGGATCACCTGCAGGCAGGCTTCGCCCTCGTAGCTGGCCTCGGTGAACTCCATCACCGCCGGGAAATTGCTGCCGTCGAGGGCACGCGCCTCGGTCTCGTGCCGGGGCGGGGCATCGCCCTTGCCGATCTGCTTGAGCAGCTGCTTGAACCCGTCGACCCGCGACGGCGCGATCAGGTCCAGCAGCGACATGCCTTCGATGTCCTCGAAGGTCTCGAAGCCGAAGATTTCCAGGTACGCCGGGTTGGCGCGGATGTGCATGCCTTCGTGGATGTAGGCGATCGGCTCGCGCGAGGAGTCGATCAGCGCATCGCAGCGGCGTTCGGTCTCGCGGACCTGGGCCTCCAGCCGGCGCAACGCACGGCGCGCCTCCAGGTCGGCCCATTCGCGACGGACCCGGCTCTGGACGTGGTCGGCGTGGCCGCGCAGGATCACGCCGCGGGCGCCGAGGGTGAACATCTCGAGCAGGCGCGTGTCGTCGATGCTGTCGATCAGCATCAACACGGGCAGGTCCTTGCCGCTGGCGTCGACTGCCTGCATCACCTTGGTGATGGGCACGGCGCGCGCTTCGCGGGCGGCCAGCACGATGTCCGGCAGCGGGTGCTGGGCGATCATGCCGGCCAGTTCGGCCTCGTTTTCCGGTCGTGACGGGCGCACCGCGATTCCGCTGTTGCGCAGCCCGCTGACGATGGCCTCGGCTGCCTCGACACTGTCGTCGACGATCAGCAGGCGCAGCGCCGTATCTTTGCCAAATTGCATTGCGTCACCTCCCCAAGCCGGTTTTATGACACGAACCGGGAGATGAGTCCACGCGGTCGAGGCGGAATCGGGATTGGCAACGGGGTTTTGCTGGCGGGGTCATCGGTCGGGGCAAGTCCGGGGCATAACGGAGCACGCAGCAACGTCCGAGGACTCGATCCGTTGACGTCACTGGCGCATCGGCGCCGGGCAGGACCGGAAGCTTGCGGCCGGTGCGCGACCGGCACGTTACAGGGGACGCTTGCCCGGGTCGCCGGCGACTTCGCGCACAAGGCGTGGCACCAGATAGCCCGACACGCGTGCCGCCAGCTCGCGGTGCAGGCGCAGCGCGGTCTCGTCGCTGACCTCGAAGTGGGCCGAGCCCTCGACGCGGTCGAGCTGGTGCAGGTAGTAGGGCAGGACACCGGCGGCGAGGCCGCGTTCGCTCAGCTCGGCCCAGGGCAGCGACGGAGTCGTTCACGCCCCCCAGCAGGACCGCCTGGTTGAGCAGGGTCGCACCGACGCCGCGCAGTCGCGCCAGGGCTTCGTCGACCTGGGTATCGAATTCATTGGCGTGGTTGGCATGCAGCACCACCGTGACCGGCCAGGGCAGGGCGCGCAGCCAGGCCAGCAGCGGTTCGTCGACCCGTTCGGGCAGCACCACCGGCAGGCGGGTATGCACGCGCAGCCGCTTGAGGTGGGGGATGCCGGCGAGGGCGTCGGTCAACTCGGCCAGCTTCGGCGTGGCCAGCGACCAGAGGGATCGCCGCCGGAGAGGATGACCTCGTCGATGCCGCTGTCGGCCGCGATCAGCGCGACCGCCTCGCGCCAGCCGGCCGCCGCCGCGGTTTCCTCGGCATAGGGGAAATGGCGGCGGAAGCAGTAGCGGCAGTGGATCGCGCAGCTGCCGGTGGTGACCAGCAGGGCGCGGCCGCGGTATTTGCGGATGACCCCGTGCCCGGCCTTGGCCGCGGCGTCGCCGACCGCGTCCAGGCTGAATCCCGGCATCGGCTGCATTTCCGCGTCCAGCGGCAGGACCTGGCGAAGCAGCGGATCGTTCGGATCGCCGTGGCGCATGCGGGCGATGAACCCGCGCGGGACCCGCAGCGGAAACTGGGCGGCGGCCTCGTCGGAGATGCCCAGCCCGGCGTCCTCCAGGCCCAGCATCGCCAGCAGCTCGCGCGGATCACGCACGGCCTCGCGCCAAAGCTGTTGCCAGCGTTGTGCGACGGGCGTGTGCGGAAGGGCGGCAGGCTGCAATGGGATGGGGGCTGCGGGTATCATGTCGGACCGGTTTTCCTTGCGCCGTGGCCTCCGGCCGGGCGCAACAACCCGCCATTCTAGCCTCCGCCGCGATTGCGACGGGCCGGCGCCAAGACACTTATTCATCTAGCAGGAGTTGCACCCATGGCCACCTTGGGCATGAACGACGTCAAGAACGGCCAGAAGATCCTGGTCAACAACGACCCGTGCATCATCACCGACACCGAGTACGTCAAGCCGGGCAAGGGCCAGGCCTTCACCCGCGTGAAGTACCGCAGCATCAAGTCGGGCCGCGTGGTCGAAATGACCATGAAGGCGACCGACAACGTCGAGCAGGCCGACGTCGTCGACACCGACATGCAGTACCTGTACTCCGACGGCGAGTACTGGCACTTCATGAACCAGGAGTCGTTCGAGCAGGTCCAAGCCGACAAGGCCGGCATGGGCGGCGCCGAGAAGTACCTCAAGGGCGAGGAAGACTGCGTCGTGACGCTGTGGAACGGCACCCCGATCGCGGTGCAGCCGCCGAACTTCGTCGAGCTGAAGATCGTCGAGACCGATCCGGGCGTGCGTGGCGACACCTCGGGCGGCGGCGGCAAGCCGGCGACGCTGGAAACCGGCGCCGTGGTCCGCGTGCCGCTGTTCGTCGGCCCAGGACGAGATCATCAAGGTCGACACCCGCTCGGGCGAGTACGTCAGCCGAGTGAAGTGACGCAATGGCCCGCCCGCGCCAGCGCGGGCGGCTTTGCCAATGCGTCATCCCGGCGAAAGCCGGGATCCAGGCGCCCGCGCAGCGGGCGTGCCGTTGACCCTCATCCCGCACTCGCGGGATGAAGGACAAAAGGACCCCCATGCATCCCGACACCCGACCCGAAGCCTGCGACCTGTTGATCGAAGCCGGATGGGTGGTCCCCGTCGAGCCGCACGGGGTGGTCCCTGGAGGACCATGCGGTCGCCGTCCGCGACGGTGCCATCGTCGCGCTGTTGCCGACCCGTGAAGCGCGCACGCGCTTCATCGCCGCCGAGACCGTGTCGCGGCCGGACGCTGCATTGATCCCGGGCCTGATCAACGCCCACACCCACAACCCGATGACGCTGCTGCGCGGCATCGCCGACGACCTGCCGCTGATGGAATGGCTGCAAGGCCACATCTGGCCGGTCGAGGGCGCGGTGATCGGGCCGGAGTTCGTTGCCGACGGCATCGCACTGGCGATCGCCGAAATGCTCCGCGGCGGCACCACCTGCGCCAACGAAAACTACTTCTTCCCCGACGTGCAGGCCGCGGTCTACAAGCGCCACGGTTTCCGCGCCCGCGTCGGATTGCCGGTGATCGACTTCCCGACCGCGTGGGCGAAGTCCTCCGACGAATATTTCGACCGCGCCGGCGAAGTACACGACCAGTGGCGCGACGACGCGCTGGTCAGCACCACCTTCGCGCCGCACGCGCCGTACACCGTGTCGGACGCGAACTTCGAACGCATCCGCATGCTGTCCGACCAGCTCGACGTGCCGGTGCACCTGCATACGCACGAGACCGCGCACGAGGTTGCCGAGTCGCACGAGAAGCACGGTCAGCGTCCGCTGGCGCGACTCGATCGCCTGGGCCTGGTCAACGATCGCCTGATCGCGGTGCACATGACCCAGCTCACCGACGCCGAGATCGAACTGTGCGCACAGCGCGGTGTCAGCGTCGCCCACTGCCCGGAATCCAACCTCAAGCTGGCCTCCGGGTTCTGTCCGGTCGGCAAGCTGCAGAAGGCCGGCGTCAACATCGCCATCGGCACCGACGGCTGCGCCAGCAACAACGACCTGGACATGTTCGGCGAGACGCGTACCGCCGCGCTGCTGGCCAAGGCGGTCGCCTCCGACGCCTCGGCGCTCGATGCGGCCAGTGCGCTGCACGCGGCGACGCTGGGCAGCGCACGCGCGCTGGGTTACGAGACAAAGGTCGGTTCGATCGAGGTCGGCAAGCAGGCCGACCTGGTCTGCATCGACCTGGACCAGATCGAAACCCAGCCGCTGCACCACGTGATCTCGCAGCTGATCTATGCGACCGGCCGCCAGCAGGTGAGCGATGTCTGGATCGCCGGGCAGGCGAAATTGCGCGGGCGCGTGCTGGTCGACATCGACGAGCGGGCGCTGGTCGCCAATGCCAAGCAGTGGCGCACGCGGATCGCGGCGATCAGACTGTCGTGAAGATCGGATAGAGACATCGCATGAATACGCCCGCTCCCAACGACAGCAACTTCAGCCAGGCCGAGCTCGACAAGTTCGGCGCGCTCGCCCAGCGCTGGTGGGACCCGCAAGGTCCGCAGAAGGCGCTGCACGCGCTCAATCCGGCCCGCCTGGGCTACGTCGCCCAGCGCACCACGTTGCAGAGCGCTCGCGTGCTCGACGTCGGCTGCGGCGCCGGCCTGCTCAGCGAGGCGATGGCGGGCGAGGGCGCGCAGGTCACCGCGCTCGACCTCGCCCCGGAACTGGTCAAGGTGGCGCGCCTGCACGGTCTGGAGACCGGCGTGAAGGTCGACTACCGGCTGCAGTCGGTGGAATCGCTGGCCGAGGAAATGCCGGGCCAGTTCGATGCGATCACCTGCATGGAGATGCTCGAGCACGTGCCTGATCCGGGTTCGATCATCAGCGCCTGCACGACGTTGCTGCGTCCGGGTGGACGCCTGTTCCTGTCCACGCTCAACCGCACGCCGGCGGCCTTCGCCCTGGCCATCGTCGGCGCCGAGTACGTCGCCCGCGTGCTGCCGCGCGGCACCCACCAGTACCGCGACTTCATCAAGCCGTCGGAGCTGGGCGCGTGGCTGCGCGCGGCCGGCATGCAGCTGGAAGATGTCAGCGGCCTGATGTACGAGCCCTGGCGCAACAGCGCACGCGTGATCGGGCGCACCGACGTCAACTACCTTGCCTGCGCGCGCAAGCCGGACGCCTGACCCATGCCGGCATCACCTGTGTTTCCCCGCGCCGTCCTGTTCGATCTCGACGGCACCCTGCTCGACAGCGCGCCGGACATGGTCGCGGCCATCGACGCCATGCGCGCCGCGCGCGGCCAGTCGCCGATGCCCCTCGACGAGCTGCGCCCGCACGTGTCGAAGGGCGCGCGGGCGATGGTCGCGGCGGCATTCCCGCAGGTCGACGATGCGCAGCGCGAAAGCTGGATCCCGGAGTTCCTCGGCCACTACGAGCGCGAACTCGGTCGCCACGGCCGACTGTTCGACGGTGTCGAGGCGATGCTGGAAGCGCTGGAAGCGGCCGGCAGCACCTGGGGCATCGTCACCAACAAACCCGAATACCTGGCTCGCCAGCTGATGCCCGTGCTGGGCTGGGAGCAGCGTTGCGCGGTGCTGATCGGTGGCGACACGCTGGCAAGGCGCAAGCCCGACCCATTGCCGCTGACCGTCGCCGCCGGGCGCATCGGCATCGAACCGTCGCAGTGCATCTATGTCGGCGACGACGAGCGCGACATCCAGGCGGCACGCGCCGCCGGCATGCCGTCGGTGGTCGCGCTTTGGGGCTATCGCCTCGACGGCGATGATCCGGCGGCATGGCAGGGCGATGTCATGATCGAAACCGCGGGCGAGCTGATCGACGCGGCGACATGGCCGGTGCCGCGATGAGCGAGCCGGTGCCCATGCCAGGCAACGGCGCTGGCGACGGCGGAAGTGGCGACGCACTCGACAGTTTCCTCGACAAGTTCCGCGCGCGCTGGCCCGAGTGGGCCGTGGTGCAGGTGTTCGTACCGCAGGAACAGCGCGAGCTTGCGCTGGCCTGGGCAACGCTGCTGCAGGAACTGACCGACGCGGCCTGGGGCGGCAGCGATCCGCGCCCTGGCGAGGCCAAACTGGCGTGGTGGGCCGAAGAACTGCGCGGCTGGACCTTGGGCGCGCGGCGCCATCCGCTCGGCATCGCCCTGCAGAAATTGCCGGCGCCGTGGCTGACGCTGGCCACCGCACTGCCGTATCTGCGCGAAAGTCGCGAGCGCCCGCGCGATCGCGACGACGCCTATTCTTCGCTGAAACCGTTCGCGCACGCCGTCGCCGTCATCGAGTCGGCGCTGTTTGACGGCGCGGAACGGGGCGCGAATGAGCAGGCCGAACCGATCATCTCCGCGGGCCTGTTGTATTCACGCCTCGCGCACGTTGGCGAGGCCGCCGCACCGCTGACGACGCTGGCCCGTGCCGGCAGCCAGCCGGTGGCCAGTGCGTGGGCGGCCGAACTGCTTCAGGGCTGGCCCCCGGCTGGAACCGCCACGCGGCCGCGCCGGGTGTGGTCGGCCCTTGCCCGCCAGCGCCTGCGCCGGGGCGACGCGGCATTGCCGCTGCCGCCGTGGAGCGCCCTCCTGGGTGCCTGGCGCGGCGCCCGCAGCTGAGGCCGGCGGCGCCCCATCCCAGCGGCGGCGTCGAAACTGACTGTTGCAGGCCACGCCGCAGGGCGGTCACGGCCGCCCGCTACAATGGCCCGGCTTGCGCTCCCCCGCGCCAACCCCCATACCCTGTGCCGTGACCACGACCTCGCAAAACCCGCGCCGTCTCCCCGATGTCGCCTTCGACGCCGCTGCCGCGGCGCGAACGCTCGACTGGGTCGGCATGTCCAACATCGCCTTGCCGCTGCGCGTGGCATCGGCCGACGGCGAGACCATCACGGTCGCCGCATCGGTCGACGTGTCCGTCGACCTCAAGGACGCCAACGCCCGCGGCATCCACATGTCGCGCATGTACCTGCAGCTGCAGAACGCCTTCGCCAGCGAGACGGTGACTCCGGCCGGCCTGCGCCGCGTACTGCAGACGCTGATCGACAACCAGGGCGGCATCTCCAGCGCCGCGCGCCTGGTCGTGCGCTACGACCAGCTGCTGTTGCGCCAGGCGCTGGCCAGCGACAACGCCGGCTGGAAGCGCTACCCGGTCGAGATCGACGCCAGCCTGCGTGAAGGCCACCTCCACCTGGCGCTGCGCTTCGCGGTCGAGTACTCCAGCACGTGCCCGGCCTCGGCGGCACTGTCGCGCCAGCTCAATGCCGAACGCTTCGCCGAGGATTTCGCCGGTGCGCGACCGTTGTCGAACGCGGTGGTCGGCGAGTGGCTGGCATCGGAGCGTGGCCTGGCCGCGACCCCGCATGCGCAGCGCAGCCGCGCCGACGTTCGCGTGGAACTGCGCCCGGCCTTCGACGAACTGCCGCTGGCGGCGCTGATCGATGCCCTGGAACAGGCCCTCGGCACCCCGGTGCAGACCGCGGTCAAGCGTGAAGACGAGCAGGCCTTTGCCCGCCTCAACGCCGAAAACCTGATGTTCTGCGAGGACGCCGCCCGCCGGGTCGCCGCCGCCTTGTCGGCCGATCCGCGCATCGAGCGCTTCGATGCCGAAGTGGCCCACTTCGAGAGCCTGCACGCGCACGACGCCGTGGCCCGCGTTAGCGGGCAGGGCGCCCAGGCCTGAACTCCGGCCGTGAAGGGGCCGTTCGCGGCCCTTGCCCGCGCGGCCCCGGGCATCCCTTTATTCGACAGTAGGCGCGCCCGCTCCGCCGGGCGGTTTCGCGACCGCCGTCTCACTTGCGATATGCTCGACGCGTAACCAGGGGGCCGGTCCGGATCATGGGGAAACCCGCGCGTCGGTGGTGGCAGGCAGCAGTTGCCGCGTTTGGAATGCTGGTGGCGACTTCGGTGTCGGCGCAGCTTTTCGACGTGGCCCGCCTCGACGGCGATCCGCTCCCGGTGCAGGTGCTGGCCGGCGAGCTTGACGGCGAGTTCGCCCAGGTCGAAGGCCAGTCGGTATTCGAGACCTCGTCGCAACCGCGCTGGTGGCGGCTGACCGCCCGCGAGGCGGTGGCGCCAGCCGATGCGCCGAATCTGGTCCTGCGCTTCCCGCACCTCAACCAGGTCGAGGTCTGGCGGCCCGGCGAAGCGATGCCGGTACGCCGCGGCCTGATCGGCGACGTCGCCGACCGCTCCTTCTCGACGCGGGCGCTCGTGGTGCCCCTGCCGCAGGGTCTGGCCACCGGCGAGCAGATCTACCTGCGCGTGCACATGCTCAGCCCGTCACCGATGCCGGTGGCAGTCGAATCGCTGGAGGAGGTGCACCGCCACGACCTGCGCCATGTCGCCCTGCGCACGCTGGTGCTGGGCACGTTGCTGGTGCTGGCGATGCTCGCTTTCGGCTTCTGGATCGGCATCGGCGAGCGCAGTTATGTCTATCTGTTCATGGCGATGCTCGCCCAGGCGCTGTACCAGGCCTCCATCGGCGGCGAACTCCGCATGCTGCCGTGGCTGGCCGACCTGATCGGCTATGACCCGCGCGTGGGACGCATGTTCGGCATGCTGACGGTGCTGGCGAGCAACAGCTTCCTGGCCTTCTACCTGGGCCTGCCGGCACGGCAGCCGCGACTCATGAAGGTCCTGCATGGCTGCAATGGCGTGCTGCTGTTGCTGATGCTGGCGACCGTCGCCAGCGCAGCCAGCGCAATCGCGCTGACCGGCAACCTGGTGCTATTGGTATCAGCGGCGATCATGTTCGTGGCCAGCGTCGTCGGCAGCTTCCAGCGCCAGCGCGAGGCCTATTTCATGCTGCTGTCGTGGTCGCCGATGGTGGTGCTGGTGATCCTGCGCATGGGCGAGCTGCTCGGCGGCTGGCGCAATCCGGAGTGGCTGGAATACGCGCTGCCAATTGGCTTTGCGCTGGGCGGACTGGTGCTGACCATCGGCCTGACCGACCACATGCACCAGCTGCGTCGCGACCGCGACCATGCCAGCCGCCTGGCCACGTACGACGTGCTGACCGGCGCGCTGACGCGCTCGGCGATCGAGGAGCGGCTCGAGGCACTGGTCGAGTCGGCGCAGCGCGGCCGCCGCCCGCTGTCGGTGGTGTTCTTCGACGTCGACCATTTCAAGAAGATCAACGACGAGCACGGTCACCGCATCGGCGACCAGACCTTGCGCATCATCTCGCTGCGCACGCGCAACCGCCTGCGCACCTACGACATGGTCGGCCGCTTCGGCGGCGACGAAATCCTGGTGGTGCTGCCCGATACGCAGCTGCGCGAGGCGCTTGGCGTGGCCGAGAACCTTCGCGTGTCGGTCAATTGCCGGCCACTGTCGATCGACGGTCGCCTGTTCCCGGCCACGCTCAGCCTCGGCGTCGCCGAACTGCATCATGGCGAGAGCGTGGAGAAGCTGCTTGAGCGAGCCGACGCGGCGCTTTACGCGAGCAAGGAGACCGGACGTGATCGCGTCACCGGTTACACCGCCTCGCGGTTGCGCGCGACCGCTGCGACGGTCTGAAGCCGCAGCGTTACTTCGCTGCGGCGGTCGAGCTGTTGCCGTGCTCGAGCACCAGCAGCGGATCCATGCGCACGTCGAACCAGTTCATGCCCCAGTGAAGATGCGGCCCGGTGGCGCGACCGGTGGCACCGACCTTGCCGATCACCTGACCCTGCTTGACGCGATCGCCGACCTTCACGTCGATGCGCGACAGATGCAGGAAGTTCGAACTGACGCCGTGACCGTGGTCGATCAGCAACGTGCCGCCGGTGAGGTACAGGTCCGGCGCGGCGAACGTCACCACGCCCGCGGCCGGTGCCTTGATCGGCGTGCCCGTCGGCGCGGCGATGTCCATGCCCGAGTGCGGTGACTTGGGCGTGCCGTTGTAGACGCGCTGGTTGCCGAAGCGACCGCTGATGCGGCCCTGCAACGGCCAGATGAAGGTCTGCGCGTAATCGTCGCGATCGTCGTCGCGCACGCGCGCGGCGGTGACCTGCGCCTGTTCGCGCTCGATGCGCGCGGCGATCTCCGGCGGCGGATCGACCGTCTTGGGCGGCACGCCGTTGATGTTCTCCACCGGCCAGTCGCGTGCGGAAACGGCGATGGTGTTGACCACCGTGTCGCCATTGCCGTCGGTGATCTTCACCGACAGCGGGCCTTTGGCGTCGCGGCCGACCCCGAACGCGAAGGTGCCATCGGCGGAAACCCGCAGCCGCCGGCCGTCGTACTCGACGATGGCGTCGGGCGCGGCCAGGCCGATCACCAGCGAACCCTGCGGCACGCTGGTGGGAAGGAACGAGGCATGGAACCGCTGGCTCTGCGCCTGTTGTGCCGTTGCCATACCCGACAGCACAAGGAGCGCCATCACCGCCGCGAGGCGCAATCTCATCGATCGAAGGCCAGGCGCTGGCCCTGCGGTGTGCCGACCAGGCGTCGGCCATCCCAGACCAGCTCGCCGTTGACCCAGGTCGAGGCGATGCGCGAACGGAACGTGGTGCCCTCGAACGGCGACCAGCCGCACTTGGACAGCACGTCCTCGCGCTGCACGGTGAACGGCGTGTCGTCGATCAGCACCAGGTCGGCGGCGTAGCCTTCGCGCAGGAAGCCGCGGCCCTGGACGTCGAACAGCTGCGCCGGCGCGTGGGCAAACTTCTGCACGACCTGGGCGGTGCTCAGGCGGCCTTCGTGGACCAGCTCCAGCGCGGCATTGAGCGCGTACTGGACCAGCGGCAGGCCGCTCGGCGCGGAGGCGTAGGGACGCGCCTTCTCCTCCAGCGTGTGCGGCGCGTGGTCGGTGGCGAGCACGTCGATGACGTCGTCGGCCAGCGCCTGGATCAGCGCCTCGCGGTCGCTGGCATCCTTGATCGCCGGATTGCACTTGATCAGGTTGCCAAGACGCTCGTAGTCGGCGCGGTCGAAGCGGGTGAAATGGATGCAGGTCTCGGCGGTGATCCGCTTGCGGGTGCCGTCGCCGCGCAGCAGCGGGCCGCGCTCGAAAAGCGCCAGTTCGTCGGCGGTGCTGATGTGCAGCACGTGCAGGCGCGAGTCGTGCTTTTTCGCCAGCGACAGCGCCAGCCGGGTCGACTTGATGCACGCTTCGCGCGAGCGGATGTCGGGGTGGCAGGCGGCCGGGATGTCGTCGCCGTACTTGGCCTTGTAGCGGGCCATTTCGGCGTCGATCATCGGCGTGTCTTCGCAGTGCGTGATGATCGGCGTCGGCGCGTCGCGGAAAATGCCGTCGAGGATGTCCGGGTTGTCGACCAGCATGTTGCCGGTGGATGCACCCATGAACACCTTGATGCCCGGCGCGGTGCGCGGGTCGAGCGACTGGATCGCGGCAAGGTTGTCGTTGCTCGCGCCCATGTAGAAGCCGAAGTTGCCCCAGGCGCGGCCGGTGGCACGCTGGTACTTGTTCTCCAGCGCCGCCGCATCGAGCGTGGGCGGGTTGGTGTTGGGCATGTCCATGAAGGTGGTCAGGCCACCGGCCACGGCCGCGGCCGACTCGGTCGCGATGTCGGCCTTGTACTCCATGCCCGGTTCGCGGAAGTGCACCTGGTCATCGATCATGCCAGGCAGCAGGCGGCGGCCGCCGGCGTCGACCACCGTTTCGCCGTCGCGGGCGGACAGGCCGCTACCGATCTGGGCGATGCGGCCTGCTTCGATGCGCAGGTCGCCGTCGAACTCGCGACCTTCGTTGACCAGGCGGGCGTTGACGATCAGTGTCGACATGTGTGCTTTCCATGAAGGGGCTCTGGCACCGGATCGTGCCCGCCGGGGTGCAGGGGATGGCAGCGCAGGATCCGCCGGACGGCCAGCCAGCTGCCCTTGAGGGCGCCAAAACGGGCGACCGCCTGCATGGCGTATTCCGAGCAGGTGGGATGAAAACGACAGCGCGGCCCAAGCAGTGGACTGATCCAGCGCTTGTAGCCGCGGAGCATGGCAATGAGGAGGCGGTCGATCACGATTCCTTAATGCGGTCAAGCACTTGAATGTGCGGTTGCCGCAGGTGCCGGGGCAGGGTATAACAGCGCGCTTTCCCGTCACAAGGCTTCAGGTTCGGACGATCCAGACCGGCTCGCTTGAACCGTGTGGAACCGGCACGATGTATGGCTCCGCACCGGCATTCCGGCACTTGTACGCCGTGATGCAAAGTCGGGCATGCTGTGGCCTATGCACGCTGGCCTTAATTCAGCCTTCGAACCCCGGTTCGGAGGTCCTCAGGGGAACAGAAGGACAAGTCGCTCGTGGCAGTGAAAAAAACCGCGAAGAAGGCCGCCAAGGCCGTCAAGAAGACCGTAAAGCCGGCCGCGAAGAAGGCCGTGTCCAGTAAACCCGCAGCGAAGAAGGCGGTCGCCAAGAAGCCGGCCGCCAAGAAGGTCGCCAGCAAGAAGCCGGTCGCCAAGAAGGCGGCTCCGGCCAAGCCGGTCGCTAAAAAGCCGGTGGTCGCCAAGAAGGCCGCGGTCGCCAAGAAGGCGCCGGTCAAGAAGGCGGCCGTCGCCAAGAAACCCGTCGCCAAGAAGGCGGTACCGGCCAAGAAGCCGGTCGCCAAAAAGGCGGCGCCCGTGAAGCCGGCCGCCAAGCCGGTAGCCGTCAAGCCGGCAGTAGCAAAGCAAGCTCCCGCGAAGCAGGCCGTTCCGGCCAAGCCCGCGCCGAGCAAGGCCCTCCCCCGTAACGAGGTCAAGCCCGCCGCCAAGCCGGAGAGCAAGCCCGTCGTCGTCAAGAAACCCGCACCGCGTCCGGCCACCAAGTCAGCATCGGTGGAACCGGCCGTAAGCAAGCCTCAAGTTGCCAAGAATCCAGTGACGCAATCCGCATCCAACAAGGCGCCTGCGAAAGCGGCGGCCGCCAGTATCCCAGCGACCAAAACCGCTCCACGTCCGACCGGCAAGGTTGCCGTCGCCGTCGTCGCCAAGCCGCAGGCCCCTGCGCCGAGAGGCAAGGTCAAGGTCGTGCCGTACACCACCGATGAATCCAGCGGACGCCCCATCGTCCCGGCGGGCTATCGCCCGGCGACCGACGAGGAGTACATGAATCCGCTCCAGCTCGAGTATTTCCGTCAGCGCCTGCTGCGTTGGCGCACGGATCTGGTCGAGGAATCCAAGCAGACCATCGAGAACCTCAAGGACGAAGTCCGCGATGTCGGCGATGAAGCCGAGCGCGCGACGCGCGAGACCGAGAACTCGCTGGAGCTGCGCACCCGCGATCGTTACCGAAAGCTGATCAGCAAAATCGACAGCACGCTCAAGCGTGTCGATTCGGGCGACTACGGTTACTGCGTCGACACCGGCGAGGAAATCGGCCTGGAGCGTCTCGAGGCGCGCCTCACCGCCGAGCGCACGATCGATGCGCAGGAGCGCTGGGAACACATGCAGAAGCAGATGGGCGACTGAGCCTGGCTCATCGACCTGACGAAAAAGCCCGGCTTCGGCCGGGCTTTTTTTTGCGTCGACCAGGCCGGCTCAGTGCAGGTCGCGCAGATCCAGGCGACGCAGCTTCGGCGCCAGTTTTGCCGTGGCGCCAACCACTGCCAGCGTCATGCAGCCGCCGAAGATCACCGATGGCACCAGTCCAAGCAGGCGCGCGGCCACGCCGGACTCGAACGCACCCAGCTCGTTCGACGAGCCGATGAAGATGCCGTTGATCGACGAGACCCGCCCGCGCATGTGATCGGGCGTCGCCAACTGCAGGATGGTCGAACGCACCACCACCGACACGCCGTCGCACATGCCCGACAGCATCAGCATCAGCGCCGACAGCCACAGGTGGCGCGACAGTGCGAAACCGATGATGCACAAGCCAAAGCCAGCCACCGCAACCAGCAGGATTCGACCGGCATGGCGCTGCAACGGCCGGCGCGCCAGATAGATGCCCACCAGCACCGCACCCACCGCGGGCGAGGCACGCAGCAGGCCCAGCGCCTCGGGCCCGTAGTGGAGGATCTCGTTGATGAACGCCGGCAGCAGCGCCACCGCGCCGCCAAACAGCACCGAGAACATGTCCAGCGCCTGCGCGCCGAGCACGACCTGGGTCTTGAAGACGAAGCGCAGGCCCTCGCCGATGCTCTTGAACACCGGCGCACGCTCTGCCGGCTTCGGTGGCTCGGTCACGCGCACGGCAATCACCGCGATCGCCGCGGCGAGCGCGAAACCGGCGGCGACCAGGTAGGCGGAGGTCTTGCCGCCCCAGGCCACCAGCAGGCCGCCCATGGCCGGGCCCATCACCAGGCCCGCCTGCATCACCACGCTGCTGACACCAGCGCCGCGCGCGAACTGGTCGCGCTTGAGCACGCGCGCGAACAGCGACATGTAGACCGGTGCCAGGAACGCGCGAACCACGCCGTTGACGGCGATGGCCAGGTAGATCGTGAGCGTGCCGAAACCGGAGATGCCGGCCGGCAGAACGCCGGCGGCGACGGCTGCCAGCGTCAACGTCGTGACCAGCAATCCCAGGCAGGCGGCCATGCCGAGCTTGCGCCGTGGCAGGTGGTCGACCGCGTAGCCGGCGAACAGGGCGAAGCAGAAATACGGAATCACCTCGGCCAGGCCGATCAGGCCGAGGGCAAAGGCATCACGGGTGAGTTCGTAGACGTGCCAGCCGACCGTCACTGCGACGATCTGGTAGGACAGCATCGCCAGAAGGCGATAGGTAAGCAGGCCAGTGAAGCCGCGGTTGCGCAGCAGTTCCGAGACGCCGGCGGCGGGCAGGGCGTCGGCGTCAGCAGACATCGCGCATCAACCGTGTGCCAGCAGGTCCCTCGCGGCGCTCGGGACGAGGGGCGATCACAGCCGCGACCGTGCCTGGTCGCGGATAAAGCCGAGCAGCGCGGTCAGGCCGTTGCTGCGCGTGGGCGAGAGGTGCTTGGCGAGTCCGATCTCGGCGATGTAGTCGGCATCGGTGGCGGCGATCTGCGCGGCGCTGCGACCGGAGTACACACGCAGGGCCAGGTAGATCAGGCCCGAGACGATGGCCGAGTCGCTGATGGCATGGAAGTCGAGTCGGTCGGCGTCACCCTCGGCGACGATCCACACCATCGACTGGCAACCGTGCAGGCGGTGCGCTTCTGTTTTCCACTCGCCCGGCAGGTCGGGCAGCTTGCGGCCGAGGTCGATCAGGTACTGGTAGCGCTCGGACCAGTCGCCGAAGAAGGCGAACTCGTCGCGGATCGCTTCCTGCGCCTCGCTGGGCGAGGCTTCCATCGGGAAAGGACTGGCGGGGGCGGCAATGGCGTTCATTACGGGCAATTTTACGCCTGTGCTGGCCAGGATGACGGGCTGCGTGAGTTAGGCCCGCTTCCAGCGCACGCCCTGTGCCGTGTCCTCGAGCAGGATCCCTTCACCGGCAAGCTCGTCGCGGATGGCGTCGGCGCGGGCGAAATCGCGCGCCTTCTTGGCCGCGATGCGCTCGTCGATCAACGCCTGGATGCGGCCGTCGTCCTCGTTGCCGGCACCGCGCGAGAACCACTGCGCCGGATCCTGCTGCAGCAGACCCAGGGCGAGACCGGCGCCGAGCAGCTCGCCTTTGAGGCGCGCGCGTTCGTCTGCCGATTCGGCCTTGCGCGCATCGCCGGCGATGCGGGCGATCTCGGCCAGCACCTGCGGCGTGTTGAGGTCGTCGTCGAGTGCCGATTCGATGCCGGCCGGGATCGCCAGCGGCGTTGCCACCGCGCAATCGGCCAGATCACGCAAAGTCCCGTACAGGCGGTCGAGCGTGCGCACGCTCTGGTCGATCAATGCGTCCGACCACTCCAGTGGCTGCCGGTAGTGGGCCGAGAGCAGCGCCAGGCGCAGGGCTTCAGGCGGGTACTCGCGGACCAGGTCGTGCACGCGCTGGATGTTGCCCACCGACTTGGCCATCTTGGCGCCGCCGAAGTTGAGCATGCCGTTGTGCAGCCAGTGGCGGGCAAAGACCCTGCCGCCGTGCGCACACTCGCTCTGGGCGATCTCGTTCTCGTGGTGCGGGAACTGCAGGTCGACGCCGCCGGCGTGGATGTCGATGGTCTCGCCCAGGTGGGCGGCGGCCATCGCCGAGCACTCGATGTGCCAGCCCGGGCGACCACGGCCCCAGGGCGACTCCCAGCCGGGGAGGTCGTCGGTGGACGGCTTCCACAAGACGAAGTCGCCCGGGTCGCGCTTGTAAGGAGCGACGTCGACGCGGGCGCCGGCGAGCATTTCCTCGGGGTCGCGGCGCGAAAGCTTGCCGTAGTCGGGGTAGCTGGCGACCGAGAACAGCGCGTGGCCTTCGGCCGCGTAGGCGTGGCCGACCTCGATCAGGCGCTCGATCATGGCGATGATCTGGCCGATGTGGGCGGTGGCTTCCGGCTCCAGGTCGGGGGCCTTCACGCCCAGCGCCGCCATGTCCTCGCGGTAGGCGGCGGCGAAGCGGCTGGTGATCGCCGAGATCGGCACGCCCTGTTCGCGGGCGGCATTGTTGATCTTGTCGTCGACGTCGGTGATGTTGCGGGCGTAGGCCAGCGCGCCGAACCGGCGGCGCAGCAATTCGGCCAGGACGCCGAAGACGACCGGGCCGCGGGCGTTGCCGATGTGGACGAAGTTGTAGACCGTGGGCCCGCACACGTACATGGTCGGGCGGGCGGGGTCGAGGGGCACGAACGGCTCGACCCGTCGCGTCAGGCTGTTGAAAAGGTGCAGGCTCATGGGGGGTACCGCCGGAGTTGCGGCCATTCTAGCGGCTGATCGAGTCGGCCTGCGCCGTCCCGGGCGTCCGGACTGCGACCGCAGGGCGGGTCCGCCTGGCGGCTTGGCCCGGTAGTCTAAAGGCAGGGTTCAGACCTCGCCCCCGGTCTGCGCTTACAATTTCTAAACAATTATGACTCCGCGAGTGTGATGGACCGTCCAGTTCCGCTTCCTGCTGCCGTGACCTGGTCTGTCCTGCTCGGACTGGTGCTGGCTGCCTGGCCGGGTATCGAGGCGAGGGCGCAGAACACGGTCATCCAGGCCGAGAACGTGCGCTTCGACTATGCCCAGGTGCTGCGGGTGACACCGGTCTACCAGACGCTCAAGGCCAACACGGTCGAGCAGAAGTGCGAAAGCGACTCGCGCCTGTCGCGGGTGGTCGGTGCGGTCAAGGACGCGCTGACCCGCGAAGAGAAGGAACAGCAGGACAAGTGCAAGCCGGTGACGGTCGAGCGCGAGTACCGCCGTCCGATCGCCTACGACGTCGACTACACCTACAAGGGCGCCAAGTTCCGCTCGCGCCTGGCCGAGGATCCCGGCAACCGCCTGCGCATCCGGGTGTCGGTGACGCCGGTCGTGGCGCCCGCCGGCGACCGCTGAGCGCCGATCCGGTCACGCTGCGGCCCCAAAGCTTGCACCCGCCGCGGGTGCATGCGAGCATGCGCGCCTCAATGAACGCCCACTACGCCGACGCCGACGTCCTGACCTCCGCCTACATGGCGGCGGGGATGACCTCGCGCGCTCGCCGACCGCATACCTGCCATCCAGCTGGGTAACGGTCACTAGCGCGTCTTGAAACAGACGAAGTGACACACGAAAAGCCCAGCCTACGCGCTGGGCTTTTTTGCTTTCAGGGTTTGCTTCAGGACCCGCTCCCCACCTTCCTCCCCATACGATCACCGGAACCGCACTCGATGACCGCTCTTGGCAACAGGCACTTCCTCAACACCCAGGACTGGTCGCGCGCCGACCTCGACGCGCTGCTGGCGCAGGCCGCCGCGTTCAAGCGCAGCAAGGCCGGCGAGCAGCTCAAGGGCAAGTCGATCGCCCTGGTGTTCTTCAATCCGTCGATGCGCACGCGCACGAGCTTCGAGCTGGGCGCGTTCCAGCTCGGCGGCCATGCCGTGGTGCTGCAGCCGGGCAAGGATGCATGGCCGATCGAGTTCAACCTCGGCACGGTCATGGACGGCGATACCGAGGAGCACATCGCCGAAGTGGCCAAGGTGCTGGGCCGCTACGTCGACCTGATCGGCGTGCGCGCATTCCCGAAGTTCGTCGATTGGCAGTACGACCGCGAGGACATCGTCCTCAAGAGCTTCGCCAAGTACTCGCCGGTGCCGGTGATCAACATGGAGACGATCACCCACCCGTGCCAGGAGCTGGCGCACATCCTCGCGCTGCAGGAGCACTTCGGCACCACCGACCTGCGCGGCAAGAAGTACGTGCTGACGTGGACCTACCACCCCAAGCCGCTCAACACGGCGGTGGCCAACTCGGCGCTGACCATCGCCACGCGCATGGGCATGGACGTGACCCTGCTGTGCCCGACGCCGGACTACATCCTCGACCAGCGCTACATGGACTGGGCCGCGCAGAACGTCGCCGAGAGCGGCGGTTCGCTTGCCGTCAGCCATGACATCGAAAGCGCGTACACCGGCGCCGACGTGGTCTACGCCAAGAGCTGGGGCGCGTTGCCGTTCTTCGGCAACTGGGGCCCGGAAAAGCCCATCCGCGACCAGTACAAGCACTTCATCGTCGACGAGGCGAAGATGGCCCTGACCAACAACGGCGTCTTCAGCCACTGCCTGCCGCTGCGCCGCAACGTGAAGGCCACCGATGCGGTGATGGACTCGCCGCAGTGCATCGCCATCGACGAGGCGGAGAACCGCCTGCACGTGCAGAAGGCGATCATGGCCGCGCTGATCGGCCGCTGAGAACACCATTGCCCTCACCCCATCCCTCTCCCGCAAGCGGGGGAAGGGGCAAAATTCATAGAGAGACTGAAATGAGCAAAGACATCGTCCTCGCCTTCTCCGGCGGCCTCGACACCAGCTTCTGCGTGCCCTACCTGAAGGAGCGCGGCTGGAACGTGCACACCGTGTTCGCCGACACCGGCGGCGTCGATGCCGAGGAGCGCGCCTTCATCGAAGAGCGCGCCGCCGAACTGGGCGTCGCTTCGCATGTCACTGTCGACGGCGGCCCGGCGATCTGGGAAGGCTTCGTCAAGCCGTTCGTCTGGGCGGGCGAGGGCTACCAGGGCCAGTACCCGCTGCTGGTCTCCGACCGTTACCTGATCGTCGAAGCCGCGCTCAAGCGCTGTGAGGAGCTGGGCACCAAGGCGATCGCGCACGGCTGCACCGGCATGGGCAACGACCAGGTGCGTTTCGACCTGGCGGTGAAGGCGCTGGGCGACTACGAGATCGTGGCGCCGATCCGCGAGATCCAGAAGGAGCACACCGAGGTCCGCGCCTACGAGCAGAAGTACCTGGAGGAGCGCGGCTTCGGCGTGCGCGCCAAGCAGAAGGCCTACACGATCAACGAGAACCTGCTCGGCCTGACCATGTCCGGCGGCGAGATCGATCGCTGGCAGGCGCCGGGCGAAGGCGCGGTCGGCTGGTGCAAGCCGCGCAGCGAATGGCCGGCGCAGGCGCTGCGTGTGAAGGTCAGCTTCGTCAACGGCGAAGCGGTCGCGCTCGACGGCGAGAAGATGGACGGCCACAAGATGCTGGCCAAGCTCAATGGCCTGTTCGCGCAGTACGGCGTCGGCCGTGGCTTGTACACCGGCGACACCACGATCGGCCTGAAGGGCCGCATCATTTTCGAAGCACCGGGCCTGACCGCGCTGCTGACCGCGCACCGCGCGCTGGAAGAAGCGGTGCTGAGCAAGCAGCAGAACCGCTTCAAGCCGGACGTGGCACGCAAGTGGGTGGAGCTGGTGTACGAAGGCTTCTTCCACGATCCGCTCAAGACCGACCTGGAAGCGTTCCTGGAGTCGAGCCAGTCGACCGTCAATGGCGACGTCGTGCTGGAAACGCAGGGCGGGCTGGTCAGCGCGGTGGCGATCGAGTCCAAGCACATCCTCAATGCCAAGGGCGCGACCTACGCGCAGGCGGCGGACTGGGGCGTGGCCGAGGCCGAGGGCTTCATCAAGCTGTTCGGCATGAGCAGCACGCTGTGGGCCGAGATCAACCGCAAGTAACGTGGCCATGCTCGCAAAGACCCTCAAGCACCTCGAAGCCCTGGTGTCGTACGACACCCGCAATCCACCGCGGGACATCGGCACCGGTGGCATCTTCGATTACCTGCGTTCGCAGCTGACCGGTTTCCGCATCGAAGTCACCGACCACGGCGACGGCGCGGTGTCGATGCTGGCCGTGCGCGGCAATCCGAAGCGCCTGTTCAACGTGCACCTGGACACCGTGCCGTCGTCGGAAGCGTGGAGCGCCGACCCGCACAAGCTGCGCGTCACCGCCGACCGCGCGATCGGCCTGGGCGCCTGCGACATCAAGGGTGCCGCGGCCGGACTGGTTACCGCTGCGTCGGTGACGCAGGGCGATGCCGCGTTCCTGTTCTCCACCGATGAAGAAGCCAACGACGCGCGCTGCATCGCCGCGTTCCTGGGCAGCCTGCACGGCTTCAACGAGGTGATCGTTGCCGAGCCGACGCAATGCGAGGCGGTGCTGGCGCATCGCGGCATCAGCTCGGTGCTGCTGCGCTTCCGCGGCATTGCCGGGCACGCCTCCGGTGCCAATGCGATGCAGGCCAGCGCGTTGCACCAGGCGATCCGCTGGGGTGGACATGCGCTGGACTACGTCGAGAGCCAGGCGCACCAGCGCTTCGGCGGCCTGACCGGCTTGCGCTTCAACATCGGTCGCGTCGAAGGCGGCATCAAGGCCAACATGATCGCGCCGAGCGCGGAGCTGCGTTTCGGCTTCCGTCCGCTGCCGTCGATGTCGATCGACGGGCTGCACGAGCGCTTCGGCACGCTGGTCGAAGCCGGCGCGATCGAACGCTATGAGGAAACCTTCCGCGGTCCTTCGCTGCCGTCGGGTGACGTCGCCGATGCCGAGCAGCGTCGCCTGGAGGCACGCGACCTGGCCGACGCGCTGCAGCTGCCGATCGGCAACGCGGTCGACTTCTGGACCGAGGCCTCGCTGTTCTCCGCCGCGGGCATGACCGCACTCGTCTACGGCCCGGGCGACATCGCCCAGGCCCATACCGCCGACGAATGGGTGGCGCTGGAACAACTGCAGCGCTACACCGATTCCATCATCCGTATCCTCGAAACAACGTGAGCTGTTGGAGCCCCCTTGAGTCAAGGGGGCGGCCTCGCCGCAAAGCGGCGAGGCGGGGATGTGGCGCTGGACCCTGAGGGCTTCGCGAAGCGATGCCCGTCGACCCGAAGCTGTTGAAGCACAGGCACAAAGAACGTTTAAAGATGAACGATACTCGTGACATCCAGACCCGCCAGACCATCGTGCGCCTGCTCTCGAGCATGGCCAGCGCGAAGGAGATCTCGCAGTACCTCAAGCGCTTCTCCCAGCTCGACGCCAAGCGCTTTGCCGTGGTCAAGGTCGGCGGCGCCGTGCTGCGCGACGACCTGGAAGCGCTGACGTCCTCGCTGGCCTTCCTGCAGGACGTTGGCCTGACCCCGATCGTGATCCACGGCGCCGGCCCGCAACTCGACGACGAGATGGCCGCCGCCGGCATCACCAAGCAGACCGTCAACGGCCTGCGCGTGACCTCGCCCGAAGCCCTGGCGATCGTGCGCCGCGTGTTCCAGTCGCAGAACCTCAAGCTGGTCGAGGCGCTGCAGGCATTCGACGCGCGGGCGACGTCGATTGTTTCGGGCGTGTTCGAGTCCGAGTACCTGGACCGCGACACCTACGGCCTCGTCGGCGAGGTCAAGCGCGTCAACCTGGCCCCCATCGAGGCCAGCCTGCGCGCCGGCTCGATCCCGGTGATCGCCAGCCTCGGCGAGACCGCCGGCGGCCAGATCCTCAACGTCAACGCCGACTTCGCCGCCAACGAGCTGGTGCAGAAGCTGCAGCCGTACAAGATCGTGTTCCTGACCGGCACCGGCGGACTGCTCGACGATGGCGGCAAGGTCATCGACTCGATCAACCTGTCGACCGAGTACGAGCACCTGATGTCGCAGCCGTGGATCAACGGCGGCATGCGGGTCAAGATCGAACAGATCAAGGACCTGCTCGACAAGCTGCCGCTGACCTCGTCGGTCTCGATTACCAAGCCGGCCGAACTGGCCAAGGAACTGTTCACCCACAAGGGTTCGGGCACGCTGGTGCGCCGTGGCGAGCGCGTTCTGCAGGTCAGCCGCTGGGACGAGCTCGACCTGGAACGCCTGCGCGGCCTGATCGAATCGGCGTTCGGCCGTCGCCTGATGCCGGACTACTTCGAACGCACCACGCTGCACCGTGCCTACGTCAGCGAGAACTACCGTGCCGCGGTGATCCTCACGCAGGAAGACGCCGGCATTTACCTCGACAAGTTCGCCGTGCTCGACGAGGCGCAGGGCGAAGGCCTCGGTCGTGCGGTATGGCATGTCATGCGCGAGCAGAATCCGCGCCTGTTCTGGCGGTCGCGCCATGGCAATCCGGTCAACCCGTTCTACTACGCCGAGTCCGACGGCTGCATCAAGCAGGAGAAGTGGAAGGTGTTCTGGTACGGCATGGACGGATTCGCCGAGATCGAACGTTGCGTCGAGCACTGCTCGGGGCGGACGGCGACGTTGAAGGACTGACATGTCAGCGTCCGCCGACCACTGGAACGTAACCCCGACCCTGCGCGGCCAGCACGTCGCGCTGGAGCCGCTGCAGATGGCGCACTGTGACAGCCTGCGCATCGCGCTTGGTGGCGGCGAGCTGTCGCGTCTTTGGTACACCAACGTGCCGGCACCGGAGCAGGTCGAGTCCTACGTTTCGGCGGCGCTGGACATGCAGGCGCAAGGCAAGGCGATGCCGTTCGTGGTACGCGACGCTGGCGGCGACATCGTCGGTTGTACGCGCTATTACGACCTCGACCCGTCGGTTCCGCGCGTGCAGATCGGTTACACCTGGTACGCCCCGAGCGTGCAGCGCACCGGTCTCAACACCGAGGCCAAGCTGCTGTTGCTCGGTCACGCCTTCGAGGCCATGGGCAGCATCTGCGTCGGCTTCGAGACCAGCTGGTTCAACCTGGCCTCGCGCAACGCCATCGCCCGGCTCGGCGCGAAGCAGGACGGCATCCTGCGCAGCCATCGGCGCCATGCCGACGGCAGCGTCCGCGATACCGTGGCCTTCTCGATCATCGAATCGGAATGGCCCGCGGTGAAGCGCAATCTAGTTCACAAGTTGCAGAACCATGGAGCATCCGGACGTGACTAAGTCCGTTGGCATCGTCGGCGCGCGCGGTTACGTCGGCGCCGAACTCATCCGCCTGATCGCCGCGCACCCGGACTTCGAACTGGCGTTCGTGTCCTCGCGCGAGCTGGTCGGGCAGCGCGTCGCAGACCACATCGCCGAGTACCAGGGCGAGCTTCGCTACACCTCGCCCTCGCATGAGGAACTGCCGGCGCTGGGCGCCGACGCGGTGGTGCTGGCGCTGCCCAACGGCAAGGCCGAGGCCTGCGTCGCCGCCTTCGATACAGCGGGCACCGACCCGGTCATCGTCGATCTCTCGGCCGATTACCGTTTCGACGACGGCTGGTACTACGGCCTGCCGGAGCTGACCCGCGCGAAGTACAGCGGCCAGCGTCGTATCAGCAATCCCGGTTGCTACGCCACGGCGATGCAGCTGGCGGTCGCGCCGATGGTCGACGCGCTGGCTGGTCCGGTGCAGTGCTTCGGCGTTTCGGGCTACTCCGGGGCCGGTACGTCGCCTTCGGACAAGAACGATCCCGAGAAGCTGCGCGACAACCTGATGCCTTACGCGCTGACCAACCATGTGCACGAGCGCGAAGTCAGCCGCCAGCTCGGCCATGAGGTGCAGTTCCTGCCGCACGTTGCGCCGCATTTCCGCGGCCTGACCATCACCGCCAACCTGCCGCTGTCCAAGGCGTTCGCGCGCGAGGAGGTGGTGTCGCGGTATGTTGACCGCTATGCCGGCGAGCCACTGGTCGAAGTCGGTGACGAGGCCCCCTGGGTCAGTGCCATCGCAGGGCGCCATCACGTCGAACTCGGCGGTTTCACCCTGACGCCCGATGGCAGGCGCCTGGTGGTGGTCGCCACCGAGGACAACCTGCTCAAGGGCGCGGCGACGCAGGCGCTGCAGAATCTCAACCTGGCGTTCGGCCTGGACGAGATGGCCGGTATTCCGCGCTGAACAATCCATAGGAATTCGACGATGTCCGATCTGTTGTGGCAAAAACCCGGCGTCAAGGTCGACGCGCGCATCCAGCAGTTCCTCGCCGGCGAGGACGTGATCCTGGATCGCGAGTTCTTCCTGTTCGACATCGAAGCCAGCCGCGCGCACGCCGAAGGCCTGCAGCAGATCGGCATACTCGATGCCGAGGAACTGGCCGGGCTGAAGCGCGAGCTGGAAGCACTGGCCGAGGACTTCCGCGCGGGCCGCTTCATCCTCGACGAGCGTTTCGAGGACTGCCATTCGGCGATCGAGTCGCGGCTGGTCGAGCGTCTTGGCGATGCCGGCAAGAAGATCCACACCGGCCGCAGCCGCAACGACCAGATCCTGGTGGCCACGCGCCTGTGGCTGAAGGACCGCCTGGCGCGCGTGGCGGCCACCTGTCGCGAAAGCGCGGAAGTCGCGCTCGCCCGTGCCGAGGCAGAGCAGGGCGTGCCGCTGCCGGGCTACACCCACCTTCAGCGCGCCATGGTGTCCTCGCTGGGCATGTGGTGGGCGGCCTGGGCCGAGGGTTTCATCGACAACGCGCAGCGCGCCGTGCAGACCTTGCACTGGGTGGATGCCAATCCGCTCGGCAGCGCGGCAGGCTACGGCGTCAATCTGCCGCTGGCGCGTGATCACACCACCACCGCACTCGGGTTCGGCCGCATGCAGGTCGCGGCGACCTACGCGCAGATCTCGCGCGGCAAGTTCGAGATGGCCGCGATCGAGGCGCTGTCCTCCGCGCTGCTCGACCTGCGCCGCCTGGCCTGGGACCTGAGCCTGTTCACCAGTGCCGAGTTCGGTTTCGTCGCGCTGCCGTCGCAGTACACCACCGGCAGCTCGATCATGCCGAACAAGCGCAACCCCGACGTCATCGAACTGATGCGGGCGAGCTACTCGGCCGCCGCCGCCGCGCGCACCGAGATCGAACAACTGTTGTCGCTGCCGTCGGGTTACCACCGCGACCTGCAGTTTTCCAAGGGCGCGATCTTCCACGCCTTCGGCCGCGGCCTTGGCGCGCTGGAACTGTTGCCGGACCTGCTGCGTAACCTCGAATGGAAGACCGACCGCATGCGTGAGGCGCTCGATCCTTCGATGTATGCCACCGATCTCGCCGTCGACCTGGCACGCCAGGGCCTGCCGTTCCGCGAGGCCTACAAGCAGGCTGCCGATCCGGCGCGTTGGGAGCAGGGCGATCCCGAGGCGAGCCTGGCGGCGCGGGTGTCGCCCGGCGCGGGCGCGCAACTGCGGCTGGGCGAGCTGCGAAGCCGACTGGACGCACTGCGATGAGCACGCCTGGAAGTACCGCCGACAACTCAGTCCGGGACTTCCAGGCACAACCGCTGCCACGCTGGCAGCGCGCCGTACTCAAGGTTGGCAGCAGCCTGCTGGCGGGCTTCTCCGACGAACCCGACGGACTCGACCCTCGCTACGCCGCAGGCCTGGCACGCTTCATCGCGCAGGCCCGCGCGCAGCAGCGCGAGGTGGTGCTGGTGTCGTCCGGCGCGGTCGCTGCCGGGCGCGGACGTATCGACACCGGCGGCGATAGCCTGGTGTTGCGGCAGGCCCTGGCCTCGCTCGGCCAGGCATCGCTGATGGGTTTCTGGCAGCAGTTGTCGGACCGGCCCGTCGCCCAGGTCCTTCTGACCCACGACGACCTGCGCAACCGCCGCCGTTACCTCAACGCCCGCGCCACGCTGCGCGAGCTGTTGAAACTGGGCGCGCTGCCGATCATCAACGAGAACGATGCCGTCGCCGTCGACGAACTCAAGCTCGGCGACAACGACAACCTTGCCGCGGCCGTGGCCTCGCTGGTCGATGCCGACCTGTTGCTGATCGCCACCGACATCGGCGGACTCTACAGCGCCCATCCGCAGCGCGATCCCACTGCGCGCGCAATCGACCGCATCGAACGGATCACGCCCGAACTGCTGCTGGCCGCCAGCGGCGGCGCCGGCAAACTCGGTACCGGCGGCATGCGCACCAAGCTGGAAGCCGCCGCGAAGGCGACCGCTGCCGGCATTCCCACGGCGCTGTTCTGCGGTCGCAACGATGCCGTAGTGCGCGCGCTCGGCGAGGGACAGCTGCACGGCACGCTGGTGCTCGCACAGGGCGACCGCCTGCGCGCTCGCAAGCAATGGCTGCGGCATGCGCCTTCGTCCGGGCGGCTGCTGGTCGACGCCGGCGCGGTTGCGGCGCTGCATCGCCAGGGCGCCTCGCTGCTGCCCGGTGGCGTGGCCGGAGTCGAAGGCGACTTCCGCCGCGGCGACGTGATCGAGATCGTGGCCACCACGGCCGGCGCCGAACCGTTCGCGCGCGGCCTGGCGCAGTACAGCGCAACGGAAATTGGCCGGATCGCACGCAGGCACAGCAACGACATCGAAGCCGTGCTCGGCTTCCGCTATGGCGAATCGGTGATTCATCGCGACGATCTGGTGCTGTTGGTCGCCGCTCATGACGACGAGACCCCCGAGGTGAAGGCATGAGCGGTTACGTACGCAATCTGGCCGAACGCGCACGCGAAGCATCCCTGGTGCTGGCGACGCTGGATGGCGACGCGCGCCGGCGACTGATCGAGCGCATGGCGCAGTTGCTGGAGCACCACGGCGCTGCGGTGCTGGCGGCTAACGCCGAGGACATGGAGCGCGGTCGCGCCGCCGGCCTCGGCGCGGCGCTGCTCGACAGGCTGAAGCTGGACGAGGCCCGTATCGCGGCCATGGCGGCGGGCGTGCGGGAAGTGGCCGCGCAATCCGATCCGCTGGGGCAGGTGACACGCAGCGAAGTGCGCCCCAATGGCATCGTGATCGAGCGCCAGCGCGTGCCGCTGGGCCTGATCGCGATGATCTACGAAGCCCGACCCAACGTGACCGCGGATGCCGCGGCGCTGTGCCTGAAGGCCGGCAACGCGGTGCTGCTGCGCGGCGGCTCGGAGGCGCGCGCGAGCAACGCCGCGATTGCCGCCTGCCTGCACCAGGCGTTGCGCGAGGAGGGCCTGCCGGAGGCGGCCGTGTCGCTGGTGGCCGATCCCGCGCGCGAGCATGTGCTGGAACTGCTGCAGCTGTCGGACCTGATCGACCTGGCGATTCCGCGCGGCGGCGAGAGCCTGATCCGCTTCGTCGCCGAGCACGCGCGCGTACCGGTGATCAAGCACTACAAGGGCGTGTGCCATCTCTACGTCGACCGCGCCGCCGATGTCGGCAAGGCTCTCGATCTGCTGGTGGATGGCAAGGCCTCGCGCCCCGGCGTGTGCAATGCGCTGGAGACGCTGCTGGTCCATCGCGATATCGCCGCTGCCTTCCTGCCCGCGGCGCTGGAGCGGCTGGCGGCGCGCGAGGTCGAAGTGCGCGGCTGCGAACGCACGCGCGCGTACTCCGATCAGGTGGGGCAGGTCGAAGACGCCGACTATGCCGCCGAGTACCTGGACCTGATCCTTGGCGGTGCGAGTCGTCGATTCGATCGAGGATGCGTTGGCGCACATCGCCCGCTACGGCTCGGACCACACCGAAGTCATCGCGACCGAAGATACCGTGGCGGCCGAGGCGTTCGTGCGCGGCACGCGCAGCTCGGCAGTGATGGTCAACGCCTCATCGCGCTTCAACGATGGCGGCCAGCTCGGGCTGGGCGCCGAGATCGGCATCTCGACCACGCGCCTTCATGCCTATGGGCCGATGGGCGCGGAATCGCTGACCATCGAGCGCTTCGTGGTGCGAGGGGAAGGGCAGGTGCGACACGAGGAGTCGCGGCAACGCTGACACTAGGACTGCAGGCGCTGCGCTCCGCTCCACTCCTCGCCAGGCGCCAGCGTCACCGGCACAGCGACCGTGCCCGATTCGACGCAGACGAAGTGCCGGTGCTCACCGGCGCCAAGATCGGCCATCCTTGCAGCCAGTTCGGCGCCGGGATTCCACACGACGGTGTCGCGGAAGCCTTCGGCACTGATGCGCATCACTTCGTCGCCCTGCGCAAGCAGCAGGGCGTCGGCGCAATCGGGATAGAGCCGGTCGACCTCGGACTGGAAGCGCACCGGTTCGCCTTCGGCCGCGCTGGTCTGCCCATCGCGCGAATCCTCGAACCCGGCCGCTTCCAGGCCTTGCACCGTCGTTGCGTCCAGGTCGTCCACGCGCAGGTACGTATGCAGTGCCGCGGTGAAGCTGAAGGGCGCCTCGCCCTGGTTGCGGATCGCGAGCCGCACCGTCAGCGCCGCAGGGGTCAGCGCCACGTACAGCCGCGCGCGGAAATGCGCCGGCCATAGGCGACGGGTGTCCTCGCTATCGACGAGTTCCAGCACGGCCGCCGGCGTCCCGGTGTCGGACTCGATCCCCACGTAGCGCCAAGCAAGCAGTCGCGCGAAGCCATGCTTGACCATCGACCCACGCCCGCCGAACTGCGGAAAGATCACCGGAATGCCGCCACGGATGGCCGCGCCCTCGGCAAAACTGGCGCGCGGACTCAGGTAGAGACGCTCGCGGCCCGGTGCGGGCTGCCAGGACAGCACATGGGCGCCATGCAGGCTGATCTCGGCGATCGCGCCGTCAGCGGCGTTCAGGCGCAGGCAGACGCTGCCATCGCGCTGGAAAGGTGTGCAGGAGAGATCCATCGAGCCATCAAGGCAAAAGCGACCCGACATCATCGCGGCGCGGCGCGCCCGTTCGCAACATGCGCGAATCGAACGGTCCCAGGCGTCGCAAACGAAAAACGCCGGCAGGGCCGGCGTTAGTCTTCTCAGCGTATTCCACATGATGATGCGGAGTTGGTCGGGGAGACAGGATTTGAACCTGCGACTTCTACGTCCCGAACGTAGCGCTCTACCAGGCTGAGCTACACCCCGACTGCTGAGCCGCAAATTCTAGTCAGTCGGGCGGGGTCGAGGCAAGGGGTTGGATGCAAATTCCTTCAATCCAATGGCAATACGGGTGCAATCCGTGGGCTGCCGTTGGGGGAAAAGCGGTCGCAACGGCTAAACTGTAGTCGATTTCCCCCTCTACACCGCGAATCCACCGCGTGCCCGCCAAGCCTGTACGGTATCGGGCCGCGTTCGCGGCCTGTCGTCACTGGAGCCTTGCTTGATCAAGCCGCGCACCCCGCCCGGGGTCATGGAGCTGCTGCCCCCTGACCAGATCGCCTTCCAGCGCATGCTGGACACGATCCGCCGCAATTTCGAACGATTCGGCTTCCTGCCGGTGGAAACGCCGGTCATGGAACTGTCGGAGGTGCTGCTGACCAAGTCCGGCGGCGAGACCGAGCGGCAGGTGTACTTCGTCCAGTCGACCGGCGCGTTGGGCAAGGCGTCCGAGGGTTCGGCCGGCGAGGGCATGCCCGAGCTGGCGCTGCGCTTCGACCTGACCGTGCCGCTGGCGCGCTACGTCGCCGAGCACGAGCACGAGCTGGCGTTCCCGTTCCGCCGCTATCAGATGCAGCGCGTCTACCGCGGCGAGCGCGCCCAGCGCGGCCGTTTCCGCGAGTTCTACCAGTGCGACATCGACGTGATCGGCAAGGACGCGCTCAGCGTGCGTTTCGACGCCGAGCTGCCGGCGGTAATCCACGCCGTGTTCTCCGAGCTCGACATCGGCGCCTTCACCATCCAGCTCAACAACCGCAAGCTGATGCGCGGTTTCTTCGAGGCCCAGGGCATCGCTGACGGCGAGTTGCAGGCGCTGGTGCTGCGCGAGGTCGACAAGCTCGACAAGCGCGGCGAGGACCACGTCCGCGAGACACTGACCGGTGAAGGCTTCGACCTGGCCGCCGATGCGGTCGCGCGCATCCTCGAGTTCGTCAAGGTGCGCTCGACCTCGCACGTCGACGCGCTGGCCAAGCTCGATGCGCTGGGCGAGGGCAACGATGCGCTGCGTGAGGGCGTCGCCGAACTGCGCGAGGTGCTTGAACTCGTGCGCGCCCTGGGCGTGCCGGAAAGCGCCTACGCGCTGAACTTCTCGATTGCGCGCGGCCTGGATTACTACACCGGCACGGTCTACGAGACCACGCTGAACGACTACCCGCAGATCGGTTCGATCTGCTCGGGCGGCCGCTACGAGAACCTGGCCAGCCACTACACCAAGTCGAAGCTGCCCGGCGTGGGCATCTCGATCGGCCTGACCCGCCTGTTCTGGCAGCTGCGCGAGGCCGGCCTGCTCGGCAACGCTTCGGGCAGCACCGTGCAGGCGATGGTCGCGCTGATGGACGGCCAGTCGCTGACCGATGCGCTGGAGATCGCCCGTCGCCTGCGTGCGGCCGGCATCAACACCGAAGTGCAGATGGAAGCGCGCAAGATCGGCAAGCAGTTCCAGTACGCCTCGCGCGCCGGCATCCGCTTCGTCGCACTCGCCGGTGACGACGAGAAGGCGCGCGGCGTGGTCGCGGTCAAGGACCTGCTGCGCGAGGAGCAGTTCGAGGTGCCGCTGGAGGAACTGGCGAGCACGCTGCGCGTGGAACTGGAACAGTACCGCGCACTCGCCGGCCGATAGGGCCGGGGAAAACGCAGGCAGGGTGGACGACCTCGTCTGCCCATGCCGTTCAGACAGGGGACGCCGGCGCGCGCAGACGCGAGGCCGGTGCAGATGGCAGTCAGCTGCAAGGTGAAACGATGAAACCGATCCGACTCGATGGCCGCTCGCTGACCCGCGCGCAGCTGGTGGACGTGGCCTACGGCGCGCACGTGCAGCTTGCACCGGAGCAACTGCCGGCGGTGGCGCGCGCGGCCGAGTTCCTGGCCGAACAGGTCCGCCGCGAGGAACCCATCTACGGTGTGTCGACCGGCTTCGGCAGCAACGCCGACCGCCTGCTCGGCAATCACCACCTGCGTGACGAGTTGCCTGGTGCCGCGCGCTCGGACGTCACCCTGCACGAGGAACTGCAGCGCAACCTCATCGTCACCCACGCCGTCTGCGTCGGTGAAGCATTCGCGCCGGAGATCGTCCGCGCGATGCTGTGCATCCGCATCAACACGCTGATGCGCGGCCACTCCGGCATCCGTGTCGAGACCCTGCAGGCACTGACCGCGATGCTCAACGCCGGCATCGTGCCGGTGGTGCCGCAGCTGGGTTCGGTCGGCGCCAGCGGCGACCTCGCACCGCTGTCGCACCTGGCCATCGTGCTGCTCGGCGGTGGCGAAGCCTTCTTCGAGGGTCAGCGCATCCCGGGCGGCGAAGCGCTCAAGCGCGCCGGCCTGGCGCCGGTGACGCTGTCGTACAAGGAAGGCCTGGCGCTGAACAACGGCACCGCGCAGATGCTCGCCTGCGGCGTGCTCGCGCTGGCGCAGCTGGAAGACCTGCTCGACACCGCCGACCTCGCCGCAGCGATGACCATCGATGCCTTCGCCGGTCGCCTGGGCGCGTTCGCCGAGGAAGTGCACGCGCTGCGTCCGCACCCGGGCCAGGTGCACAGCGCCGCCCATCTGCGCGACCTGCTCGGTGGTTCGACGCTGGCCGACATCCCGTACCACCTGGTGCCGAAGTTCCGCGCCTGGCAGCCGAGCAGCTGGGACACGCCGGAATCGCAGGCGCTGCGTTTCGACATCGGCTGGGACTGGGTGCCTTTCAGCCAGCGCCACGGCCGCGAGAAGTTCTACCTGCGCTTCCGTCCGTTCCGCGGCGGCAAGAAGCACCAGCCGCAGGACAGCTATTCCCTGCGCTGCATCCCGCAGGTGCACGGCGCCGTGCGCGATGCCGTCGCCCAGGCCGCGCGCGTGCTCGAGGTCGAGCTCAACGCGCTGACCGACAACCCGATCGTGTTCCCTGACGCCAAGGCCGAGTTCGTCGAGCAGCAGGTCATTTCGGCCGGCCATTTCCACGGCATGCCGCTGGCGCTGGCGATGAGTTACGTCAAGGCCGCCATTCCGGTGCTGGCGAGCATTTCCGAGCGCCGCCTCAACAAGCTGGTCGACCCGGCCACCAACGACGGCCTGCCGGGCTTCCTGATCGGCAACGAGGACTCGACCGAGTCCGGCCACATGATCGTGCAGTACACCGCCGCGGCCATCGTCAACGACCTGGCCAGCCGCGCGCATCCGGCGTCGGTCTACTCGATCCCGACCAGCGCCAACGCCGAAGACCACGTCTCGATGGGCGCCAACGAGGCGCGCCACGTGCTGGCCATGGCCGACGACCTGGGCAAGGTGCTGGCGCTGGAGCTCTACACCGCCGCGCAGGCGCTGGACCTGCGCCGCGACATGATCAACGCCGCGCGCGACCTGGCCGATCGCGCCGATGCGCGAGCACTGGCGGCGAAGGTGCAGGGTGCACCGGCGGCCGACAGCCCCGACTACGAAGCCTTCCTGGCCGAAGTCGAAGGCTTGCGCGTCGAACTCGCCGAGGCCGAAGAATTCCACCCCGGACGTGCGGTCGCTGCGGCGCACGCGGCGATCCGCGAGGCGATTCCGTTCCTGGATCGTGACCGCGCGATGGACGGCGAAGTGGCCACCGCGGTGCGGCTGGTGAAGGAAGGCATTGTCCTGGCGGCTGCGCGCGCCTGACGGCGCGCCGCATACGCCCGGAAGGCAGGCCTAGACCGTCTCCACCTGCGACGTCCGCACGCAGTCGCGCCCGTCCGCCTTGGCCCGGTACAGCGCCTGGTCGGCCAGCTGCAGCAGCGGGTCGATGCCGCCGAAGGAGACCGTCTCGATCGCATGCACGCCGATGCTGGCGGTGACGGTGATCTGGCTGTCTTCGCTGCGGAACGGCTGATCGCGCAGATGCTGGCGCAGGTCCTCGGCGACCTGCCTGGCGGCCGACAGGTTCAGGCCCGGCAGCACGACCACGAACTCCTCGCCGCCGAACCGCGCCAGCAGCGCATCGTGATGCGGCCGCAGCCCATGGCCGAGTGTCCGCGCCGCCCAGCGCAGGCAATCGTCGCCGATCAGGTGCCCGTGCTGATCGTTGATCAGCTTGAAGTTGTCCAGGTCGATCATCAGCAGCGACAGCGGCCGCCGATGCTCGCGTGTCTGCCGCAGCAGCGCCTCGAAACGGTCACGGAAATGGCTGCGGTTGTGCAGCCCGGTCAGGGCATCGCGCTGGCTGGTTTCGCGCAGCCGCGCGTGCGCATCCTCGAGCTGCCCCAGAGCGCTTCGCAACTCGACGGTGCGCTGCTGGACCTTGTGTTCGAGCTGGTCCTTGGCCTCACGGACGATGCGCTCGTTCTCGTTGCGCAACGCCGCGTAGCGGTGGCCCAGTGCGATCGACAGCAGCAGCATCTCCAGCGCCGAACCGATCTGCACGCCATATTCGGTGATGAAGGTCTTGGGCATCATGCCAAAGGCGATGGCCACGAACAGGCCGGTGCCGAGCAGGAACATCGCCCACGCCAGCAGGAACAGCTGCGCCGGCGCATAACCGCGGCGCACGATCGCGATCGACACCACCGCGATCCAGGCAATGCTGACCAGCACCGCCGCTGACGCGATCGGCGTGGAGATGTGGTACGGCAGCCATGTCGATGCAACTCCGAGCAGTGCAAAGAAGGTGATCAGCCCAAGGCCGATCCGGTCGCCAAGCCGCCAGCGCTCACGCAGGCCGAGGAAGATGCGCGCGAACTGCTGCATGCCGATCTGCGCCAGGCAGATCGACAGCGGCACCATCCGGTCGCTGAGCCACGACGACTGCGGCCACAGGTACTCGAAGCCGAAGCCGTTGAGCGTGAACAGCACCAGCCCGAACGCCGACAGGTGGAACAGGTACCAGAAGTAACTGGCATCGCGCAGGCTCAGCCACAGCGCCAGGTTGTAGAAGAACAACGCCACCAGGATGCCGTAGTACAGCCCGATCACCAGTTGCGAATCGCGCGAGAGTTCGGCGAAGGCGACCGTGGTGTAGATGTCGAGCGGTACCTGCATCGAGCTTTCGCTCCGCACGCGCACGAAGACGTCCACGGGCTGGCCAGGTGGCAGGTTCAGCCAGAAGTTCGGGTGCCGGTAGCGCACGCTGCGCTCGCTGAAGGGCAGGTGGTCACCGCCGGCCTGGAACGTGGTCCGGCCGTCGGGATAGCGCGCGTACACGTCGATGCTGTCGCTGAGCGCGTAACTCTGCACGAGCAGCCAGCGCTGTTCGGGATTGCCGTTGTTGACGATGCGCGCGTGAAACCAGAAGGCACCGGGCCGGAAGCCAAACGCACTGCGACCGCCCGGCAGCGGCGCGAACTTGCCCTGTGCCAGGTGCATTGCCGCCGCATCGACGTCATCGCGCGCAGCGACGTCGTGGTAGTAGCCCAGGTAGGGCGACAGCGATGCCTGTTCGGTGTCGGCACCCAGTCGCAGAGTTGTACCTGCGGCGGTCGTGGCCTGTGCCGGCGCAGCCAGCAGCAGGCACAGGCCTGCCAGCCATAGCCAACACATGAACCTCGAGCCACGTCCCATGTATCCCCCTTGCCAGTCGCCGCTCCCGTCGCGGGCGACGAGGCGGCGTGCGCGCAGCTTATGCGCGCTGCAATCGATTGCGCCATACGCCCCCTCGGGGCCGGATGACAGCTATATCCGTATCGCAAGGCAAACGGCGTGAAAGCCGTGAACAGGCCTTGGCGACGGCCGGACCCCTGAGAACGCCGGTTGACGGGGTGCAAATAGCCAATTAATGTATTAGCACGTTAATACATTAGTACAGACCCATGAAGCGACGCCCCCCAGAGCTGGAACGCGGTGACGACGCCCTGACCGGGCTTGCCTCGGCGCTGCTGGCACTGCGCAGTCCTCAGGAAGTCCGGGCCTTCCTCGAGGACCTGTGCACGCCGGCCGAGCTGGAGGCGATGACCGACCGCTGGCGGGTGGTGCCGCTGCTGATCGACAACGTCCCCTATCGCGAGATCCACGACCGCACCCAGGTCAGCGTCACCACCATCGGGCGTGTCGCCCGCAGCCTTGAACGCGGCGCCGGCGGTTACGCCATCGCCTACCAGCGCCAGGTCGGCGAAGCCGACCAGAAAACTTCCGAGACCGGCGAGACCGGCTTGGCGTCCGCCCGCAACAGCGACTAGTCGAGTTCCAGTCCATGAGTCCCCCAGCCAACACCCCGGTGCGCGATCGCCTGCGCATCGCCATCCAGAAATCCGGCCGCCTGGCCGAGCCGGCGCGAGCGCTGCTGGCCTCGTGCGGCCTGAGCTGGCGCGAGAGCCGCGACCGCCTGTTCTGCTATGGCGAAAGCCTGCCGATCGACCTGTTGCTGGTGCGCGACGACGACATTCCGGGCCTGATCGCCGACGGCGTCTGCGACCTGGGCATCGTCGGCCGCAATGTCCTGCTCGAGCAGGACGGCGGCCGTTCCGGCAATGGCCGGCCGTCGGTGTACCGCGAGTGGCGGGCACTGGGTTTCGGCGGCTGCCGGCTGGCGTTGGCGGTGCCCGATTCCTGGGACTGGCAGGGGCCGGAACAGCTGGCCGGCAAGCGCATCGCCACCAGCTACCCGGCACTGCTGTCGCGCTGGCTGGAAGAGCAGGGCATCGCCGCCGACGTCGTGCTGCTGTCAGGCTCGGTCGAGATCGCCCCGCGCCTGGGACAGGCCGAGGCGATCTGCGACCTCGTCTCCAGCGGCGCGACGCTCACTGCCAACCAGCTCAAGCCGGTGATGACGCTGCTGGAAAGCGAGGCGGTGCTCGCAGGCCCGTCCACGGAGTTCGACCCGGTGCGCGGCGAACTTGCCGACCTGCTGCTGCGCCGCCTCGATGGTGCGCTGCGCATCCGCCACAGCAAGCTGCTGATGTTCCAGGCGCCGCGGAGCCTGCTGCCCAGCCTGCTGCCGCTGCTGCCCGATGCCGAGGCGCCGACCGTGATGCGCCTGGACGACGGCGACGACCTTGCACTGCAGGCGCTTTGCCACGGCGCTGTCACCTGGCAGCGGCTGGAGGAGCTCAAGCGTGCCGGCGCGCGCGGGCTGATGGTGCTGCCGGTGGAGGGCATGCTGGCATGAGCGCGGTAGTCATTGCTCCCCTGATGCGCCGCGTCGACTGGAACCGGATCGACCCGGCCGAGCGTGTGCCGCTGTTGCGGCGTCCCGCGCAGCGGACGTCCGCGGTGACCACGACCGCCGTCGCCGCGATCATCGACGAGGTGCGCGACAACGGCGATGCCGCACTTCGAGCCTTCGCGCTGCGCTTCGACGGCGTCGCGCTGGACGACCTGCGCGTGGGTGCCGACGAACTCCGCGCGGCAGTCGATGGCTTGCCCGCGGCCTTGCGCCAGGCCATCGACGAAGCGGCTGCGCGCATCGCGCTGTTCCACGAGGCGGGCATGAGCAGTGCCTACGCCATCGACACCGCGCCGGGTGTGCGTTGCGAGCGCGTGCTGCGGCCGATCCGTCGCGTCGGCCTGTACGTGCCGGCCGGCTCGGCACCGCTGCCGTCGACCGCATTGATGCTGGGTGTGCCGGCGCACCTCTGGCCGGCTGCCCCGAGGTGGTGCTGTGCACGCCGCCTCGTCGCGACGGCACGGCCGACCCGGCGGTGCTGTATGCAGCGCAACGTTGCGGCATCGACCGCATCTTCAAGGTCGGTGGCGCGCAGGCGATCGCCGCGATGGCCTTCGGAACCGACAGCGTGTCGCGTTGCGACAAGCTCTTCGGCCCCGGCAATGCCTACGTCACGGAGGCCAAGCGCCAGGTCGCGATGAGTCCGGACGGCCCGGCCATCGACATGCCGGCCGGCCCCTCGGAAGTGCTGGTGATCGCCGATGGCGGCGCCAACGCGGCCTTCGTCGCCGCCGACCTGCTGTCGCAGGCCGAGCATGGTCCGGATTCGCAGGTCGTCCTGCTCAGCGACGACGACGCGCTGCTGGACGCGGTCGCCGTTGAACTGGCCCGACAGGTCGAAACGCTGCCGCGTGCCGCCATCGCCCGCGAGGCGCTCGACGCCTCGTGCGCGATCCGGGTTGATTCCATCGAGCAGGCGCTGCAGGTCAGCAACGACTACGCGCCCGAGCACCTGATCCTGGCCGTGCGCGAAGCGCGGCGCTGGCTGCCGCAGGTGCAGGCGGCCGGTTCTGTGTTCCTCGGCGACTGGGCGCCGGAAGCGCTGGGCGATTACTGCAGCGGTACCAACCATGTGTTGCCGACCAGCGGCGCTGCGCGCTTCAGCGGCGGCCTCAATGTCGCCAGCTTCCAGATCGCCATCACCGTGCAGGAAGTGCAGCCGCAGGGCATCGAGGCGATCGGTCCGTGCGCGGTCGAGCTGGCGCGCGCCGAAGGGCTCGACGCCCACCTCCAGGCCGTTGCGTTGCGGCTGCAGGCGGTGGCGGCATGAGCGCGGCCGCCGATGCGGTGACCATCGCCAGCAGCCCGTTGCTGCTGGTGCGCGAGGACCTGCGCGGTTTCGCCGGCTACCAGTCCGCGCGGAGCCAGCGGCTGCAGGGCAGCGTCTGGCTCAACGCCAACGAATCGCCGTGGCGCAACGACGCCGATGGCGAGGGGTCGCTACGCCGATATCCGGATCCGCAGCCGCAGGCACTGCGCGAAGCATTGGCCGGGTTGTATGGCTGCGCTCCCGGGCAACTGCTGGCGGGGCGCGGCAGCGACGAAGGTATCGACCTGCTGGTGCGGGCTGTGTGCCGGCCGGGCGGAGATGCCGTGCTCGTCACCACGCCCACGTTCGGCATGTACGCGGTCAGTGCGCGCCTGCACGGCACGCGAGTGGTCGATGTACCGCTGGTGGAAGATGCGCGCGGCTGGCAGTGTGACTTCGCCGCAGTCGCGACGGCGGTGCGGCGTGACGGCGTCAGGCTCGTATTCCTGTGCTCCCCCGGCAATCCGACCGGGGCCTTGTTGCCACTCGAAGAGATCGCACGACTGGCGCGCGAGCTCGATGGCCAGGCGCTGGTCGTCGTCGACGAAGCCTACCTCGAGTTTGCCGATTCCCCGTCGGCGATCAGCTTGCTGCCGGCGCAGCGCAACGTGGTGGTGCTGAGGACCTTGTCCAAGGCGCATGCACTGGCGGCGGCGCGAATCGGCAGCGTGATCGCCGATGCCGACCTGATCGACGTGCTGCGACGCTGCCAGGCACCGTATCCGTTGCCCGCCGCCTGCACCGCGCAGGCATTGCAGGCATTGGCGCCGCAGGTGCGATCGGTGACCAGCGAGCACGTCGCCACCGTGCGCGGCGAGCGCGAGCAACTGCGCTCGGCATTGGCGGTCCTGCCTGGCGTGCGTCGCGCCTACGACTCGCGCGCCAACTTCGTGCTCGCGCGCTTCGACGATGCCCAGGCGGCGTTCGACGCCCTGCTTGCGGCCGGCGTAGTTGTCCGCGACATGCGATCGGCCCCCGGACTCGGCGACGCGCTGCGCATCAGCCTCGGGACACCCGAACAGAACCGCAAGGTGCTGGCGGTGCTGAAGGAGGTCCTGCGATGAGTGCCACGCCTGCCACTCCTATCCTGTTCGTGGACCGCGACGGCACCCTGATCGAGGAGCCGTCCGACTTCCAGATCGATCGCTTCGACAAGCTCCGATTCGTCGCCGGCGTGATCCCGGCGATGCTGCGCCTGCGCGACGCCGGCTACCAGTTCGTGATGGTCACCAACCAGGATGGACTCGGCAGCGCATCGTTCCCGCGTGCGGACTTCGATGGCCCGCACGGCCTGATGATGCAGGTGTTCGAGAGCCAGGGAATCGCCTTCCGCGATGTGCTGATCGACACCAGCCTGCCGGCCGACAATGCACCCACGCGCAAGCCGGGAATCGGCCTCGCGCTGCCGTTCCTGCAGGATCGCACTATCGACTGGACGCGCTCGGCGATGGTCGGCGACCGCGACACCGACAACGCCTTCGCCCGCAACCTCGGCATCCGCGCGTTCCAGCTGCGCACGGCACAATTCGGCGGCGAGTGGGACTGGAGTGGCATTGCCCATGCCCTGGCCGATGCGCCACGCACCGCGCGCGTCAACCGCACGACCCGCGAAACCCGGATCGAAGTCGGCCTCGACCTCGATCGCAGCGCCGAGCCGGTGGTCACCACCGGGCTGGGCTTCTTCGACCACATGCTCGAGCAGATCGGCAAGCATGGTGGCTTCGCCCTGGAGCTGCGCTGCGAGGGTGACCTGCACATCGACGAGCACCACACCGTCGAGGACAGTGCGCTGGCGCTGGGCCAGGCACTGCGTGAGGCGCTCGGCGACAAGCGCGGCATCGGCCGATACGGCTTCACCCTGCCGATGGACGAAAGCCTGGCCAGCGCCGCGCTGGATTTCTCCGGGCGCCCGTACTTCGTCTTCGACGGCAGCTTCAGCCGCGAGCGCGTCGGTGGCCTGCCGACCGAACTCGTTCCGCACTTCTTCCGCTCCCTGTGCGAGGGCGCCGGGATGAACCTCAACCTGCGTGTGCAGGGCGACAACGACCATCACAAGGTGGAAGCCTGCTTCAAGGCAGTCGCGCGCTCGCTGCGCCAGGCGATCCGCCGCGAAGGCAATGAGCTGCCGAGCACCAAGGGCAGCCTATGACTCAGGTAGTGCTGATCGACTGGGGTGGGGGCAACATCGGCTCGGTGCGTTACGCGCTTGAGAGGTTGGGAGTGAGCGCGGTACTCAGTGCCGATGCCGACACCATCACTGCCGCGCAACGCGTGATCCTGCCCGGGGTTGGCGCGGCGCCGCCGGCGATGGCACGGCTGCGCGAGCTCGGGCTGGTCGAACCGATCCGTCGGCTGCGGCAGCCCCTGCTCGGGATCTGCCTGGGCATGCAGCTGTTGTACGAGTCCTCGGAGGAGGGCGACGTCGAATGCCTCGGCTTGCTGCCCGGCCGCATCGTCCGCATGACATCCGCACCTGGAGTACGCGTGCCGCACATGGGTTGGAACCAGTTGCAGCCGTCGCAGTCGACGGACCTTCTCGATGGCATCGATGCCGGGGCGCGCGCCTACTTCGTGCACGGTTATGCCGCGCCGCTGAGCGCGGACACGCTGGCCAGCAGCGACCACGGCACTGCATTCACGGCGGTTGCCGGCCGCGGCAACTGCTTCGGCGCGCAGTTCCACCCGGAGCGTTCGGCGGCCGTGGGCCAGCGATTGCTGGCGAACTTCCTGGCGATGGAGGCGGCATGAGCGCCGAACCATTGCCGTCACCGGTACCCGCCATGGAATTCGATCTGTACCCTGCGATCGACGTGCGCGAAGGCCACATGGTGCGGCTGCACCAGGGCGACTACGACCGCGAGACCCGCTATGAGGAGCGGCCGCTCGGGATGGCGATGCGCCACGCGCGGCAAGGTGCGCGCTGGCTGCACCTGGTCGACCTGGATGCCGCCCGCCACGGCGGTTACACCTTGCTGCCGCTACTGCGCGTGCTGGCCCGCACCACTTGGCTGCGCGTGCAGACCGGCGGTGGCGTGCGCGGCGAGGATGACGTGGCCAGGATTCTGGAGGCCGGCGCCGACCGCGTGGTGATTGGCTCGCTCGCCGTGCGTGAGCCGGAGAGGGTGCTTGGCTGGGTGGCGCGGTTCGGAGCCGAGCGCATCACCGTGGCCCTCGATGCACGCCAGGACGGTAATGGTGAGTGGCAGTTGCCGGTATCGGGCTGGACCGAAACCAGCTCGGCCAGTCTGCCGGCACTGGTACGACGTTTCGCCGACGGTGGCGTGCGCCACCTGCTGTGCACCGACATCTCCCGTGACGGCACGCTTGGCGGACCCAACCTTGACCTGTACCGGCTGATCGCGCGGCTTGCGCCGGGGCTATACGTGCAGGCATCGGGCGGCATCCGCGACATCGCCGACATCCTCGCCGCGCGGGCCGCCGGATGCAGCGGCGCGGTGCTCGGCAAGGCGCTGATCGAGGGCCGCTTCGCCCTCGACGAGGCGCTGGAGAGGGTGCGCCGATGCTGAGCCGACGCATCGTCCCGTGCCTGGACGTCCGCGACGGCCGCGTCGTCAAGGGCGTGCGCTTCCGCGACCACGTCGACATGGGTGACATCGTCGCGCTGGCGATGCGCTACCGCGACGAGGGCGCGGACGAACTGGTTTTCTACGACATCACCGCCAGCCCGGAAGGGCGCAGCGTCGACCGTGCCTGGGTCGAGCGTGTCGCGCGCGAGATCGACATCCCGTTCTGCGTCGCCGGCGGAATCCGTTCGGTCGAGGATGCACGCACGGTGCTCCATGCCGGTGCCGACAAGGTGTCGATCAATACCCCTGCGCTCGAGCGTCCGCAGCTGATCGGCGAGATCGCCGACGCCTTCGGCCAGCAATGCGTGGTGGTCGGCATCGACAGCCTGCGCGACGAGGATGGACAGTGGCGGGTGCGCCAGTACAGCGGTGACCCGTCGCGCACGCGGGCACTGCCGCAGCGCACGCTCGACTGGGTCGACGAAGCGCAGCAGCGTGGCGCCGGGGAGATCGTGCTCAACTGCATGGGCAGCGACGGCGTGCGCGAGGGTTACGACATCGAGCAGTTGCAGGCGGTGCGCCAGCGCTGCCAGGTGCCGCTGGTGGCCTCGGGCGGCGCCGGCACGTTCGACCATTTCGCCGAGGTGTTCCGCCAGGCCGACGTCGATGCGGCGCTGGCGGCCAGCGTGTTCCATTCCGGCGCGGTTCCCATCCCCGAACTCAAACGGCACCTGCGCGGGCAGGGCATCGAGGTGCGCGATGTCGCTTGAAGCCACCACGCTGGCGCCCCCCTTCGACGAGCTGGCCTGGGACAAGCAGGGCGGCCTGCTGCCGGCGGTCGTGCAGGATGCCGACACGCTGGCTGTGCTGATGGTCGGCTACATGGATCGCGACGCCTTGAAGGCCACCGTCGACAGCGGTCACGTGACCTTCTTCAGCCGCAGCCGACAGCGCCTGTGGACGAAGGGCGAAAGCTCCGGTCATTTCCTTGAACTGGTGTCGGTGGAGGCCGACTGCGACGCCGACACGCTGCTGGTTCTGGCGCGCCCGCTCGGCCCGACCTGTCATCTCGGTCGGACGAGCTGCTTCCCACAGGCGCAGGCGTCGTTCCTGGCCGAACTCGATGCGCTGATCGCCACGCGTGAGCGCGAGCGCCCGGCCGGCAGCTACACCACCTCGTTGTTCGAGGGAGGAATGCACCGAATTGCCCAGAAGGTCGGCGAGGAGGGCGTGGAAACGGCGCTGGCCGCGGTAGCGCAGCCGGACGAGGACCTGATCGGCGAAGCGGCCGACCTGATGTACCACCTGCTGGTGTTGCTGCGCGCGCGGGGCCTCGGGCTGCGCGACGTGGAGGCACTGCTGAAAACGAGACATCGCAGCTGAGCACGGGTGCAGGGCAAGCCGCCGGCGCTTGCGGCAAAATGGTCCCCTCAGCCAAGGCTCCCCGGTACCTACACATGCCGCGATTCCAACTGCTCATTGCCCTGTGCCTGATCTTCAGCTCCGCGGCGCATGCACAGGCGCAACCGGCATCGATCACCGGCACGGTCTACCAGGACAGCAACGGCAACCAGCGACGCGATGCATCCGAGCGTGGGATAGCCGGCATCAAGGTCTCCAATGGCCGCGAGCTGGCCGTCACCGATGCGCAGGGCCGCTACCGGCTGCACGCGCTCGACGGCAGCACGGTGTTCGTGATCAAGCCCGCCGGTTACGCCGCGGCCACCGGCGCGAACGGATTGCCGCTGTTCTGGCATCACGCGGCAACACTTGGACATGGCCCCGCAGGATCGCCGAAACTGCGCTACGGCGGCATCGCCGCCACCGCCGGCGGCGAGCTGGATTTCGCCTTGCGCAAGCAGTCGCGGCTCGGCGGTGACCTGAAGATGCTCGTCTTCGGCGATCCGCAGCCCAAGAGCCTGACCGACGTTGGCTACTACGAACGCGACATCGTCGCTCCGCTGGTCGGGAAGCACGACGTGCGGCTGGGCCTGAGCCTGGGCGACATCGTCAACGACGACCTCAGCCTGTACCCGGCGATGAACCGCGTCACCTCGCAGCTTGGCGTGCCGTGGATGCACGTGCCCGGCAACCACGACCTCGATTTCGATGCCACCCGCGACGAGGACGCGCTGCTGTCGTTCCGCAACGTTTTCGGCCCCGACAGCTACGCCTGGGAAGAACCGCAGGCGAGCTTCATCGTGCTCGACGACGTGGTCTACCTGCCGGGCCAGAACCCCGCGTACGTCGGCGGACTGCGCGAGGATCAGTTCGCGTTCCTGCAGGCCTACCTGGCGACCTTGCCGAAGGATCGGCGCGTGGTGATCTCGGTGCACATCCCGTTCTTCGAGCCGTATCCGGGCGTGGAGAGTTTCCGTCGCGTCGACCGCGATCGCCTGTTCGCGATGCTCAAGGACCACAGCCAGGTGCTGTTGCTGAGCGCGCACACGCACAACCAGCGCCACTACCGCCACGATGCCGCGACTGGCTGGCACGGCGCGCAGCCGCTGCACGAGTACAACGTCGGCGCAACCTGCGGCGCGTTCTGGTCGGGCGTCAAGGATGCGCAGGGCATTCCCGATACGACCATGAGCGACGGCACGCCCAACGGCTATGCCTGGCTGACCTTCAAGCCGGACGGCGATTATTCGCTGCGCTACCAGGTCGCGCGCGCGCCGGCCGACCGCGCGATGGCGCTCTACGCGCCGAAGGTGCTGCGACTGGGCGCATGGGCGGCCAACGGCGTCTACGCAAACGTGTTCATGGGCGACGCCGACAGCCGCGTCGAGTACCGCATCGACGAGGGCGCGTGGAAGCCGATGCGGCGCGTGTCGCAACCGGACCCGACCCTGGTCGCGGAGAATACCGCCGACGACAAGGCCGGGCAGTTGCGAGGCTACGACCGTTCGCCGGAGGCCGTTCCTTCGACCCACCTGTGGCGTGGAGTCCTGCCGACCGATGTCGGCGCCGGCGAGCATCTCATCCAGGTCCGAGTCTTTGATCGCTGGCGTGGCGAGTTGGTCGACCAGACCAGCTACCGCCTCGACCAGGCCAAGGAATAGCGCGATGGTTGCGACCCTGCCCACCGACCTGCCGATCCAGTTGTTCGCCAATCCCGCGGCTTGGGAAAAGTGGCTGCTGGCCCACGGCAACGCACCCGGGCTGTGGCTGAAGATCGCCAAGAAAGACAAGGGCGTGGTCTCGGTGACCTATGCCGAGGCGCTCGATGTGGCGCTGTGCCACGGTTGGATCGACGGCCTCAAGCGCGCCTGCGATGACCAGTATTTCCTGCAGCGCTTCACGCCGCGTCGCCCCAAGAGCCTGTGGTCGAAGATCAACGTCGGCAAGGTCGAGCGGCTGATTGCCGAAGGGCGCATGCAAGCCGGTGGTCTGCGCGAAGTCGAGGCGGCACGCGCCGACGGCCGCTGGCGGGCGGCGTATCACGCGGCCAGCGGCATGGAAGTGCCGCCGGAGCTGGCGGCGGCGCTGGCGAAGAACGCGAAGGCGCGCCGCTTCTTCGAGCAACTCGACGGCACCAACCGCTACGCCTTTTGTTGGCGCGTGCACACGGCGAAGAAGCCGGAAACCCGCAACGCGCGTGCCGCGAAGTTCGTCGAGATGCTCGCAAGGGGCGAGAAGATCCACGCCTAGCGCCAAGTCCACGTCGTCCCGGCGAAAGCCGGGACCCACCTTGCTTTGCCGCTCACGGGCGAATCGAAAGTCGACGTGGATCCCGGCTTACGCCGGGATGACGGTGGAAGGGCAGACGAGCCACGGGCCTGGATCCCGGCTTTCGCCAGGATGGCGGCGCTCAGGCCAGTTCGATCTGGTCGAAGCGTTCGACGCGCCGATGCCCGTGCGCCGCGTCACCCTCGCGAGGCTTCGGGTAATCCTCCAGGCGATCGATCAACACGGTCTGCAGGCCCGCCTCGCGCGCGGCGTCGAGCTCCTCGACCACGTCGGACAGGAACACGATCTCGCCGGCCGGGATGCCGATCGAGTCGACGATGTTACGATAGCTCTGCGCGTCGCGCTTGCCGCCCATCTCGGTGTCGAACCAGCCCGAGAACAGCGCGGTCAGGTCGCCTGCGTCGCTATGGCCGAAGAACAGCCGCTGCGCCGGCACGCTGCCCGAGGAGTACACGAACAGCGGCAGCCCGGCGGCGTGCCAGCCGCGCAGTGCCGGTGCGGCATCGGGGTAGATGTGTGCGGTGAAGTCGACGCTCTTGTAGCCGTCGGCCCAGATCATGCCCTGCAGCGCCTTGAGCGCGGTGTGCTTGCGATCTTCGTCGATCCAGCCCTGCAGCACCTCGACGATCATGGCGTCCTCGCACATGCCACCGTTCTCGGCGGCAACGGCGTCGAGCCATTTGCGAACCGCCGGCTCCTTGCCGCGCGCGGCGACAAAGCGGGGCAGGGCACGGCGGGCATACGGGAACAGCACGTCCTTGACGAAGGAGATGCTGCTGGTGGTGCCTTCGATGTCGGTGAGGATGGCGCGGGTGGTCATCCCGCCTGCCCCTTCTCGTAGCGCGGGAAGCGCTGGGCGATGTCGGTGCCGGTGAAATGGCCGACCCAGCCATCGGGCTCGGTGAAGAAGCGGATCGCGATGAAGCTCGGCTCCGGCCCCATGTCGAACCAGTGCCGGGTGCTGTCGGGCACGGCGATCAGGTCGCCCTGCTCGCACTTGATCTCGTAGACCTGCTCGCCAACATGAAGCGTGAACAGTCCGGACCCGGCGACGAAGAAACGCACCTCGTCTTCCTTGTGGAAGTGCTCGTCCAGGAACTTGGCGCGCATGACCTCGCGCTGCGGGTTGTCCGGGGCGATGCTGACCACGTCGACGGTCTTGAATCCGCGCTCGCTGACGAGCCGATCGATGTCGGCGCGATAGGCCTCCATGATCTTTTCCGGCGCATCGCCCGGGGCGACCGGCGCGCTGGCCTGCCACTGCTCGAAGGCAACGCCGATGCGCTGCAGTTCGCGCGCGATCTCCGCCTGGTCGCTGGTGGCCAGGCTCGGCGTGGTGGTGTCGGTTTCACTGAAAATGCGCAGGCGGCTCATCGCTGCAGTCTCCTGATTTCAAGCTCGCAGCCGAGCAGGAATTCGAATGCTTCCAGGTGGCGTCGGGCTTCCGGCATGTCCTTGCCCCAGGCGTACAGCCCGTGGCCGTCGATCAGGTAGCCCCACATCGCCTTGCGGTCGAGCAGGCAGTCGACCTGCGCGGCCAGCGTGTGCATGTCCTGGCTGTTGGGCAGCACCGGCAGCTCGACGCTCATCTCGTGAGTGGTGTTGCCGCTGAAGGCTTTCAAGAGCTCGTAGCCCTCCAGGTGCACGTGGCCCTGGCCGGAGTACAGGCGCGACGCCACGGTCTGCACCTTGGAGTGTGTGTGCAGGACGCAGCCGATCTCGGGGAAGCGCTTGTACAGCTGGGTGTGCAGCAGGGTTTCGGCCGAGGACTTGTTGCTGGTCGCGACCGGATTGCCGTCGAGGTCGACGACCATGATGTCGGCCTCGGTCAGGCGGCCCTTGTCGCGTCCGGAGACGGTGATGGCGATGTGCTGGTCGTCCATGCGGCGCGAGAAGTTGCTGCTGGTCGCCGGCGTCCAGCCCAGCTCCGACAGCTCGCGCACGTTGACGATGATCTCCCCGGCGCAATGCGCCAGGCGCTGGGGGTCGTAGGGCAGTGGGGTGCTCATGGCGCAAAGTGTAGCGAACCCGGGAGCTTTGCCGCGATTCCATCGGCACGAACACGGCGACGGGCGGACGTCCGGTCCGGGGCCACGGGCGCATACTGGCAAGCGCAGGAGGTGGCCCCATGAATGCTCACGATCCCTCACGCCGTGGATTCCTCGGCCGCGTCGCGACTTTCCTCCTGGCTGGCCTGGCCACCCAGGCCGCGCTCGCGCAGGCCGCAAAGCCCGCCACGAAGCCCGCCACGAAGCCCGCCGCGCTGCCACCGCTCCCACTCGACAACCCGCAGGCCAAGGCCCTGGCCTACACCGAGAACGCGGCGACTGTGAAGCATCCGTTATTCAAGCCGGGCAGCGACTGCGCGAACTGCAACTTCTACAAAGGGGCGCCCGGGCAGGCCCATGGCCCGTGCCTGATGTTCCCGCAGCACAGCGTCGCCGCAAAAGGGTGGTGCTCGGCGTGGGCGAAGAAAGTCTGAACGCCATTTCAGAAATTTCTCATGGAGCCTTGGGGCCGTTGCGGCTCCACTGCCGGCTCCAGTCGTCCGGTGAGGAACGGGCCGCGGCGCCCGATCGTGGCACCTCGATCGCGTCGTTCAACCTGAAGGCGTGACATTCGTCCGTCGACTGCCTGGCCAGTCACGCACGGACTGACCATCGGCCTGGACCCCCTGGAGCAACGCTCCGTGACCAGAGGTCCACATGCAAACCACAAGAACCTTTTCCGGGCTCGCTGGCTGCCTGCTCGTTCTGCTTGCCCTGTTGCTGCTGGCCGGTTGCGAGCGGCGCAGCGTCGATATCGGCCAGGCACCGGAACCCGGCGCGGAATCGGCGTCACCGGCCCCCGGCATCTCACGAACGGGCGGCGAATGGGTCGTCATCACCACCGGCGCGGGCAGGAGCGGCGAGAAGGTTGCCAGCTCGTGGTACCTGCTGCGGTTCCGCGCCGACAGCACGGTAAAACTGCTTTGGGTCATGCCCGGGCACTTTGCCCGCGAACGAGTTGCCTACTCGCAGGTCGGCGACGTCATCACGCTGCGTGGCGCGGTTGATGCGCCGCAGGTCAACGGCGTGGCATTCACGCTCGGTGCCGACCAGCGCATGGTTGCCAGCATTCCCGGTGCGGGCGGTGGCGACAACCTGTCCTTCACCCACCGCAGCATCGGCTGGCCCTATGTCCACTGGTTGCTGGTCTTCGCCGGACTCACTGCCGCCTTCATGATGTGGCGCCAATGGAAGTGGTTCACGCCGATCGTGTGCGGGCTGGGCATAGTGGTGATGAGCTTCTATTGGATCAACGAATCCGGCGTCACGTCCGCGTTCCGCTGGGTCAAGCTCTACACGCTGGTGGTCTCGATCTGGTTCATCTGGTTCCTGCGCTACACGCCGTTGCACAAGTACAGGTGGATGCGCTTCCTGGTGGCCGCGATCCTGGCGGTGAACATCCTGGAGGCGGTCGAAGTCGACTTCAAATCCGGTTACATGCCCAACCTGCTCAACGGTGTGGCCGGCATCCTCAACATCCTGGCGATCACGCGCTGGAACGCCATCGGACCCAACCGCACCGACGTCCGCGACCTGGTCTGGCCCGGCCAGGTCGTGCTGTGGATCATCGCGTATGACATCTGGAACGTGACGTTCTCGTACCTCAACTTCAACGAGTACACCTCCAGCAGCATCGCGCTGAACCTGGTGCCGACGCTGATCGCGCTGTGGATTCCCGGAGTCTGGGTCGCCGCGCGTGGCACGACGCTGGGCTTCTTCTACCTGTACCTGTTCACCTTCAGCGTGTTCGTGATGGAAAAGGGCTTCGTGCCGATTCCGATCAACGAGACCTGGGCGCTGCTCGTGGCCAGCGCGAGCTTCGGCATCAACCTGGTGCTGTGCGCACTGGTGTGGAACTGGAAGTTGTTCCAGCGCGGGCCGGCGTGGCTCAGCTTCGGTCAATACCGCCACGCCGAACGCATCGACACCGTGTACGACTCGATCCACGTCGGCCTGGACAAGATCCCGGCGATGGCGGACTACCCGCCCGCCAAGGCGCAGCCAGACGAAGCGAACGTGTCCGCGTCCGCCGTCAGGTAGTCATCGTGGAGCAACCAGGTCTGGCCGCCGGTCTGCGGCCAGACTTCAAACTGTGCGGTGCGGCGATCAGCGCCGCGGTTGGTTGCCGCCCATCATCGAGCCTGCGAGCCCGATCAGATCGGAGAAGTCGGTATCGCCATCGCCGTCGCGGTCGAGGACGGCGCCGAGCAGTCCGCCGCCGATTCCGCCCTGCTGGGTGATCGTCTGCTGTTCCTGGCCCAGGGCCTGCTCCAGCGATTGCGGGGATGCCGGCAGCTGGCTCGCCAGCGTGTTGCCGCCGCTGGAGAACACCTGCTTGGCGAGATAGGCCATCACGATCGGGGCGAGCACCTGCAGCAGCGAGCCGGCCTGGTTGCTGCCCAGCCCGGTCGCGGCGCCTAGTCCCTGCGCAGCGCCTTGCTGGCGGGCGCCGAAGATATGGCCGAGGATCTGGCCACCTGCGCCGCCGCCGCCGCCGCCGCCGCCCATCACCGAACCGAGCACGCTGCCGATATCGAGGCTGGCGTGATCGCGTTCCAGCGCGCCATACAGCGCCTGTGCACCTTGCGGCTGCGCGGCATTGCGGCCGAGCGCACCCAGCAACAGCGGCAGGGCCGCGGATACGGCTCCGCTGGCCTGCGACGGTGAGAGTCCGAGTTGTTGTCCGATCTGCGCCAGCGGCTGTCCTTGCAGCTGGTTGAGAAGATCATCGGTCAACGAAGTGGTCATTGCAGTCAGTCCTTTGGGTGGGGACTGTGATGCTAGCGTTTTACTGTTCAGTGGCCGTGATGAATTGTTCTCGGTACCTCAGTGAACGCGACAACCTCCCGCATCCCCGCCTGCGCGGGGATGACATGGGATGGCGGGGATGGCGCGCGATTCTCAGCCCGCTTCCATCGGTTCGTTGCTGCGCTGCGAGGCAACCGCCGCTTCCAGTCCCAGCGCTTTCGCCACGCCGGCGCCGTAAGCCGGGTCGGCCTTCGTGCAGTTGCCGATGTGGCGCAGCTTGATGAACTCCGGTGCATCGCCCATGGCGCGCGCGGTGTTCTCGAACAACACCTGCTGCTGCTCGCGCGACATCAGGCGGAACAGGTCGCCGGGCTGCTTGTAGTAGTCGGCATCGTCCTCGCGGAAATTCCAGAAGTCGGCGTTGCCATTGATCTTCAGCGGCGGTTCGCGATATTCGGGCTGCTCCTGCCACTGCTGGTAGCTGTTGGGCTCGTAGTGCAGCGTGCCGCCGTAGTTGCCGTCCACGCGCATCGCGCCGTCGCGGTGGTTGCTGTGCACCGGGCAACGAGCGGCATTGACCGGTATCTGATGGTGGTTGACGCCAAGGCGATAGCGCTGTGCATCGGAGTAGGCGAACAGGCGCGCCTGCAGCATCTTGTCGGGCGAAACGCTGATGCCGGGCACCAGGTTGTTCGGAGCGAACGCGCTCTGCTCGACGTCGGCGAAGAAGTTCTCCGGATTGCGATTGAGCTCCATCACGCCCACTTCGATCAGCGGGTAATCCTTCTTCGGCCAGACCTTGGTCAGGTCGAAGGGGTGGTACGGGACCTTCTCCGCATCGGATTCGGGCATGACCTGGATGTACATCGTCCATTTCGGGAATTCGCCGCGCTCGATCGCATCGAAGAGATCGCGCTGGTGGCTCTCGCGATCGCTGCCGACGAGTTGCGCGGCTTCGGCGTCGGTCAGGTTCTTGATGCCCTGCTGGGTCTTGATGTGGAACTTGACCCAGTAGCGTTCGTTGGCGGCATTGATGAAGCTGTAGGTGTGCGAGCCGAAGCCGTGCATGTGACGGTAGCTGGCCGGGATGCCGCGGTCGCTCATGACGATGGTGACCTGGTGCAGTGCTTCGGGCAGGCTGGTCCAGAAATCCCAGTTGTTGCGCGCACTGCGCAGGTTGGTCTTCGGGTCGCGCTTGACCGCCTTGTTGAGGTCGGGGAACTTGCGCGGGTCGCGCAGGAAGAACACCGGCGTGTTGTTGCCGACCAGGTCCCAGTTGCCTTCCTCGGTGTAGAACTTCAGGGCGAAGCCGCGGATGTCGCGCTCGGCGTCGGCGGCGCCACGTTCGCCGGCGACGGTGGTGAAGCGGGCGAACATTTCGGTCTTCTTGCCCACGGCGCTGAAGATCTTCGCGCGCGTGTACTTGCTGATGTCGTTGGTGACGGTAAAGGTGCCGAAGGCGCCGGAGCCCTTGGCGTGCATGCGCCGCTCCGGGATGATCTCGCGATTGAGGTTGGCGAGCTTCTCGATCAACCATACGTCCTGCATCAGCACCGGGCCGCGCGGGCCGGCGGTCATGCTGTTCTGGTTGTCGACTACCGGTGCGCCAAAGGCGGTGGTCAGCGGGGTCTTCTCGGGCTTGTCGGTTGGCTTGGTCATGGCGCGTTCCTTCGTGGCTGTGTGGCTACAAGGTAGGCAGGACTAACGATCAATGAAAATCGTTTCTGGCGAATGACTCGATAGGGGGCGACTATCGACAGGCCGCGCATGACGCGCAGTCGCCCGCGTCGCGGTCGCTACGGGCAGTTTTAAACGTTCAGGCGTTCACGCCGCGTCTACACGACGCGGCCGGGTGGCGCAGTCAGGACAGCGACTTGAGCCTGTACAGTGCTTCCAGTGCCTGTTTCGGCGTCAGCTCGTCAGGTTCCAGCGATGCCAGCGCATCAAGCGCGGCCGACGACGGCGAGAACAGGCCGAACTGCTGCGGTGCATCCAGTGCGACCGGTGCCAGCGATGGGACCGGAGCGTCGCGACTTTGCTGCTCGAGTTCGGCCAGTCGTCCACGCGCCTGCTGCACGACGGCCTTTGGCAGACCGGCCAAAGCCGCTACCTGCAAGCCGAAACTGCGATCGGCCGGGCCGTCCTTGACCGCATGCATGAACACCAGTTGGTCGCCGTGCTCGACCGCGTCGAGATGGACGTTGGCGATGCCGCTGCCTGGTTCGGCCAGCGTGGTCAGTTCGAAGTAGTGCGTTGCGAACAACGTGTAGGCGCGATTGTGGTGCGCCAGGTGCCGGGCGCAGGCCTCGGCCAGGGCCAGGCCGTCGTAGGTCGACGTGCCGCGGCCGATCTCGTCCATCAGCACCAGCGACTGCGACGTGGCGTGATGCAGGATGTAGCTGGTCTCGCTCATCTCGACCATGAAGGTCGATTGCCCGCGTGCGAGGTCATCGCCCGCGCCGATGCGGGTGAGGATGCGGTCGATCGGTCCGATGGTCGCGCGCGAGGCCGGCACGAAACTGCCGGTGTGGGCGAGCAGCACGATCAGCGCGTTCTGCCGCATGTAGGTCGATTTACCGCCCATGTTCGGACCGGTGATGACCAGCATGCGGCGGTCTTCACCCAGCACCAGGTCGTTGGGCTCGAACGGATCGCTGCGCACGGCCTCCACCACGGGATGGCGACCACGTTCGATGTGCAACCCGGGCTCGTCACCCAGGGTCGGTGCGACCCAGTCCAGCGACTGCGCGCGTTCGGCGAAGCAGCACAGCACGTCGAGTTCGGCCAGCGCCCCGGCGCAGCGCTTGAGCGGTTCCAGGCGTTCGTTGAGCACGTCCAGCAGCTGTTCGTAGAGCAGGCGTTCGCGACTGAGCGAGCGCTCGCGCGCCGACAGCACCTTGTCCTCGAATTGCTTGAGTTCCTCGGTGATGTAGCGCTCGGCGCCGGTCAGGGTCTGGCGGCGGGTGTAGTGGGTCGGCGCCTTGTCGGCCTGGCCCTTGCTGATCTCGATGTAGTAGCCGTGGACGCGGTTGTAACCGACCTTGAGCGTGGCGATGCCACTGCTTGCACGCTCGCGTGCTTCCAGGTCGATCAGGAACTGGTCGGCGTGCGTGGACAGCGTGCGCAGTTCGTCGAGTTCGGCGTCGTAGCCCTCGGCGAACACACCGCCGTCGCGGGCGAGCACCGGCGGTTGCGCGACGATCGCCGACTGCAACAGGTGCGCGTGCTCGTCGTGCTCGCCCAGTTCCGCAGCCAGCGCGGCCAGGTGCGGCGAATCCAGCGGCGCCAGTTCGGCGCGGACCTCCGGCAACATCCCCAGGCCGTCGCGCAGTGTCGACAGGTCGCGTGGACGGGCGCTGCGCAGGGCGATGCGCGAGAGGATGCGTTCGAGGTCGCCGAGCGCGCGGAAGCGTTCGCGCAACGCATCGCCGGCGCGCGAATCGAGCAGCGTCGCCACCGCCTGCTGGCGCAGGCGCAGCGGAGTGCGCTCACGCAGCGGACGGTGCAGCCAGCGCCGCAGCAGGCGGCCGCCCATCGGCGTGATGGTCGAATCGAGCACGCCGAGCAGGGTGTGGCGGTGGTCGCCGTCGAGGCGGCTGTCGATTTCCAGGTGGCGGCGGGTCGCGGCATTCATCGCGATCGCACCGTCGCCGGACTCGACCGCGATCGAGGTCAGGTGCGGCAGGCGTTGCTTCTGGGTTTCCTCGACGTAGCCGAGCAGGGCCGCGGCGGCGGCGATCGACAGCGGCTTGTCTTCCAGGCCGAAGCCGGACAGGTCGTGCAGGTTGAAGAAGCGCAGCAGCTGGCGGCGACCGCTGTCGGCGTCGAACAGCCACGGCGCGCGTCGGCGCAGGCCGGTGCGTTCGGCCACGAAGCGCGCCCAGCCGTCCTCGTCGGCGATCAGGGTTTCGGCCGGCTCCAGTCGGGCCAGCTCGGCCTCGAGGGCGTCCTCGCTGGCCACTTCGTTGACGAGGAAGCGGCCGCCGGCGAGGTCGGCCCAGGCCAGGCCGTAGCCAGACTTTCCGCGGGCGATGGTCAACAGCAACGTGTCGCGGCGCTCGTTGAGCAGCGCTTCGTCGGTGACCGTGCCGGGGGTGACGATGCGCACCACCTTGCGCTCGACGATGCCCTTGGCCAGAGCCGGGTCGCCGATCTGCTCGCAGATCGCCACCGATTCGCCCAGGGCCACCAGGCGTGCCAGGTAGCCTTCGGCCGAGTGGTGCGGCACGCCGGCCATCGGGATCGGCTGGCCGCCGGACTGGCCGCGCTGGGTCAGGGTGATGTCGAGCAGGCGCGCGGCCTTGCGCGCGTCGTCGAAGAACAGCTCATAGAAGTCGCCCATGCGGAAAAACATCAGCACGTCCGGATGCTCCGCCTTGGCGGCGAAAAACTGCTTCATCAGGGGCGTGTGCTCGGGCGGCCGTTCGGCTGAACTCATGGATCGTGGATCTTCGTATGCGTGCGGGAGGTCCGGCGCAGGGGGCCGGCGAGGAGGTCGCTAGGCTAACAGTCGGGGGCGGATTCCGGACCCGTTGCCTGCAGGGCGAATCCGTGCTCGGCAGGCTCCGGATCAAGGTGGGTCCCGGCTTTTGCCGGGAAGACGGCCCTGGTGGAGATGCCGCCCTGCTGCACCGCCGCATTGGCTGTCTCCCGGACATGTTACGTTTCCGTTGCCGTTCGCTGCCGTATGCCCATCGGGACAGGTGTCGAGTTTGGATGGGGGTGTCGCCGGTCGCGCCAAAAGGGGGCGCGTGCGTGGTTCGTGGGTCGGACGCCGTACATCCAATAACTCGAGGGGAGGGGACGCGATGGTTTCTTGCAAGCCAGTTATTTCAGTGGGCACCACAAAGAACGTGACCAGGAAGCTGCTTGCGCTCGCGATCGCGACGACGCTCGCGACGCCGGTCTGGTCGGTCCAGGCGCAGGAGGCCGCAGCGGCCCCGGTCCTGCAGAGCGGCCAGCTGAAGAAGGACGACGAACCGACGACGCTGGCCGCCATGACGGTCACTGCGCAGAAGCGCGAGGAAGCGCTGCAGGACGTGCCGATTTCGATCACCGCCTTGCCCGAGCAGCTGCTGCAGGACACAGGCGTACGTGACGTCAAGGATTTGCAGGTGCTGGTGCCCGGCCTGACCGTGACCAGCACCCAGAGCGAGGCCCAGACCACCGCGCGCATCCGCGGCATCGGCACGGTCGGCGACAACGCTGGCCTGGAATCGTCGGTCGGCGTGGTCATCGACGGCGTCTACCGGCCGCGCAACGGCGTCGGCTTCGGCGACCTGGGCGAGATCGAGCGCATCGAAGTGCTGAAGGGCCCGCAGGGCACCGTCTTCGGCAAGAACACCTCCGCCGGCGTGATCAACGTGATCACCAAGCGCCCGCATTACCTCACCCAGGTCGAAGGCGAGCTGACGGTCGGCAACTACAACGCGGTCGGCCTGGCCGGCTCGCTCAACGTGCCGCTCAACGACATGTCGGCGTTCCGCGTTTACGCAGCCAAACGCAAGCGCGACGGCTTCACCGACGTGCACACCGGTGCCGGCCCGCGCGTGGAGACCGATGACGGCGACCAGAACTTCCACACCCTGCGCGGCCAGCTGTTGCTGGAGCCGACCGACAACCTCGACATCAATTTCATCGCCGACTTCACCAGTCGCGAGGAGAACTGCTGCGTCGGCGTGACCACGGTGCGCGGCGCCACGGGCGACATCGTCAATGCCCTGTCGCCGGACGAGGGTGTCGCGCCGGTGGCCGATCCGTTCGCACGCGTCGCCTGGAGCAACCGCAGCACCAAGCAGGACATCAAGGACAAGGGCTTCGCCGCCGAGGTGAACTGGATCACGCCGTGGTTCAGTGGCGCGACGCTGACCTCGATCACCGCATGGCGCGAGTGGGATTCGATCAACGGCCTGGATTTTGATTTCAGCAGCGCCGACATCCTCTACCGCAATGGCGAGGAAGACGAATCGCTGACCGGTTTCGAGACCTTCACCCAGGAATTCCGCCTGACCGGCGCCAGCGACAGCATCGACTGGATGGTCGGCCTGTTCTATTCCGATGAGGACCTCGACCGCAACGAGACCTACCGCATCGGCAATGCCTACGAGCCGTACCTGTCGGTGGCGCTGCTGTCGATGATCAACCCGGCGCTGGGCCGCAGCCCGACCGCGCCGCTGTTCCTGTCGCAGGCCAGCGGCCGACCGTTCGGCACGGTGTTCGCCGGCTTCGGCGCCGATGACCACTACAAGCAGAACGCCAAGAGCGCGGCCATCTTCACCAACAACACCTGGCACGCGACCGATGCGCTCGACCTGACCCTGGGCCTGCGCTACACCCGCGAGGACAAGGAACTCGACTCGGCCTACAGCAATCCCAATGGCAGCCCGGGCTGCTCGGCGATGCTCGGACCGGGCGGACAGCAACGCGTGGCGGCGGCGCTGCTCGCGCGCGGCGTGCCGCAGGCGGCGTTGCCGACGGTGATCCCGCAGGTGATCGGTTTCTCCTGCCTGCCCTGGGCCAACCCGCTGCACAACGGCCGCGTGACCCACCAGGAGAGCGAAGAGAAGGAATGGTCCGGCACGCTCAAGGCGGCCTACCGCTGGAACGAGCACTGGATGGGCTACGCCTCGGCGGCACGCGGCTACAAGGCTGGCGGCTTCAACCTCGACCGCGTGCAGTCCAATACCGGCCTGTCCAGCGGTGGCTCTGGCATCGTGCCGGTGAACGACACCTCGTTCCCGGGCGAGTTCGTCGACAGCTACGAGCTCGGCGCCAAGACCACCTGGGACGAAGGCAACCTGCTGCTCAACGCGACGCTGTTCCACCAGACCTACGAGGACTTCCAGCTCAACAGCTTCCTCGGCACCAGCTTCGTGGTGCGTTCGATCCCTGAAGTGGTGTCCAAGGGCATCGACACCGAGGTGCTGTGGCAGGCCACGCGCGGGCTGATGGTGCAAGGTGGCGTGACCTACGCCGATACCCGTTATGGCGACAGCATTCCCGGCGGCGATTTCGTCGCACCCACCGGCGCGCTGTACAAGCTGCCGGGCAGCCGGGTGAGCTTCGCGCCGTACTGGTCTTCGTCAGCCTCGGTGACCTACGACTATCCGTTTGCCGGTGACCTGCTGGCGCGCTTCAACCTCGGCGCCAAGTACATGTCGGAATACAACACCGGCTCGGACCTGGACGTGGAGAAGGTCCAGGAAGGCTTCACCGTGGTCAATGCACGCATCGGCATCGGCAAGCAGAACCGCAACTGGATGGTCGAACTGTGGGCGTTGAACCTCACCGACGAGGACTACGTCCAGGTCGGCTTCGACGCACCGCTGCAGAACGTGTCGCCGGCGCCGAACAATCCGTTCAACTCGTTCAACGGATTCCTCGGCGCGCCGCGCACGTACGGCATGACGTTGCGGATCCTGTACTGATCGACGGCGCTTCAAGACCCCTCTCCCGTCAGCGGGGGAGGGGTTGAGGTGAGGCCTGCTGCGCTTGCGGCTATCATGCCGGCATGAAAAACGACGTCTCCGATGCCGCCCTGCATCGCCTCGCCGAGGTGGTCGGCGAAGCGGCCCGCAACCACCGCCAGACCCTGGTGACCGCCGAGAGCTGCACCGGCGGCTGGATTGCAAAGATGCTCACCGACATTCCCGGCTCCTCGACCTGGTTCGAGGCGGGCATGGCGGCGTACAGCTACGAGGCCAAGCAGGCGCTGCTTGGCGTGCGTCCGCAGACGCTGGAACAGCACGGGGCGGTCAGCCGCGACACGGTGATCGAGATGGTGTCCGGCGCGCTGGTGCATTCCGGCGCGACATTGGCGGTCGCGGTGACCGGCATCGCCGGACCCGGTGGCGGCACCGAGGACAAGCCGGTCGGCACGGTGTGGATCGCCTGGAAGCGGCGCGGCGGCTACCCGACCGCGGTGACCTTCCATTTCGATGGCGACCGCGATGACGTCCGCCGGCAGACGGTGGCCGCAGCCCTGCACGGGCTGGCCGAACTGATGGCCTGAGCCGGAAGGCGGGGCGGGCAGGGGATTGACGGCCGGACTTGACGGCACGGAAACTCCGTTAGTAGTATTGCTACTAATGGACATCACCGATACCCAGCGCGCCATCCTCGCCCTGATCGCCGAGCGGATCGAAGCCGAGGGCGTGCCGCCCTCGCAGACCGAGATCGCCCGCGCCATGGGCTTCAGCAGCGTGCGTGCCGCCCAGTACCACCTCGAGGCGCTCGAGCAGGCCGGCGCCATCCAGCGCGTGCCGGGCCGGGCCCGCGGCATCCGCCTGGTGGCACCGCTGGCGGAGGTGGCCGACACGGTCGCAGTCCAGGCAGCCGATGCAGCTGCCGACGCCATCTCCGACGATGCCCTGCGCCTGCCGGTGCTGGGGCAGGTCGCTGCCGGCCGGCCGATCGGCGCCGACATCGGCTCGGACGATTTCGTCCTGCTCGATCGCGTGTTCTTCTCGCCGACGCCGGACTACCTGCTCAAGGTGAAGGGCGACTCGATGCGCGACGAAGGCATCTTCAATGGCGACCTGATCGGCGTGCACCGCACCCGCGATGCGCGCTCGGGCCAGATCGTGGTCGCGCGCATCGACGACGAGATCACCGTCAAGCTGCTCAAGATCGGCAAGGACCGCATCCGCCTGCTGCCGCGCAATCCCGACTACGCGCCGATCGAGGTCGAACCCGACCAGGATTTCGCCATCGAAGGCCTTTACTGCGGTCTGGTGAGGCCGAATCGATGAGCGCCTCCAGGGGCCGGATGTCCGTGGCTGGGATCTTCCAGCCCCGCGATGCGGCCTTTCCCCACCATCCCCCTCGGAGTGCGCCAATGGCCACCGCTTCCCTGATCAAACAAATTTGCACTGCACGCACGGGAGTCTCAGTCCGTGCGACCTGCCAAGCCTAAGTTGTCCCCGACACGAATGCCGTCATCCCGGCAATACGACCAACACGACCTCAAGGACTCCACGATGGACGAGAACAAGAAGCGCGCCCTTTCGGCCGCCCTGGGCCAGATCGAGAAGCAGTTCGGCAAGGGCTCGGTGATGCGCATGGGTGACCGCGTGGCGGAGCCGGCCGAGGTCATCGGCACCGGCTCGCTGATGCTCGACATCGCCCTGGGTATCGGCGGCCTGCCCAAGGGCCGCGTCGTCGAGATCTACGGTCCCGAGTCCTCGGGCAAGACCACGCTGACCCTGCAGACCATCGCCGAGTGCCAGAAGCTGGGCGGCACCGCGGCCTTCGTCGACGCCGAGCACGCGCTCGACCCGACCTACGCCTCCAAGCTCGGCGTCAACGTCGACGACCTGCTGGTCAGCCAGCCCGACACCGGCGAGCAGGCCCTGGAAATCGCCGACATGCTGGTGCGTTCGGGCGCGGTCGACATGGTCGTGGTCGACTCGGTCGCCGCGCTGACCCCGCGTGCCGAAATCGAAGGCGAGATGGGCGACCAGCTGCCGGGCCTGCAGGCCCGCCTGATGAGCCAGGCACTGCGCAAGCTGACCGGCAACATCAAGCGCTCCAACTGCATGGTGATCTTCATCAACCAGCTGCGCATGAAGATCGGCGTGATGATGCCGGGCCAGAGCCCGGAAACCACCACCGGCGGCAATGCGCTCAAGTTCTACGCCTCCGTGCGCCTCGACATCCGCCGCATCGGCGCGATCAAGAAGGGCGACGAGATCATCGGCAACCAGACCCGCATCAAGGTGGTCAAGAACAAGCTGGCGCCTCCGTTCAAGCAGGTCGTCACCGAGATCCTGTACGGCGAGGGCATCTCGCGCGAAGGCGAGCTGATCGACATGGGCGTGGACGCCAAGCTGGTCGAGAAGTCGGGCGCCTGGTACAGCGCGTACGACGAGCGCATCGGCCAGGGCAAGGAGAATGCCCGCCAGTACCTCAAGGACAACCCCGAGGTCGCCAAGCGCCTGGAAGCAGCGCTGCGCGAGAAGTTCGTGGCCACCGATGCCAAGCGTGACGAAGACGGCGACGATGCCGTCGCCGACGACTGAGCGGACCGCAAGGGAAAGGTAGGCGGCGATGCACGGCGACTTGCTGGACGATGACCCGCCCGGTGGCGGTTCCGGAAGCGACGACCGCGACGGTGCCGGCGCTGCTGCCGGCCCGGCCCGGCGCCGTGGACGGCCGGAGCAGACGCCGTTGCAGCGGGCGCTGGGCCTGCTGGCCCGGCGCGAGCATTCCCGCAAGGAGCTGAGCCGCAAACTGACTTCGCGCGGCCTGGATGCCGGCGACGTCGAGGCGGCCGTTGGCCGCCTGGCGGGCGAGGGGTGGCAGGACGACAAGCGCTTCGCCGAAAGCCTGGTCCGCAGCCGTGCCGGCAGTGGCTACGGGCCGGTCCGGATCCGCGCCGAGCTGGCCACCCACGGGCTCGACCGCGAGGCCGTCGCCCGGGCGATGGAGACCTACGAGGGCGACTGGGCCGAGAACGCCCGTGAGCTGGTCCAGCGCCGGTTCGGTCCCGGAGTGACCGAAGAATTGAACCTGCGGCGCAAGGCCGCGGATTTCCTGATGCGACGGGGTTTCGATGGCGCCAGCGTGCGCGCCGCGACCCGGTACGACCCGGACGACTGACGTTGGAGCGAGCTTGCTCGCGATGGGGCGCTGGGGCGGTCCGCCGGATCGCGAGCAAGCTCGCTCCCGCGAGGTCCGGGGCGGTCTGGCCTTCGCGCAGAGCCGGCGCGGTCCTGTTAACCTAACCGGCTTTCGGGTCCTGGGTTGCCTGCTCCTGTCGACGTCCCCATCGTGAGGGGCATGGGCCGGTCCGCCCAGTCCGGTCCCGTCACAGACTCCGCGCGCACGCATGAAGAACCCGCATCACATCAGCACCAGCGAAATCCGCAGCGATTTCCTCGAATTCTTCCGTGGCAAGGGCCACACGATCGTTCCGTCGGCGCCGCTGGTGCCGGCCAACGATCCGACGTTGCTGTTCACGAACTCGGGAATGGTCCAGTTCAAGAACGTCTTCCTCGGCAGCGAGAAGCCCGGCTACGTGCGCGCGGCCGACGTGCAGCGCTGCCTTCGGGCCGGCGGCAAGCACAACGACCTCGACCAGGTCGGCTACACCGCCCGCCACCACACCTTCTTCGAGATGCTGGGCAACTGGTCGTTCGGCGACTACTTCAAGGAAGACGCGATCGCGTGGGCCTGGGAGCTGCTGACCAAGGTCTGGAAGCTGCCGGCCGAGCGCCTGCTGGTCACGGTCTACCACACCGATGACGAGGCCTATGCCATCTGGAACCAGAAGATGGGCATCCCGGCCGAGCGCATCGTCCGCATCGGCGACAACAAGGGCGCGCCGTACGCTTCGGACAATTTCTGGCAGATGGCCGACACCGGTCCCTGCGGTCCGTGCACGGAAATCTTCTACGACCACGGCGACCACATCGCCGGTGGTCCGCCCGGCTCGCCGGACGAGGACGGCGACCGTTTCATCGAGATCTGGAACCTGGTCTTCATGCAGTTCGACCGCCAGCCCGACGGCACCTTGGTGCCGCTGCCGGCGCCGTGTGTCGACACGGGCATGGGCCTGGAGCGCCTGGCCGCCGTGCTGCAGGGCGTGCATGGCAACTACGAGATCGACCTGTTCCGCCACCTGATCGCCAAGGCCGCCGAGTTCACCTCGACGGCCGACCTTGGCAACAAGTCGCTGCGCGTGATCGCCGATCACATCCGCGCGTGTTCGTTCCTGATCGTCGACGGCGTGCTGCCGAGCAACGAAGGCCGCGGCTACGTGCTGCGCCGGATCATCCGTCGCGCCCTGCGCCACGGCTGGATGCTGGGCCAGAAGGGCCCGTTCTTCAGCCGCATGGTCGCGCCGCTGGTCGAAGTGATGGGTGATGCCTATCCGGAACTCACCGCCAAGCGCGAGTTCGTCGAGCGCGCCCTGCTGGCCGAGGAAGAGCGCTTCGCCGAAACGCTCGACTCGGGCATGCGCATCTTCGACGAAGTGGCTTCGCGCTCCACGGGGATGATCCCTGGCGCCGACGCGTTCCGCCTCTATGACACCTACGGATTCCCGGTCGACCTGACCGCCGACATCGCGCGCGAGCGCGGTCTGTCGGTCGACATGGCCGGCTTCGACCAGTCGATGGAAGAGCAGCGCCGCAAGGCGCGCGAGGCCGGCAAGTTCGGCAACGCCACCACGATGCCGGCCGAGCTCGCCGCGCAGCTCTCGCCGACCCGCTTCCTGGGTTACGACGAACTCGGCGCCGACGACCTGCAAGTGCTGGCCCTGCTCAAGGACGGCCGCCCGGTCGACCAGATCGACGCCGGCGACGATGCGGTGGTGATCCTCGATCGCACGCCGTTCTACGCCGAAAGCGGCGGCCAGGTCGGCGACACCGGCGACCTCGAAGCCGGCGCGGCACGCTTTGCCGTCCGTGATACGCAGAAGTTCGCCGGCCAGTTCCATGGCCATGTCGGCAACCTCGCCAGCGGTTCGCTCAAGCGCGGCGATCGCGTCCGCGCCAGCGTCGATGCGGTGCGTCGTGCCGCAACGGTGCTCAACCACTCGGCGACGCACCTGCTGCATTCGGCACTGCGCAGCGTGCTGGGCGACCATGTCACCCAGAAGGGTTCGCTGGTCGCACCCGATCGCCTGCGTTTCGACTTCGCCCATTTCGCCCCGGTCAGTGCCAGCGACCTGGCCGAGATCGAGCGTCGCGTGAACGCCGAAGTGCGCCGCAACCACGCCGCCGAAGTGCACCACATGGGCATGCAGGAAGCGCTGGATTTCGGCGCGATGGCTCTGTTCGGCGAGAAGTACGGCGATGAAGTGCGCGTACTGCGCATGGGCGATACCTCCACCGAGCTGTGCGGTGGCACGCACGTGTCACGCACCGGCGACATTGGTCTGTTCAAGATTGTTTCCGAGGGCGGTGTCTCCGCCGGCGTGCGTCGCATCGAGGCGCTGACGGGGCAGGGCGCGCTGGACTTCGTCGCCGAGGAAGAGCGTCGCCTCGACGAAGCGGCCAGCCTGCTGGGCGGCAACGCGGCGGATATCGCCGACAAGCTGCGCAGCCTGCTCGATCGGCAGAAGAAGCTCGAGCGCGAGCTCGAGTCGATCAAGGCCAAGGCCGCTTCCGGCGCGACCTCCGACCTGGGCGCTTCGGCAGCGCAGGTCGGTGCGGTCAAGGTCGTGGCCACGCGTCTGGAGGGCTTCGACGCCAAGGCACTGCGCGATGCGGTCGATCGCCTCAAGCAGCAGCTCGGCGACAGCGTGATCGTGCTGGCCGGTACCAGCGACGGCAAGGCGGCCCTGGTCGCCGGCGTCAACGGTGCCGCGGCCGGCAGGGTCAAGGCCGGGGAACTACTGGCGCATGTGGCCAGTCAGATCAACGGCAAGGGCGGTGGTCGCGCCGACATGGCCCAGGGCGGCGGCGATGATGGCCCGGCGCTGGTCCAGGCACTGGCTGGCGTCGCCGGTTGGGTCGAAGTCAAGCTTAGCTGAACGAGATAGTGACCTTCTGCGGTTGCGATCACGTTTGACCGGCCGCTAAGATGGTTCACGTTTGTGTACAGAACTGGAGGCGCTCCCGGGAGCGCCCATTTGCCGGCGGTGGATCTGCCGGTCATAGGAGATGTTAGATGCTGATCCTGACGCGTCGCGTCGGTGAGACCCTGATGATCGGCGACTCGGTGACTGTCACCGTGCTCGGCGTCAAGGGCAACCAGGTGCGTATCGGAATTACTGCACCGAAAGATGTCGCTGTGCACCGCGAAGAGATCTACCAGCGAATCCAGCGCGGCGAAGAGCCCGCTGACGATGCGGGCAAGAACACCGACGGCTGACATAAATTGTTTGCCGTGCGCGGGGCGAGCCGTTATGCTTTGCGCCCGCGCCGATCCGAGCTGTCTTGGGTCGGAGTTTTTCGCGGAGACTTGCCCGAGAGGCCGAAGGGGCTCCCCTGCTAAGGGAGTATGGGGTCAAAAGCTCCATCGAGGGTTCGAATCCCTCAGTCTCCGCCAGTTCCACCGGCGAGACCCGGGTTCCGCAGGACGTGCAATGCACCCCTGAGAACGCGTCGACATGGTTGCTTCCATGCGATGCGCGGAGCCGCGGATTTCGCCAACCGCAAGACACCTTCGGGGGTTTTGCGGAACCTGAAGATCCTCGCCATTGCGGTGAGTCAATCGACAGGGAAATGTTCGAAAAATGTTTGACGAATCGAAAACGAGCCGTCATAATTTTTCAACTCAGCGCCCGTAGCTCAGCTGGATAGAGCACCAGGCTACGAACTTGGTGGTCGGGAGTTCGAATCTCTCCGGGCGCGCCACACAAGAAAGCGAAGGGCCGATGGGAAACCATCGGCCCTTTTGCTTTGGGCCAGATGCGGCCGATGGGAAACCATCGGCCCTTTTGCTTTGGGTCAGAAGTTCGCAAGCAACAGCAAATGGATCCTGGCATTCGCCGGGATGACGGCGACTTTTACGCGTACTGCCTGGCCGGCACTGCCGCGCCGAGGTGGTAGTAGTCGCGATACCAGCGCACGAAGTTCTCCACGCCTTCCTCGACGGTGAACTGCGGGCTGTAGCCCATGTCGTGGGCGAGGTCGCTGCAATCGGCTTCGGTCGACGGCACGTCGCCTGCCTGCAACGGAAGCATCTGCAGGGTCGCCTTGCGTCCCAGGCATTGCTCCAGCACTTCGATGTAGCGCAGCAGTTCCACGCTTTCGCGGCTGCCGATGTTGTACAGCCGGTACGGGGCGACGCCACTGCTGGCCGGGTCCGGCGATTCACCGCGCCAGGCATCATCTTTCGTCGGCACCCGATCGAGTGCGCGCACCACGCCGGCGACGATGTCGTCGATGTAGGTGAAGCTGCGCTTGTGCCGGCCATGGTTGAACACCGGCACCGGTTCGCCGGCGAGGATGGCCTTGGTGAACAGGAACAGCGCCATGTCCGGACGACCCCACGGGCCGTAAACGGTGAAGAAGCGCAGGCCCGTGCTCGGGATTCCGTACAGATGCGCGTAGCTGTGCGCCATCTGTTCGTTGGCCTTCTTGGTGGCCGCGTACAGCGTCAGCGGATGCTCGCTGGGCTGGTGCTCGGAGAAAGGCATCGCCGTGTTGGCGCCGTACACCGAACTGGTCGAGGCGAACACCAGGTGCTCGCTGCCATGGCGACGACAGCCCTCCAGCATGTGCAGGAAACCGGTGACATTGCTGCTGACGTAGACGTGCGGGTTCTCCGCCGCATAACGCACGCCGGCCTGCGCGGCCAGGTGCACCACGCGCTGCGGGCGGTGGCGCTCGAATGCGGCCTCGACGGCGTCGCGGTCGGCCAGGTCGGCATGCAGGTGCGTGTAGCGGGGATGGCCGAGGAAGCGCGCGAGTCGCGCCTTCTTCAGGCCGACGTCGTAGTAGTTGTTGAGGTTGTCGAAGCCCACCACTTCGTCACCGCGTCGCAGCAGTTCCAATGCGACATGCGAGCCGATGAATCCAGCCGTGCCGGTAACGAGGACCTTCATCGCAGGGGATCTCCGAAAGTGGGAAGCGAATGGTTTTGGTAAGAACGCAGCATCACAGCCGGCCGTCGACCGCATCGCGCGGCAGCACGTACTTGACGTCGTAGAGCACCGACACGGGCTTGCCGAGTGCCCTCACGCCAGGCGCGCCGAGTTCGGCGAACTGGCGATGGGCGACGGCGACGATTACCGCGTCGTACTCGCCGGCTGCAGGCGCGTCGATCGTGGTGATGCCGTACTCGGCTGCGGCTTCGTCGGCCGCGACCCAGGGGTCGTGCACGTCGACATTGGCGTTGTAGCCACGCAGCGCGTGGACGATGTCGACCACGCGGGTGTTGCGAAGGTCCGGGCAGTTCTCCTTGAACGCCAGGCCCAGGATCAGGATCCGCGCCTGCACCGGGTTGATGCCCTTGCGCACCATCAGCCGCACGACTTCACTGGCGATGTAGGCGCCCATGCCGTCGTTGGTGCGGCGGCCGGCGAGGATCACGTCCGGGTGGTGGCCGATCTCCTGCGCCTTGTGGGTCAGGTAGTAGGGATCGACGCCGATGCAGTGGCCGCCGACCAGGCCCGGCCGGAACGGCAGGAAGTTCCACTTGGTGCCGGCCGCCTGCAGTACTTCCAGGGTGTCGATGCCGAGCTTGTTGAACAGGATCGCCAGGTCGTTGATCAGGGCGATGTTGAGATCGCGCTGGGTGTTCTCGATCACCTTGGCCGCTTCGGCGACCTTCAGCGAACTGGCCTTGTGCGTGCCGGCCTCGATGATCGAGCCGTAGAGCTGGTCGACGAAGTCGGCGACCTGCGGCGTCGACCCGGAGGTGATCTTGAGGATCGAGGTCAGGCGGTGGTCCTTGTCACCGGGGTTGATCCGCTCAGGGCTGTAGCCGACGAAGAAGTCGCGGTTGAACACCAGGCCCGACGAGCGCTCCAGGATCGGCACGCAGACTTCCTCGGTGCAACCCGGATAGACGGTGGATTCGTAGACGACCACATCGCCGTGCTTGAGCACCTTGCCGAGAGTTTCGCTGGCGCGCGCGAGCGGGCCGAGGTTCGGGCGCTTGGCGGCGTCGATGGGAGTTGGCACGGTGACGATGTAGACATTGCACTCGCGCAGCTCCGACAGCTCGCAGCTGCAGCGCAAGCGCGGCGCCGCGGCCAGCTCGGCCGGATCGACTTCCAGCGTGCTGTCCTTGCCCTGGCGCAGCTCCTCGACGCGGGCGGCGTTGATGTCGAAGCCGACCGTGTCGAAATACTTTGCGAACGCGACCGCCAATGGCAGTCCGACGTAGCCCAGTCCAACCACGCCGACCTTGACGGTCTGCAGCGACGTCGGGGATGAAGGCGCCGGGGCAGGTGCCGTGCTTGCGCCGTGCGCAGCCGTGCGGCCATCGGCGCCGCGCCCTTCACGGCTCACGCCATGAACCTGCGCGCCCTCGAATTCGGTGGTGTCCATGTCGATGACGTCCTGGTGCTCAGGCGTCGCCGCGGCACGCGCCGCGCGAGGGCGTGGACGGATGGCAGTACTGGTGTTCGCGCATGGTGGCCCCTCGGGGAGGCGACATCACGGTGGTGATGCCCGGCCTCGCAGCAGATAACGCGCGGCGGCGCCCAAACAGGACGCGAACGGGGTGCGCGAGCACTGCGGACCGCCGCTGCCGTCCGCCTTGGCCTGAGCGCGTGCGCTCCCGCGTTGAGGGTAGTCGTAGCGACAAGCAGCTGGCGCAAGGCCGGGCAGGGGGAAGTGATGGCAGGGGTTGCTGGAATGACAGGGGCTGTCAGATGACGCTGATCGTGCCCGTACGTCCGCTCGGCGTGCCAGGCGCCATGCCCGACGCGCCGGACCTGCGGCCCTCGCGGGCGCGGTCGTGCGTGGTTGCATTCGCCGAACTCGAGGCGTGGCAATCATGGCTGGAAGAAGCCTGGTCCCTGCTGGATCCGGCTGAACGCACGCGCGTGCTGCATCGGCGCGTGCCCGCCGACCGCGAGGCATTGACCATCGCCTACGCGCTGCACCGGATGGTGCTGTCGGGCGTGCTTGGAATCTCCGCGGCCGACGTCCCGCTGTCGCGCGATGAGCGCGGATGCCCGTGCCTGCCCGGAATGGCTTTGCACACCAGCCTCAGCCACGCCGACGGCGTGGCCGCCTTCGCCGTCTGTGCGATGGGGCCGGTGGGCATCGACATCGAACCATCGCTGCGCGCGAGCGAACTGCCGCAGGTCTCGACCAGCGTCTGCCACGCGATCGAGGCGAGCCAGCTCGCCGGACTGCGCGAGCCGCTCTACAGCCGTGAGCTGCTGGCGTTGTGGGTGCGCAAGGAAGCATTGCTCAAGGCCGAAGGCATCGGCCTGGAGCGGGAAATGACCGCTTTTGTTGCGGCCGACGGTGCGGTCCTGCCGTTGACCGCGTCAACCGCCGACAACGCCGGTCCGGTGCGGCTGTCGATGCTCGAGATCGGTGCGCGCTGGACCGCCGCCGTGGCTGCGCCGGTGGATGCGGTGATCGAAGGCGTCTGGTTGCGACCGGTCGGTGGCCGGGTGGTCGCCGAGCCGGCGTTGTACGTGTCGTGAGTTCGCCGTTGGGGGGATAGGCAACGACGGCCAGGTCGATGGCAAAGCCATCGTGACCAATCGGCCCACACCCCCCGACGCAATGCACGGTTCCCTCGGCATCCGATGCCCTGGAGCCCCCACGCAGCGTGTGCGTCAACCGCATGCAGCCCGCACTGATCGGGTCTTGCATGCCCCCCGCGGGAGTGCGGTTTCATGGTCTTCGGCAAGGCAAGTCTCAAGAACCGGGCGCTGACGCTCATCTGGGTGCTGGAACTGTTGCTGGTGATGGCGGCGGTGGCTGGCGCGGCGTGGCTGCGTTTCATGAACGACCCGGAAGGCCACGAAATATTCTCCGAGAACCTCGCCGTCAGGGCCTTCATGGTGGCGTTGTTCGTGACCACGTCGATGGCGGCACTGGGCTTGTACGAAGTGCATGTGCGCCTGAATCGCTTCGAGTTCGCGCTGCGGATGCTGGTCTCGTTCGCCATCGGCGGCATCGGACTGATGGTGCTTTACTACCTGGTGCCTGCGGCCTACATCGGTCGCGGCGTGATCGTCATTGCCCTGGTCCTGGCACTGGCCGGCATGGCGCTGCTGCGCCTGGGTGTGCTGCAGGTGTTCGCCGGCGACCTGTTCCGACGCCGTGTGCTGGTGCTTGGTGCCGGCCACAACGCCAACCTGATCAACAACCGCCTGCGCCGCAACAGTGACCGCCGTGCCTTCACCCTAGTCGGTTATGTGCCGATTCCGGGGCAGGAGGCCGCGGTGCCCGCCAACCTGCTGGTGTCGCCTGTCGACGGACTGGCCGAACTGACGCATCGCTTGCAGATCAGCGAGGTGGTGGTGGCTCCGGACGAGCGGCGTGGTGGCCTGCCGATGGACGAGATGCTGGCCTGCGTGCAACGGGGCGTGACCATGACCGACCTGTCGACGTTCTTCGAACGCGAAGCCGGCATCGTCACCACCAACCTGGTCGATCCATCGTGGCTGGTGTTCTCCGGCGGCTTCGACCACTCGACCTCGCGCTGCATGAACAAGCGCTTCTTCGATGTGCTGGCCGCCAGCGCGCTGCTGATGGTCACCTGGCCGCTCATGGCGCTGGTGGCGCTGTGCATCCGCCTGGAGTCGCCCGGCCCCATCCTGTACCAGCAGACGCGGATCGGCGAGGGTGGCCGGCCGTTCGAGCTGATCAAGTTCCGCAGCATGCGCGTGGATGCCGAGACCGACGGCGTCGCGCGCTGGGCGCAGACCGGCGATGACCGCACCACCCGTGTCGGGCGCTTCATCCGCCTGGTCCGGCTCGATGAGCTGCCGCAGCTGTTCAACATCCTGCGCGGCGAGATGAGCATCGTCGGGCCCAGGCCCGAGCGCCCGCAGTTCGTCGACATGCTCAGCCGCGAGATCCGCTACTACGCCGTGCGCCACTGCGTGAAGCCGGGGCTGACCGGCTGGGCGCAGTTGCGGTATCCCTACGGGGCATCGGTGCGCGACGCCGAGGAGAAGCTCAAGTTCGACCTGTTCTACGTCAAGAACCACGGCCTGGCATTCGACCTGATCATCCTGCTGCAGACGGTCGAGGTGGTGCTGTTCCAGCGCGGCGCCCGCTGACGGCGGCAGCCGGCTAGCGGGCTTCTTCTTCGGCTTCCTGCACCGGCCTGGGCGTCAGCGTCATCAGCCGGTTCGGCGGCACGCTGCTCCAGTCCACCAGGTGCCCTTCCTCGAAGCGCACCCAGGACGAGCCGTAATTCCACACGTCGTCCTGGACCAGCACCGGTGCGCCCTGGATGGAGATGACCGCGGCCTCTTCCATGCCCAGTTCGAGGGTTGGTTGGTCGGTGCCGGCGGTGCGCACGCTCTGCTGCTGGGCCTGGAGGTTTTCTTCGGCCTTCTTGGCCACCTGGGTCTCCGACCAGTGCAGGGCGACCATGATCACGATCAGCGCCAGCACCGTGATCGTCGCCAGTGCCGGTGTGTTGCGGTTTTGCGACACGCGGACGGCTTGGGTTGCGGTTCGTGGGCCGGCAGCTGGTGCGGCAGCTTCGAAGCCGCGTGCGGCGTGGACCGTGACCTTGGGCGCGGCGCCGGGCAGGCGTCCGTGGATGCGATGGAAACGGATGGCCTTGGAGTAGAGGGCAGTGAGCTCGGTCAGCGCCAGGTGCGCGTCGCTCGATGCAGGCTTGTCCAGGTGCCGGTCGGGGTGAAGTTCGCCGACACGCACGCGGTAGGCGCGCTTGAGGTCTTCGAGACTGCAGCCCGGCTCCAGGCCGAGCTGGTAGTACAAGAGCGCGAAGTCCTGACTCATGGAAGCCCCCCGGGTCAGGCTAATCCTAGCCTTTGTTTTCTTCCGTTGCATGGCCGCTGAAAGCGGCGCGAACCGTTGGAAGAGGTGATTGGGGCGGAAGGACCGGTGGGTGTCTGCGTTTCCACCAGAACGCGTCATGCGGGACAGGGAGTCGGAGCGGGTGTCGTCCGGGGGCGGAAATACGCGCCGATGCGCCGCCCGTGGCGGCAAACAACACTCGATGCCTGGCCGCGGCCCTTCCACCCACCTGCTGATCCGAATCGATATGGCGCAGGCGCGGATGACGCAACCAAGCCGTCGGCCGCTCGTGTTGGATTTTTCCGTGATGGCTATCGGCGGCGCAGGAAGCGTTCGTTGCTTGACGAAACTTGGGAGCGAAGTTGCATGAGCACGCAGGCTGGAACGATTGTCGCGTCGCAGGTTCGCACGGGCGGTTTGCCCGATGCCTTCGACTCATCGCTTCTGGACGTGCTGCCGCAATCGGTGGCCAGCCTGGCCGGGCAGCAGCAGGGCACGCTGGAGTTTGCCGTCGACGCTTCGCTGGCGCAGGCGCTGCGCAACGCGCAGGCCGCGGACGCAACGGACACCCCGTGCCGGCTCGCGACGGCGCTGGCGCTGGTCGAAGCGCGCCTGAGCGGTGCCGATGACGTGACGGTGCGGGTGGTCGGCGCCGATGGCACACGCCAGGCGCGCATCCGCGTTGACGGCCCACTGTCATCGCTGCGCTCGTGCATCGCCCAGGCAAGTCTCGTCGACGGCGAGGCCGCGCCGGTGGTGTGGGCCAGTGTCGCCGAAGGGCAGGCGCATGACGGCGCCGCTTCGTCGTGGTGCCTGCGGCTGGGTTCCGAACCCGTCCTCGAAGTCGTATTCCGGTCTCCGCTCTCGCTCGCCGCGGCGACGCTGCTGGCCGGTTGCGTACTGCGGGCGTTGGAGGCCACCGTGGCCTCACCCGAGCTGTCCTGCGACGCCGTCGACGTGGTCGATCCCGACGAGCGCGAGCGGCAGCTGCGCGAGTGGAGTACCGCTCCGGCCGCGCGGACCCGGGACGGCACCGTCCACGACCGCTTCGCCCAGGTCTGCGCGCAGACGCCGGACGCGATGGCGGTCGTCGATTCGCGTTCGTCGTTGACCTACGCAGAACTCGATCGTCGCGCCGGCTCGCTGGCGAGCCGGTTGCGCAGCGCCGGCATCACGACCGGGCAGGTCGTGGGCATGGCCGTGCCCCGTTCGGTCGATTCGATCGTCGCCCTGCTCGGCGTGCTCAAGTGCGGTGCGGCCTACCTTCCGCTGGAACTGTCGCTGCCAGCCGAGCGCGTTGCATTCATGCTGGCCGACGCGAAGGTCGACGCCGTCGTCGTTGCCGATACCACCGTGTTGCCGCTGCCTGACGGCGTAGCCCGCGTGCCCGTGGACGGTGATGAGCCGGCATGGGACGGCGACTGCGGCACCGATGCCGATTCGCTGGCGTATGTGCTGTTTACCTCCGGCTCGACGGGCACGCCCAAGGGCGTCGAGGTTCGCCACCGCTCGCTGCTGCGACGTGCCCACGGCGTCGACTACATGGCGCTGGATGCACAGACGCGGCTGATGCATGCGGCGCCGCTGGGCTTCGACATCTCCGGCCTGGAAATCTGGGGCGCGCTGCTCAATGGCGGTGTCGTCGTCGTCAACGAGGAAGCGGTGCCGAGCATTGCGGGCCTCGCCCGCACGATCAAGCAGCACGCGCCCAATGCCGGCGTGATGGCCGTGGCGTTGTTCAATGCGGTGGTCGACGAGTCACCGGAACTGTTCGTCGACTTCCGGGACCTGCTCATCGGCGGCGAATCGCTGTCGGCCGACCATGTGCGGCGCATGCAGCCGCTGGCACCGTCGCTTCGCATCGGCAACGGCTACGGGCCGACCGAGTGCACCATCCTGTGCACGCAGTATCCGATTCCGGCGCTGACGGCGGACGTGTCGTCGATCCCGATCGGCCGCCCGGTCGAGGACACCAGCGTCTACGTGCTCAATCCGCGTCGGCAGCTGGTGCCCGTCGGCGTGATCGGCGAGCTGTGCGTCGGCGGTGCCGGCGTGGCCCGTGGCTATCTCAACCGTCCCGAGCTCAACGCCGAGCGGTTCGTGCCCGATCCTTTCGGTGCCGCGGGCGAAGTGCTGTATCGCACCGGTGACCATGTCCGCTATCGCGCCGATGGCCTGCTCGAGTTCGTCGGTCGCACCGACGCCCAGGTGAAGATCCGCGGCTACCGGATCGAGCTGACGGAAATCGAGGCCGTGCTGGCGCGGCACCCGTCGGTGGCCTCGTGCGTGGTCGAAGCGCGGGCTGATTCTCCGGGCGAGAAGCGCCTGGTGGCCTATTACGTCGCCGCTCCGACTGGCGACGGCGCGACGCCGCAGCAACTGCGTGCGCACCTGGCCGCAAGCTTGCCGCACTTCATGGTGCCGACCCGTTACGTCGGCCTCGACGAACTGCCGCTGACCGCCAACGCCAAGATCGACCGGCGCGCGCTGCCGGCACCTGATCGCCGCCGTCCCGAACTGACCTGCGACTACGCACCACCGGCGACGCCGCTGGAGGCGCGCATCTGCGAGGCGTTCGGTGCCCTGCTCGACATCGAGGGCGTCGGCCGACTCGACAACTTCTTCGAACTCGGCGGCAGCTCGCTGCTGGCCGTGCGCCTCGCCGAGCAGATCCGTAACGAGGGCTGGCAGGACGCCGCCGCGGCCGCCACCACGCGCGTTGCCGCGACCACGATCTTCCAGCACCCCACCGTCGCGGCACTCGCCGCTGCCATCGACGGCCGCGAACGCGCACAGCTCCAGCCGGCCGCGAAGGCGCGCGCCCTCAACAGAAGCGAACCGATCGCCGTGATCGCGATGGCCGGCCGCTTCCCCGGCGCCGACGACGTAGAGGGTTTCTGGGACAACCTGCTGCAAGGGCGCGACTCGATCAGCAAGTTCCGCATCGACGAACTCGATCCGGCGGTCAGCGCCGCCGAACGCAGCGATCCAGCCTATGTGGCTGCTCGCGGCGTGATCGATGGCGTGGAAATGTTCGACGCGGCGTTCTTCGGCATCGGCCCGCGTGAGGCCGAACTGATGGACCCGCAGCAGCGCATTTTCCTGGAGCTGTGCTGGGAATGCCTCGAGCGCGGCGGTCATGCGCCCGACACGACGACCGTGCCGGTCGGCGTGTTCGCCGGCATGAACAACGCGACCTACTTCCAGCGCCACGCGTCGGCCCATCCGGAGTTGATCAACCGGGTGGGTGCCTTGCAGGTGATGCTCGGCAACGAGAAGGACTACATCGCGACCCGGGTTGCCCACAAGCTCAACCTCAACGGCCCGGCGATCAGTCTCAACACGGCGTGCTCGACCTCGCTCGTTGCGATCTGCCAGGCCGTCGACAGCCTGCAGTCCGGGCTGTGCGACATGGCCCTGGCCGGCGGCATCGCGGTGACCTGTCCGCCGCGCAGTGGTTACCTCTATCAGGAAGGTTCGATGCTGTCCCCGGACGGACACACGCGCACCTTCGACGCCAATGCCAAGGGCACCGTGTTCGGTGACGGCGCCACGGTCGTGCTGCTCAAGCGGTTGTCGGACGCGATCGCCGACGGCAACCACGTGTTCGCGGTGATCCGCGGTGCAGCCCTCAACAACGACGGCAGCAACCGGGCCAGCTTCACCGCACCCAGCAGCGAGGGCCAGGCAGCGGTGATCGCGATGGCGCACGATCGCGCCGGGATCGATCCGCGCAGCATCAGCTATGTCGAAGCGCATGGCACGGCGACACCGCTGGGAGACCCGATCGAGATCGAAGGCCTGACCCGGGCGTTCCGCCGGGGCACCGCCGATACCGGCTTCTGCCGGATCGGCTCGCTCAAGAGCAACGTCGGCCATCTGGTCACTGCCGCCGGCGCAGCCGGCGTGATCAAGACCGCGCTGGCGCTGGACGAGAAGCGCATCCCGGCCAGCATCCATTTCGATTCCGCCAACCCGACCATCGACTTCGCCTCGACGCCGTTCGTGGTCAATGCGCAGTTGAGCCCGTGGCACAGCGACAGCGGCCCGCGCCGCGCCGGCGTCAGTTCGTTCGGCCTGGGCGGCACCAATGCGCATGTGGTGATGGAGGAGGCGCCGGCGCAGGAGCCGTCGTCGCCGGCGTCGGGCTCGCAGTTGCTGGTGCTGTCCGCGCGCACTCCGGCCGCGCTGGGCGCGGCGGTGACGCGACTGGCCGATCACCTGCAGGCCAATCCGCACGAGAACCTGGCCGATGTCGCCTGGACGCTGGCGGTGGGCAGGAAGTCGTTCTCCCACCGCATCGCCGTGGTTGCCGACGACATCGAGGGTGCAATCCGCGCATTGCGCGATCCCGACACGCAGGCCGAAGCGGCGCGCAGCCGCCCGGCGCGGGCGAGCGAGGTCGTCTTCATGTTCCCGGGGCAGGGCGCGACCTACCCGGGCATGGGCCGCAGCCTGTACGAGCATGAACCGGCATTCCGCGATGCGCTCGACGAGTGCGCCGTGATTGCGCGCGATGCATTGGGCTTCGACCTGCGCGAGGCGATGTTCGACGCGGACGAGCAGCGCCTGTTGCCGACCTCGGTCATGCAGCCGGCCACGTTCGCGATCGAGTACTCGCTGGCGCGGACGTGGATGAGCCAGGGTGTGATGCCCTCGGCGATGATCGGCCACAGTGTCGGCGAGTTCGTCGCCGCAACGCTCGCCGGTGTGTTCACCTTGTCAGACGCGCTGCAGCTGGTCGCCAGGCGCGGTGCATTGATGCAGGCGCAGCCGCAGGGCGCGATGCTGTCGGTGCGCCTGCCGGCCGATTCGCTGCGGTCACGCCTTCCCGAAGGGGTCTCGCTGGCGGCGGAGAACTCGCCGCTGGCCAGCGTGGTCGCGGGACCCGGTGACGCGGTCGCCCGGTTCCAGGCCCAGCTCGAAGCCGAAGGGGTCGCCTGCCGTGCGCTGCGCACTTCGCACGCGTTCCACTCGGCGATGATGGAAGCGGTGGTGGCACCGTTCCGCGAAGCCGTCGCGGCGGTGCCGATGAATGCGCCTTCGCTGCCGCTGGTGTCGACCGTTACGGGCGCCTGGCTCGATGCCGACACCGCAACCTCGCCCGACTACTGGGCCCGGCACCTGCGCGAGCCCGTCAGTTTCTCGCCCGCGCTGCAGACCCTGCTGGACGTTCCGACGCGGGTGCTGCTGGAGGTCGGGCCGCGGACCACGCTCAACGCCCTGGCCCGGCAGCAGCCGGCGGTGCAGAAGCAGCGCATGGCCACGATTTCGACCCTGTCCGACAGCCCCGACAACGAGTTGCGCGACCTGTGCGCGGCCAGCGGGCGCCTATGGAGCCAGGGCGTGGCGATCGATCCGGCCAGCTTCGACCGGCGTGAGCGTCGAATTCGTCTGCGCCTGCCGACCTATCCGTTCGAGCGGCAACGTTATTGGGTGGAGGCGGTCACTCACGCCACGTCCAACGTCATCCCCCATCCCGCTATTGCGACAACCCCGAAACTGGAGCCCGTCATGCCGCAGTCCGCCTTGCCAGCCGCCCCCGCGCCCGCACAGCCCGAGGCAGGCTCCGCTCGCCGCGACCGTCTGATTGGCCAGCTGCGCGGGCTGTTCGAGAACGTCGCCGGCTTCGACATGGCCGATGCCGACACGGATACCAACTTCATCGAGCTGGGCCTGGACAGCCTGATGCTGACCCAGGTGGCGTTGCAGCTGCAGAAGACGTTCCCCGTAGCGATCGGCTTCCGCCAGCTGATGGGTGATTGCTCCAGCCTGGACCGGCTGGCCAGCGCGATCGACGCCCAGCTGCCGCCGGACGAAGTGGCAGCGCCCGTGGCGCCGCCGCAGGCGCCCGTGCAGGCTGCTCCGCCGGTCATGCAGGCACCCGTGGCCGCGTTCGCCGCTGCCGCGCCAATGGCGATGCCGGTCCTCGACGCTGGCAACGACTTCACCCGCCAGGTGATTTCCCAGCAGATGCAGCTGATGTCGCAGCAGCTGGCGCTGCTGTCGGGTGGCGCGGTGGCCGCTCCTGTTGCCGTTTCCGCACCGGTGCAGGCGCCGTCGCCGGCACCAATCGTGGCAGCTCCCGTGGCAGCACTCGTGGCCGCCACTCCGGCAGCTGCCGCCCAGCCCGCCGCCGCCGCCGATGCCGGCGACGAGGACGTGGCCGCGCCGCAGATCAAGTACGACATCAAGAAGGCCTTCGGCGCGATTGCCCGCATCGACAACAACGCCCAGTTCGAGCTCAACCCGCAGCAGCGGCGCAAGCTCGATGCATTCATCGACCGCTACATCGCCCGCACCGGCAAGTCCAAGGACTACACCCAGGCGCATCGCGGCCACCTGGCCGACCCGCGCGTGGTCAACGGGTTCCGCCCGCTGGTCAAGGAGATCGTCTACCAGATCGTGGTCGAGCGCTCCAAGGGTTCGCACGTGCAGGACCTGGACGGAAACGACTATGTCGATGCGCTCAACGGTTTCGGCATGAGCCTGTTCGGCTGGCAGCCGGACTTCGTGCTCGATGCCGTGCGCAGGCAACTGGACCAGGGCTATGAGATCGGCCCTCAGCATCCGGTTGCAGGCGAGGTCGCGCAGCTGATCTGCGAGGTCACCGGGCACGAGCGCGCCGCGCTGTGCAACACCGGTTCGGAAGCCGTGCTCGGCGCGCTCCGCATCGCCCGCACCGTCACCGCCCGCAGCACTGTGGTGCTTTTCACCGGTTCCTACCACGGCATCGTCGATGAAGTGATCGTGCGCGGCACCAAGTCGCTGCGTGCCGTGCCGGCTGCGCCCGGCATCCTGCGCAACACGTCCGAGAACGTCCTGGTGCTCGACTACGGCACGCCGGAGTCGCTGGAGATAATCCGTTCGCGTGCCAGCGAAATCGCCGCGATCCTGATCGAGCCGGTGCAGAGCCGCCGCCTGGACTTCCGCCCGGTAGAGTTCCTCAAGGACCTGCGTCAGATCACCAGCGACAATGGCGCGCTGCTGATCTTCGACGAGGTCGTCACCGGCTTCCGCGCCAATCCTGGTGGCGTGCAATCGATCTTCGGCATCAAGGCCGACCTGGCGACCTACGGAAAGGTCATCGGCGGCGGCTTCCCGATCGGCGTGATTGCCGGCAAGCGTGAGTACATGGATGCGCTCGATGGCGGCCACTGGCAGTACGGCGACGACTCGGTGCCGACCGTGGGCGTGACGTACTTCGCCGGCACGTTCGTCCGCCATCCGCTGGCGCTGGTGGCGGCCAAGGCGGTGCTGGAGCACTTCAAGCGCGAGGGCGGGGCGCTGCAGCAGGGCCTCAATGCCCGCACCGAGGCCATGGTTGCCGACATCAATGCGTTCTGCGCCGACGCCGGTGCGCCAGTGTCGGTCAAGCAGTTCGCTTCGGTCTGGAAGACCCACTTCCACGAGAACCATCCGCTGCAGGATCTGCTGTTCGCACTGATGCGCAGCCGGGGCATCCATATCCTCGACAACTTCCCGTGCTTCCTGACCACGGCCCACAGCGACGAGGACATCGCCAAGATCGCCACTGCCTTCAAGGAGTCGGTGGTCGAGATGCAGGACATGGAGTTCCTGCCGCGCAACAGCGCGACCCCGCGCACGGTGATGGATGCGAGCAAGCCGGTCGTGCCGGGTGCGCGCATCGGCCGTGAACCCGATGGCACGCCTGCATGGTTCGTGCCCAATCCCGAGCAGCCCGGAAAGTACATGAAGGTGAGTGCATGAATGCGGTCGGGGTTGATTACGGCAGTCTGGACAAGGCGAGTCCGGCCGACGCTGGCGTCGACTACGACCCGTTTGCCGAAGGTGGCCTTGCCCGTGTTGCTCCGACCACGGAGCCGCAGCGCGAGGTCTGGCTGGCCGATCGCCTTGGGCGCGATGCGTCGCTGGCCTACAACGAATCGATCTCGCTGCACTTCCATGGCCGCCTGGATGCGGACGCGGTACGCACCGCATTGCGCCAACTGGTCGCGCGCCATGACGTGCTGCGCTCGAACTTCGGTCCCGATGGCAAGACCCTGTGCGTGGCCGAGAGCGTGGACTTCGACCTCGCGTCGATCGACCTGTCCGGGTTGACCCCGGACCAGCGCGACGCGCGCGTTGCCGCGCACGCGCGCGAAGTCGTCGAAACGCCATTCGAGCTCGACCACGGCCTGCTGCTGCGCGCCGAACTGCTCAGGCTGTCGGACGAAGAGCACCTGCTGGTGCTCACCGCCCATCACCTGGTCTGCGACGGCTGGTCATGGTGGGTGATCGTGCGGGAGCTGGGCACGCTGTACACCCAGGCACTGTGGCATGCCACGCCGCCGCTGCCGGCGGCGGAGTCGTTCGCCGACTACGCGCTGGCCGAGGCCGAGCATCCCTCGTGCAGCCTCTATCGCGACGACGAGGCCTACTGGTGCCAGCGCTTCGCCGATGGCGGCCCGATACTGGACCTGCCGACCGATCGGCCGCGCCCGCCGCGCCGGACGTTCGCCTCGATTCGCGAGGATCATGTCCTCGACGACGAACTCGTGGCTGCCATCCGCCGCCTCGGTGCGCGTCACGGCGCCAGCCTGTTCGCGACCCTGCTGGCCGGATTCGCCGGCCTGCTGACCCGGCTGACGGCGCAGTCGGACGTGGTGGTCGGCATCCCCGCGGCCGCGCAGTCGCTGGACGGCCACGATCATCTGGTCGGCCATTGCGTCAACCTGCTGCCACTGCGCTTCGAACTGGACCTGACCCAGCCCTTCGAGCAGGCACTGGCGCAGGCGCAGGAGACGCTGCTCGATTCGATCGAACACCAGCGCTATACCTTCGGCACGCTGCTGCGCAAGCTGCCGTTGCAGCGCGATCCGGCGCGCCTGCCGCTGGTCAGCGTGATGTTCAACATCGACCAGGCGCTCGACCAGGAGCACACCGGCTTCCATGGCCTGTCGATGCAACTGATCACCAACCCGCGCAGCTACGAGAACTTCGAGTTGTTCGTCAACGCGGTGCAGGTGCGCGGCGGCATGCGCCTGGAGTGCCAGTACAACACCGACCTGTTCGACAACGAGACGGTGCGCCGCTGGCTGCGTGCCTATGAAACCCTGCTGCGGTCGGCGGTGGCGCGACCGGACATGGCCTACGGCAAGCTGCCGCTGGTGTCGGAGAGCGCGCGCGAGGAGCTGCTGGCCTTGCAGCCTGCCGCCACGCCCTTCGACCGCGAATGCCGCATGCACGAGTTCTTCGAACGGCAGTGCGAGCGCACGCCTGATCGCGTCGCGGTGCGCTTCAACGGCGAGGCGGTGAGCTACGCCTCACTGGAGGCGCGTGCCAACCGCATCGCCCATCTGCTGCGCGCGCGCGGGGTCCATCGCGGTGCCCTGGTCGGCCTGGTGCTCGACCGCGGCGTCGACATGCTCGCCGGGCTGCTTGGCGTGCTCAAGTGCGGCGCGGGCTACGTGCCGCTGGATCCGAACTTCCCGGCCGAGCGACTGGCCTACATGGCCGGTGACGCCGGCCTCGCGGCGCTGCTGACGACCCAGTCGCACGCCGGCAACTTCGACCTGCGCGGCCGTCCGGTGCTCGCGCTCGACCGCCTGGACGATGAGCTGGCCGCCATGCCGGCCACGCCCATTGGCCGTGACGACGCCGCGGCGCAGCCCGAATCGATCGCGTACGTGATCTACACCTCCGGCTCGACCGGGCGTCCCAAGGGCGTGCAGGTGCCGCATCGCGCGGTCAGCAACTTCCTCACCAGCATGCGCGAGGAACCCGGCCTGGGCATCGACGACCGCCTGGTCGCCGTGACCACGCTGTCGTTCGACATCGCCGTGCTCGAACTGATGCTGCCACTGAGCGTCGGTGCCGAAGTGATCCTGGCCGATCGCGTCACCGCCGCCGACGGCGTCGCCCTGGCGGCGTTGCTGAAGCAGAGCGGGGCCACGGTGATGCAGGCCACGCCGGCATCGTGGCGGCTGCTGCTCGACGCCGAATGGAAGGGCGATGCGTCGTTCAAGATCCTGTGCGGTGGCGAAGCCCTGCCGGTCGATCTGGCGGCGCAGTTGCTGCAGCGCTGCGGATCGCTCTGGAATGTCTATGGACCGACCGAGACCACCGTGTGGTCGACCTGTGCACGCATCGTCGCGCCGGCGCCGGGGCAGTCTACTGCCGCGCAGCCGATCGACATCCATATCGGCCGGCCGATTGCCAACACCCAGGTCTGGATCCTCGATCCGCGCGGCGAGCTGTGCCCGCTGGGCGTGCCCGGCGAGATCTGGATCGGCGGCGATGGCGTCACCCAGGGCTATCTCAATCGCCCCGAACTGACCGGCGAACGGTTCGTTGCCGATCCCTTCTCGCCTGTGACGGCGACAGTGCCGTCACCGCTGCTCTATCGCACCGGCGACCGTGGTCGCTGGCGCGCCGACGGCGTGCTGGAGCACATGGGTCGACTCGACTTCCAGGTCAAGGTGCGCGGCTACCGGATCGAACTGGGCGAGATCGAAGCGCTGCTCGCCGCGCATCCGCAGGTCGCGCGCACAGTCGTGGTCGCGCGCGAGGACCGGCCCGGCGACGTCCGCCTGGTGGCGTATGCGGTGCTGCAGCCCGGCGCGGCGCTGACGGATGCGGAACTGGCGTCGTACCTGAAGTCCTCGCTGCCGGACTACATGATCCCGCAGCACATCATGTTCCTCGAAGCGATCCCGCTGCTTCCCAACGGCAAGATCGACCGCAATTCACTGCCGGTGCCGGACATGGCCGTCAAGCTGGCCGGCGAGCGCGTGGCTCCGCGCAACGCACTTGAACGGTCGATCGCGCAGGCCATGGCGCAGGTCCTCGGCGTCGCCGAAGTGGGTGTGGACGACGACTTCTTCTCGCTCGGCGGCCACTCGCTGCTGGCGGCGCAGCTGACATCGCGCATCAACAAGGAGCTGGGCATCTCGCTGTCGCTGCGCGCCTTGTTCGACGGTCCGACCGTGGCACGCCTGGCGCGCCTGGTCAGCGAACACGACGGTGAAGCGGCGCCTCCGCGCGAACCGATCGTCGCCCTCGCCGACCAGTCGCACGGGCCGATGTCGGTGATGCAGGAGCGCCTGTACCTGCTGGAACAGTTCAATCCCGGCCAGATCACCTACAACACGCCGTCCGCGCACCGCCTGCGCGGACCGCTCGACGTGGCTGCCTTCCAGCGCGCCGTGAACGCGATGATCCAGCGCCAGAGCGCGCTGCGCACGACCATCGGCATCGTCGACGGCGAGCCGGTGCAGGTCATCCACGACAGCGTCGAGCTGGACATCACCGACGTCGAGGATGTCGGCAGCTTTGCCGCCGACCAGCGTGACAAGGAAGTGTCGCGGCGCATGGACGTGCTGATCCAGACACCGTTCGAGCTCGACCGTTCGCCGCTGATCCGCTCGCGCCTGTTCCGCCTCGGTCCTGAAGAACACGTGTGGTTCTTCATGACCCATCACCTGATCTGGGACGGCTGGTCGTTCGACCTGATGTACACCGACATGGCCGAGCTCTATGCCGCCCAGCTGGAACAGCGCGAGCCTTCGCTGCCGGAACTGCCGGTCTCGTACCTGGACTTCTCGGTCTGGCACCGGCAGTGGCTGCAGGGACCCGAGTACGCGCGGCAACTGGCTTTCTGGCGCGAACGCCTGGGCAATACCGGGCAAGGCGCGGCAGGGCAGAGTGCGCCCGGACCGGGCATGGCCGCGCTGCCCACCGACATGCCGCGTCGCCCGGGCATGTCCGGGCGTGGCGTCACCCATCGCATCGTCGTGTCGGAAGCCACCACGCAGAAGCTGCATGACACCGCGCTCAAGGTCGATGCGACGCTGTACATGGTGTTGCTGACGGCGTACTTCACGCTGATCAGCCGCACCTCGGGCCTGCGCGAACTGATCGTTGGCACGCCCGTGCGGGGTCGTAACACGGCCGAGGTCGAGAACCTCATGGGCTACTTCACCAGCCTGCTGCCGCTGCGCATGGAGATGGACCAGGACCTGACGTTTGCCCAGGCGGTGAAGCAGGTCAAGGATGTGGTGCTCGACAGCTTTGCCCATCCCGACATCCGCCTGGAGGACCTGGTCCGCGAGTTGAGCGTGCGCAGCCGCGAGGGCGGGGCAGTGCTCTATCACGCGCTGTTCTCGTTCCAGGACATCCGCCAGCGCATGTGCGACTGGGGTCCGCTGCGGCACGAGCGCTATCCGGTGTTCCAGACCGCATCGACCCAGGACCTGGGTTTGTGGTTCGTCGAACAGGACACCGGCTTGTCGGGCGGCTTCATCTACAACGCCGACATATTCCTCGACGAAACCACCGCGTTGCTGCGCGACCGCTACATCGCGGTGCTCGAAGCGCTTGGCAACGATCCGTCCCGGACGCTGGCGGAGCTGACCGCCTTCGACGATGGCCAGCCGCTGCTGTTCGGCAAGGCGCCGGTGGAGACGACGCCCGCGCTCGCTGCCGAGACGGTCGGCGAAGTGCCGGAACAGGCAGCCGCAGTCGAACTCGATCCGCTCGGCCAACAGTTGCTTGCCATCTGGCGCGACCTGCTTAGGAACCCGAGGATCACTCCCGACGATGATTTCTTCGCGCTCGGCGGCCATTCGTTGCAGGCCGTGCAGATGTTCCACCGCTTCAATCGCGAGACCGACATCAACCTGCCGCTGGCGACGCTGCTGACGGCACGCACCGTGCGCGCACTCGCCGAGGAATATCGGCGCGCCGGCGCGCACCAGTCCGGTGCGACGGCGTCGGCGTCGGGCCACGACCCGTGGTCGCCGCTGGTTCCGATCCGTCCGCAGGGCGACCAGCTGCCGCTGTTCCTGATCCATGCGGTGGGCGGCAATGTACTCAACTATCGTTCTCTGGCGGATGCGATGCCGCAGGGCATTCCCGTCTATGGCCTGCAGGCGCTGGGACTGGACGGCAGGACGTCGCCGCTGACCAGCGTGGAAAAGATGGCCGAGCGCTACGTCCGCGAGATCCGCAGCGTGCAACCGCAAGGGCCGTATCACCTGGCCGGTGGTTCGATGGGCGGCATCATCGCCTACGAGATCGCGCAGCAACTGGTCGCTGCCGGTGAGCGTGTCGGCCTGCTGGGCCTGATCGACACCTCTGCCGAGTTCGGACTGGGCTATCGCGAGCAGGCCCAGCGGGGCCTCGGCGCACGCGTGCAACGCCTGCAGCAGCGCCTGCAGGGGCAAACATTCAGCCAGCGGCTGGCGACCATCAGCGGCATGGTCAACGGCCGCATCCAGGCCCGGCAGCTGCGGCAGCAGGCGCAGCAGGCGCGGACGAGCGGTGCCGAGCTTCCGCACAACGTGCGCTATGCCGAGATCGAAGCGACCCATATGCGGGCGTACATCGATTATGTCGTTCGCCCATACCCGGCTGCGATGGTTCTGTTCCGCGCCAGTGAGCAGCCGCCGCAGCTGCACGACAAGCCGGCGCTGGGTTGGGAGTCCATGGTCGGCGCGGTCGAGGTGATCGCCATTCCTGGCGACCATCGCGGGATGATCGAAGCGCCCGTGCTGGTGCAGACGCTCAGCCGCGTGATCCGCCGTGCCCAGCACGGGCAAGCGGGCCAGGACGAGCAGATCGGCTCCACCATCGTGCCGGTCACGCCTGCTGCGACTGTTGCCAGCGACGCAGTGGCCGTCGGCCGTGACGACGCACGCGCCGCCTACCTGCGCGGCCTGTGGAAAGAGCTGCTCGGCGTGGACGTGGGCGACGGCGACAATTTCTTCGACCTCGGTGGCAACTCGATGCTCGCCGTGCAGATGTCCAGTCGCGTGGCCAAGGACACCGGTGTGCGCATCCAGCTGATGCGCCTGGCAACGCAGAGCCTGGCGCAGATCGCCGCCGAGCTGCCGGTGTCGTTTGCCAGCGAGGGCAACGACGGCGTCGGCGCGAAGATGGCGCGAAAGATGAAGCGGCTGCTTCGCGCCGCCGGAACGGTAGAGTCATGAACCGGCCGCTGCACGAGCCGTTGTTCTTCGGCGCTCACGAGCGGACGCTGTTCGGGCTGCTGCACTCGCAACCCGGGCCGCAGCGACGGGCGATGGTGCTGTGCGCGCCGTTGCTGCAGGAAGGCATCCGCAGCCATCGTGCCTTGTGGGTGCTGGCCGAATCGGCGGCCGCCAGCGGTGTCGCCAGCCTGTGCTTCGACTGGTACGGGACCGGTGACTCGGCAGGCGAGGACACGGCGCTGAGCCTGGCCGGGATGCTCGCCGACCTGGATCAGGCACGGCAGACGCTGGCGTTGCGCGCCGGCACGGACCGTATCGAGTGGCTGGCGCTGCGTAGTGCAGCCTTGCCGTTGCTGGTGCATCTGGCGGCGAGTTCGCAACCGGTCGAACTGGTGCTGTGGGATCCGCAGCTGTCGGGGACGGCACTGGTCGAGTCATGGTACGAGCAGCATCGGGCACAGATGTACGGCAGCGGCAGGTATCCGCACGCGCGCCACGAGCCCGAACCGGACGAGCTGCTTGGCTTCGCCGTCGATGCCTCCCTGCTGGGTGCGCTGCGAGCGCTGGATGCGACCCAGCTGCAGCTGCCGCGTGGCAGCCATGTGCGCCTGCTGCTGTGGCAGGCAGACGATGACATCGTGCGCTTCAGCCATTCCCAGCGCATGCACGGGGTGACAGTGGAGACTGTCCTCCTCGAGGACCTCGACCGTCCAGGCTGGGAGGAACCGACCCAGTTCGGCAGCCAGGCATACCCGCGACGCAGCGTCGCCCGGATTTCGCAGCAATGGGAGTCTGCGCGATGAACCTGCAGGTCGACTACCTCCGCAAACAGGAAAGTGCCCCGAGCGTTGCCGAGGTCACCGCGATTCCCTTGTCGCGAGTGCAAGAGCGCGTCGACGAGACGGCCCACCGTTTCGGCGATGGTCTGATCGGGGTGATCAGTCATGCCGTGGCGGGCACTGCTCCGCGGATCAACACTTCCCGTATCGGCGTGGTGTTGCTCAACGCGGGCCTGACCCGACACGTAGGACCCTATCGCGCCTATGCCGAGCTGGCACGCAGGTTGGCGCGCGAAGGCTATCCGGTACTGCGCTTCGACCAGTCGGGCCTGGGGGACAGTGCGCTGCCGGAGCAGGCTGCCGCGGGCCATCGCAGCCGTGAGATCGACGCGGCCATGTCGCTGCTGGCCGAGCACGCCGGCGCCGAGCGATTCGTGCTGTGCGGGCTGTGCTCGGGTGCGGACGACGCGTTCCACGTGGCGGCGGCCGATCATCGCGTTGCCGGTGCGATCCTGCTCGATGGCCTGGCGTACCCGACACAGGGCTTCTGGTTGCGCCACGCGCTGCCGCGCCTTCTCAGTCCGACCAAAGTCATCGCCTACCTGCGTTCGCGTCGCAATGCCGGTCCCTCGCTCGCCGATTTCCGCGACTTCCCGGCCAAGGCCGACGCAGCGCGAATGCTGTCGGACATGGTCGCGCGCGATACCCGCCTGCTGTTCGTCTTCACCGGCGGCGCCTACACCTACTTCAACCATCGCTCGCAGCTCGCTGCCTGCCTGGGCCGCGCCGCGCGCTCGCCGCAGGTGAGCCTGGAGTACTGGCGCGAGTACGACCATACGTTCTACCTGCGCAAGCATCGGGAGATGCTGTTTGCCCGGATCAGCCACTGGATGGCGACGATGTGGGGGCAACCGGCCGGCTCGTCACGCGAGATTGCATCGACATGAGCAACGGTTCGTCTGGTTCGCCTGGCATTGGCACGCATTACCTGCGCTATTCGACCGCCAACGTACTGGTGATCATGGCCGGGCTGGTCTCGTTCCCGGTGCTGACGCGCCTGCTGGACAACACCCAGTTCGGCATCCTCGGCTACTACGACACCTGGGTGCTGATGGCAGTGGCCGTCGCCAAGCTTGGCGCGCAGCATTCGATCCAGCGCTTCTATCCGCACAACGGCGACGGCGCCAGCCAGCGCGCCTTCTCGACCAACCTGTTCTATTTGCCTTTGGCAGGTTCGTTGCTGTTGTGGGTGATCGTTTCGTTGGGCGTCATCGGCTATGGAAAGGTCAACGGCATCGGCCACTCGCCGGTGTTCTGGATGGCGTTGGTGATGACGCCGATGCTGGTCTACGGCAGCCTGGTGGAGACGGTGCTGCGAGTGACCGAGCGTTCGCGCATCGTCATGCTCACCCGGGTCGGCTGGCGCTGGCTGCAGTTGCTGCTGATGCTGGTGGCCGTACTGGCGGTGCAGCAGAGCGCGACCGCGGCCTACGGCGGCAAGCTGCTGGCGGTGGCCATCGGCAGCGTGTTCTACATCGCCTGGGCGTACCGAAACCTGGGCTTCTCGCGCGGTGCCGTGGACACCGCGTCGGTCAAGCAGTCGATGGGCTACGGCATGCCGCTGGTGGCCACCGAGATCCTGGCCGTGGCGCTGGTCTCGATCGACCGGTTGATGTTGAAGGGCATGTCCGGCGATTTCGCCGTGGTCGGCATCTACAGCGTGGGCGCGTCGCTGGCGATGCAGGTGCACATGTTCATGAACCTGACGGTGTTCGAATCGTTCGCGCCGGTGGCCAACCGCCTCTACGTGACCCAGGACCCTTCCGCGGTCCGCGCGCTCATGCTGCGGATGCTGATGCCGATGACCTACGCCGCGGTCGCGGTGGCGTTGTTGCTGGGGTGCCTGGGCACCGACACGATCATCGCGCTGAGCGGTCATGGCAAGGCCGCGTCCGGGCCGGTGTTCGCCTGGATGGGCGCGATGAACGCATTGCTGCCGGTGGCGCTGGTGTGCGGCTACGGGCTGGTGCTGGAGCGGCGCACCAAGGTGGTGCTGTTGATGATGTGCGGTTCGGTACTGCTCAACACGGCACTGAACTTCGTGTTGATTCCCGCCTATGGGGTGATGGGTGCGGTCTACGCGACGCTGGCCAGTTCCATGGCGGCTGCAGTCACCCATTGCCTGCTGGTATCGCCGTTGCTGCGGCAATTCCCGGACCGGCGCACGCTGGCCACGACCGCGGTGGCCCTGGCCGCAGGCCTGGCCGGTGCCGGGCTGGCGTCGTACCTGCAGCTGCGGCCGGGCTGGGAGCGGTTGATCTTCGGCGGACTGCTGATCGGCGTGCCGTACCTGCTGACCGTGCTGGTGCTGGACCCGCGCCTGCGCGCGATGCTGCCCCTCAAGCGCAAGGCCGGCGCCGCAACCGTGGGCGAAACACTGGCCGGCTGAGCGGCCGTCGAACGAGAAGGCGGCGACGGACTACCAGGCAGGCCTCATCCAGCGCGACGCGGACGCTGCTTGCGCGCAACCGCGGCCACGCCGCCTGCCAGCAGCGACGCGATCACGATGGCGCCGATGGTCATGGTCGACGTCTGTACGGCGGCGGGCGCACCGCTGCCTGTCGCGCCCGCGCCGGACCCCGTCGACTTCTGCGGCTCGCTGGCGCTGTCGACCGCGCCTGCCGCGGGCGCCGCGGCCTGCACGCCCTGGACTTCGATCGCGCCGATGTCGGGCGCCGCGCCAACCGGGCGTGCGTGCTTCAGGTAGTCCGAGGTCACTTCCGACAGTTGCGACGCGTGGTCGATCAGCGGGCTGCCTTCCAGCGGAACGGCGTCGAAGTCAGCCATGTCCATTCCCTTGAGCTTGGGATCGCGGTCGCACAGGTTGCCTGACGGGCATTGGTCGTCCTTGACGTTCCAGAACGCGTTGCCGGAGAAGTTGACGACGGCCTTGCTCTCGTCGGCGTAGTGGCCGCAGCTCATCTCGCCCTTGTCGCCCGAGGTCAGGTCGCGCTGGCCAACCAGTGCATTGTTCTGGATGTCGATGCGCGAGGACGCATCGCCGCCGGCGGTCAGTATCAGGCAGTCGCCTTCGCCGGTGATGGTGTTGTGGCGGATGGTGGCCGTGTGCTTGCGGCCGACCCCGACCGAGATCGCATTGCCATAGGCGCGGCACATGTCGCCGTCGGTCATGTTGAACTTGCCGTGGAAATAGGCGCACTGGCCGATCACGACCGAATTCTCGATCAACGCATTGCCCGCGGTCTTGATCTGGTTGCCGGCATTGGCGGCGGCGTAGACCCGTCGCACCACCGTGGTCCCGGTCTTGGACTCGTCCATGTAAAGCAGGTCGAGGCCGTCGGACGTGTTGTGGTGGATGCGCGAGTCCTCGATGAGCCAATGGCCATTGGTCTTGCCGGTGCCCAGGCCGTCGCCGTAGCCGCCTTCTTCCTGCGCCCAGCAGCCGACCGGTTCGCCGGTCTGCCAGCGCTCGGCGCACCCGTTCCAGGCAATCTCGACGTTGCGGAAGATGATGTCGCCCTCATTGGAGCTCTCGCCTTCACCGACGTCTCCGTCCCAGCCGGCCCAACCGTTGGCGATGATCCTGACCCGCTCGATGGTCCAGTTGGTCAGGCCGCCGGCCATCACGCCGCGACCGGACAGCCCATGGATGTTGAGATCGTGCAGCCAGACGTTGCGCGAGCGCTTGGCACCGATGCCGATGGAGGCCCAGTTGCCGTGCGGGAAGCTGTCGCGCTCGCAGCGCAGGTCGCTGTCGGTGTGGAATTCGACGCAGTCGCTGCGGTCGGTGATCTCCAGGCAGCCGACTTCGACGTTGTCGCTGTCCTGCAGGTTCAACACCAGCTCCACTCGTTCGGTGCCCCACAGTTTCGGCGGAGCCTTGCAGCCGCTGTCGAAGCCCTGGCCAAGGATGCGCGTCTTGTGGGCGGGGTCGGGTCCGCTCGGCGGCGCGGCGGGGTAGCAGTCGTAGGGGGCGCTGCGGTCGCAGCGGATGCTGTTCTCCGACAGCCCCGGCGCGCCCCAGCCGATCATGTAGTCGCCCGCGCCGATGATCAGCGTGTCGCCACCGTCGATGCGCGGACGGTCGTTGGTCGGCAATGCGTAATACGGGTGCTTCCAGGCGCAGTCCACGTCGTTGCCGCTGCCAGGGTAGGGCGCGTCGGCGCGGCCATTGCATTGCTTCTCGTCACCGCCGTCGGTGCGTACGTAATAGGTGCTTGCCGCCGACGCGTCGCGCCAGGCGCCGAGCAGCAGTAGTGCCAACAGGAGCAGCAGGGTTGGCATCGCGGTTTCGAGGCGACGCGAGTGACGACGGGGGAAGGCACGCATGACGGATCCCGAAGAGGAGGCAGGGTGTACCCGCGGTCATTCACCCGGTACACCCTGTAGAACGCGGAGGCCGTCAAGGTTCGGCCTAGACGCAGTCGCCGCCACCTCGCACCCGCGCCGCGTTCATGCAAGACTTCGGCGCGATGTCCCACCTCCTGCTCTCGCCGATGACCTGGGGCCTGTTGCTGGGCGCCTTGCTGTGGCTGACGTGGTCCCGGCTATGGGCGCCGGTGCGCGCGCTTGGCATCGTGCTGATGTTCGCGGTGCTGGTGCTGTGCACACCACTGGCGGCCAATGCCCTGATCGGTGACCTCGAGTCGCGCATCCCGGCCAAGGCGCATTGCGTCGCCCCAGGGGCGCCCATCGTGGTGCTGGCCGGTGGCCTCGACGGCGAACCCCGTGCAGACGACGACTACGCGGCACTGACCCAGGCCAGCTGGCGACGCCTGCGTGGCGCGGTGGAGTTGTGGCGCACCGACCCCGGCTCGCAGCTGGTGATTGCTGGCGGCGGGCCGTTCCAAGTCAAGGAAGCATCGGTGATGGCGCGGTTGGCGCGCGACTGGGGTGTGCCCGAGTCGGCCCTGCGCACCGAAACCGCCTCGACCACCACCTGGGAAAGCGCGTTCGCCCTGCGCGGCACGCTGCCCGCGCGCATGCGCCTGGTCAGTTCGGCGGCGCACCTGCCGCGCGCGCTGCTGTCGTTCCGCAGCGCCGGGTTCGACCCCTGTGTGTACGCCAGCGATTCGGACTATGTACCGATGGGAAGTGTCGGCTATTTCCTGCCGCAGGTATCGGCGGTGGCGAAGACCCAGAGCGCCCTGTATGAACTTGCCGGCATGATCCAGTACCGCATGCGTGCGCGCGAGACCGTGCCGGTGACGGCGACGCGCTAGGCCGCGTGGACCCGGCCACCCGGAGCGGCGATTGATTCAAAGACCGCGCGGCCAAGCAGACCGTCATAGCGATGGAGCAACTGTGCGCCGATCGCCTCCCAGCCGTAGCTTGCTTCGGCCAGCCGGCGCGCCGCCACGCCCATTGCGGCCACACGTTCCGGCGAGTCCATCAGGGCCAGCGTGGCGCGGGCGAAGTCCTCGGCATCGTCGGCAAACAGCGCACTGTCGCCATGTTCCAGTTCGATGCCTTCGCTGCCGACCGTGGTGGTGACGATCGCCTTGCCCAGGGCCATCGCCTCGAGCACCTTCAGCCGCGTGCCGCTTCCGGCGCGCAGCGGCACCACGTACACGGCGGCTGCGTGAACATCCGGCCGGAGGTCGTCGACGAAGCCGGCCAGGCGCACGTTGCCGGCCACCGTCGCGGGCACTTCATAGCCGTCGGCCTTGCCGACCAGCACGAACTGCGCCTGCGGTCGGGCGGCGAGGATGCGTGGGAACACCGACTGCAGGAACCAGTCGACGCCGTCGCGGTTCGGAAACCAGCCCATCTGGCCGACGAAGACCAGCCGGTCCGGATCCGGCGCCGCAGGCGCGGGACGGTTGCCATCGAGGTCGACGCCGTTGGCGATCACGCCGACGTCGCATCCCGGTGCCAGCTCGCGCAGTGCGTGCGCATCGGGTTCGGAGCAGGCCAGGATCGCGTCGGCGCGCTGGCAGGCGTGGCGCTCGAAGGCCTGCAGGCGCGACACCTGGCTGGCCAGGAACACGCGCGCGGCCAGGCGCGGCTCGATCTGCGCGCGCTTGGCGAGAAGGTGATGCTCGACGTTGTGTGCATTGAACGTGACCGGCACGCCGGCCGGGACGCAGTCAACGTGCGCCATCAACGGCAGCATGTCGAAATGGACCAAGTCGGCGTCGCGCGCAAGCTCGGCCAGGCGACGGCGAAGCGCTGCGGAGTCGTACTTGGCGACGAGGAAAGGCGTGCGCGTCGATGTGCCGCGCAGCAGCGCGCCCGCCATCGACGCGTGCGAATGCTCGCTGGCGATGGGAAAGGTTTCAAGGCGGGCGAGCACGTCTCGCAGCGGCCCGGCCTCGTCCAGCGCGTCGTCCTTGCGCAGGAAGCTCAGCAGCGTGACCTCGTGGCGCGACGCCAACGCCTTGAGCACGTGCCAGGCGCGCAGCTGGTGGCCTTCGCGTGGCGGGTAGGGCAGGCGGCTGGTGAGGGCGAGGATGCGTGCCATCAGCTCGCTCCCGTCAGTGTTTGCGCCACAGGCGCGAAGGACCCGCCAGTGATGCCGGCAGCGACAGCAGTGCGGCCAGGTTGAGCATCACGAAGCCGCTGGCCGCAGGCAGCAGCGGCAAGCGCGAGGCGAGTTTCGGCAGGCCCAACCCGATCATGGCGCCGGCGTAGCCGAGCAGTTGCGCGTAGAACGCCCACCGGTAGAACGGGCCGCTCGCCAGCGCCGACGCAGCCAGCGCCAGCAGCAATGCCCATGGCACCAGCAGGCGCAGGAACTTGTGCGAGAACCAGGCGAAGAACACCGGGTTGGCGAAGGGGTTCATCAGCGCCGGCATGCGCGCGAGCAGCTGCCAGTTGCCTGCGAGCGTGCGCAGCTTGCGGTGGAACTCTTCATCGGCGCTGGCGCTGGCATGGTCATGTGCGATCGAGTGGCGCGACATCCACACCTGGTGTCCCGACCACAACACCTGCAGCGGCATCCACATGTCGTCGAGCACGGTGCCGGCCGGAATCGGGCGGAACAGGTGCCGGCGCATGGCATGGATCGCGCCGGTGACGCCGTGCAGCCAACCCAGTCGCGCCTCGTCGGCACGCAGGCGTTTTTCCATGCGCCAGTAAAGTCCGACGCCCTCGGTGGCCGCGCGGTCCTTGCCGGCGGCGATCACCAGTTCGCCGGTGACCGCGCCGATCGCCGGGTCGGCGAACGGCGCCACCAGTGCGCGCAGTGCACGCGGGGCGAAGCGCTGGCGCACATCGGTGAAGGCGACCAGCTCGGTCTCGACGTGGCGCAACGCGGCGTTGATCGCCGCCGCCTTGCCGACGTTTCGGGGCAAGGCCAGCACCCGTACCCGCGGGTCGCCGATCGCGGCCGCGTCAGCGGTACCGTCGCGGCTGCCATCACTGACCACCAGCACCTGCAGACGCTGCGGCGGATAGTCCTCGGCGAGGATGTCGTCGATGCGCGCGGCGATGCGCAGTTCCTCGTCGTATGCGGCGACGACGACGGTCAATGCCGGGCACAGGCGGGACTCGAACGGCACCTGGCCGTAACGCTGTGACAACAGCGCCACGAACAGCGGATAGCCGACGTAGGCATAGGCGACCAGCGCCGTGCACAGCCAGAAGACGGTTTCGGCGCTGAAAGCCAGTGTCGTCATAGCAGGCGCTCGCGCAGTCGTTGGTAACCGTGGTTGCCGAGCACGCGCTTGGGAAGCGACAGCGCCGCGTGGCGGGCCTGCATCAGCCGTGGCGCCAGCCCCTGCCAGCGCACCAGCGCGGCGAAGTCGTCGATGCCAAGGTTGCGGGTGATGGCCAGGCGCTGCAGGCAACGATCACTGCGCGCGCGCAGGTTGCGGCCGGGGACCGAGCCGAGCACGTGGCGGTAGCCCAGCGATTGCGCGGCGAGCAGTTCGCGCTCGCCGCCGCGGCCGCCGGGCAGGGCGATGGCGTCGACCGGCCGCCGGCTCAAGGCCTGCAGGCGGCTTCGGCTGTCGTCCAGTTCGGACATCAGCGCGGTCGTGTCCAGGTCCTCGAGGAAGGAATGGCTGCAGCCGTGCGAGCCGATGCCCATGCCGGCCGCCGCCAGTTGCCGCACCTCGTCGGCCGACAGCATTCCGGTGGCGCCGATAAATCCGGTGGTGATGTAGAACTCGGCCTTCATGCCGCGCTCGAGCAACAGCGGCAGGGCGACCTCGATGTTGGACAGATCGCCGTCGTCGAAGCTGATCACCAGTGCGCGGTCGCCGCGCTGCTGCATGGCCTCGTCGAGCAGCATGCAGCGGTAGCCCTGCGCCTGGATCCAGTCGAGCTGGCGGGCGAACTGCTCGGGGGCCAGGCTGTAGACCGGATCGAAACGGCCGCGCGCGTCGGCATCGGCATGGAGGCCGTGGTACATCAGGATCGGCAGCCGGGCCGGGCCTTTGGCGGCTTCTTCTGTCATGGCGTCAGCCCGGTTGCACGCTGTGGTCGGGGAGCGATTCGACGGCACCGCGGCATCCGCGCAGCCAGCCCAGCAGGCCGCTGGTCTCGCTGAAGAACAGTGCCCGCGACAGGCGTCCGGACGGTGCCAGGAAACGCTGCTCGTGGACGTTGAAACGCATCAGCCGGTAAGGGTCCGCGCCGGGGCGGTTGATGCCTTCGATGGAAGTGGTTGCCGTCTCGAAGCCGGCTTCGCGCACCAGCCGCGCGTCGCGATCGCCGAAGTCCTGGCTGCCGCCGTTGGGGTAGGCGAAGTGGCGCGGCGGCATGCCCAGCTCGGTGGTGATGCTCGCATGCGCCAGGCCGATCTCCTCGCGTGCGGCGGTTTCGTCGAGGCGGCTGAGGATGGCATGGCTGCAGGTGTGCCCGCCGATCTCGACGCCGTTGACGTAGAGCTTGCGGACGTCATCCCAATCCAGCATCTCGCGATTCTCGTGCGGGATCGGGCGCGGTTTGGTCTGTTCGCACAGGTGGTCGACCCAGGCCTCCAGTTCGGCCGGCTCGAGTTCCTTCAGGCGCGCTGGCAGCAGGGCATAGAGGCGATAACGATCGTCTGGCTCGGCAAGGTCGAAGTGACCCATGCCGAGGCCGCCGAGATCGACCTGGTCGCGGCTTCGCGACTCGATGGCGTGGGCAAGCCGGTAGGCCCAGATCGGTTCGCCGCCGATGTGCCCGGTGGCGACATAGACCACGGCCGGCACGCGGCCGAGGCTGGCGTCGATCAGGCCGAGGTTGTCGTGGTAACCGTCGTCGAAGGTGAGGGCATAGCGCACGCGTTGTGGCGCCGCAGGCGACAGGTCGCGCAGGCCTTCGCCCAGGCCGACCAGTGCCTGCTGGCCGCGCAGCCAGCGGATGATCTGGCGCAGGTTGCCGCGCGACATGCTCAGCGGATAGGGATCGGGTTCGTCGCGCACGCGGTGCAGCATCAGGATCACCAGGCCGGCGCCGCTGACGTGGCGGTACAGCCAGTCCAGTCCGCTGTAATGGCAGCACAGCGCCAGCAGGTAGCGAAGCCAGGATCGCAGCGGTGCGGTCATCGCGGAACGTCCTCGGGTGGCAGGTGGCGCGCCTTCATCACCAGTGCCACGTAGGCCCAGAAATAGGCGACTACCGGGTAATACGTGAAACGGTCGCCAAACAGGTTGGCGATCACCATCGCCAGCCACGCCCCGAGCAGGCCCAACGCCAACGCGTAGCGCCAGGTTCCCGAGCGCGAATGCCGCAACTCCCGCATCGCCAGCGACAGCACCGACAGCAACACCCCCAGCAGCACCACCGCGCCGATCACGCCGCCTTCGCTGAGCGTGCGGATGTAGAGGTTGTGGGTGTCCTTGCCGTAGGGATTGATCTCGCGGTGGTGGAAGGTGTGGTATCCGGTGCCGGTGACCGGGTGGCGCAGGAAGTTGGCCCAGGCCACTTTCCAGTACTCGATGCGCAACTCGGTGCTTTCGTCGCGCTGGCCTTCCTCCACCGTGGTGCTGTCGAACCGCTCCACCACCGACGCCGGCAGGATCGCCGGCAACAGCGCCGCGGCCAGGACCAGCGGCAGGATCAGTTTCCAGCGCCCTCGCCAGACCAGGATCACCGCCACCAGGCCGACGATCAGGCTGACGTAGGCGGTGCGCGAATAGGCGTAGAGCACGCCCAGCACCATGCAGGCGACACCTCCGGCCAGCACCATGCGCCAGCGCCGCGACAGCCGGCACGCCAGCAGCAGCGAGAACAGCACGATGGTGACGGTGACGCAGAAGGCCGCGAACTCGTTGGCGCCGAGCAGGGCGAAGGTGCCACTGATGCGCAGGTCGTCGGTGTAGTGCGTCCGCGCCACGCTGAAGTGCTGCACCCACACCACCTTGGCGATGTACGGCAGCGGCACCAGCGTGGCCAGCACCACCAGCCGCACGCCCTTCCAGTCGCGCACGCTCATCTGCACGACGTAAAGGACGAACAGGCCGACCAGGTGGTCCTTCAGCTGGTTGAGATGGTTCTCGGCGGCGGTGACGTACTGGTAGCCGATGCACATCGAGATGATCATGTAGACGCTGTACACCATCACCCAGCTGTTGACCGCTTCGTCCCTGGCAAGGCGTCCCTGCTGGGCCATGGCGGTTGCAAGCGAGAGCAGGAACATGATGTTGAGGAAGTTGAAGCCGCCGCCGATGTTGGGCAGGTAGCCGGCGGTGATGTTCTGCAACGGCAGCAGGATCAGGAACGCGTACAGGGCCCAGTTTCGCGGTGCCTGCTGCACGGCAGGCAGGCGTACGCCGGTCGCGGCAGGCGTTGCGGTTGCCGCGCCGCGGACGCCGCCGGGTGCTGCCGGCATGGACCTGTTCAGTGCCCGTGCGGCCAACGGGAATCGCGGCTGCGCCGCGGCCTGGCCGGAGGCGGCATCGCTCGCGCCACGCGGCAGGCTGGGGCGCACGGAGCTAGGACGCACGCCGGTCATGCGTCTTCCCCTGCAGCCGCAGGTAGAGATCGAGGTAACGCGCGGCCATCGACTGGGCGCCATGGTGTTCACGCGCGTACCGACGCGCAGGAAGGTCGACGCGTCGTGGCAGCGACGCCGCTTCGGCGAGCGCCACCTGCAGGGCGTCGCGGTCACCGGCGGGCACCAGCCTTCCATGTTCGGCGTGGGCGAGCAGGCGAGGTATGTCGCCCACGGCACTGGCCATGACCGGAATGCCGCAGGCCATCGCTTCCAGAACCACCAGCGGCATGCCCTCGGTCAGCGATGGCAGGACCAGGCAATCGATCAACGCGTAGATCGCGCCCATGTGGTCGTGGCTGCCCAGAAAGCGCACCTGCGTGCCCAGCCCCAGTTCTTCTGCCAGCCGTTCCAGCGATCCACGTTCCGGACCGTCGCCGACCAGCAGCAGGACGGCACCGGGCGCCTGCCGCGCCACCGGTGCGAACGCCTGCAGCAGCATCGCCAGGTTCTTCTCCGGCGACAGCCGCGCCACGGCGCCGAACACGCGTGCGTCGCCGGGGATGCCCAGTTCGTCGCGCAGCATGGCTGCGCCGTTGGCGTCGGCGACGGGAAAGTCGATGCCGTTGTCGATGCAATGGACTCGCGAACGCGGCACGCCGGCGTCGACGAGGCGCGCGACCTGGTCGGCCGACACCGCTACCAGTGCATCGAAGCGACGCAGCAGGGCCAGCTCAAGGCGTGCGTACAGGCGTAGCGACGAGGTGCCCTCGACCCAGCCATGCAGCGTGGCCACCAGGTGCGCCGGTTGCGCGCGCGTGGCCAGCCAGGCGTAGAACGCGCTCTTGTAGTCATGGCTGTGCACGATCGCGCCCGGCCCCGCGGCGGAGATCTGCCCGGCCAGCGCGGTGACGGTGCCAAGATCGATGCGGCCGCGGCAGGGCAGCAGCAGTGCGTCATGGCCGGCGGCGCTGGCGGTTTCATGCAGCGGCTGGCCGTGCATGCGGTAGTTGTTGATGCTGAGCAGGCGGCTGCGCACGCCGGCGCGGGCCAGTCCACGATCCAGCGCCAGCACCATGCGATCGGCGCCGTAGAGTCCTGCGCTGGAGCGAAGCTGGAGCGTGGACAGCACCGGTGCGTGCGTGGCCGGCGCGTTCATGGCCGGGCCAGCAGGTGGCGGTAGAGCTGGTCGAAGGCGTGGACCATTGCGTCCAGCGAGAATTCCCGCTCGACGCGGGCGCGCGCGGCCATGCCCATGCGCCTGGCCATGTGCTGCGAACGCCCGAGCGTCTGCATGGCGGCCGCCAGCGACAGCGGGTCACGCGGAGGCACCAGCAGCCCGGTGGTTTCATGCTGGACCAAGTGCAGGTTGCCGCCGACCGCGGTGGCGATCACAGGCAGCGCACAGGCCATGGCTTCGAGGAGGGCGTTGGACATGCCCTCGCTGGATGAGGCGAGCACCACCGCGTCGAGCGCCGGCAGCAGGGTGTCGACATCGTCGCGGAAGTTGAGCAGGGTCACCGCTTCGGTGATGTGCAGGGCGGCGATGTGCGAACGGATCTCGCCCAGCAGCGGGCCGTCGCCGATCAGGACCAGCCGTGCCTGCGGCAGCGATTGATGCACCCGTGCGAAGGCGTCGATCAGGTCGGCATGGCGCTTGACCTCGGTCAGCCGGGCAATGCAGCCGAACACGATGGCGTCCTCATCCAGTCCGAGCGCGCGGCGGCTGTCGAGCCGCGACTGGTAGGTGGACGGGCAATAGCGCCGGGTATCGACGCCGTTGGGAATCCAGACCATGCGCAATGCGTCGAGCTGCTCGCATTCGGCCAGGCCCGTCAGGATCTGCCGTGCCGGCGCCACCACGCGGTCGAAGCGCGGATTGAGCATCCGGAACACCCGCGCCAACCGGGCACTCTTCTTGAAGCCCATGTCACGGCGGTTGGAGATGCGTACGCCGCCGGCACGCCGCGGAAGCAGCGCATTGAGCAGGTCGGCCTTCTCGTGCTGGGACTGGACGATGTCGAAGTGTTCTTCGCGCAGCATGGAGCGCAGCGCCTTCCATGCGCGAAGTCCGCTGACGTCGTAGACCGCATGCACCGGCAGCGCCCGCAATTGCACGTGCGGCAGCTGCCGGGCCGGTTGGCCGTTCGCCGGCATGCTTGCGCCGTGGAGCTGCACCAGGGTGATCCGATAGCGATCCCGCGGCAGCCGCGAGGCCAGGTTCAGCAGGAAGCGCTCGCTGCCACCCGGTGCCAATACCGCCGTGTCGGTCAGCAGCAACAGCCGGATGCGCCTGTCACCGCTGCCGGCAACCGCCGTGTCAGCGGGTATAGCGAACGCTGAAGATGGCGGCATTCTCGTCATAACTGGCTTCGGGTACGTTGCTGTTGCGTTCCTGGTGGCGCAGGTCGATCGACGCGCTCCAGTTGCGGGTGAAGATCTTGATCAGGCTCAGGTACGCAGCGAAATCGTCGTCGTCGCGATCGAACGTGTCGAAATCGCGGTAGCTGCGCGAGAGCAGGCAGGTCAGGTGCAGCATCGGCTGGATGCGCCATGTGGCTCCCATGCCAACGCCGTAGCTGCCTTCGCTTTCGACGGTCGGATCGAGGTACTCGTTGTTCTCGTAATAGGGACCGATGGCGAAGTCGTAGCGCTCACCGGTGAAGCGATAGTCGAATTCCACGCGCCGTTGCTTGTAGATGTCCGGGCCGATCAGCAGGTCGTTTGCGGCCTGGTCGCTCGGCGGCGGTGCCACGACGGTCGGCGAACCGATGTCGTCGGAGCGGGTGATCAGCTCCTGCGCGGCATCCGAGAACTGGTAGTAGAGCGCGCCGTTGAACGTGCTGCGCGGGCTGGCGCGCCAAGTCAGGACGCCGCGGACGAGCGGCGAGGACTGTTCGCCGTCGAAGCTGAGCAGTTCCACCCACGAATAGCCCAGGCGCAGGTTCAGGTCGAAGTTGGCCAGGTTGCGGTTCAGCGTCGCGTAGGTATCTAGGCGGCGATAGTCGGCGCCCAGGTTGGGCTGGTCGTACTCGACCTGGCTGGCCTCGATGGTGCCGGCCATCCGCGTGGTCTGGCTGGTGTCCTGCCACAGGGTGAAGGCGGCGTTGTAGCGGTCGCCGTTGAACTCTTCGGTTTCCTCGGCGTAGTAGTTGTTGTAGCGGATGTCCAGGCGCGTGCGCGTGGCGGCGCCGGGTCGCAGGTTCAGGGTGGCGCCGGCCAGGAAGACGTTGACCTGCTGCTGGTTGTCGGGGGCGTTGGCGGCGAGCACGTCGATCGGCTCGTAGTTGAGATAGTCCTCGACGAGGAACTGCAGGCGGTCCTGCATCGTGTTCCAGTCGAGGTGGCCGACCAGGGTCGCGCGGATGTCGTCGTCGAAGGTGTCGCCGGTGTAGTACAGGTACTCGAAGCCGCCACGCGCGGTGAGGTTGGTGTTCTTGCCGGTCTGGTTCATGTCGAAGTCGAACAGCGCGCCCAGCGTTTCGGCCTTCTCCGGGTTGGATTCGGTCAGGCCGATGTTGTCGCTGTGCTCGACGTAGCCGCCGACGGAGTAGTTGATCTTTGCCGCATCGGCGCCGAGGGGGATGGCCGACAGCAGCGCGAGGCACAATGCGGACCGCCGGGCCGTGCCCATCGGGTGACGTCGTTCCCTGGCCATTCGCGCTCCCTCATACGCCTTCATTGAAGACCACGCCGACGAACTTGTTCGGATCGAAGTTGGCGGCGGCCTGGGCAATCGATGCGGCGGTGTCGCGCCCGTACCCGGCCACCAGGATCACCACGTCGGCGATGTCGGCGAGGATCCGCGCGTCTGGCGTTCCGCGCACCGGCGGGCCGTCGAGGAACACGTAGCAGTTCGGATGGCGGCTACGGATCGAGTCGAGCAGCAGGCGCATGCGCGACGAAGAGAAGTACTCGGCGCCGATTTCGCGCGAGGTTCCCGCAGGGATCAGCCGCAGGCCCTGGACGCCGGTCTCGTAGATCACATCGGACAGGTCGCCTTCGGGATCCTCCAGGTACTCGACCAGTCCGGTCGGCGTGTCGATCTTCATCGTCACGTGCTGGGAAGGGTGGCGCAGGTCGCAATCGACCAGTAGCGCACTCTTGGTGTCATCGAAGGCGAGGGCGGTTGCCAGATTCCTGGCGACGAAGCTGCCACCGCTGCCGCTGCTGACCGGTGCCACCAGCGCCACGAAGCTGCCTTCGACCGCGGCAAGCAGGCGTGTGCGCAGCTCGCGGAAGGCGTCGACCTCCGGTCGCGAGACCGCGGTGCGGTGGATGATCGCGCGCTCCTCCAGTTGCGACGGCGTCAGCGTTACAGGCGCGGGGGCCGGCGCGATCGAGCGCTGGCTGCTGCGTTCGTCTGTCGCGGCGCTTTCGCGTTCGAAGATCGGGTTCGCGCTCATGGGGCGTACACCAGTTTCAGGGCGAGGGTCAGTCCGAAGATCAGCGGGACCAGCAAGGCGATCATCGCGGCGATCACGAAGCGTCGGTTGCCCAGGCGGCGTGCCGGGGCGGTCTGGTAGCGCGGCACCGAACCGATCACGGGCAGGGCAGCGATCGTCTCGATCTGGTGCGGCGAGCGCACGCGCGGATCGAGGCGGACGAAACCGATCAGCAGCACCAGCGGCGCCAGTGCGGCGGCGCCAAGGCCGGCGCCGGCGACGTGGATCAGGCGCAGGCCCGTGCCACGCAGCGGGAAGCTGGCCGGTTCCTGGATGCGGAAGCTCAGGCCGCGCTGTTCGGAATCCAGGCTCATCGAGACGCGGGCGTTCTCGCGGCGCTTGAGCAGGTCCTGGTAGAGGTCGCGGTTGACCTCGTAGTCGCGCGACAGTTCGGCCATCGTGCTCTCGGACGCGGCGATATGGCGGCTGCGGCCCAGTTCCTGGTCGAGCAGTCGCTGGCTGGTGGAGATGCGCGAGGACACCGCCGCGCTCTGCCGGCGGTTCTCGGCCAGCTTGCTCTTGAGTTCGCCATAGAGCGGGTTGAACGAGGCGACGCCGTCGAGCGAGGTCGGTGCGCCGATCTTGCGCGCGTCCTGGCGCGCCTCGTCCTGCCGAAGCCGCTCTTCCAGGTCGCGCAGCTGGTGCTGCACGCGGACGACGTCGGGATGCTGCTCGGTGTAATTCATCAGCAGCTTGGCGCGCTCGTTCTCGAGCTCGGCCATCTGCGCCATCACCTGGCCGGAGCGGGTCTGCACGACGTTGATTTCATTTTCGCCGGACAGCTGCGACTGCAGTGCGTTGCCCTGCGAGTCCAGGTCCATCAGTTCCATGCGCGAGGTGTCGACCATGCGCCGCAACTCGCCGATCCGGGAGTTGACGTCGCCGTCGATGCCGGGCCGCGCATCGGGGTTGGACTTGCGGTACGCCTCGAGCTTGGCTTCGGCATCGGTGAGCTTTTTGTGGTACTGGCGCACCTGGGAGTCGATGAACTCGTAGGCGTCGCGGCTTTCGCGCTCCTTGGTGGCCAGGCTCTCCTGGATGATCATCTCGGCGAAGCGCTTGGTGACATCGTGCGCGCGTTCGGCGCTGGTATCGGTGTAGGAGATCCGGATCAGGTTCTCGCGGGGATTGGAGATGATGGTGCGGCTGGTGATCTGCTCGATCAGCTGCTCCCGCTGCAGCGGGGTCGGATTGGCCTTCAGCCAGCCGCCGGTCTTGAGGATCTCGTTCATCACCTTGGCGCTGAAGGCGACCTCGCGCGTGATGCCGGCGCGGCTGACCACACCGGTCGGCACCGCACGGCCCTCCATCAGCGGTTTGATGATGTTGCTTTCCTCGATCAGGATGGTCGTGGCCGAGTTGTACTTCTTTGGCAGCAGCAGTCCGAACAGCAGGGCCGCCAGCGCAATGATCGCGAAGATCGATGCCAGCAGCACCGGATGGCGGCGGCTCTCTTCGAACGCCACCGGGACCATCGCCGCCACGGCCGACGGCCGCGCCTCGGCCACCACCAGGTCCATGGATGATCCGTTCATAGCGTGCGTTCCGGGACGGTGATGACGTCGCCGGGGGCGACCTTGAAGTTGGTGGACAGGTCGCCGTCCTCGAGGATGTGGTCGAGGCGAACCGCGTAGCTGCGCGTGCTGTCGCCGATCTTGCGGTACAGGTCCGAGCGCGCCGGGGCGGCGAATTCGGTGACGCCGCCGGCGGCCAGGACGGCATCGAGCACGGTCATGCCCTGGCGATAGGGAATCGAGATCGGCTGGCGCACCGCCCCGGTCACGCGCACGCGCGACAGGTACTCGTGGCTGCGCAGGTCGGTGAGGATCACCGCAACCTGCGGATCACGCACGAACGTGGCGAGCCGGGTCTGGATGTCCTTGGCGACTTCGTCGGGAGTGCGGCCGCCGGCGGAGACATCGCCGATCAACGGCACCGAGATCTTGCCGTCCGGGCGCACCGGGACGGTGATGCCCAATTCCGGGTTGCGCCAGACCGACACCTGGACGATGTCGTCGATGCCGATCTGGTAGGAGTCGACCGAGTGTTCGCTGCTCGGAGGCGGCGCGCCGGCAGTGTTGCCGGAGGAGGCGCACGCGGAAATCAACAGCAACAGGCCTACGGTCTGGAAGATCTGGATCAAGCGCATGGCAATAAGCCCCCCTTGCATTCGTGTCATTCCAACGGCGTGAAGTGCCCAATCCGGCCATCGCCCGACCGGAGCAAGGGGGGGTGGTTGCCCTCACCGGAGCACTTTTGCCGAATCCAGTGCGAGCAATGCGTGTCCGCATTCGCACGGTCGTTGCCGGTGCCGGAAATGCCGGTGTTCTGCGTTGAAAAGATCAGGACGGAGGATTGCCCGACGTCTGGGGAGCAGCCTGCCGGGATCGCGGTGCAGGGTGCCGGTGCAAACCAACACCGTCGGGACATCACCGTCGAGGCCCGGCCAGGACATCCAATGCGAATTCTCGTTTGCGGCGGTGCAGGCTATATCGGCAGCCATGCGTGCGTGACCCTGTGTGGCCGCGGCCATCACGTCGTCATCGCCGACAGCGGCGTGAACAGTTCGCCGCGCGTGCTGCAACGGTTGCAGCGGCTGGTCGGTGCACCGGTGTCACTGCATCGTGTCGACATCCGCGACCGCCGGGCGATGGCAGCCCTGTTTGCCACCTACCAGTTCGACGCCGTGCTGCATTTCGCCGCGCTCAAGGCGGTCGGGGAGTCGTGCCGGAAGCCGCTGGACTACTTCGACAACAACATCGGCGGCACCATCGCGTTGCTGCAGGCCATGCAGGAGGCCGGCGTGCGCCGGCTGGTGTTCAGCTCGTCGGCGACGGTCTACGGCGATCCCAGCCAGGTCCCGGTGCGTGAGGATGCCGGCCTGCAGGCGCTCAATCCCTACGGCCGCACCAAGCTCGTCGCCGAACAGCTGATCGAGGACCTGTGCCGGGCGGACGATCGGTTCCGCGCGGCCAACCTGCGTTACTTCAATCCGGTCGGCGCGCATCCCTCGGGCCTGATCGGCGAGGACCCGTGCGGCGAACCCAACAACCTGATGCCCTACATCTGCCGGTCGCAGTCGGCCAGCGCGACCACCTGCGCGTGTTCGGCGGTGATTACCCGACCGTCGACGGCACCGGTGTGCGCGACTACATCCACGTGGTCGACCTGGCGCAGGCGCATGCCGACGCGCTCGAGTACATGGTCGCGGCCGATCGCGGATTTACCGTCAACCTCGGCACGGGGCGCGGCATCAGCGTGCTGGAACTGGTGCAGGCCTTCGAGCGTGCCAGCGGCCGGCGGATTCCGTACGAGATCGTCGAACGCCGTCCGGGCGATTCGGCCGAAGTGTTCGCCGACCCCGCACTAGCCGGTCAACTGCTGGGCTGGCGTGCCCAGTACGACGTCGACGCCATGTGCCGCGATGCCTGGCATTGGCAGGCGATGAATCCGCTGGGTTACCGCTCGCCGCTGCGCCGCGCTGCCGCGCCGCGCGTCGAGCGTCGGCGCCGTGACGTCGCACGGCTTGCCGGGGCCTGAAGCGGGAACGGCTGGAGCCCGCAGGTGCGTGCCGCAGGTCAGCGTGAACCGCTGGCGGTGCCTTCCTTGGGAATTGACCTCACCTGCCAGCGCCCGTTGCAGGCCGTCGCGCAGGTGTGCCGGCTTGCCGATCGGGTTCCACACCGGCTCGCGGCCGAAGCGCACGAAGTACGTCGACAGGAAGTGCTGGTTGTCGCCGGGCAGGCTGGCGAACAGGTCCGGCTCGAACAGTTCCGACTTGCCGCCCGTCTCCGGCATGCCGTAGCCCATCACCCGCAGCACCGTCGGGTAGAGGTTGAAGTGGCTGGCCTTGTCGCGGTTGTCGTTGGCGGCGTCGCGCAACATCGGCGCCATGGCGGCGTTGCGGGTGATGGCGACCAGCGGCACGCGGCCTTCGCCGGCGGCGGCCTGGCCGGTCGTGCAGTGGGTCTGCGCGCCGGGCGAGCCGTCCTCGTGGAAGTTCTGGCCGTGGTCGGCGGTGTAGAGGATCAGGGTGTCGTCCAGCGGTGCGTCGGCCAGGGCCTCGCGGAAGAACTCGCGCGTGTTCCAGGCCACGCAGTTGCGATAGCTGTTCACCTGGCGCCAGCGATCCTCGGAACTTGCCGTGCCCGAAGCGTGCGGCTGCGGGGCGACGTCGGGATCGGCCTCGTTGCTGAAGTAGGTCCGTTCCATCGTCGGCGAATACAGCGTCTTGTTGGCCGGATACTTGCCCTCGTACGGGAAATGGCAGCCGACCTTGTTGACGTAGATGAAGCTGGGGCGGGGCCGCTTGAGCATCTCGCCCAGCAGCCGGCCGGCCTGGACGTCCTTGCTTTCCAGTGGCACCGAAGCGTCGATCTGCACGAACTCGTCGATCTCCGCGCGCTCGCGCTCGTCCATGAAATTGTGCAGCTTGCCGCCGTTGCGCTGGCCGTCGATGTAGATCGTTCGGTAACCGGCGCTGCTGGCGTAGCGCCAGAACGAGGGATTGACGTCGAGGTCGCGCTGGTAGCTGTCGCGGGTGACGCCATAACGAACGCTGGCGTTGGACGTGGAGGAGCAGTTGGCAGCCGATGCGGCGATGCCGAAATTGAACAGCGCCGGTCCGAGCGGCCGCAGGCCGGTCTCGACGCCGTCGTCGACATTGATGTCGACATAGTCGCCGCGCACGCTTTCGTCCATCACCAGCACGACATGGCGGAAGGGGCGCTGGCCGGGGTGCTTGAGCGCGACGTCCTGGCGGGGCGGCGTGGCCGGCGCGAGCACCTTCTCGGCGCCGAGCACGAAAGCGAACGCCGCCGGGTTGTACTGCCCGGGGAAGCCGTTGGAGCCTTCGCCGCCGCGCAGGTACAGGATCGCGGCAATCAGCACGATGGGGACGGCCTGGAGCCAGCCGGCGTGACGCAGCGGGCATGCCAGCGGCGCCGGCAGCCAGGCCGGTGGCGGGAACCAGGGCGGCAGGTTGAGTGCAATTACGCCGAGCAACGACCACAGCACGGCCTGGGCCAGCTGCGCGTCGTGGAAGCCGGCGAGGTTGCCGGCGAACCCGATCAGGCCCAGGAGCTGTTCGAAGTCGGCCAGGCCGAGGTGACGGGAGGTAATCAGCGCGTGGCCGAGGCTGAATGTGCTGCTGAGGAAAAAGGCGACGCTCCAGGCCGCCCGCGTGGCCGGCCGCGAATGGAACGCCAGCGCCAGCATCGACACCAGGCAGACCAGCCAGACGGCGGCAAACACCACCAGCCCCGGCTTCAGCCCGATATGCGCCACGCGCTCTGCCAGCAGGCGATTGGTGCCCAGCAGGTAGATCCCGATCAACACCAGCTTGACGACGACCAACCCCACCGTCGCCGCCTTCGATTGCGCCCACTTGGCCATGCACCGCCCCTCGCTCGGCCCGTCCGCCCGGTCAGTCGACCGGGTCCGGCCCTAGCACAGGTCAATGACCGGAGTGTGTCGGGTCCCGACTGATGAAACGCAGTCCGACGCCCGGTTCGGTCGCGATCCATTGCGGCGCTGCAGCATCGTCGCCGAGCTTGTGGCGCAATTTGCCGACCAGGATGCGCAGGTAATGGGTGTCGTGCTGGTGGCTGGGGCCCCACAGTTCGCGCAGCAGTTGCGGCTGGGTGACGACGCGGCCGGCATGCTGGATCAGCAGGGCGAGCAGGGCGTATTCCTTGCGCGTCAGTGCCACCGGTTGGCCTTGCAGCAGCACTTCGCGCCGCGCCAGGTCGACGTGCAGGCGGCCGTCTTCGTACAGCGGCTGCGAGCCGGCGGGGGCTGCGTGGGACCGCAACAGCGCACGCACGCGCGCCATCAGCTCCTGCACGCCGAACGGCTTGGTGACGTAGTCGTTACCACCGGCATCGAGCGCGGCGACCTTCTCGGTCTCGCTGGCGCGCACCGTCAGCAGGATCACCGGCACGCTCGACCACTGCCGCAGTTCGCGCAGCACTTCGTGGCCGTCGCGGTCGGGCAGTCCCAGGTCGAGGATGACCAGGTCGGCACCGTGCGTGGCCAACGCCTCCAGCCCGCCCTCGCCAGACTCCGCGCTTTCCACCGCATAGCCCTGAGCGCGCAGGCTGATGTCGAGGAACTTGCGGATCTGCGGCTCGTCGTCGATGACGAGGATGCGGGCGGGCGGGGTGGTGGTGTCGGCGGACCTGGGATCGCTCACGGGCTGTCAGTCGTCACTGCGGCTGCAATCGCGGCAGCGTAATCCGGATCGTCGTGCCGCGCCCGTCCGGACCGGGCAGCGCTTCGACGCTGCCGCCGTGCGCACCGATCATGCCCTGGCAGATCGCCAGGCCCAGGCCCGTGCCCTGGCGGCCGCGGTCGCCGCGCTCGACGCTGTAGAACATGTCGAAGATGCGCTTGCGCTCTTCCTCGGGGATGCCCGGGCCGCGGTCGCGCACGTCGATGCGCAGTTGTCCTTCGACCGTGTCCTGGGCGCGGATGGTGATGGCCACGGCGGGCGGCGAGAACTTGGCGGCGTTCTCGAGCACGTTGAACAGCGCCTGCTCGACCAGGGCAGGGTGCACCCATATCGGCGCCAGGCCGGGTTCGATCGACACCTCGAAGCTCGCCCCGGGTTCGTAGCGCTGCAAGCGCGTCACTGCCGAGCCGATCAGCTCGTCTACGCCGATCCAGTCGCGGTTGAGGGTGAGTCCGCCGTGGCCAAGCCGGGTCATGTCGAGCAGGTTCTGGATGTAGCGGTCGAGGCGTTCGCCTTCGATGCGGATGGTTTCCAGCAGGCTGTGCCGGTCCTGCTTGTCCATCGCGTCGGCGTAGTGGTCCAGGCTGCTGGCCGATCCGATGATCGAGGCCAGCGGCGAGCGCAGGTCGTGCGAGACCGACGACAGCAGCGCCGAGCGCAGCCGTTCGGTCTCGTTGCTGACGCGCGCATTCTCCAGGTCGGCGACCAGGCGCGTGCGGACCACGGCCTGGGCGATGTCCTGCGCCATCGCTTCGGCGAGGCGGCGTTGCTCGATGCCGAGGCGATGAAGCTGCGGTGGGAAGCGCAGGCCAAGCAGGCCAGTCTCGCGCTCACCCAGCGGCAGCGGCTGGAACCACCATTCCGAGCCGGCCAGCGTGTCGGTGTAGCGTCCTGACGCCTGACGGTGGCGTACTGCCCAGTCGGCGGCGGCGCGGTCCTTTTCGCTCAGCAGCTCGGCATGCACCTGATGGTCGCCGGCCTGCAGCACCACCTCGGCATCGAGCGCGCGGCGCAGCGCATCGCGCCCGGCCTGCAGCACCTGGCCGAGGTCGGCGGCGCTGGCCAGTTGCCGGCCCAGGGTCTGCAGCGCGGTCGCCTGTGCATTGGCTGCGCGTAGGGCCACCACCTGCATGCGCAGCTTCGAGGCCAGGCGCCCGGCCACCAGCGCCGCGATCAGGAACAGCACCACCGTCGTCACGCCCTGGCGCGCGCCGATCATCAGCGTGTAGCGCGGTTCGATGAAGAAAAAGTTGTAGGCCAGGAAGCACAGCACCGCCGAGATCACGGCCGCGGTCATGCGCGTGCGCGCGGCCACCAGCACCACCGCGACGATGAAGATCAGTGACAGGTCGTCCAGCGCGATCCAGCGCTCGGCGATCCAGGCCAGCGCCGTGGCCAGCGCGGCCGAGGTCACCGCCAGTGCGGTGTCGCTGCGGTTGAGGTAGCCACCGGGCTGGCGCCAGGAGCGGCGTGCCCGCGCACGCGCCTCCGGCGTGCTGACGATGGTCAGCTCGTAGTGGGCGCCGCGCTGGATCAGCTGCTGCGTCAGGGTCCGGTTGAACATGCGCGCGACCGGCCGTTCGCGGGTGCGGCCGAGGACAATCGTGCTGGCGCCCGATCGCGCCGCCTGGTCGAGCAGGGCATCGACGATGCTGTTGCCGTGCAGCACCAGGGCGTCGCCGCCGAGTCGCCGGGCGAGGGCGAAGGCGCGATCGAGTTCGAGCTGTTGCGCTTCGCCGGCGGCTTGCGCGCCCTGCACGGTCACCACGGTCCATGGCGAGTCGCGCCGCTCAGCGATGCGACGGGCCACGCGCACCAGGTATTCGGACTGGCCGCGACCGTCGATCGCCACCATCACGCCGCGACGCAATGGAACGCCGGGCAGGCCGCGCGCGGTCTGCGCTTCGCGCAGGTCGCTGTCGACGCGGTCGGCGGCGGTCTGCATGGCCAGTTCGCGCAGGGCGGTGAGGTTGCTCGGCGAGAAGAAGGCCTGCAGCGCGTGCGCGGCCTGGTCGGGCACGTAGACCTTGCCCTGTTGCAGGCGTTCGATCAGTTCGCGCGGCGGAAGGTCCACCAGGACGATGTCGCGCAGCCGGTCGAAGACGGCATCGGGCACGGTTTCGCTGACGCGCACGCCGGTGATGCGGTGGACGACGTCGTTGAGGCTTTCCAGGTGCTGGATGTTGATCGTCGTGAATACGTCGATGCCGGCATCGAGCAGTTCGATCACATCCTGCCAGCGGCGTTCGTGGCGGCTGCCGGGGACGTTGCGGTGGGCGAGTTCGTCGACCAGGGCGAGCCTGGGCTTGCGGGCGAGCAGGGCGTCGAGGTCGAGTTCCTCCATGGCCCTTCCCGTGCCTGTCGCGGGCATGTAGTCCACGCGCTTGCGCGGCAGGACTTCCAGTCCTTCGATCAATGCGGCGGTTTCGGCGCGGCCATGGGTTTCGACCAGGCCGACGACGACGTCGAGGCCGCGGCGCTGCAGTTCGCGGCCGCGGCTGAGCATGGTGTAGGTCTTGCCGACGCCGGGTGCGGCGCCGAGGAAGATCGTCAGGCGACCGGCGCCCTGGCGTTGCAGTTCGCCGATGAGTGCGTCTGCCTGGGCGCTTCTTGTGTCGGTCATGGCGGGCATTGTGCCTGTGTGGGTTGTTGCGGTTGCGTGCGCGGCCCTGCGGCCAACGCTACGGCGCGTCATCGCCCGGTCTTCGTTGGTGAGCCAAAAGGCCCTCTCCGCGCGCGGAGAGGGGTTGGGGTGAGGGCGGCTCTTGCCGTTACTTGAGTGCGTCCATCGCCAGATTGAGTTGCAGCACGTTGACACGCGTCTGACCCAGCACGCCGAACTGAGGCGCCTCGGTGTGCGCGGTCACGACCGCGGCCACATCCGCTTCGCTGAGGCCCCGCGCCTTCGCCACCCGCGCGAACTGCACCTGCGCGCCCAGCGGCGACAAGTGAGGGTCCAGTCCGCCACCCGATTGCGTGACCAGTTCAGCCGGCACCTGCGCCGGCGTAATGCCCTCGCGCGTGGCGACTTCCCGGGTCAGTTCCTCGATGCGCTTGCGCAGGTCGGGATTGCTACGGGCCATGTTGCTGCCGGCGGCGGCCATCGGGTCGTAACTGGCGGCCGACGGGCGCGGCTGGAAGTAGCGGTCATCGGCGAACGGCTGGGCCACCAGGGCCGAACCGCGCGCCTTGCCATCGACCATCACGATGCTGCCCGTGGCCTGGTGCGGGAACAGCAGCCGGCCCAGTGCGGCGCCGGCCAGCGAATAGAGCAGGCCGAATCCGACCAGTATCACCACGGCGAACACCAGCGGGGCGCGCAGCGACGTGCGGTCCTCCAGCACGGCCGCGTGCGCGGCCGGCGGAACGTACGAAACGGAAGTAACGGTAGTCATCTCAGAACCCCACTGCCACGAGAGCAAGATCGATCAGCTTGATGGCGGCGAACGGCAGCAGCACGCCGCCGACGCCGTACACGAGCATGTTCCGGCGCAGCAGCGAGACCGCGCTGGCGGGCTTGAAGCGCACGCCGGCCAGCGCCAGCGGAATCAGCGCCGGGATGATGATTGCGTTGAAGACCAGCGCCGCCATCACGGCGTTGGTCGGGCTCGACAGGTGCATCACGTTGAGCGCGGCCATCTGCGGAATGGCGGCGGCAAACAGCGCCGGCAGGATCGCGAAGTACTTCGACACGTCGTTGGCGAGCGAGAACGTGGTCAGCGCGCCACGGGTGATCAACTGCTGCTTGCCGACCTCGACCACCGCCAGCAGCTTCGCAGGATCGGAATCCAGGTCGACCATGTTGCCGGCTTCCTTGGCTGCCTGCGTGCCCGAGTTCATCGCCAGTCCGACGTCGGCCTGGGCCAGCGCCGGCGCGTCGTTGGTGCCGTCGCCGACCATCGCCACCATGCGGCCGCCGGCCTGCTCGGCGCGGATGCGGGCGAGCTTGTCTTCGGGCCTTGCCTCGGCGATGTAGTCGTCGACACCGGCCTCCGCGGCAATCGCGGCGGCGGTGAGCGGGTTGTCGCCGGTGATCATCACCGTGCGCACGCCCATCGCACGCAAGCGGGCGAAGCGTTCCTTGACGCCGTGCTTGACCACGTCCGACAGCTCGATCACGCCCAGGATGTGGCGGCCTTCGGCGACCACCAGCGGCGTGGCGCCGCCACGTGCGACCTGCTCGATGCGCGCGGCCAGCTCCGGAACGACCTGGCCACCCAGTGCCTGCACGTGCTGGGCAATCGAATCGCCGGCGCCCTTGCGGATGATGCGGCCGTCGCGGCCCCCAAGCGGGATGTCTACGCCCGACATGCGGGTCTGCGCGGTGAACTGCACGTAGTGGGCCTTCTCCGGCTCGGGTACGGTGCTCTTGAGCTCGCGAGCCAGGCGCACGATCGACTTTCCTTCCGGCGTCGGGTCGGCCAGCGAAGAGAGCAGCGCGGCATCGCGCAGCTGGCTCATGTCGACGCCGGCGAGCGGATGGAACACCGTGGCCTGGCGATCGCCATGCGTGATCGTGCCGGTCTTGTCGAGCAGCAGCACGTCGACGTCGCCGGCGACTTCCACCGCCTTGCCCGACTTCGCCAGCACGTTGGCCTGCAGCGCACGGTTCATGCCGGCAATGCCGATCGCCGGCAGCAGGCCGCCGATCGTGGTCGGGATCAGGCACACCAGCAGCGCGATCAGCAGCAGCGGATCGATCTTGGCGCCGACGAAACCGGCCAGTGCGGGCAGGGTGGCGACGACGATCAGGAAGGTCAGCGTCATCGCCGCCAGCAGCATCGTCAGCGCGATCTCGTTCGGCGTCTTCTGCCGGTTGGCGCCTTCAACGAGAGCGATCATGCGGTCGAGGAAGCTGTGACCGGGCTCGGCGCTGACTTCGACGACGATCTCGTCGGAGAGCACCTTGGTGCCGCCGATCACGCCGGAGCGGTCGGTGCCAGCCTCGCGCAGTACCGGTGCGGACTCGCCGGTGACCGCCGCCTCGTTGATGGTGGCCACGCCTTCGACGATCTCGCCATCGGCCGGCACCAGTTCACCGGCCGAGACAATGACGCGGTCGCCCGGGCGCAGCGTTGCCGCCGCGACTCGGCTCTCACCGCCAACGCGGGTCTTGCCGTTGAGGCGACGCGCAACCAAGTCGCGCCGTGCCGCACGCAGCGAGGCCGCCTGGCCACGGCCGCGCGCTTCGGCCACCGCTTCGGCGAAGTTGGCGAACAGCACTGTCACGAACAGGGTCAGTGTCACCGCGACGCCGAAGGCGGTATTGCCGGGAACCGCTGCGGTAATGAGCGCCGACAGGATCGTGCCGAGCAGCACGATCGCCATGACGGGACTCTTCACCGCCTGGCGCGGCGACAGCTTGCGGAAGGAATCGATCAGCGACGTGCGCAGGGCTGCGGCGTCGAGGCCGGCCACCGACTGGCGGCGGGCAGTACCAAGATGAGAAGTGTCAGTCACGTTCATTACCTCACGGGCCAACCGAAGCGGCGCCGTACAGCGTCAGATGCTCGGCGATGGGTCCCATCACCAGGGCGGGCATGAATTGCAGGACGGTCAGGATCACGATGACCGCGATCAGCGTCAGTGCGAAGGTAGGCGTCTCCACGTGCAGCGTGCCGCTGCTTTCCGGAGCCACGCGCTTGCGCGCCATCAGGCCGGCAACGGCGAGCGGGATGATCAGCGCGGGATAGCGGCCAAGTGCGAGCACTACCGAGCAACTCAGGTTCCACCACCAGGTCGCATCGCCCAGGCCTTCGAACCCCGAGCCGTTGTTGGCGAACGCAGATGTGTATTCGTAGAACACCTGGCTGATGCCATGGAAACCCGGATTGGAGTTGCCAGTAATCGACGGGAACGCCAGCGTGACTGCCGAGAAGCCAAGCACGACCAGCGGCTGCAACAGGATCAGCAGCGCCAGCAGCTTCACTTCAGGCGCCTCGATCTTGCGTCCGAACAGCTCCGGAGTCCGCCCGGTCATCAGGCCGGCCAGGAACACGGCGAGCATCAGGTACACCAGGAACTGCTGCAGGCCGCAGCCGACGCCGCCCCAGATGGCATTGATCAGCATGTTGACCATCGCCATGCCGCCGGTGAGCGGCGCCAGCGAGTCATGCATCGCATTGACCGAGCCGTTGTTGACCTGCGTGGTCATGGCCGACCACAGCGTCGACGACTCCACGCCAAGGCGCACTTCCTTGCCTTCCATCAACGCCGGATCAGCCGCGGTGGATGAATAAGCCTCGGACCACATCGACAGGCCGGTGGAGGCCAGCGACATCAGCAGCATGGTGCCGAACACCATGGCGGTCAGTCGCTTGCGACGCGTGAACGGCCCGACCATGAAGGTGATCGCCATCGGGATCAGCAGGATCCCCAGCACTTCGATCAGATTCGAAAGTGGCGTGGGATTTTCCAGGGCCGCCGTGCTGTTGGGGCCGTACCAGCCGCCACCGTTGGAGCCGAGCTGCTTGATGGCGACCATCGGCGAGACCGGGCCGAGCGGGATCTTCTGCTCCTTCATCTCGACGCTGGCGTCGACCGGCGTGATGCTGGGGCCGGCCTGAAGCGTCGACGGCACGCCCTGCCAGGTCAGCAGGACCGACCACAGCAGGCACAGCGGCAGCATGAAGCGCAGCGTTGCGCGGGTCACGTCTACCCAGTAGTTGCCGACGTCACGCTCGCTGCCTTCCTGCACAGCGTGGCCTGCGATGACGGTCTTGCCGGCGGTCTGCGCCATTTCCGCACGGCCACCGAACAGGCCCCGCAGCGTGGCCACCACGATCGCAAGGCCCATGACAGGCGTTGCGACCTGCAGGCCGACGATGCCGACCATCTGCGACAGGTAGCTCAGCTGCGACTGGCCGGAGTAGTGCTGCTGGTTGGTGTTGGTCAGGAACGACACCATCGTGTGCAGGGCGGTATCCCAGCGCATGTTGGGGATGCCGTCGGGATTGAGCGGTAGCCAGGTCTGGGTCATGAACTGCACCCACACCACCAGGCCCACGACCAGGTTGCTGATCGCGAATGCCGTGGCGTAGCCGCGCCAGCTCATGCCGCGTTGCGGATCGGTGCCAAGCGCCTTGTAGATCAGGCGCTCGGCCGGTCCGGCGACGCGGTCCATCCAAGAGCGATCGCCACGCATGACGCGGGCGAGGTAGTGCCCGAGCGGCCAGCCGAGGCCGATCGCAAGCACCAGAACAAGTAGTGTCTCGGTCATCGTTGTGCTGCCTTAGAAATCTTCGGGTCGAAGAACCACGTACAGCAGGTATGCCGAGGCGACGATCACCGCGACTCCGCACACAAGGGCAAGCCAGCCAGGCATGTCGTCTCTCCTTTAGAAGGAAGCCTGCAGGGCCGCTTCGATGCGGTTGCCTGCAAGTTCGTCACCGAAGATGTCTTCGGCGTTGGAATCGGTCGCGTGCGCGGTCACGCGCAGCTCCAGCGGGGCCTTCACGGCCCACACCGCGCTGAGCTGGCCGTGCAGGTAGCTGTCGGCGGCGGCGCTGTAACCATCGAAGGCGTAGTAGCCGAGCGCTCCTTCGAGCCGGAACGCGTCGTTGATGGGGAACCTGGCGCCGAGCTGGGTGTACAGGCCGTCCTCTTCGCCACCGAGTGCCTCGGTCGAGTAGCCCATCGACAACCAGTAGTTGCTGTCGTAGGTCAGCGTGCCGTTGAGCTCGGTCCAGTTGAGGTCGACGGTGGTCGACGGGTACTGGTAGCGCAGCAGGTTCACGTCCAGCGCCCACTTCTCGGACAGGGCGCCGCCCCAGCCGACGGTGAAGTCGAGCTCGCTGCTGGCGTGCGTATCCGGGGCGAACTCGACGTTGGAGCCCCATACCGAGCCGTAGAAGCCGGAGTCACTGGCCAGCTTGAAGCCGGCCTGCACGGCGGCATCGCCCTGGGTCTGGGTGGTGCCGCGCCAGACGTAGTCGCTGGTCAGTGCGGCGTTGCCGGAAAGTGGTGCGGCGCTGGCCTTGCCACCAAGGGCGAGCAGGCCGATACCCGCGCAGGCGGCGAACAGCAACGGCACGGAAGCTTCGCGCGCGCGGACGAAATGGAGGGACATTGCGGATATCCAGAAATGACGTTCGAGGCCCGATTGGCCACGGCGTCATTGTTGGTATCGGACCCGTAAAGCCTCTATTCCGCGGTCATGCCCGGGGCGTAAATTCCCCGTAAACAATCCTTGTCGCCAGCCGCTCAGCCCAGCAGCTTTTCCACCACCGCCTGCGGCTGCTTCATCCACGCATAGTGGTCCGCGCGCGTACCCAGCGCGGCAGCGTCGAGCACATCGACGCGATTCGGCGAATGGCGGAGTTTCGACAACAGGAAGCGCGCCGAAGACTCCGGCCCCAGCCAGTCGCGATCGAATGCCACCGCATGCGCTTCGACTTCGACGGCCGCCATCGCGGCGTCGAGGTCGATGTCGAGCCCGCCGGCGGCATAACGCCCGCTCAAGCCGCTGCGACTCCAGTCGCGGATCAGCCCGCGAGCCTCTTGCCCGCCAAAGCCGATCCGCCGGCCGGGCAGGGCGCCATGGCGGTCGGCCAGCCACGCCAGGAAGCGATAGACGAACGGCAGGAACCACTTGGTCCGCAGCGGAAACGCACGCCAGTAAGGCGCGCCACTGGCCACGAGCCACAGTCGCTGTGCAGTCGTTGGCGACAGGCCGAGCCGGCAGCAGGCCAGCTGTCCGCCGAGGCTGTGGCCGCCGATGATGCGCGCAACCTCGGGTGCGTGTTGCATCACCAGCGCTTCGCTCGCGGCGATGTCTTCCATCAGCAGCTCGCGATAACCCCAGTCGGTGGCGCGATCGGCGCGCAGGCTGCTTGAACCGCCGCCGCGCCATTCGTGCACGAACACGGCAATTCCGCGCGCGGCCAGCGCCTCGGCGAAGGGCAGGTAGTGCTTGGCCGCGATGCCCAGCGCAGGCAGCCACAACAGGCTTGCCTGCGGGTTGGCGGGAATGCGCGCCAGCAACGTCCAGCGGTGGCCGTCGCCGGCCTGCGCGTCCAGTTCGATCGGTTGCACCGCAACGGACTCATTCATGGGGGGCGGCGCCGAAGTGGTCGAGCACGAGGATGTCACTGTTGCCGGGGCGATAACCCCGCTGCAGCGCTGCATGGACGTAATCGGCGGCCGCCGCGCAACTTGCGCCGAGGTCGCGGCCGAGGCACAGGTTGGCCGCCACCGCCGAGGCCAGCGTGCAGCCGGTGCCATGGGCTTCCAGTTGCAGGCGCGGGTGGGCAATCGCTTCAATGCCGCCGTCGGCATCGGCGAACAGATCGACGACGTCACCATCGGCCGGCAGATGGCCGCCCTTGAGCAGCACGGCGTGGGCACCCAGTTCGCGCAAACGCGCGATCGCTTCGTGCATCGCGTCCAGGTCCGCGATCGGCTGGCCGAGCAGCAGCTCGGCCTCGGGAAGATTGGGGGTGATCAGCGTCGCCAGCGGGATCAGTCGCGTGCGCAGCGCATCGAGCGCGCTGGTTTCGAGCAGGCGTGCGCCGGAGGTCGACACCATCACCGGATCGAGCACGACGTGCGCGGGCCGGTAGTGTTCCAGCGCGTCGGCGACTGCTTCGATCACCGCGGCGTTGGCGAGCATGCCGAGCTTGACGGCGCCGATATCGAAGTCGTCGAAGCAGGCATCGATCTGCGCGCGCAGGAAGCCGACGTCGGGCACGTTCACCGCGGTGACACCGCGCGTGTGCTGGGCAGTGAGCGCGGCAATGGCGCTCAGTCCGTGGACGCGATGGGCGGCGAACGTCTTGAGGTCGGCCTGGATGCCGGCGCCACCGCCGGAGTCGGAACCGGCGATGGTGAGGGCGCTGATGGGGCGGGAGCGGGCGGTCATGGCGACAGTTTGCCATCAGCCCCGTTCGTCCTGAGCGTAGGCCGCAGGCCGAAGTCGAAGGAAGCGTAGGCCGCAGGCCGAAGTCGAAGGACACGCCGAGGAGATGGCCCTTCGACTTCGGCGCGATGCGCCTACGCTCAGGGCGAACGGTAAGGGCGCGGGTTCGGCCAAGAGACCGGGCGCTGGATGCCAGCGCCCGGTCATGGCAACCCTTAGAGCACTTCGGACGCGTAATCCGCCAGGCGCGAACGCTCGCCGCGACGCAGGGTGATGTGCGCGCTGTGGTCCCAGTTCTTGAAGCGGTCCACCGCGTAGGTCAGGCCCGAGGTGGTCTCGGTGAGGTAGGGGGTGTCGATCTGTTCGACGTTGCCCAGGCAGACGATCTTGGTGCCGGGACCGGCACGCGTGATCAGCGTCTTCATCTGCTTGGGCGTGAGGTTCTGCGCCTCGTCGAGGATCAGCCAGCGGTTGAGGAAGGTGCGGCCGCGCATGAAGTTCAGCGAGCGGATCTTGATGCGGCTGGCAAGCAGGTCGTTGGTCGCCGCGCGGCCCCAGCTGCCGCCGTCCTGGTTGTGGGTGAGCACTTCCAGGTTGTCGGTCAGCGCGCCCATCCACGGCGTCATCTTTTCCTCTTCCGTGCCGGGCAGGAAGCCGATGTCCTCGCCGACGCTGACCGTGGCGCGGGTCATGATGATCTCGCGGTAGCGCTGCTGGTCCATCGTCTGCGCCAGGCCCGCCGCGAGCGCCAGCAGGGTCTTGCCGGTGCCGGCGGTGCCGAGCAGGGTGACGAAGTCGATTTCCGGGTCCATCAGCGCGTTCAACGCGAAATTCTGTTCGCGGTTGCGCGCGGTGATGCCCCACACCGCGTGCTGGTGGTGGCGGAAGTCGTCGACGATCTGCAGCACGACCTTGCTGTCGGTCAGGCGCGCGACCTTCATCTGCGACTCGTCGTCGCCGGGCAGGTACAGGAACTGGTTCGGATGCCAGTTGTCGTCCTCGGCGCTGTCGCGGTTGCGCGAGATCTCGTAGAAGGTGCGGCCCTTCTCGGTCCACGAGCGCAGGTCCTTGCCGAAGCGTTGCCAGAAGTCTTCCGGCAACGCGGTGGCGCCGGTGTAGAGCAGGCTGAAGTCGTCGAGGGCGCGGTCGTTCTCGTAGTCCTCCGACACGATCCCGGCAATGGACGCCTTGATGCGCAGGTTGATGTCCTTGGACACGAACACCACCGGCACGCCCGGGTCGCTCTCTTTCAGCGACAGGATCGAACCGAGGATGTGGTTGTCCGGGATCACCGCGCCGAAGCGCTTGCCCGAGTCGAAGTCGCGGGTCTGGAAACGCAGCTTGCCGATGCTCTGCTCGCCGCGCAGCTGCAAACCCTGCGGGCGGCTGAGGGTGATGCCGGACGAGATCTTGTCGGTGCCTTCGGCCTGGATCAGCTCGTTGAGGAAGCGGCTGACCTGACGTGCGTTGCGGCTGGCTTCGGAGGTGCCTTTTTTGGCGTTGTCGAGTTCCTCGATGACCTGCATCGGCAGGAAGACATCGTGTTCCTCGAACTTGAACAGCGCGGTCGGGTCGTGCATGAGCACATTGGTGTCGAGCACGTAGATCCGCTTGCTTCTGGTCATCGAATGCTCCGATGCGGGTTGTACATGGTGAACGGCCGGGTGGAACGATTGAACGCTTGAAGGAGGTGCGGACACGGCGACGCTGCCGTGGCCCGCGGGGCGGGACGGCAGCGTGGGTGGCGGGCGGAGGGGGTCACTGCGTTGCGGCAGCCTTGAGTGCGTCGAGGACGGCCTGGGCATGGCCGGGGACTTTCACCGGACTCCATGACTGGGCGATGACGCCCTTGGGATCAATGAGGAACGTGCTGCGCACGATGCCCAGCACCTTGCGCCCGTACATGTTCTTTTCCCGGATCACGCCAAAGGCGTTGCACAGGGTTTCGTCGGGATCGCTGACCAGGTCGAACTTGAAGCCCTGCTTGGTGCAGAAGTTCTGGTGCGAGCGGATCGAATCGCGGGAAACGCCCAGGACGGTGGCACCAAGCTTCTTGAAGCTGGGCAGCAGGGCATTGAAGTCGATGCCCTCGGTGGTGCAGCCGGGCGTGCTGTCCTTGGGATAGAAGTACAGCACCAGCCACTGGCCGGCGAAATCCTTGAGCTGCGCAGTCTGGCCGCTGGACAGCGCCAGGGGCAGTTCGGAGACGTCCTTCGAAATACGTTCGCCGGTGTCGGGCATTTCGCCTTGTGCTTCCGAGCGCAGTGAGGGACCTGCTCTGCGTTTACTGCAACCCGGAGTGCAGCCCCTCACTGCGTCCGGGTGGCGCCTCCGCGAGGAGGGTCGCCGTGCTTTGTCGTGACGCTAACACGGAATTCCTAGAACTTCATCGGGTCCATGATCGCGTCGAGATTGAGGTGGTCGCAGAACTCGAGGAAGTCGTCGCGCAGGGCGGCGATATGCATGCTCGAGGGCACGCCAATGGTGATCTGCGCCGAGAACATCTCCGCCCCGGTCTGCATGGCGCGGTAGCGCGAGCTGTGCAGGCTTTCGATGGTGATGCCCTGGCGGTCGAAGAAATCGGCCAGCTGGAACAGGATCCCGGCCTTGTCGGCGGCCACGACCTCGACCACGTAAGGCAGCAGGTTGGATTGCACCTGCTTGGCGCCGGTGCGGTACCACACGAGTTTCAGGCCTTCCTCGCGCTCCAGCCTCGTCAGCATGGCTTCCAGCTTGGCCACCGCGTCCCAGGAGCCGACGGCGAGCACGGTAACGGAGACGTCGCGACCGACCGTGGCCAGGCGAGCGTCAACCAGGTTGCAGCCGGAATCGGCAATCCGGCGAGTCACCGACAATAGCGGCGTCTCCGGATGCGTCGTGTAGGCGTTGATCAGGAGGTGGTTTTCGTTCGGCGACGGCCGGGCAGCGGAATCGGTCAAGGCGGCGCCTGCTTGGGGAGCAACGTGCTCAGATACTGAATGGCGGCCCGTGAGCGGGCTGTGGTTGCCGGGCAGCATACTTGCCCGCGCTTTCGGCCCGCAAGTAACATCCCGTGCGATCATCCCGGCCGATCGACCCATTGATCGGCCTGCCGATTGGCCCTTCTGGCCGGCAGCCAGGCCTGGGATCCAGGGCCCGCACGTGATGTGCGGGGTTCAACGCAACAAGTGCACCGAGTACCCCCAACTTGCGACTTTCCGGCAGCATCACCGCGCTGGCGACGCCTTTCACCGCGTCCGGCGAAATTGACTTCGACGCCTGGCAGCGACTGCTCGATCAGCAGCTTGCGGCCGGCACCCAGGCCATCGTTGTCGCCGGTTCGACCGGCGAGGCGGCCGCGCTGTTCGACGGCGAGTACGACGCGTTGCTGCGCAGCGCGGTCGAGCGCGTCGCCGGTGCGATCCCGGTGCTTGCCGGAACCGGCTTGTCCAACACCGCAAAAACCATCGAGCTGACGCGTCGCGTCGCTGCCCTCGGCGCCGATGCCGCGCTGGTCGTGACCCCGCCGTATGTGCGCCCGACCCAGGCCGGCCTGCTGGCCCACTACCGCGCAATCGCCGACGACGTTGCACTGCCGATCGTGCTCTACAACGTACCCGGCCGGACCGGCGGCGACCTGCTGCCGGAAACCGTTGCCGAACTGGCGCCGCACAAGAACATCATCGGCATCAAGGAAGCACGCGCCGAAGCCGAGCGCATGCAGGCGCTGCTGGCGCTGAAGAACGAGGGCTTCGCCGTGCTCAGCGGTGACGACCCGACCGCATGCCGCGCGATGCTGGCCGGTGCCGACGGCGTGATCTCGGTGGCCTCCAACGTGTTGCCGCACGCGTTCCGGCGCCTGGCCGACCTGGCACGCGGCGGCCGTCGCGACGAGGCGCAGGCACTGGATGCACGCATGCAGGCTGCCTACGACTTCCTCGGCGTGGAGCCCAATCCGATCCCGGTGAAGGCGCTGCTGCAGCGCCAGGGCATCGGCCACGGCCTGCGCCTGCCGCTGCTGCCGCTGTCGTCGGCCCATACTGATTCCGTCGCGACGATCGAAACGCTCGTCCGCGAACTCGAACACGCCTGCCGCGATTCCCTCGCGGCCTGACCCTGCAGGAGAGATACATGAGTTCCAACGTTTCGATGTCCCGCGTCGCCGTCGCCGCCCTGGTGCTGGCCGGTGTCGCCGCCGGTTCTGGCTGCAGCTGGTTCCGCAAGGGCAATGACCTGTACGCGCAGGCCCCGGAAATGCGCCCGCTGGAAGTCCCGCCGGACCTGGACGCGCCGCGCACCGACACCGCCGTCAACCTGCCGACCCCGTCGACCGCGCTGGGTAACCCGGCCCTGGTCGGTACCGGCTTCACCGTCACCGGCACGCGCGACGAAGTGTTCGCCAAGGTCGGCACCGCACTGGCGGCGGTCGAAGGCGTGAAGATCACCAGCAGCGCCCAGGCAATGGGCGTGTACGACGTCAACTACGAGGGCAGCAACTTCCTCGTGCGCGTGGCCGGTGCCGATGTCGGCGCCTACGTCGCCGCGGTCGACCCGCGTGGCGTGCCGGCAACCGGCGACGCCCCGAAGAAGCTGATCGAAACGCTGCGTACGGCGCTCGTCGGTCGCTGAGCGGTCAACGCCGCAAATGAAAACGGGCGCCATCGGCGCCCGTTTTTTTGTCTGTTCGCAGCAGCGAACTCAGCGCTCCAGCAGGCTCAGCGCTCCAGCAGATCGAGCTTGCCCGGCTTGCCTTCCCATTCCTTGGCATCGGCCAGGCCGTCCTTGCGCGTGGTGATGACCGGCCAGGCCTTGGCCAGCTCGGCATTGAGGGCGACAAACGCCTCCTGGCCGGCCGGCACGTCATCCTCGGGGTAGATGGCGTTGATCGGGCACTCCGGCTCGCACAGGGTGCAGTCGATGCACTCGTCCGGGTCGATCACCAGGAAGTTCGGGCCCTCATGGAAGCAGTCGACCGGGCACACCTCGACGCAGTCGGTGTACTTGCACTTGATGCAGTTCTCGGTGACGACGAAGGGCATGGCGATGGTTCCGTTTCTGAAGAAGCCCCTTGGGCATCCCGATATTGTAGCGATTCGCGCGGCCAAGGCTTCTGCCGGGGGCGAGGTTCCTTGGCCACGATCGCCCAAGCTCGATCGCCAAGGCCCGATCGCCAAAGAAAAAGCCCGCGCATCGCTGCGCGGGCTTCGGAATTGGTACACCCTACGGGATTCGAACCCGTGTTGATGCCTTGAGAGGGCACCGTCCTAGGCCTCTAGACGAAGGGTGCAGATGAAGCGGGTTGGTTGTGTTAACCCCCGGCGTCAGGCTCTCAACCCAGCGCGGCTTGCTAGTATATGCGGCGCCGCTGCCCTGGGCAATGGCCTCCCACACCTAAAATGGACTGCGGCAACGCCCGCTCGATGGAATCCGACAACCAAATCCAACTCAGGCTGCAAACCATTCCTCGCGACCAGCACAACGTGTCGCGCCGGGATATCAGCCCCAATGCCCTGCGCGTGCTGTATCGACTGCGCGAGGGTGGCTTCGACGCCTTCCTGGTCGGCGGCGCGGTCCGTGACCTGCTGATCGGCGGCCACCCCAAGGATTTCGACGTGGCCACCAATGCCACGCCGGAGGAGGTCAAGGGCCTGTTCCGCAACTGCCGGTTGATCGGCCGTCGCTTCCGGCTTGCGCACGTGGTCTACGGCCGCGAGATCATCGAGGTGGCGACGTTCCGCGCCAACACCGACGATGGCAGCGGCGACCGCGAGCTGCACGAGGGCGGTCGCCTGCTGCGCGACAACGTCTACGGCACCATCGAGGACGACGCGGTCCGCCGCGACTTCACCGCCAACGCGTTGTATTACGCGATCGAGGATTTCTCGGTGCGCGACTACGTCGGTGGATTCGAGGACGTGCGCAACCGGCTGATGCGCCTGATCGGCGACCCGGAGACGCGCTACCGCGAGGACCCGGTGCGGATGCTGCGCGCCGTGCGCCTGGCGGCCAAGCTCGATTTCGAGATCGAACCGGCAACCGCGGCACCGATCCCGGTGCTGGCACCGCTGCTGCGCGAATCCGCGCCGGCGCGCCTGTTCGAGGAATGCCTGAAGCTGTTCCTGTCCGGCAATGCGGTCAAGAGTTTCCTCGGCCTGGAGCGTCATGGCCTGCTGCCGGCGCTGCTGCCGGAAACCGCCGCCGCACTGAAATCCAACCGCAGCGGCGCGCTGCGCAACATGGTGCTGGAAGGGCTGAAGAACACCGACGCGCGCGTTGCCAACGACGAGCCGGTTTCGCCTGCGTTCCTGTTCGCGCTGCTGCTGTGGCCGGCGTATTGCCGCGCACTGATGGCGCTGCAGGCGCAGGGCATGCACACGGCCGAGGCGCAGCGACGCGCCGCCGACCGCGTCACCGTGCACCAGCTCGAGACCATCGCGTTGCCGCGCCGGTTCTCGCTGCCGATGCAGGAGATCTGGCTGCTGCAGTCGCGTTTCTCGCTGCGCCAGCGCAAGCGCGTGTTCCGCACGCTTGCCCATCCGCGTTTCCGCGCCGCGTTCGATTTCCTCGGCCTGCGCCTGACGGCGTCGGACGAGCACGCCGAGGACGTCGCGTTCTGGCGCGAGGCGCAGGCGAACCCCGGCGATGCCGTTGCCATCGCCGAGCTCGAGACCGAGCGCGCTGCGCAGGCTGACGACGAAGAGCCGCGCAAGCGTCGCCGTCGCCGCCGCAAGCCCGCCACCAGCCAGGAATGAGGCAGGCAGGGCGGATCCTCCGGCAATGACCGTCACCGCGTTCGTCGGACTGGGCAGCAACCTGGGTGACAGCACCGCCGCCCTGCGCGCGGCCTTCATCGCCCTGGCGGCGATCGACGGCACGCGCCTGGTGCAGGCCTCGCGCCTGTACCGCACCCCGGCGTGGGGCGTCACCGAGCAGCCCGATTTCATCAATGCCGTGGCGATGCTGGAAACGCAGCGCACGCCACAGCAGTTGCTGGCCGACCTGCTCGCCATCGAGCGCGTAGCCGGCCGCGACCGCCAGGCCGATGGCAGCGATCGCTGGGGGCCGCGCACGCTCGACCTGGACCTGTTGCTGTACGGCGATGCCGTGATCAGCGAACCGGGCCTGCATGTCCCGCACCCGCACCTGCACGAGCGCGCCTTCGCGCTGGTGCCGCTGCTCGAAATCGCGCCCGGCGTGGTCATTCCCGGCATCGGCCCGGCGCAACGGGCGCTGGCGAAGATGGAACCGGGGGAGGTCGAGGCGGTAACGTATGCGGATTCTCTGGACGATCGCCCGTAGCCGCCCCTTGGCCGGCTCCGGCTCTGCCTGACCCGCGCCGACAACTGGTACCCCACGCCATGTACAGCGGAACCCCGAACGACAAGCCCTGGACTGTGCCGGCCCTGGCCGACGCCAAGCGCGACGGCCGCCGACTGGTGATGCTGACCTGCTACGACGCCGGATTCGCCCGCACCATGGACGCCGCTGGCGTCGACCTGGTGCTGGTTGGTGATTCGCTTGGCATGGTCGTGCAGGGCCACGACAGCACGCTGCCGGTGACCACCGCCGATGTCGCCTATCACACCGCCTGCGTCGCCCGCGGCCTGGCCAAGGCGCTGCTGATTTCCGACCTGCCGTTCCAGGCCGACGCCACGCCCGAGCGCGCGCTCGATGCCTCGGTGCAGCTGCTGCAGGCCGGCGCGGCGATGGTCAAGCTCGAGGGCGCAGGGCACAAGCTCGATGTCATCCGCTTCCTGGTCGAGCGCGAGATCCCGGTCTGCGCGCACCTGGGGCTGACACCGCAGTCGGTGCTGCGCCTGGGCGGCTACAAGGTCCAGGGTCGCGACGAGGCCGCGGCGGCACGCCTGCGCGCCGACGCGCGCGCCGTGGCCGAGGCCGGCGCCACCCTGCTGGTGCTCGAATGCGTGCCGACCCCGGTCGCCGCGGCGATTACCGCCGACCTGACCATTCCCACCATCGGCATTGGCGCCGGCCCGCACTGCGATGGCCAGGTGCTGGTGCTGCACGATCTGCTTGGCCTCAACTCCGGCCATCGCCGGCCGCGCTTCGTCAAGGATTTCCTCGCCGAGGGCGGCTCGGTAGCGGGCGCTGTCCAATCATTCGCCCAGGCCGTTCGCGACGGCAGCTTCCCGGATGCCGAACACTCCTATGCCTGACCGCCGCACCCCTGTAACCGCTGGCGCGCATTCCGCAAACCTTCGCAAGCAAGCCATGATCGAAACCATCACCGACCTTGCCGCGCTGCGCGCGCGCGTGGCGCAGTGGCGACGCGAAGGATTGCGCGTCGCCCTGGTGCCGACCATGGGCAACCTGCACGAAGGCCACTACTCGCTGGTACGACTGGCACGCCAGCATGCCGATCGCGTGATCACCAGCGTGTTCGTCAACCCGACCCAGTTCGGCCCGAACGAAGACTTCTCCCGCTACCCGCGCACGCCCGAAGCCGACGCGCTCGGGCTGGGCGCGGCCGGCTGCGATGTCATGTGGTTGCCGACGGTCGAGACGATGTACCCCTACGGCGTCGAGGCGACCGTTCGCGTGCAGGTGCCGGGCGTCAGCACGACGCTCGAAGGCGCGCACCGGCCGGGTCATTTCGATGGTGTCGCCACCGTGGTGTCGCGACTGTTCAACCAGGTCCAGCCGGACGTGGCCGTGTTCGGGCGCAAGGATTACCAGCAGCTCGCGGTCATCCGCTACATGGTCCGCGACCTGGCGTTCGCCATCGAGCTGGTCGGTGCCGACATCGTCCGCGAGGGCAATGGCCTGGCGATGAGTTCGCGCAACCAGTACCTGTCGGCGGACGAGCGCGGCACTGCGGCGGCGATCCACCGTTGCCTGCTGGCCATGCGCGATGCCATCGCGGCCGGCACGCCGCGCGCGGCGGTCGAGGCCGAGGCGGTCAAGCGCCTGGAAGCGGACGGCTTCGTTCCTGACTACGCCGTGGTGCGGCGCCCGGACCTGACCGAGCCGGCGGACGGCGAGGGCGGTCCCCGGGTGGCGCTGATCGCGGCCCGGCTGGGCCGGACGCGGCTGATCGACAACCTGGAATTCGGCGGCTAACCATCCCCCGATGCCGGGTTTCGCGGCGATCTGAACCGTTCCACCGGCGGTGTCAATCCGGTGGGCGGGGAGATGTTGCACTGCGCCATGCGCTGCTAGACTTGCGCTCTGACGCGTCCGCATGCCCGCGGCCGGAGCCACACACATGCAACTGAACGTACTCAAGGCCAAGATCCACCGCGCCACCGTGACCCACGCCGAGCTTCACTACGAAGGCTCGTGCGCGATCGACGGGCGCCTGCTCGACATCTCGGGTATCCGCGAGTACGAGCAGATCCACATCTACAACGTCAACAACGGCCAGCGCTTCGTCACCTACGCCATCCGCGGCGAAGAGGGCAGCGGCGTGATCTCGGTCAACGGTGCCGCCGCCCACTGCGCGCAGCCCGGCGACCTGGTGATCATCTGCGCCTACGGCGTGTGCGACGAAGCCGAGGCGGCCAAGTACAAGCCGACCCTGGTCTACGTCGACCGCCACAATGCGCTGACGCATACCAACCGTTCGATGCCGGCACAGGCAGCCTGACCTGCCCATGGATGCCGATGCCCGTCTGAGCCGTCTTCGCGCCCAGGCAGGGCGCGTCATCCAAACCCCGCTGAAGGACCTGGTCGCCGCAGACCCGTCGCGCGCGCAGCAGTTCGCCGTGCGCGTCGGTCCGGTCTACGCCAACTTCGCCCGCCAGCACTACGACCGTGACGCGCTGGCGTCGCTGTTCGAACTGGCCGAGCAGGCCGCCGTGCGGCAGAAACTGCAGGCGCAGTTCGACGGCGAGAAGATCAACGTCACCGAAGGCCGCAGCGTGCTGCATACCGCGCTGCGTGGCGACGTCTCGACCGCGCCGGTGGCGCGCGCCGCGCACGCCCAGGCGCTGGAAGCGCGTGCACGCATGCGTGCACTGGTCGATGCGCTGGCTGCCAGCGATGTCACCGACATCGTCAGCGTCGGCATCGGCGGCTCCGACCTGGGTCCGCGCCTGGCAGTCGATGCGCTGACCGGTGCCGCACCCGGTCGCTTCCGCGTCCATTTCCTGTCCAATGTCGACGGCCATGCCGCACAGCGCGTGCTGGCGGGTCTCGATCCGCGTCGCACCGCCGCGGTGCTGATCTCCAAGACCTTCGGTACGCAGGAGACGCTGCTCAACGGCGCGATCCTGCGCGACTGGCTCGGCGGAACCGAACGGCTGTATGCCGTGTCGGCGAACGTCGAGCGCGCCGCCGAAGCATTCGCCATTCCGCCCGAGCGCATCCTGCCGATGTGGGACTGGGTGGGTGGCCGTTATTCGCTGTGGTCGGCGGTGGGCTTCCCGATCGCGCTGGCGATCGGCATGGACGCGTTCGAGGCGATGCTCGATGGCGCCTCGCAGATGGACGCGCACGTCCTCGACACGCCGCTGCCGCAGAACCTTGCCGCGTGGCACGCACTGACTTCGATCTGGAACCGCAATGGCCTGGGCTATGCCACGCAGGCCGTGCTGGCCTACGACGAGCGCCTGAAGCTGCTGTCGAACTACCTGCAGCAGCTGGTGATGGAAAGCCTGGGCAAGTCGGTGCGCACCGATGCTTCCGCGGTCACCGTCGACACCGTGCCGGTCTGGTGGGGCGGTGCCGGCACCGATACCCAGCACAGTTTCTTCCAGGCGTTGCACCAGGGCACCTCGATCGTGCCCGCCGACTTCATCGGTGTGGTTCGTTCCGATGCGCCGTATCCGGACAACCACCGCGCGCTGCAGGCCAACCTGCTGGCGCAGACCGAGGCCTTTGCCAACGGCCAGGGCAGCGACGACCCGGCGCGCGCGTACGCCGGTGGTCGGCCGAGCACGATGATCCTGCTCGACGCGCTGACGCCGCAGGCGTTCGGCGCGCTGCTGGCGCTGTACGAGCACAGCGTTTACCTGCAGTCGGTGATCTGGGGCATCAACGCCTTCGATCAGTTCGGCGTGGAGCTGGGCAAGCAGGTGGCGAGCCGGTTGCTGCCAGCGCTGGCCGGTGACGTGCAGGCTGACGATCCGGTGACGCGGGAGTTGCTGGCGCAGCTGCGATAGCCCTTCGACTTCGGCGCTTTGCGCCTACGCTCAGGACGAACGGGGTTGAAGTGACCGCCACCTGTCCCCGTTCGTCCTGAGCGTAGCGGCGTAGCCGCGAAGTCGAAGGACGATCGGGCCAACAGACTCTCAGCCCGCCTGATGCTGCCGCAGCGCCCACTCGATGTGTTCACGCACCATTGGGCTGGCTGATTCGCGACGAGACTCCAGCGCCGCTATCACCTGCGCAACCACGTCCGCGCTGCCGCGCGCATTTCCCAGCGCGACCGCGATATTGCGCAGCCAGCGCTCATGCCCGCTGCGGCGGATCGCGGTGCCTTCGGTGCGCTGCAGGAACTCCTCTTCGCTCCAGGCGAACAGCTGCACCAGCGTGGCCTTGTCGAGGTCGTTGCGGGCGCGGAAATCGGCCTCGTCGGTGCGCTTGGCGAACTTGTTCCAGGGGCAGATCAGCTGGCAGTCGTCGCAGCCGAAGATGCGGTTGCCGATCGGCGCGCGCAGGTCTTCCGGTATCGAGCCTTCGTGCTCGATGGTGAGGTAGGCGATGCAGCGGCGCGCATCGAGCCGGTAGGGGGCAATGATCGCCTGGGTCGGGCAGATGTCGATGCACTTGCGGCAAGTGCCGCAGTGCGCGCTGGCCGGCGTGTCGATCGGGAATGGCAGGTCGACGTAGATCTCGCCGATGAAGAAGAACGAACCGCCGTCCTTGTCGATCAGGCAGGTGTGCTTGCCGATCCAGCCGAGCCCGGCGTTGCGCGCGAGCGCGCGTTCGAGCACCGGCGCCGAATCGACGAAGACGCGATGACCGAACGGACCGACCTCCTCGGCGATGCGGTCGGCCAGTCGCTGCAGGCGTTGCCGCATGAGCTTGTGGTAATCGCGGCCGAGGGCGTAGCGGGCGACGTAGGCGCGCTCGCTGTCATCCAGCGTCGCCCATGCTTCATCGCTGTCGCGGCCGTAGTCCAGCCCGACCGAAATCACGCGCACGGTGCCGGGGTGGAGATCGCCCGGGCGCGCACGCAGTTCGCCGTGGCGGGCCATCCAGTCCATCGAGCCGTACAGGCCCTTTGCCAGCCAGTCGCGCAGGTGTGCTTCGTCCTGGCCCAGCTCGATGTCGGTGATGCCGCAGCGCTGGAAGCCGAATTCGCGCGCCAGCGAACGCACGCGCTGCGCCAGCGCGACGTAGTCCGGCGTCGCGGGGGGCGGGTTGGTCGGCAGGGGGGCGAGGGGCTTCACGATGCACAAGTATAGAATCCCGTGATGCCGCACGATGTCGCGCTCCTGGATAACTTGCCCTTCGCTGAAGCGCTTTACGCCGCCGCTGCGCTTCGCGCGGTCGAGGCGCGTGCGGCGCAGGCGCTGGGGGACCCGTTCGAGCTGATGCAGCGGGCCGGCCGGGCCGCCTGGCGCGAACTGCTCACGCACTGGCCGCAGGCGCAGCGGGTGGTGATCGCCTGCGGGCCGGGCAACAACGGCGGCGACGGCTACGTGCTGGCGCGGCACGCGCGCCAGTCCGGCCGCCAGGTGCTGGTGGTGCATCTGCCCGGCCAGACGCCGGGTGGCGAGCTGGCGCGCCGCGCCGCCCAGGATTACTTCGCCGTCGGCGGCGCGGTCGAGCTGTTCGAAGGCGCGTTGCCGCCGGCCGACGTCGTGGTCGACGCACTGTTCGGCATCGGCCTGTCGCGCGAACCCGATGAGGCGACGCAGGCGCTGATCGCGGCGATCAACGCGCATGCCGCTCCGGTGCTGGCGCTGGACGTTCCAAGTGGCATCGATGCCGAACGCGGTTGCAGGGTGGGTAGCGCGGTCATGGCGACGCGCACCGTCGAGTTCATGGCAGGCAAGGCGGGACTTCGCACCGGTGCCGCGCTCGACCACGTCGGCGCGCTGTCACTGGCTACGCTCGACATGCCGGTCGAGTGGTTCGACGGCGTTGGCGTGCATGCACAACGGCTGACACCGATCGCGCTCGCGCGCTCGCTCGCGCCGCGCCGCCGCGACAGCCACAAGGGCAGCAACGGTCGCGTGCTGTGCGTGGGCGGTGAGTCCGGCAGCGGCGGCGCGATCATGCTGTGCGCGCACGCTGCGTTGCGCACCGGTGCGGGACTGGTCGAAGTGGCGACGCGTGCGCAGCATGTCGCGCCGTTGCTTGCGCGTTTGCCGGAAGCGATGGTGCATGAAGTCACCGATGCGCAATCGTTGCAGTCCGCGCTCGGTCGTGCCGATTCCATCGCGCTGGGTCCAGGCCTTGGCCAGCACGAGTGGGGACGCGGTTTGTACGAGCGTGCAGTCGCCAGCGGCAGGCCATTGCTGCTCGACGCCGACGCTTTGAACCTGCTGGCGACGCATCCGTTCGCACTGCCTGCCGATGCGGTGATGACGCCGCATCCGGGCGAAGCCGCGCGCCTGCTCGGTATCAGTACCGCCGAAGTGCAGCGCGACCGTTTCGCCGCCGCCAGGTCGTTGTGCGAACGCTACGCGTGCGTGGTCGTGCTCAAGGGCGCAGGCAGCATTGTCGCTGCCGCGCATGAAACGCCTCGGGTGATTGCCGCGGGCAATCCCGGCATGGCGGTCGGCGGCATGGGCGACGTGCTCAGTGGCGTCATCGCTGCATTGCGTGCGCAAGGGCTTTCCGCGTTCGATGCGGCAAGCACCGGTGCGTTGTTGCATGCGGCGGCGGGCGATGCGGCCGCGCACGAAGGCGGTGAACGCGGATTGCTGCCAAGCGATCTGATGCCGTGGCTTCGCCACTTCGTCAATCCGGAACGTTGATGCATGTTGCAGGGGAGCGTTGCTGCGATGAATGAGTTTTTCCTGGCCGATGCCGATGCGACCGATGCACTGGGCGCGCAACTGGCACGCACGCGGCCAGCCGATGCGGTCGTGCATCTGCACGGCGATCTTGGTGCAGGCAAGTCGACGCTTGCGCGTGCATTGCTGCGCGCGTTGGGAGTGCGCGGTGCGATTCGCAGTCCGACGTACACGCTTGTTGAACGCTATCCGCTCGCAGAAGGCGGAGAAGCGTGGCATCTGGATCTGTATCGCATTGCCGATGCAGGCGAACTGGAGTTCCTTGGTCTCGATGGCGCGGAAGTGCGCTTGTGGCTGGTCGAATGGCCCGAACGTGGCGCCGGCGCGCTGCCGGCGGCGGACCTCACCGTGGACCTGGCCATGCACGGCACTGGCCGCCGGGCCCGCCTGCGGCCTGGGTCGACGGTCGGGGAGGCCTGGCTGGGACGGGTGGCCGCAGGCCATGAGGTTGCGTCGGACTCCTGAACGGTTTAACAGGAAAGTCCGGCAGGCCTCGGATTCGTAAGGGAAAAGTGCTTGCAAATTCATTGGCTCGGTGGTTGACTACCGTCCATGCGCGTAAAGGCCGCCACCGTCCAGAAGTTTCTGCTCGGCCTAGCGCTGCTCGCTGCCCTCGCCTGGAATCTGGCCCATGCCAGTGAAATCAAAGGCTTGGAGCTGAGCGCCGGAGCCACCGGCACCCGCGCCGAGATCGCCCTCGATGGCGCCGGCGAATTCAAGGTGATCAGCCTGAAGGGACCCGACCGCCTGGTCGTTGACCTGCCGGCATCGAGCCTCGCCCGCAATTTCCGACTCCCCGCCAGCGCGGGTGTGGTCAAGTCCGTGCGCACCGGCGAGCCGGCGCCGGGCACGTCGCGCATCGTCTTCGACCTGTCGCAGCCGGTAACGGTGCTCAAGCCGCGCATCGAGCAGGGCAGCAACGGTCCGCGTCTGGTGCTGGAGTGGCCGGGCGATGGCGCCGAGCCGATCGAAGGCATCGCCACGGTCGCCGCGCCGGTCGCACCGGTGCTGCCGCCTGCCTCCACATCTTCAGTGCCGACTTCTTCAGTGACGACCTCGCCGTCGCTGCCGGCTGCCACGGTGAGCGTGCCGTCCGGAACCGTGACGACCGCGTCCGCCGCAGCGTCTGCTGTCGCGCAGGCACCGTCCCCGGGCGAAGTCAGCGCTGCATCGTCCGAGGCCACGACCCGTTTGATCTCGGCGATCGTTGCCGGCCGTAGCGGTGCTGGCGATGCGCCGGCCGCCGCACCGACGTCCGCGGCCACCGTCGCCGGGAATCCTGAGCCGGTTGCCGTCACCCCCGCGCCGCCGACGCAGCCGACCACGATCGCCACCGGCGTGCCCACCCGGATCGCTACCGGCCAACCGACTCTGATGCCCGGAGCGTCGACCGCTGCCGCGCCGCCGGCATCCACGGTTGTTGCGCCCGCTCCTGGCCAGGCGCCGGTCAAGACCATGAAGGACGTGATGCGCGGCCGCGGCATGCGCCCTCTCGTCATCGCCATCGACGCCGGCCACGGCGGCCAGGACCCTGGCGCGCTCGGCCCGTCGGGCAAGCGCGAGAAGGATGTCACCCTGGCCATCGCCCGCGAACTGGCACGCCAGATCAACGCCACGCCGGGCCTGAAGGCCCACCTGGTGCGCGACACCGACGTGTTCATCCCGCTGCCGCGCCGCGCGCAGCTGGCGCGCCAGGCCAAGGCCGACATGTTCATCTCGATCCACGCCGACGCCGCCGAGAACCGCTCGGCCAAGGGCTCGTCGGTGTACGTGCTCTCGCTCAAGGGCGCGTCCTCGCAGCGTGCGCGCTGGCTGGCCGACAAGGAAAACTCCTCCGACCTGATCGGCGGCGTGCGCCTGGAGCAGACCAGCAACACCCTGGCATCGGTGCTGCTCGACCTGACCCAGAGTGGCCACATGAAGGCGTCCGAAGACGCCGCCGCGCACGTCCTGGACGGGCTCAAGCGCGTCGGCAACAACCACAAGCCGCATATCGAGCGCGCCAACTTCGCCGTGCTGCGCACGTCCGACATGCCGGCGATGCTGGTCGAGACCGCTTTCATCTCCAATCCGGACGAAGAGCGCCGGCTGACCGACCCCGCCCACCAGCGCAACCTGGCCCGCGCGGTGCTCGATGGCGTCAATACCTACTTCACCCGCCAGCCGCCGCCGGGAACGTTGTACGCCGCGCGCGCTGATGCCACCTACGTGACTGCAGACGCGGGTGCCGGTGGCGGCAGCCCGTAAAACAGCATTGCATCCCCGGAAACGTCGCTGCGTCGGCTATCATCACACCCGACTATTCCGACGACGCAGGACTGCGTCGCCCAGGCCGTGACGATCCGCCAGCTCCCCGACACCCTCATCAACCAGATCGCGGCCGGCGAGGTCATCGAGCGCCCGGCGTCCGTGGTCAAGGAACTGGTGGAGAACGCGCTCGATGCCGGCGCGCGCCGCATCGACATCGACCTGGAAGAGGGCGGGGTACGCCTGATCCGCATCCGCGATGACGGTGGCGGCATCGCCGCCGACGAACTGCCGCTGGCGATCCAGCGCCATGCCACCAGCAAGATCGCCTCGCTCGACGACCTCGAAGGCGTGGCCACGCTCGGCTTCCGTGGCGAGGCGTTGCCGTCGATCGCCTCGGTGAGCCGCTTCGCCCTGACCTCGCGCCGCATCGGCAACGACCACGCGGCCACACTGGATGTCGAAGGCGGGCGCATCGGCTCGATCGTGCCCAAGCCGCATCCGCAGGGGACCACGGTCGAGGTTCGCGACCTGTTCTTCAACGTGCCGGCACGCCGCAAGTTCCTCAAGGCCGAGCGCACCGAGCTGGGCCACATCGAGGAATGGCTGCGGCAGCTGGCGCTGGCGCGCCCGGACGTCGAACTGCGTGTCTCGCACAACGGCAAGCCGTCGCGGCGCTGGAAGGGCGAGGGCGACCTGCTCTCGGAAGTGCGCCTGCACGAAGCACTGGGCGAGGAATTCGCCCGCAACGCGCTGCGCGTCGACCACGCCGGCGGCGCGCACACCGAAGGCTCGGGCCAGGGGCTGCGCCTGCACGGCTGGATCGCCCAGCCGGCCTACAACCGCGCCAGCGCCGACCAGCAGTACCTGTACGTCAACGGCCGCGCCGTGCGCGACCGCAGCATCGCCCATGCGATCAAGCAGGCGTATGCCGACGTGCTGTTCCATGGCCGCCAGCCGGCGTACGTGTTGTTCCTCGAACTCGATCCGCGCCGTGTCGACGTCAACGTGCATCCGGCCAAGCACGAGGTCCGCTTCCGCGACGCGCGCCTGATCCACGATTTCGTCTATCGCACGCTGCAAAGTGCACTGGCCGAGACCCGTGCCGGCACGACCGCGATCGGATCCGGCGCCCCGGTGGCCGGGGCTTCGGCTCCGGACTGGGGCGGGTCGATGTCGATGAGGGCTGGAGCGTCCAGCGCCGGCGTCTCGCCCGCCTTCTGGCGCCAGGAGCAGTCGCCGCTGCCGATGCAGGTCGCCGAGGCGCGCTCGGGCTATGCCGCACTCTACGGTGCGGCGCAGCCGGCGATGACTTCGTCCGCACCGATGCCGATGCCGCAAAGCGGCGACGCCACGCTGCCGCCCCTGGGCTATGCGATCGCGCAGCTGCATGGCGTGTACGTCCTGGCTGAAACCGCCGAAGGCCTGATCGTCGTCGACATGCATGCCGCCCACGAGCGCATCGGTTACGAGAAACTCAAGAACGCGCACGACGGAGAAGGCCTGCGCACCCAGCCGCTGCTGGTGCCGGCGACCCTGGCGGTGTCAGAGCGCGAGGCCGAAGTGGCCGAACGCGAAGGCGAGACACTGGCTGCGCTGGGCTTCGAAGTGACCCGCAGCGGGCCGCAGTCGCTGACGCTGCGCAGTGTTCCTGCATTGCTGGCCCATGGCGATGTCGAAGCGCTGCTGCGTGACGTCCTGGCCGACCTGCGCGAGCACGGCGAATCCAGGCGTGTGGCCGCCGCCCGCGACGAACTGCTGGCGACGATGGCCTGCCACGGCGCAGTGCGCGCCAACCGGCGCCTGAGCCTGCCGGAAATGAATGCCCTGCTGCGCGAGATGGAAGCCACCGAGCGCTCGGGCCAGTGCAACCATGGCCGCCCGACCTGGGCGCGCTTCACCCTTCCCGAAATCGATCGCTGGTTCCTGCGAGGACGTTGAATGTCGGCATTTGCGAAAGGCGTGGTGTTGAGTAGCGCGCTGTTGAGTAGCGCGCTCTTGAGAAGCGTGCTCGTCCTGGCCGTGCTTGCGGCCGTCACCGCCTGCAGCAAGCCTGCCGAAGACACCGGCAAGGCAGCCAGTGACCAGGCCACGCAGGTAGCGTTCGCCCGCGACCTGGAACTGTGGCGCAGCCAGCGCGTGGCCGACCTGACCCGGCCCGACGGCTGGACCAGCGTGGTTGGCCTGCACTGGATCGACCCGGGTGCGCACTACATCGGCTCGTCCGCCGGCAATGGCATCACCCTGTCGGTCGGACCCTCGCACCTGGGCATGATCGACTTCAGCAACGGAAGGCTGCGCTTCGTCCCGGAGAAGGGCCTGGCGATGACGCCCGACGGCCAGCCGCTGACGGGCGCCACAGAACTGCGCGCCGACGATTCACCGACCGGACCCAGCCTGATCTCGTTCGACGAGGGCAAGGGCCTGGTCACGGTGATCAAGCGTGGTGATCGCTACGCGCTGCGCGTCAAGCATGCCGACGCCGCCAGCCGCACCGGTTTCCGCGGCCTGGAGTACTGGCCGGCCACCACCAACTGGAAGGTCCAGGCGCGCTACGTGCCGCATCCGCCGGGCAAGACCCTGCCGATCGCCAACATCATCGGCACCACCGAAGAAGTCCCCAACCCCGGCGTGCTCGAATTCGAACGCGACGGCAAGCAATACCGCCTGGAAGCGCTCGACGAAGGCGAGGACACGCTGTTCCTCGTGTTCGCCGACCGCACCAGCGGCCATGGCAGTTATCCGGCCGGCCGCTTCCTCGACGCCCCCAAGCCAGGCGCCGATGCGAACGTGATGCTCGATTTCAACCAGGCCTACAACCCGCCGTGCGCGTTCACCGCGTTCGCGACGTGCCCGCTGCCGCCGGCGGAGAATCGACTCGACCTGCGCGTCGACGCCGGCGAGAAGACCTACGCTCACGCTGCACCCTGACTTTCCTCAACCCCTCAACCTCGCGCCCGAAAGCCGAAGGAAACCGTTCCGATGCGTCGCCTGAAGATGTTCTGCCTGACCCTGCTGGCTGTTGCCGGACTGGCTTCGGTAGCGCTCGCCGTCGAACGCGTGGCCGTGCCAGAGCGCGCGCCGCAGCCGCCGGCAGGAGCAGTGAAGGCGCCGCCGGTGCCGCTGCTGTGGAAGGTCTCCGACGCCGACAATTCGGTGTACCTGCTGGGGTCGTTCCATCTGCTCAAGGGCGATGACTATCCGCTGTCGCCCGACATCGACAGCGCCTTCGCCGCGTCCGACAAGGTCGTGTTCGAAGTCCCGCCCGAGCAGATGCTCGATCCGGCGATGGCGCAGAAGTTCCTGACCGCCGCCGGCTACAGCGATGGCCGCACGCTCACCCAGGTGCTGCCGGCGGCGCTGCGCGAGAAGTTCGCCCGCATCCTCGCCCAGCGCGGTGCCTCGATCGCCCAGTTCGATGCCTACGAGCCGTGGTTCATCAACCTGTCGCTGATGCTGGGGATGTCGCAGCAGCTCGGTTTCAGTCCCGAGAAGGGCATGGACCAGTACCTGATGCAGCGCGCGGCGGCCGCCAGCAAGCCGACCTCGGGCCTGGAGTCGATCGATCTGCAGTTGCAGGTGCTCGACGCTTCGCCGATGGACGAGCAGATCGTGTCGCTGAAGGAATTCCTCGACAAGCCGCTGGAGATGCCGGGCATGCTCGGCGACGTGCATTCGGCCTGGCGCGACGGCGACGTCGCCCGACTCGACAAGCTCACCCGCGACGAGATGCGCGAGAAGACCCCGCAGACCTACCGGATGGTCAACGTCGAACGCAACCAGGCCTGGTTGCCGCAGATCCAGGCCATGCTCGACAACGCGAAGAAGGGCGACACCCTGGTCGTGGTCGGCGCGCTGCACCTGCTCGGCGACGACGGCATCGTCGGCAAGCTGCGCGAGAAGGGGTACAAGGTCGAGCGCGTGTGCTCGACGTGCAGCGAGCAGCAACTGCTGGCGCAGTAACCCTCTCGCCGGAGCGAGCCCGCTCCTACGGCGTTGCCGGCACCAGTTCGATGCAGTCGACAGGGCAGGCCGGCACGCACAGCTCGCAGCCGGTGCACAGCGGTTCGATGACGGTATGCATGTGCTTGGACGCGCCGATGATCGCGTCCACCGGGCAGGCCTGGATGCACTTGGTGCAGCCGATGCAGTCGGCCTCGACGATCACCGCGACCAGCGCCGGCTTGTGTTCGCCGCGCGTGCGGTCATAGGGCCGCGCTTGCACACCGAGCAGGCGCGCCAGTGCGCGCGCACCGGCATCGCCGCCGGGTGGGCAGCGATCGACATCGGCTTCGCCCGCGGCCATCGCTTCGGCGTACGGGCGGCAGCCGGCAAACCCGCACTGACCGCATTGGGTCTGCGGCAGGATGCGGTCGAGACGCTCGGTCAGGTCGAGGTCGGTCATAAGGTGATGCCGGAGCGAGCAGGCTCGCTCCTGCGCGCGAAGGCTTACCGGACCGGCATTCCCGGTTCGGCGCCGCCGTCGGTGTCAAGCAGGAACAGCGAGCCACCGTCGAAGCCGGCCGACAGGATCATGCCCTCGCTGATGCCGAAGCGCATCTTGCGCGGGGCGAGGTTGGCGATGAACACCACGCTGCGGCCGACCAGCTTCTCCGGTTCGCCATAGGAACCGCGGATGCCGGAGAAGATCTGGCGCTTGCCCAGCTCGCCGGCATCGAGTTCGAAGCGCAGCAGCTTGTCGGAGCCGTCGACGAACTCGCACGCCAGCACCTTGCCGATGCGCAGGTCGAGCCTGGCGAAGTCGTCGATGCCTATCGTCGCGCCTGCCGTGGCGGCAGCAGCGGCCGGCGCCGCAGCCACGGCCTTCTCGGCCTTCGCCGGGGCGGCGGCCGTCTTCGTGGCGGTGTCGGCGTTGGCGTTCTCGGGATTCAGCGATTCTTTCGAGGCGTCGATCATGTGTTCGATGTGCTTGGGGTCGATTCGGGTGAACAGCGGCGTGTAGTTGCCGATGCGGTGGGCGAGCAGCGGCGATTCGAGATCGTTCCACTGCGCGACGGGCGCTGCCAGGAACGCCTCGGCCTGCGCGGTCACGCGCGGCAGCACCGGCTTGAGCGCGGCGTTGAGGACGCGGAACAGGTTCAGGCCCTGCGTGCACACCGACTGCAGCTGCGCGTCGGCGCCTTCCTGCTTGGCCAGCACCCACGGCTTGTGCTCGTCGATGTACTTGTTGGCCTCGTCGGCCAGGGCCATGGTCAGGCGCACGGCGGTGGCGGCCTCGTTGCGCGCGTAGGCCTCGGCGATCGGCGCCAGCTGCGCGACGAAGTGCGCGTACATCGCCCGATCGGGCAGGGCATCGGCAAGACGACCTTCGAAACGCTTCTCGATGAAGCCGGCGCATCGGCTGGCGAGGTTGACGAACTTGCCGACCACGTCGGCGTTCACGCGTGCGGTGAAGTCGGCCAGGTTGAGGTCGAGGTCGTCGACGCCGCCGCTGGTCTTGGTCGCGTAGTAGTAGCGCAGCGCCTCCGGATCCAGGCCGGCATCGAGGTAGGTGCGCGCCATCACGAACGTGCCGCGCGACTTCGACATCTTGGCGCCGTCCACCATCAGGTAGCCGTTGACGTGCAGGCGGGTCGGCGCGCGGAAACCCGCGCCGTGCAGCACCGCCGGCCAGAACAGGCCGTGGAAGTTGACGATGTCCTTGCCGATGAAATGGTGCAGTTCGGCCTTGCTGTCGCGGGTGAGGTACGACCAGAAATCCAGGCCCTCGCGTTCGCACAGCGCCTGGAAGCTCGACAGGTAACCGATCGGCGCGTCGAGCCAGACGTACAGGAACTTGCCCGGGTGGCCGGGAATCTGGAATCCGAAGTAGGGCGCGTCGCGGGAGATGTCCCAGGCGCGCAGCCCGCCCTCGGCGTCCAGCCATTCCTGCAGCTTGGCCTTGACGCCGGGCATGGCGACATCGCCCGACAGCCACTCGCGCAGGAAGGCGTCGAACTGGCCGACCTCGAAGAAGAAGTGCTCGGACTCGCGCAGTTCCGGCGTCGCGCCGCTGACCACGGAGCGCGGCTCCTTCAACTCGCTCGGCGAGTAGGTGGCGCCGCAGTTCTCGCAGTTGTCGCCGTACTGGTCGGGCGTGCCGCAGTTGGGGCAGATGCCCTTGACGTAGCGGTCGGGCAGGAACATGCCCTTGACCGGGTCGTACAGCTGCTCGACCGAGCGCCGGCTGATGTGGCCGTTGTTGTCGAGCTTGGCGTAGATCGCCTCGGTCAACGCGCGGTTGCGCGGCGAGTTGGTCGAATCGTAGTGATCGAAGGCCACGCCGAAGTCGGCGAAGTCGCGCTCATGGCTGGACTGCATGCCGGCGATGAACGCTTCCGGCGACTGCCCGGCCTTCTCGGCGGCGAGCATGATCGGGGTGCCGTGGGTGTCGTCGGCGCAGACATACCAGGCCTTGTGGCCGGCCAATCGCTGCGCGCGGCACCAGATGTCGGCCTGTGTGTAGCCGACCAGATGGCCGAGGTGCAGGTGCCCGTTGGCGTAGGGCAGGGCACAGGAAACGACGAACTCGCGGGACATGGGGGGCCGGGACGCGTAAAGAGCGGGGGATTATCGCATGGCGACTTCCCCCTCTCCCTCGTCGCTTCGCGACCTGTCCCTCTCGCCCTGAAGGGAGAGGGACGGTGGACGTATTACTGGCGCACCCAGGTCTGCGTGCGACCCAGCAGCGAGAAGCCCATGAAACCGCGGACTTCCAGCTTCTTGCCGCCGTCGATCGGGGTGACCTTCACCGAGTAGATCTTGCCGCTGGCCGGGTCGAGGATCTGGCCGCCTTCCCAGGTCTCGCCGTCCTGCTTGATGCCCCACAGGATCACCATGCCCTTGACCGGCTTGTCCTTGCGGTCGCCCGAGCACTTGTCGCAGACCGGGTTCGGGCCGCGGTCGGACTGCAGGATCTCGGTGACGCGGCCGGCAAGGCTGCCGTCCTTGGCCTGGTAGATCTCCACCACGGACTTGGGCTTCTGGGTCTTGTCGTCGATGGTGGTCCAGTGACCGACCGGCACCGGCGTCTGCGCTGACGCGGCAGTCGACAGCAGGCTCAACGGCAGTGCAGTGAGGAACAGCAGGGCAAGCAACTTCGTACGCATGGGTCCCCTCCCAGGGATGTATTCGGCAAGGCCCGCACCGGGGTGCGGTTGCGGACCTTTATACCGCATCCGCAAGCGTACGGACCGGGCCTGGAGAGCGTTTTGGCAATGACCCGATGTGGCGGCATCGCGGCGACAGTGAACGGGTCCGGGCGTCCGTGACGCTGTGATTCCGGGGCGGGCGCGCAATAGCACGTAACATGGCGGCCCCGGGCAATGCCGCATTGAAGAAAGATCAAGGTCGCTGTCGTGAGTGAGTCCCTGCAAGCCGTTGTTCCCGTTCTCGCCGCCCTCCGCCTGCCCGATACCGAGGTCACGCTGGGCGAAACCGGCGCCCGCATCCGCGCCGTCGAGGCCGAAGGCCGGGTGGTCGTCGAGATCGTCGCCGGATTCCCCTGCCTTGCGCTGCGGCCGTGGCTGGAAGGCGAGGCCGCCGCCGCCGTAGCCGCAACCGGCCGCCAGCTGGCACGGCTGGAGCTGCACTCGCGCATCGTCTCGCACGCCGTGCAACCCAACGTCACGCCGATGCCCAGCGTGCGCAACCTGATCGCGATCGGTTCGGGCAAGGGCGGCGTCGGCAAGTCGACCACCGCCGTCAACCTGGCCCTGGCCCTGGCCGCCGAGGGCGCCCGCGTCGGCGTGCTCGATGCCGACATCTACGGCCCGAGCATCCCGACCATGCTCGGCCTGTCCGGGCGTCCGGACAGCCCCGACGGCAAGTCGATCGAACCAATGCGCGCGCACGGCGTGGAAGCGATGTCGATCGGCCTGCTGGTCGAGCAGGACACGCCGATGATCTGGCGCGGCCCGATGGCGACGTCGGCGCTGACGCAGCTGCTCAATGAAACCCGCTGGGGCGAGCTTGATTACCTGATCGTCGACCTGCCGCCGGGCACCGGCGACATCCAGCTGACCCTTGGCGCAGAAGATTCCGGTGGCCGGCGCGGTCATCGTCACCACGCCGCAGGACGTGGCCACGCTGGATGCGCGCAAGGCGCTGAAGATGTTCGAGAAGGTGCAGGTGCCGGTGCTGGGCCTGGTCGAGAACATGGCCGTGCACGTGTGCTCCAACTGCGGCCACGCCGAGCACGTGTTCGGCGAAGGCGGCGGCCAGCGCATGGCGGCGCAGTACGGCGTGCCGCTGCTGGGCAGCCTGCCGCTGGAGATCGCGATCCGCGAGCAGGGCGACGCCGGCGTGCCGGTCGTCACCGCGGCCCCGGACAGCGCCGCGGCCCGCGCTTACCGCGTCACCGCCCGGCGCATCGCCGTCGAGCTGGCCAGGCGGCCGCAGGTGGCCACGCCGCTGTCGGTGTCGCTGCTCTGAGGCGCCTGCCGCCAGTTCCCCGTAGCCGCTCCGGCTGACACAATCCCCTTTCCGTTGCCCAAGGCCCCCGTACAAGCATGAGCATCAAGTCCGACCGTTGGATCCGTCGCATGGCCGAGCAGCACGGCATGATCGAGCCGTTCGAGCCGGGCCAGGTCAAGACCGCCGCCGACGGCCACCGCATCGTCAGCTACGGCACGTCCAGCTACGGCTATGACGTGCGCTGCTCGCGCGAGTTCAAGGTCTTCACCAACATCAACTCGACGATCGTCGACCCGAAGCATTTCGACAGCGGCAGCTTCGTCGACATCGAAAGCGACGTGTGCATCATCCCGCCGAACTCGTTCGCGCTGGCGCGCACGGTCGAGTACTTCCGCATCCCGCGCGACACCCTGGTGGTGTGCCTGGGCAAGAGCACGTACGCGCGCTGCGGCATCATCGTCAACGTCACGCCGCTCGAGCCGGAATGGGAAGGCCACGTGACCCTCGAATTCAGCAACACCACGCCGCTGCCGGCGCGCATCTACGCCAACGAGGGCGTGGCGCAGATGCTGTTCTTCCAGTCCGACGAAGTCTGCGAGACCTCGTACAAGGACCGCGGCGGCAAGTACCAGGGCCAGGTCGGCGTCACGCTGCCGCGCACCTGACCGGAAGCGATCCACAGGCCGCCAGCGGCGGCCTGTGAGAGGGCAATCCCTCAGCGACGCACGTAGGTGACGAAGAATCCCTGCAGGTCGCCGTTCTCGGTGTAACCCACCACGCTCTGCACCTGGTAACCATTGCTGTTGAACGCGCGATGGGCCTGGTTGAGCTCGCTGGCCGAGCCGTTCTTGCGCGCGCCCAGGTCGACGTCGACATACAGGCTCACGGTCTGCTGACCGGTCTGGGCGAACTCGGCCGCCTTCTTGTCGTACTGGGACTGCGTGGCGGCCAGCGCCAGGGCAGGGGTGATCAGGCACGCGGCCAGCAGGGCAGCGACAACGGTCTTGCGCATCAGGGTGTCCTTCAGTGGGTGGTGCCCGCCGCCAGGCGGACATCGTGTTCGACAGTCAACGCGGTGGCGACCGCCAGGCGCAGGGCCTGGCTCACCACCGACGGCGGCAGACTCGGCGCGCCCGGGTGTCGCGCGGCCTGCGCGGGAGCATACGGAATGTGGATGAAGCCGCCACGGACGCCGTGCACAGTTCGCAACGCGTGCATCAACCCGTAGAAGACATGGTTGCAGACGTAGGTGCCGGCCGTCTGCGAGATCTCGGCCGGGATGCCGGCATCGCGCAGCGCCGACAGCATCGCCTTGATCGGCAGGTCGCTGAAGTAGGCGGCCGGGCCGCCGGCGATGACGGCCTCGTCGATCGGCTGGGCGCCGGCGTTGTCGGCAATGCGGGCATCGTCGACGTTGATGGCCACGCGCTCCAGCGCGATCTGCGCGCGGCCGCCGGCCTGGCCGACGCAGATCGCCAGCACCGGCGCGGTCTCGTCGAGCGCGCGGCGCAGGGATTGCAGCGAAGCGCCGAACTCGACCGGCAGGCAACGCGTAGCGATGCGGTGGCCGAGGATCTGCTCGCCATCGAGCGCGGACACGGCCTCCCAGCTCGGATTGCTGTCCTCGCCGCCGAAGGGGGCGAAGCCGGTGAGCAGGACGGTGGGAATAGGCGCGGTCACGGAAGCAAGGCTCTCACTTGAACGCCAGCCAGTACATCAGCAGCAGGTTCACCGCCAGCAGCGGCACCGCGGTGGCGATCTGCACCCGGATCACCGCATTGGGGTCATCGAGTTCCAGCAGCGCCGCCGGCACCAGGTTGAAGTTGGCCGCCATCGGCGTCATCAGCGTCCCGCAATAACCGGTCAGCATGCCAAGCGCGCCGAGGATCGCCGGCTCCGCGCCATGCTGCTGGATCAGCAGCGGCAGGCCGATGCCGGCGGTCATCACCGGAAACGCGGCGAAGGCATTGCCCATGATCATCGTGAACACCACCATGCCCAGCCCATAGGCCAGCACGCAGGCCACGCGGCTGTCGGCGGGAATCACCGCGGACACGATCGACGCCACCGCATCGCCGACGCCGCTGGCAGCGAACACGCCGCCGAGCGTCGCCAGTACCAGCGGCAGCAGCGCCGCCCAGCCCATCGTGTCGAGCAGGCGCCGGCCTTCGCTGGCCGCGCGGATCGGCCGCTCGCGCGTCACCACGACCGCGGCCAGCGCCGCCAGCACGCACGCCAGGGCCAGCCCGATCAGGGTGATGCTGCCCTCGCCGAACAACGGCGTGCCGAAGATCACGATGTACTTGCCGAACAACACGATCAGCACGGTGATCGCCGGGATCAGCAATGCCGGCACGAACAGGCGATGGCCCAGGCGCAAGGCCGAGGCCCGGCGCTGATCTTCAGGTGCTTCGGCAATGTGTTCCCGGCGCATGCGCGTGGCCAGCAGCGCCAGCACGATGACGGCCGCGCCGGCCAGCTGCGACGGCAGCGGATTGCCGGCCTTGCTGGCCGTCAGCACCAGCTTGCCGGTGGCGAACAGCACGCCCAGCATCGACCAGAACGCGGCATGGGCGTAGCGACCTTCGCGCAGGTTGCTGCCGCCTGCGAAGAACAGGAACAGCGCCAGCACGATGTAGAAATGTTCAATCGACAGCATCGTGGCGCTCCGTGCTGTCGGTCGACGAACTCATCCGGCGGGCGAGGCCGCGCTGGAAGAAGACGATGCGCACGGCGTGGATCACGAACGCGGCGATCGCGGTCGGGATCGCCCACAGCGCGATCTGTAACGGCTCCAGGGTGATGCCGTGTTCGGCGTAGAAGCCCTGGATCAGCAGCACCGCGCCGAAGGCGAGGAACACGTCCTCGCCGAAGAAGCGGCCGACGTTGTCGGTCGCCGCGGCGAGGGCATGCACGCGCTGGATTTCCGCGCGCGGCAGCGGGCCATGCTCCTGCAGGCCGGGTGTGCGGTTGGCCGCAGATTCCGACATCGGCGCCAGCAGCGGGCGCACGGTCTGGGCGTGACCGGCGATGTCGATCAGGCCGAGCGTGCTCAGCCCCTGGCGCGCGGCGAGGTAGACGACCAGCAGTCGTGCCAGGGTCAATCCGCGCCAGCGCGCGATCCACTGCAGTGCGTGCTCGCGCAGACCGGCGCGTTCGAGCAGGCCGATGGTCGGGAGCGTCATCGCGAACATCAGCAGGGCGCGATTGGAAATGAAACTGTCGCCGATCACGGCCAGCAGCTCCGGCATCGACTTGCCCGCGGCCAAGCCGCTCACCAGTCCGGCACTGACGACCACGATGACCGGGTTGGCGCGCAGGACGAAGCCGACGACGACCCAGGCGACGCCCAGGAGGGGCCAGTAATTCATGGAAGGCCTTTGGCCGTGACGGAGGCGACGACTATGCCATCCGCCTGCAGCGCCTCGCGAACCGCCTGCGCGAACACCGCCGCATCGCTGCGGTCACCGTGCAGGCACAAGGTATCGGCGCGCAGCGCCACGATGCTGCCGTCGTCGGCGACCACTTCGCCGCGGGTGGCCAGCCGTCGAACCTGCGCAATGGCGACGTCGAGCGATTCGATCACCGCGCCTTCGCTGCCGCGCGGCAGCAGGCGGCCGCGGCGGTCGTAGCCGCGTTCGGCGAACACTTCGTGGGCGACCTGCAGCCCATGGGCGCTGCCGGCATCGGTCAGCGCCGAGCCGGACAGGCCGAACAGCACCAGCGACGGGTCGAAGTCCTTGACGACTGCGGCGATCGCGTCGGCGACACCGCGGTCGTCGGCGGCGACGTTGTAGAGCGCGCCGTGTGGCTTGACGTGGGTCAGGCGCACGCCTTCCTTGCTGGCGATCGTTGCCAGGCGCTCGATCTGCGCCCGCACCGTCCGCGCGATATCGGCCGGGGGGACCGTCAGGGCACGCCGGCCGAAATGCTCGCGGTCGTCGAACGAGGGATGCGCGCCTGCCGCCACGCCGTGCGCGCGGCACAGCCTCAGCGTCGCGCGCATCGTCGCGTCGTCGCCGGCGTGGCCGCCGCAGGCGATGTTGGCCGAGCTGACCAGCGGCAGGATCGCCGCATCGTCGCCGCAGCCTTCGCCCAGATCGCAGTTGAAGTCGATACGTCTGCTCACGTCATGGTCGGATGCGGCCTCAGCCGCGCTTGAAGAGCATTCCCAGGCCGACCACGATCAGGATCGCCGGCCACCAGGTCATCAGCATCCGACCCAGGCTCATGTCGGTGTAGCCAAGGTTGTTGAGCAGGAAAAGGGTGCCGATCACGACCAGCACCAGCGCGCCGATGACATTGGATTTCATGGGATTCCGGAAGGTAAGGAGTTGGAGGGGTCAGACCGCGGGCACGCGCGCGTCGATCATCACGCCGATTCTGGCGACCCGTGCCCGCGCCGCGCAAGCCAGGCGGTAGGCAGCGGTGGCATCGACTGCGGCGAAGTGCAGGGTCTGTCCCGGAATGCATTGCGCCAGACGGGGCAGGTCGGCGGCGATGACGTGCCCCAGTCGCGGGTAGCCGCCGACGGTCTGGGCATCGGCCAACAGGATGATCGGCTGGCCGTCGGGCGGCAGCTGGATCGTGCCCGGCGCGACCGGTTCGGAGATGCCGTCGGCCTTGGGGGTCGGCAAGGCATCGCCTTGCAGCCGCAGGCCCTGGCGGTTGCTGCTGGCGCTGACCTTCCAGGCGCGTCGCGCCAGCGGCGCCGACCAGGCATGCGTCGAAGGCAGATAGCGGATAGGCGCGCGCGGGTCTTCGTCATGGCCGGGGTCGATCCACCAGCGCACGCTTTGCAATCGCGTGGTGTCGCACGGCGGCGCGTCGCCCAGCGCCAGTCTGTCGCCGGTGCGCAGTGCGCGTCCGTCGAGACCGCCGAAGCCGCCACGCAGGTCGGTGCTGCGGCTACCGAGCACTTCGGGCACGTCGATGCCGCCGGCGATGGCCAGCCAGGCGCGCGCACCGCCACGGACCGCGCCAAGCTCGAGCGTGCCGGCCGGCAGCAGCACCGGGCGGCCGCCGGGAACCGGCTCGCCATCGAATCGCGCCGCGACTGTGGCGCCGGTCAGGGCGATGCGCATCGGCACGTCCAGTTGCAGCGTCGGGCCGTGCAGGGTGACTTCCAGCACCGCGGCGTCGGCGCGGTTGCCGACCAGGCGATTGCCCAGTCGCGCCGCATCGCCGTCGAGTGCGCCGGCATGGGCAACGCCGAGGTGGCGCCAGTCCGTGCGGCCCAGGTCCTGCACGGTCGTAAGCAACCCGGGGCGCAGCACGCGCAGGCCATAACGGGCACGGCTCATGGAGCGGCGTCCGCGAAACGGTCCGCCTCGATGGCGACGAAGCGGACGCGATCACCGGGCAGCAGCAGCGATGGCGTCGCCCGCGCAGGGTCGAACAGCACTTTCGGCGTGCGCCCGAGCAGGCGCCAGCCACCGGGGCTTTCGCGTGGGTAGATGCCGGTCTGGGCGCCGCCGATGGCGACGCTGCCCGCTGCAACGCGTGCGCGCGGCGTCGCAAGCCGCGGCAGCGCCAGCGCCGGGTCAAGTCCGGCCAGGTAAGGGAACCCCGGTGCGAAGCCGATCATCGCCACGGTGTACACGCCGCTGGAGTGTCGCGTGATCAGCTGCTGCGGCGACATCTGCAGCTCCGCCGCCGCGGACTCCAGGTCCGGGCCGAACTCGCCGCCGTAAACGACGGGAATCTCCACCGTCCGTGCCGCCTGCGCGCTTGCGTCGACCACCGGCGTCTCGTCCATCGCGAGCAATGCCAGCAGCTCCTCGTGGATGTGCGCCGGATCCGCGGCCGGATCGAAGAACACGCCCAGGCTGGCGAAGGCGGGCACCAGGCCGCGCAGCCAGTGCGGTTTGTGTTCGCCGCCAAGCCGGCGCGCAATCGCATGCACGCGGGCATTGAGCTGCGGGTCAAGCTGGTCGCCGAAGCGCAGCAGCCAGGCGTCGTCTGCGAGCGCTTCAATGTCGCAGACGAACGAACGGTTCACTGCGGAAGGGCGCCCTGCAGTTGCTGGATCCGCGTCACCAGCGCCTCGGGCGTATAGGCCTGCGCGCTGGCGGTGCCCCAGACCGGTCGCGGCCAGGCGATGTCGTCGTGGAAGCGCGCGATGACATGCACGTGCAGTTGCGGCACCACATTGCCGAGCGCGGCGACGTTGATCTTCTGTGGCTTGAACTCGACCTGCAGGGCGCGGCTGGCGGCACTGATCTCGCGCATCAGCGTGGCCTGCTGCGCCTCGTCGAGGTCGACCAGCTCGACCGCGTCGGCCACGCGCGGGATCAGGATCAGCCATGGATGGTTGGCATCGTCCATGAGTCGCAGCTCGCTCAGGGCGAGATGTGCGACCGGGTGCGTGTCCTCGGCCAGCTGCGCATGCAGTTGCCAGGCGCCCGTGTTACCAGTGCGATTCATCGCAGGTTCTCCGCCAGGAAATCGATGGTGCGGTGCCAGGCCAGTTCGGCGCTGGCGGGATGGTAGGCATGGTTGTCGACGTCGCGATTGAAGGCATGGCCGGCGCCGGCATAGACGTGCACGGCCGCGCCCGGATGCTTGCCGCGGTGCTGTTCGATCACCTCGGCCGGGATGCTGCCGTCGTTTTCGCCGAAGTGGAACATCATCCGCGCGCGCAATGGTTCATCGAGGAAGGGCACGGTGCGCGCGCCGTACCAGGACACGGCCGGCAGGCCCAGGCGCGTATTGGCCAGGAAAGCCAGGCTGCCGCCCCAGCAGAATCCGACCACTCCCACGCGCAGGCCCTCGCGGTGCAGCTCGTCGGCGGCCTCGCTGATGATGTCGACTGCGCGCTCGAATCCCAGTTCGTTGCGCAGGGCAGCACCGCGTTGCGTGCCTGCCTCGTCATAGCCCAGCTCGACCCCGGGCGCCACCGGGTCGTACAGCGCCGGCGCCAGGGCGACGAAACCGGCCGCGGCGAAGCGTTCGGCGACGCTGCGGATGTGGGCGTTGGCGCCGAAAATCTCCTGCAACACGATCACGGCGCCCTTCGAGGGGCCGGTCGGCTCGGCGCGCCAGGCCCTGACCGGGCCATGCGGGGTGTCCAGATCTATCCAGTGGGCCATGGGGGAGAGGTCCATTCAGTTGTCTGTGGGCGCTCGTGACCGCAAGTGTTCAGCTTCGCGGCACCTCCTGCCCGGTTGATTCTAGCGCCGGCGCTATAATCCGCAGCCATCCTGTCGTCCCGAGCGCAGCGAGGGACCTGCTGTAGCCGCCAAGCGCGTGGCCAGCAGGTCGCTCGCTGCACTTGGCGCGACTGCAACTCGACATGCCCGGTTCCTTCAATGTCCCTAGCCAATCCCAAAGTCGGTTTCGTCAGCCTCGGTTGCCCCAAGGCGCTGGTCGACTCCGAACGCATCCTCACCCAGTTGCGCGTGGAGGGCTACGACATCGTCCAGACCTACGACGATGCCGACGTGGTCGTGGTCAACACCTGCGGCTTCATCGACTCGGCCGTGACCGAGTCGCTGGACGCGATCGGCGAGGCCATCGCCGAGAACGGCAAGGTCATCGTCACCGGTTGTCTGGGCAAGAAGCCCGAGCAGATCCGCGAGGCGCACCCGGGCGTGCTGTCGATCAGCGGCCCGCAGGATTACGGCAGCGTGATGAGCGCGGTGCACGCGGCACTGCCGCCCAAGCACGATCCGTTCCTGAACCTGGTGCCCGACACGGGCATCAAGCTGACGCCCAAGCACTACGCCTACCTGAAGATTTCCGAAGGCTGCAATCACCGCTGCAGCTTCTGCATCATCCCGTCGATGCGCGGCGACCTCGTCAGCCGTCCGGTCGACCAGGTGCTGCGCGAGGCCGAGAAGCTCGCCATGGGCGGCGTCAAGGAACTGCTGGTGATCTCGCAGGACACCTCGGCCTACGGCGTCGACGTCAAGTACGCGCAGCACGAATGGCGCGGCAAGACCTACCAGACGCGCATGAAAGCGCTGTGCGAGGGCCTGAGCGAACTGGGCATCTGGACCCGCCTGCATTACGTGTACCCGTATCCGCACGTCGACGACATCATCCCGCTGATGGCCGAGACCGGCGCCAACGGCATGCGCAAGCTGCTGCCGTACCTGGACATCCCGTTCCAGCACGCCAGCCCGCGCGTGCTCAAGCTGATGAAGCGCCCGGGCGCGGTCGACAAGACGCTCGAGCGGATCCAGCGCTGGCGCTCGATCGCGCCGGACATCACCATCCGCTCGACCTTCATCGTCGGTTTCCCCGGCGAGACCGAGGCCGAGTTCGAAGAGCTGCTGGACTTCCTCGACGAGGCCCAGCTCGACCGCGTCGGCGCGTTCGCCTATTCGCCGGTCGACGGTGCCAGCGCCAACGCGCTGCCCGATCCGGTGCCGGAAGAGGTCAAGGCCGAGCGTCTTGCGCGCTTCATGGAGCGCCAGGCGGACATTTCCGCGGCCAAGCTCGAAGCCAAGGTCGGCACCACCCAGCGCTGCCTGGTCGACGCGCTCGACGGCGAACTGGCGATCGCGCGCTCGATGGCCGACGCGCCAGAGATCGACGGTCTCGTGCAGATCCAGAACGGCTTCATGGCCGGCCTCAAGCCGGGCGAGTTCGTCGACGTCGAGATCATGGGCAGCGACGAGCACGACCTGTTCGGCGAAGTCGCGTTCGACGACTGAGGCACGGCCTCAGCTCGGCGGGCGCCACAGCATCGGTGTGAACACGATGCCGTGCTCGCACAGTTCCGGGCCGGTCGCTTCGAATCCCAGCTGGCGGTAGACCGCCAGCGCGTGGCGCGAGGCGTTGACGGTGATCAGTGCAGGCGGTTCCACCCACGCCTGCACGGTTTCCCACATGCGACGCGCCAGTCCTTGCCGCTGCGCCGCTTCGGCGACGAACAGATGGAACAGGTGGGCAGGCGGACGCAACGCCGCAACGCCGACCAGTACCTGGCCACGCTGCGCCACGAGGTAGCGGAAGCCGTCATCCAGGCGCTTGGCCGTGGGTTCTGGCGCGAGCATCTGCAGCAGCCGCGCCGCGCCGTCAGGCGTGCAATCCGGTGCGATCCAGCGTCGGGTCAATTCGCACACGAGCGCGCTCATGGCGGCCGCGTCGGCGACTGTCGCCTCGCGCAGGTCGACACGTGGTCCGACAGCGTGCTCAGGCACCGGCATCGCCATAACTGACGTCGACGATCACGAAGCGCGCGGCGCCGCCGGGCAGCATCGCTTCGAATTCATCGTCGAGGCGTTTCTTGAGCATCGCGCGTGCCAACGGCGAATCGATGCTGATCCAGCCCGCGCGCGCGTCGGTCTCGTCCGGGCCGACGATGCGATAGCGCTGGCTCTCGCCGCTGGCGATGTTCTCGACTTCCACGCGCGCCCCGAAGAACACCGCTTCCGGATCGGTCGGCACGGTGTCGACGATGCGCAGCGACGGCAGGCGCTTGCTGAGGTAACGCACACGCCGGTCGATCTCGCCGAGCTGCTTCTTGCGATAGGTGTACTCGGCGTTCTCGGAACGGTCGCCCTCGGCGGCGGCCGCGGCCAGCGCTTTGACCACCTCCGGACGCTTGACGCGCCACAGCTCGTCGAGCTCGGACTTGAGGCGATCGTGGCCGCCGCGGGTGATCAGGGCGGTGCTTTTCTCGGCAGGGGGACGCCAGCGGGACATCGGCGAGGACATGGGGACGGGCGACCGTTATCGCAGAGCCGACGGCGTCCCTCAAGCCCGGTGCGAGCCGCAGCCGTCGGCTCACACGCGGTCTGAACGAAGCGCGGCGCAACCTTCTGGCAGCTCCCGGAGAAGCGGTCATGAAGACGCAGGCAGCATGGCGGTACCGGTGCGTCCGCGTGGGTTGGCTGTGGCTGCTGCTGGCGGTCGCGTGTTCGCGCGAACAGGCGCCGGCGCCCGCTGCGCCGCCGGTGCAGGCACGCACGACGGCTGCGGCTCCGACTTCGGCGGAGCGGTCGCAGGATGTTGCGCCGGGACCCGAGGTGGCGCCGACCCCGTCGCCGGTCGAGGCGCAAGGTCCGGCCGAGGCCGCGCCGGAGGTTCCTGCCGGGTCCCCACAGGCGCCAGCGGCGGACGCCGCTGCAGCTACCGCCGTGCCCGAACAGGCCAGCACGGTTCGCCAGCTCAACCTCGAGAACCGGCCGTGGAAGGGCGACTTCGACGCGATGCTCGAGCGGCGCATGATCCGTGCGCTGGTGCCGTACAGCCGCACCCTCTACTTCACCGACAAGGGCCGCGAGCGCGGCCTCAGTGCGGAGCTGCTGCGCGACTTCGAGCGCTACATCAACCGCAAGTACGCCAAGCAGCTGGGCAAGCGTCCGTTGACCCTCTACCTGATTCCGACCACGCGTGATCGCCTGCTGCCCGATGTCGCCAGCGGCCTGGGCGACATCGGCGCGGGCAACCTCACCGTGACGCCCGCGCGCGAGGCGATCGTCGACTTCGCCGCGCCGCGCGACCGCAAGCCGGTGCGCGAACTACTGGTGACCGGCCCGGCCTCGCCAGCCATCGCCCGGCTGGACGAACTGTCCGGGCGTCGCGTGCATGTGCGGCTGGCCAGCAGCTACCACGAGAGCCTCAAGGCGCTCAGCGAGCGGCTGGTCAAGTCAGGCAAACCGGCCATCACCATCGTGCCCCTGCCCGAGGCGCTGGAGGACGAGGACTTCCTGGAGATGCTCAACGCAGGCCTGCTGGAGTACATCGTCGTCGACGACTGGAAGGCGCGGCTGTGGGCGCAGGTATTGCCCGACATCCGCCCGCGCGACGACCTGGTGCTGCGCGAACAGGGGTATGTCGGCTGGGCCTACCGCAAGCAGAGTCCGCAGCTCGCTGCGGCGCTGCAGGATTTCTATGTCAACTGGGTGAAGAAGCAGGGCGTGATCGACTATCGCCTGGCGCAGTTCCACAAGCAGATCAAGCAGATCGGCAACAACACCGGCGGCGAGGAATGGCGGCAGTTCGAGCAGGTCGTCGGCCTGTTCGAGAAGTACGGCGCGCAGTACGGCTTCGATCCGGTGATGCTGGCGGCGCAGGGCTACCAGGAGTCACGCCTGCGCCAGGACGCGAAGAGCCACGTCGGCGCGATCGGAGTGATGCAGGTGATGCCGGCCACCGGGGCCGAGCTCAAGGTCGGCGACATCCGCCAGGTCGAGCCCAACATCCACGCCGGTGCAAAGTACATGGACAAGCTGATGGGCCAGTACTTCAAGGATGCGCATTTCAGCAAGGACGTGCGACCGCTCTTCGCCTTCGCCAGCTACAACGCGGGCCCCGGCAACATCGCCAGGATGCGGCGCGAGGCGGCCAGGCGCGGACTCAACCCGGACAAATGGTTCAACAACGTCGAGATCGTCACCGCCGAGAAGATCGGCATCGAAACGACGACCTACGTGCGCAACATCTACAAGTACTACACCGCCTACAAGCTGACGATGCAGATGCAGCAGACGCAGAAGCGCGCGCGGGAGCAGGTTGGCAAACGCAAATCCTGAGCGGCCCCGGCGACGTTGGGCCGCCGCCGGAGCAGGTGCGAATCAGCGCCGAGCCTTGCCCCCGAAGATCCCGCCCAGCAGCCCGCGCAGGATCTGCTGGCCGATCTGGTTGCCGACCGTTCGCGCGGTCTGCTTGGCCATGGTCTCGACCATGCCCTGGCGGCGCTTGGTGCCGAACACGGCGTCCTTCACCGACTGGCTGAAACCACCTTCGTCGGCATCGTCCTGTTCGCGCGTGCGCGCCGGGGGGGCCTTGGCCTGTTCGGCCGCGGCGGTGGCCTTCTGTGCCAGCACTTCGGCGGCCGAGTCGCGATCGATGCGGGTGTCGTACCTGGGCCCGACCGGACTGCCGGCGCGAACCTGCGCGCGTTCGGCTTCGGTGATCGCGCCCATGCGGCAACGCGGCGGCGCCACCAGGGTCTTTTCGACCGGCATCGGCACGCCTTTCTCCTGCAACGTGGACACCAGCGCCTCGCCGGTGCCGAGCTGCGAGATGGTCTCGGCCACGTCCAGCGCCGGGTTGGCGACGAAGGTCTGCGCCGCGGTCTTCACCGCCTTCTGGTCGCGCGGCGTGAACGCCCGCAACGCATGCTGCACGCGATTGCCGAGCTGGCCGAGGATGTTGTCGGGCACGTCGTCGGGAAACTGCGAGCAGAAATACACGCCCACGCCCTTGGAGCGGATCAGGCGCACCACCTGCTCGACACGCTGCTGCAGCGCCGGCGGCGCGTCGTCGAACAGCAGGTGGGCCTCGTCGAAGACGAACACCAGCTTGGGCTTATCGAGGTCGCCGACCTCGGGCAGGTTCTCGAACAGCTCCGACAGCAGCCACAGCAGGAAGCTCGAGTACAGCCGCGGCTTCAGGACCAATTGGTCGGAGGCGAGGATGTTGACCACGCCGCGCCCGTCGGTGTGGGTGCGCATCAGGTCGGTCAGTTCCAGCGCCGGTTCGCCGAAGAACATCTCGCCGCCTTCCTGTTCCAGGCGCAGCAGCGAGCGCTGGATCGCGCCGATCGACTGTGCGCTGACCAGGCCATAGCTGGTGGAGATGTCCTTGCGCTCGGCCGCGACCAGGCCGAGCAGGGCACGCAGGTCCTCCAGGTCGAGCAGCAGCAGGCCGCGGTCGTCGGCGAGCTTGAAGACGATGTCGAGCACCCCCGACTGGGTGTCGTTGAGTTCGAGCACGCGCGCCAGCAGGGTCGGGCCCATCTCGCTGACGGTGGTGCGCACCGGGTGGCCGAGCTTGCCGAACAGGTCCCAGAACACGACCGGACTGGCCTGGCTGGCGTAGTCGCCGATGCCGATCTCCGCGACACGGGCCTGCAGCTTGTCGCTGCTGGTGCCGGCCATCGCCAGGCCGGCGACGTCGCCCTTCACGTCGGCGAGGAACACTGGCACGCCCTGGCGCGAGAAGCCTTCGGCCAGGGTCATCAGGGTCACGGTCTTGCCGGTACCGGTGGCGCCGGCGACCAGGCCATGGCGGTTGCCGAACTTGGACAGCAGGTACACCTGGCCGTGGCTGTCGGGCAGGGAAGTCGGGGTGGTGACGGCCTTGCCGATGAGAATAGTGCCTGTCGTGCCTGTGCTTGGGTCCATGTCCGGGTCCGTGCTCGGTTCAGTGGGGGAAGTGCGGACGATTCTATGCGGCGTCGCCGAATGCTGCTCGGGCGCGCATGGACACCGGGAAAGTTTCCCGGCTGGACGCTGCCGGCACCGATACGGGCCGCATTTGCCACGCATATCCCCATTCACGCACTTTGGCTGCAACAGTGCTTGCCCGCGTTCGCAAGGCAACGCTACCCTCCCAGTCCCCCGCTTTCAGTTGTCGTCCATGCCCGCACTGGTTCGTCCTTCCGTCGCGCTGCTCGCGCTCGGTTTCGCCACTCTTGCGCCGAGCGCGCATGCCCTCTCCAAGCGCGACCAGGCAGCCGTGGAGGCACTCGACCAGCGCATGCAGGCCGCCGAGGCCCGCTATCGCCAGGGCATCGTCAAGGTCGGCAACGCCGATCCGTCCGGGCGCAGCGAGGTCGATGCCTCGCTGGAGGACATGGAAGACGTGATGGCCGCCTGCGTGAAGCAGAAGGGCTGCTCGCCCACGACCATGCTGACCGCCTACAAGCGCCTGCTGAAGCAGAACGCCGACGTTGCCGCTGGCGACGACGTGCCCGAAGACAGCGAGGACGAAGGCGCCGGCAGCATCACCGCCGACGTGCCCGAGGCCGCCCGTGCCGCGGCGCTGCTCAGTGCCGACGGCCAGCGCTTCGTGAAGATGGTGCAGTACAACCCGGCCGTGCAGGCGGGCATCCGCCGCTGGCTGACCGACATGCGCCCGGCGCTGATCGATACGTTCGAGAACTACCAGTACCTGCGCCAGTCGATGTGGCCGCAGTTCGAGCGCGCCGGCCTGCCCGAGGCGCTGCTGTTCGGCGTGATGGCCAAGGAGTCCAACGGCCGCGTCCATTCGACCTCGCGCGCCGGCGCCGCCGGGCCGATGCAGTTCATGTACGGCACCGGTCTGCGCTTCGGCCTGGGCGAAGACGGTACCGGCTTCGATACCCGCTACGACGCCCGCGCATCGGCACAGGCGGCAGCGTCCTATTTCAACGAGCGCCTGGGCCAGCTCAACCGCAGCATCGAGCTGTCTCTGGCTGCCTACAACGGCGGCGAGGGCCGCGCCCAGCGCGTCTACAACAGCTCGGGCGGGCGCAACTTCTGGGACGAGTCGGTCTACAACCAGTTCCCGGCGGAAACCCGCGACTACGTGCCGATGGTGATCGCCGCGGCATGGCTGTTCCTGCATCCAAAGGAGTACGGCCTGAGCTTCCCGAAGGTCGACGCGCGCGCGGCGGCCCTGCGGCTGAGCAAGCCCAGCTCGATCTACGAGCTGACCATCTGCCTGGGCAGCAGCGGTTCGCGTGACGGCTACATGCGCGCGCTGCGCAACCTCAACCCGCGTTACGAGGCCGACCGCTACCTGCCTACCGGCACCGTCCTCAACGCCACCACCAAAATGGTCGGCCTGTACAACCGCTACTGCATCCAGGGCCAGCGCGCCGACCTCGCGCATACGCTTGTGATGAGCGATGCCAGTTCGGCGATCGTGCGGACCGGGCCGGTCACTCCGGTGAATTCGAGCGACGTGGTGTACGAAGCCGAGAGCGCGGGCACCGGTTCGGCCGGCGCGGTGGCGGTGGCGAAGGCGGCACCGAAGAAGGCGTCCAAGCCGTCGTCCTATACGGTCAAGCGCGGCGAAACGCTGACTGCGATCGCGCAGAAGTTCCAGTGCGATACCGGTGACCTGGCCAAGGCCAACAAGCTCAAGGCACCGCGTTACGCGATCAAGCCGGGACAGAAGATCAAGCTGGACGGCTGCGAGGGCTGAGGCCCGCCACCGGTACGTGATCCCCGCGAAGGCGGGGATCCAGCGTCATCCAGGGGCGTGCAGAAGCCATGTCCCTGGTTCCCGCCTTCGCGGGGATGACGGACTCCTGCTTATGCCGCGTCCGAACGACGCGCCAGCACTTCGCCCAGCCGCACCGGCGATTCACCCTTCAATGAGGGGTCCAGCGCCGCCACGCCCGGCGGCAGCAGCACGATCACGGTCGAGCCATAGTTGAAGCGCGCCATCTCGGCGAAGCGCTCCAGGGTGATGTCCGCGCCGCGGTAGTCCTTCACGGTCACGGTGTCGCCGTAGCGCGGAATCTCCACGCCGCTCCACACCGTTTCCACGCCCGAGACCAGCAGCGCGCCGACCATCACCATCGCCATCGGCCCGAAGTCGGTGTCGAAGTGGCAGACCAGGCGTTCGTTGCGGGCGAACAGGCGCGGCACGTTCTGCACCGCGGCCGGGCCGACGCTGAAGAGGCGGCCGGGCACGTGCACGGTCTCGCGCAGCTTGCCGCCCCACGGCATGTGCACGCGGTGGTAGTCCTTGGGCGACAGGTACACGGTGGCGAACAGGCCGTTGTTGAACGGCTCGGCGGCGTCATCGTCACCGAGCAGTTCGGCGGCGGTGAACGACTGGCCCTTGGCCTGGAAGATGCGGCCGTTCTCGATCGGGCCGCACTGGCTGATGCGGCCGTCGGCGGGCATCAGCAGCGAGCGCGGATCGGCATCGGCAACGCGCGCGCCGGGCCTGAGCGCGCGGGTGAAGAAGGCATTGAACGTCGGATACGCGTTCGGATCGGGTTCGGCCGCCTCGGCGAGGTTGACGCCGAACTTGCGCGTGACCGTGTCGATCAGCCACTGCTTGACCATCGGCGAGTCCGAGTAGGCCAAGCGGCGCGCCATCGACGACAGCAGGCGATGCGGCAGCACATAGGTGAGGGCAGTGACCAGGCTCATTCGGCGCGCACTCCTGCGGCCGCCTGGGTCAGCGCGGTCATGTCGGCAGCGATCGCCTTGGGGTCCAGCGGCGGCTGGATGATGCCGGCCATGCGTCCCTGCGGGTCGAGGACCGCCATCGAGGCACTGTGGTCGACGCTGTACTGGTCAGCCGGCGCGCCGTCGGGTGCCGGCACCTTGGCGAAGACCATGCTCAGCGACTTGGCGAAGCCTTCCAGCGCCGGGATGTCGGCGGTGGCGGCCAGGGTGTCGCGGTGGAAGGCGTGGGCGTACTCGCCGATGCGGTCCGGCGTGTCGCGCTCGGGATCGACCGAGACGAACAGCACGCGCGGGCGGGTGGCTTCCGGAAGGGCTGCCCACTGCTTCTGGGCACGGGCCATCTCCGCCAAGGTGGTCGGGCAAACGTCCGGGCAATGGGTGAAGCCCAGGAACACCAGCGTCCAGTGGCCCTTGAGCTCACCTGGCACCAGCGCCGTGCCATCGGACTGGCGCAACGAGAACGACGGCAGCTCGCGGGCGGGCTCGAACAGGCGCACGACCTGCGTCTGCGGCCACTTGGAGGCGGTGACCGGGCCGAAATGGCGTTGCGCGGCCCACAGCCCCAGGGCGGCGGCGAGGGCGGCGATCAGGATGAGCACGGTGGTGCGGTTGAACATGATGTCTCTTGAACGGCCGCCCCGGCTGGGCGCGCGGGCATGATACCGGTCGCCCGGTATAATCGCCGACCCCCAATGCAAGGCCTCGCCATGTCCGGCTCCGCCAACCTCCAGGCCGTTCAGTTCGAACAGGTCTCGATCATCGACCTGATCCGCTACGGCGGCAGCCGCTTCAACGAGTCGGGCCTGACCTTCGGCCACAGCTACGACAACGCCCTGGACGAAGCCACCCAGCTGGTGCTGCATGCGCTGCACCTGCCGCACGACCTGAGCCCGGTCTACGGCACCTCGCGCGTGACCGCGGATGAGAAGGCCAAGGTGCTGGCGCTATTCGAGCGCCGCATCGGTGAGCGCGTCCCGGCCGCCTACCTGACCGGTGAGGCCTGGTTCGCCGGACTGAGCTTCAAGAGCGACCGCCGCGCCCTCGTGCCGCGTTCGCCGATCGCCGAACTGATCACCAGCGGCTTCGAGCCGTGGCTGGGCGGTCGCGAAGTCGAGCGCGTGCTCGACCTGTGCACCGGCTCGGGCTGCATCGCCATTGCCACCGGCCACTACCACCCGTACTGGCAGGTCGACGGCGCCGACATCAACGACGACGCACTGTCGCTGGCGCACGAGAACAAGGCGCGCCTGCATGCCGACAACGTCACGCTGCGCAAGTCGGACCTGTTCAAGGGCCTGCAGGGCGAGGTCTACGACCTGATCGTGACCAACCCGCCGTACGTGACCAACGACGAGACCGATGCGCTGCCGAAGGAATACTCGTACGAGCCCGACCTGGGCCTGCGCGCCGGCGACGACGGTCTCGACCTGGCGCTGAAGATCCTGCGCGACGCACCCGATCACCTCAGCGAACACGGCCTGCTGATCTGCGAAGTCGGCGAAGCCGAGCAGGCCCTGGTGGCGCTGCTGCCGGAGCTGCCGATGGCCTGGGTCGAGTTCAAGGTCGGCCAGATGGGCATCTTCGTGGTCGAGCGCAGCGACATGGTCGAGCATCACGCCCGCATCAAGGAACTGGCGGACGCGCGCGGCTGAGGCCGCGCACCGCGGCCGTGGTTCCGGCAGCAACCATTTCCGATTGCTAGAGTGCACCGGTCCAGACAACAGGATCCCCCGTGTCCAGCAACACCTTCGGCAAGCTGCTCTCGGTAACCACCTTCGGTGAAAGCCACGGCCCGGCGATCGGCTGCGTCGTCGACGGCTGTCCTCCCGGCATCGCGATCGCGCCGGAAGACTTCCGCCGCGACCTCGAGCGGCGCGCCACCGGCCGCACCCGCCACACCTCGCAGCGCCACGAGGCCGACGAGGTCGAGATCCTCAGCGGTGTCTACGAAGGCGTCACCACCGGTACTCCCATCGCGTTGCTGATCCGCAACACCGACCAGCGCAGCAAGGACTACGCGAAAATCTCCGAGCAGTTCCGCCCGGGCCACGCCGACTACACCTACTGGCAGAAGTACGGCATCCGCGACCCGCGCGGTGGCGGCCGCTCCTCGGCGCGCGAGACCACGATGCGCGTCGCCGCTGCCGTGATCGCCAAGAAGTGGCTGGCCGACCGCCATGGCGTCGTGGTTCGCGGCTACCTGTCGCAAATTGGCGAGATCGTGCCCGACGGCTTCGACCTGGCGGCGGTGGAGGACAACCCGTTCTTCTGGCCCGACACCCGCCAGGTCACCGAACTCGAGCTGTACATGGATGCGCTGCGCAAGTCCGGCGACTCGGTCGGCGCGCGCGTCGACGTCATCGCCACCGGCGTGCCGCCGGGCTGGGGCGAGCCGATCTACGGCAAGCTCGACGGCGAACTGGCCGGCGCGCTGATGAGCATCAATGCGGTCAAGGGCGTGGAGATCGGCGACGGCTTCGGCGTGGTCACGCAGAAGGGCAGCGAGCACCGCGACCACATGACACCCGAGGGTTTTGCCTCCAACCACGCCGGCGGCATCCTCGGCGGCATCAGCAGCGGGCAGCCGCTGCGCTGCTCGGTCGCCTTCAAGCCGACCTCGAGCCTGCGCCTGCCGGTCGACAGCCTCGATGTCCACGGCAATGTCGTCGAGGTGGTCACCACCGGCCGTCATGATCCCTGCGTCGGCATCCGCGCCACGCCGATCTGCGAAGCGATGGTGGCGCTGGTGCTGATGGACCAGGCGCTGCGCCACCGCGCCCAGTGCGGCGACGTAGAACTGCCGACGCCGCGCATCGCAGGTTCGCTCGATGGCTGAAGCGCGGCCGCGGGTGTGGGTGTCGCAACCCCTGTTCGCCGACATTGTCGGACGCCTGCGTGAGCACTTCGATGTCGACGACACCGCGCAGGTGACCCAGCACGGGAGTGCAGCCATTGCCGCTGCGCTGGCCGGCAGCGACGGGGCCCTGGTCACGCTCAACGATCCGATCGGCGCGGCCGAAGTCGCAGGCGCCGGCCGCCTGCGCGCGATCGCCAATGTCGGCGTCGGCTACAACAACCTCGACGTGCCGGCGCTCAGCCGTGCCGGCATCGTCGTCACCAACACGCCCGACGTGCTGACCGAAACCACTGCCGACTTCGGCTTCGCTTTGATGATGGCCGCGGCACGGCGCATCACCGAGGGCGAACGCTGGCTGCGCGAGGGCCAGTGGCGGCAGTGGAGTTTCGAGACGCTGCTCGGCGGCGACCTGCACGGCTCGACCCTGGCCATCCTCGGCATGGGACGGATCGGGCAGGGCATCGCCCGCCGTGCCGCCGGCTTCGACATGCGCGTGCTGTACCACAACCGCAGCCGCCTGCCGGAAGGCATCGAGCGCGACTGCCGCGCGCAATACGTGGATTTCGATTCGCTGCTGGTGCAGGCCGACCACCTGGTGCTGGTGCTGCCGTACTCGCCGCAGGTGCATCACCTGGTCAATGCCGCGGCGCTGGCGAAGATGAAGCCGACCGCGACGCTGACCAACGTCGCCCGCGGCGGCCTGGTCGACGAGGATGCGCTGGCCGACGCGCTTTCCGCCGGAAGGCTGGCCGCCGCAGGCCTGGACGTGTTCGAAGGCGAGCCGGCGGTGAATCCGCGCCTGCTCGCGCTGCGCAATGTCGTGCTGACCCCGCACATCGCCAGCGCCAGCCTCGCCACGCGGCGGGCGATGGTCAGCCTGGCCGTCGACAACCTGATTGCCGCGCTGGGCTTCGGCCCTGACGCCGGCCGCCCGCCGACACCCGTCAACGCCGGTCAGCTCAAACGCTGAGTCCCGCTGCCATCAGCGGGAGATCGACCGTTGTTGGCGGATAATGCCGTCACCCCACCCGCCGGATCGGATCCGGCAGCCCCACCAACCAGGACCACAAGGAACCAATGAACGCCAAGAACTCCTGCAACGTTGCCATCGTCGGTGCCACCGGCGCGGTCGGCGAGACCATGCTCAAGATCCTCGCCGAGCGCCAGTTCCCCATCGGCAAATTGCACGTACTCGCCAGCGAACGCTCGGCCGGCGAGAAGATCGAGTTCGGTGCGAAGAAACTGGTGGTGGAAGACCTCGCCAAATTCGATCCGAGCGGCGTCGACATCGCGCTGTTCTCCGCCGGTGGCAGCATTTCCAAGGAGTACGCGCCCAAGTTCGCCGCCGCCGGTGCGGTGGTGATCGACAACTCCTCGGCGTTCCGCTACGACGACGACGTGCCGCTGGTGGTGTCGGAGGTCAATCCCGAGCAGGTGGCCAACCGCCCGCGCGGCATCATCGCCAACCCCAACTGCTCGACCATGCAGATGCTGGTCGCGCTGGCGCCGATCCACCGCAAGGTCGGCATCGAGCGCATCAACGTGGCGACCTACCAGTCGGTGTCCGGCGGTGGCCGCTCGGCGCTGGAGGAACTCGGCCGCCAGACCGGCGCGCTGCTGAACTTCCAGGATCCGCAGCCGGAACGTTTCCCGGTGCAGATCGCCTTCAACCTGATCCCGCACATCGACGACTTCCAGGACAACGGCTACACCAAGGAAGAGATGAAGCTGGTCTGGGAGACGCGCAAGATCCTCGGCGACGACTCGATCCAGGTGAACCCGACCGCGGTGCGCGTGCCGGTGTTCTACGGCCACTCCGAGGCCGTCAACGTCGAGACCCGCGAGAAGATCACCGCCGCGCAGGTTCGCGAGATGCTGCTGACCGCGCCCGGCGTGGAAGTGGTCGATGAGCCCAGGGCCGGCGGTTACCCGACCCCGGTCACCCACGCCTCGGGCAACGACCCGGTGTATGTCGGCCGCATCCGCGACGATTTCTCGCACCCGCGCGCGGTCAACCTGTGGATCGTCTCGGATAACATCCGCAAGGGCGCGGCGCTGAACGCGGTCCAGCTCGCCGAGCTGGTCTGGGCCGAGCGCGGCTGAGCATGCGCGACTGAGCATGCGCGGTTGAGCATGCGCGGTTGAGCAGGGCCGGGGGCGGCAAGGCCGCTCCCGAACGGCTCGCGGCCCTCAATCCGTCGCCGCGATCGCACTCGGCGACGGTTTCAATTGCCCCTGACCCCGGCGAAGGCTAGAGTCGCCGCCGGGGGACGGCATCGGGATCCGAAGTGAAACAACGTCAAGTGAAACAGCCGGCCAGGCGCGGCTCGCGCACGGTGCTGGCATTGGCGCTGGCCCTTGCCAGCGGCGCCGCGTCGGCGTTGGGCCTGGGCCAGATCGAGGTCAAGTCGCGAATCGGGCAGCCATTCCTGGCTGAGATTCCGATCGTCTCCAACGATCCGTCGGAGCTGGAGAACCTGCAGGCGGAGCTGGCTTCGCCGCTGGTGTTCGCCCGCATCGGCCTGCAACCGCCCAGCGGCGTCGTCGCCGAACTGCGCTTTGCCTCGGCGCTGGACTCGGCCGGGCGGCCGGTCATCCGCGTCACCAGCGACCAGCCGGTGAACGACTCGCTGCTCACCTTCCTGGTCTCGGTCGACTGGGGCCAGGGCCGGCTGGTGCGCGAGTACTCGGCGCTGCTGGACACCCCGCGTACGGTCTCGGCGCCGTTGCAGCCGCAGATCGAGGAGACCGTGGTCTCCGCACCCAACATCGTCGAGCGCCCGCTCGAACCGGAAGTGGCCGCCGCTCCCGCGGACGCTCCGGCAGAAGCCGCTCCGGCTGAAGAAACCGTCGCTGCCGGTCCCGACGGCGACAACAACGAAGACGCCAACGCAATTGCGCCGACGCCGACGCCCACCCCGGCGGCAGAACCGGCGCAAGTGGCCAGTGCCTCGCCAGTCGAAGTACCCGCGGGCGATCTTGCCGGCGAGTACTCGGTGCGTCGTGGCGACACCCTTTCGGAGATTGCCGGTCGCGTGCAGGGCGAGGGCTTCACCCTCGACCAGGCGATGATCGCGCTGCTGCGTGCCAACCCCGAAGCGTTCATCGGCGGCAACGTCAACCGGCTCAAGGCTGGCGCCGTGCTGGCCGTGCCGGCCCGCGATCAGGTCGCCAGCGTCGATGCGGCGCAGGCGCGCCAGCTGGTCAGCAGCCAGGTGCGGCAGTGGCGCGATGCACGTCGCGCGGTGCCGCAGCCGGCACTCGAAGCCGGCAGCGCCGCCGCGGCGACAACGCCGGTGGCGGCTGGTGCAACGACTGCGGCGGCCAACCCGCGCAGTGCCGATGCACGTCTGGAAATCGTTCCGCCTGGCGCCAGCAGCGCTACCCAGGCGGGTACACAATCCGGCATCAACGCCGGTGGTGAGGGCGACATGCTGCGTCAGGAACTGCAACAGAACACCGAAACCCTCGCCGCGCGCGAAGCCGAGCTGCAGGAACTCAAGGGCCGCGTCGCGGAACTCGAGCAGCTGCAGAGCAAGCAGCAGCAACTGATCGCGATGAAGGACAGCGAGCTGGCCGCCGCCCAGCAGCGCCTGGCGCAGAGCAACCAGAAGGACCAGGCGATGCAGGCCGCTTCGGCGATGCCCTCGCTGATCGGCGCTGGCGTGCTGTTGCTGGCCGTGGTTGGTGGCTGGTTCATGCGTCGCCGCCCTGTCAAGCCGGTGTTCCGCGCGCCGCTACCTGGCGATGCCGCAGCCGCGACGTCGATCGCCGATTCGTTCGCCGAATCCTCCTTCCCGGCACAGCAGCGCGCCCCGGTCCAGGCCGAAGCCGAACTGCGCGTCGAGGAAGAGCCCGCAGCGCCGGCGTTCGAACTGCAGGCGTCCGCTCCGGCAGTCGCGGCGGCACCGGCTCCCAGCACTGTCGCACCGGCGTGGCACGTCGCATCGGCCGACACCAAGGGCCGCGTCGAGCCTTCGATGGCGACGCAGCCCGGCCAGGAGCGCCTCGAACTCGCCCGCGCCTACCTCGACCTGGGCGACCGCGAAAGCGCTCGCCAACTGCTTGCCGAAGTCGTCATCAACGGCGACCTGTCGGCACGCCAGCGCGCTTCGCGGATGCTGCAGGAACTTGATTGACCGAGCCGGCTTGCCCTTGCCGGACTGACCCGGCTGGACTGATATTGCCGGTCTGACCCAACTGGACTGAAGCGTGGTCGATACCGCAACCGCCGCCGACGCCCCCCCGTCGCGGCGCCATGCCCTCGGCGTCGAATACGACGGCAGCGGGTTCTCGGGCTGGCAACGGCTGAGCAAGCATGGCGAACCGGAGCGGGAGGGCGAGCAGACCCTGCAGGCCGCGCTCGAGCAGGCGCTGACCTTCGTCGCCGGGCATCCGGTCGAGGTGGTCTGTGCCGGTCGCACCGACGCCGGCGTGCACGCCGCTTGCCAGGTCGTCCACTTCGACAGCACCGCCGTGCGTGATCCGCGCGGCTGGATGCTCGGCGTCACCAGCCGCCTGCCGCCACAGTTGTGCGTGCGCTGGTGCCAGCCGGTGCCGGACGACTTCCATGCCCGCTTCTCGGCACGCGCGCGCCGGTATCGCTACCGCATCCTCAATCGCCCGGTGCGTCCGGCCCTGGGCCGCCAGTACCTGAGCTGGGAGCGGCGCCCGCTCGATGCCGACGCCATGGATCGCGCCGCGCAGGCGCTGCTCGGCGAGAACGACTTTTCCGCATTCCGCACCGTGCATTGCCAGGCGCCACACGCGATGCGCGAGATGCAGGCGATCCGCGTGCGTCGCGATGGCGAAATCGTCGAGGTCGAAGTGCAGGCCAATGCGTTCCTGCATCACATGGTCCGCAACATCGTCGGCAGCCTGCTGATGGTTGGCAGCGGCGAGCAGCCCGAGGCGTGGATCGCGCAGTTGCTCGCCGGTCGCGATCGCACGGTCGCCGGTCCGACCGCGCCGTCGGCGGGGCTGGTGTTCCTCGGGCCGCGCTATCCGGCGCAGTGGGACTTGCCCGCCGAGGTCACGCTATCCGGGAGCGCGCTGTGAGCCACACCCGCATCAAGTTCTGCGGCATGACCCGCGCCGACGACATCCGCCTGGCCTGCCATCTGGGCGTGGACGCGATCGGAATGGTGTTCGCGCAGCGCAGCCCGCGTCGCCTTGAAGTCACGCAGGCCGCGTCGCTGCGCACGGAAGTCGCCGCCGGGATCGAAGCCGTCGCGTTGTTCATGGACAACACGGCCGATGAAGTGAATGACGTCATCGCGCAGGCGCGCCCGACGCTGTTGCAGTTCCATGGCGTAGAAGACGAGGCGTTCTGTCGCAGCTTCGGCCTGCCGTACATGAAGGCGATCGCCATGGGCGATGAAGGCGGGCAGGTCATCGATTGGGCCGCCCGCTATCCCGATGCGACCGCGCTGCTGCTCGACAGCCACGCCGTCGGCGGTGCCGGCGGCAGCGGACGCACGTTCGACTGGTCGCGCATTCCAGCGCAGCTGGGCAAGCCCTTCCTGCTGGCCGGCGGCATCGTGCCCGACAACGCATTCGAGGCCGTGAGTGTCGTGCGCCCGTGGGGCGTGGATGTATCGAGCGGGATCGAAAGCGCGCCCGGGATCAAGGATGCCGCGCGCATGCGTCGCTTCGTCGAGGAAGTGCGCCGCGCCGACGCCCTACGCGGATGATGTAGTCGCAAGTTCCGCGCGCAGCCACCTCGCCAGCCGCGGCACGCGTGGATCGCTGCTTCGCTTCGGCGCGCACAGCGCCCAGCATCCATCCGTCGCCACGAAGCCCCAGGGCGCAAGCAAGCGACCGGCGGCGATGTCTTCGGCCACCAGCGGCTCCGGGCTGATCGCCACGCCCAGTCCCGCCTGCGCGGCTTCGAGCAGGTAATACAGGTGTTCGAAGCCGGTGCCCAGACGAAGCGCTTCCGGCTCCAGTCCCATGCGAATGCCCCAGTCCTGCCACGCCTGCGGCCGCGAGGTCGTGTGCAGCAGCGGCTCGCCGAGCAGCGCGCTTGCAGGCGACGACAGCAATCGTTGGTGACCTTCCAGGCGCGGGCTGAGGACTGGTCCGATGCGCTCGGGTGCCAACTCGTGCACCTGCCAGTCTGCCGGCCATGGCGCTTGCGAGATCAGCAGCGCCGCATCGAGCCCGCTCATTTGCGCATCCGGCGCCGTCTCGCTTGCCGACAGGTGCAGCTTGAGATCGGGCAGTTCGCGCGTCAGCCGTTCCAGGCGCGGAATCATCCAGCGCGCCAGCACGCTGCCGGGGCATCCGAGCACCAGCGGTGCCTGTTGGGGGCGGCGACGCAGTTCCGCCCAGGCGCCGCGCAGCGGTTCGAAGGCCGCTTCGGCGGCTTCGTGCAGGCGCCGGCCTGCGGGAGTGAGGGCGAGGCCGCGGCCCTGGCGCACGAACAGCGCTGTCCCGAGGGTCTCCTCGAGCGCCCGCAGGTGCCGGCTGACCGCGCCATGGGTGACATGGAGTTCTTCGGCCGCGCGGCTGACGCTGTCCAGCCGGGCGACCGCCTCGAACGCGCGCAGGGCATTGAGCGGGGGCAGGTCACGGCTCATTGGGTGTGAGTTTTCCTGACAGGTCGTGCCGATTTTATAGGTTTTTGTGGCCGGCACCGTGCGATAAGGTGGGATCCGTTGTTGCAGGCCCAGCTTGCTGGTGGCGCCCCCTCCCCAGTCGCCAGCAAGCTGGCCTCCTGCCTTGCTTGCCGCATTGATCCAAAGGAACTGACATGAGCGCCGTGGACTTCACCCAAGTGGACTACCACGCCTACCCGGACGCCTCCGGTCACTTTGGTCGCTACGGCGGCCGCTTCGTCGCCGAGACCCTGATCGGTCCCCTCGAGGAACTGGCTGCAGCCTATGACGCCGCGCGGATCGACCCGGCCTTCGTCGCCGAGTTCGACCGCGACCTGGCCCATTACGTCGGCCGTCCCAGCCCGATCTACCACGCACAGCGGCTGAGCGAGGAAGTCGGCGGTGCGCGCATCCTGCTCAAGCGCGAGGACCTCAACCACACCGGCGCGCACAAGATCAACAACACCATCGGCCAGGCGCTGCTCGCCAGCCGCATGGGCAAGACCCGGATCATCGCCGAGACCGGCGCCGGCCAGCACGGCGTCGCCAGCGCCACCGTCGCCGCGCGCCTGGGCCTGGAATGCGTGGTCTACATGGGCGCCACCGACATCGAGCGGCAGAAGATCAACGTCTACCGGATGCGCCTGCTCGGCGCGACCGTGGTGCCGGTGACCAGCGGTTCGGCCACGCTCAAGGACGCGCTCAACGAGGCCATGCGCGACTGGGTCACCAACGTGCGCGACACGTTCTACATCATCGGCACGGTCGCCGGCCCCGACCCGTATCCGCGCATGGTCCGTGACTTCAACGCGATCGTCGGCCGCGAGGCGCGCGCACAGATGCTGGCCGAATACGGCCGCCTGCCCGATGCCGTCACTGCCTGCGTCGGCGGCGGCAGCAATGCGATCGGCATCTTCCACGCCTTCCTCAACGACCGCGACGTGCGCCTGGTCGGCGCCGAAGCGGCGGGCGAGGGCATCGCCACCGGCCATCACGCCGCATCGCTGGCCGCCGGCCGTCCGGGCGTGCTGCACGGCAACCGCACCTACGTGCTGTGCGACGACGACGGCCAGATCATCGAGACGCATTCGGTCTCGGCCGGCCTGGACTATCCCGGCGTCGGCCCCGAGCACGCATTCCTCAAGGATGCCGGTCGCGCGCAGTACGTCGGCGTGAGTGACGACGAAGCGCTGACGGCATTCCACCAGCTCGCGCGCTGCGAAGGCATCCTGCCGGCGCTGGAATCCAGCCATGCGATCGCGCAGGCGACGAAGCTGGCGCGGGAGCTGCCGAAGGACGCGATCGTGCTGTGCAATCTGTCCGGCCGCGGCGACAAGGACGTGCACACGATTGCCGCGCGCGAAGGCATCTCGATTGGCTGACGCCTTAAGGATGAGCCCATGAACCGCATCGATACCCGCTTCGCCGATCTCAAGGCGCAGGGCCGCAAGGCGCTGATCCCCTTCATCACAGCCGGTGATCCGTCGCTCGAAGCCACCGTGCCGGTGATGCACGCGCTGGTCGAAGCCGGCGCCGACGTCATCGAGCTGGGCGTGCCGTTCTCCGACCCGATGGCCGACGGCCCGACCATCCAGCGCAGCTCCGAACGTGCGCTGGCGCGTGGGGCAGGGCGGTCGTTCGTGTTCGACTGCGTGCACCGCTTCCGCGAGCGCGATGCCGACACGCCGGTGGTGCTGATGGGCTACCTCAATCCGGTCGAGATTCCAGGCGCCGAGCGCTTCGCTGCCGAGGCGGTCGCGGCCGGCGTCGACGGCGTGTTGCTGGTCGACCTGCCGCCGGAGGAGTCCGCCGAGTTCCGCGTGGCCTTCTCGACGCACGGCCTGTCACTGATCCTGCTGGCCTCGCCAACCACCACCGACGCCCGCATGCAGGTGCTGTGCGAGCAGGCGCAGGGCTATCTCTACTACGTCAGCTTTGCCGGCGTCACCGGCGCCGACCGGCTCGATGCCGGCGCCGCCAACGCCCGCCTGCACGAGATCCGCAGCCGCAGCCGCGTCCCGGTGGTGGCCGGGTTCGGCATCAAGGACGCGTCCAGCGCGGCGGCCATGGCCGGCGAGGCCGAAGGCGTCGTCGTCGGCAGCGCCCTGGTGGCGGCGCTGGCCGAGGCAGTCGATCCGGCCGCCCAGGCCAGGGACTTTCTCGAACCGCTACGGGCTGCCCTCGACGCCCTGCCGGCCTGAGCACGCCACTGCGCTAAACTGGCCCGCTCGGCCGGACCCTGATCCGGCACTCACCAAGCCTGAACGGGGAACACCCAACGCATGTCCTGGCTCAAGAAACTCATGCCTTCGGGCATCCGCACCGAGACTGGCGCTTCCAAGCGCCGCAGCGTGCCGGAAGGCCTGTGGGAGAAGTGCGACCGCTGCGGCGCCGTGCTTTACCGCCCGGAACTGGAGGAAAACCTCGAGGTCTGCCCGAAGTGCGGCTTCCACATGGCGATCCGGGCGCGCGTGCGCCTGACCGCGTTGCTGGATGCCGGCAGCACCACCGAGATCGCCGCCGAGCTCGGCCCGGTCGACGTGCTCAGGTTCAAGGACCAGAAGAAGTACGCCGACCGCATCAAGGCCGCGCAGAAGTCCACCGGCGAGCGTGACGCCCTGGTCGCCATGAGCGGCACCCTCAAGCAGCGGCCGCTGGTCGCCTGCGCGTTCGACTTCGCCTTCATGGGCGGCTCGATGGGTTCAGTGGTCGGCGAGCGTTTTGCCCGCGCCGCCGAAACCGCGGTCGAGCTGGGCTGCCCGATGGTCTGCTTCACCGCCACCGGCGGCGCGCGCATGCAGGAAAGCCTGTTCTCGCTGATGCAGATGGCCAAGACCTCGGCGGCGCTCGGACGCATGCGCGCCAAGGGCCTGCCCTTCATCTCGGTGATGACCCACCCGACCACCGGCGGCGTGTCGGCCTCGTTCGCGATGCTGGGCGACCTCAACCTCGCCGAGCCCGAGGCCCTGATCGGCTTCGCCGGCCCGCGCGTGATCGAGCAGACCGTGCGCGAAACGCTGCCGGAAGGCTTCCAGCGCTCGGAGTTCCTGTTGGAGCACGGCGCCATCGATCAGATCTGCGATCGCCGCGAGATGCGCGACCGTCTTGCCACGTTGTTTGCGTTGATGATGAAGCAACCGCAACCGGTGGACGAAGAGGTGGGTGTTTGAGCCGCAAGTACTTCGGCACCGACGGCATCCGTGGACGCGTCGGTGAGGGTCCGATCTCGGCCGACTTCGTGATGCGCCTGGGCAATGCCTACGGCCACGCGCTGCCTCGCCGCGACTGGCGCAACCCCGTGGTGATCATCGGCAAGGACACGCGCATCTCGAACTACATGTTCGAGGCCGCGCTCGAAGCCGGCCTGGTCGCCGCCGGCGTCGACGTGCAGCTGATGGGTCCGATGCCGACCCCGGCCGTCGCCCACCTGACCCACTCGATGCGCGCCGACGGCGGCATCGTGATCTCGGCCTCGCACAACCCGCACCACGACAACGGCATCAAGTTCTTCTCCGCCGAAGGCGAGAAGCTCGACGATGCCACCGAGCTGGCAATCGAGGCCGCGCTGGAACAGCCGTTCCGCACCGTGCCGTCGGAGCAGCTGGGCAAGGCCGTGCGCACCCGTGATGCGCTTGGTCGCTACATCGAGGCCTGCAAGGGTTCGGTGCCCAAGGGCTTCGACCTGGGCGGCATGCGCATCGCGATGGACTGCGCCAACGGTGCCACCTACCAGCTCGGACCGCTGGTTCTGCGCGAGCTGGGTGCCCGTGTCGATCCGATCGGCATCGACCCCAACGGCATCAACATCAACGACGGCGTCGGCTCGACCCATCCGGAAACGCTGGCGGCGCACGTCAAGGCGACCAAGGCCGATCTCGGCATCGCCTTCGACGGCGACGGCGACCGCGTGCTGTTCGTCGACGGCGACGGCGTCGTCCGCGACGGCGACGACCTGATCTACGTGCTGGCCTGTGACTGGCAGCAGACCGGTCGCCTGCAGGGGCCCGTGGTCGGCACGCTGATGACCAACTACGCGCTCGAGCGCGCGCTGGCCGAGCGTGGCATCGGCTTCGTCCGCGCCAAGGTCGGCGACCGCTACGTCCACCAGCAATTGCACGCCAACAACGCCGTGCTCGGTGGCGAAGCGTCGGGCCATCTGCTGTGCCTGGATCGTGCCAGCACCGGCGACGGCATCGTCAGCGCGTTGCAGGTGCTGGAAGTGCTCAAGCGCCGCGGCATGAGCCTGGCCCAGGCACTCGACGGCTTCAACAAGCTGCCGCAGAAGACCGTGAATGTGCGCTTCCAGGGTGGCTCCAAACCGGCCGAGGCACCGTCGGTGCAGGCTGCGCTGGAGCAGGCCCAGGCGGCCGTGGCCGGTCGCGGACGTGCCTTCCTGCGTCCGTCCGGCACCGAGCCGGTCGTGCGCGTGACCGTGGAAGCCGACGACGCGACGCTGATGCAGGACACGCTCGACCGCCTCGCCGAAGCAGTGCGCGCCGCGGCCTGACCGCCGCTGCGCCGCACCGCAGGTGCAGGCTTGACCGCGATCGCGCGCCGATGCGCCGATCGCGGGAAAGTCGCCCCTCGGCCACCACGTGACAGACCTATCATTTCCACTCGAACATCGACCCACGCAGGCACGCCCGTGAACCGCATTCCGACGCTCGACATTCGCCGCTTCAGCCAGCCTTCCAGCGCCGGCGATCGTGACGCCTTCGTGGCCGAACTGGGCGCGGCCTATCGCGAGTGGGGCTTCGCCGGCATCCGCGGCCACGGCATTCCGAGCGGGCAGATCGACGCGTCCTACGACGTGTTCAAGCGCTTCTTCGACCTGCCCGAGGCGGTGAAGCTGAAGTATCACATTGCCGGCAGCGGCGGCGCCCGCGGTTACACGCCATTCGGCGTGGAGACGGCGAAGGACTCAAAGCACTTCGACCTGAAGGAGTTCTGGCACGTCGGCCGCGAGATCCCGCGCGACTCGAAGTACGCCGACGTGATGCCGCCGAACCTGTGGCCGACGGAGATCCCGGAGTTCCGCGAGCAGGCTTATGGCCTGTATGAATCGCTCGACCAGCTCGGTTCGCGCGTGCTCAGCGCGCTGGCCCTGCACATCGGCCTGCCGGAGTCGTATTTCGCCGACAAGACCAATTCCGGCAACTCGATCCTGCGTCCGATCCATTACCCGCCGATCACGTCCGACGACATCCCCAACGAGCGCGCCGGCGCGCACGAGGACATCAACCTGATCACGCTGCTGGTCGGTGCCAGCGCGGAAGGACTGGAAGTGCGTTCGCACAAGGGCGAGTGGGTGCCGTTCACGGCCGACGCCGACACGATCGTGGTCAACATCGGCGACATGCTGCAGCGCCTGACCAACCATGTGTACCCGTCGACGACGCATCGCGTGGTCAACCCGCCGGGCGAGAAGGCGCGCCAGCCGCGCTACTCGACGCCGTTCTTCCTGCACCCCAATCCCGATTTCCTGATCGACGTGCTGCCGTCGTGCGTGAGCGCCGACAACCCGAGCCGCTACCCGGAAGCGATCACCGCCCACGGCTACCTCGAAGAGCGCCTGCGCGAGATCAAACTGAAGTGACGTGACGGGGCGGCCCATCACGCCAGGATGCCGCCCGCCCTCAAAGCCTCCCGCCACGCCGCCAGCTTCACCGCTGGCGAAATCGACGCATTCGCCGGACTCGTCGAAGGCAGCCGCACGCACTGCAACCCCAGCGCATCGGGCTGCACGCCGGCGAGCCGTCGGAATCCGCTCTCGGCCTTCGCGCCGTTGAACAGCACCGTCCTGATCCCGCGGTGCCCCTCGAAGAAGGCGATGAAATCGTTGGCCTGCGCCGTGTCGTCGCGGATCGCCGAATCCAGGCTGCCCTCGCGCTCGCAGCGATCGAACACGTCCCAAAGCGCAATGCCGCATTGCTGCAAACGCAACAGTCGTTGCGCATAGGGCAGGGCAGGCGCGGCGCCGACCAGTTCGCCCATGATCGGCCAGAAGCGGTTGTGCCGATGCGCGTAGTACTGGTGGGCCTGCAACGACGCGGCGCCGGGCATGCTGCCGAGGATCAGCACGCGCGCATCCTTTGCACTGACCGGCGGAAAGCCCTTCAACAGTCGCGAGCTGGCGGAAGAGGTCGTTGCCATGGATCGATTCTCGCCGACGTGAGGTAAACTTTGCGCCCTTCGTTCAGCGCGCCACGGCAGCTGGACCCAGCCAGGAATCAAGGAGTGGCCATGCGCCGCAGAATCGTCGCCGGAAATTGGAAGCTGCATGGCGATCGCCATTTCGCCCTGGAGCTGCTCGATGCGCTGGTCGCGATGCCGGCCCCGGCCGGGGTCGAGCAGCTGATCCTGCCGCCGCTGCCTTACCTGGCCGGCCTGATCGCCCGTTATGGCGAGAAGGGCCTGACCTTTGGTGCGCAGGACGTCAGCGTCAACCAGAAGGGCGCCTACACCGGCGAAGTCTCGGCCGAGATGCTCAAGGACGTCGATGCCGGCTACGGCCTGGTCGGCCACTCCGAGCGTCGCCAGTACCACGGCGAAAGCAGCGAGCTGGTCGCGCGCAAGTTCCTGGCCTGCAAGGCCGCCGGCCTGACCCCGATCCTGTGCGTGGGCGAGAGCCTGCGCGAGCGCGAGGACGGCCAGACCGAATGGCGCATCCAGGAGCAGCTCGAGCCGGTTTTCAAGCTTGCCGGCGCGCAGGCGCTGGACGGCGCGATCCTCGCCTACGAGCCGGTCTGGGCAATTGGTACCGGCAAGACCGCCACACCCGAACAGGCACAGGCGGTACACGCATTCATCCGTAGCGAAATCTCCGCACACGATGCTAGAATCGCTGGCTCGCTACCGATCCTGTACGGCGGAAGCGTAAAGGCCGACAATGCCGCCGCGCTGTTTTCGCAGCCGGACGTCGATGGCGGCCTGGTCGGCGGGGCCTCTCTGGTCGCGTCCGATTTCCACGCCATCGCGGTAGCGGCGGCACCCTGACGAGTCGCGGACCCGGTCCTTTGGGCCAGTCCAGGTTCGTTCCACGAGCTTCAGTGAACTAGCAGAATCCAACGATGCTGTTGTTACTCAACGTCATCTACGTGCTGATCGCGATCGCGATGGTTGCGCTGATCCTGATGCAGCGCGGCGCGGGTGCGCAGGCCGGCTCCGGTTTCGGTGGCGGCGCCTCGGCGACCGTGTTCGGCGCGCGTGGCTCGGCCAACTTCCTGACCAAGGCCACCAAGTGGCTGGCGATCTCGTTCTTCGCGATCAGCCTGTTCATGGCCTGGCAGGCGATGCACCGTGCAACCGGCGACACCAGCGCGGCGGCCCCGGCGGCCGGCGTGATGGCCGACCAGGTTCCGGCAGCTCCGGCGGCTCCGGCTACGGGCGGCAACAATTCGGCAGTGCCGGCGGCCCCCGTGGCCCAGCCGGCGCCCGCCAGCAGCGTTCCGCAGGCTCCGGCCGCGACCGACGCTGCACCGGCTCCGGCTCCGGCCCCGGCAACGCAGGCTCCGGCCGCGACCCAGTCGCCCGAGCCGGCAAAGCCGCAGCCACCGGCTGGCGGCTGAGCGAAGGGGTACCATTGGTTTTCATCGGCCCGGCACGGATTGCCGGGTACGGTCAGCGATGACCGGCAACGACCAGGCCTGCATCGGCGGGGTCGCGTCAGGACGACACAAGGTTTGATTGCCCAGGTGGCGGAATTGGTAGACGCACTACCTTGAGGTGGTAGCGACGTAAGTCGTGGGGGTTCGAGTCCCCCCTTGGGCACCACACCTAATAACAAACACGCAAAAACGTACTGCAGCAAACAGCACCACCGACGCGGGTGCGGCGCGCACGGCGTGCCGGAAACTCGCGCGGGGATGACCAGGCGGCAAAACGCCGAGCCAAGGTCGCAATGGCGGCCGAGCTAAACGAAGCGAGAGAACAACTAGTGCTGGCCGAATACCTGCCGACCCTGCTGTTCCTGATCGTCGCCGGAGGTATCGGCGTCGCCCTGCTGGTGGTGGGCCAACTGCTCGGCCCCCAGCGCCCGACCCTCGAAAAACTCTCGCCGTACGAGTGCGGATTCGAGGCGTTCGAAAGTGCGCGCATGCAGTTCGACGTGCGCTACTACCTGATCGCGATCCAGTTCATCATCTTTGACCTGGAAATCATCTTCATCGTGCCCTGGGCCACCGTGTTCCGCGAACTCGGTGTGATCGGCCTGATCGAGATGGGCATCTTCGCCGGCATGCTCTTGCTCGGCTTCGTCTACGTCTGGAAGAAGGGAGCACTCGAATGGGAGTGATCCAGAATGTTTCCGAGCTGATGCACAACCCGCTGCCCGAAGGGCGGCTGGACGACATCCTGCGCCCGGAAGGTGACAACCCGCTGCTGCAGCAGGGCTTTGCCCTCACCTCGTTCGATGCGCTGTGGAACTGGGCGCGCACCGGCTCGATGTGGCCGATGACGTTCGGCCTGGCCTGCTGCGCCGTCGAGATGATGCACGCAGGCGCCGCGCGCCTGGACCTGGACCGTTACGGCGTGGTGTTCCGCCCGTCGCCGCGCCAGTCCGACGTGATGATCGTCGCCGGCACCCTGGTCAACAAGATGGCTCCCGCGCTGCGCAAGGTCTACGACCAGATGCCCGGCCCGAAGTGGGTGATCTCGATGGGCAGCTGCGCCAACGGCGGTGGTTACTACCACTACTCGTACTCGGTCGTGCGCGGCTGTGACCGCATCGTGCCGGTCGACGTCTACGTGCCGGGCTGCCCGCCGACGGCCGAAGCGCTGATCTACGGCATCCTGCAGCTGCAGAAGAAGATCCGCCGTGGCACCAACTTCGGCGAAAACATCCAGGGCGTGCGCTGAGATGGCCGAGACCGTGCAAGCGTTTGTCGATCGCCTCGCTGCCCGTTTTGACGGCGCGCTGGTGGTCGTTGCAGAACCGCGTGGCGAAGTCACCATCGACGTCGCCGCCGCGCAATGGCTGTCCACCGCACTCGCGCTGCGCGACGAGTTCGGGTTCGAACAGCTCGTCGACGTCAGCGGCGTCGATTACCTCAGCTACGGCAGCGACGAGTGGGACACCGACGTGTCCTCCGAGGGTTTCTCGCGTGGCGTGGAAGGCAAGAGCGCCGGCCGCTTCGCCTGGGGCGAGCAGGTCAACGGTGCCGCCGCTTCGCCGGAGCGCCGCTTCGCCGCGGTCGCGCACCTGCTGTCGTACCAGCACAACCGTCGCATCCGCCTGCGCACCTTCGCCGAGAACGACGACCTGCCGGTCGTGGATTCGCTGACGTCGGTGTGGCCGGGCAGCAACTGGTTCGAGCGCGAGGCGTTCGACCTGTTCGGCATCATTTTCGAAGGCCATCCGGACCTGCGCCGGATCCTCACCGACTACGGTTTCGTCGGCCATCCGTTCCGCAAGGACTTCCCGCTGATCGGCAACGTCGAAGTGCGCTACGACGCCGACAAGAAGCGCGTGGTCTACGAGCCCGTGTCGATCGAGCCGCGTGTCGGCGTGCCGCGCGTGATCCGCGATGACGCGCGCTACCAGACCGCTGCCGGCGAAGCCGCGCAGGGCGCGGAGGTGAAGAAGTGAGCGCCATTGTGTCCAGCAACACACCGAACACCTCGGGCCTCAACAACGCCGAGATCCGCAACTACACGCTGAACTTCGGCCCGCAGCATCCGGCCGCGCACGGCGTGCTGCGCCTGATCCTCGAAATGGACGGCGAAGTGATCCAGCGCGCCGACCCGCACGTCGGCCTGCTGCATCGCGGCACCGAGAAGCTGGCCGAGTCCAAGCCGTTCAACCAGTCGATCGGCTACATGGATCGCCTCGACTACGTGTCGATGATGTGCAACGAGCACGCCTACGTGCGCGCGATCGAGACCCTGATGGGGATCGAGGCGCCCGAGCGTGCGCAGTACATCCGCACCATGTTCGACGAGATCACCCGCATCCTGAACCACCTGATGTGGATCGGATCCAACGCGCTCGACCTGGGCGCGATGGCGGTGTTCCTGTACGCGTTCCGCGAGCGCGAAGAGCTGATGGACTGCTACGAGGCAGTCTCCGGCGCGCGCATGCATGCGACCTACTACCGTCCGGGCGGCGTCTACCGCGACCTGCCGGACCGCATGCCCAAGTACAAGGAATCGCCGTGGCGCAAGGGCGGCAAGCTCAAGCGTTTCAACGAATGGCGTGAAGGCTCGCTGCTGGATTACCTGGAAGCGTTCACCAAGGATTTCCCGGCGCGCGTCGACGAGTACGAGACGCTGCTGACCGAGAACCGCATCTGGAAGCAGCGCACCGTCGGCATCGGCGTGGTCTCGCCCGAGCAGGCCCTGGCCTGGGGCATGACCGGCGCGATGATCCGCGGCTCGGGCGTTGCCTGGGACCTGCGCAAGAAGCAGCCGTACGCCAAGTACGACGCGGTGGATTTCGACATCCCGGTTGGCACCAACGGCGACTGCTACGACCGCTACCTGGTGCGCGTGGCCGAGATGCGCCAGTCCAACCGCATCATCCAGCAGTGCGTGAAGTGGCTCAAGGCCAACCCCGGCCCGGTGATCGTCGACAACTTCAAGGTCGCGCCTCCCTCCCGCGAGGAGATGAAGGACGACATGGAAGCGCTGATCCACCACTTCAAGCTGTTCTCCGAAGGCTACTGCGTGCCGGCTGGCGAGACCTACTGCGCGGTTGAAGCGCCCAAGGGCGAGTTCGGCTGCTACCTGGTGTCGGACGGTGCCAACAAGCCGTTCCGCGTGAAGCTGCGTGCGCCGGGTTTCGCGCACCTGTCTTCGATGGACGAAATCGTGAAGGGCCACATGCTGGCCGACGTCGTGGCGATGATCGGTACCTACGATCTCGTGTTCGGCGAGGTCGACCGCTGATCGCGGCGGCCGTTGAGGAACTGATCAGATGAAGGCAACCGGAAATTTCGAGGCCTGCCAGCACGTCGACCCGATGGTCGCGTTGTCGGACAAGACCCGCGCCCATATCGACCACTGGCTGGCCAAGTTCCCGCCGGACCGCAAGCGTTCGGCGGTGCTGCAGGGTCTGCACGCGGCGCAGGAACAGAACAACGGCTGGCTCAGCGACGAGCTGATCGCCGCCGTGGCCAAGTACCTCGACCTGCCGCCGGTGTGGGCCTACGAGGTCGCCAGTTTCTATTCGATGTTCGAGACCGAGAAGGTCGGCCACAACAACGTCGCTTTCTGCACCAACATCAGCTGCTGGCTCAACGGCGCCGAGGATCTCGTGCGTCATGCCGAGAAGAAGCTGGGCTGCAAGCTGGGCGAGTCGACCGCCGACGGCCGCATCTTCCTCAAGCGCGAGGAAGAGTGCCTGGCCGCGTGCTGCGGCGCGCCGGTGGTGGTCATCAACGGGCATTACCACGAGAAGCTGGACACCGCTCAGGTGGACGAGCTGCTCGACGGTCTGAAGTGAGGCTTAGGACGACCCATGGCGCACTCGCACCACGACTACTCGCAGGGCTACGGTCCGGTCGGCCCGGTTCCGCAGGAGCACAACGTCGTTTACACGACGCTGCACTACGACACCCCGTGGTCGTATGAGAACTACCTCAAGACCGGTGGCTACGCCGCGCTGCGCAAGATCCTGACCGAGAAGATGGATCCGGCCGCGGTGATCGACATGGTCAAGGCCTCGGGCCTTCGCGGCCGTGGCGGTGCCGGCTTCCCGACCGGCCTGAAGTGGAGCTTCATGCCCAAGGGCAGCGGCACCCAGAAGTACATCCTGTGCAACTCGGACGAGTCCGAGCCTGGCACGGCGAAGGATCGCGACATCCTGCGCTACAACCCGCATTCGGTGGTCGAGGGCATGGCGATCGCCTGCTACGCGACCGGTTCGACGGTGGCCTACAACTACCTGCGTGGCGAGTTCCATCACGAGCCGTTCGAGCATTTCGAGCAGGCACTGAAGGAAGCCTACGAGAACGGCTGGCTGGGCAAGAACGTGCTCGGCAGCGGCGTCGACATCGACATCTACGGCGCGCTCGGCGCCGGCGCGTACATCTGCGGCGAAGAAACCGCGCTGATGGAATCGCTGGAAGGCAAGAAGGGCCAGCCGCGCTACAAGCCGCCGTTCCCGGCCAACTTCGGCCTGTTCGGCAAGCCGACGACGATCAACAACACCGAGACCTATGCTTCGGTGCCGGCGATCATCCGCAATGGCGCCGAGTGGTTCCTCAACCTGGGCAAGCCGAACAACGGCGGGCCGAAGGTGTTCTCGGTGTCGGGCCACGTCGCCCGTCCGGGCAATTACGAAATCCGCCTGGGCACGTCGTTCGCCGACCTGCTGCAGATGGCCGGCGGCATGCGTTGCGGCCGCCAGCTCAAGGCGGTGATCCCGGGTGGTTCCTCGATGCCGGTGCTGCCGGGCGAGACCATGATGGGCCTGACGATGGACTACGACTCGATCCAGAAGGCCGGTTCCGGCCTGGGTTCGGGTGCGGTGATCGTGATGGACGAGACCACCTGCATGGTCCGTGCCTGCCAGCGCATCGCCCGTTTCTACTTCAAGGAAAGCTGCGGCCAGTGCACGCCGTGCCGCGAAGGCACCGGCTGGATGTACCGCATGCTGACCCGCATCGTCGAGAAGCAGGCGACGCTGGAAGACCTGCAGATGCTGCGTGCCGCTGCCGGCCAGATCGAAGGCCACACCATCTGCGCCTTCGGCGAAGCCGCGGCGTGGCCGGTGCAGGGCTTCCTGCGCCACTACTGGAACGAGTTCGAGTACGCGATCGTGAACAAGCGTTTCCTGGTCGATGACCAGCTCGCAGGCACCGTGGTCGAGAAGGTGGCGGCATGAGCGCGCAGCCCGTGAACCCGAACGTACCGCCGGACCACGTCTCGATCGAGATCGACGGCATCGCAATGGTCGCGCCGAAGGGCTCGATGATCATCCATGCCGCCGACAAGGCCGGCATCCCGATCCCGCGCTTCTGCTACCACGACAAGCTGGCCGTCGCGGCGAACTGCCGCATGTGCCTGGTCGAAGTCGAGAAGATGCCCAAGCCGGCGCCGGCCTGCGCCACGCCGGTGATGGAAGGCATGAAGGTCGTCACGCGCAGCGAGAAGGCACTCAAGTCGCAGCGCAACGTGATGGAGTTCCTGCTGATCAACCATCCGCTCGACTGCCCGATCTGCGACCAGGGCGGCGAGTGCGAGCTGCAGGATCTGTCGCTGGGTTACGGCCGTTCGGTCAGCCGCTTCTCCGAGCGCAAGCGCGTGGTGCCCGACGAGGACATCGGTCCGCTGGTCGCCACCGAGATGACCCGCTGCATCCAGTGCACGCGCTGCGTGCGCTTCACCGCGGAAATCGCCGGCACCTACGAGCTGGGCGGCATGTACCGCGGCGAGAACCTGCAGATCGGCACCTACGACGGCAAGCCGTTGACCACCGAGCTGTCGGGCAACGTCATCGACGTCTGCCCGGTCGGTGCGCTGACCAACAAGGTGTTCCAGTTCAAGGCACGCCCGTGGGAACTGACCGCGCGTGAATCGCTCGGCTACCACGACGCGCTGGGCAGCAACCTGTTCCTGCACGTGCGCCGCGGCGAAGTGCTGCGCACCGTGCCGCGCGACAACGAAGCGGTGAACGAGTGCTGGCTGTCGGATCGCGACCGTTATTCGCACCAGGGCCTGTACGCGCAGGACCGTGCGACGTCGCCGATGATCAAGGAGAACGGCGAGTGGCGCGATGCCTCGTGGGAAGAAGCGCTGGCTCGCGCCGCGAAGATCCTGCGTGACAACGGTGCCGACAGCCTCGGCATCCTTGCCCATCCGGCGACCTCGAACGAAGAGGGCGTGCTGCTGGCCCGCCTGGCCGAAGCGCTGGGCACCGGCAACATCGACCACCGCATCGGCCAGCACGACCTGAGCGATGCCGCCATCGCCACGCCGTTCGCCACGCCGGTGAACGACATCGACCATGCCGACCTGATCGTCATCGTCGGTTCCAACCTGCGCCACGAGCTGCCGCTGGTGCACCAGCGCGTGCGCAAGGCCTGGACACGCGGCGCCAAGGTGCACGTGGTCAACCCGGTTGATTTCGACTTCACCTTCGACATCGCCGGCAAGCACATCGTCGCTCCGTCGCAGATCGCCGCGACGCTGTCGGACACCGCGCTGAACGACGTCGCCAAGAACGCCACGCGCGCCGTGGTGATCGTCGGCGCGCTGGCCGAGAACGGTGCCCACGCTGCCGCGATCCGCAAGGCCGCCGTCGCCTTCGCCGCCAGCACCGGTGCCGCGCTCAACCGCATCCCGCAGGGCGCCAATGCCGTCGGCCTGTCCGACTACGGCGTGCTGCCGATCGCCCGCGATGCGCAGGCGATGCTGGCCGACGCGCGCACCGCCTACATCCTGTACGGCATCGAGCCCGGCCTGGATTTCGCCGACACCGCGACCGCGCTGAAGGCACTCAACCCGGCCCAGGTCGTGGCGTTCAGCACTTTTGCGTGCCGCTCGACCCGCGCCGTTGCCGACGTGATCCTGCCGATCGGCCTGCTGCCGGAAATCGACGCCACGCTGACCAACCTCGACGGTCGCCAGCAGGTCGCCGTTGCCGGCGCCAAGCTGCCCGGCCAAGCCCGTCCCGGCTGGCGCGTGCTGCGCGGTCTCGGTGGCGAGCTCGAGGCCAAGGGCTTCGGCTTCACCGACCTGGTCGGCCTGCGCGCGAGCATGAAGATGCGCGACACCCAGGTCGTCGCCGGCAAGGCGCCGTCGACCGCCGGCGAAGGCCTCGAAGTCGCCGCCAGCATCGGCATCTACCGCAGCGATGCGGTGGTGCGTCGTGCCCCGGCGCTGCAGTCGCATCCGCTCAACGTCGAGCCCAAGGCCGTGCTCAATCCGCATGACGCTTCCGCCCTCGGCCTGGCCGATGGCGTGGTCGCCAAGTTCAATACCGCCGCAGGTACCGCGACGCTGCCGGTCGCCGTCAGCGACAAGGTCGCGCGCGGCACCGTGTGGGTCGAGAGCGGGCACGGCGCGACCGCGCCGATGTCCGGTCGCGTGCAGGCGGGGAGGGCATAAGCATGCTTTCGACTCATGTGATCGATCCGTTCCGCGACTGGATGCTGTCGTTCGGCAACATCGGCGCGTTGCTGTGGATCGTGCTGAAGATCCTGCTGATCGCCATGCCGGTGATCATCACGGTCGCGTTCTACGTGGTCTGGGAGCGCAAGCTGATCGGCTGGATGCACGTCCGCCACGGACCGATGTACGTCGGCCGAGGCATCCTCCAGGCCTTCGCCGACGTCTTCAAGCTGCTGTTCAAGGAAGTGATCCAGCCGACCAAGGCCGAGCCGTTCCTGTTCAAGTTCGCTCCGCTGATCGCGCTGGCCCCGGCCTTCGCGGCGTGGGCGGTGGTGCCGTTCGACTACCAGGTGGTGCTGTCGAACGCCAACGCCGGCCTGCTGTACCTGCTGGCGATGACCTCGCTGGGCGTGTACGGCATCATCCTCGCCGGCTGGGCCTCGAACTCGAAGTACGCCTTCCTCGGTGCCATGCGCGCCGCGGCGCAGGTGGTCTCGTACGAAATCGCCATGGGCTTTGCCATGGTCGGCGTGATGGTCGGCGCGGGCAGCCTCAACCTCACCGACATCGTGATGGCGCAGGCCGGCAACGCCGGCGCGCTGGAATGGTTCTGGCTGCCGATGCTGCCGCTGTTCGTCATCTACTTCATCTCGGGCGTGGCTGAAACCAACCGCGCGCCGTTCGACGTGGTGGAAGGCGAGTCGGAGATTGTTGCCGGCCACATGGTCGAGTACTCGGGCTCGGCGTTCGCGCTGTTCTTCCTGGCCGAGTACGCGAACATGATCCTGATCAGCTTCCTGGTCTCGATCTTCTTCGTCGGCGGCTGGCTCAGCCCGTTCCAGGGCCTGGGCATCCCGCTGCTGTCGGCCAATGGCTGGTGGTGGCTGCTGGCCAAGGTGTTCTTCTTCGCCAGCTGCTTCATCTGGTTCCGTGCGTCGTTCCCGCGCTACCGCTACGACCAGATCATGCGCCTGGGCTGGAAGGTCTTCATCCCGCTCACCATCGCCTGGATCTGCGTGGTCGCGTTGATGGCGTACTTCAGAATCTTCGAGCCGGGCGTGTAAGGGACAGGCATGAATCGCATCGTTTCCTATTTCAAGAGCCTGCTGCTCATCGAGCTCGCGCAAGGGCTTGCCCTCACCGGCAAGTACCTGTTCAAGCCGAAGTACACGCTGATGTACCCGATGGAGAAGACGCCGCAGTCGCCGCGCTTCCGCGGCGTGCACGCGCTGCGCCGTTACCCCAACGGCGAAGAGCGCTGCATCGCCTGCAAGCTGTGCGAGGCGGTGTGCCCGGCGCTGGCGATCACCATCGACTCGGAGAAGCGCGAGGACGGCACCCGCCGCACCACGCGTTACGACATCGACCTGTTCAAGTGCATCTTCTGCGGGTTCTGCGAGGAGTCCTGCCCGGTCGACTCGATCGTGGAGACGCATATCCACGAGTACCACTTCGACAAGCGCGGACAGAACATCGTCACCAAGCCGCAGCTGCTGGCCATCGGCGACCGTCTCGAAGCCGAGATCGCCGAGCGCCGCGCTGCCGACGCACCTTTCCGCTGAGGCCTGAAGCATGGATCTCGCCCAGATCTCCTTTTTCGTATTCGCCGCCATAGCCACCGCTGCCGCGGTCGGTGTCATCAGCGTGCGCAACCCCGTGCACGCGGTGCTGCTGCTGGTACTGACCTTCTTCTCGGTCGCCTGCACCTGGATCATCGCCGGCGCCGAGTTCCTCGGCGTGGCCCTGATCCTGGTCTACGTCGGCGCGGTGATGGTGCTGCTGCTGTTCGTGGTGATGATGCTCGACATCGACGTCGCCCCGCTGCGCGAGGGTTACGTGCGCTACTTGCCGGTCGGCCTGGTGGTCGCGGTGGTGATGCTGGTCGAGATGCTGACCCTGATCGGGGTCAAGGCAAAGGTCGCCACGGCATTTACTGCCGACGCCACGACCGGCGGCAACACCGCCTGGCTGGCGCGCGCTTTGTTCACCCAGTTCCTGCTGCCGTTCGAACTGGCCGCGGTGATCCTGACCGTGGCGGTGATCGCAGCGGTCACGCTGACCCTGCGCCGTCGCCCGGGTGCCAAGCACCAGAGCCCGTCGGCCCAGGCCCGCGTGCGCGCCAGCGACCGCCTGCGCATGGTCAAGATGGATGCAGTGCGGCCGGTGCCGGCCCCAGTCGATGCACCCGCAGAGGAGAGCAAGCCGTGAGCGAATTCTTCGGCGCCGGCCTCGCGCTTGGCCACTATCTCGCCCTCGGCGCGGTGCTGTTCTGCATCAGCGTCGCCGGCATCTTCCTCAACCGCAAGAACGTGATCATGTTGCTGATGTCGCTGGAGCTGCTCCTGCTCGCGGTGAACATCAACTTCGTCGCCTTCTCGCGCGAGCTTTCCGATCCGGCCGGCCAGGTGTTCGTGTTCTTCATCCTGACCGTGGCGGCGGCCGAGGCCGCCATCGGCCTGGCCATCCTGGTCACGCTGTTCCGCAACCGGCGCACGATCAACGTCGCCGAAATCGATTCGATGAAGGGCTGACGCGGTGGACAACGCAATCATGGGGCACGCACTCGTGGAGCATGCACTCTCCAAGACGGTCCTGCTGGCGATCGTGCTCGCGCCGCTGCTTGGCGCGATCATCGCCGGCCTGTTCCGTCGCCAGGTCGGCCGTGCCGGCGCCCACTGGGTGACGATCATCGGCGTGGCCGTGAGCTGCCTGCTGTCGATCCAGGTGCTGTGGCAGCTGGTCGGGCAGGGCGCCGCGCCGTTCAACGAGAACGTCTACACCTGGTTCCAGGTCGGCGGCTTCGAGGCACACGTCGGCTTCATGGTCGACAAGCTGACCGCGATGATGATGGTGGTTGTCACCTTCGTCTCGCTGCTGGTGCACATCTACACCATCGGCTACATGGCCGAGGACGATGGCTACCAGCGCTTCTTCAGCTACATCTCGCTGTTCACCTTCTCGATGTTGATGCTCGTCATGAGCAACAACTTCCTGCAGCTGTTCTTCGGCTGGGAAGCGGTGGGCCTGGTCTCGTACCTGCTGATCGGCTTCTGGTTCAAGCGCCCGACCGCGGTGTTCGCCAACCTCAAGGCGTTCCTGGTCAACCGCGTCGGCGACTTCGGCTTCCTGCTCGGCATCGCCGGCGTGCTGATGATGTTCGGCACGCTCGACTACTCGGAAGTGTTCGCCAACGCCCCGCGCTTCGTCGGCGCGCAGATGCAGCACTTCTGGCCAACGCTGACGGCGAGCGGCTGGACCGCGGGCATGGCCGGCTGGTCGATGTTCACGCTGATCTGCGTGTGCCTGTTCATCGGCGCCATGGGCAAGTCGGCGCAGGTGCCGCTGCACGTGTGGCTGCCTGACTCGATGGAAGGCCCGACGCCTATCTCCGCGCTGATCCATGCCGCGACGATGGTCACCGCCGGCATCTTCATGGTCGCGCGCATGTCGCCGCTGTTCGAGCACTCGCAGACTGCACTGAACTTCGTTCTGTTCATCGGTGCCACGACCGCCTTCTGGACCGGCCTGATCGGCATCGTCCAGAACGACATCAAGCGCGTGGTCGCGTACTCGACGCTGTCGCAGCTGGGCTACATGACCGTCGCTCTGGGCGTGTCGGCGTACAGCGCCGGCGTCTACCACCTGATGACCCACGCCTTCTTCAAGGCGCTGCTGTTCCTCGGTGCCGGCTCGGTGATCATCGGCATGCACCACGAGCAGGACATGCGTCGCATGGGTGGCCTGAAGAAGTACATGCCGATCACCTACTGGACGATGCTGATCGGCACGCTGGCCCTGGTCGGCACGCCGTTCTTCAGCGGCTTCTACTCGAAGGACACCATCATCGAGGCCGCCGCGCACAACGCCCACGAAGCGCACAACTGGATCGCCACCTACGCCTACTGGGCGGTGCTGCTGGGTGCATTCGTGACCGCGTTCTACAGCTTCCGCCTGCTGTACCTGACCTTCCACGGCAAGGAGCGCTTCCACGATCCGGTGCCCGACCATTACGTCGCGCCGGAAGCGGATTCGTCCGAGCATGAGGCCGCGCTGGCCGAAGAACACGGTCACGGCGGCCATGCCAAGCACGATGACCATGGCCACGGCCACGATGACCACGCCCACACTCCGCACGAGTCGCCGTGGGTGGTGACGGTGCCGCTGATCCTGCTGGCGATTCCGTCGATCCTGATCGGTTTCTTCAGCGTTGGTCCGATGCTGTTCGGTACCGATGTGTCGGGTCACCACAAGCAGCTGCCGTTCTTCCTCGGCGCGATCGACGTGCCGGAAGCGCACGACGTGATCGGCAAGCTGGCCGAAGAGTTCCATGGCCCGGTGGCCTTCGCGCTGCACGGCTTCATGGCGCCGGCGTTCTGGCTGGCCTTCGCCGGCTTCGCCCTGGCCACGATCATGTACTGGTGGAAGCCGGAACTGCCGGCCAAGGCCCGCAAGCTGTTTGCATGGCCGGTGCGCGTGCTCGAGAACAAGTACGGCATGGACAACCTGTGGATCGACGGTTTCGCCGGTGGCGGCCTCGGCCTGGGCAAGGCTTCGCGCGCGGTCGACACCTACGTCATTGACGGTGCCGCCGTGAACGGCAGCGCCCGCGTCGTCGACCTGGTTGCACGCCTGACCCGCCGGATGCAGTCCGGTTACCTCTACCACTACGCCTTCGCGATGATCATCGGCCTGATTGCACTCCTGGCCATCCTCATCCGTTACTGGCGCTAACCCGACAAGGACCCGACGTGAGCTCCGAGCCCTTGCAGAGCACCTCTTTCCTGCTCAGCCTGCTGATCTGGCTGCCGATCCTTGGCGGCTTCGCCACCCTCGCGTTCGGCAACGAACGCGCCAGTGCAGCACGCTGGTTCGCCACCGCCGTGGCGCTGGTGACGATGGCCGTGAACATCCCCATGTTCACCGCGTTCGACATGACCACCCCGGCCATGCAGTTCGTCGAGAACAAGGCCTGGATCCCGGCCTACGACATCCGCTATCACCTCGGCGTGGACGGAATCTCGGCCGCGCTGATCGGCCTGACCACGCTGACCACGCTGTTGGCGATGGTCGGCGCCTGGACTTCGATCGACAAGCGCGTCAGCCAGTACTACGCCGCCTTCCTGATCCTGGAAGGCCTGATGATCGGCGTGTTCTCTGCGCTGGATTCGATGCTGTTCTATGTCTTCTTCGAAGGCATGCTGATCCCGATGTTCATCATCATCGGTGTCTGGGGCGGCCCGCGTCGCGTCTACGCCTCGATCAAGTTCTTCCTGTACACGTTCCTCGGCTCGCTGTTCATGCTGCTGGGCCTGATCTACCTGTACCTCAAGGGCGGTAGCTGGCAGCTGTCGGACATGTACTCGCTGTCGCTGACGGCAACCGAGCAGATGTGGCTGTTCTTTGGCTTCCTGATCGCCTTCGCGGTCAAGGTGCCGATGTTCCCGGTCCACACCTGGTTGCCCGATGCGCACGTCGAGGCGCCGACCGCCGGTTCGGTGATCCTGGCGGCGATCATGCTGAAGATCGGTGGCTACGGCTTCATCCGTTTCGTCCTTCCGATCGTTCCTGACGCCGGCGCCGAGTGGGCCTGGCTGGTGATCGCGCTGAGCCTGATCGCGGTGGTCTACGTCGGCCTGGTCGCGCTGGCGCAGGACGACATGAAGAAGCTGATCGCCTATTCGTCGGTCTCGCACATGGGCTTCGTCACCCTGGGCATCTTCATCGCCTTTGCCCTGGTCCGCGAAGCCGGCAACACCGAAGGCGCACGCCTGGGCCTGCAGGGTGCCATGGTGCAGATGATCAGCCACGGCTTCGTCTCGGGCGCGATGTTCAGCTGCGTCGGCGTGCTCTACGACCGCATGCACACCCGCATGATCAAGGACTACGGCGGCGTCGCCAACGTGATGCCGTGGTTCGCCGCCTTCATCGTGCTGTTCGCCATGGCCAACTCGGGCCTGCCGGGCACGTCGGGTTTCGTCGGTGAGTTCATGGTGATCCTGGCGTCGTTCCAGCAGCACCCGCTGATCGGTTTCGTTGCTGCCACCACGCTGATCATCGGTGCGGCCTACACGCTGTGGCTGGTCAAGCGCACCATCTGGGGCGAGGTCGGCAACGCCCACGTCGCCGAGCTGGAGGACGTCAATGCACGCGAAGCGTTCGTGCTGGGCGTGTTCGCTGCCGGCGTGCTGATCCTGGGCCTGTGGCCGAAGCCGCTGACGGACCTGATGGAACCCGCGATTGCGAATCTGGCGACGCAGATCGCCTCGTCGAAGCTTTGAGGTTGTAGCGCATGATCATGCCTGTACGCACCGCCGCCGACCTGATGCCGCTGCTCCCAGAGCTGGTGGTGATCCTGGGCGCGTTCGCGCTGCTGATGCTCGACCTGTTCATCGACGAGCGCCGCCGCGTCATCAGCCACGTCTTCGCCATCGCCGTGCTGGCGGTCGCGACCACGCTGATCGCCTGTGGTGTCGGCGAGCACGGGACCTTCCTCGGCGGCATGTTCGTGCGCGACACGGCGGCCGACGTCATGAAGATCACGATAGGGATCGTCTCGATTCTGGCGATGATCTACACCTGGCCGTACCTGCGCGCCCGCGAGCTGTACAAGGGTGAAGTCTCGGTGCTGATGCTGTTCGCCACCGCCGGCATGATGTTCCTGGTGTCGTCGGGCAGCCTGGTGATGGTCTACCTCGGCCTGGAAATGCTGGCGCTGTGCTCCTACGCACTGGTCGCGATTGACCGCGACAGCCCGCTGGCCTCGGAAGCGGCGATCAAGTACTTCGTCCTCGGTGCGCTCGCCTCGGGCCTGCTGCTGTACGGCCTGTCGCTGATCTACGGCGCCACCGGCTCGCTGCAGCTCGACCAGATCGCCACCGCGGCGCAGGCCAAGATCGCCGATGGCTCGTCGCTGATGCTGATCACCGGCGTCGTCTTCGTCGTTGCCGGCATTGCCTTCAAGTTCGGTGCGGCGCCGTTCCACATGTGGCTGCCGGACGTCTACCACGGCGCGCCGACGCCGATCACGCTGTTCATCGGTTCGGCGCCCAAGCTGGCCGCGTTCGGCATGACCTACCGCCTGCTCGAAGTCGGCGCTGCCCCGTTCGAGGACCAGTGGCGCCTGCTGCTGGCCGGCATCGCGGTGCTGTCGCTGGCGATCGGCAACCTCAGCGCGATGGTGCAGAGCAACCTCAAGCGACTGCTGGCGTACTCGACCGTGTCGCACGTGGGCTTCCTGTTCGTCGGCCTGGCCGGTGGCGGTCGCGAAGGGTTCGCCGCGGCGCTGTTCTATGCGATCAGCTACGCGATCATGTCGGCGGCAGCCTTCGGCGCGATCGTGGTGCTGTCGCGTCGCGGCTTCGAGGCCGATCGCATCGACGACTACAAGGGACTCAATGCCCGCAGTCCGTGGATGGCCGGTCTGGTGCTGTGCGTGATGGCCTCGCTGGCAGGCGTGCCGCCGTTCCTCGGCTTCTGGTCGAAGCTGGCCGTGCTGCGCGCAGCGCTGCAGGGCGACATGCTGTGGCTGACCCTGGTCGGCGTGGTGTTCGCGGTGGTTGGCGCGTTCTACTACCTGCGCGTGATCAAGGTGATGTACTTCGACGAGCCGGAAGGCCCGCCGATGGAGCCGAGCAGCGACCGTCCGCTGCGCATCGTGTTCGGCGTCAATGCACTGGCGCTGCTCGCGCTGGGCCTGGCGTGGAGTCCGATCATGGCGTGGTGCCAGCGCGCATTCGCAGGTTGATCTGAAGATGATTTCGCAAGCCCTGAACAGAAAACTCTGAATCGGGCTTGCGAAGATTCGCGTCACACGTTAACATTGTCGTTCTGGTGCGGGGTGGAGCAGTCTGGCAGCTCGTCGGGCTCATAACCCGAAGGTCGCAGGTTCAAATCCTGCCCCCGCTACCACATTCTTCCGGGAAGATTGACGAGCAATCCCGGGAACAACGATCAAGCCGATGCCTCAGCGATGAGCCATCGGCTTTTTTGTTTTTGTGCTCTTGCTTGCATGTCCGGGTTTCGCATGCGAGTCGTAACGATCGATCGAGTTGCTGCGACGATTCGAACGATTGCTACGGGTGGATGCAGCCGAGTCGCTTCCCGCGTATCCATGCCTGGCTTCGAAGGTTTCTCTTCTTTCCGCGGCGAGGGGCCGGCGTCCCGGAGTCGGGCGCGGCCTTGAAATCCATGGCCCCGGCAGCTATCTCAGGTTCACGGCCAAGGGCAGGGCGGCCATCTCCGGGCAGGCAACTGCGCTGTACGGGGTGCCCGGTCAGGCCGCCTGAAGGGTTTGCACCATCCCGGGGCAACCCGGTATCATGGGCGGCCTAGCGGTTTGGTGACCGGTCCCTCGGGACGCTGGCCCAACCCCCGCTACCAGCTTCGGCCAGGGCCCCGTGCCCTCGGACCACCCGGAATCCGGGCAGTCCCAAGGCCAAAGGCCGGGCTTTGTGGCCGCGCCCAGCGCGACCACGCCGACATCCAGCTGTACGGACAAGGGGCCCGCAAGGGCCCTTTTTCGTTGTTCGTGGCTTGGTTCGTGGTCGCACGTGCTTGTCGCAAGACCGGGTCAAAGGTTGCATGTAATTCAGTCCCTGGATCGGCTGGCAGTCGTTTTGGCCGGTCCCTGGAGCGTTATCGCGATCGTTATTGCAATTGTTCCTCGCGGGAGTCGTTACGCGTGTCTGATAAAGCTGTCGAAATCGCCAGGCTGCTCACCCCGACCGTCCAGTCGCTGGGTGTCGAGCTGCTCGGTGCCGAATACCTGCCGGCTCCCGGCAGCGCGGTGCTGCGTCTGTACATCGACGTGCCTGCGGGTCAGGAGACGGACGCGGACGGGCAGCCGCGCTCGGTCACGATCGAGGATTGCGAGGCGGTCAGCCGCGAGGTGTCCGCGCAGCTCGACGTCGAGGATCCGATCAGCGGTATGTACACGCTGGAAGTGTCGTCGCCGGGTATCGATCGGCCGCTGTTCACGCTCGAGCATTACCAGCGCTTCCTCGGCGAGACCGCGAAGGTCGGCCTGAAGCTGCCGCAGGACGGGCGTCGCCGCCTGACCGGGAAGATTGCCCGTGTCGATGGCGACACCGTGGTGTTCCACATTGATGGCGTCGAGGCGAACGAATTCGCTGTCGCCGTCGGCAACATCGACAAGGCGCGCCTGGTCCCGGATTGGGCCGCTTTGGGATTCGCTCCGGTCAAGCCCGGAAAAGACAAGCCTGCACAGGGCGCGCCTGAAAAGAAGCGCCGTCCTGCGAAAGGCAAGAAGTAAATCAACCTTGGTAACCACCCAATTGCCGGCGGCGCACCAGCGCCAACGTGCGGAGTAACGAGATGAGCAAGGAACTGTTGCTGGTCGTGGATGCAGTCGCCAACGAGAAGGGCGTACCGCGTGAAGTCATCTTCGAGGCCATCGAGGCCGCGTTGGCTTCGGCCGCGAAGAAGCGCTATCACGATGAAGACGTGCTCGTGCGCGTCGCCATCGACCAGAAGGACGGCAGCTACGAGACCTTCCGCCGCATGGAAGTGGTCGCCGACGACGTCGTCATGGAGTCGCCGGACCGCCAGATCCGCATGATGGACGCGATCGACGAAGTCGAAGGCGTCGAAGTCGGCGATTACATCGAAGAGCAGATCGAGAACCCGGAGTTCGGCCGCATCGCCGCCCAGGCCGCCAAGCAGGTCATCGTCCAGCGCGTGCGCGAGGCCGAGCGCCAGCAGGTCGTCGACGGCTGGAAGGATCGTGTCGGCGAGCTGGTCACCGGCGTGGTCAAGCGCGTCGAGCGCGGCAACATCTACGTCGACCTCGGCGGCAACGCCGAAGCGATCATCCCCAAGGACAAGGGCATCCCGCGTGACGTCCTGCGTACTGGCGACCGCGTCCGCGGTTACCTGTTCGACGTGCGCAGCGAGCCGCGCGGCCCGCAGCTGTTCATCAGCCGCGCAGCCCCGGAATTCATGATCGAGCTGTTCAAGCTCGAAGTGCCGGAAGTCGGCCAGGGCCTGGTCTCGATCAAGGCCTGCGCACGCGATCCGGGCGACCGCGCCAAGATCGCCGTGCTCGCCCACGACAACCGCACCGATCCGATCGGCGCCTGCATCGGCATGCGCGGTTCGCGCGTGCAGGCCGTGAGCAACGAGCTCAACGGCGAGCGCGTTGACATCGTGCTGTGGTCCGACAACCCGGCCCAGTTCGTCATCAATGCGATGGCGCCGGCCGAAGTGCAGTCGATCATCGTCGATGAAGAAAAGCATTCGATGGACCTGGCCGTGGCCGAGGACCGTCTGGCCCAGGCGATCGGCAAGGGCGGGCAGAACGTGCGCCTGGCCAGCCGCCTGTCGGGCTGGCAGCTCAACGTGATGACCCAGGACCAGGTCACCGCCAAGTCCGAGGCCGAGCAGACCGCCGCCAAGTCGCTGTTCCAGGAGAAGCTCGAAGTCGACGAGGAAATCGCCGGCATCCTGGTCTCGGAAGGCTTCAGCACGGTCGAGGAAATTGCTTACGTCCCGGTCGGCGAGCTGCTCGCCGTCGAGGGCTTCGACGAGGACATCGTCGAGGAGCTGCGTTCGCGTGCCCGCGACGCGCTGCTCAACGAGGCCCTGGCTGCCGAGGAGGAGCTCGACGAGCACCAGCCGGCGGCCGACCTGCTCGAGCTGGAAGGCATGGACGAAGCCACCGCCTACGCGCTTGCCGCGCGTGGCGTGGTGACCCGTGACGATCTGGCCGATATGGCGACGGACGAGCTGACCGATATCGAAGGTATCGACGAAGCCCGTGCTGCCGCTTTGATCATGGAAGCGCGCAAGCACTGGTTTGAATGAACCGGGTCGACTGAACAACGCGTAGTTCTGACCGGCCCAGTGCCGCAGGTCTAGAATGACGCCCACACGCGCGGGACTCGTCCCGCGCAACGAGGACACGGAATCCGAATGTCGCAGCAAACCACCATCCGCAAGCTGGCCGAACTGGTGAACACGCCGGTCGAGAAGTTGCTGGAGCAGCTGGCCGAGGCCGGCATGACTTTCAGCGGCCCCGACCAGGTCGTGACCAGTATCGAGAAAGTCAAGCTGCTCGGCTTCCTCAAGCGCGCCCATGGCAAGACCGAAAAGGTCGAAGCCAGCGACGACGCCGCGAAGAAGATCACCCTCAATCGCAGCCGCAAGCAGGAAATCACTGTCGGCGGCGGCAAGAACAAGACCACGGTCGACGTCGTCGTGCGAAAGAAGGTCACGCTGGTCAAGCCCAGCGAAGGCCAGTCGCCGGGTGACGAGCGCGCCGAGATCCTGCGCAAGCTGGAGGAATCCAAGCAGCGCAACCTTGCCGAGCAGGAAAAGCTGGCTGCCGACGACAAGCGTCGTGCCGACGCCATCGCGGCCACTCGCCGCGAGGCCGAGGAAGCCGCGCGCCTGAAGGCCGAGGAAGAGGAAAAGGCCAAGCTCGCCGACGCCAGCGTCCTCGTCGCCGACGAGGATGCTCCGGTCGTGCGCAAGCCGCCGAGCACGCACGGTCACGGCCATCCGCCGGCCAAGCCTGCCGCACCGCGTGCCGCCGAGCCCGCTCGCGGCGCTCCGGCGCACAAGACCCGCGGCTCGCACGCGATGGTCGCAGGCGTCGAGGACGACGACCGCACCAACCGCTTCGCCGGCCAGATGCACCTGAGTGCATCGGACCGCGCGCGCCGCACCACCAACGTGCGTGGCAAGTCCAAGCCGCAGCGCCGCCAGAGCGAGCAGAGCCGGTCCGGCAGCGGTTTCACCCGCCCGACCGCTCCGATCGTGCGCGACGTCGCCATCGGCGAGACGATCACGGTTGCCGACCTCGCGCAGAAGATGGCGCTCAAGGGCGGCGACGTGGTCAAGGCGCTGTTCAAGATGGGCGTGATGGCGACGATCAACATGTCGATCGACCATGACACCGCCGCGCTGGTGACCGAGGAACTCGGCCACAACGTGGTCAAGGCCGATGCCGGTTCCGCCGAGGACGCACTGCTCGCCCACGTCGAAGAGACGCAGGGCGACAAGATCGCGCGTCCGCCGGTCGTCACCATCATGGGCCACGTCGACCACGGCAAGACCTCGCTGCTGGATTACATCCGCCGCACCAAGGTCGCCTCCGGCGAAGCCGGCGGCATCACCCAGCACATTGGTGCCTACCACGTTGAAACCGACAAGGGCGTCATCAGCTTCCTCGACACCCCGGGCCACGCCGCTTTCACCTCGATGCGTGCACGCGGCGCCAAGCTGACCGACATCGTCGTGCTCGTGGTTGCCGCCGATGACGGCGTCATGCCGCAGACCAAGGAAGCCGTGCAGCACGCCAAGGCTGCCGGCGTGCCGCTGATCGTGGCGATCAACAAGATCGACAAGTCCGACGCCGATCCGCTGCGGGTCAAGAACGAACTGCTCAGCGAAGACGTCGTCGCCGAAGACTTCGGTGGCGAGACCCAGATGGTCGAGCTTTCCGCCAAGACCGGCCTGGGCGTCGACAACCTGCTCGATGCGATTTCGATCCAGGCCGAAGTGCTCGAACTGCGTGCGGTCGCCACCGGTCGTGCGACCGGCGTGGTGATCGAATCCTCGCTCGACAAGGGCCGTGGTCCGGTTGCGACCGTGCTGGTCCAGCAGGGCGAGCTGAAGAAGGGCGACTACCTCGTCTGCGGCGTGCAGTACGGCCGCGTGCGTGCGCTGTTCGACGAAACCGGTTCGCAGGTTCCGTCGGCAGGTCCGTCGATCCCGGTGCAGGTGCTCGGCCTGTCGGGCGTGCCCGATGCCGGCGACGACTTCGTCGTGGTCGAAGACGAGCGCCTGGCCAAGGACGTCGCCCAGCAGCGTGATGCCAAGCGTCGCGAGTCGCGCCTGGTCGCCGCCGCGGGCAACCGCATGGAAGACATCATGGCGCAGATGGGCAAGGGCGAGGGCCAGCTGAGCCTCAACCTGGTCATCAAGGCCGACGTGCAGGGTTCGGTCGAGGCACTGCGTCAGTCGCTGACGGCGCTGTCCAACGACCAGATCCGCATCAACGTGATCAGCTCCGGCGTGGGCGGCATCACCGAGTCCGACGCCAATGCCGCGGCCACCGCCAAGGCCACCGTGATCGGCTTCAACGTGCGCGCCGATGCGTCGGCACGCAAGGTGATCGACTCCTACGGCGTCGACCTGCGTTACTTCTCGATCATCTATGACGTGATCGACCAGGTGAAGCAGGTGGCTTCGGGCATCCTCGGCGTCGAGATCCGCGAAGAGATCATCGGCACCGCCGAGGTCCGCGACGTGTTCCGCAGCTCGAAGTTCGGCGCGGTTGCCGGCTGCATGGTGGTCGAGGGCGTGGTCAAGCGCCACAAGCCGATCCGCGTGCTGCGCGACAACGCCGTGGTCTTCGAGGGCGAGCTGGAATCGCTGCGCCGCTTCAAGGAGAACGTCGACGAGGTGCGCAACGGCACCGAGTGCGGCATCGGCGTGAAGGCGTACAACGACGTCAAGCCCGGCGACCAGATCGAGTGCTTCGAGCGTATCGAAGTCCAGCGCACGCTCTGATCCAGGAGCCCGCAGACCATGCCGACCAAGTCGTTCCACCGCACCGATCGCGTTTCCGCCCAGCTCCGCAGGGAGCTGGGCACGATCGTGCACCAGGCCGTGCGCGAGCACGGCCTGCCGTCGGTCAGCGTGTCCGATGTCGAAATCACCCGTGACCTGGCCCATGCCAAGGTCTTCGTCACCGCGTTGCAGCAGGAGCGTTCCCGCGAGGCCGTCAAGGCGCTCAAGGAACTCGCCCCGCAACTGCGATTCCAGCTGGGCCGCGCGGTGAAGATGCGGCACGTGCCCGAGCTGCACTTCCACTACGACGACTCGGTCGATCGTGGTGAGCGCATCGACAACCTGCTGCGTGACGAAGCCGGCCCGGCGCCGGCTGACGACGACAGCGAAAGCTGAGAGGGTTGAGGGGGCCGATGGCCCCCCAGTTGCAGCCGTCCCGTATACGCGGGAACGTACGCGCATCCCGGCCGACCCGCACGATTCCCGGACCTGATGAGAAAGAAGCCCCGTACCGTGTTCCGTGCGCTCGACGGCATCGTCCTGCTGGACAAGCCGCAGGGCCTGAGCTCGAACCAGGCGCTGCAGCAGGTGCGCCACCTGTTCCGCGCCGAGAAAGGCGGCCACACCGGCAGCCTCGATCCGCTGGCCACCGGCCTGCTGCCGATCTGCTTCGGCGAGGCGACCAAAATCGCCGGCCTGCTATTGGGGTCGAGCAAGGCCTACGAGACCACCGCGGTGCTCGGCCTGACCACCGACAGCGACGACGCCGACGGCGCGCCGCTGCTGCAGCGCCCCGTCCCCGAACTCGACGACGCCACCATCGAAGCTGCACTGGCACCGCTGCGCGGCGCCATCCGCCAGCGCGCACCGATCTACTCCGCGCTGAAGCAGGGCGGCGAGCCGTTGTATGCCAAGGCACGTCGTGGCGAAGCCATCGAGGCCCCGGAGCGCGATGTCGTCGTGCACCGCTTCGACCTCCTGGGTAGCGAGCAGGGACCCGATGGCACGCGCCTGCGCCTGCATGTCGAATGCGGCTCCGGCACCTATGTCCGCAGCCTGGTCCGCGACCTCGGCGAGGCGCTGGGCTGCGGTGCCCACGTCGCCAGCCTGCGCCGGCTCTGGGTCGATCCGTTCAGCCAGCCGCGCATGTTCACGCTGGATGCCTTGCGCGAGATCGCGGCCCGGGGCGAGGCCGTTCTCGACGGCTGCCTGCTGCCGATCGAGGCCGGCCTGAGCGCCTTCCCGCGCGCCGCGATCGACGCCGAGGCCGCGCTGCGTTTCGGTCACGGCCAGACCATCGACTGCGAGGCGGGCGAGGACGGCCTGGTCGCGGTCTACTCGCTCGCCGGGCGCTGCCTGGGCCTGGCACAGCGCGAGGGCGGCAAGCTGTCGCCGCGGCGCCTGTTCCGCTGGGCGGCGGCCGCGACCCGCGAGCCTGAACAGCCGGTAGCGCCTTCGGCCTGAATGGCCAAACGCTTGTCGGTTGTCACAATTCAGGTCGCAATCGCCGGGGCGGGCTGATACAATTTCGCCGCTTTTCAAGCACTTCAGTATTTCCTTCAGCACCATTCCAGAAAACGGCGGGCCCAGGCGGTGCGTTGGCGCGGATTGACCGCGACCGATTCGCTTCTGCAGGCCACGCATCTACGAGGCAATTCAACGATGTCCATCGACACCAGCAAAGTTATTGAAGACAACAAGCGCGGCGCCAACGACACCGGTTCGCCGGAAGTCCAGGTCGCCCTGCTGACCGCACGCATCGAGCAGCTCACCGGCCACTTCAAGGTCCACAAGCAGGACCACCACAGCCGCCGCGGTCTGCTCCAGATGGTCAACCGCCGCCGCAGCCTGCTCGACTACCTCAAGCGCAAGGACAACGAGCGCTACAAGGCACTGATCGAGAAACTCGGCCTGCGTCGCTAAACGCACTACCTACCGCGGCGCAGCGATGCGCCGCGGTTTGTTTTTAAGCTTCGAAGTTTTTCCCGCAGGCCGAACAGGCCTGCACGTGTTTTCAACACACAAGAATCCCAGGCCGCACTGTCGGCCGACCGGAGCGGGGCAGGGGCCCCGACCGGACCGCATCGAAACGATAGGAACCCAACGTGGCAAAAATCACCAAGACCTTTCAGTACGGCAACCATCAGGTAACGCTGGAAACCGGCGAGATCGCCCGCCAGGCCGGCGGCGCAGTCCTCGTCAAGATGGACGACACCGTACTGCTGGTCACCGCCGTGGCTGCCAAGAGCGCGCGCGAAGGCCAGGACTTCTTCCCGCTGACCGTGGACTACCAGGAGAAGTTCTACGCTGGTGGCCGCATCCCGGGTGGCTTCTTCAAGCGTGAGGGCCGTGCGACCGAGAAGGAGACGCTGATCTCCCGCCTCATCGACCGCCCGATCCGTCCGCTGTTCCCGGAAGACTTCCGCAACGAAGTCCAGATCATCGCCACCGTGATGTCGATGAACCCGGAAATCGACGGTGACATCCCGGCGCTGATCGGCGCTTCGGCTGCCATGGCCCTGACCGGTGCGCCGTTCGACGGCCCGATCGGCGCTGCCAAGGTCGGTTACAAGAACGGCCAGTACCTGCTGAACCCGACCGTGTCCGAGCTGGCTGACTCCGAGCTGGAGCTCGTCGTCGCCGGTACCTCGAACGCGGTGCTGATGGTCGAGTCCGAAGCCAAGGTGCTGTCGGAAGACGTGATGCTGGGCGCGGTGATGTTCGGTCATCGCGAGATGCAGAAGGTCATCAACATCATCAACGAACTGGTCGTCGAAGCCGGCACCAAGTCGTGGGACTGGAAGGCTCCGGCCAAGAACGACGCCCTGATCGGCGCGCTCAAGGAAGCCGTTGGCAGCCAGCTCGAGCAGGCCTTCCAGGTCCGCGACAAGCTGCAGCGCCGCGACGCCATCAGCGCGATCAAGAAGGACGTGCTGCAGTCGCTGGCCGGCCGCGCCGAAGCCGATGGCTGGAGCACCGGTGAGCTGTCGAAGGAATTCGGCGAGCTCGAGTACCAGACCATGCGCAACTCGGTGCTCAGCACCAAGGTCCGCATCGACGGTCGCGCCCTCGACACCGTCCGCCCGATCGCCTCGAAGGTGAGCGTGCTGCCGCGTACCCACGGCTCCTCGCTGTTCACCCGCGGTGAAACGCAGGCGATCGTGGTTGCCACCCTGGGCACCGCGCGCGACGGCCAGATCATCGACGCCGTCTCGGGCGAGTACAAGGAACACTTCCTGTTCCATTACAACTTCCCCCCGTTCTCGGTCGGTGAAGCTGGCCGCATGATGGGTCCGAAGCGTCGCGAAATCGGCCACGGCCGCCTCGCCAAGCGCGGCGTGCTCGCCGTCATGCCGACGATGGAAGAGTTCCCGTACACCATCCGCGTCGTCTCGGAAATCACCGAGTCGAACGGCTCCTCGTCGATGGCATCGGTCTGCGGTTCGTCGCTGGCGCTGATGGACGCGGGCGTGCCGATCAAGGCACCGGTCGCCGGCATCGCGATGGGCCTGGTGAAGGAAGGCGACAACTTCGTCGTCCTGTCCGACATCCTCGGTGACGAAGATCACCTGGGCGACATGGACTTCAAGGTGGCCGGTACCTCGGAAGGTATCTCGGCGCTGCAGATGGACATCAAGATCCAGGGCATCACCGAAGAAATCATGAAGGCCGCTCTGGCCCAGGCCAAGGCCGGCCGCCTGCACATCCTCGGCGAGATGGCCAACGCCATCACCACGCCGCGCGGTGAGCTGAGCGAGTTCGCTCCGCGCCTGCTGACGATGAAGATCCATCCGGACAAGATCCGCGAAGTGATCGGCAAGGGTGGTTCGACCATCCAGGCCATCACCAAGGAAACCGGTACGCAGATCGACATCCAGGACGACGGCACGATCGTCATCGCTTCGGTCAATGCCGCCGCCGCCCAGGCTGCGAAGGCACGCATCGAGCAGATCACCTCCGACGTCGAGCCGGGCCGCATCTACGAGGGCAAGGTCGCCAAGATCATGGACTTCGGTGCATTCGTCACGATCCTGCCGGGCAAGGACGGTCTCGTCCACGTCTCGCAGATCTCCAGCGAGCGCGTCGAGAAGGTCTCCGACAAGCTCAAGGAAGGCGATGTCGTGAAGGTCAAGGTGCTGGAAGTCGACAAGCAGGGCCGTATCCGCCTGTCGATCAAGGCCGTCGAGGAAGGCGAGGGCGTGCCGGCTGAGTAAGCCGCGCCGCTGCATCGCTGGAATCTGAAAAAGCGGGCTTCGGCCCGCTTTTTCTTTGGGTCAGGCCACGAAGCGCAGCGTTGTCGTCGTCCCATGCCCGGTGTCGGAGGCAATGTCGAGCTTCCAGCCCAGGTGCTCGCACAGGCGCGAGATCAGGTCCAGGCCGATGCCGCCGCCCTGGCGCTCGCCGCCGCCGCGAGCGAGCCTGGCGTAGATCTCGCTGATCTCCTCGGGCGTCATGCCGTGGCCCGGGTCGTCGATGACGACGGTCGCCGGTGCTTCGAGGCGGATGGAGATCTCGCCGCGATCGCTGTGTTCGATCGCGTTGCGCAGCAGGTTGCCTATGGCCGCCTGCACGATCGGCAACGGCGCCAGGATCTGGCTGGGCTGCAGCGCCGACACCGTCAGGGCAAGGTCCTTGTCCTGGGTCAGGTGACGGTGGTCGTCGACGATCTCGGGCAGCAACTGGTCGAGCTCGACGTGGTCGCTGACGCGGGCCAGTCGCGCCGGGTCCTTGGCCAGCACCAGCAGCAGCGAGATCAGTTGTTCGACGTCGCGGGCCGTGCGCTGGATGCGGTTGAGCTGGCCGCGCGTACCGGCGGGAACGTCGGCCTGTTGCAACGCGATTTCGGTGGCGCCGGCGATCACCGCAATCGGCGTGCGCAGCTCATGGCTGGCGCTGTCGATGAAAGTGCGCTCGCGCTCGACGAAGCGGTCGTTGCGCTGCAGGTAGTCGTTGAGTGCGTCGGCAATCACCACCAGTTCGGCGCTGGCCGACTCGGGCACGACGATGCGCTGGCCTGGCTGGTCCGGTTGCAGGCGGGCGATGTCCTGGGCGACGTTGCTCAGCGGGCGGACCAGGCGGTTGACGCTCCATGCGATGGCGATGCCGAGCAGCACGATCATGGTCACCGCCGAGCCGATCACCGTCAGGCTCATGTCGAACTCGCGCTGCTCCAGGTCGGTGATGTCGAGTGCCAGCATCATTCGCCGGCCGTCCTGTTCGCGCACCAGCACCACCCGCTCGACACCGTCCAGCATCACGTCGTCATGCACGCCCGGTTCGAGCGAGCGCAGCGCCGATGGGATGTCGGCGGGATTGCGGCCATCGAACAGGGCGATGTTGGAGGTGTCGACCCAGTGGTAGTCGGGGTCCTTCTGGCTGAGTTCGCCGATGTGGTCGAGCTCGGCGTTAAGCAGGCTCTGCCAGACCAGCTGCTCGGCGTGCTCGTTGACCAGGAATCCATGCAGGATCACCGCGACGGTCAACACGACCACGTAGCCGATCAATCCCAGCAGGATGCGCCGGCGCAGGCCCGAACGTGGTGTGCTCATCGCTGCTCGTCCGATTCTTGCGACGCGTCGTGGCCATCATGGCTGGCCACACCCTTGTCGACGATGCGATAGCCCACGCGCGGCAGCGTCTGGATCAGCTTCACGTCGAACGGACCGTCGACGCTGCGACGCAGTTCGTAGATATGCGAGCGCAGCATGTCGCCATCGGGCGGCTCGTCACCCCACAGCGCGTGCTCGAGGCGATCGCGCGTGACCGCGGCAGGGCTGGCCTGCATCAGCACTTCCAGCAGCTTGCGACACGCCGGGTACAGGTGCAGCGTCTTGCCGGCGCGGGTCACGTCGAGGGTGGTGAGGTCCAGGCGCAGGTCGGCGACCTTCAGCACACGACTGCGTCCGCGACCCGTCGCCCGCGCCACGAGCGCTTCGAGGCGGACTTCGAGTTCGGGCAGGTCGAACGGCTTGGTCAGGTAGTCGTCCGCACCGGCGCGGAATCCGGCGATCTTGTCGGGCAGTTCGTCGCGTGCGGTCAACATCAGCACCGGCATGTCGCGACCGGCATCGCGCAGCCGGCTCAGCACTTCGCGACCGTCCATGCGCGGCAGCCCCCAGTCCAGCACGACTGCGTCGAAGTCCTGGGTGATGGCCAGGTGCAGCCCGGTCGGGCCGTCAGGTGCTGCGTCGAGCGTGTAGCCGCGTGCTTCGAAGTAGTCGAAGAGATTGGCGACCAGATTGCGATTGTCTTCCACCACCAGCACGCGCATAGGCAATCGCCTTTTCATCCAACGGTTCGTTCACCAATGGTAGCGGGCATGCCGCACCCAGCCCTGCAGTGTCGGCTTGCGCCCGTCGGAATATCGTCGGAACGGCCCGACGATACTCCGTGAGCGCGTCGACAGGGCGTCTTTGTCGTCGGCGCAGCCCGGCCTGGCATCTGCTCGCGCCGCGCGGACGCTGAACCAACACAAACAAATGTGCCCCTTGTCGCGGCAACTCCTACCGCTTTCCGACAAGCCGCTGCCGATCATCGCCGCCGTTCCCTCCCCGGAACGCGTCCTGTCGACCGATCCCAGCCTGATGAACAACGCACCTTCCATGAAGTCCAGCGCCGCCAGCGGCTCGCCCCGGTGGCTGATGCTGCGCCTTGCTCCCGGACAGGGCGGACCCGGTCCGCGCTTCTTTCTGATTCACGCGTGGCTGCCACTGATCGCGTTCGCGGCGATGGTGCTGTGGACGATGGTGTTCGGTGGCGACCAGTGGCTGGCCGACCGCATGTATGCCTGGCAGGGCAGTCACTGGCAGCTGCGCCACGACTTCGTCACCGAACAGCTCATCCACCGCCTGGGGCGCGACATCAGCACCATGGCGTGGCTGACGGTGCTGGCGGCGTGGATCGTAGCGCGCGCGCGTCCGGGCTGGGGCTCGCTGCGGCGGCCGTTGGCATACCTGCTTGTATCCGTCGCGGTGTCGACGGCACTGGTTGCCTGGGTCAAGTCCTGGTCGAACATGGACTGCCCGTGGGACCTGGTGCGCTACGGCGGCGCACGCGAGTACGTCGGACTGTTCGCGATGCGTCCTCTGGGCCTGTCGCGCGGTGCCTGCTTCCCGGCGGGCCACGCCAGCGGCGGCTATGCCTGGCTGGCGCTGTACTTCTTCCTGTGGTCGGTGCGCCCGCGTTTGCGTTGGCTGGGTCTGGCTGTTGGCGGCGGGATGGGGTTGGTGTTCGGGTTCTCGCAGCAACTTCGCGGCGCCCACTTCCTCTCCCATGACCTGTGGACCCTGGCGATCTGCTGGGCAACGGCGCTCGGCCTGTTCCTGTGGTTCCGGCGTCGCCTGGTCGTCACCGAATCCGCGGCCGTGCCTGCCCGTATTTCGGCGGAGGCTGCGCGATGAGTTCGGTAGTCCGCAGTCGTCCGCAGTTCCTCGGCGTCCTGAAGCAGCAGTTCCGGCAGTTCCTCGCCGTCGGTCCCGAGATCTCGGTGGAGACGCTGGCGCTGGTCGCAGCGTCGTTCTTCACCGTGTTCTGCAACACCGCGTTCTTCCGCGAGGTGATCGCATTGGGCGCGCTGCACGGCGCACGCGGCATCGGCACCGGCGCCAGCCTGGTGGTGATGATCGGCGCGCTGAACATGCTGCTGCTGTGCGTGCTGCTCAATCGCTGGACCGCCAAGCCGGTGCTGACCGTGCTGCTGCTGGTGACGGCGGCCGCAGCGCACTTCATGAGCCAGTACACGGTCTATCTCGATGCCGACATGCTGCGCAACATCCTGCACACCGACGGCAAGGAGTCTGGCGAGCTGATCACGCTGGGCATGCTGCCGAGCCTGGTGGTGCTGGGCGTGCTGCCGTCGCTGCTGCTGTGGCGCGTGCGCCTGCGGCGGCGACCGCTGGGTCGCGCCTTGCTGGTGCGCGTGGGTGTCATCGTGCTGGCGGGTGTGGTCGCCTCGGGTGCGGCGCTGGTGTCGTTCCAGGACCTGTCGGCGCTGATGCGCAACCACCGCGAGGTCCGCCACCTGATCACGCCGGGCAACTACATCGTCTCGCTGGTGCGGGTGATGCGCGATGACCAGGCCGGTCGCGATCGACCGCGCACGCCCATCGGCACGAACGCGAAGGTGATCGGTCGCCCGGCCGGCGCGAGGCCGCGGCTGCTGGTGCTGGTCGTGGGCGAAACCGTGCGCGCGCAGAACTGGGGTCTCAACGGCTATGCGCGCGACACCACGCCGCAGCTGCGCCACATCGCACCGATCAACTTCAGCAACATGACGTCCTGCGGATCGGCGACCGAAGTCTCGGTGCCGTGCATGTTCTCGCCATACGGGCGGGCGCACTACGACAAGGACAAGATCGAGCACTCCCAGAGCCTGCTGCACGTGCTCGAGCATGCCGGCATCAGCACGCTGTGGCGCGACAACCAGACCGGCTGCAAGGGCGTCTGCGAGGGCCTGGCGTTCGAGTCGTTCGAGCATGCCACCGACCCGCAGAGCTGCACCGCCGAGGGCTGCATGGACGAGGTGATGCTCAAGGGCCTCAGTGAGGCGGTGGCCAACAAGACCGGCGACATGGTCGTGGTGCTGCACCAGCTGGGCAATCACGGTCCGAGCTACTACAAGCGTTACCCGCCGTCGCTGCGCCGGTTCACGCCGACCTGCGAGACCCCCGAGCTGGGCAAGTGCAGCCGCGACGAGATCGTCAACGCCTACGACAACGCGGTGCTCCACACCGACGACTTCCTGGCGCGGACGATCCGCGTGCTGGCCGAGCAGAGCGGTCGCGACACCGCGATGATCTACCTGTCCGACCACGGCGAGTCGCTCGGCGAGAACGGCTTGTACCTGCACGGTGTCCCCTATGCGATCGCGCCGGACACGCAGACCCGCGTGCCGATGGTGATGTGGCTGTCACCGGGCATGGCGTCGTCGCGCGGTATCGACCAGGCCTGCATGAAGCGCGAGAGTGCCGAGCCAGTGAGTCAGGACAACCTGTTCCATTCGGTGCTCGGACTGATGCAGGTGAAGACGCCCGAGTACGACCCGGCGCTCGACCTGTTCCGCGGCTGCACCGCCAGCGGCTGACATCCGGCATCGCCTCATGGTGGCCGCCGGCGCTTGCCGGTGCCGCCTGCGCGCTGCGTTCAAAGCAGAGTCGGCCGCGGCGACAACCGCAATTGGCGGGGCGTGGCAAGTGTCGCCAGTGGGCGACCCCTTGGCAGGTGCCTGTGGGCAGCGCGGACGGCATCCTCTTCAGCGATTGAGGAGTGCTGCGATGCGATACACGAAGATTCTCGCCGGCTGCCTGCTGGCGGCCGTGCTGATGCCCACCCAGGCCGCCGAGCTCGGCGTGCTGGCGCCGGTGATGGTCGGCGACAAACCCCAATTCAGGAAGCACGGCCAGGGCAAGCCGGCGCCCGTGGTCACTCGCGTGGTCGACGGCGAGCTGTACACGCAGTTGCAGGGCCAGGCGCGCGACGGCTTCGTGGCGACGGTGCTCGCGCTCGACGAGAGTGCCCAGCGTGCGGCTGGCGCGCGCGAGATCCGCCCGACGTGGCTGTACATGTCGGCCGAGGACGGCGGCTTCGCCCGCCAGGGGTTCTGGTTGCAGGAGAACGGCAAGCAGCGCTTCGTCGATGAGCCGTACGTCGATCTGGTCGTCGACCAAGGCAGCGTCGGCAATGGCGACTTCGAAGAGATCTTCGCCCACGAAATGGGCCACGTGTGCCTGCGCCGGCTGGTGCCGGACCTGCCACCGGGCTACTCGCATACGCCGCACGCGAGCATGAGCATCACCGACTACTCCACCGCGTTCGACGAAGGCTTCGCCACGCATTTCCAAGGCCTGGCGCGACGACTCACAAGCAACCCGAAGTTGCGCGAGCAGGAGCTGGGGCTGTCGGCCAAGCCCTTCCTGGGGTACTGGATGAGCAACCTCGATCGCGCCGGACGCATCGAAGGCGTGCGCCGCAACTGGTTCGTGCAGTCGCAGTTGCTGCCGCCGGGCGACGAGGCCACGGCGCTGGCGCGTCGCGACCTGAGCACGGCGTTCGATACCGCACGCCTGCGCGACGGCCAGCAGATGCTCTCGTCCGAGGGCGTGATCGCCACGATCTTCTACCGCTGGATGGTGCCCGGGCCCGAGGACCGCGAAGCGGTCGTGCAGCGCTACTCGCGCCTGTTCGCGTCGTTCGCCCATCGCGATGGCCGGCGCCTGCGCCACGACTCGCCCGTGCTGCTCGACCTGGTGGACCGCTATTGCAGCGACGCCGCTGACGACTGCAAGCGCGTGCAGGCCGTGGTGCTCGATACCACGTATGGTGCGACGACCGGACGCGAACTGCCGTCGTTGACCGAGTCGCTGGCGGCGACGGGACGGCTGGGCGACATGGAGTCCTACGTCGGTGGGCTCAAGCAGGCGCGCGCGCAGATGGCGCAATTGCAGGAGCTGGTGGCGAAGGAGCCGGCGAAGCTGCGAGCGGGGCTCGGTCCGGACCTGTGGCTGCTGGCAGCGGGCCAGCATCTGGGATGGCGCGCGGAGAGCGACGTGGTCGCGGTCAATCTCAATACCGCCGAACCGGAATCGCTGATGCTCCTGCCCGGTATCGACCGCGCCGCCGCGGAACGTGCGCTGGCGAGTCGTCGCAAGGACGGCGTGTTTGCCGACCTGGAGGACTTCGTCCGCCGCACCGGTGCCGACGACAGCACCGCGCAGAAGTTGAGGCAGGCGGCGGAGGCCGCGCGCAAGGCCGGGCCTTACGACCGCATCTAGGCCTGCTGCCCTTCGAACAGGTCGATCTGAGCGTCGGCTTCGTCACGGTCGGCAAAGCCGGAAAGGCCGACGCCGACGAGCCGGTACTTCGTCCGCGTTGGCAGTGCCACGCGCGCGCGCAGGTCGCAGGCGATGCGTGTCAGTTCATGCAGCGACGACGGCGGCTCGGCCGGCGTCAGGCTGCGCGTGAGGATGCGGAAGTCCGATGTCTTGAGCTTCAGCACCACCGTGCGCGCGATGCGCGAGTCGTCGCGCGCCAGTTCGCGCTGGTAGCCCTCCCAGGTCTTGCTCGCCAGGCGCTCGATGTGCGGTTCCAGATCCTCGATCGGCAGGTCGCGTTCGAACGTGTCCTCCGACGAGATCTGCAGCGTCGGCCGCTCGGGTTGCACCGGGTTGTCGTCGATGCCGAATGACAGCTCATGCAGGCGCCGGCCCCAGCGACCGAAGTGCTGCTCCAGTACGGCGACATCGAGTGTGCGCAGGTCGGCGACCGTGGCGATGCCGAGCTCGGCCAGGCGCTGCTCGCTGACCTTGCCCACGCCCGGGAGGCGCCCGACCGGCAATGGCGCCAGGAAGGCCTCGACCTGGTGCGGGCGAACCACGAACAGGCCGTCGGGCTTGCGCCAGTCGGAGGCGATCTTGGCCACGAACTTGTTCGGCGCGACGCCGGCCGAGGCGGTGAGGTGGGTCTCTTCGCGGATCGCGGTGCGGATCGCTTCGGCGGTCTCGGTGGCCGTGGCCAACCCGCTGCGGGTGCTGGTGACGTCGAGGTAGGCCTCGTCCAGCGACAGCGGTTCGATCAGCTCGGTATGGCGGGCGAAGATCTCGCGGACCTGACGCGAGACTGCCTTGTAGCGCACGAAGTCCGGGGGCACGAACACCGCCTGCGGGCACAGGCGCTCGGCGCGCACCGCGGGCATCGCCGAGCGCACCCCGAACTTGCGCGCCTCGTAGCTGGCCGCGCAGACCACCGAGCGCGCTCCTCGCCAGGCCACCACCACCGGCCGTCCGCGCAGCGAGGGATCGTCGCGCTGCTCGACCGACGCGTAGAAGGCGTCCATGTCGACGTGGAGGATCTTGCGGGCTGGGGCGGACAAGGCTGGAGCGGCGGGATCGCGCGACGGCCGGATCAGGGCGGCCTGTTAGTCATAATACTAACGACTTGCGACGGCTTCCGCCATCCGCGGAACGCCGGTTCAATCCGCTTGCGCCAACCCGACTTGCGGGCGTTGCTTGACCTCGCCGCGGCGAACGCGGACGTGATCGTCCAGTTGCCGGCGCAGCGCGTTGAAGGCGTCGCGGACGGCGATGTAGGCGTCTTCGTGGCTGTGGTCTTTCGGCGGCGTGCGTCCGGCATCGAACGTCGTGCCGGCGAGCAGCGCGTGGATGCGAACCAGGTAGCGGTTTCCCTGCTGGTGGCGCTGTTCGGCATGGCGCACCGCAACGTCGAATGACTGCAGGCGCGGTGCGAGCTGCAGCAGCTTGTCGGCGTGGCGCTGGATGTCCTCGCTCAGCGCCTGCGATGGCGCCATTCCCTCAAAGCGGATCGTTACGTTTGCTTGCATGATTGCCTCCATGGTCTGTCGGATGTGTTCGCGTCCGTATCGAACGCGCCTATATTGGGAGCCGTTGCCGGCGGCGCTGCTTTGATGCAGGTCAAGTCCGCGCCGGAGCTTCGACGAGAAGATGTTCGAAGGTTCACAAACGACGATGAGCACTTACTCACTCGAATCCGTCTTCAATCCCCGATCGGTGGCGGTCGTGGGCGGTAGCACGCGCGAGCAGTCGGCCGGCAGGGCGGTGTTGCGCAACCTGGTCGATGGCGGCTTCGCCGGCCAGGTCGGACTGGTCAATCCGAACTTCGACGAGATCGAAGGCGTCACCGCGGTGCCGCGGATCAAGGACCTGGCGTGGACGCCGGAGCTGGTCGTAATCGCCGCGCCGCACTCGCTCGTGCCCAGGTTCGCCAGCGCCGCCGCCGAGAAGGGCGCTTCGGCGGCGGTCGTGCTCAACACCGGAATGGGCCAGGGCGCCCACTCGCCGGCGGCGGAGCTGGCCAGCGTCGCCCGCGCCCACGGCCTGCGCATCGTCGGCCCCAACTCCCTGGGCATCCTGGCGCCGCATGCGCGACTCAACGCCAGCTTTGCCGCGCACGCGGCCTTGCCCGGCGACCTCGCTGTGATCTCGCAGTCCGCGGCGATTGCCGCGGCGCTGGTGGAATGGGGTGCGCGCCGGTCGCTTGGGTTCTCGGCCGTTGCCTCGCTCGGCGATGCGCTCGATGTCGACTTCGCCGACCTGCTCGATTACTTCGCCCGCGACCGCCATACCCGCGCGATCCTGCTGTACGTCGAATCGATCCGCGACGCGCGCAAGTTCCTCTCGGCGGCGCGGGCGGCGGCGCGATTGAAGCCGGTGGTGGTGGTGAAGTCCGACCGTCATTCACGGCGCGCGGTCGACGTGCGCACGCACTCCGCGGCGCTGGCCACGCCCGACGCGGTGTACGCCGCGGCATTCCACCGCGCCGGCATGCTGCGCGTGAGCGCGCTGGACGAGTTGTTTGCCGCCGCCGAGACGCTGGGCCGCACGCACGCGTTTCCCGGCCGGCGCCTGGCGATATTCGCCAATGGCCGCGGCACCGGCATGCTCGCCGCAGACCGGCTGGTCGACATGGGCGGCACGCTCGCGCAGTTGTCCGAACAGACCGTGCAGCAGCTCGACGCCGTGGCCGCATCGGCATGGCCGCGCACCAACCCGGTCGACATCAATGGCGATGCCGACAACGCCGCTTATACGCAAGCCGTCAACGCGGTGCTGGCCGATTCCGGCAACGATGCGGTGCTGGCGCTGAACGTCCCCACCGCGCTGATTGGCGCCGACAGCCGTGCGCAGGCTTTGGCCGATGCGAAAGCGCAGGCGATGAAGGCGGGGGGGCGCAAGCCGGTGTTCGCCGTCTGGCTGGGCAAGGACGAAAGCGCCAGCGCCCGCCTCAATGCCGCGCGGATCCCGACGTATGCGACCGAGGCCGATGCCGTGCGCGGCTTCATGTACCTGGTCCGTCATCGCGAGGCGCAGCAGGCCTTGATGGAGACGCCGCCAAGCATGCCCGACGACCTGGAGGTCGATACCGCGGCCGCGCGCGCGGTCGTCGATGCGGCGTTGGAATCGGGCAGGGGGTGGCTCGATCCAATCGAGGTGGCGCGCGTGCTGGGCGCCTACGGGATCGACATCACTCCAACCCTGGCCGCGCGCGACGCCGACGAAGCCGTGCAGCTCGCGACGCCGCTGCTGGCGGACGGCACGCCGGTCGCGGTCAAAATCCTGTCGCCCGACATCAGTCACAAGTCCGATGTCGACGGTGTGCGCCTGAACCTGTTCACCCCGCAGGCAGTGCGCGAGGCCGTCGACGCGATCGTGCAGCGTGCGCGCGATTGCCGATCTGACGCGCGAATCGACGGGGTGACGATCCAGCCGATGGTCATGCGGCCGCTGGCACGTGAGCTGATCATGGGCATGGTCGACGACGACACGTTCGGCCCGGTGATCGTCTTCGGTCGTGGCGGCACCGCGGTCGAGGTCATCGACGACAAGGCGCTGGCGCTGCCGCCGCTCGACCTGCGCCTGGCACACGAAATGATCGGCCGAACGCGCGTATCGCGGATCCTCAAGGGCTACCGCGACGTGCCCGCAGCCGACGAGCGTGCGGTCGCGATGGCGCTGGTCAAGCTGGCGCAGCTGGTGGCCGACATTCCCGAAATCCGGGAAGTCGACATCAACCCGTTGCTGGCCGACCGCGACGGCATCATCGCGGTCGATGCGCGCATCGGCGTGTCAACGTCGCGCACGCTGCACAAGGGACCTGGGCATCCGCGCTTCGCGATCCGCCCGTATCCGAAGGAGTGGGAGCGCACGCTCGAGTTGTCCGACGGAAGTAACGCCTTCCTGCGACCGGTGCGACCGGAGGACGACGAGCTGTTCCGCCGCTTCTTCACCAAGGTCACGGACGAAGACCTGCGCCTGCGTTTCTTCCAGACCATCCGCCATTTCAGCCACGAGTTCATCGCCCAGCTGACCCAGCTCGACTACGCGCGTTCGATCGCGCTGGTGGCGATCGACCCGGACGACGGCGAGATGCTCGGCGCGGTGCGCCTGCACGCCGACGCCAATTACGACCATGGCGAGTACGGGATCCTGGTGCGATCGGATCTCAAGGGGCACGGACTGGGCTGGCGGCTGATGCAGACCATCATCGAGTATGCACGCTGGCTCGGCCTGCGCTCGATCGAGGGCGAAGTGCTGCAGGAGAATCGCACCATGCTCGACATGTGCCGGCGACTGGGCTTCACCCTGACCACCAACCCCGGCGACACGACAGTCGTGACGGTGTCGCTGCCGATCGAACAACCGACGTCGCGCAGCGAGCGTCAGACCAGTCCGGTCGCGTAGAACGTCCCAATCACCACGAACACCGCCGCGGTCTTGATCAAGGTGATCGCGAAGATGTCCTTGTAGGCCTGGCGATGGCTCAGGCCGGTGACCGCCAGCAGGGTGATCACCGCGCCGTTGTGGGGCAGGGTGTCCATGCCGCCGGACGCCATCGCGGCGACACGATGCAGCACCTCCATCGGAATGCCGGCGGCATTGGCGTTGGCAATGAACGTGTCAGCCATTGCAGCCAGGGCGATGCTCATGCCGCCCGACGCCGAACCGGTAATGCCGGCCAGCGCCGTCACGGTGATGGCTTCGTTGACCAGCGGATTGGGGATTGCGGCCAGCGCATTGGCCACGACCAGGAAGCCGGGCAGGGCGGCGATGACCGCGCCGAAGCCATATTCCGATGCGGTGTTCATCGCTGCCAGCAACGCGCCGCCGATCGCCGACTTGCTGCCTTCGGCGAAGCTGGCCATCACCGGCTTCCAGGCGAAGGCGAGCACGGCCAGGATGCCGACCAGCAGCGCACCCTGCACGGCCCAGATCGCGGCCACCTTGGAGACTTCCTGCACCACCGGTGCGGCGCTGCCGATCACCGCCGGATCGAAGCTGTGGGCCTCGCCGTAGAAGCGCGGGATCGCCACCGTCAGCAGCTTGTTGACCACGCCCACCAGCACCAGCGGCAGGATCGCGACCAGCGGATGCGCAAGGGTGCCGCCGGCGAACGGCGCCGGTTCGTTGAGAAGCTGGTCGCCGTAGCCTTCACCGGCGGTCAGCGCCGCGCGGCGGCGCCAGTCGAGGTAGAGCAGGCCCACGGCCAGGATGAAAACACCGCCGATCGTGCCCAGCCACGGCGCCGCCCAGGTGTTGGTGCCGAAGAAGGTGGTCGGGATGATGTTCTGGATCTGCGGCGTGCCGGGCAGCGCATCCATGGTGAAGGTGAAGGCACCCAGCGCGATCGTGCCCGGGATCAGGCGCTTGGGGATGTCGCTCTGGCGGAACAGTTCGGCGGCGAACGGGTACACCGCGAACACCACCACGAACAGCGACACGCCGCCGTAGGTCAGCAGCGCGCACACGACCACGATCGACAGCATCGCCCGGCCTGCGCCGAACAGGCGGATGGTCGCGGCGACTATCGCCTTGGAGAACCCCGACAGTTCGATCAGCTTGCCGAAGACCGCGCCGAGCAGGAACACCGGGAAGTACAGCTTCAGGAAGCCGACCATCTTGTCCATGAACAAGCCGGTGAACATCGGCGCGACCAGGGATGGATCGGTCAGCAGCACCGCGCCGAGCGCGGCCACCGGCGCGAACAGGATCACGCTGTAGCCGCGGTAGGCCACGAACATCAGAAAGCACAGTGCGGCCAGCACGATCAGAAATGCCATTCCCCGGTCCTTGTCGAAGCGTGTCGGGCGGCTGTATGTCTTCATTCCCGCGCAGGCGGGAACCCAGTGTCGTTAGGTGCAACAACGTGAAGTCGCTGGGTCCCCGCCTACGCGGGGATGACGGAGTGCCGGCAGCCCGTGTAGGCGTGCAGTCTCCGCAACGGCGGGGCGGGCCGGCATTGTCCGAAGGTACAGCAGCGCCGGCCGGCGCCCGGTCATAGGCTTGCCAGCATGACGGGGGAGGGCCCGTCGGTCATTTCGCTTCCGGCACCCGCCGGGCCGCGGCCAACGATTTGGGACTGGGGAGAGAGCGTCACCATGAATCGCAGCAACAGAAGCAGCCTGAGCATCGCCATTGCCTTCGCCTTGCTGGCGCCGGCCGCCTTCGCCCAGGAAACCACCGCAGCAACGACCACTACTTCGGCTGGCGACGCGCAGGCGACCACGCTCAGCGGCGTCACCGTCACCGCGCGCAAGCGCGAGGAGACGCTGCAGGAAGTTCCGGTCGCGGTCACCGCATTCACTGCCGATGCCCTCGACAAGCTCAACATCGAGGACCTCAGCGACCTCGATGGCCAGGTACCCAACCTGACCATCTACGCCGCGCGCGGTTCCAGCAGCACGATCACCGCCTACATCCGCGGTGTCGGCCAGTCCGATCCGCTTTGGGGCGTGGATCCGGGCGTGGGCATGTACATGGACGACGTCTACATCGCCCGTCCGCAGGGCGCGCTGCTGGACGTGTTCGACGTCGAGCGCATCGAAGTGCTGCGCGGCCCGCAAGGCACGCTGTACGGCAAGAACACCATCGGCGGCGCGATCAAGTACATCTCGCGCGGCCTGCCGGTCGCGCCGGAAGGCCAGGTCTCGGTCACCGTCGGCAACTACAACCAGCTCGACGTGAAGGCGTCGCTGGGCGCCTCGGTCGGTGACGGCGCGCTGCGCGGCCGGCTGGCCGTGGGCAGCTTCAACCGCGACGGCTACGGCGACAACCTGTTCAGTGGCCAGGAAGTCAGCGACAAGGAAATCCTCGCGCTGCGCGGCCAGCTCGGCGCCTACATCAGCGACGACCTCAACGTGCAGTTCGCCTATGACTGGATGGACGACCAGTCCGGCGTGCGCGGTGCCAAGATGCTGGCGCCCAACCGCTTCGCCCCGGGCTTCCTGCCGCTGGACAGCCGCTACGACATCCGCAGTGGCATGCCCAACGTCAATGACACGTCGATGAAGGGCGCTTCGGCCACCGTCAACTGGCGCATCAACGAGGATTGGGGCTTCAAGTACATCCTGGCCAAGCGCGAGTCCGACACCGAGACCAACATCGACTTCGACACCTTGCCCAACAAGGTCGCCGACGTGAAGGCGTTCTATGCCGACGAGCAGATCACCAACGAGCTGCAGGTCAACTACGATGCCGGCGGCCGTTCGCGCGGCGTGATCGGTCTGTACTCCTTCGACGGCGAGGCTGGCGGCCAGGTCCTCAACAACTTCTTCAACCTGTCGTTCGGCGACACCCAGGGCACGGTCTATACCGACGCGCTGGCGTTGTATGCCGACTGGACGTTCGACCTGACCGAGAAGCTCAAGCTCGACCTGGGCGCTCGCTACACGGACGAGAAGAAGCACGCAGTGGTGCTCAACCGCTGCTACACCAACGCAACCTTCTCGACGCTGGCGGTTCGTTGCGCGGCCAACAATCCGACGCCGATCGCGGCCAACTTCGACAAGCGCATCGGCTTCGAGAACACCTCGCCGAAGGTCTCGCTGGACTACCAGGTCACGCCGGACATCATGGTCTACGGCCTGGCGTCGCGCGGCTTCAAGTCCGGCGGCTTCAACATCCGTGCGCAGGCCACGGCGGTGCCGCGTTCGGCCGAGCCGTTCGATGACGAGTCGGTCGACAGCTACGAGATCGGCAGCAAGATGGCGTTCCTCAACCAGACGCTGTTCCTGAACCTGGCGGCGTTCCACAACAAGTACGAGGACATCCAGCTGTCGGTGTTCACCTCCTACGACAGCAATGGCGACGGCACCAACGATGCCTTCTTCGGCGACTTCACCAACGCCGGCAAGGGCACGGTCGAGGGCGTGGAAGTCGAGTACCAGTGGCTGCCGACGCCGAACTGGCTGATCAGCGGCAACCTGGCCTGGCTCGACGCGAAGTACGACGAGTTCATCTACGCCGGCGTCAACATCGCCGACGAGCAGGAGTTCACCAACGCTCCGGACTTCTCCGGTGCGATCAACCTCGAGTACCGCACCGATCTGTCCAACGGTGGCAATCTGTCGGCGCGCGTGGGCTACAGCTACCAGAGCGACGTGGTCGCCACCACCGAGATCGTCCGCACCGGCGCGCTGCCGATCACGCAGGACGGGTACGGGCTGGTCAATGCCGGCGTGATCTGGCGCATCGACGATGCCTGGTCGCTGTCGCTGCAGGGCACCAACCTGGCCGACAAGGAGTACCGCACCACCGGCTACAACCTCAACGCAGCGTTGGGTGTGTTGACCGGCTTCTACGGTGCGCCGCGCCAGTACACGCTGTCGGCACGGTACGACTTCTGATGCCTTGTTAGCGGGGTAGCTGTCTCCGGTGTGGCGTCGTCCGCTGCGCCGGGGATTGCTCCGCCCCGCGGACGCCATTCAGTTCAGTCAACGTCATCCCGGCGAACGCCGGGATCCACTGTCGAAGTGTCGGCCTCCACGCTCCCTGACATTCCGGGGCTCAGCTATCCTCCAGTGATGCACCCCGCCACCGCCCCATGCTGAGCTTCACCGCGGTCGCCCTAGCCAGCCTGGCCTGGCTGGCGCTGATGTTCGGCACGGCGCTCTACGCCGAGCGCCGACCGACCGTGCTGGCGCGGCACTGGGGCCATGTCTACGCGCTGTCGTTGGCGGTGCACTGCACCTCGTGGACCTTCTACGGCACCGTCACCCAGGCCGCCCGGTACGGCTGGCCGCTGCCGCCGACCTTCCTTGGCGCAATCGTGCTGTATGCGGTCGCCATCGCCTTCATGATCCGGTTGGTGCAGCTGGCGCGCGAGACCAACGCCACTTCACTGGCCGACCTGATCGCCACGCGCCTGGGCAAGGACGCGTGGCTTGCCGCTACCGTCACCCTGGTCGCCGCGCTCGGACTGATTCCCTACATCGCCCTGCAGCTCAAGGCCGTGGCGATGAGTTTCGCCATGCTCACCACGCACAGCGGCGAAGTCGCGCCGACACCGGCGTGGCAGGACAGCGCGCTGTACGTGGCACTGGCGATGGCCCTGTTCGCGATGCTGTTCGGCACCCGCCGCGCCAGTGCGGCCGAGCACAACCGCGGCCTGGTGCTGGCGATGGCGTTCGAGTCGGTGTTCAAGCTGGCGGCGATGCTGGCGCTGGGCCTGTTCGTGTGGTGGGGGCTGGGCGATCTGCCCGCGGCGCCGGCGATGGCACCGCCGCCGCGCTCGGCCGATGGCTTCGCGCCGCTGGTGCTGCTCGGTGCATTGGCGATGTTCATCCTGCCGCACCAATTCCATGTCGGCGTGGTCGAGTGCCGCGACGAGCGCGACGTGCGCACGGCGCGCTGGCAGTTCCCGTTGTACCTGGTGCTGATCGCGCTGCCGGTCCTGCCTTTGGCTAAGGCCGGTCAGTCGCTGCTCGGCGGCAGCGACGTGCCGTCGGACCTGTACGTGCTGGCGCTGCCACTGGCGCAGGGGCACGAAGGGCTGGCGCTGTTCGCCTTCCTCGGCGGCCTGAGCGCGGCGACCGGCATGGTCGTGGTCAGCACGCTCACGCTCAGCCTGATGATCGGCAATCACTGGTTCGCGCCCGGCCTGCTGCGCGGTTCGTGGTCGCGCAACGACGGCAGCGACCTGCGTGGCAGCGTGCTTGCGCTGCGCCGTGCCGGCATCGTGGTGATCATGTTGCTGGCCTGGGCCTACAGCCGCCTGATCGCCGGCAACGATGCGCTGGCCGACGTCGGCGCGGTGTCGTTCTCGGCGCTGGCAACGTTGGCGCCGGCGCTGTGCTTCGCCGTGTGGCGGCCGCAGACACCGGCGCGCGCGGCGGTCATGGGAATAGCCGCCGGTTTCGCTGCCTGGGCCTGGGTGCTGCTGCTGCCGATGACGATGCAGGTACGCGGCATCACCGCGCCCTGGCTCGACAGCGGTCCGTTCGGCCTGCATTGGCTGGCTCCGGATGCGCTGTTCGGCCTCACCGGTTGGAGCCGCCTCGGCCGCGCTGTCGGTGCCAGCCTGTTCGTCGGCACGCTGGCCACCGTGCTGGCCGCATTGTGGCGCCGCGAGACACCGCACCGCGCCCATCGTGGCCTCGATGTCAGGACGCTGCGCAACGCCGGCCTGCGCTTCCTGCCGCGCGAACGGGTGACGCAGTTGCTGCAGGGCGTGCCGGTTGGTGAGCCGGTGGCGGCCCCCATCGAAGAGCGCATCGAGCGCGAACTGGCGGCCGTGCTGGGCTCGGCATCGGCGCGCGTGCTGCTGGATGCGGCGCGACGGGCGGCGAGCGGGCACGAACTCGACACCGTCGCGGCGATCGTCGGCGAGGCTTCGGCCGACCTGCGATTCAACCAGCGCGTGCTCGAGGCGGCGCTGCAGAACATGAGCCAGGGCATCAGCGTGGTCGACGCGCAGTTGCGGCTGGTGGCGTGGAACCGACGCTATGTCGAACTGTTCGGGTTCCCGCCGGAACTGTTGCAGGTCGGCCGGCCGATTGCCGAACTGTCGCGCTGGGCCTTGCAGCGGATGCCGCCGCAGGGCGATCTCGAACGCGCGCTCGAGCGGCGCCTGAGCTTCATGCGCGCGGGCACCGCACACCTGTCCGAGCGCGTGCTGCCCGACGGCAGCATCATCGAGATCCGTGGCAACCCGATGCCTGGTGGCGGCTTTGTCGCGACCTTTACCGACGTGACCGCGTTCCGTCGCGCCGAGGCTGGCCTGATCATGGCCAACGAGACGCTGGAACAACGCGTCGCCGAGCGCACCACCGACCTGGAAGTCGCCAAGCGCGAAGCCGAGCGTGCCAACGAGGCCAAGAGCCGCTTCCTCGCCGCGATCGGCCATGACCTGATGCAGCCGCTGCATGCGGCGCAGTTGTTTACCGACGCGCTGTCGCAGCAACTGCACGAGCCGCGCCAGCGCGAGACCGTGGCGCAGATCGGCGGCGCGCTGGATTCCACGAGCGATCTGCTCACCGGCCTGCTCGACATGTCGCGGCTGGAGGCTGGCGGACTGGTGCCGCAGCCGCGTCCATTCCCATTGTCGGAAGTGCTCGAACCGCTGGCCTCGGAATTCCGCGCGATCTCGGCCGCGCGCGGACTCGAGTTCGGCTTCGTGCCCAGCCGCGCATGGGTGCATACCGACCCGCAGCTGCTGCGCCGGGTCCTGCAGAACTTCCTCGCCAACGCCGTGCGTTACACGCAGTGCGGCGGCGTCGTGCTCGGTGTGCGCCGCGACGGCGAGCACCTGCGCATCGAGGTGCACGACAGCGGCCCGGGCATCGACGCGAGCCAGCAGTCGGCGATCTTCGAGGAGTTCCGCCGCGGCGAGGACGCGCCGGGGCAGGGGCTGGGGCTGGGTTTGTCGATCGCCGAGCGCATCGCCCAGTTGCTGGACGCGCCGCTGAGCCTGCGCAGCCAGCTCGGTCGCGGGACGGTATTCGCCGTGCGCGTTGGCAATGCGCCGAGACCGGTGTTGACGCCGTCGTCGGCGCCGATTGAGGACTCCGCGCTGCGGGTGCTGGCGGTCGACAATGATCCGCAGGCGATGCAGGCATTGGCCACCGTGCTGCGGGGATGGGGCTTCGAGGTCGCCACCGCGCGCAACGGTGCCGAAGCGGAAGCGGCACTGGAGCGCATGCCAGCCTCGTTGTGGTTGTTCGACTACCACCTGGATGATGGCGACACCGGCGTCGCGCTGGCCGGGCGACTGGAAGCGATGTTCGGTGCACGACCGACGCTGATCCTCAGCGCCGATCGCGGCGAAGCCGTGCGTCGTGCCGTCGAGGAGGCGGGTCTGTCATTGCTGGCCAAACCGGTCAAGCCGCTGGCGTTGAAGTCGGTGCTCGACCGGGCGCTGGCGGCGCGGGAAGTGGCGTTGACCTGACCGGTCGCCGCGTTCCCGTCCGCTCGGCAACGACGTTCAGGCGATCTGCCGTGCCGGGTCCGACAGTTCCAGTTCGCGCAACACCACGCTGGCCTGGGTGCGGTTGCGCACGCCCAGGCGTTCGAAGATTGCCGACAGGTGCGCCTTCACGGTCCGCTCCTGCACAACAAGCCGGTCGGCGATCTGCTTGTTGAGCAGGCCCTGCGCGACCAGCGTGAGCACGCGGAACTGCTGCGGCGACAGGCTAGCCAGGCGCGCGGCCAAGTCGGCGTCGCCGCTGTCGCTCTGCGTGCGCGCCACCGCCGCCCGCAATGCGCTGGGCAGCCATTGCTCGCAGGCGAGCACGGCGCGGATGGCATCGCGCAGTTCGTCCAGGCCGGCGCTCTTGGGCAGGTAACCGGCGGCACCGTGATCCAGGGCGCGGCGCACCACCCGCGGGTCGTCGTTGGCCGAGACCACCACGACTGCCACGCCCGGGTGCTGGGCGCGGATCGCGGCCAGTCCGGCCAGGCCGTGATTGCCGGGCATGTGCAGGTCGAGCAGGACCAGGTCGACACCGGAATCGGCGTCGAGCGCGGCCAGCACACCATCGAGATGACCGGCTTCGAGGATCTCGGCGCCGGCCACGGCCTCCATCGCCGCCTGCCGCAGGGCAGCACGGAACAGCGGATGGTCGTCGGCGATCAGCAGGGTCGGCATCGTCGCTAGCCTAGCAAGTGCGCGCGCCGGCGTGTCGGAACAGGATTGGTACGAAAGTACGATGGGCGCCGCCGCTGGCCTTGCTAGGCTGCGACGATGACCATCCGTCCCGATCGAATCGTCCTCGCCGCACTCGCCCTGGCCACGCTTTCACTGGCGAGCTGCTCCACCTCTGCGCCGCGCACCAAAACGGAGGCTTCACCGATGTTCTCCGCAATGCGCCAGACCGAGCACCGCGGCAGCGACGATCTGCTCAGCGCCGGCCTCGGCCTGACCGGGCTGCGCGCGATGACCCCACCGGCGTTCGCCGACGGCGAGCATCCGACGCCCTCTGAACTGCGCCGCCGTGCGCTGTGGAGCAACTGGCGTGGCATCGCCGACCTTGCCCCGGGCGGAGGCTACGGCGAGCTCTACGGCAGCACCGCCAGCGTTCCGGGGCGCGAGTACAGCGCGTTCGCGACGGTGCCCGGCGCGAGCCAGCCGCACCGCGTGCTGGTGCAGGTGCCCGACGGTTTCGACACTGGCAAGCGCTGCCTCGTGGTGACGGCCTCCTCCGGTTCGCGCGGCATCTACGGTGCGATCGCGGTGGCCGGTGCCTGGGGCCTGCCCAAGGGTTGCGCGGTGGCCTACACCGACAAGGGCGCGGGCACGGATTATTTCGATCTCGATTCCGGCCAGGGCGTTCGCGCCGATGGCACGCTGGGCGCGCGCGGCGAAGGCCTGGCGTTCGAGAAATTGACGTCGGCATCGTCGGGCGTGGCGTTCAAGCACGCGCATTCGGGCGACAACCCCGAGGCCGACTGGGGCCGGCACGTGAAGCAGGCGGCGCAGTTCGCGCTGCAGTCGCTCGACAGTGCCTTCCCGCAGTCCGCACCCTTCACCTTCGACAACACCCGCGTGATCGCGGTGGGCATCTCCAACGGCGGTGGCGCGGTGCTGCGTGCCGCCGAACTCGACGGCGACTGGCTCGACGCGGTCGTCGCCGGCGAACCCAACATCTATTCGGAAGGCGAGGGCAGTCGTCCGCTGTACGACTTCACGACCGAGGCGGCACTGCTGATGCCCTGTGCGTTGCTGCACATGCAGAACCTGCCGCAGCCGCCGCTGACCGCGCAGGCCGCGCCGCTGTGGACGCAGCGCTGCGCAGCGCTGAAGTCGACTGGCCTGATCGAGGGCGGTGATACCGCGGCCCAGGCGAAGTCCGCGTACGACGCGCTGAAAGCCCACGGCTGGACCGATGAAGCGCTGCGCGCAGGTGCCTTGTCGGTCGGTTTCGATCTGTGGCGTGCGGTGGCGGTGACCTACGCGTCGTCCTACGGACGCTATGGCTTCGGCGCCATGCCGTGCGGCAACCGCTTCACCGCGCTGGGCGCGGACTTCAGTCCGCGCGACACCACGGCAACCGAACGCGCCGCCTGGTGGTCCGACGCCAGCGGCATCCCACCCGGTGCCGGCGTGAACATCCTCGAAGAACATCCGACCTCGCCGCTGACGACGCTGCAATGCCTGCGTGGGTTGTGGACCGGCGACGACGCCAATGCCCAGCGCGTCCGCAAGGGCATCGCCGAAACGCGCGCCGCGCTGCCGCGCAAGGGCCTGCCGGTGGTCGTCATCCACGGCAGCGACGACGGCCTGGTCCCGCCTGCGTTCACCAGTGCGCCGTACGTGAAACAGGCGCAAGCCGCCGGCCGCGACGTGCGCTACTGGCAGGTGCGCAACGCCCAGCACTTCGATGCCTTCCTCGGGCTCCCCGATTACGGCTCGCGCTATCTGCCGCTGCTGCCGTACGTGTACGCAGCGCTGGACCGGGTCAGCGCGACGCTGGACGGCACTTCCGCGCTGCCGGCCGATGCGGTGATCGCCACCACGCCGCGCGCGGGCAAGCCGCTGGAGGCGGCGAACCTGGCGATGCCACGCTGAGGCCCTTGTCCAGCAAGCGCGAGAGGGGGCGAAGCACGAGGCTCTTGCCCCCTTAACGTCGGATTTGGCACGCTGACAGGCCTTGATGGAGCAGGAGCGCCGCATGTCGCGCCACTTTTCGATGCTGCGTGAGTTCCACCTCGCCGACTGGTTCACGCTGGCCAATGCCTTCTGCGGCACGGGCGCGATCTTCGCCGCCATGCGCTTCCTGCAGGAGGGCGGGGTACGCGACCTGCTGATCGGCATGGCGCTGATCCCGCTGGCCTTCATCTTCGACGCCCTCGACGGCCGCGTGGCGCGCTGGCGCAACTCCGCCTCGACCCTGGGCCGTGAACTCGACTCGCTGGCCGACGTGATCTCCTTCGGCGTCGCGCCGGCGGCACTGGCCTATGCCTGCGGCCTGCAGGGCGGTTGGGACTGGGTCGTGCTGAGCTACTTCGTCGGCTGCGGCGTGAGCCGCCTGGCGCGCTACAACGTCACCGCCGAGCAGTTGTCCGGCGGCGGCGACAAGGTCAAGTTCTTCGAAGGCACGCCGATCCCGACCAGCCTGGCGCTGGTGGTGGTGCTGGCCGTCGCCGCCTGGCAGGGCGCGATCGGCCCCGACCTGTGGCTGGGCATGATCAAGCTCGGGCCGTGGCAGTTCCATCCGCTGGTGCTGATGTTCGCCCTGTCGGGGTCGCTGATGATCAGCAAGACCCTGCGGATTCCCAAGCCGTGAAAAGCGTGGCCATGAGGACTTCGGGCGCTTCCGTCGCAGTCGCGCAACATGGCGGTTGCTAACATGGCGGGGATGATGCGGAGGCGGTGATGAAGCAGGACGATTTCGAAGCGTGGACGCGGCAGTACTGGAATGCCTGGGGCGACAGCCTGCGTTCGGCGACGACGCCCGAAGCGCCGACCATGCCGGGCGTGCCGGGCTGGTCCGAAGCGATGAACTGGTGGTCGCAGCTGGCCAAGGGCGGCATGCCGCAGGGCGACGAAGCCGTCTCGCGCTTCAACGCCCAGGCGCAGGGCTGGTTCGGGCAGATGCAACAGCTGGCGGCGCAGTTCGCCGGCCGCACTGCCAATGCCGGCGACATTGCCGCGGCCTGGAAGCAGGCGCTCGGTGGCGATGGCGCCAACCCGTTCGCACACATGCTCGGCACGATGCCGGGCAGTGCCAGCACCGATCCTTCGCAGTGGTTCGACCAGGCTGCGCCGTGGTTGCAGCAGTTGCAGCGTGATGGCCGCTCGTGGCTCGGCCTGCCCGCGTTCGGATTCGCCCGCGAGCACCAGGAGCGCTGGCAGCACCTGATGCAGGCGCAGGTCGATCTGCAGCAGCAGAGCCAGGCCTACCAGACCTTGCTGGCCGAAGCCGGCCAGGACGCCTTCGTGCGCTTCGAGCGCAAGCTCGGCGAACGCAGCGCTCCGGGTCGCCAGCTCGAGTCGGTTCGCGCGCTGTTCGACCTGTGGATCGATGCCGCCGAGGAAGCCTACGCCGACATCGCGCTGTCGCCACGCTTCCGCGACGCCTATGCGGCGCTGGTCAATGCGCAGATGACGCTGCGCGGTCGCCAGCAGACGATCGTCGAACAGGCCAGCGCGCAGATGGGCATGCCGACCCGGACCGAGCTGGACTCGGCGCATCGCAAGATCGTCCAGCTCGAGCGCGAACTGCGCCGCCTGCGTGATGCCGTGCAAGCCAATGCGGCGCGCAGCGGACGAAGCGAAGCGCCCAGGCAGGCAGCCGACGAACCTGCACCGGAGCCCGCGCCCAGGCCTGCGCCGAAAACGCGCAAGGCAGCACCTGCCGGCAGCGCAGCCAAACCCGCGCGCGGCGCGGCGAAACCGAGCACGAGGAAGCGTTGAAGATGGATGGATTCGGTAGCGGTCCGCTCGGCTTCACGCCGCAATCCCTGGCCGAAGAGTCGCTGCGCTTCCAGGCCAAGCTCCGAGCCGGCCTGGAGACGCTCCACCAGGTCCATGACGTCGATTACGGCGCGACCGCACGCGAGGAAGTCTGGCGCGACGGCAAGGTCGTGCTGTACCGCTTCCGCGGTGACCGCGCACCTACGGCGCGAGTACCACTGCTGATCGTCTACGCCCTGGTCAATCGCCCCTACATGGTCGACCTGCAGGACGACAAATCGCTCGTGCGCGGCCTGCTCGAGCGCGGCGAGGACGTCTACGTGCTGGACTGGGGCTACCCCGACCGGTCCGACCGCTACCTCGAGCTGGAGGACTACATCCAGCGCTACATCGGTGGTGCCATCGACCACCTGTGCGGCGAATACCGCCTCGATGCCGTCAACCTGCTCGGCATCTGCCAGGGCGGTGCGTTCTCGCTGTGCCATGCCGCGCTCAATCCGCACAAGGTGCACAACCTGATCACGATGGTCACGCCGGTGGATTTCCACACCAGCGACAACATGCTGGGCAACTGGACGCGCGGGCTCGACATCGACCTGTTCGTCGACACGCTCGGCAACGTCCCGGCCGACGTGATGAACTGGTGCTACCTCACGCTCAAGCCCTGGCGCCTGTTCGTGCAGAAGTACGTCGGCCTGGTCGACGTGCTCGACGACCGCAAGGCGCTGGAAGACTTCCTGCGCATGGAGAAGTGGATCTTCGATTCGCCCGACCAGGCGGGCGAAGCATTCCGCCAGTTCGTCAAGCAGTTCTACCAGGGCAACGGCTTCGTCAAGGGCGGCATCGACATCGGCGGGCGCCCGGTCGACCTGCGCAATGTCGACATGCCGGTCCTCAACATCTACGCCGAGCAGGACCACCTGGTGCCGCCGTCGTCGTCCAAGGTGCTGGCCGACCTGGTCGGCAGCGATGACTACAGCGAGCTGTCGTTCAAAGGCGGTCACATCGGCATCTATGTCTCCAGCCGAGCGCAGCGCGAAGTGCCGGCGGCGATCCACGAGTGGCTCGGCGCGCGTTCGCGCTGAGCCTCATCCGCGGCCTCGGCTTTTGTAGAAAGGCGGACCAATCGACAGATCGCGACGGCGGCCTCATGGCACAGTCAGGGACCCCACCTGACACTGCATCAATGCCCAAGTCCGTACTGTTGCTCTGCCTCGCGCTGCTCACCGCCTGCGCATCCGCTCCGACCCCGCCGGCCAGTGCGCCGCCCGCGGCGCAGCTGCCCGATTCCACCCGGTTCGAGCCGGACATCGTCGCCTTCGAACAGGCCGACAGCGTTGTCCGTCGCCGGCCCGGTGGCGTGGTGTTCGTCGGCAGTTCCTCGATCCGCCTGTGGGACAGCCTTGGCGACGATTTCCCCGGCGCGGCCCCGATCAATCGCGGTTTCGGCGGCTCGCGCCTGCGCGATACGACCTATTACGCGCAGCGCATCGTCGTCCCGTACCAGCCGCGCGCCGTGGTGGTGTATGCCGGTGACAACGACCTGGCCGAGGGTCGCACGCCGCAGCAGGTGCGCGACGATTTCGCCGCGCTGGTGACACAGCTGCGTGCCCAGCTACCGCAGGCGCGGATCGCCTTCATTTCGATCAAGCCCAGCCCGGCGCGCCAGGCCTTGCAGGCCCGGATGCGCGAAGCCAATGAGCTGGTGCGCGAGTATGCAAGCCACCAGCAGGGGATCGCCTACCTCGATGTCGCCACGCCGATGCTGGCCGCCGATGGCCAGCCGCGCGGCGAGCTGTTCCTGGCCGATCACCTGCACATGAACCCGAACGGCTATGCCATCTGGACCGGCGTCGTCGGCAAGTGGCTGGATGCGCTGTAATGGCGCCATGAGTCGTCGCCTTCGTCCGCTGCTGATCGGATTCCTGTTCGCCTGCGCGGCCACCGCTGCGCAGGCGCAGGCACCATTGCCGGCGAAGGCGCAGCTGGAAATCGAGCAACTGATCACCGCGCTAGGAAGTTCCGGCTGCCAGTTCCAGCGCAATGGCAGCTGGTACCCCGCCAGCGAAGCGCAGTCGCATTTGCGCCGGAAGTACGACTACCTGCGCAAGCGCGACATGGTCGCCAGCGCCGAGCAGTTCATCGAGCGCGCCGGCAGCCAGAGCAGCATGAGCGGCAAGTCTTACCAGGTACGCTGCCCGGGCCAGCCCGCGGTGGCGTCCTCGACCTGGTTGACGAAGCAATTGGGCGCCATTCGTCACGCCCGGCCCTGAGCGCCGGCGCTAGACTGCCGCCGTCGCCGCCAAGGAGTGCGCCGCCATGAACGCCACACGCTCACTTTCCCGCTCTCGCCACGATCGGATGATTGCCGGCGTGCTGGGCGGCATCGCACGCAGGTTCGGCTGGAACTCGACGCTGCTGCGCGTCGCCTACGTGCTGATCTCCATCGCCTCGGCGGCGTTCCCGGGCATCCTGGTCTACCTGATCCTGTGGCTGCTGGTTCCCGAAGGCGATTGAGTCCGGGTAGGTCCGCGGTGACCAGGCATTGGCGTGAGCTGCGCTAGGCTTCACCGATGTCGACGTTCCTCACCCGCGGACTGGTCGTGCTCGGCGCGCTCTGGACCCTGCCCAATACCCTGATCGGACTCGCCCTTGGTGCGGCCGGGCTGGCCTTCGGTGCGCACGTGCACTGGCGCCGCCGCGAGCTGGCGCTGGTGTTCCATCGCTGGCCGTGGGGGCCGGGCGGGGCGATCACGTTCGGCAACGTCATCCTGCACACCGGCGACAGCCTCGACTCGCCCTGCGTCACCTATGCGCACCGTGCCGGTCACGGCGACGAGCCGTCGATCGTCCTGGCCGATCACGAGCGGGCCCACGTCTACCAGTACCTTGCACTGGGCCCGTTGTTCCTGCCGCTGTACCTGGTGTTCGGCGGTATCAGCGTGCGCAACCGTTTCGAACGCGCGGCCGACCGCTATGCGCGCACCGGCCACGGCTGGTGGCCGTGGGCGCGCTGACGCTTATTCGAACGCGACCTGGTTGCCTTCGCTGCGCCAGCCCTCGAAGCCACCGGCCAGCGGTCGCACGCGCTTGAAGCCGTGCTTGTTGAGCTCGCGCGCGAGCACCGCCGCCGAGGCTTCATTGGGGCAGTCGCAATACACGACGACTTCGTCGCGCGGCAGCAGCTCCGCCTCGCCCAGGGTGCGCACGAACACCGCACCGGGGATCCAGCCGGAGGCATTGCGCATTGGTTCCGGGCGCACGTCCAGGATCAGCGGCGAGGTGCCCTCGTCGATCAGCTGGCGCAGCTCCATCGGCGTGATCCGCGCCATGCGCAGCTGGCGCAGGAACATCTGCCGCCGCCACAGCTTCCACAGCACGAACACCGCGATCAGGATGAGGATGGCCGGCAGTGCGAAGCGGCCCAGGTCTTCCAGTTGCTCCAGGACGCTGTTCACCGCTTCATGGAAGATCGCGCCCAGCGCGACGGCCAGTCCGGACCAGAGCAGCGCGCCGATTCCGTCGTAGAACAGGAAGCGGCCGGTGCGCGTACCGGTCTCGCCGGCCAGCGTGGTCGCCACCGCGGCGAAGCCGGGAATGAACTTGGCCACGATCAGCGATGGCGCGCCCCAGCGCGAGTACACGCCGCGCGTCATCAGCACGCACGAGTCGGGCGACAACGACAACCGGCACATCAGCCGCAGCAGTTTCGCGCCCAGGCGCCTGCCACCGACGAACCACAACCAGTCCGCCATGACGGCGGCGAGCGTCGACACGATGAGGATCGGCCACACGCTGTCGCCGCGGTCCACCGCCAGCGCCGCGGTCAGGATGATGGGTGGATAGGCCGGGACCGGAATGCCGCCCTGGTCCAGGAACACGCTGACGAATACGACCAGCAGGCCGTATACGGCAATCAGGTGCAGCAGCGTTTCCATGGCGGGAGGGGCCGGGGGGCAGTATCGCCATGGTAGGCGCGACGTCGCGCCGGCGATAGCGCAGCCGGTGCACCGGTGCGTTGCCGGGATCGCAATGGTGCCGGCGCCGAGGCTCAGTCGATGGCGAAGCGCGCCCGCGTCCGGCCCAGGCGCAGGCCGTCCGGGCCAAAGCTCTGCTCGACGAAGGTGATGCCGTCGTCCTCGACCAGCACCACGGTGCTGCATCGGGTGCCGTAGTTCGGCCCGCGCACGAACGGCGGCGACAGGCGGCGCTCCAGCTCCAGGCCGACGCCGGTATCGGGCAGGGCGGCATCGGGCGCCGGGGTGGTGTCGGCCAGGGCCTCGAACAGTGGCGCCAGCGCCGCGTCGTCGCTGGATTGCGAGGCCGGCGATTGCAGCCAGGATTCGAGCGCCGCCACGGCGTGGCCGCTCTTGGGCCAGCGTGCGTCGAAGGCGCCGTTGGACATGGCATGGAGACCAGGCGACACCGCGCGCTGCTCGAACGCGGGGTAGTTGCTGGCGAAGGCGAGGTCGGCGCCGTCCCAGGTCAGGAGATTGAACCGGCCGTATTCAGCTGCGTGGCCGGACAGGTCGGCAATAAAGGCTTTGTTGTCGTGGTCGCCCGCGACGAACCCATGCACCAGTGCGCCGCGCGAGCGTGGCATGGCGCCTTCGGCGAGGCCGGCGCGGACGTTGGTCACTGCCGCCAGGCGCCCCCGTGTCGAGGCCATCAGCCAGCTGCCACCGGCGCGCAGGTCGCGGCCGCCATAGACCGTGGACTCGCTCGGATCGAACCCCGCCGGCGACGCCGGGCGGTCATGGGCTTCGTCGCGGTTGGCGATCAGCGCGAGACGGTAACGGGAATGGGCGCGCCAGGCGACGGCTATCAGGCACATGCGGAGGCTTCGACTCGGGGCGGTGGGGTAGGGAAAGTCCTACATACCAGAGCGATGCCGCCCGACTGCGAACAGCGCATGGTTTGTAGAGGCTATGACGATGACACAGGAACCGCCTGCCCGCAGGACGGCCGCCCGCTCCAACCGCCGCTCCCGGCGCCGGAGGTGACCCATGTACCGAGTAGAACTCTCTCGACAGGATGGAAGCGTCCTGCCCCAGCAGGTCGCCGAAGCGTCGGTCGACTATGCCAGTGCCGAAGCCGCGCTGGCGGCCGTGCTGCCGCAGGCCAAGCGCTGCGCCGAGACCATGAGCCAGGCACTGTGGCTGCGCATCTACGACGAGCGTGCCCGGGTCGTCTTCGGGACCCTGCTGCTCTGACGTGTTGTGTCGGCGACGAGCCTCTCAGGTGACGTCCGCCTCATCCTGATCTGACGGCGAGCCGCGCCGGGCGATGACCCGGTATGTCGCTTGTATGCGCGACAGAATGCCGCTTCTGACTGATAGCCCGGATTGTTCTGCCTGCGCCGCCACCGGCGTGCCTCCCCGCGGAGGGGATGATTTCAACCCGCATGCTCGGGCATGCATCCAAGGATGCATGCGCCAGGCGGCAGTTCGAATTGCCGCGGCGTTCCCCCTGACAGGACCACCCTATGAAGTTAGCTGCCTCGTTGTTGCTGATCTCTTCCGGATTCTCCACTGCCGTCGTCGCCGCTGACGACGGCGCAGGCTGCCACGCCGGCGCCTACGCGCTCGATGATGGCCGCATCGTCGTCATCGCGACGGTCAGCGAGCCGGCCGACCTGCGCTGGCGCACGCTCGACGGTCGCAGCGGATTGCTCAAGCGCGACGCGGACGGGCAGTGGAACAGCAGCGTCGGCTGGACCGGTCGCGCCGATGGCCTCAAGGCCCGCTTCGGCGATTGCAGTGACGGCAGGATCAGCTTCGACGGACACGCTGGCCAGCGCCGGCAGTTCGACATCACCGAGACGACGTTCGAGGGCAACGGCGTGAAGCTGCGCGGTCGCCTGGTGCTGCCGCCTGGCGACCAGCCGGTGCCGATCGCCATCGAGGTGCACGGCTCGGAAAACAACTCGGCGGTGCAGGGCCTGTACACCCAGTACCTGTATCCGGCGTACGGCATTGGCGTGTTCGTCTACGACAAGCGTGGCACCGGCGAATCGACCGGAACCTACACGCAGAACTTCCACCTGCTCGCCGACGACGCCAAGGCTGCGCTGGCGGAGGCGCGACGCCTCGCCGGCAAGCGCGTGCAGCGCATCGGCTACGACGGCGGCAGCCAGGGCGGCTGGGTGGCGCCGTTGGCGGCGAGCCAGAGCGATCCGGATTTCGTCGTCGTCCGCTTCGGCCTGGCCGACAGCCCGCTGGCCGAGGACCGCGAACAGGTGGTGCTCGACCTGCGCAACGCCGGCTTCGGCGACGACGTCATGAAGAAGGCGCGTGAGGTGACCGACGTCACCGGCGACATCGTCGCCTCGCGCGGCACGAAGGGCTGGGAGAAGCTGGACGTCGTCCGCACGAAGTACGGCGCCCAGCCGTGGTGGCCGGCGATGAAAGGCGAGTTCACCGGGCTGGTGGTGTCGCTCACGCGCGACCGGGCCGCCGAACTGGCGCCGGTGCTGGAACAGGAAACCAGCTGGGAGTTCGAACCCATGCCGACGCTGCGCAGCCTGCGTGTTCCACTGCTGTGGGTGCTGGCCGGTGAAGACCGCGAAGCGCCGCCGCAGCAGACCCGCGAGCGGCTGCTGCAACTTGCGCACGAGGGGCGCGCGGTCAGCGTGATCGAGTTCCCGGCGACCGATCACGGCATCCTCGAGTTCGAGACCGCAAGCGACGGCGAGCGCACGCCCACGCGGTATGCCGATGGCTACTTCAGGGTCGTCAACGACTGGATCAGCAGCGGCAGGTTTGTCGCTCCGCCGTATGGAACCGGCAAGATCCTGGCGGCGCCGAAGTAAAAGTCATCCGCGGTGAAGGGCCCGCTCTGAAGCAGCAGGCCCTTCGCTGTTCGCGCGTCGGAACTCTCAGGCTGCGCTTCGCGTCAGCCTCAACCCGACGCCGGTATCGACGATCGCAAACGTGTCGTCGTCGAGCCGGTCGACCGGTCCGCCATCGTTGAGGTGGTAGGTGCGCAGGCTTTCAACGCGGCGTCCGAGCCCGTCGGCGCCGCGCGTGTCGATGTATGTGCGCCTTACATGGATGGTGTAGCGGTTTCCTGCATCGTCATAGGCGTGGAACGTATCGATCGTCATGGCAATGCTCCCCTTGGGCCGGCCGGAAGGGTGAAGCGCAGCGGTCTCGCAGGCTGCGACGTTCGGCGGCGGCAATATCCATGCCATGGGAGGCGTCGATGCCGCGTGAGTGCGGAATATGGGGAGGCCGCGCGTGCAATCTGGGGAGCGTTCCCGATGTGGCCGGGCGGCGCATTTCCTAATCTGGCGTCGCAGTCCGGATCGCGGACTGAGCCAATCACCGAGGCACCGGCCATGACCACCTTCCTGATGGAACTTGTCTCCTCCAGCGGCCTGTTCGCACCCCTGAACGCGCGTGCGACGGCTCCCTCCCTCACTTTCAGCCTGCGCGACTGGCAGGACGACACCGAACTCCAGGCTGCCGACCCCGTCCAGCACGTCCATCGCGATCGCGACTTCGACTTCGGCGTCGGCTATGGCAACAGCTCCGGCTACGCCAGCGACCGCCACTACACCAGCGACTGGATGCCCGGCCGTTTCGGCTTTGTCTGAACCCGCGTCGCCACCTCGAGGAACCGGTCATGCCCAGATACCTGATCGAACGCGCTTTCGCGGCCGACCTCGCCATTCCCGTCAGCGAGGATGGGGCCAGGGATTGCGCGCGGATAGCCAGCATCAATGGCGACAGTGGCGTGAGCTGGCTGCACTCCTACGTGAGTGCCGATCGGCGCAGGACGTTCTGCATCTACGACGCGCCGTCGCCGGAGGCGATCCGGCAGGCGGCGCGCCGCAACGGCCTGCCGGTGGCCAGCATCATCGAGATCTCCGACCTTTCACCGTTCTTCTACTTCTGAATGCGCGTGTGCCTTGCAGGCGCGCTGTTCGACCGGGAGCGCTGCCCCCATTCGTTTCCTTGGGGGATAATCGGGTAGCGATACCCCGGAGCCGGCACGGTGGAGCTGATCGAGCGAGGCCACGCACTGCATTTGTTGCAAGGTGCACTTGATGTCGCCGGCCAGGGTGCCGGCCGCACGGCGCTGGTCTGCGGCGAAGCCGGGATCGGCAAGACCTCGCTGCTGACGCAGCTGGTCGGAGGCAACGGCGTCGGTCGTGTGCTGTGGGGTGGCTGCGAAGCCTTGTTCTCGCCGCGTCCGTTGGGGCCGCTGTACGACATGGCCAGCGCGATGGGCAGCAAGTTGCAGGCGCTGCTGGGCAGGGAGGGGCACCGGACGGAGTTGTTCAGCTGCTTCCTGTCGGAGTTGCAGGAGTCGAGCGATCCCACCATCGTCGTGCTCGAGGACCTGCACTGGGCCGACGCGGCGACACTGGACCTGGTCAAGTTCCTGGCGCGGCGCATCCAGCGCGTTCGCGCGCTGCTGGTGCTGACCTATCGCGACGACGAGCTCGGCGACCGCCATCCGCTGCAGCTGGTGCTGGGCGACCTGCCGGCGGATGCCGTGGTTCGCGTGCCGTTGCTGCCGCTGTCGGAGGCCGGCGTGGCAGAACTGGCGCGACAGTCGAGCCATTCCGCCGAAGGCATCTACGCCACGACCGGCGGCAATCCCTTCTTCGTCACCGAAGCGCTGCGCGCCGAAGGGTTGCCCGTGTCGGTTCGCGATGCCGTGCTCGCGCGCGCAGCCCGGCAACCGCCCGCCGTGCGCGCGCTGCTCGACCTGGCGGCGATTGTTCCCGCGCGCATCGAGATCGAGATCGTCGAGGCAGTGCTGGCGCCGGCGCCTGAGGACATAGCGGCGGCGCTCGCGTCGGGCCTGCTGATCGCGGACGGCCGCACCTACGCATTCCGCCACGAGCTGGCGCGCATCGCTGTCGAGCAGGCACTGCCGGCGCCGATGGCAGCGGCATTGCATGCCAGGGTGCTGGCCTTCCTCGAACAGCGCGGTCAGGGTGTGGCGATGTCACGCCTGGTGCATCACGCCTCCGGCGCCGGCGATGCGCAGGCGGTGCTCAAGTACGCGCTGCAGGCTGGAAACGAGGCCGCCGCGCACGGCGCGCACTGCGAGGCGGCCGCGCTCTACGGAACCGCCCTCGTGCATGCCGACACGCTTGCGCCCGCCGACCATGCGCAGCTGCTCGGGGACCTGTCGTACCAGTGCTACCTCGTCGAACAGAACGACGACGCCATTGCCACGCGGCTCGAAGCGTTGGCGATCTGGCGCGAGCTGGGCGACGTCAGCCAGGAGGGGCGAGCCTTGCGCTGGTTGTCGCGGCTGAACTGGTTCGGCGGCCGTCGCCAGCAGGCGGAGGACTACGCCAATCAGGCGGTGAACCTGCTGCGCGACCTGCGCGACGACGAAGCCTACGCATGGGCACTGAGCAATCGCTCGCAGCTGTACATGCTGTCCGGACACACGGCCGAATCGGTGGAGTGGGGCACGCGTGCAATCGAACTGGCCACCAGGATCGGAAGCAACGAGGTGCTCGCGCACGCACTCAACAACGTCGGCACGGCGCGCTATGCCGAGGGCGAGGAGATCGGCAAGGCGATGGTCGAACAGAGCCTGCGGATCTCGCTGGCCAACGACTACGAGGAGCACGTCGCGCGCAGTTACGTCAATCTCATCAGCACGGCAGTGAAGTTGCGCGATTACGCCCAAGCCCTCCGCCAGATCGAGGATTCCGCCGCCTACTTCGCCCCGCGCGACCTGGATTCGTGGACGAACTACATCCGCTCCTGGCAGGCACGGCTCGACTTCGAGCGCGGCAACTGGGACGCCGCCGCCAGCGAAGCCCTGCGCCTGGTCCGTGCGCGTGGCGTGGCGCCGATCACGCGCATCTGCGCCCTGGCGGTGCTGGCGCGCCTGCGCCAGCGTCGCGGCGATCCGGGCGCGCGTGAACTGCTGGAAGAGGCCACGGTGTTGTCACGGCAATCGGGCGAACTGCAGCGGCTGGCGCCGGTCGCCGCGGCGCATGCCGAGGAAGCGTGGCTGCGCAATGACGGTGCAGGTGTCGACGAGCTGGTGGTCCTGGCCCATGCCATGGCCGAGCAGCGCGGCGACGAACGTTCGTTGGGCGAGTTGCGTTACTGGTGCCTGAGACTGGGTGTTGCCGAAGGTGGACCCGACGGTGCCGAGGCGCCTTACGCGCTGCAGATCGGCGGCCACTGGAAAGAGGCCGCCTCGGCCTGGGCGCAGTTGGGATGCCCCTACGAACAGGCGCTGGCGTTGCTTGAGGGCGACGAACCGGCGATGCGCGAGGCGCTGGCGCTGCTCGAAGGACTCGGCGCTGCCGCGGCGGCCAGTCGATGCCGCGAGCACATGCGCGAAGCCGGCGTCCGCGGCCTCGCCCGCGGACCGCGCGCCACGACCAGCGCCAACCCGGCCGGACTGACCGCGCGCGAGTTGCAGATCCTCGGCTTGCTTGCCGACGGCCTGAGCAATGCCGACATCGCCCGGCGACTGGTGCGCTCGGAGAAGACCGTCGACCACCACATCTCGGCCATCCTGCGCAAACTCGACGTGCGCTCGCGCAGCGAGGCGGTGGCGGTGGCGCGGCGCACGGGCGTGCTCGCGACGGAAGGCGTGGGCGAGCGCCGACGCAGTGACCGGCGCCGCTCAGATGGCAGGTGAGGTCATCGGTGGACTGGTCCGGCGACGACCGCGGCCTTCGCGCAACCATTCCAGTGCGACGATCGCGCCCCAGGCGTAGAGCGTGACCAGCACGAACAGCGTGAAGCGCGCCAGGAACTCGCGATAGACGTCATCGCCGGTGCTGTCCTGCACGGCGGGGCCGACCAGGATCAGCATCGTCACGAACACGTTGACCCAGAACGAGGGCGGGTGGCGGTTGGCGACAACGCCATAAAGGCGGCTGCCGATGTGGATCCCGAACAGCAGCATCCACAGGAAGAACATCCACAGGTTCGGCAGGAGCTTGAGTGCGAACCAGAACGCCATCGCGTAGATGCCGGCCAGGAACGTCGATCCGATCAGTTCGCGCCCGGCCGCACGCGCGCTCATGGTCGAGCCCTGTTGGGCCAGCATCACCGACTTCATGATCGTTGGCATGTACATGCCCGGATTGGTGAAGGCCAGCATCACTGGCGGCAGCACAATCAGGACGGTACGCAGCGCGAGCCACGCCGCGCGCTCGTTGCCATCGGGGGCCGGCTTGGCCGCAGGCGAGGTGGGAGCCGGCTCCGGAAACAGTGGCTGCACCAGCCACTGGCAGAGAACCGTCACGGCGATGCCGACGAGCAGCGCGTTGACCACCGCGCTTGCCAGCGCGAAGTCCATCAGTCCCGCGGCCGGGATCATGGTCAGGCCGACAGCGAGCAACGTGCCGACCAGCCCCTTGCCCTTGCCGACACTGAGGTAGGTGCTGACGTAGAGACCCGCGGCGATCATCATCACCGCCGACACCGGGTAGTTGCGCAGCAACGGGTTCAGCACCAGGCCGATGCCGAGGGTGACGGCGACCAGCAGCAGCAACATGAAAAGGGCTTTTGGCCCCGGCGGTGGCGCCGGCGTGGCGGTCAGCAGCACCGCGAACAGCGGCGCCATGAACGGCAACGGCATCGCCAGGCCGTAAGCGAGTGCGACCGACAGCGCCACCACGGAGGCGAGCCGGAACGTACGCCTGGCGGCAGGCGCGATCATTGCGTCAGGTCCGGTCAGTACGCATAGGTGAGCCAGCTGGCGACGCGGATGTAGATCTTGCCGAGCAGTTTCAGCACGCCGGCGCCTTCGCCATAGGCGATCACCGAAGCCTGGCCGCCGATGCGCAGCCTGGCGCGGTCTTCCGGGTCCAGTCCGGGATCGATGCCGATGATCACCGGGAAGCGTTGCGACTGCCGCAGCCAGTCGCGATCGTTGTCGACCGACGGCAGGTTGCCGGCGCTCGGCGTGCGGCCGGCGCTGACGCCCAGGCCGACGCTGCGCACCTTGCCCTTGAACACATGCCCGGGCAGCACGTCGAAGACGATGTCGACCGGCGTGCCGACCTTCATGTGGCCGAGGTTGTTCTCGGTGTATTCGGCACTGATCCAGATGTCGCGCACGCCGATCAGCGTGAGCACCGGGCTGCCCGTTCCGGCGAACTGGCCGACCTCGGTGCGCAGGTCGGTGATGACGCCGTCGGTGGAGGCCTGGACGACCGTGTTGGACATGTCCAGCTCGGCCTTGTCGACGGCGGTCAGGGCTGTCGCCAGCAACGTGTTCTGCTCGATGTCGTCGCCACCCATCGACTCGATGGCGCGACGGATGTCGGCCTGCGCGGCCACGACCATGGCCTTGGCCTGTTCCAGGCTGGCGTCGGCGATTTCCTGGCGACGCACGGAGATGGTGCCCGGGTCGGTTTCGCGCAGCCGGCGCAGGCGCGATGCGTCTTGCCGTGCCTTCACTTCGTTGGCGCGTGCCGCTTCGAGGTTGGCCCGCGCTGCATCGACGGTGGCGCCGCCGGCACCGACCTGCTTGCGCGCGTTCTCCAGATCCGAGCGCGCCTTGGCCAGCGCGATCCGGTACTGCGACTGGTCGATCTCGAACAACGTCTGCCCGTATTTCACGGTCTGGTTGTTGGCGACTGCCACCTTGGTCACTTCACCGGCCACTTTTGGCGCGACACCAACGATGTAGCCTTCGATCCGCGCCTGCGAGGTGTAGGGCGTGAAGCGGTCGGCGAACAGGTACAGCAGCAGGGTCAGCACGATGGCGGCTACGACCCAGCGCCCGCCTTTGCGCACGGTCTTGCCGGCCTGGTCCTCGCCTGCGGGCGCTGGCGCGGCGCCGGCTGCCTTCTTGTCGTCGTTGCCTGCGCTCATTTCGGATTCCCGTTATCGCTGTCGCTGGCCGGCCCCTCGGGGCGGGCAGGGAGGGGCGCCTCCAGCAGGCCGCCCCAGTTGGTCCTGGTCTTCATGGTGTCGCGCGTGGCTTCCGGCAGCAGCTCCTGCGCCGGCATCTCGGTCCAGCCGCCGCCCGCGGCCTTGTACAAAGTGATGACCGCGCTGATGTGCGCGCTGTTGTTGAGCAGTTCGCGTTCGGTCTGGGTGAACATCACACGCTGCGCATCGAGAACGCGTTCGAAATCGGCATAGCCTTCCTGGTACTGGGAGTTGGCAAGCTCCAGCGAGCGTTCCGCCGCTCGTGCGGCACCGCCCAGGGGCGCCTTCTGCTCGGCGGTCTTGACCACGGTGATGGCGGCATCGTCCATTTCGCGCGCCGCCAGCAGCGCCGTGCTCTGGAACAGTTCAATGGTCTGTTGCAGTCGGGCGTCCTGCAGGCGCACGTTGCTGGCGATGCGGCCGTAGTCGAGGATGTTCCAGGTGATGGCAGGGCCTGCTGCGATGCTGCGGACCTGCGGGCTGCCGCCCAGTGAGGTGGTCGACCAGCCAACGCTGCCAAGCAGGGTGATCGCCGGGAAGTAGTCGGCCTTGGCGATGCCGATTTGCGCCGATTGCGCTGCAACCTGCCAAGCCGCCGTGCGCAGGTCGCGCCGGCGCAGCAGCAGGTTGGCGGGCAGCTCGCGCAGCACGGCGCCGTCGACGATCGGCAGCGGGCGCGCCACCATATCCAGTTCGGGGACGTCGCCAGGCTTGCGGCCGAGCACGGCGGCGAGCGCGTTGCGTACGCGCACGAGCTGGCCTTCGAGATCCGGGATGGTCGCCAGCGTGCCCAGGTACTGCGCCTTGGCTTGTTGCAGGTCGAGTTCCGATTCCTGTCCGCTGCTGAACAACTGCTCGGTGATCTCCAGGCTGCGCTTCTGGATCGCGGTGTTCTTGCGGGCGATGTCGATCCTGAGCAGCGTCGTGCGGTAGGCGAAGTAGAGATCGGCGACCTGCGCGGCCAGCAACACCTGCACGTCCTGCTGGTTGGTGACCGAGGCGAAGAACCCGGCTTCGGCCGATTCGATGCCGCGGCGGAAGCGTCCCCAGAAATCCAGTTCCCAGGCCAGGTCGAAGCCGTCGCTGTAGGCACCGTAGTTGTCGTGGACGTCGGGACCCGCGCCGCCGCTGCTGCGACTGTCGATGTAGGTCGCCGAGCCTTTGAGCTGCTGCAATTGCGGGTACAGGTTGGCGCTGGCGATGCCCAGGACTGCGCGGCTTTCCATGATCCGCAGTCCGGCGATGCGCAGCGATGGATTTTCCTTTCGCGCGGTATCGACCAGCGAGTTCAGCACCGGATCGTTGAAGGCATGCCACCAGAACTGCAGGTCGAGATCGCGCTGCTGCCCCGGGCCGACCGCCTGGCCGTACAGGTTGGTCTGCCATTCGTTGAGCCAGGCGATGTCGGGCTCTTCGTAGTCGGGTCCCAGCGTGGTGCAGGCGCCAATCAGCAGGCCCGAGGCCAGGACTGCGGCGCCGGCAAGGTGCCGCGCCGCACGTGTGCTCCTGGTGGCCCGCATGATGGCCCGCATCATTGGCCGTGCGCTCCTGCGACTAATGGGCGTTGTCCAGATCGACGGAGTCGGCCGTTGCCACCGGCACGATCGGGTCCGGCGCACGCGAATCGACCCATTCCATGAACAGCTTGTACGCCACGGCCAGCAACACGGCGCCGACGAACAGGCCAAGGATGCCGCCGGTTACCATGCCGCCGATCGCGCCGATCAGGATGACCAGCATCGGTGCATCCACGCCGCGTCCGAGCAGCAGCGGCTTGAGCACGTTGTCGGCCATGCCGGCGATGAGGAAGTAGATGGTGAAGATCACCTTCATCACCGTCGACGAGCCGTCATCGGCCCACCACAGGTAACCGATCGCTGGCAAGGAGATGATCAGCGCCGGCAACTGCAGGATGCCGAGCAGCATCGTGATCGCCGCCCAGACTCCGGCCGCAGGTATGCCCGCAAACAGGAAGCCCATGCCCAGCAGCAGCGCCTGGATGAAGGCGACGCCAACCACGCCTGCGGCCACCGAACGTACCGTGGCGATGGCGAGCTTCAACAGGCTCTCACCCTCGGCCGGATTGGTAAGCCTCACCAGGATGCGTTCGGCGGCGCGTTTGCTGGCGTCGGCGTAAACCATCATCACGCCGGCGACGACTATTGCCGCCAGGAACATCAGGATCGCGCCGGCGGCATTGGCCGCCATCATCAGTGCCTTGCGCAGGTAGCCGCGGATGATTTCCGAGTTCTTCTGGATATAGGCCGGCAGGTTGTCGGCCGCCTCGGTCCATGCGGCGTGCAGACGCTCACCGACCAGGGGCCACTGGGCCACCTTGGGGTTCGGCGCCGGCACCGCGAAGGTGCCTTTCTCGAACGACTGGTGGACCTCGCTGATCTGACTTGCGAACGAACTGCCCAGGATCACCATCGGCACGCCCAGCAGTAGCAGCAATGCCAGCACAAGTACCGTGGCGGACAAGCCGCGACGGCCGCCCAGTCGGCGCACCAGCCCCTGGTACAGCGGGTAGATGGCGATGGCCAGGATCACGCCGAGGATGACCAGGTTCGCGAACGGCGCGAATATGCGCACGCAGACGATCGCCAGGAACGCGATCAGACCGACCTTGATCAGGGTCTCGGCCAGATCGGCAGTGACGAGCTTGCGCAGCGTTTCTTGATCTACGTTCACGTGGAAATCCTCCTTGACGTCGGCCGCTCCCTAGCATGGGGTCGGACGCCTTTGGTGATGTGGGGGATGGATCCATCCGTCCCCGGTTGATCGCTTGCGCCGGCAGGCCCTCAGGTCAGGCGCCGGTAGATCCTGACGACCACCTCTTCGGCGATCAGCATCACGACGATCACGGTGATCAGCACCAGCAGGCCATGCCAACGTCCATCAAAACGGACGTCGGTTCCGAACGCGAACGAGATCGCTTCGAGGATCACGAACTTCGAGCCGAACAGGATCAGCCACGCCGAGAACCAGCGCATGAAGGTCATGAAACCGCCCGGGCGCGCCTTGAAGAACGCCGCGACGTAGTGCTCGAGGGCAATGGTCAGCTTGAGCAGGATCTGCAGCAGCAGCGCCGCCATCAGCGACACGGTGAACGACTCGATGTGGACCTTGTCGGAGAACTCGTCGAAAAGGTTCAGCACCACCAGATCGATGAGGATAGCGCTGTAGTAGCGCACGAACAGCCGCTGCTTGTTCGAGGGAGGCTCGGCCTGCAGCGGCATCAAGGTGTCCGCGGTCGTCATCGATTTCCCCGTGAGTGGTCGTTTGTGACGGGGCGGGCGCCCATTCGCGTAACGATGCCAACGTGGTTGTTAAGGCGGCGTTAGTCCGAAAGCTCGCCGCAGGCAATCAAGCCGCCAACCTGTGCTCGAAGTACGGCCGTTCGCGGTCATCGAGGATGGCGTACATGGCCGACAGATTGCTGGGGTCTGGATTGAGCCAGGCGTCGATGTTGCGGCGCTTGATCGGGATGATGCAGCGATCATGGCCAACGGCGGCGATCTCGGCCGGGGGCTCGTCGGTGATGGCGGCGAAGGAGAGAAGTTCGGCGCCGTGCGAGCCCTTCCACTTCGACCAGACGCAGGCGACCAGCATGTCCTGCTCCGGTTCCGGGCGGAACTCCAGCACGACGTTCTCCTCCTTTTCGTCCGGTCCCAGTTCGCGATGCTCGACGGCGTGGCGGCTGACGTTCTCGTAGAACGCATTGACCACGACGATGCCGTGCGTGTGGCCGAACTGCTCCTTCCAGAACCCTTCGAGGTTGTCGCGACGGGCGTTGTAGGTGCCCGGGAAGCGCTGGTCGAAGTTGGCCGGCTTGCCTTCGGGTCGACACTGGTAGCGCATCGGCTTGATCACGCGCTGGCCGTTCTCCCAGACCATCACCGGCGCGTAATGGCCGGGGAAGATCCGCGAATCGTCGGCGACCAGCGCGCTGCGATGCAGGTCGGCGAGCTTGCCGCGCGTCCACTCGATCTTGTCGGTGGCGATGCGCTTTTCCTCGAGCGCCTTCTTGGTGGTCTTGTCGAGCAGGATGCGCTCGGCATCGAACAGGCGCTTGCGCTGCTTGAACAGCTCCTGCTCGTAGCGGCCGGTCTGGGCGCGGTTGAACTCGTCGATCAGCCCCTTGATCTCGTGCTGCAGGTCGGTGAGCGGCTCGGCGAACGCGGCGTCCATCGCCTTGGGGATCCTGGCCTTGCCGGCATTGCCACGCTCCCAGTACAGACGGACGAAATCCTGGATGCTGATGGTGGCGCCGAAGACCTTGGCGAACTTCCGGTAGTCGGCCCAGATCTGGGCGGAGTAGCACATGGCGGTGGCCCCTGTTGCCGTGACCTTGGCCGGAATATACCTCCAGTCGCGTGGCGGGCTTGCTTACTCGCGACCTCCGCCTGGGACGCTTATGGGCGGCTCGGCCTTCGCGTGGCGCGGCCCGCCTTGGGGGCGGTGGCCAATGCGGCGATCGCCGAGGAAAGCGCACCGACAGCAGTAGATGCGCCAATGCGACCGGCCAGCATTTCGCGCATGAGCGCCTCGCCTGCGCCATTGATTGCGACGCAACGCAGCAACAGCGCCGCGCCGGATGTCTGCGCATAAGGCGCCAGAGCCTTGGCATACAGCCTGACGTAGCCGTCGACCAACTCCTGGTGCGTCGCCTCCATGTCGCTGTCACCTTTCAGCGCGGCCGCGATGGCAACCAGTTCCGGGCCCGCCTTGAGGTAGCAATCGACATAGGCGCGTGCGATGACCTGTGCAATCTCCTCAAGCCGGCGCGGTGCGTCCGCCAGGGCTTGTTGGAGAACCTCGATCTGGAGCTGGTCGAGCCGTTGGTAAAGCGCGACCAGCAGTCCCGACCGCGTAGCAAAGTGCGCGTACGCGATCGGCTTGCTGACGCCGGCGCGTTCGGCAAGGCGACCAAGCGTGAGGTTGTCCGTCCCTTCCTCGCGCACCATGTCCAGGCCGGTGTCGAGCAATTGTGCGCGTCGGTCGTCTTTGGATAGACGTTTGGCGGTCGGGTGGTTGGGCGTCATGTTTCGGCAGCGCTCTGGGCCTGGTGCATCCTACAGGCCACAAGCTACCAATGGTAGTGAGCGTCCCATCGCTGGAACGCTGGGTGTCATTCCTTCAAGTTACCAAAGGTAGCTTAGGGGCGTAGCTTATGGGCACGCCGATCAGTTGACGGCACCATCGGCTCACCCCACTCGAGATCCAGAATGTCCACTTCGACCATTTCCCCCGTTCTCATCGTCGGCGGTTCCGGCACTGTAGGTTCACTTGCTGCGTCGACGTTGAGGCGGTTGCACCCGCAGCTCCCCTTGGCCATTGCAGGCCGCAGCCTGACGCGTGCGCAGTCAGTGGCGGATTCACTCGGCAACGCGACCGCCGTGGTGGTCGACCTGGAGAGGCGCGATCTTGGACTGGCATCGGACCAGCACTACAGTGCGGTGGTGCCGTTCGTGAAGGATGACGTACTGCACACGCTGGACTTCGCCCAGGACCGTGGAATTCCGTACCTCAGCACCTCCAGCGGTTCTTTCGAGATGGCGCCGGAAGTCGCGCGTTATGCGACGCGCCCGGATGCCGCTCCGATCCTGTTTGCGAGTCATTGGCTGGCAGGTGTCGCGACGCTGCCCACCCTGGTATTCACCCGGGACTTCGCCCAGATCGATACGATCCGGTTGGGTGCGGTGCTGGACGAACTGGACATGGGTGGGCCGGCGGCGGCAGCCGACTACGAGCGGCTGACGTCGGCGATGGCCAGCACCCAGGTCCTGGAAAACGGGTACTGGCGCTGGATCAAGGATGAGGCGGCCATACGTCGATTCCGACGCACGGACGGCGTCGAGGTCGAAGGCAGCGCCTATTCTCCGCTGGACGTGGCCGCGCTGGCGCTGGTCACCGGCGCACGCTCGATTCGCCTGGATCTGCACTATGGACAGTCGTCACACAGTGCGCGCGGTGAGCACTTTTCGACCGAACTGATCATCGAGATCGAAGGCCAGGATCACTCCGGCAAGCAGATCCAGTCGCGGCACGAGATCGTGCATCCGGAGGGGCAGGCTCCGGTGACGGCGATCGGGATCGCTGCGTCGGTCGAACGGCTATTGGGCCTTGACGGATCGCCGGCGCCAAGGGCGGGTCTCTACCTGATGAATACGTTGCTGGATCCTGATCGCTATCTTGCGCGGCTGGCAGAGTTCGGCGCGCAGGTCACGAAGCGCTGAACGACGATGTACTGATCGGGATCGTCAGCCTCGGCGACATCGTCAAGAACCTGCTGGACCAAATTGCGCTGGAGCGGGATGTGCTGCGGGACATCTACATCGCCGCGAATTGATCGGCGCAGCGTCCTGACAACAAAAGGCCCCGTTGAGGTCTCAGACACCCGATACAAAAAAGCCCCGCAGTTGCGGGGCTTCTTACGGGACGTTCTGAAACCGTCCTGTGGTGCCGGAAGTGGGACTCGAATACGTCACGAAACCTCTGATAAACGGCTATTCAGCTTTTAACAGCGTCAGAGATGCCCCAAATGTGCCCCCACTTGCAACTGATTCGCGTGATCGATGATCGCCCCCGAAAGCTGTGGTCGCTATTGGGACGAAAAAAGACGCTGCCACGCCCGCGCAAGATGTGCCGTAGGGGCTGATTTGCGCAGACAGACGCCCGCCAAGCGGGGGCAGCCGCCCTCGGCTTGGCGCCGTCCCTAAGCCGATGTCCCAGCTAGCCAAGCCCTCGTCATCACCCGGTGCGACGGCTGCGGCGCACGATTTGTCCATGCGCGACATCCCGTTACCCCTCGACCTGGGATGGCACGCCCCGATGGTCGGCTACTCGACGCCGACTCCTAGGCTGTACGTGCTCACTGCCGGCAGCCAGTGGGCGCCGGCACTGGTACGGATCGCCCGTCGTGACGACGGCTGGCTGGTCACCGTCGCCAGCGGGGCAAGCGGTAGGGTACCGACCCTTGGCCTCGCCATGAAGTGGGGGGGCGCGCTGGGCCTGTGCGCGCCACCGGCACGGCTAGTAGTGACTCCTTGGCTCGTGCCATCTGCCGTCTCCACCGAAGTGCGGGCAGCCACTGTTGCCCGCCATCTGCCAAGCAATATCTAGGATTGACCTGGTCAAAGCGTCGAAACTCGACGCGTCAAGTGGAAGGTCGGCCTCTATCGGGGGCAAGAGAACAGCCTTCGAAGGAATAGGGTTTGGCAAGTAGCTCGAAAAGCCCGAACCATCGTCGTGCGACGTACGCCAACCTTCGGCATTGTGGATGCCTAAGCAAAAATGGGCCTCCCCAACCACGCCAACTGCGGATAGTGCTGTGACAACGCCAGTAACCATTTCCCGTACGTCACGGGCCAGTGCCGTCAAACCGATGACGCGTTTGTCGCTCTGCTCTTCCGCCACAGCCCGCCATACCTCCCGCCCTGCTTCGGCCGTGCCATTCCGAAAAAACTGCACGTACTTACTGCTGTCAGCGTCAGTCAGGCCGTTGAAGAAGCGAATGCCATCGAGGTTGTAAAGCGAGCTGGCAGAATTGCTATTGAAGGTGTACGCCTGCCGATAGAACTCCTTCGGACTTACCGCAAGTTGATCCGAGAATGATGACACCGGCAGAACATGAAGGACCAACCACGGCCCCTTCTTCATCACCTTCTGCTCGATCTGGCGGACCAACAACTCAGATCGTTGAGCACGCCACGTAGAGAGCGCACCTAAGGCTGATGCGCGTGCGCCAAACGCGTTTCTTATCAAAGGATAGGGCATGGGGAAATTCTGCGTTCCTTCCCGATAGGTGAAGCGCTGCGAACCGTCAAAGTTCGTCCTAAACGGGCCAGCAGCAAACTGCTGGTCGACCGTGAGCACAAGAACGAAACCGCCATCTACGTCGACCGCTTCGAACGAGACGCCGCGAAGCGTTGGCTCAACGCCTCGCTGGATCATCTCCATCAAGCGCTGCCGTGCGTCCTCCTTCGTCACATTCGATATTGGAACAATCTCGTCTGCAAACGAATCTACATCGGAAATGCCGTAAATGATCTGGCCACCATGAGTATTAGCCATAGCAACAACGTCGGAAAGAAAAGCCTTTCGCTCCCCCGCCTGACCGCCTGGGAGTTCACGCTTGAAATCCAAGGTCACGGATTCCGGCTCCTTGTCGCTGATGATCCTGCTAATCCAATCGAGGTCCCGCACAGAACTCATGTCGACCGCCTCCGAGTAATCAAGCCAAACAGCCATTCAACCTGCCGTCGCTCCTTCCGCTCATCGACCGTATCCGTCTTGCACTATCTCATTGCATGCCGGACAAAGGGTGCAGACAGACCCATGAATTACCATGCCCAGTCTAGGCAAGCGACACGCCCGAACGTCCAGTATGGTGCCATGCCAGCCCCCTGGATGAAGGCTGGTTCCCAAGGCCGGACCGTATCGCGTTTTCCAACTGGAGAGAGACCCGTTGCTAAAGTGGATCGATGTGGATCGCGAACTGACAAGCTGCTTGCGAAACATGGGCGCGGTAGTTGCTGATGACAGCAAGGGGCCGAACAAGCCAAGGAATGCCGATTTCTGGTTTCCGGCCGACGGCGTCATTGCTGAGATGAAATGCATGTCCGTGAACTACTTCGCGGATGGCACTTTTCAAGACTGGCTTACCGCCGCGTACAGGCGTTGGGTTACACGGGAATTGGCGCCAGCAGGACTGCGAACGGTTAATTTGGCTGATCTCCCCATGGCTTGCTACCAAGACGTAACATCGTTCCTTCGGAAACGCGTTGAAGGCTCGTTCAAGGCTGCAAGCAAGCAGATTCAAGCCACAAAGATTTCTGTGGGCCGCCCCGATGCGACTGGTCTCCTCTTCCTGATCAATGACGGCAACTACGGATTGGTGCCCGCCATGCTTCAAAGCATCGTAGCGCGCTCGATCGACAAGTACTCCGGAATCAACTGCGTCATTCATTTCACCGCGAACATGCCAAGCGAAGTCCCCGGAATCGACGAGGACCTCCTTTATTGGTGCTCATGGAGTAAGTCCAGCGCTCGGCCGGCGGTGGACAGTTCGTTCCTTGCGCGAGTACGGGAGGCATGGCTCGCGCATCACGCAACCGCTGTCGGCCAATCGATACCCAAGATCGACGGAACTGCCCGGCACTTGCTGGGGATCAGCTACATCAAGCGGTGAGCGCTTACAACTCAGCTAACCAAGGCGATGGCTCATGTCACTCAGTCCGGACGAGATAAGGTCGGAGTTGTTCATGCGAATCAATCAGGCCCAAGTGCATCACGATCTCTTTATTGGCCTGCGCAATAGCGTCACAGAGGATGAGTTGCGAATTAAGTTCAACCGTAACATCCGATTCTTTGCCGGGATTGAGGCGGCGCTGTTCAATTCGGTAGTGGTGCTGCTGTATAGCCTTTACGAAACACGCTCCGACACCATCAACTTCCCTCAGTTCATTGCCCGCTTGCAGGACCAGATCTTAGCCGACGAATACGCGACTTACGCGGATCGCATCCGCCAGATCAAGCCAACCTCGGTGCGAGCTGGGATCCTTCGCAACGAGATAGTCGGTCATCAAACGCTCAATCGAACGAGAACCTCCGTCGAGGAGAGGGCGGGCGTGATGCTGTCAGATATCGAAGGACTGCTGGATCACGCAAGAAGGTTGTTGTTCGACATCTCCAGTCGTCACTTTGATGTCCATCTCGACTACATGACCGATAGCGAGATGGCGGTTGAACAGCTCATGTCAATGCTTCCGTGAACCGCGCGCACAGCCGATGGGCGAGCGAATGATCTATTCCAGGCACGGCTTCGACTACGATTTGCGGCGTGCTGTACCTGAAGTTTCCAGCCTCACGCCGAACGGCTTTTAGTGCCGCCATCGGCTGCCGCCCCATGCGACTGACCAAGCGCATAGCATCGGCATAGGGGTCGCCATTCTTCAGCACCGGCAGGAAACGGCCATCGAATATCGAAATGCATGCCGGCAACCCGTACAGCGTGGCGGCACCTTCCTCCATCCGTGACGCACCTCCTAAGGGACGGTTAGCAAGATGTACGCATTCGTGCGCGAGTTCGAACACCGCGAACTGCCAGCTCTGAGCTGACTCGGGCGACAGTTCGGCGATAGCGCCGAGGGGGGTCATCCACGCCCACGCAGGGCCGGCACGAAAGCCCGGCGGTAAGCAGGCATCGGACCGATCACGCGGGCCCATCCAGTGTTCGACGTCGTCGAGCAGGATCGATTGCAATCGCGCCATGGCTTCCGGTTGCGATACCGGAGGCAGCGCGGGAACGTCAAAATGGCAGTTCATTCGCGGGGCTCAAAGGGCCCCTGCTGCCGCCATGACCGACAGCAGGGGCAAGTGCCGCAGTCCGGCACGGGATCATGCGTCCGCTTGCACATTCGTTGCCGATCACTGCTTGCCCCTCGGCTGCCGCGCGCCGGCATCATCAAACCAGCGTTCCCATGGCTGGCGCTTGTCGCCTGCCGCCTGGGCGGGAGACTGCGCAGGATCGTTTGCGAGCCGGCTCATCGTGCTTGGATGAGCGCGCGTTACCGGAAACATGCGAAGGGCACGTTGCAGCAGAAGCAATTGCTTTCGGATCGCCCGAACTTCGGCGCGTTCGGCTCGCCGGCTCTCGTCATTCTTTGCGCTCTTGGCGCGACGCTTTGCCGCTTCATACTCGGCGACAGTATCCAGGTACGTCAGCATCCCGTTGACGTCGGCGGGAACGTAGTAGCCCACAGGGTAGCGAGCGAACTCGCGGTCCCAGAGCTTCCGCTGCGCAGCATCGAGCCAAGCAGGCGGGCAGATGTTTGGCGCGACGCGGTCAGCGGGATCGATACGGGGGCGTGCCATGGTGAATCGCTCCATATTTACGCGACGGAACTGGGGCGGCCGGTGGGACTCCTTGGGTCCGCGGTGCCTGACCGCCCCCCGGTGGGGGCCGGAGCAGACGGTGACAGAACGCGGGCTGTTGGGCCAAGATGTGATTGGCAGTCTAGGAAGAACGTTCGGCTAAACAGGGGGGGAGCGTGGTCAAAGTTGGCAAGTACAAGGTGATTCATTTCACCCACCTACTTCAGATGACGGGGGACGATTCGTACGTTTCGTTCAGGGCGCTAGGGGAGGACATCGAGTTCAGGTTTCGATTTCTGGTAGACGAAGGCAACAAAGATCAGAGGCTTCGTCGCGTTGAAAGCGGTCCAGATCCAGAGAACGAGCAAAGGGGGCTCGTTACCTTCACCAACTGGCATAAGGAAAACTCGGGCGCTGTGTCGCAACCATTGGTCGCAGCCTTTGTCGAGCCAGAAGACGGCGTGTCACCCTCATGTGAACTGTTGATTGCTGCGTTCATTTCTTACTCTGACGAGATGTACTCGGTGGCGCTTCAGTTCATGGTGGAGGCGCGGCCATGAGTGGAGGATTGAAGTACCCGCAACGACGTCTCGATGTCGACAAGGTGCATCGCAATACGTCGCAAGAGATTGTCGAGATCACGGTCGACAAGCTTCGACTCATACTTTCCGCGCACATCAAGAAGTCGGAGAAGCTAAATGAATGGCAAGCGGCGCTCGGCGTATTGATCTCGCTCATCGCAACGTTGTGCACGACCACTTTTCGCGACACCTTTGGCGTGCGGGCCGACGTGTGGAAGGCGCTTTTTATCGTGGCATGCGTGCTATCCACGGTTTGGCTGATTAAGGGCGTAATTCGACTTTTTAGGCAGGAAGGAATCGAGCAGCTTCTGTGCAAGATTAAGAACGAGCAGACGTTGCCTTGAGCTTTCGGTGGCGGCGGCTGAGATGTCGCCGCCACCCGCTCGGCATACTCGTCGTGCCTCACCACTGAATTCCAGTCACGCCTGAAACCATTCCAGGTCTACGCATCGCCCAGTTGATCTGCTGGATCATCCGAATCGCCAGCGCGTCCTGCTGGAACAGAGAGATGACAGGGTCTGCGAACGTTCCGTCGTTGAGCGACTCCGGCGCCGTGTCCTCCATGTGAATCGTGCCTGCATCGGACACGTCGAATTGCGGGGCGACGTCGGCCACGGTTGCGAACTCGGCGGCATCGACAAGGATCAGCGTGCCGTCGGGTACGTTCGGCGAGATGATCACCGAGCCGAGCATGAAGCCACGCTCGATGTCCGGCCAGACGAACCTGCCGCCTGCATCGGTTTGCAGGACCAGCGACATGGCCTGAATCGGATTCATGATCCAGACCAGGCGACGGCCACCGCCTGAGGCCAGCACCGGCGCGAGCGCAGCCTTCAGGTCCTTGATCACATCGCCGGGCAGCGTGCCTGCGGAAGGCGTCAGCGTGGCGTTATTCAACAGGCCAGCAGGACGGACGGCATCGGCTGCCACGTCGTCGAGCAGGCGAGTGTCGAGGACCCTCGCCGTGTCCTCGATCATCAGGTCGCGGATGTACTTTTCCAGGCGGCCGCCAGTCGAACGGCTCATCTCCGAGGACAGTGCCGACAGCACGGCCATCTTTCTCGGCGGAAGGGAGACCGCCCGCAGCCCTGCCTTCTTTACCGGGATTGGCGCATTCTCGCCTACGAAGTCGCCTGCGAGGGCTGGGCTCGAATCACGCCCTGGAAAGCTGACCTTGCCGACGCTGTCGAAGTCGAACCTTGTACCAATGGCGGCGAGTTGCGCATACACAGACACGGGCTGAAGCAGCGTTAGGAACTCTGCCCACGTCTCAGCAGCCAGGCTGCCTGCCCAGTCAGGAAGCGAAGTTACGGCTGGATCCACGGCCGCACGCTGAATTGAGAGATAGGACTTCAGTCCGGCGTCATTTCCGAACAGCCGGGCAGCGGCGATTTCGGGTGTCGTTTCCTGTGTGAAGGCGGCGCAGTGCGCTGCGCAGGAACGGAACAGCAGCCGCGCCTTGGTGCGACGCTTGCGGGCCGGGTAATACGAAAGCGTACTCGGGACTGCATTCACGGTCGTGTCTCCTGCGTCTGCGGCGTCATCTCGCCGAGGTGGGGCTAGGGCTTGGCAGTCGTCGCGATTGATCCGGCCACTGCAGCAGCTTCGATCAGTAGCGCCTGCAGACGTGCGACTTCGCCATGTTCGTGGTCATCGGGAGTCGGCGCGGCAGTCCGGGCGAGGATGTTTGCGATGGCGCATGCACGATCGGCTTCGTCGTCGCTGCGTCTACGGGCGATCTGGCGCCGATACTCGTCGAACAGGCGTCGCCTGGTCGCGTCGTCGGTGCCATTCCATAGGCTGCAGGGAATACCGCCAGTCAGGTCTGGCGTCGCGGTGCTCAGTACTTCCGGGTTGGTGAGAACGGTGCTCATGTGCGCTCCTTACTCTCTAGCCGGGCACGTTGTATCCGCATGCTCAACAGGAACTTGGCGGCGGATTTGCTGCCTTCGGCGGCGAAGGCCGCCAACAGGGTTTCGGTGACCTCTCGCCACTTGGCCATCAGGGCCAAAAGCTCTTCGTTGATGTCGATGAGTTCGCGATTGTGCCCGTGCACCTCGGCGAGGCGCTTCTGCAGCTCATCGATCGTAGGTGGGGTTTTCGGCTTTCGCATGTCGCTAGCCTCGGTCAGTGAACGGGTGTAGCTGACTACTCGATGGAGCAGGGCGCAGGGTGGGTGCAGCCGGTCATGGGACGGCCTCTCCATTTAGGGGCGGCGCATGGCGATACACACCACCGCCGATGACCCGCCAGCCGTGGTGCTCAAGCGCCGGCCAGATGGCATCGACAGGCAGCCCGTCCCGTTCGGCAGCGTCGACGAGATCGAGCGCATCCACCTCGTCACCGGTTGTGTGCTCGGCTATCAGAGCTGCGATGCGGTCTTCCCCTGCGCCGTCGTCCAAGTAGGGCGTAACGGCCGTAACAGGCGTAACGGTGCGGCTGGATTCCACGGCCGGAACGTCTGTCTCTACGGCCGTCACCTCCATAACAGCGCCGGCCTGCTGGCTGCCAGCAGAAACGGCGCAGCCTGAAGGCGTTTCGAGTGTTACGGGTGTTACGCCCCCTCCCGATGACGGGGGCAGGTAGCGCTGCCATGCGTCCACAAATGCCGCGCGCTCGTAGCCGCGAGCCTCGGACGGCCCGAAGCGCAACACCTTCGGGAAGATCGAGTAGGGCTTCAGCAGGCGCGCCAAGCCCAGAGGAGTAATTGCTTTGCCCCGCAATTCGGCCCATCGAGATTCGTCGAGTCCGCAGAGTTCGCCGATGAGGTTGGCAGTAGAAAGCGTAGTGCCCACGTCCGTCTTCTCGAATATCAGGCGAATGTCAGCGAGAAGCTGTACGCCGAGGCTCGGCGGGTTCTGCCGGGCATTTGCCACCATCGCCGAGGCCGCTTCGCGCGCCAGCGCCGGCCAGTCACCGCCAACGGCATCAGCGATGGCGAGCAGAGGCTCCCAGCAGTCGGCGGCGCGGTCCTGAACGCCCGGCGGCATCGCAGGACGAGCGCATACGAGTTCGTCTCGGGCGAAATCCGCCCACTGCTCCAACTGGCTCCGCAGCCCGTCGGCCTCCGCTGCGCAATCACGCACTCGGAAGGGCATCACGCTTTCACCAGGCGCGCGCCTCCGCATCGGAATGACAATACTCCGGCTTAGCAACGTATCGGGAAGCGCTCCAAGTCCGGCCAGCGCAACGGCCGCGTAAACGGGCCACTCCTTCTGCACGATCGTGTTGCCACGCACTTCGCACCGGCCGACCTTCGCGTAACGTCGATGGCCCGAGTTCAGCAGGGCACGAAGGTCTTCATGTTCGCCAGCCCTAGGGCCGAACACTGCATCGACTTCGTCGTAAAGCAGAGTCGGCAGGCCGCCTTCATCGGCGATACTACGGAACAGATACGCAGACGTCACAGAGAACGAATTCAACGGTCTCGGCACCAGTTGCTCCGTGACTTCCAGTGCTCGACTTTTTCCGCTTTCCGGTTCAGGACTGAGGAACGCGAGCCTGGGCGTTGAGACCCACGCGCTCATCGAGTGTGTATGGACGATCCAGATCGTGTGAGCCACATGTGCATGTTCTGATGGATAGGCTATGAACTGCCCTAGAAAGGCGTGGATCGCGTCGAGAAGCCGAGCGCCATAAACACAACGAACGTCATGGTCGGCAGTGGAGCACGTAGCGCGAGTTCGTTGATCGGACATGACTAGGCGCCATTAAAGCGGCGCGTGCGATGCCGGCGGATGACGCTTCGACGGGCGGCCGTCGCCGATGCGGCGTTCCCCGGCCCGCGCCCGCATACGCTCCTCGACCCATTCGGTGACTTCAGCTTCGACCCAGCCTACGGTGTAGGGTGAAAGCTGCACGCGTTGCGGAAATTGTCTCGCGGCCTCTAGCCGGTCAATGGTCGACGGGGAGCAGTTGACGCGTTCGCAGACTTCGCCACGACGCAGGATGCGAACGTTGTGAGACATGGTCCACCTCGTAGGAAATCTCTGAACGTTGACGATCATTTACGCCCACTGCCGAATGGGCGTCAAACATGGCACTGCGATGCATGCGGGTGATACGGGCAGATGCGGTATGTCGCGTTGCGGATGTGTCGATGATCACCATGAAAGCCTTGCTGCATAAGGCTTGCGCACTTTCTGCAACTCAACATGGTGACAAAAAAACACCGACCATCGGGTCGGCGTTCTGCTGATCATGGAGGCCGTTATCATTTCGGTCTTCTAGCCTGTCGCTTCGACCTCGCTATGTCCGTCGCCGCCCGCAACTGATCCAGGTAATCGGCCCACGCTTGCATCATCTTCTTACGCTCAGCGAGGTACTGTGCGCGGTGATAGGCGGCTCGAACCTTATTGCGCTCGGCATGCGCGAGTTGGCGATCGATCACGTCTGGAGACCAGCCAAGTTCGTGCAGCAGCGACGACGCTAGGGCTCGGAATCCATGCCCGGTCATTGTTTCCTTGTCGAAACCAAGGCGTCGCAGGGCTACATTAATAGTGTTCTCCGACATCGGGCGATCTGCCGCATGCAGAGACGGGAAACAGTATCGCCCATGACCTGTGATCGATTGGAGGTCGCGAAGGATCGCGAGCGCCTGCGTGCTGAGCGGCACGACGTGGGCATCGCGCATCTTCATCTTCCCGGCAGGAATGCGCCACTCTGCCGCAATGAAGTCGATTTCCGACCATTCCATCGCCCGCAGGTTGCCTGGTCTCGCGAAGACCATCGGCGCGAGTTTCAATGCAGCGTTCGTCGTTGGCGCACCGCCGTAGGTGTCCAGTGCACGTAGCAAGTCACCGACACCCTTCGGGTCGATGATTGCTGCGCGATTTGTGGTCTTCACTGGGGCGAGGGCGCCACGTAGGCTTGCAGTGGGGTCAATCTCGGCTCGGCCGGTGGCGACGCTGAAGCGGAACACTTGCGAGATCCGCTGTTTAACCCTGCGGACGGTTTCATGGTGCCCTTTGGCTTCGATCTTCTTCAGAACCGCCAGCACCATTTGCGCGGTGATAGCTGAAACGGGTAGGGGATCCAGGTCGGATGCCAGCGAGAACAGCCAGCGGGCCTTCGTCACGGTGGCCAAGCTCAGAGCGGATTCCTGCAATGCCAGCCACTCATCCCGAAGGATGGCGAATGTCAGGCCGTCGGCCTGCTGCTGCCGTCGCTCAGCCTTGCGCTCAGCAGCAGGGTCGATTCCGGCGCGCAGGCGCGAACGCGCTGCGGCGCCGAGGTCGCGGGCCTCGGCCAGTCCGACTTCAGGATAGGGGCCGAAGCTCAGGCGGCTTTCCTTGCCGTTGTGGCGGAACTTCATGCGCCAGAACCGCGAACCGGAAGGCATGACTTCGAGGTACAGGCCGTGCCCGTCAAAATGCTTGCCTGCCGGCAAATTCACCAGCGTGCGGACTTTCAGTTTCATTCGGATTGTGCCCCCAGTAGGGGGTCATGGCGCCCCTATGCCCCCGATCTTGCCCCCGAAGGACACACGATTCAAGAAACGGCAGGGAACCGCACAGATGCAAAAAAACCCGCCGAAGCGGGGTTTTGGAGTCGTTCTGGGGCTTGGTGATGCCCCCTGAATCTTAGTGCTGGTGCCGGAAGTGGGACTCGAACCCACACGCTTTTAAGGGCGGCGGATTTTGAGTCCGCTGCGTCTACCGATTCCGCCATTCCGGCGCGGTCGCGCAGTATAGCCGACGCGGCCGCCCGGAAGCAGGGGGGCTGAGTCAGAGGCCGCCGTAGCGGGCCATCGCGGCGGCGAGGACGAAGATGGCCGCGACCAGGATCAGCTCGAAACGGACGACGCCGCGCAAGCGGGCGACCTCGGCGGAATCGGGCAGGTAGGACGGGTTGGTGGCCAAGGCCTTGCGCCAGCGCAGGAAGCGCACGGTCGGCAGGATCGAGAGCAGGCCGACCAGCACGAACGCGCCCATCTTGGCGTGGAACCACGGGTTGTGCAGGTAGAAGTCGTGGCCCTTCACGCCGTAGATGATCCGGCAGACGCCGACCACGATCAGCAGCATCGCGCAGATGCCGTAACCCCTGTCGATACCGGCCAGTCGCTGCAGTGTCGAACGGTCGACGCCGCCGCGCAGGAGCACGGCTTCGACGACGAGAATCGCAACCAGTGCGTAGACGAGCAGGTGGTGCAGGGAGGCGAGGGTGAAGTCGGTCAGCATCGGGGGAGGCTCCGGCGGAAAACGCTCACCCTAGGCGATCGCCTCTGGCGGTGTAGTGCCAGAGGTCAGGAATTGTCGCCGGCTTACGCCGCTTCGTCGGTCTGCAGCGTCTTGGCGACGCGGGCGAACCATTCGCCTTCGTTCGGGACGAACATCGAGCACGCTTCCATCGGCGCCTTGTAGATGTGCAGCGAGACGGCGACCGACTCGCGGCTGGCGTTGCGGATTGTGTGGTACTCGTGCGGCGGAATCAGGCTGCCGGCACTGCCCGGACCGGCATGCATGCCGCCGGCAGCGCGGAAGCGGAAGCGCTCGCCGTCGCGCTCGAGCAGCTCGTACTGGGTGATCTCCAGTTCGCCGTCCCAGACGCCTTCCACGCACCACAGGCCGCAGTGGTCGTGCACCGGCGTGCCCTGGCCCGGTCCCCAGGTCATTGCGACGACGCTGTAGCCCAGGCCCGGGCTGCGGTAGATCTCGCGGCGGGCGTAGTGGTCTCTTCGATCGGGTCGTGCACGCACGAGGGCAGTTGCACGTCGCGGTCGCGGATCATGCCGCACAGCGTGGTGCGCAGCGCCGCGGTGACGGCATGTTCGTCGCCGGACGCAACCGCGGCGTCGATGGCGGCGACCAGCTTGTCGTGGCCGGGGAAATCGAGGTCGGGCAGTGCGTCGTTGATCGTCATGGCGCAATTCTATCGTGCGCCCGGCGCAGCGAATCTTGCGCCGCATCAATCTACGGCGGTACGGACCCTCGGCGCGCGGTTCAGCGAAGGCTGTTCAGGAAGTCGCCGACGGCCGGGCCGAAACGGGCGATATCGACCAGGAACGCGTCGTGTCCCTGTGGCGAAGGCAGCGGCAGGAACCGCGAGTCGGCGCCGCCAGCGCGCAGGCCTTCGGCGATCTCTTCCTGCTGCTGTAGCGGGAACAGGATGTCGGTGTGGACCCCGATCGCCAATGCCTTGTCGACGCGCAGGCCGGCCAGGCCGGCGCGGGTGTCGGCCTCGCCGTTGCCCCGTCGGTCGTTGCAGTACTCGCCCAGGTCGAACCAGTCCATCGAACGGCTCAGGTAGAGGTAGCAGTTGGGGTCGAAGCGGCGCACGAAACGGCGGGCGTGGCCTTCCAGGTAGCTTTCGACCTCGAACTCGAGGCCGAACGGCTCGTCGTCGGAGCGGTCCGAATCCAGCCGCACGCGACCGAAGCGGCCGTCCCATTCCAGTGCCGAACGGTAGGTGATCACGCCCAGCTTGCGTGCCATGCGCATGCCCGCTTCGGGGTAGCGCTCGTCGTCGTACTGGCCGTGGTTCCAGTTCGGGTCCAGGCGGATCGCTTCGCGCTGCAGCGAGCGGATCGCGATCGAAAACGGCAGCGCCTTGGCCGCGCCGGAAATGTTGATGTGGCTGCGCGCCAGGCCGGGGTGCAACTGCAGGAACGCCAGCGCGGTCATGCCGCCCATCGAGTTGCCGATGATGCAGGCCAGGCTGGCGATGCCGAGCTCGCGCACGACATGGGCCGCTGCCTGCGCGCCGTCCTCAATCGACAGATCGGGGAAGCTCAACCGATACGGCGCGCCGGTGTCGGGATTGATCGAAGCCGGCCCGGTCGAGCCCTTGCAGCTGCCGAGCGAATTGACGCAGACGACGAACCAGCAATCGCTGTCGATCGGCTTGCCCGGGCCGACCATCTGTTCCCACCAGCCCGGTTCCGGGTTGCCCTCGTTGCTGGCTGCGTGCGCATCGGGCGACAGGCCGGTGACAATCAGCACGGCGTTGTCGCGGGCCGCGTTGAGCGAGCCCCAGGTTTCGTAAGCGACGCGGGCGTTGTTGAGTGCGCCGCCCCGCTTCATCGGAAACGGCGAGGGCAGGTCGAACCAGCGGGTACCGGGCGGGATGAATTCGGTCATGGGGCAAGCTTAACGGGCAGAACCGGCCTTATGGCCGGACCTGGTCGATCAGCAGTTCGATCGTGCCCGCGTCCTTGCCCGCCGGTTTCGCCACGGCTTCGAAGTCGCCGGCCTGCGGAGTCGCGTTGCCGCTGGTCGATACGCGTGCGAGCACTTCGACCTGGTCCATCTGCGACAGCTTCATCGTCGGCATCGGGCTGTCGCCATCGTCGAGCGTGACCTCGACCGGGAAGTTCGCGGCTGCCAGCTTCTCGACCGCGACCGGCATCGGCGGGCCGCCGGGTTGGCGTGCGATCACGAACAGGCTGGCGTTGGCCGGCAACTTCGCGGCCAGCGCCGGCGACAGTGCGACCTTGACCTTCAGGCCCGGGCCATCGGCAGCTGCTGCCGATGCGGCGGCCGGCGGCAGCGGGGCCATGCCGGCCTCGCCGCGCGCGGCGTTGATCTGCTCACGCAGGCTATCGGCGGTGCGACCGTCGACGACGGCCAGCAATGGCTCCCACGTGCGGGCGGCTTCCGCAGGCTGCTTGGCCTGGCGCTGGGCGATGCCGAGGAACCAGCGGGCGCGCTGGTGCATCGACTCCTGGTCCAGTGCGTGGCGCAGCATCGAGATGCCTTCGGCATCGAACTGGCGACCCGGCGCGGCGATGGCGCGCATCTCTGCGGCCTCGGCCAGCAGGTCCGGGTCGTCGGGCATCAGCTTGAGCGCGCGCATCAGCGCATCGCGCGCCTTGACCGGTTCGCCTTCGGCGACGCGGGCACGGGCGAGCAGGCGCCAGCCTTCGACCTGGTTGGGGTCGCGCTTGAGCTCGGCCTCCAGCTGGGTGATGGCGTCGTCGAGCGTCTCCGGCGCGCGCCGCTGCGCCGAATCCAGCGCGGCGGGCGTGCCGATGGCGAAGTAGGTCAGTCCGGTGGCCAGGGTCAGGCCGACAATCACGGCGATCCCTGCGATGGGACGGGTCCGCCACAACGGACGCAGCACATAGGCGAGCACCAGCACGGCCAGCACGAGGCCGGCAATCACGAAACCGACCATTACCACTCCTGCTCTTCGTTGCTGTCGCTGGTCTTTGCTGCGGCCGGTGACTGGCGGCGCTTGCGCATCGCGCCGGCGACAACGATGCCCCCGGCCAGCAGCACCAGCGCCGGGCCGAACCACAGCAACCACGTCTTGGATTCAACCTGCGGGCGGTACAGCACGAACTCGCCGTAGCGCTCGACCAGGAACTGCTTGATCTCGCGGTTGTCCTTGCCCTGGCGCATCAGCTCCAGCACTTCGCGGCGCAGGTCGACGGCGATCTGTGCATTGGATTCGGCCAGCGACTGGTTTTGGCACATCACGCAGCGCAGCTCGGCGACGAGGTCGTGAAAGCGCTGCTCTTCGATAGGGGACTGGAACTGGAGCGGGGTGGGGTCGTTGGCGGGCTGGGCGAAAGTGGCGAAGGAGGCCACTAGCATTGCCACGGCCAGCAACATTGAATGTCCCCGCGAGCCGACACTGTTGGAGGCGTTCATCGCGAAGCCACCTTCATCTCGTCGATCTTCGGCAGCAACTCATCCCGGATCACTTCGTCCGTGAGCGGCCCGACGTACTTCCAGCGCACGATGCCCTTGCCGTCGACGAGGAAGGTTTCCGGCGCGCCATAGATGCCCCAGTCGATGGCGACCTTGCCGTCATAGTCGGCGATGACCATGAAGTACGGGTTGCCGAACTGCTCGAGCCAGCGCATCGCGTCGGCGTGTTCGTCCTTCCAGTTGAAGCCGATCACGCGCAGGCGCTTGCTCTCGGCGAAGCGCGTCAGCACCGGATGCTCGTCGCGGCAGGCCGGGCACCAGCTGCCCCAGACGTTGAGCAGGTACGGTGCGCCGCGCAGGTCGTCGGACGTGACCATGCGACCGGGCTCATGCAGCACCGGCAGGCGGAACGCCGGCGCGGCCTTGCCGATCAGCGGCGACGGCAGTGCCTCGCGATTGGGATTGCGGCTGAGCATCACGCCGGCGAACAACAGCACACCCAGCGCGGCGACGATCAGCAAGGGCACCCAGCGCATCGACGACTTGCTCGACTGCGGCGACGGATCGCTCATCGTGCTGGCTCCTGGCTGACACTGGCGACAACCGGACTGGAGACCGGGCCGGAGGCAACCGGTTCAGGGGCAACAGCGCTGGCGACCGTGGCGGTGCGGCGGAAACGCTTGTCCATCGCCGCCACCAGGCCACCGAACATCATCAGCAGCGCGCCCGCCCAGATCCAGCGCACAAACGGCTTCACATGCACGCGCAGCGCCCACGAGCCGCCACCGAGCGGTTCGCCCAGGGCAACGTAAAGATCACGCGTGGCACCGCCGTCGATCGCCGCTTCCGTCATGACCTGGCCGCCGCTGGCGTAGGTGCGCTTCTCCGGGTGCATCACGGTCAGCGGACGCTCGTTGGCGAACACCGTGACGGTGCCGCGGTCGGCTTCGTAGTTGGGGCCCTGCGAATGGGCAACGCCGTCGAAGCGGAAGGCATAGCGTCCCAGCTCGACGGTCTGGCCCGGTGCGACTGCCAGTTCGCGCTGCTGGCTCAGGCCTTCGACCAGCAGGGCGCCGACCAGGAACACGGCGACGCCGGTGTGGGCCAGGATCATGCCGAGCATCTCGGCGGTGAATCGCGAACCGCTGCTCTGGCTGCGCAGGCGCGCGACTACGAAGCGGACCGTGCCGAACAGCACCCATGCCGCGCCCAGCACGCCGACGGCGACCTTCCACGGACCCTGCGGGGCGAAGAAGTAGGCAAGCACGCCCATTACCAGCGCCAGTGCGGCCCACGGCAGCAGCATCGCCAGCGGCTTGGATACCTGCTCACGCTGCCAGCGGGTGATCGGGCCGAACGGCAGCAGTGCCACCAGCGGCGACATCAGCAGCACGAACATCAGGGCGAAGTAGGGCGGGCCGACCGAAATCTTGCCCAGCTCCAGCGCGTCGGCCAGCAGCGGGTACAGCGTGCCGAGCAGGACCATCGCACAGGCGGTGGACAGCAACAGGTTGTTGGCCAGCAGCAGCGTCTCGCGCGAACTGATGTCGAACGGCTTGCCGCCATCCTCGGCCGACGGTGCCCGCAATGCGTACAGCAGCAGCGAGCCGCCGATGACGATGCCGAGGAAAATCAGGATGAACAAGCCACGCGCCGGATCGGCCGCGAATGCATGCACGCTGGTCAGCACGCCCGAGCGGACCAGGAACGTGCCCAGCAGCGACAGCGAGAACGTCGCGATCGCCAGCAGCAGCGTCCAGCCGCGGAAGCTTCCGCGCTTCTCCGTCACCGCCTGCGAGTGCAGCAGCGCCGCACCGGCCAGCCACGGCATGAAGCTGGCGTTCTCGACCGGATCCCAGAACCACCAGCCGCCCCAGCCGAGCTCGTAGTAAGCCCACCACGAACCCAGCGCGATGCCGAAGGTCAGGAACGCCCAGGCGACATTGGTCCACGGCCGCGTCCAGCGCAGCCAGCGCGCATCGATGCGGCCGTCGAGCAGTGCCGCGATCGCGAACGCGAACGGCACGGCGAAACCCACGTAGCCGACGTACAGCATCGGCGGGTGGATGATCATGCCCGGGTCCTGCAGCAGCGGGTTGAGGTCGCGGCCTTCGGCGGCGGCCGGCAACAGTCGCTGGAACGGATTGCTGGTGAAGATCAGGAATGCGAGGAAACCGGTGCTGACCAGACCCATCACGCCGAGCACGCGGGAGATGACTTCCTGCGGCAGGCGCTGCGAGAAGCGCGCGACCGCGCCGGTCCACAGCGCCAGGATCAGTGCCCACAGCAGCAGCGAACCTTCGTGCGCGCCCCACACCGCGGTGTAGCGGTACATCAGCGGCAGCAGCGAGTTGCTGTTCTCGGCGACGTAGCGCAGCGAGAAGTCCTGGGTGACGAAGCCGTGGCTGAGGATCACGAACGCGAAGGCGACCAGCGCCAGTTGCGCGTACGCGGCCGGGCGCGCCACCGCCATCCAGCCGCCGATGCCGCGCTGTGCGCCGGCCAGCGGCAATGCCGCCTGCAGCAGCGACACCAGCAGGGCGAGGATCAGGGTGACCTGGCCGATTTCACCGAGCATGGTTCACCTTCCGGCAGATGCGGGTACGCGGGGGGTGATGCTTCATTGCGCCGAACCTGCCGCCGGAGCCGGCACGTCGTGCTTCTTGTGCGCCATGCCCATCTTGTCGGCGACTTCCTTGGGCATGTAGGTCTCGTCGTGCTTGGCGAGGATTTCCTCGGCGACGAAGGTGTCGCCGCGCATGCGGCCGGTGGCGACCACCGCCTGCTTCTCGCGGAACAGGTCGGGCAGGATGCCGGTATAGACCACCGGCATCAGCGCGTCGCCGTCGCTGACCTTGAAGTGCGCTTCCAGCGAACCCGGTGCGCGGGTGAAGGAATCGGCCGCGACCATGCCGCCGAGACGGAAGCGGGCGTGACCGCCTGCTTCGCCGCGAAGCACTTCGCTGGGCGTGTACAGGTAGGCGATGTTGCGTTGCAGGGCCATGGCCACCAGCGATGCGGCGATGCCGGCGGCCACGACCAGGGCGATGACCCACAGCAGGCGGCGGCGACGTACAGGATTCATTGGCACGCTCTCATCTGATCAATTCATTTGCGGCCGCGCCCTTGCCAGGGCGAGCGGCTTCGCGTTCGGCGCGCAGGCGCGCGCCACGCAGTTCGCGGCGGATCTGCAGATGGGTGGCGACGAAGTCCCAGCCCAGCACGATCACGAACACCGCGTAGGCGGCAATCACGTAGTTCAGGTAGCTCATTGCGCGTTCCCCCGCGCCAGCGCGGCGACCCAGCCCTTGCCGCTCTCGCGACGCAGGTTGTCGGCGCGCGCACGCGTCAGCAGCGCACCGATGAACCACAGCTTGGTGCCGACGATCATCCAGACCAGCGGCGGGATCATGCTCGAATCCATGCTCGACTCACCGAGCAGGCGGATGGTCTGGCCCTGGTGCAGCGAGTTCCACCACACAACCGAGTAGCGGATCACCGGCAGCAGCACCACGCCGACGATCGCCAGCAGGCCGGCGGCGCGCGCGGCGGCGCGGCGGTCGTCGATCGCGTTGTACAGGCCGATCACGCCCAGATACAGGAACAGCAGGATCAGCTCGGTGGTCAGGCGCGGGTCCCAGTCCCACCACGTGCCCCACATCGGCTTGCCCCAGATCGAGCCGGTCAGCAGCGTGATCAGGGTGAAGGCAGCGCCGATCGGCGCGCAGGCCATTGCCAGGATCTCGCACAACTTGATGCGCCAGATCAGCGCGATCGCCGCGTAGATGGCCATCAGCGCGAATACCGCCATGCTCATCCAGGCGCTGGGCACGTGGATGTAGAGGATGCGGAAGCTGTCGCCCTGCTGGTAATCGGCCGGCACCTGGAACAGGGCGCCGTACAGGCCCCAGGCCATCACCAGCAGGCCCAGGCCGTAGCCCCACGGGGCCCAGCGCGCGGCGAAGCGGTCGAAGTAGGGCGGTGAACCGAGTTTGTGGAACCAGCGGATGATCGGATTCATCGTTCTCTCGGCCTGTTCGGGCCTGCGTGCTTCTGACTGCGTCCGTCCTGGCTGCGTCCGTGCCCGAGCTCCAGTTGGCGTGACTCGGCGGTTGCGGCGGACATTAGTGGATGGGGCCGGGGCGGCATTTGATCGGACTCAAGCGGCAGGCATCAGCAAGCTAGCTGAGCGCAATACGGATCGCGGCGGCGGCGGCCAGCGGTGCCAGCACCAGCGAAACCACCAGTCCGGCGCCCAGCAACAACAGCGCGCCAGTGGGATCGAGATGCTGCGCGGCGGCGGCCACGCTGCCCGCGCCGAACACCAGCACGGGCACGTAAAGCGGCAGTGCCAACAACGCGACAAGTATACCGGAGCGCCGCATTCCGACCGTCAGCGCAGCCACGACCGCGCCGAGCAGGCTCAGCAGCGGCGTGCCCAGCGCCAGCGATGCCAGCAGCACCGGCAGCTGTTCGCGTGGCAGGTACAGCAGCTCGGCCAGGAACGGGGTCGCGATCAGCAGCGGCAGCGCGCTGGTGGCCCAGTGCATGAAGGTGCGCACCGCCACCAGCCAGGCCAGTGGCACCGGGGCGAGCATCCATTGCTCCAGCGAACCGTCCTCGGCGTCGCCGCGGAACAGGGTGTCGAGCGCGAGCAGTCCGGCCAGCAGCACCGCCAGCCACAGCACCGCACCGGCGACCTTGGACAGTGCCTGCTTCTCGCCGCCCAGGCCGAGCGCGAACAGCACCACGACCAGCAGCGCGAACAGCGCCGGTTGCAGCGCGTCGCCGCGACGGCGCCAGAGCAGGCGCATGTCGCGCACAAGCAGGGCGCGGGCGGCGCCAGCGAGGGTGGCGGTCTGGGTGGCGCTCATTGCGTGCCCCCCTTGGCCATCACCAGCATCCGCGTCCGCACTGGCGGCGCGGCGTAGGCGCCGTGGGTGGTGACCAGGGCGGCCCCGCCTTCGCGCAGGTGCGCCTGGACCATGCGATTGACCAGCTCGATGCCTTCCAGGTCAAGGTTGGCGTAGGGCTCGTCGAGCAACCAAAGCGGCGCCGGCGACATCCACAGGCGCGCCAGGGTCAGGCGCTTTTTCTGCCCGGCCGAGAGCTGGCGGGCGAGGGTGTCCTCGTACCCGGCCAGGCCGACGATCGCCAGCGCGTTGCCAGGCAACTGCGCGCGCCGGCGGCCGTGCAGGCCGCAGAGGAAGTCGAGGTTCTCGATCGCGGTCAGGTCCGCCTTCAAGCCGGGCAGGTGGCTGAGGTAGGCGATGGCGCGGGCGCGGCGGGCGGTGCCGGCGGGCTGGCCGTCGAGATCGATGTCGCCCTCGTCGGCCCGCAACAACCCGGCCAGCACCCGCAGCAGGGTGGTCTTGCCGGCGCCATTGTCGCCCTGGACCAGCAGCGCCTCGCCGGCATCGACACTGAAGTCGAGCGGGCCGAACACGGGCTCGTCGTTGCGCGCAAAGCGTAAACCGCGGGCTGCGAGCAGCGGCGGGGCAGGTCGGTCGTCTGGCGTCATCGGCTGGAGGGCTGCGGCCCGGTGGCCGCGTAGCCCCCAGTTTATGCGAGTAGCCGGGGAACGGGCTTGTCCAGGCGTGTCGCGCCCTGATGGCGGCCCCCCGGGGCGGCCCGGAAAATCCCGTCAGAACTGGCTCGGATGGCAGTCAGCCCGCGACCCAGTCGGTGTGTTCCACCGCCGGAACGGTCGGTATGGCGGACGGGCGGGGCATCAGCATCCGCAGCCGGACCGGTTCGCCGGGGTGCCAGGCCAGGACGGCGGCCTGGCCAAATTCGATCGCCAGCCGCAGCAGGTCGGTCTCCTCGATGCCGGCCAGCAGCCAGCCCGGTTCGCGCCACTGGCCGCTCGGGTCCTGTGCCCAGGCCGCGTGGCGGGTCGCGCCGACGGCGTCGAGCTGGGCCACCAGCAAGGCATCGGCGGCCTGGTTGGCCGAGTCCGAACGCGGCTGCGAGGCCGGGTTCCAGGCGGTGATGAAGGCATAGCGCGACGCCGGCCAGTAGGCTTCCAGGTCGCTCGCCGGCAGGCCGACCCGAAGCGGCAGGGCATCGCCGTCGAGCACGACCACGTACTCCGCGGCGGCATAGGCGGTGGCCAGTTCGACGGCATTGACGATCTGCAGCTCGCGCATGGCGCGGAGTGTGATTGCGACCGTGCGGCAGTGCAATCGTGCCCTTCAAGCCCGCCCGTCAAGCGCCGGCCGTCAAGTGCGCTCATACGATGGGGTGATGACCACTCGTCATGACACCCCGTCATGACACCGTGGCGCGCGCATCCTTACACTTGTCCGCCTCGACGGCCCCGGCCTCCAAGTACCCCTTGAGATGACCCTGCAAACCAAACTGCCCAAGGTCGGCACCACCATTTTCACCGTGATGTCGCAGCTCGCGGTTGAGCACAAGGCCGTGAACCTCGGCCAGGGCTTCCCCGACTTCGCCGTGCCCGATCGCCTGATCCAGGCGCTGGACCGCGCCATGCGCGATGGCCACAACCAGTACGCGCCGATGACCGGCATCCCGGCGCTGCGCCAGGCGATCGCGGCCAAGACCGAGCGCTGCTACGGCTACCGCCCCGATGCCGACGCCGAGGTCACCGTGGCCTCGGGCGCCAGCGAGGCGATCTTCGATGCGATCGCCGCCGTGGTCCGGCCGGGCGATGAAGTGATCGTGCTCGACCCCTGCTACGACTGCTACGAGCCGGCGATCGACCTGGCCGGCGGCCGCGCGGTGCACGTGCCGCTCGACCCGGCGACCTTCGCTCCGGACTGGAGCCTGGTGCGCGCCGCGATTACTCAGAAGACGCGGCTGCTGATGGTCAACTCGCCGCACAACCCGTCCGGCGCGATGTTCGACGCCGACGACATCGAGCAGCTGACCGCGTTGCTGCGCGGCACCGACATCCTGCTGCTGTCGGACGAGGTCTATGAACACATCGTGTTCGATGGCCGCATCCACGAGTCGGTGCTGCGTCATCCGGAGCTGCGCGAACGCGCCTTCGTCGTGTCGAGCTTCGGCAAGACCTACCACTGCACCGGCTGGAAGGTCGGCTACTGCATCGCGCCGCCGGCGCTGTCGGCCGAGTTGCGCAAGGTGCACCAGTACAACACCTTCTGCACGTTCGCCCCGGCGCAGTGGGCGTTCGCCGAAATGATCGAAGCCGAGCCCGAGCACTACGAGCAGCTCGGCGCGTTCTACCAGGCCAAGCGCGACCGTTTCCGCGAGCAGCTGCTGACCACGCGCCTGAAGCCGTTGCCGGTGCCGGGCGGGTACTTCCAGCTGGTCGACTATTCGGCGGTGAGCGACCTTGACGATGCCGCGTTCTGCCGCTGGCTGACGATCGAGAAGGGCGTCGCCGCGATCCCGCTTTCGCCGTTCTACGAAACGCCTCCGCAGGGACAGCGCCTGGCGCGCCTGTGCTTCGCCAAGAACGAGGCAACACTGGACGCCGCCATCGAGAGGCTGCAGAAGCTATGACGTCCGACACCGTTCCTTCAGCGCCGATGACCAACCTGCGCGTCTCGCTGGTCCAGGGCGAGACCCGCTGGCACGATCCGGCCGGCAACCGCGAGTACTACGGCCGCCTGATCGCGCCGCTGCACGGCACGACCGACCTGGTGATCCTGCCGGAGACCTTCACCAGCGGCTTCTCCAACGATGCGATCGGCAACGCCGAAGGCATGGACGGCCCGACCGTGGCCTGGATCGGCGAACAGGCGCGCAAGCTCGACGCGGCGGTGATGGGCAGCGTGCAGCTGCGCACCGACGAGGGCGTCTTCAATCGTCTGCTGTTTGCCACCCCCGACGGTGCACTGCACACCTACGACAAGCGTCATCTGTTCCGCTATGCCCGCGAGCACGAGCGTTATGCCGCCGGTCGCGACAGGCTGGTGCTGGAGTGGCGCGGCTGGCGGATCTGTCCGCTGGTCTGCTACGACCTGCGCTTCCCGGTGTTCTCGCGCAACCGTTTCGACGTCGAGCGTCCAGGCCAGCTCGACTACGACCTGCTGGTCTTCGTCGCCAACTGGCCGTCGGCGCGCAGCTACCCGTGGAAGACGCTGCTGCGTGCGCGCGCGATCGAGAACCTGAGCTTCGTCGCCGCGGTCAATCGCGTCGGCACCGACGGCAACGGCCTGCACTACGCCGGCGACAGCGCGGTGATCGACTTCGTCGGTCACCCCGTCAGCGAATGCGCCGACGAGGAAGTCGTGGTCACCACGACTTTGCTCGCCGCTGAACTTTCGGCACACCGGGAGCGCTTCCCGGCCATGCTCGACGGCGATGCCTTCGAGCTGAGATAAAAGGGCACCGGCGCGCGCGGTCACGCGCGCCGACGAATGACGAATCCACGGGCACGCGCATGCAGACTTGCATGAACCGCGCCGATACGCATGCCTGCAGCTGATTATTGACATCGCTGAACTGTGCACGCGTTCGCGATTGACGGCAGCTTGTCGCCTGTTCAGGCCATCTACCGTTAACGTTGGTTATGACATTGATAACGCTCCATCAACAACGCTGACTGGCCACCACCGCGCGCCCCGCGCAAAACAAAACAAAAAACGTTCCATTCGGGCTGCAGCGACTTCCCCCGGTCCTGCATGCATTCCCGTGCGCCGCTGCGCGCATGGACTTTGAAGGAGACATGTCATGGTTACCCGCACCTTCCGCAACGCCGGCCTTGTGGTCGCACTCAGCGCCGTCACCCTTGCCGGTTGCTCCAGCTACATCAAGCGCGACGAATTCGACAGCACCATCGCCGACCTTCGCGCCACTGACCAGAAGCTGCAGGGGCAGATCGATTCGCTCTCGCAGAAGCACGATGCCCTGGTCACCCAGCTCGCAGGACGCGTGCGTGTGGAAACCGGAGCGCACTTCGCCACCGGCGATGCGACGCTCAGCGACCAGGACAAGCCGTTGCTCGACGATTTCGCCCGCGTGGTCAAGGAAAGCCACTCCGACGCGCTGATCACCGTCGAAGGCTTCACCGACCCGGCCGGCTCCGCGCCTGCGAACCGTCGCCTTGGCCTGCAGCGTGCGCAGTCCGTGCGCGACTACCTGGTCAGCTCCGGCCTGGGCGCCGAGCAGGTTCGCGCAGTCAGCTACGGCGAAGACCAGAACCGCCAGGTGCGTGCAGGCGCCGTCGGCGAGTCCGGTCGCGACAACCGCCGTGTCTCGCTGGTGGTCGACTACGCCGGTGTGGGCCAGCAGAACGCCGCACCCGCGCCGGAGACCAGCGGCGGCTGAGTCAGCGATGCGAACAGCCCCTCTCCCTGCGATCAGGGAGAGGGGTGTACTACACTGGCCAGGCCGCGTGATCGCGGCGAATTTCGATCGACAAGGACGCCGGCGCGACGCGCCCGCAGTCACCGGACCTGCCGTGCCGGCTCCGTAATCAGGGAGTCCAGGCCATGTCATCCCCACGCCTTGAAGAGTTCCTTCATTCCAATCGCGTCGTCTACGACACGATGACGCATCCGCATGCGTTCACCGCCCAAGCCACCGCGGCCAGCGCCCATATCAATGAGCACGAGATGGCCAAGACGGTCATGGTCCGTCTCGACGGCAAACTGGCAATGGCGGTGATCCCGTCCAGCGAATGGCTGGACCTTGCCAGCCTGCGCCAGGTCAGCGGCGCACGCGAGGTGACGCTTGCCAGCGAATCCGATTTCAAGGATCGCTTCCCCGAATGCGAGGTCGGTGCGATGCCGCCGTTCGGCAACCTCTACGGCATGGAGGTGTATGCCGCCGACAGCCTTTCCGAGGACGATCGCATCGCCTTCAACGCCGGCAACCATCGCGAGCTGATGCGGATGGGCTGGGGCGACTTCGAGCGGCTGGTGCACCCGCGCGTGGTCCATCTCACCCGCCATTAGTTGCAGTCGCGGGAGGGGCGCCGGCCCCTCCCACCGGCAAGCCCCGGTGTGATGCCGATTCTCACAATGCGTTGGCTAAGCTGCGCGCATGAACAGCGCCCAGTGGAACAGCCAGCTACGGTCGTACTGGAATCGCCTTCCGCCGAACGTACGCCCGTGGCTCAGGCGCATCGTCCTGGGGCTGCTGATCCTCTATGCGACCTACTTCCTGCTCGGCAACCTGTTCCTCAATACGCCGCTGGGACCGTGGGTCGCCAACCGCAAGCCGGAGAAGTTCCAGATCCAGTGGGGGCCGGGCATCACCCTGTGGCCCGGCCGCGTGACCGTCTGGGACGTGGACATGAAAGGGCAGGTCGGCCGCACCCGCTGGTCGGTACAGGCCGGCAAGGCGAAAGGGAGCGTGGCGATCCTGCCGCTGCTGCACAAGGAAGTCCGCGTGCCGGACGTGGAGGCATTCGACGTGACCGGCGGCGCGGACCTGCTGGAGGTGCGCAAGCCGCCACCGCAGCCGCGGCCCGGTGGCTGGGTGCTGCGCTTCGATCGCATCCACACCGAGTCGATCCGCAGCGGGCATTTCGCCGGCCTGGAATTGCAGGGACCGGGTAGCGCGGAAGTCGGCTTCTACAAACAGCTGCGCGGCGGCGCGCTCGAGCTGATGCCATCGACCGCGCATTTCGACAAGGCCCGACTGGCGTACAAGGGCGACACGATGCTGCACGAGGCGCGGATCGATGCGCGCTTCGCGATCGCCCGCCATACCCGCGCGCAGGCGCCGGGCGTCCGCAAGCTGCTGATGACCGATGCCGAACTCAGCCTGGATGGGTTGTCGGCCGCGGTGAAGACCGTCACCGACAAGCAGGGAAAGGTCACGATCTCGACCGTGCCCGGCCAGGGCAAGGCGCACGCCAAGCTGGCCTTCGCACGCGGGTCGCTCAAACCCGGCAGCGAGCTGCGCTGGCACATGCCCGTGACCGGCACCGACATCGCCGGCAAGCCGCGTGAGGGCGCGCTGGACTTCATGCTGGATGTCGATCGCGACATCGTCTTCAAGGCGAAGGCGCCTGCGCAGGAAGGCAAGCCGCTGTTTCTCGATGCCGACCTGCGTCTTCGCGGCACCGACATTCCGTTGCAGGATTTCAAGTCGGTCGTGCCGCGCGCGTCGGGTCACGTGGTGGGCCGTTGGGAGTTCTCGTCGCTGCGCTGGCTCGGCAACCTGTTCAATGCGCCCTGGCTGGCGCTGGACGGCTCCGGCGCGGTCGACGCCGACGTGCAGGTCGTCAACGGCAAGATCGCCGCCGGCAGCCGCTTCGGCATACCCGAGGTCGATGCCGTGGCGCACGTGATGGGCAGCCGCATCCAGGGCCGTGCGCGTGCCGCTGGCCGGCTCGATGCAGGTCCCAACGACGAGTTGCTGCCGTTTCTCGAGCTGGTGATGGACCGCTTCAACATCGCCGCGGAGGACGCGCCCAATCGGCCGTACGTGGAGGGGCAGAACCTGCGCCTGGACCTGCAGACCATCTCCGGTCTGGAGCGCGCGAAGCTCAGGCAGCCCGGCGCAGTCAAGCAAGTTCGCGACGCGCTGCGGGCGCATCTGGTCTTCGCCGATGCGCGTGTTCCCGACCTGCGCGCCTATAACCGTTATCTGCCGGTGGCACAGATGCGCTTCGAAGGTGGCGCCGGAACGGTCAGTGGCGACGTGGTCCTCGATGGCGCCGGCACGGTCGGTACCGGCGTGATGCGGGTCAAGGGCAACGGCACGCAGATCCACTTCGCCGGCATCTCCCTGCGCGGCAACGTCGACGTCAACACACAGCTGCGACGCGCGGATCTGACCGGCCACAACTTCAACATCGACGGAACCCGGGTAACGCTGAACAACATGAGCTTCACCGAGCCCGGAGGCGAGTCGCGCAGCGGCTGGTGGGCGCGGATCGAGTTGCAGCGGGCGCGGATGGACTGGGACAAGCCGGTCACGGTGAACGGTCGCGCCAATATCGCCATGAAGGATGTCGGCTTCCTGCTGGCGCTGTTCTCGCGCAAGCGCGACTACCCCAAGTGGGTGTTCAAGATGATCGACTCCGGCCAGGCCCAGGTCAGCGCCAACGTGCAGTGGCGGGACGACGTGCTGGTGCTCGACCGGGTCGAGGCCAGCAACCAGCGCTACGACCTCAAGGCCCGATTGCGGCTGAAGGGCAAGAGCCGTGTCGGCAGCCTGTATGCCAACTGGGGCGTGCTCAGCTGCGCGGTGGCGGTCAACAACGGCCAGCGCGACTTCCACATGATCAAGGCCAAGCAGTGGTACGAGTCGCAGCCCAACCTGCTGCGCTGAGTTCCCCGCTTCCGTTTCCTTAACGGATGGTGGTGTTAACTCGTACTGCGGCGGGCGCTCTGCGCGCTCGTCGGCGCACCGATGAACGTGCACGTCCGATCGTGGATGGTTGCCTGCGCGCTGCTGGTGGCAGCGTTGCCGGCGGGTGCGCAGTCGTCATCTGCGCCGATGCCAACTGCGCCGCCGTCGGGCGCGGTGCTGCTGCTCGACATCAAGGGCGGAATCGGTCCGGCCACGCGCGATTACCTGCGCAGCGGGCTCAAGCGCGCCAACGAGGAGGGTGCCCGCGCGGTGGTGCTGCGTATCGACACGCCCGGCGGCCTGGATGCGGCCACGCGCGACATCAATCAGTCGATCCTTGCATCGCCCGTTCCAGTCATTGCATGGGTCGCGCCGGAAGGCGCGCGCGCCGCCAGCGCCGGTACTTACATCCTGTATGCCTGCCATCTGGCCGCGATGGCACCGGCGACATCGCTCGGTGCCGCCACGCCCGTGTCGATGGGCGGTCCCGGTGCCGGGCCGGAGCGGGCGCCGGATGAGCCGCGCGGGCAACGCGAAGCTCCCGCCGGGAATGCGCCGGCCACGGGTCCGTCGCCGCGCCAGGAGCCACGCGACGCAATGTCGCGCAAGGCGATCAACGATGCCGTCGGCTACCTGCGCAGCCTCGCCGAATTGCGCGGACGCAACGGCGATTTCGCCGAGGCCGCCGTGCGTGACGCGGCGACGCTGACGGCGACCCAGGCGCTGTCGCAGGGCGTGATCGAGATCGTCGCAGGCAACACCGACCAGCTGCTGCGCCAGGCACACGGCCGCAAGGTGCGGCTCGCGCAGCGCGAGACGACGCTCGATCTGGTCGGCCAACCGGTAACGGTGGTGACGCCGGACTGGCGCGCGCGCCTGCTGGCCGTGCTCACCGAGCCGACGGTGGCGTACCTGCTGTTGCTGATCGGTCTGTACGGACTCGTGTTCGAAGGCTACAGCCCCGGCGCGATCCTGCCCGGCATGGTCGGGGCGATCTGCCTGCTGCTGGCGGCATACGGACTGCAGGTGCTGCCGGTGAACTACGCGGGAGTGGCGCTGATCGTGCTGGGCGTGGCGCTGATCGCGATCGAGTTCGCGATGCCGAGCGTGGGCGCGGCCGGGGTCGGCGGCGTGGTCGCCCTGGTCGCCGGCTCGCTGATCCTGTTCGACACGCAGGTGCCCGGGTTCGGCGTGCCGGGTGGATTGATCGCCGGCATTGGCGGAGCCACCGCGCTGGTGTTCATGGGCATGATCTGGCTGGCCTCGCGTGCGCGACGGCAACCGGTGGTCAGCGGCCAGGAAGAGCTGATCGGGCAACTGGCGGTGGCCACGCGCGACTTCGACGGCGCAGGGCAAGTACACATCCGCGGCGAGCACTGGCAGGCCAGTTCGGCAGTGCCGGTGCGACGCGGGCAGGCGGTGCGCGTGCTGGCTCTGGACGGACTGGTGCTGCGCGTGGCGCCCGACGAGGAAACGACGCCACCCCACTGAACGCATTCCACTGAAGGAGAGCTTCCATGTACCTGGCGATGTACTTCCCGGCGATCGTGCTGCTGGCGGTGATCCTGATCACTGCGATCAAGGTGCTGCGCGAGTACGAACGCGGTGTCGTGTTCCAGCTTGGCCGCTTCTGGAAGGTCAAGGGGCCGGGCCTGATCCTGCTGATACCGATCGTGCAGCAGATGGTGCGCGTGGATCTGCGCACGGTGGTGATGGACGTACCGCCGCAGGACGTGATCTCGCGCGACAACGTCTCGGTGCAGGTCAACGCGGTGGTGTACTTCCGCGTGGTCGATCCGCAGAAGGCGATCATCAACGTCGAGCATTTCTACGAGGCCACCAGCCAGCTGGCGCAGACCACGCTGCGCTCGGTGCTGGGCCAGCACGAACTCGACGAGATGCTGGCCGAGCGCGAGAAGCTCAACGACGACATCCGCAACATCCTCGACAGCCAGACCGACGCCTGGGGCATCAAGGTCGCCAACGTCGAGATCAAGCGCGTCGACCTCAACGAGACGATGGTCCGAGCGATCGCGCGCCAGGCCGAGGCCGAACGCGTGCGCCGCGCCAAGGTGATCCACGCCGAAGGCGAGCGCCAGGCGGCAGCGATGCTGGTCGAGGCCGGACGCCTGCTGGGTGGCGATCCGCGCGCGATCCAGTTGCGCTACCTGCAGACGCTGACCGAGATCGCCGGCGAGAAGAGTTCGACGATCGTGTTCCCGCTGCCGATCGAACTGATCGAGTCGGTCTTGCCGCGTTCGCGTGGAGAACCCGGGGCGTGACCGCCGCCGCTGTCATGGCGTGGCGGATGCGGTGGATGCATCACCGACGCGGACGGCACCTGGCTCTGGCTGGTACACGGTTGTGCAGACCTCTGCCGTGCTGCGGGCGCAGCGATTGCTCTTCACCCTCGTGAACCGTGCCGGCACCTGCGCCGGCCGATAGGTCAGGCGCAAATTGTGGCCGACGCGTTCAAGGGCCACGTTCTCGCTGGCCAGTCGCTGGGTCGCGCGGGTGAAGTCGTGTTCGGCACGGGCTTCGAGAGTCAGCCCTGATGGAGTGCCGAGGATGGTGCGCAGGCTATCGGTCGGCATCCGGAGCAGGCCTGCCAGACTCTCAACGGATATTTCCTGCGCTTCGGCCGCGGCCGCAGGTGCGGGGGCGGCGATGACCAGGGTCAACGCCATGGCAAGGGACGCGAGTTTCATGGAGCCTCCGTAGCCAGAACGGGTGGACCGATGCACCGGCGAGGCGGCATGCGACGCGGCTCGGAACACCACGAGAAATGTGCTGGCATGGAGGGATACGTGTTCGCCGCGGCGCGGTTACACGCAAGCCGATCGTCAACGCCGGGAACCAGGCCCGCAGGGAAGAAAAACAAAGGGCGCCGAAGCGCCCTTTGTTATTCCGTCATTTCAGGCAGCGATCAAGCGCCGCCGCGCGGACCGCGGCCGCCACCGGGGCGTCCGCCACCGCGCGGACCGCCCGGACGCGGGCCACCGGCCGGACGACCGGCGCCGCCCGGACGTGCACCGCCGCCGGGACGACCACCCGGACCACCGGGACCGCCGCCACCCGGACGGCCGCCGCCACCGGGGCGACCGCCAGCCGGACGCGGGGCGCGCGGCTTGTCGCCGTACGGATTGAAGGCGCCCGGATTGGCGTGATCGGACGGGAAGCTCGGCGCGTTGCCCGGATGCCCGTAAGGACGCGAGCTGCGCTGTCCCTGGCCCTGGCCGCCACCACCACCGCCGCCTTCACGACGCGGACCGCGCTCGCCGAAGCCGCCGCGGCCTTCGCCGCCGAAGCCACCGGAACGCTCGCCGCCGTAGCCGCCGCCACCGGGACGACCGCCGCCGCCACCCGGACGCGGACCCTTGCCGCCCTGCGGACGACCCTGGCCCGGACCCTTGCCGCGACCATCCGGATTGCGGTGGCCGCTCGGACCGGTGCTGACACCGTCCGGCACGTACCAGGTGCGGAATGCCGCCGGATTGCCATCCGGCAACGGCTTGGGACCCTTTTCCTTGCGCTGCTTGAACGGCTTCTGCGACTGGTTGGCGGCGGCTTCGCCGCTGACCGTCAGGCCACCGTGCTTGCGCGGGCCGCCACGGCCACGGCCGCCACGGTCTTCGCGCACATGGTCGAAGCGACGCAGCTCACGGCCTTCGTCGGCAGTGTTGTGGCCACCGACGTAGCCATTGGAACGGGCGCGACCGGTGAGGTCGATGGTGGCCTTGGTCGCCTTGCGCTGGCCGATCACCGGCTGCAGGGTCAGCGACGACGGCGTACCGTCCTCGAGGCCGAGCTTGTTGCGCAGTGCTTCGACCGCATCGGACGCCAGCTCGCGCGATTGGCCACGCAGCAGCTCGCGCGGCAGCGCGACGTCGCCGTAGCGCACGCGCTTGAGGCGGCTGACCTGGCAACCCTGCGATTCCCACAGGCGGCGCACTTCGCGGTTGCGACCTTCCTTGACCACGACGCGGAACCAGTCGTGCGAATCGGTGCCGCCGATGCGTTCGATCTCGTCGAACTTGGCCGGGCCGTCCTCGAGCGCGACGCCACGGGCGAGGCGGTCGACGATGTTCTCGGGAACGACGTCCTGGCCTTCCGGTGCGCGCACGCGGCAGACGTACTCGCGTTCGACTTCGAACGACGGGTGCATCAGCGCATTGGCCAGTTCACCGTCGGTGCTCAGCAGCAGCAGGCCGGTGGTGTTGATGTCGAGGCGGCCGATCGCGATCCAGCGGGCGCCCTTCAGCGCGGGCAGGGACTCGAACACGGTCGGGCGACCTTCGGGGTCTTCGCGCGTGGTCACTTCGCCTTCGGGCTTGTTGTACATCAGCACGCGCGAGGGATCGGTCAGCGCGCTGGCGACGAACTGGCGTCCGTCGAGCTCGACCTTGTCGCCACTCTTGACGCTCATGCCGACCTGCGCGACTTCACCGTTGACCTTCACCAGGCCGTCGGCGATGCGCTGTTCCAGCGCACGGCGCGAGCCAAGGCCGGCCTGTGCCAGGACCTTGTGCAGGCGCTCTTCCAGCCGCGGCGCTTCGCCCGTGGTGTCGGTGATGCGCTTGAGGGTGAGCTTGCGGCTCTTTTCTTCAGTCATTTTTGTATTGCTCCGACTCGGCCATCTCGGCCTCGTCTGTGTCTTCCGGAACGGTCGTCGTCTCGACGGCGTGTATGTCTTGCTCGGGATCGTTCACGTCCGCCGCGCGCATTCCCGGCGCGGCATCGGGGGTGCCCTGTGGGGCGGTGTCTTGTTCGTCGGACCCGTCGAAGTCGGCGTCGATCTGCTCGTCGCCGGCTTCGAGGTCTTCCGTGTCGCCGAATGCCGTCATGTCGTCCACGACTTCAATGCTGGCTTCGGCGGTCGTTTCGTTCACGGCTTCGATGTCCGCGATCGGTTCGTTGCCGTCCTGCGCCGCATCGATGTCGAGGTCGGAGTTCGAGGCTTCGTCGGTGCCGACGCCATCGGCGATGCCACCGGCGGCGATCGGCGGTGCGCCGTCGAACTGCAGCTGCGGTTCCAGCTCGCCGATGTCCTTGAGTTCCGACAGCGGCGGCAGCTCGTCCAGGCGCTTGAGGCCGAAGTAATCGAGGAAGCCGCGCGTGGTGCCGAACAGCGCCGGCTTGCCCGGTACGTCGCGGTGGCCGACCACGCGGATCCACTCGCGCTCTTCGAGAGCTTTGATGATGTTGCTGTTGACCGCCACGCCGCGGACCTGCTCGATCTCGCCGCGCGTGATCGGCTGGCGGTAGGCGATCAGCGCCAGGGTCTCGAGGGTGGCGCGGGTGTAGCGGGTCTGGCGTTCGGTCCACAGCCTGGCCACCCAGGGGTGGACATCGGCCTTGACCTGGAAGCGGAAGCCCGAGGCGACCTCGACCAGTTCCACGCCGCGATTCTCATCGCCCGCGCGCAGCGCTTCGAGTGCCTGTTCGACACTGTCGGCCGGCGCCGGCTGGTCGTCGGGAAACAGCGCCTGCAGCTGGGCCAGCGTCAACGGCTGGTTGGAGGCCAGCAGGGCGGCTTCGACGATGCGGATGACTAGCTGTTGATCCATGGATGGGTTCGTTTGTGCCTGGCAGTGTTATGTGTTCGTCATCCCGGCGAAAGCCGGGATCCACCTTGAGCTGCAGCGAATATCAAAATGGGTCCCGGCTTTCGCCGGGATGACGCGGTGACGACGCGATGTCACGAGAATCAGTCGTCATTCGCAGCCGGTTCGTCGAACTCGCTGCTCAGTTCGATCTCTTCCCCTTCCTTCAGCAGCGCCAGCGACTTGACGTAGATCGGCGCGAACGGCGCGTCCTGCACGATCTCGACCAGTTGCTCCTTGGCCAGCGTCAGCAGGCCCAGGAAGGTCACCACCACGCCGAGCTTCCCTTCCTCGGCGGTGAACAGCGACTCGAAGCGGTAGAAGCTGCCGTCCTTGAGTCGCTCCAGCAGCTCGCCCATGCGCTGGCGGACGCTCAGTGCATCGCGCTTGATCGCGTGCTGGGTGAACAGCTCGGCGCGCTTGAACACGTCGTGCAGCGCCAGCAGCATCTCCTTGAGCTCCACCGGCGGCGGCAGGCGGACCGAGGCGCGGTCGGGCACGAATGCCTGTACCGGTGCCGTGTCGCGATCCTGCCGGGGCAGGGTGTCGATGTCTTCGGCGGCCTTCTTGAAGCGTTCGTACTCCTGCAGCCTGCGCACCAGCTCGGCGCGCGGGTCGTCTTCCTCGCCTTCCTCGGCGGCCGAGCGCGGCAGCAGCATGCGCGACTTGATCTCGGCCAGCATCGCGGCCATGACCAGGTAGTCGGCCGCCAGCTCAAAGCGCATCTCGTGCATGGCCTGGATGTAGGCGACGTACTGGCGGGTGATGTCCGCCACCGGTATGTCGAGGATGTCCAGGTTCTGCCGGCGGATCAGGTAGAGCAGCAGGTCCAGCGGCCCTTCGAACGCGTCCAGGATGATCTCCAGGGCGTCCGGCGGGATGTACAGGTCCTGCGGTATCTGCAGCACCGGCTGGCCATGCACTACCGCCAGCGGCATTTCCTGCTGCTGCGGGTGCGTGGGAGCCTGGGACTGGGCGACCACGATCTGCGGGTCGCTCGCGTCGGCTGCGCGTTCTTCGGTCATTCGGAACCGGCCCCTCCGGGCCGTGGGCACTGCTATCGCTTCGGTGCTGGCGGCCTGATGAGGCCACCATATGGGTGCAACGGACTGCTTAAGTCGGTGCTGAGCCCGAACGCCTACGACCTGCGCACCATGCGGGGGCGTGGCGGCGAAAGACGATCTGGGTTACGGGCGCAGGCCGTTGGGGGCAGCGGCGCACCACCTGGGTGCGTGCATGGCGACGGTGTGGGGAGCCAGTCGCGACGGCCGCTGCATCCGGCCTTGGGCTGTGGAAGCTAGGTTACGGCCTCGTTCTGGCCGTGTCCAGCGGCGTCTGCGCGGGCAATGGCTACAATTCATTCAGACCCGACAGGATGCACAGAACGCATGTGGTACGTGATCGAAGGATATGACGGTAAGGAAGTACTGGCCCAGCGCCTGCAGGCCCGACCCGAGCACCTGGCCCGCCTGACCGCGCTGCGCGACCAGGGTCGCCTGCTGCTGGCGGGGCCGTGCCCGGCCATCGACGCCGAGGACCCGGGCCCGGCCGGCTTCAGCGGCAGCGTCGTCATCGCCGAGTTCGAATCGCTGGTCGCCGCCCGTGCCTGGGCCGATGCCGACCCCTATGTCGCGGCCGGGGTCTACCAGCGGGTCGAAGTACGTCCGTTCCGCAAGGTCCTGCCGTGAGCGCCGGCCCGCTGCCCCGCGAGCAGCGGGTCGCGGCCATTCGCGCCGCCCTGGAAGCGGCGCTTTCGCCGCAGTCGCTCGAGGTCCAGGACGACAGCCACCGCCACGCCGGCCATGCCGGCGCCGCCGATGGCCGCGGCCACTTCAATGTCGACATCGTCAGCCAGGCGTTTGCCGGACTCAGCCCGATTGCCCGGCACCGGGCGGTGTACGCGGCGGTCGGTTCCTTGATGGATACCGACATCCACGCCCTGGCGATCCGCGCCAGGACGCCTGCCGAGGCCAGCTGACGGTGGCATTGCGAGGCGCGCGCATGTCGCGCCGCAGCATATTCCTGAGTGCTGAGAGGCCGGTGGCGCGGTGTTCTGAGAGCATGTCTCAACTCGCGTAACAATCGCTTTACACTTGCGCTTGTAAACGATTACAGTCGGCCCGCATCAAGCCGCGGAGCCGACGAACCTTGGCCAGCGTAACCATCAAAGATGTCGCACGTGTGGCCCAGGTATCGGTGGCCACCGTGTCCCGGGCCCTCAACGGCCATGGCAACGTCGCCGAAGAGGTCCGCAACCGGGTACTGGCTGCGGCCAACGAGCTGCGTTACACGCCGCATGCCGCCGCCCGCAGCCTCAGCAGTCGCCGCACCCAGACGCTCGGCGTGGTCCTGCCGGACCTGCACGGCGAGTTTTTCTCCGAACTGATGCGCGGCATCGACCAGGTGGCGCGCGCATCGCGCCTGCACCTGCTGGTCTCGAGCTACCACGGCAATCCGGAAGAGCAGGGCGCGGCACTGCGCGCGATGCGCGGCCGCGTCGATGGCCTGCTGGTGATGTCGCCCTATGTCGCGACCCCGACCGTGCTGAGCGAACACCTGGAACCTTCATTGCCGGCGGTGCTGATCAACAGCCAGGCAGGGTTGGATGGGGCGGCGGTGATCGGCGTGGACAATTACGGCGGCGCGGTCGCGATGGTCAGGCACCTGTTCGACAGTGGCCATCGCCGCATCGCTTTCATCGCCGGACCGGAAGACAACTTCGACGCGCACGAGCGATTGCGCGGTTACCGCGATGCGCTGGCGGAGCTGCTGCCCGATGCCAGGCCGTGGGTGGTGCAGGGCGGGTTCGACGAAGCGTCCGGCCATCGCGCCGGTCGTGAACTGCTGGCCGCCTCGCCGCGACCCGACGCCGTCTTCGCCGCCAACGACATGATGGCGCTGGGCTGCCTGTTCGGGTTCGCACAGTCCGGCGTGCGCGTACCGCAGGACATCGCGTTGTCCGGGTTCGATGACATCCCGCTCGCGCGCTACGTGCATCCGAGCCTGACGACGATGCGGGTGAACATCGCCGAACTTGGTGCGCGTGCTGCTCGCCAGTTGCTGGCGCGCGTTGCGGGTGAAAGCCTTCCGGACTCCGGCGCCGGCTCCGCTTCCGCCACCAGCTCGATTGCACTGCCGACCGAACTGATCGTGCGCGAATCGAGCGTTGCCAATGCGACCTCGGGTAATCCGAAAAGTTGATTCGTACCGGGCCTTCCCCCGATTGGCCCGGTCCGTGTGCGAGAGCAAGTGACCCACCGCTTGAATGGAATTAGAGAGAGGAAGCAGATGAAGCCCCATCCGTGCTCCGAACATCGTCCCACCCCCAAGTTGCTGGCCTGCGCGCTGGCGTCATGCCTCGCCCTCGCGGCCCCCGTCGCGCTGGCCCAGAGCACCGCAGCCACGATCCGTGGACAGATCACCGTTGATTCGGCCCCCGCCGGCGACGCCCAGGTGACCGCGACCAACGTTGCCACCGGACTGACCCGCAAGGTTCAGGCGTCCAACGGCACCTACAACGTCGGCGGCTTGCCACCCGGTACCTATCGCATCGACGTCGTTGCCGGCAATGCCACCACCACGCGCACGATCACTGTGCAGGTCGGACAGGTGGCGACGGTCAACCTCGCCGCGGCGGGCGGAGTCGCTGAAGCGGCACCCGCTCCGGATGCGACGGAGATAGATGCTGTCACCGTCACCTCGGACTTCGTGCCTGAGACCAAGACCTCCGAGATCGCCACCTACGTCACCAGCAAGCAGCTCGAATCGCTGCCGCAGGGCACCCGCAACTTCCTTGCGTTTGCCGATCTCGCGCCTGGCGTGCAATTCCAGGGAGGTGGTCCGGAAGGTTCGACCCGGATCAAGTCCGGTGCGCAGAGCGCCAATGGCATCAACGTGTACATCGATGGCGTTGGCCAGAAGAATTATGTGCTGCAAGGCGGCATCAGCGGCCAGGATTCGACCCGGGGCAACCCGTTCCCGCAGTCGGCGATCGGCGAGTACAAGGTCATCAGCCAGAACTACAAGGCCGAGTTCGACCAGCTCAGCAGCGCCGCGGTGGTCGCCACCACGCGCTCGGGCACCAATGACTTCGAAGGCAGTTTCTTCTGGGATTACACCTACACCGACTGGCGCAACCGGACCGTGTTCGAGGAGCGCAACGACACCAAGGCCAGAAGCAAGGAGGAGCAGTACGGCGCGACGTTCGGTGGCCCGATCCTGCGCGACCAGGCGCACTTCTTCCTGTCCTACGAGGCCAAGGAATACCAGTCCCCGCGTACGCTGATCCCGGGCCGCGGTTTCACCCTCGATGAGTTGCCTGCCAACATCCAGGCGCAGGCCGGGAACGGGTTCTATACCGCTCCGTTCAAGGAAGACCTGTACTTCGGCAAGATCGACTGGGCGATCGGCGAGAACCACTATCTCGAGTTGACCGGCAAATACCGCGACGAGAGCGAGATCACCAGCATCGGTGACCTCAACGTGCCCAACTACGCCACCAGCAAGGACAACTCCGAGACCCGCGTCGACCTGCGCTACCAGTACACCAACGGCGACTGGCTCAACGATGCCCACCTGACCTACGAGGAAGCGACGTTCAATCCGCGCCCGGTCAACAACGGCATTGCCTACAATCTCAGCGACGGCACCAACATCTTCGACACGGTGGTGCGCAGTGGCGCCGGCGCGGACTTCCAGGACAAAGGCCAGGAAGGCTGGGGCTTCCAGGACGACCTGACTTTCACCGGCTGGCAAGGCCATACGGTCAAGGGCGGCGTGAAGTTCAAGAGCGTGGAGGTGAGCGCGATAGAGCGCCAGCCCTACAACCCGCAGTTCACCTACAACATCCACGGCAGCCTGACCCAGCCGATCAATGTCCGCTTCGGTTCGGCGCTGCCGGGCGTCGGCGATGGCAGTGCGTCTTCGCGCAACCGGCAGTACGGTTTCTATATCCAGGACGACTGGGAGGTCAACGACAAGCTGATCCTCAACCTGGGCTTGCGCTACGACTACGAGGAAAGTCCGACCTACCTCGACTACGTGACGCCCGACGACGTGGTGGCGGCCCTGCGCGGCTCGACCGCGATCAACAATCCCAACTCCGGCATCAACGTCAACGACTACATCAGCACCGGCAACAACCGCGACTCGTTCAAGGATGGCTGGCAGCCGCGCGTTGGCTTCTCCTACGACCTCAATGCCGACCAGCAACACGTGATCTACGGCGGTGCAGGCCGTGCCTACGACCGAAACCTGTTCGACTGGCTGCAGCTGGAGATCACCAAGGCCACCTTCCCGACGACGGAGGTCTGGTTCCGACGAGCCGATGGAACGTGCCCGACGTCGGCGCCGTGCGTCGACTTCAGCCCTTCCTACTTCGATCCGGCCGTGCTGGCTGCGCTGGCTTCTCCGAGCGGCGCCGGGCGTGAAGTGTTCGCGATCGACAACGACATCAAGACGCCGTACTCGGATCAGTTCAGCCTCGGCATGCGCAACTCGCTCGGCATCTGGCTCACCGATGCCACGGTGTCGTACATCGAAAGCTACGACGGATTTGCGTTCCTGCTGGGCAACCGCCGTCCGGACGGTTCGTTCTTCCGGCCGGACTTCAACTGGGGTCCACCGTTCGGGCAGGGCCTGACCGGCTTCAGCAACCTGATCATCGGCACCAACGGCATCAAGACGCGCGCGACCTCGCTGTTCCTGAAGGCGGAGAAGCCGTATACGGCGGAATCGCGCTGGGGCGTGACGTTCGCCTACACCTACACCGATGCCAAGGAAAACCGGCAGGGCGGGGAAGTGTTCGCACTGGATTTCCCGACGCTCGACGGTTACGGCTGGAAGAAGGCCAAGGACGTGCCCGAGCACCGGCTGGTGTCGACCGGCATCTATGACGGCCCCGCCGGCTTCACCTTCTCCGGCAAGCTGACGCTGGCGACACCGGTCTGGCGCTATGCGACCAACTGCCTGGATGTCGACAAGCCCGACAACTGCTTCATCGACCAGTACAAGCCCGACGGGGATTTTGGATTCAAGCAGCTCGACGTGGCGGTCATGAAGGAATTCGACACTGGCGCCGGGCTGAAGATGTGGGTACGCGGCGATATCCTGAACGTATTCGATTGGGCCAACTACGCCGGTTACGACGACTTCCCCGGCGGTTTCCAGGACCCGAACGAGAACTTCGGCGAGCCAAATACACAGTTCTTCCCGACCCGGACGTTCAAACTGTCCCTCGGCTTCAACTTCTGAGCGCGGCTGCCGGCCGCCCACCTCGTCGGGCGGCCGGCGGCCGCGTCCGGATCCTTTCCATCTTTACGGCAGCGGCTGATGTTCGATTCGTTACGACGCAATTGGGGGGCTGCATCGCTGATGGCGGTGCTGGTGTTCGTTGCCGGTTGCAAGCAGAGCGAGCCGACATCCCAGACCTATCCGGTTTCCTCGGCGCCGCCGGTGCAGGTGGAGCCGCTGAAGGCGGCCAAGCTCGAGCTGCCGCCGCTGTTCGCCGACATCGAGAAGCGCACGTTCCAGTTTTTCTGGGACACGACCAACGAGAACAACGGCCTCACGCCTGATCGCTACCCCTCGCGCCCGTTCGCCAGCATCGCTTCGGTCGGCTTCGCCCTGACCGCGTATCCGATCGGCGTCGAGAACGGCTGGATCAACCGCAACCAGGCGGTCGACCGCACCCTGGTGACCTTGAAGTTCTTCCGCGACCTGCAGTCCGGCCCGCAGGACACGGGCAAGGGCGCCTACCAGGGCTTCTACTACCACTTCCTCGACATGGACACCGGCCACCGCTACCAGAGCTGGGTCGAGCTCTCCAGCGTCGATACCGCGTTGCTGATGATGGGCGTGCTGTTCGCGCAGAGCTATTACGACCGCGATGAGCCGCGCGAGAAGCAGATCCGCGAGATCGCCGACCAGCTTTACCGCAAGGTCGACTGGACCTGGCTGCAGCAGAACAAGCCGCTGATCTCGATGGGCTGGTTCCCGGAGAGCGGTTTCATCAAGCACGACTGGACCGGCTACAACGAGGCGATGATGCTGTACGTGTTGGCGATGGCCTCGCCGACGCATCCTGTGGATGCCGATGCCTGGACGGTGTGGACGCGCACCTACAACGACGTCTGGGGCGTTTACCAGGGCGAGGAGTTCCTCGCCTTCGGGCCGATGTTCGGCCATCAGTACAGTCATGTCTGGATCGACTTCCGCGGCATCCAGGACGATTACATGCGCGAGCGCGGCATCGACTACTTCGAGAACAGCCGCCGCGCCGCCTACGCCCAGCGCGCCTACGCCATCGCCAACCCGATGAAGTGGGAGGACTACGGCCACGAGACCTGGGGCCTGACCGCCAGCGACGGCCCGCAGCAGACCCTGCAGGAATACCGCGGCGAGCAGCGCCAGTTCCGCCACTATTCCGCGCGTGGCGCCGGCCTGCGCGACACCTTCGACGACGGCACGCTGGCGCCCACGGCGGTGATCGGCTCGCTGCCGTTCGCGCCGGAGATCGTCATCCCGACCACCGTCGCGCTGCACGATCGCTACGGCGAATACCTGTATTCCAGCTATGGATTCCTTGATTCGTTCAACCCGAGCTTCGGCTACGACATCCCGCTCAAGACCGGGCGCCTGGTGCCGGACAAGGGCTGGGTCGCCAGCGACTACATCGGCATCGACCAGGGGCCGATCCTTGCGATGATCGCGAACTACCGCAACGAGTTCGTCTGGAACGTGATGAAGCGCAATCCCTACATCCGCGCCGGACTGGAGAAGGCCGGGTTCAAGGGCGGCTGGCTGCAGCCGCAGGGCGACACCGTCAGCACGCAGCCGTTGCCGCAGACGAAGAGCGAGAAGGACGCCGCGAACGCGCGGGCGCTTGGCGAGGCCGAATCGCGCGCGGCGCAGGCCAACGATGCGCAGCCGGCGCCGAAGGCCAATGCCGAGACGCCGAAGCCGTCCAAGCCCTCCGCGCCGTCGAAGCAGCCGCAACAGTGATGAGCCCGACGTGATCGCCCGCCTGCGTCAGGAAGTGTGCAACCGCCTGCGATGGATCGCGACGATCGCCGCGCTGGCCGGTGTGGCGGTTGTATCCGCTTGCTCGGGCGATGACGACCGGCGAGAAGTGGTTCGCTTCTGGGCGATGGGCTACGAAGGCGAAGTGGTCGCCCAGCTGATCCCGGAGTTCGAGCGGCGCAATCCCGGCATCCGCGTCGAGCTGCAACAGCTGCCGATCATTTCCGCGCACGAGAAGCTGCTGACCGCATTCGCAGGCGATGCTCTGCCCGATGTCGGTGCGATCGGCAACACCTGGGTGTCGGAGTTCTCGCTGCTCAACGCACTGACACCGCTCGATGCGCGCCTGGCCGACACGCCGGGCCTGCAGGCCCGTGACTACTTCCAGGGCGCTTGGGATACCGGCGTCATCGGAACGACGGTCTACGCCGTGCCGTGGTACGTCGAGACCCGATTGCCGTTCTACCGGCGCGACCTGCTCGAGAAGGCAGGCATCGCCCAGCCACCGCGTACGTGGGCGGAATGGAAAGTGGCGATGGCCGCGATCAAGCGCGAGGTCGGCCCCAACCGCTACGCCGCGCTGTTCCCGCTGAACGAAGCCGAGCCGCTGTTGAACCTGGGCATCCAGTCGCCCGAACCGTTGTTGCGCGACGACGGCCGCTACGGCAACTTCCGCAGTCCCGGCTTCAAGCGGGCGCTGGGTTTCTATCGCGACGTGTTCGTCAACAAGTGGGCACCGGTGGCCAGCAACACCCAGATCGCCAATGTCTGGAACGAGTTCGGTCGCGGCTACTTCAGCTTCTACGTCAACGGCCCCTGGAATATCGCCGAGTTCCGCAACCGGCTGCCGCCACAGTTGCAGTCGACCTGGATGACGATGCCGCTGCCGGGTGAGAACGGTCCTGGCGCCTCGGTCGCCGGCGGCGCGAGCTTCGTCGTGTTCCGCAAGTCCAGGCACCAGGACGCGGCGTGGAAGCTGGTCGCGTATCTCTCGCAGCCGCAGATGCAGGTGCGCTTCCATGCCCTGACCGGCAACCTGCCGCCGCGACGCAGCGCCTGGGAAGCGCCGACCTTGAAGGACGATGTCTACGCCCGCGCATTCCGCGACCAGCTCGAGCGTGCGCGGCCGACGCCGAAGGTGCCGGAGTGGGAGCGCATCGCCAACGAGATCAAGCTGGTCGGCGAGCAGCTGGCCAATGGCCGACTCAGCGTTGACGAGGCCGCGGCCGAGCTCGACCGCCGCGCCGACAAAATCCTCGAGAAGCGACGCTGGATGCTCGACCACCGCACGATAGGAGCGGCGCCATGATGCGCGCGACCACGGCCGGCTGGATCTTCGCCGGCCCGGCACTGGCGGTGATCGGCGTATTCTTCGGCCTGCCGGTGCTGGCCGCGCTCGCGCTGAGCCTGACCGACTTCGACATCTACTCCCTGTCCGACATCGCCAACCTGCGCTTCGTCGGCCTGGGCAACTACCTGGGTCTGCTGCAGAACCCGCTGTTCTGGAAGGCGCTGGGTAACACGCTGTACTTCGTCGTCGTCGGCGTGCCGCTGTCGATCGCGGTGTCGCTGGCTGCCGCCTTGCTGCTGCATTCGAAACTGGCGCGTTTCAAGCCGCTGTTCCGCACGGCCTACTTTGCGCCGGTGGTGACCACCGTGGTGGCGATGGCGGTGATCTGGCGCTATCTCTTCCACACCGGTTACGGCCTGGTGAACTGGGCGCTGTCGTGGGTCGGCATCGATGCGGTCGACTGGCTCGGTGACCCGAAGTGGGCCATGCCGACGATCATCCTGTTCGCGGTATGGAAGAACTTCGGCTACAACATGATCATCTTCCTGGCCGGGCTGCAGTCGATCCCGGAAGACCTGTACGAGGCGGCGCGCATCGACGGCGCCTCGCCGCTGCGCCAGTTCCGCCATGTCACCCTGCCGTTGCTCGGCCCGGTGCTGCTGCTGGTGTCGATCCTGACCCTGTCGGGTTATTTCCAGCTGTTCGCCGAGCCCTACGTGATGACCCAGGGCGGGCCGCTGCAGAGCACGGTCAGCGTGCTGTACCTGATGTACGACGAGGGCTTCAAGTGGTGGAACCTGGGCAACGCGTCGGCGGTGGCGTTCATGCTGTTCGCGCTGATGACGGCGGTGACCAGCGGCCTGTTCTGGTTCGCGCGGCGCAAGGGGGCGGAGTGATGACCCCGCGCCTGGCCAAAGCCATCATCAACGGCCTGCTGATCGCCCTGGGCGTGATCAGCGTGGCGCCTCTGCTGTGGATGCTCTCGGTGTCGTTCATGCAGCCCGGCGAAGCCAGCCAGTTCCCGCCGCCACTGCTGCCTGCCAGCGCAACCCTGCACAACTACCACGAGCTGTTCGCGCGCGCCGGCATGGGCCGCTACTTGCTCAACAGCTTCCTCATCGCGATCATGGCCACGCTGATCGGCGTGTTGCTGAACACCATGGCCGGCTACGCCTTCGCCAAGCTGCGCTTCGCCGGGCGCGATCGCATCTTCCAGGTGCTGCTGGCGGCGCTGGTGATCCCGGCGCAGGTGACGATGATGCCGCTGTTCCTGATGCTCAAGCAGCTGGGGCTGGTCAACAGCTATGCGGGCGCGATCGTGCCGTCGCTGGCGACGGTGTTCGGCATCTTCCTGGTGCGCCAGTACGCGCGTTCGATTCCGGACGAGCTGCTCGAAGCGGCGCGGATCGACGGAGCAGGGGAGGTGCGCATCTTCTTCCAGATCGTGCTGCCGGTGCTCAAGCCGATCCTCGTGACGCTGGCGATCTTCGTGTTCCTGGCGTCGTGGAACGACTTCATGTGGCCGCTGATCGTGCTCAGCGACAAGAGCCTGCAGACGCTGCCGGTCGCGCTGGCGACGCTGTCGCGTGAGCATGTGCAGGACAACGAGATGATGATGGCCGGCTCGGTGGTCACCGTGCTGCCGGTGCTGTTGCTGTTCCTGGCGTTGCAGCGCTACTACCTGCAGGGGCTGCTGGTGGGGAGCGTGAAGGGATGACGGGGCGGCTGGTTGCAGTCGCGATCGCAGGCCTGTTCGCGAGCATCAGTGCTGCAGCCGCGCCTGGCGCCGCCAGGCAGCTCGATGACTTCGAATCCGCGAAAGCCTGGACCGTAGTCACCTCCGATCAGGTCAGCGGCAAGCTGCGCAGTGTCGCCGGCACGCAGGGCAAGGCACTGTGCCTGGACTACGACTTTCACGGGGTCTCTGGCTACGCCGGCATCACCCGTGAGCTGCCGCTGGACTATCCGGACAACTATGCGTTCTCGTTCCAGCTGCGCGGCGACTCGCCGGCCAACGACCTGCAGTTCAAGCTGGTCGACGACAGCGGTGACAACGTCTGGTGGGTCAACCGTCCGCGCTATGCCTTTCCCGCGCAGTGGACGCAGGTGCAGTACAAGCGCCGGCACATCAGCCGAGCCTGGGGGCTGGCGCCGGATCCGACCCTGCGCCACAGCCGCCGGATCGAGTTCACCATCTACAACAGCGTCGGTGGCAAGGGTTCGGTCTGTTTCGACGACCTGGCCATGCGCAACCTGCCGCCGCAGGACGATTCGCCGTTGCGCGGCCGCGCCAGCGCGACTGGCGGTGGCCGGGCCGGTGATGCTGTCGATGGCAATCCCGACACCGCGTGGCGCACAACGGTCGACCCTGCGCGACCACCGCAGTTCCGCCTCGATCTTGCGCGCATGCGCGAGTTCGGTGGCCTGGTGCTGCGCTGGCTGCCGGGTATGCAGGCATCGGACTACCGTGTCGAGCTCTCTGACGACGACCGCCATTGGCGCCTCGCGCGCGAGGTCAGCGGCGCCGACGGCGGCAGCGACTACCTGGCATTGCCGGAGTCCGAGGCGCGCTACCTGCGGCTGACGCCGCTCAAAGCACCCGGCGCGGAGATCGCGTTGGCGGAGTTCGATGTGCAGCCGCTGGCATTCGCCGCCACGCCCAACGACTTCGCGCGATCGGTGGCCGCGCAGGCGCCGCGGGGCACGTGGCCGCGCGGTTTCAGCGGTGAGCAGACGTACTGGACGATCCTCGGCATCGACGGCGGCCTCGAGCAGGGACTGATCGGCGAGGACGGCGCCATCGAGATCGGCAAGGGCGGCTTCAGCATCGAGCCGCAGGTCACCACCGCACGGGGTGTTGTCGACTGGGCTGGTGTTGAGATCACGCAGTCGTTGCAGGACGGCTACCTGCCCATCCCGACCGTGCAGTGGCAACACGCCGGTTTTCGCCTCGAGATCACCGGCTTCGCGCAGGGCACGCAACCACAGTCGCAGATGGTGGGCCGCTATCGCCTGACCAACACCTCGAAGGTCGCGCAGGACTACGTCCTGGGTCTGCGGGTACGGCCGTTGCAGGTCAACCCGCCGACGCAGTTCCTCAATACTGTCGGCGGCGTCAGCCCGATCCACGCGCTGGCACTCGATAACGACCTGGTGACGGTGGATGGCCGGCCGCGGCTCAGGCTGTCGCTGCCGGCGACGCAGGTGCGTGCCACGACGTTCGATGCCCAGGACGCGCCTGCAACACCCGCCTCACCGGGCCGGGTCGATGACCCCACCGGACTGGCCAGCGGCGTGTTTGAGCATGCCGTGCATCTGGCGCCGGGCGAATCCTGGCAGATCGACTGGATTGCGCCATTGACCGGCCAGCTTGCCGCGTCGCTCACTGGTGCCGAAGCAGAAGCAATGCAGCAACAGGCCGCGACGCAATGGCGCGACAAGCTCGACCGCGTCCAGTTGCATGTGCCGGCCCAGGGCCAGCATGTCGTCGACACCTTGCGCACCGCGCTGGCGCACATGCTGATCAGCCGCATCGGGCCGCGCCTGCAGCCGGGCACGCGTTCGTACTCGCGGGCGTGGATCCGCGACGGCGCCATGATCGGCGAGGGCCTGCTGCGGATGGGGCGGGAGGACGTCGCCGAGGAGTTCCTGCGCTGGTACGCGCCGTACCAGTTCGACAACGGCAAGGTGCCGTGCTGTGTCGACGACCGCGGCAGCGATCCGGTGCCTGAGAACGACAGCCATGGCGAGCTCGTCTTCACGGTGGCCGAAGTCTTCCGCTACACCCGCGATCGCGAGCTGCTGGCATCGATGTGGCCGCACGTGCAGGGCGCGGTGCGCTACATGGACCAGCTGCGCCTGAGCGAACGCACCGAGGCCAACCGCAACCGGAACGCCGCCTTCTACGGAATGATGCCGGCCTCGATCAGCCACGAGGGTTATTCGGCCAAGCCGATGCATTCGTACTGGGACAACTTCTGGACGCTGCGCGGCTACAAGGATGCGGTCGAGATCGCGCAATGGCTCGGTCACGACGACGAGGCTGCGCGCTTTGCGGCCTCGCGCGACCAGTTCCGCGACGACCTGTACGCCTCGCTGCGCGCTGCCACTTCGCAGCACGGCATCGACTTCCTGCCCGGTGCGGCGGAGCTGGGCGATTTCGATGCGACCTCGACCACCATCGCGCTGGCGCCCGGTGGCGAGCAGGCCAACTTGCCGCAGGACCAGCTGCACAACACCTTCGCACGCTACTGGCGCGAGTTCGTCGCCCGCCGCGACGGCACGCGCGAATGGAAGGACTACACGCCCTACGAGCTGCGCACGATCGGCAGTTTCGTTCGACTCGGCTGGCGCGATCGCGCGCATGAGGCATTGGCATTCTTCTTCGCCGACCAGCAGCCGCGTGCATGGAACCAATGGGCCGAAGTCGTCTCGCGTACGCCGCGCAAACCGTTCTTCCTCGGCGACCTGCCGCACGCCTGGGTGGCTTCGGACTATGTGCGCTCCGCGCTCGACATGTTCGCCTACAGCCGCGACGACGATGCGCTGGTGGTCGCCGCCGGCATCCCGGCCGACTGGCTGGCGGGCGAGGGCGTCAGCGTGGCGAACCTGCGCACGCCACAGGGGCCATTGGGATATTCAATGAAGCGCAGCGGCGATCGCGTCGTGTTCAGGCTCGCGCCGGGATTCACGCCGCCGCCGGGTGGTGTGGTCCTGACCTGGCCCTGGGCGCAGTCGCCAGGACGCACGCGCATCGATGGCCGGCCGGCAACCTGGCAGGGCAACGAGCTGCGGATCGATCAGGCCGGCGCCACCGTCGAAATCGAGGTCGCCAACAGCCAACGCTGAGGGCTGCATCAACGCCACGTGACGGCGTGACGCTGCGTGGTGCGCTATCTAGGCGCAATGCCCCAGGCGCGGTGCCCTAGGCGCAGTGCCACCACACTCAAGGAGAACCCATGGAAACGATGGAGCTTCATCGCGGTCGCCTGATCGATCACATCCAGCTGGTCGTGCGCAATCTCGACGCCAGCCGCAAGTTCTACACGGCCGTATTCGATGTCCTCAACATCCCGATGGCGGGATCAGGTGATGACTATTTCTGGGCCGACGAGCTGTTCGTCTCCACCCGCGACAGCGAGGCGGCGCAGGGAGAGCTGACCGGGCGTCATCATCTGGCGTTCCAGGCCCAGGACCGCGCCATGGTCGATGCCTTCCACGAGGCTGCGATTGCCAACGGTGGCAAGGACAACGGCGCACCCGGCGAACGCTTCTACCATCCGGGCTATTACGGCGCTTTCGTGCTGGATCCGGACGGCAACAACATCGAGGCGGTCTACCACGGCGAGGCCACGCGCAGCGCGCCGTCGGTCAAGGTGGCGTTCTGATTCTCCGACGCCCGCCGCGGTCGCGGCGGGCGTGGCTGCAGCGAACGAGGCTGTGGCGTTACTTCTTCTCCGCTGGCGCCATTTCGCGCGCCTTGACCCGCGTGCCCGGCGTCAGCAGCGCGTTGGGCGCCACCACCACGACATCATTCGCGGCAACGCCCGACAGCACTTCGATCTCGTTGCCGAGATTTCGCCCGAGGGTGACGTCGCGAAAATCCAGCGCCGAGTCGCGCAGCGTCGCGACCTGGGCACCGCTGCCGCGCTGGATCACCGCCGACAGCGGCAGGATCGTGGCGGGCGCGGGACGCGACAGGTGCAGCCGCACGCTGCCGACCATGCCGGCGGGAATGTGGCTGTCGGGATTGGGCAGGCGAAGCTCGGTGCGCATCACGCCCGAATCGCGCGACAGCGACTGGGCGCTGCGCACGACCTGTGCCTTGAACGTCTGCCCCGGCAGCTCCGGGAAACCGACATCGGCTTCCACGCCGGGCTGGATCTGCAGCGCCACGTTCTGCGGCACGTCGATCACCACGCGCAGCGGATCGAGCGAGCTGACTTCGAACAGTGGCGTGGCGGTAGTGGAGTCGCCGACGACGCGGTCGCCGCGTTCGATGTTGCGGGCGACCACCACACCGGAAAACGGCGCACGTACCGTCTGGAATCCCTGGCGCTCGCGCGCCGAGGTCAGGCGGGCCTCTGCAGCCGCTTCGGCCGCAACGGCGACGTCATGGTTGGCCTTGCGGTCGCTGTACAACTCCTTCGAGATCGCACCGGAACCGACCAGCACGTTGGCGCGATCGAAGTTGACCTTGGCCAGCGTCTCGTCGGCACGTGCGCGTGCCAGTTCGGCCTGTGCTTCGCGCACGGACTGGTCGGCCTCGGGTGCCGCGATCACCGCCAGCATCTGTCCGGCCACGACCTTGTCGCCAAGGTCGGCGCGGCGCTCGCTGATGAACCCGGTGGCGCGCGCGTAGATCTGCGCCGATTCCCCGGCCACCGCGCGTGCGGGCAGGCTCAGGTCGTAGGTGCTGTCGGCGGCCTTGGCCCGGACCGTCAACACCTCCGGGACGACGGTTGCGGGCGATGGTTCGGCGGCGCCGTTGCTGCATGCCGCCAGTACGGTGAGGATGGCGAACGCCATCGTTCCGCGCGCGGCATGGCGGTAGGAAATCTTCATGGGGTGGCTCCTGCTTCGGCGCCGGTGGGGGGGGCAGTGCTGGGATCGTCGCTGTCGGGCATCGCAGCGTGTCGCGCCGCTGCCGGCATGCGCCGACCGAGCACCGCGAGAATCGAGGGAACCAGGATCAGCGTGGCCGGCGTGCCGAACAGCAGGCCGCCGATGACCGCGCGACCGAGCGGCGCGTTCTGCTCGCCGCCTTCGCCCAGGCCGATGGCCATCGGGATGATGCCCAGGACCATCGCGCTGGCAGTCATCAGCACCGGTCGCAGGCGCACCGCCGCCGATTCGTAGGCAGCCAGTTCCGGGTCGTGGCCCGCCGCGACCAGGCCGCGCGCGAAGCTGGTGACGAGCACGCTGTTGGCGGTGGACACGCCGATGACCATCATCACGCCCATCAGTGCCGGCACGCTCAGCGGCGTGCCGGTGACGAACAGGCCGAACGCGGCGCCAGCGATCGCCAGCGGCAGGCCCGACATCGCCACCAGCGGCTGGATCCACGACTGGAAGTTGACCACCAGCACCAGGAACACCAGCGCCGCCGACATCAACAGTCCGGCCGCGAGTTCGCTGTAGGCGCTGCTCATCTCGCCGGCCTGGCCGGCGACCTCGATGCGGTTGCCGGGCTTGAGCTTGCCCTGCAGTTCGGTGGTGATCGCGGTGAGACGGTCCTGCACCGAGCCCAGGTCGGTGCCTTCGACATTGGCCAGCACGCTGATGGTCGGTGCCAGCGTGGTGCGAGCCAGACTCGCCGGCACGCTGCGCGGCGTGACCGTGGCGATGTTGCGCAGCAGGACCGCCTGGCCGTCGTTGCCGATGCGCAACGGGGCGTTGAGCAGCGCGTCAATGCTGGTCATGTTCACCGGCGGCGCCTGCACCTGCACGGTGTACGCGATTGCGTTGACGGTGTCGGTCCAGTAGACCGGGGTAACCGTGCCGGACGAGCCGAGCACCGCCAGCACCGCGCGGCTGGCCTGTTGCGCGTCCAGGCCGAGCTGGGCGGCGCGGGTGCGATCGATGCGCACCTGGTATTCGGGCAGATCGAGAACCTGGCGCAAGGCAACGTCGACCGCGCCGGGCACCTGCTTCAGGCGCTGCTCGATCTCGCGGGCTAGGGCAAGGTTGCCGGCCGCGTCACGACCGATCACGCGCACTTCGAATGCGGCTGCGGCTGAACCTGCGAGCGTGCGGCTGGTGGCGTCGGGCGGTCGCTCGAACACCTTCACGTCGGGGAAACGCTCGGCGATGCGGCGACGGATCTGCACCAGGTAGTCATGGCTGGAGTGATGCGGCGTACGCAGCTGCAGCATCACTTCGGCCTCGAACGAGCCGACCACGGCACTGTCGACCAGCGACAGGTTGACCGCGTCGGGCATGCCAATCTGTTCGTAGACCGTCTGCAGTTCCGGGGCCGGGATGATCTTGCGGATCTCGCGCTGGATCTCGGTCAGGCGCGCGGCGGTTTCCTCCAGTCGCGTACCGCTGGGCAGGCGCACCTGCAGGCGCAGCTGGCCGGCGTCGACCTGGGGGAAGTACTCGCGGCCGAGCGAGACCGCCGACACCGCGCCGATTGCGATCACCGCCAGCGCGGTCAGCGCCAGCACGCCGCCGTGGTGGCCCAGTCGCACCAGCAGGGCGTGGTGGCGGTCGCGCAGCGAATCGAGCGTGTGCTCGACCTTGTGGTTGACCTTGAGCAGCGCCTTTTCGGCCTGCCAGCGCGGATTCTCGCGGCTGCGGATGTCCGCGGGCAGCATCAGATAGCACAGCACCGGAATGAGCGTGCGCGACAGCAGGAACGAGGCGAGCATGGCGAAGATGACCGCCAGCGCCAGCGGCGTGAACACCCAGGCCGACAGGCCCGTCATCAGCAGGATGGGCGTAAGCACGATGCAGATCGAGATGGTCGAGACCATCTCCGGGAACACCACTTCGCGGGCACTGTCGAGGATCGCCGTGCGCACGTCCTTGCCCATGGCGATGTTGCGGTTGGTGTTCTCGACGTCGACCACCGCGTTGTCGACCAGGATGCCGATCGCAAGCGCCAGGCCGCCGAGCGTCATCACGTTGAAGGTGTAGCCGAGCAGGCTGAGCATCGTCACCGAGGCCAGCAGGGCCAGCGGGATCGCCGACAGCACGATCAGGCTCGAGCGCCAGGAGCCGATGAAAACCAGCACCACCAGCGCCACCAGCAAGCCGACCAGCAGGACCTCATGGCGGATCGAGTCGATCGCGTGATCGACGAACACCGACTGGTCGAAGATCGGCTGGATACGCGTGCCGGTCGGCGCCGAAGCTTCGATCTCCGGGAGGCGTTCGCGCACCGCGCGCACGATCTCCACCGCCGACGCACCGCCCAGCTTGATCAGCGCCACCGCGACCGCGCTGGAGCCGTCCATGCGCGCGACGTTGGTCTGCAGCGCGCCGCCGTCGCGAACCGAGGCGATGTCGCGGATGTAGATGACGGTGCCGTTGCGCGCGGCCACCGGAATTTCCAAGAACTCGGCCGCGCTGGCCGGGCTGGTGTCGAGCGAGATCTGCATCTCGCGCGCGTTCTCGCGGATCGAGCCGGAGGGCAGGGTGGGACTGCCGCGCTCGAGCGCGGTGGTGACGTCGGCCGGTGTCAGGCCGTAGGTCTGCAGCGCCGCCGGATTGAGGTCGACCATGATCTGCCGCGCGGCGCCGCCGTAAGGCAGGGTCATGCGGATGCCGGGGATGGTCTGGATCTGCGAGCGCAGTTGCAGGCGCGCGTAATCGTAGAGCTGGGCCTCGGTCAGCGAGTCCGACGACAGCACCAGCATCAGCACCGGCGTGCTGGATACGTTGTTGCGGATCACCAGTGGCGGTGACGTGCCCGGCGGCATGCGCCGCAGGATGGTCTGCGAGACCGCGGTGATCTGCCCCAGTGCGCGGTCCAGGCTCACCGTCGGCTGGAAGTCGATGCGCACGATGCTGGCGCCGGTGAGCGACTCGGAGCGGACCTCCTTGAGGTCGTCGACGGTGTTCATGATCGCCGCCTCGGAGAACGAGGTCAGCTTGGCCGCCATGTCCGCCGCCGGCAGGCCGTTGTAGGTCCACACCAGGTTGACCGAGGGGATTCCGACTTCAGGCAGGATGTCGGTCGGCATGCGCCGGGTCGCCAGCGTGCCGAACAGCAGGATCAGGATCGCGAGCACGCCGATGGTGTACCGGCGGCTCAGGGCGTATTGGACAATCCACATCGCGTGCGGTCCGCTGGGGGTGGGGGCAGGCTCCGGCTTCCACGCCGACGGGCAAGCAGGCCACGTCCGACGGCTCCAGATCCGTCCGATTAAATTACGGGTTCATGCCTTCCCAGCGGTAGTACATTGCTGCTTGAAAATTGCCTGATCCTGCAAATCGACCAGATCGGCACATTCACGGCCCCGATTGCACCGATAATTCCCCGGTCAGGCTGGAAGGCGGGAAAACCATGAATCTCATTGCTTCCATGTCAGAAGTCACGCCCCGGGCAGGTTGTCCGAAGCTGGCGGAACTGGCAGACCGGATTGCCCGATTGACACCGGACGACGGCATCCATGCCACCGCCATCGACGCCCTGAGCCTGGTCCGGATCAGCACGCCCACGGCCTGCACGCCGGTGGTCTACGAGCCGCGCCTGTGCATCGTCGCCCAGGGCAGCAAGGTCGCCACGCTCGACGGCCAGACCTATCACTACAACCCGCTCAATTACCTGGTGGTGTCAGTGACGTTGCCGGTGTTCGGACAGGTGGTGGAGGCCACGCCCGAACATCCGTACCTGTGCCTGCGCCTGGACATCGACCCGGACGAAGTCGCCGCGCTGATCGCCGACACCGCCGACCAGGAGTCGACGCATGCGGGCGTCGACCCTCGCCTGTACGCCGCACGCGTCAACACGCCGCTGATGGACGCGGTGCTGCGTCTGATGAACCTGCTCGACACGCCGCAGGACCTGCCGGTGCTGGCACCGATGGCGCAACGCGAGATCCTTTACCGCGTGTTGACCGGTGACCTCGGCCATCGCCTGCGCGCGATCGCCGCCACCGATGGCCGCTCGAGCCGCATCGCGCGCGCCGTGGCGACGCTGCGGCAGCGCTACCTGCAGCCGTTGAGCATCGACGAGCTGGCCAGCAGCGTGCACATGAGCACGTCGTCGTTCCACCACCAGTTCAAGGCGGTGACGACGATGTCGCCGTTGCAGTTCCAGAAGCACCTGCGCCTGCACGAGGCCCGCCGCCTGATGATGGCCGGTGGCATGGAGGCGATGAGTGCTGCGCGGCATGTGGGCTACGAAAGCCCGTCGCAGTTCAGTCGTGAGTACAAGCGACTGTTCGGTGCGCCGCCGCGCTTCGAGGCCGGACGGGCGAGGGCGGTGCCGCAGGTCTGATGACCCGGGATGGACTCACACGACCGGCTTACACGTGCATCGAGACCAGCGATGCGCGCAATCCGGTTTCGTCGAACAGGCGCCGCAGGCGGCGCTCTACCTGGGACAGATCCTCGAGTCCCGGTTGTGCATACAGCGAGTAGATCGGGCGGTTGTTGTCGGGATAACCGCCGGCCTTGCGACCCACGCTCACGTCCGGCGACTGGCACGCCCTGACCCAGATCGACTGCAGGGCCGTGGGACTGATGCTCTGCCCGTTGCCGAGGGTGAAGCGGAAGATTGCAACCTGATGCTTCATGGTGTCCGCCTCGATGGGGGTTGGCTGAGTATGCGCCGTATGACGAAGCATGGGCGTGAACTTCGTCGATTTGCCCCGAGAAACGAATCCCGGCGGCAATCGCGGGTTCGCCGCCATTCAAGCGCCAGCTGCTGAAGCGGCGTACCATGTCGTTGCACACCGTTCCGCTCACGCGTCCCGCTCGACCGCTCTCCAGTCGCCCGCTGCGCTCCCGCCCTGCGACACCGCCCGCCGACACGACGGCCGGCGCGCCCCCCGAGAGTCCACTTGTCCTTCATTACCCGCAATCTCACGGCCAACGTGGGCCGGCGTCATAGCCGCCTGCGCGCATTGCCAGACAGCCAGCAACAGGCTGCCGTAGCCACAGGTCGTGCCTGATGGGCGAGAAGCGCTCGGAAGTTTCGTGCAGCCGTTGCGACGCCGTTTGCTGTCGCCTGACGGTGGTGCTGATGCCCGAAGACAACGTGCCCCGGCACATGGTCGAGCGCCTTGTCGATGGACCCGAGGTGATGGCGCGTGACGAGGAAGGCTGGTGCGTCGCTGTCGATCACAGCCGCATGTGCTGCAGCATCTACGACCAGCGTCCCGGGGTCTGCCGCAAGTTCGCCATGGGCAGCGCGTACTGCCGCTCCGAGCGCGCGGCGTACCGCGAGATGCAGGCCCAGGCGATTCCGCTGGCACTGATCGACGAACCGCGCCGCTGAGCGCGGCGGTGGTGTCGCGCATGACGCGAAGTCGACGCGGGTTGTTGTAGTTTCCCGGCCATTGCCAGGGAGGCAGCATGGCCATCGAGCTCGATCACATCCTGGTGCCGTCGCGCGATCGCCTGGCGTCGGCGAAGCTGTTGGCGCATCTGCTCGGCGTGCCGTGGTCGCCGACCGGCATCGGCCCGTTCGCGCCGGTGTATGTCAACGATGGGCTGACCTTCGACTTCGATCAGTGGAGCGAGCCGTTCCCGCTGATCCACTATTGCTTCCGCGTCGGCGAGGACGAGTTCGATGCGATCCTGCAGCGGATCCGCGCTTCGGGCATCGCCTACCGCAGCGCCGTCCACGGTCCGGTCGACCATCTGATCGATACCGCACATGGCGGCCGCATCGTCTACTGGAACGAGCCCGATGGCCACCAGTGGGAGATGCTGACAGTCAGCTACGCTCGCGCGCAATGACGTCGTTCTATTGCCGGTGCGCGCTCATGCGCACCAGTGCACCTGCAATGGCGTGCCATGAATGCTGTCCAAAGCGGTCAGCACCGGCCAGCGGGCGGGGTTGCCGTCGGCCAGTGCCTGCATGAGTACGTCGCGCTTGCGTGCTCCCTGGATCAGCAGCAAGCGCGCCGGAATCCTGGCCATGCCGCGTGGTGTCAGGCTGATCCGGCGTGGCCATTGGCGCGCGCCCGGGCAACCGGTTGCATCCACGGCAACATAGTCGTTGCGGCTGGCCAACACCCGCTCCAGGTCGCCCATGCCCGGGAACAGCGATGCAATGTGGCCGTCTTCGCCCATGCCCAGCACCGCGACGCAGGCCTGGACCTTGGCAAAGGCGTTGGCGCCGGCAATCACTTCCTCGATCGATCTGCCAGCGCGGGTCATCGGTTCGAAATGTGCGGCCGCGGCCTGGTGTTGCAGCAGGTTCGTGCGCACCAGGTGGGCGTTGCTGTCGAGGTCCTGCGGCTGCAGCCAACGTTCGTCGACCAGGCCGACGTTGACCCGGTCCCAATCCAGCGGCGCTTTCGACAAGGCGCGGTACACCGGCGCGGGCGTGATGCCGCCCGACAGCAGCAGGCGTACGCGCGATTGCGTGGTCAGCTCACGCCGCAGTTCCGCGGCGACGGCCACCGCGACCGCCCAGGTCCAGACGTCATGGTTGGCATGGACGTGCAGGTCGTGGCGCGGTTGCGAATGCGTCGCCGCCGTGGCGGGTTCGTGCGAGCGTTCGGCAGCCATCGCTCGATACTGGCACAGCCCACTTCAAGGACGCGTGTGCTGCGCCAGCGCTGCGGCACCCAGCAGGCCGGGCTGCGGATGGATCACCGCCAGGGTCGGGATGCGCGCCATAACGGCCGAGAACCGGCCCTTGTGCTCGAAGCGCTGGCGGAAGCCCGAATGCGCGATCGCCGACAGCAACTTCGGCACCAGGCCGCCGGTCAGGAAGACGCCGTCCCATGCCCCCAGCGTCAGCACCAGGTCGCCGGCTGCGGCGCCAAACACGGCGCAGAAGATGTCGATGGTGCGCAGGCTGCGCGGATCGCCCTCACGGGCACGGGCGGTGATGTCGGCCGGCTTGAGCGGACCGGGGTCTTCACCGGCGATGGCGCTCAGCGCCCGATGCAGATTGACCAGTCCCATGCCGCTGACCAGGCGTTCGTTGGAGACCCGGCCGAACTCGCCCGACAGGTGCTGCAGGATCTCGATTTCTTCCGGCGTGTTCGGCGCGAAGCTGACGTGGCCGCCTTCGGTCTGCAGCGGGTAGTAGCGGCCGTCGCGGCGCAACAGGCCACCCACGCCCAGGCCGGTGCCGGCGCCGATCACGGCGAAGGTGCGGTCGGAATAGTCATGGCCGTCCCAGCCGGCAGCGCCCAGGGCAACCACGTCTTCGGGCTGGAGCAGGGATGCGCCCATCGCCTGCGCGGCGAAATCATTGACCAGTTCGACCGACTCCAGGCCCAGCGCATCGCGCGTGCGTGCCGCCGAGATCACCCACGGATGGTTGGTGATGCGGGCTTCATCGCCGTCGACCCGGCCGGCCACGGCGAACACGCCGGTACGCGGCTTGGCGCCGGTGGTGTCGAGGTAGTGGCGGGCGGCGTCGGCCAGCGACGGGAACTGCGTGACGGCGAATTCGCGCACGCTCTCGGTGAGCAGTGGCGTGCGGCTGTCCTGGCGGGCCAGGGCGAAGCGGGCATTGGTACCGCCGATATCGGCAAGAAGGGCATCGGCTGCCGGGGACGCTGGAACACTCAAGGATCACCACCGCACGATCGGATTGCAGACAAGATTGCAGGCGAACCGGCGCAACGCCGAGCCCGGGCTGCCGGCAGCGTAATGCAGTCCCGGGACGATGTCTTGCGCGTGGGGCCGGCGGTGAATGATTTGCCTGATGTAAACGAAATCAGCACCGGCCCGAACGGGAAAGCCTGGTCGGGACAGTACCCGTCAGTAGGGTAGTGGCTCGGCGAGCTTGCGCCCGTGCGAGGCGATCACCTGCGAGTACCAAAGCGCGCTGTCCTTCGGCGTGCGCTCCTGGGTGCCGTAGTTGACGTGGATCATGCCGAATCGCTTGGAGTAGCCCAGCGACCATTCCAGGTTGTCCATCAGCGACCACAGCATGTAGCCGCGGATGTCGACGCCGGCCTGGATCGCATCGTGGATGGCGCTGAGGTGCTTGCGCAGGTAGTCCATGCGCAGCGGGTCGCGCACGCGACGCTCGCCCGACACCGGATCGACATCGGCCGTGGGCGGATCGAAGAACGCCGCGCCGTTCTCGGTGATGTAGACCGGCAGGTCGCCATAGGTCTGCTTGAACCACAGCAGCAGGTCGGTCAGTCCCTGCGGGAACACTTCCCAGCCGGTCTCGGTGTAGGTCCCCAGCGGCTGCCTGACCACGGCGGTGTTGAGCGGGTAGCTCGTTGCGTCCTTGGTGACGCTGCGGGTGTAGTAGTTGATGCCGACGAAATCGAGCGGCTGCTTGATCAGTTCGAAGTCCTCGGCCGGCCAGTCCGGCCACGCCTCGCCGAAGATCTCCTTGAGCTCGGGCGGGTAGTGGCCGAGCAGGGCGGGGTGCAGGTACTGCTCGTTCATGTAGGCGTGGGCGCGGCGCACCGCGGCCTGGTCCGCCGCCGAATCGCTGGCGGCGTACTTGGGTTCGATGTTCACCACCAGGCCGATCTCGTGCTTGCCGATCTCGCGATAGGCCTTGACCGCCGCGCCATGCGCGCGCATCAGGTTGTGCGAGGCGATCGGGGCTTCGAACTTGCTGCGGTGGCCCGGTGCGAGCGCGCCGTGCAGGTAGCCACCGTCGGTGACCACCCACGGCTCGTTGTGCGTCACCCACTTCTTCACCCGGCCGTCGAGCGCGCGATACATGACCGACGCGTACTCGGCGAACCAGTCGGCGATCTCGCGGTTGAGCCAGCCGCCACGGTCGTCGAGCGCCGCCGGCAGGTCCCAATGGAAGAGCGTCAGCAGCGGTTCGATGTCGTTGGCGAGCAACTCATCGACCAGGTTGGAATAGAAATCGAGGCCCTTCTGGTTCACCCGGCCGGTGCCCTCGGGCAGGATCCGCGACCACGACACACTGAAGCGATACGCCTTGAGGCCGAGCTTGCGCATCAGCTTCACGTCGTCGCGCCAACGGTTGTAGTGGTCGCAGGCGACATCGCCGGTGTCGCCGTTGAGCATCATCCCCGGGGTATGGGCGAAGCGCGTCCAGATGCTGGGGCCGGCGCCATCTGCCATCGGCGAGCCTTCGATCTGGTGGGCGGCGGTGGCGGCACCCCAGAGGAAGCCTTCGGGGAATACGAACTGGTCGGCGCCTGGTGCTCGGCTCATCGGCTCGGTCTCGGGGGAGATTGATGGTGGATAGGCGTGAAAACGGTTACATGGCAGGATAGCCGACGGCGGTGCCCATTGGGAACCATCGGTCGCCATGGAACAAGAGTTCCCAAGCGACCGGCGATAGTGAAACGATCTCCGTGCCACGGGGACGGCTCTGGAGAATTCATGGCGAAGGTCACGCTGGATCGTCTGCGCAAGGTCTATCCGAACGGCTTTGTCGGCGTCGACGATGCCAGCTTCGAGATTGCAGACGGCGAGTTGCTGGTGCTGGTCGGTCCGTCCGGCTGTGGCAAGTCGACGCTGTTGCGGATGATCGCCGGCCTCGAGCAGATCAGCAGTGGCGAGCTGCGCATCGGCGAACGCCTGGTCAACGAGGTGGCGCCGAAGGACCGCGACATCGCGATGGTATTCCAGAGCTATGCGCTGTACCCGCACATGAGCGTGGCCGAGAACCTGGGCTTTGGCCTGAAACTGCGCGGCACCGGCAAGGCCGAGATCGAACGCCGCGTGCGCGAGGCCGCGGGCATGCTCGAGCTGGAATCGCTGCTCGATCGCAAGCCGGCGGCACTGTCGGGCGGCCAGCGCCAGCGCGTCGCGCTGGGGCGCGCACTGGTGCGGCAACCGCAGGTGTTCCTGCTCGACGAACCGCTGTCGAACCTCGATGCCAAGCTGCGCGCTTCCACGCGCGTGGAAATCTCGCGGCTGCACCGGCATCTGGGCACCACCATGGTCTACGTCACCCACGACCAGATCGAGGCGATGACCCTGGGCCAGCGCATCGTCGTGCTCGACAAGGGGCGCATCCAGCAGATCGATACACCAATGGGGTTGTACAGCCGGCCGGCGAACCTGTTCGTGGCGACGTTCCCTGGGCAGCCCGAAAATGAACCTGCTGCGGGGCGAGGTCGTCGAGGACGGCGGCCTGAAGCTGCGCGTGGGCGAGGGTGTGGAGCTGCCGCTGCGTCCGGAGGCCGGCATGGTCGAGCGCGTGCGCGGCTACCTGGGCAGGCAGCTGACGGTCGGGCTGCGTCCGGAGGACATGTCCCTGGCGCAGGCCGTTCCGGGGCACCTGGCCGCTCTGGTCGAGGCGGTCGAGCCCGTCGGCAACGAGGCCTTCCTCGACCTCGACTGCGGCGGCAGCGACCTGATCCTGCGCGTCCCGCCCCGGGACCTGCCCAAGGTGGGCGATACGGTGCACCTGGGGTATGTGGCGGAGCAAATGCACTATTTCGACCCGGAGAGCGGGGCCAGCCTGCGGGCTTGAGGGCCGCTATACTCCCTGTGAAGACACGGCTCACGAGCCGTGCGCCTCCTATGAGAATCAAAGGCTTGGGAGGCGGAACTTATACATATGTTTAACCCTAGTCGGTAATCACGGCCGCGTCCCGCCACGCCGCCAAGAGGCAACCCAGCCGCATGCGTCTGTCCACGATCAAGCTGTCCGGTTTCAAATCCTTCGTCGATCCGACCACGCTGCACCTGCCGAACAACATGACCGGCATCGTCGGTCCCAACGGCTGCGGCAAGTCCAACATCATCGATGCCGTGCGCTGGGTGATGGGCGAAAGCTCGGCCAGCCGCCTGCGCGGCGATTCGCTGACCGACGTGATCTTCGCCGGCTCCTCCGCCCGCAAGCCGGTGTCGCAGGCGATGGTCGAGCTGATCTTCGACAACTCCGATCACACCATTACCGGTGAGTACGCGGCGTTCAACGAGATCTCGGTCAAGCGCACCGTCAACCGCGACGGCAGCAGCCAGTACTACCTCAACGGCGCCAAGTGCCGCCGCCGCGACATCACCGACCTGTTCCTCGGCACCGGCCTGGGCCCGCGCAGCTACTCGATCATCGAGCAGGGCATGATCAGCAACATCATCGAGGCCAAGCCCGAAGAGTTGCGCGTCTACCTCGAAGAAGCCGCCGGCATCTCCAAGTACAAGGAGCGCCGCAAGGAAACCGAGACCCGCATCCGCCACACCCGCGAGAACCTCGATCGCCTCAGCGATTTGCGCGAGGAAGTCGGCAAGCAGCTCGAGCACCTCAAGCGCCAGGCACGGCAGGCCGAGCAGTACCAGACGATCCAGGCCGAACGCCGTGTCAAGGACGCCGAGTGGAAAGCACTCGAACACCGCGCCCTCGACCAGAAACTGCAGGGCCAGCGCGAGAAGCTGAGCCAGCAGGAAACCCGCCTGCAGCAGTTGATCGCCGAGCAGCGCGAAGCCGAGCGCGAGATCGAAGTGGGCCGCGTGCGTCGCGAGGAATCCGCCGAGGCCTTGAACAAGGCCCAGGCAGCAAGCTACGAGGTCGGTGGCACGCTGGCCCGCATCGAACAGCAGATCCAGCACCAGCGCGAAATGTCCACGCGCCTGCAGAAGGCGCGCGACGAGGCCTTGTCGGCGTTGGCCGAACTGGGCCAGCACATCGGCAGCGACCAGGCCCGCCTGGACGTGCTGCGCGCTGCCGTGGCCGAATCCGAGCCGCGCCTGGAGCAGTTGCGCGACGAAGACGGCATGCGCCAGGAAGCCCTGCGCGATGCCGAAACCCGCCTGACCGAATGGCAGCAGCGCTGGGACGAGCACAGCCGCGCCCAGTCCGAGGCCGCGCGCGCCGCCGACGTCGAACGCACGCGCATCGAGCACCTCGATCGCCAGGTGCTCGACGCCGACCGCCGTCGCGACGCACTCAACAACGAACGTGCCGGGCTCGACCTGGGCGCGCTGTCGGAATCGTTCGCTGCATTGCAGGAGCAGCACGAAACCCAGAAGTTCTCGATCGACAGCCTCAGCGAGGAGCTGGAGACCCGCAAGGGCACGCTCGGCGAGCTGCAGGACCAGCAGCGCGGCACCCAGACCGAACTGGCCGAGGCACGCAAGCAGGTGCAGGCCGCACGCGGCCGACTGTCGTCGCTGGAAACGCTGCAGCATGCCGCGCTGGGCCAGGAGCAGGGCGCCGCACTGAGCTGGCTCAAGGCCCGTGGCCTCGACTCGGCCACGCGAGTCGGCGAAGCGCTGCAGGTTGAAGCCGGCTGGGAAAACGCCGTAGAAGGCGCGCTCGGCCAGATGATCGAGGGCGTGCTGGTCGAGTCGCCCGAAGTGCTGGTCGATGCGCTCGGCGAACTTGGCGAGGGCCGCCTGGTCCTGGTAGACCCGCACAATGACGCGGTCGAGTTCGCGCCGACCTCGCTGGCATCGAAGGTGCGCGGCCCGATCGCGATCCGCCGCATCCTCGCCAAGCTGCACGCCGCCGAAGACCTCGGCGAAGCACGCACGATGCTGCCGATCCTGGGCGACGGCGAATCGATCATCACCCGCAACGGCGAGCGCCTCGGCGCCGGCTGGGTGCGGATCCTGCGCTCGGGCGCGGCCAAGCAGGGCGCGCTGCTGCGCGAGCGCGAGATCCAGTCGCTGCGCGCCGAGATCGACACCCTGCAGGCACGCGAGCGCGAGCTCGAATCGTTGCTGGTGCAGTTGCGCGACCGCCTGCTTGCTGCCGAGCAGCAGCGCGAGGACGCACAGCGCACCCTGTACATGGCGCACCGCAGCGTCTCCGAACTGGCCGGCCAGCTGCAAAGCCAGCAGGGTCGCCTGGATTCGGCGCGCGGTCGCATCGAGAAGATCGACGCCGAACTGGCGCAACTTGCCGAAACCCTGGAAAGCGCCCGCGAGCAGTCCCGCGACTCGCGCACGCTGCAGGAAGAAGCGGTCATGCGCATGGGCGAGCTGGAGGACACGCGCCAGGCACTGGAGTCCGAGCGCCGTGCCCTCGGCGATGCCCGCGACCAGGCCCGCAACATCGCCCGCGAATCGCGCGACACCGCGCATGCGCTGGCACTGACGCTGGAGTCCCAGCGCACCCAGATCACCGCACTGGCGCAGGCGCTCGATCGCATGGGCGGCCAGCGCGGCCAACTCGATTCGCGCCTGGGCGAACTGTCGGCGCAGCTGGCCGACGGCGACGAGCCGGTCAACACGCTGGAAGAGCAGCGCCAGGTCGCGCTCGAACAGCGCGTGATCACCGAACAGGCACTGACCGCCGCGCGCACCACGGTCGACGGCATCGACCACGACCTGCGCCGCTTCGAACAGGTCCGCCACCAGCGTGACGAGCAGGCCATCCAGCAGCGCGAGGCCATCGGCCAGCGCCGCCTCGAGCAGCAGGCCCTGGTGCTCAAGGCCGAGCAGCTGTCGGCGGCGATAGTGGAGGCCGGCTTCGTGCTCGAGGACGTGGTCAACACGCTGACCGACGACATGCAGCCGCAGGTCTGGGAGCGCACGGTCGCCGAACTCGACGGCAAGTTGCGCCGGCTCGAGCCGGTCAACCTGGCCGCGATCGCCGAGCACGCCGAGGCCGCGCAGCGCAAGGAATACCTCGACGCGCAGGACGCCGACCTCACCACCGCCCTCGAAACGCTCGAGGATGCGATCAAGAAGATCGACCGCGAGACCCGCGGCCGCTTCAAGGACACCTTCGACCGCGTCAACAGCGGCGTGCAGGAGCTGTACCCGCGCCTGTTCGGCGGCGGCCATGCCTACCTGGAACTGACCGGCGAAGACCTGCTCGACACCGGCGTGTCGATCATGGCGCGTCCGCCCGGCAAGCGCGTGTCGAACATCTCGCTGCTGTCCGGCGGCGAGAAGGCGATGACCGCGGTGGCGCTGGTGTTCGCGATCTTCCGCCTCAACCCGGCACCGTTCTGCCTGCTGGACGAAGTCGATGCTCCGCTCGACGAAGCCAACGTCGGCCGACTGGCAGCGATGGTCAGCGAGATGAGTGAACAGGTACAGTTCCTGTTCGTGACCCACAACAAGGCGACGATGGAAGCGGCGCAACAGCTTTCCGGCGTCACCATGCGCGAACCCGGCGTCAGCCGACTGGTCTCGGTCGACCTGGCGGAGGCCTCGCGCCTGGCTGGTGTGGCCTGAGTCCAGGCCACAGCGGTTTTCCCCCGTCGACATTCCCCCGTACATCCGCCTGCCGTAAGGAAGCCCCTCAATGTCAGACGTGACCCTGCTGCGTATCGGCATCCTGATCGCCGGCCTGATCCTGATCGCCGCGATCGTGTTCTTTGGTCGTCCGCGCAAGCCGGGCCAGGGCAAGCGCGTGCCGCGCGAAGCGGCCGCTGCCGATGGCAGCCGTCGCGAACCGACCCTGGGCGAGCAACTGGAACGTGAGCTGGGAGGCGAGGGTCCCGCGGCCGGCGAGTCCACTGCCCAGGCCGAACTGGAACTGTTCGACCGCACCCTCGAGGGCGCGGCCAGCAGCGAGCTGGGTCGTCGCGCCACCGAAGAGTTCGACAAGATCGTCACGCTCTACCTGGCCGCTCGTGCCGGGCAGAAGCTGCACGGTCCCGACATCGTCGTCGCCGCCGAGAAGGCCGGCCTGGTCTACGGCCACATGGGCGTGTTCCACCGCCTGGTCGAGAACCATCCCGAGCGCGGCCCGGTGTTCAGCGTCGCCAACATCATGAAGCCCGGCAGTTTCGACATGGCGCAGATCCAGGCGCTGGAGACTCCGGCGATCGCCTTCTTCCTGACGTTGCCGGCGCCGGTCAACGCGCTCGACGCCTGGGAAACCATGCTGCCGACCGCGCAGCGGATGGCCGAGCTGCTCGACGGCGTGGTCCTGGACGAGCAGCGCAACGCGCTCGGCCGCCAGCGCATCGCCCATATCCGCGACGAGCTGCGCGCCTACGACCGGCAGCGCGAAGCGCCGCCGCTGACCAAGCCGGCGCGCTGGTAGATCTGAAGCGACGCTTCCTTCGACTCCGCTGCGCTACGCTTCCTTCGACTTCGCTGCGCTACGCTCAGGACGAACGGTTGATGCGGGGTGAGATCCGTTCGTCCTGAGCGTAGGGCCGCAGGCCCGAAGTCGAAGGACCGCTTGCGAGCCTGTGACCATGCCCAAGACGACCCACATCGCCACCCGCATTGCCGAGCTGCGCGCCCAGCTCGATGACGCCAACTACCGCTACCACGTCCTCGACGACCCCGCGATCCCGGACGCCGACTACGACCGCATGCTGCGCGAGCTCGACGAACTCGAGGCCGCGCATCCGGAACTGATCACCGCCGACTCGCCGACGCAGCGCGTCGGTGCCGTGCCCACCGGCAGCTTCGCCCAGGTGCGCCACGCCATCCCGATGCTGTCGCTGGGCAATGCCTTCAGCGACGAGGAAGTGGCGGTGTTCGTGCGCAAGATCGAAGAGCGCCTCGGCCGCGATGCGCTGGCGTTCTCGGTGGAGCCCAAGCTCGACGGACTGGCCATCAGCCTGCGCTACGAGGACGGCCGCTTCGTCCAGGGCGCCACGCGCGGCGACGGCGCCACCGGCGAGGACGTCACCGCCAACCTGCGCACGATCAAGGCAATTCCGCTGCAGCTGCGCGGCAAGGACTGGCCGCGCGTGCTGGAAGTGCGCGGCGAGGTTTACATGCCGCTTGCCGCCTTCAAGGCCTACAACGAGCGCGCGCTGGTCGAAGGCGGCAAGGTCCTGGCCAATCCGCGCAACGGCGCGGCCGGTTCGCTGCGCCAGCTCGATCCGCGCATGACCGCGCAGCGGCCGCTGGCGTTCTACGCCTACGGCATCGGTCTGGTCGAGGGCGTCGAACTGCCCGAAACCCATTCGCAGACGCTGGGCCGCCTGCGCCAGTGGGGCTTCCCGGTCAGTGGCGAAAGCGACGTGGTCGAAGGACTGCAAGGGCTGCTCGATTACTACCGCGCGATCGGCGACAAACGCGACCGCCTGCCGTTCGACATCGACGGCGTCGTCTACAAGCTCGACGACTACGAAGGCCAGGCTGAGATGGGTTTCGTCTCGCGCGCGCCGCGCTGGGCCATTGCGCACAAGTTCCCGGCGCAGGAACAGATGACCGTTGTCGAGTCGATCGAGGTCAATGTCGGTCGCACCGGCGCGGTCACTCCCTGGGTGCTGATGCAGCCGGTGCAGGTCGGCGGCGTCACCGTCACCCGGGCGACGCTGCACAACGCCGACCAGGTCGCGCGCCTGGACGTGCGCAATGGCGATACGGTGATCATCCGTCGCGCCGGCGATGTCATTCCCGAAGTGGTGCGCGTTGTCGTCGAGAAGCGGCCCGCGGGGACCAGGCCCTGGTCGATGCCCAGCCATTGCCCGGTGTGCGGATCGGAGCTGGTGCGCGAGGAAGGCGAGGCGGTCTGGCGCTGCTCGGGCGAGCTGACCTGCGCGGCGCAGCGCAAGGAAGCCATCGGCCATTTCGCCTCGCGCCGGGCGATGGACATCGAAGGCCTGGGCGAGCGCTTCATCGAGAGCCTGTCCGACCTGGGCTACGTGCAGTCGGTCGCCGACCTGTACAAGCTCACGCTCGACGACCTGCTGGAGATGAAGCGTCGTGCCGACGAGCGCGACGACACCACGCCAGAGACCGTGAAATCCGGCAAGGTTGCAACTCGCTGGGCCGAGAACCTGCTCGAGGCCATCGACCACAGCCGCAACACCACGCTGGAACGATTCCTCTACGCGCTGGGCATCCAGCACGTCGGCGAGAGCACGGCCAAAGCACTGGCGACATGGTTCGGCGATCTCGAACTGATCCGCCACCTGCCGTGGCCGCTGTTCAAGCGCGTGCCGGACGTCGGTGGCGAAGTCGCCCGGTCGATCGGCCACTTCCTCGACCAGGCCGGCAACCAGCAGGTCATCGACGACCTGCTCGCGCGGGGCGTCACCATCACCGATACGCATCCGCCAACACCGAAGCTCCGTGACGGACTCAACCTCGCCACGCTGCTGGTGGATCTGGAAATCCCCAAGGTCACCCGCGTGCGCGCCGAGCAGTTGGCCAGTGCCTTCCCGAGCGTGCAGGCACTGCTCGACGCGCCCAAGCACAACTTCGTCAGTGCCGGCTTGCCGGCGGACACCGCGCAGGCGTTGGCGGACTGGCTCGAAGACGAAACGCAGGCAGGCCAGCTGGTCGCCGGTGGCGATGCACTGGCGCGCCTGGATGCGATCACGCCCGCCGCGGCCGAGGTTGCACAGGGTCCGCTCGATGGCCAGACAGCCGTGCTGACCGGAACGCTGAGCGCGCTCAGTCGTGATGAGGCCAAGGCGAAACTCGAGGCGCTTGGTGCCAAGGTCTCCGGCAGTGTTTCGAAGAAGACCAGTTTCGTCGTTGCCGGCGAAGCGGCCGGCTCCAAGCTCGACAAGGCGCAGGAACTGGGCGTCGAGATCTGGGACGAAGAGAAGCTGTTGTCGTTCCTGGCCGGCCACGAACCGTGACCGACTGGCGTCCTTCGGCGAGCTTCGAAACACTGCGCCTGCGCGCCCGGCTCAATGCGCTCATCCGCGCATTCTTCGCCGAACGCGATGTAACGGAAGTGGAAACGCCGGTGATGTCGGTGGCGGGCAACACCGATCGCAACATCGCCTCGTTCCAGCTCCAGTTCAGTGGCCGCACCGACGGCGCGCCGCGGACGCGGTGGCTTCGCACGTCGCCGGAGTACCCGCTCAAGCGACTGCTGGCGGCGGGCTTCGGTGACTGCTACGAACTCGGCCGCGTGTTCCGCGACGGCGAAGCCGGCGGACGCCACAACCCCGAGTTCACCATGCTCGAGTGGTATCGACTGGGTTGGGACCACCAGCGCCTGATCGACGAAACCGCGCAGCTCGTGCTGGCGGCACTGGAACTGGTGGGGCGCACCGCCACGCTGAAACGTGTCGCCTATCACGACCTGTATCGAAAGCAGCTCGAAATCGATCCGCATAGCGCACCACTGGAACATCTGCAGGCTGCGCTGGGCGATGTCGTGATCGATCCGGAAGGGCTGACCCGCGACGACTGGCTGGACCTGCTGATGACCCATCGCCTGCAGCCTGCGTTTGCGCCGGACCAGTTGCTGGCCCTGTACGACTATCCGGCCTCGCAGTGCGCATTGGCGCGGTTGGGGCAACGCGACGGCATGGCCGTGGCCGAGCGCTTCGAGCTTTACCTGGGGCCGCTGGAGCTGGCCAATGGCTACCACGAGCTGGCCGACGCGGACGAACAGGGGCAGCGCTTCGACCGCGATATTGCCCTGCGCAGCCAGCGCGGCGACGCGTTGCCGCCGCGTGACGAGCGCCTGCTGGAGGCCCTGCACGCGGGGTTCCCGCACTGCGCGGGCGTGGCGATGGGCATCGACCGGTTGCTGATGGCCATGCTGGGCAGCCAGCGCATTTCCGACGTCGTCACCTTCGACTTCGGTCGCGCCTGACGGTTTGCACACTACGAAAATTTAAGGAAGCTCCGGATGTCGGTTTTCATCTGGACGGTTTAGAGTGGTTGTGTGAACTCAGGGGTGCACGATGCGCGGCTGGTCGCTTTCGACTTGCTTCTTCGCACTATTGGTACTGCTGGCCGGGCCTGAAGCGAGGGCGCAGGACACGGGCGGCCGTTTCTTCGGCGATCGCGTCGTGCGCTGCGAATCCAAGGGCGGACAGGCGCACCTGTGTCCGGTGGACATCCGTGGCGGCGTGCGGCTGTTGCGGTCGCTGTCGAAGTCCTCTTGCGACGAAGGCCGTACCTGGGGCCTGATCGACGCCGGCATCTGGGTACGGGACGGATGCCGAGCGGAGTTTGTCCTGGGCTATGGCGGCAGCGTGGGCAGTGGTCTTGGCAGCCGCACCATTCGTTGCGAATCGCGCGGCAACCGCTGGCAGCACTGCGACGCCGACATCAGTGCCGGCGCGGAGCTGGTGCGGCAACTGTCGAAGAATCCCTGCATTCGCGGCGACAACTGGGGCATCGACAATCGTGGCGTCTGGGTCTCCGGTGGCTGTCGCGCCGAGTTCCGGATGATGGCGGTGGTCTCGCCCGAGACGACGCCTGGAAAGATCGTCCGCTGCGATTCGACCGATAAACTGCCGCGGCATTGCCCGGCCGTCACCGAGGGCGGGGTGGTGCGCCTGTTCCGGCAGCTGTCACGCGCGGCCTGCATCGAGGGTCGCAGCTGGGGCGTGGACAAGAACGGAATCTGGGTCGAGGACGGCTGCCGGGCGGAATTCGAAGTCCGTCACAAGGACGACCTCAGCGGCGGCTGAATGGCCGCCAGCGACGGCCAATCCGTGAAGCATTCGTTAAGCTGTCCTCGTTAGAGTGAGAACCATCTCAACGAGGAGCTGTTCCATGACCCCGCACTTGTCCAAGTTGTCGTCCAAGGGCCTCGGGATTCTGGTTGTGCTTGCAGCTTCATCCGTGGCCGTGCCGGCCGCGGCGCAATACAACGGCGGCACCACGCCGACCGTCCGCTGCGACTCCAACGACAACAAACACCGCCAGTGCGCCGCCGACACGCGCAATGGCGTGCTGTTGCTGCGGCAGTACTCCAAGAACGCATGCGTGGAGGGGCGTACCTGGGGGTACGACCGCAACGGCGTGTGGGTCAATGGCGGCTGCCGTGCCGAGTTCGCGCTGGCCCGTGCCGGGCAGGGTGGCGGCCAGGGCGGCGGCCAAGGCGGAGGATGGGGCGGCGGCAACGGAGGCAACAACGGCAACAACGGCGGCGGCCGCAGCGTGCGCTGCGATTCCAACGACAACCGCTACGTGCAGTGCCAGATCGACGGTCGCAGCGCCTATATGGTGCGCCAGTACTCGAAGTCGCCGTGCATCGAGGGTCGTACCTGGGGCACCGGCCGCGGCTTCGTCTGGGTCGATGAAGGCTGCCGCGCCGAGTTCGCCAGTGGTTACGGTGGCGGTCACGGAGGCGGCAATGGCGGTGGCTGGAACGGCGGTGGCAACGGCGGCGGCTGGAATGGCGCACAGGCGCAGAAGCTGTACTGCGGCTCCGATGATCGCCGCGAGCGCCGCTGCAACGTGACGATCCGCCGCGATGCCCGACTGGTCCGCCAGGCGTCCAAGGCGCCGTGCATCGAAGGCCAAAGCTGGGGCTGGGACCGCAACGGCGTCTGGGTGAGCAACGGCTGCCGCGGCGACTTCAGCGTCCTGTAAGGCAATCGCCGTCCGCCCTCCCTTTCGCCGGCGGTGGAGGGGAGGGCAAGCGTGCAGTTCGCTAAACTGCACACATGAACACCACCATCGATTTCGACCGTTACGACCGCATCCGCCCGATCCGCTGGACCGGGCAGGCCCTGGAACTGCTCGACCAGCGCAAGCTGCCGTTCGTGGTCAAGTACGTGACCTGCAACGACAGCGCCGCCGTGGCCGAAGCCATCCACGCACTCACGGTTCGCGGCGCTCCGGCCATCGGCATCGCCGCCGCCTGGGGCGTGGTGCTGGCCGCGCGCGAAGTCGACGCCGCCAATGGCGCCGAGGCCGCAGGCAAGCTCGAGCCTGCCATGCAGCATCTCAACGCGGCACGGCCGACTGCGGTCAACTTGGCCTGGGCACTGGCGCGCATGCGCCGCACGCTTGCCGCCGCCGGCGCCGACTGGCGCGAAGTGCTCGAGCGCGAAGCGCACGCGATCGCCGACGAAGACCTCGCCGCGAACCGCCGCATGGGCGCGCTGGGCGCTGCCCTGATCGAGCCGGGCAGCGGCGTGCTGACCCACTGCAACACCGGTTCGCTCGCCACCGCAGGCTTCGGCACCGCACTGGGCGTGATCCGCGCCGGCGTGGCCGAGGGCCGCATCGACAAGGTGTTCGCCGGCGAAACCCGGCCGTGGTTGCAGGGCGCGCGCTTGACGGTGTGGGAGCTGCAGCAGGACGGCATCGCCCCGACCCTGATCGCCGACTCCGCTGCATCGCACCTGATGAAGACCGGCGACGTGCAGTGGGTCGTGGTCGGCGCCGACCGCATCTGCGCCAACGGTGACACGGCCAACAAGATCGGCACCTACCAGCTGGCGATCGCGGCTCGTCACCACGGCCTGAAGTTCATGGTCGTGGCCCCGTCCTCGACGGTCGACATGGAGACCCCGTCCGGTGACGCGATCCACATCGAAGAGCGTGACCCGGGCGAGCTGTTCGGCGTCGGCGGAGTGCGCACCGCGGCCGAGGATGTGGGCGCCTGGAACCCGGTTTTCGACGTCACCCCGCACGAACTGATCGACGCGATCGTGACCGAGCGTGGCGTGATCGAGCGCCCCGACGCCGCGGCCATGAAGGCCGCCTTCGGCTGAGCCTGGGCATCCCGTCTTCGTCGGGGTGGACGAAGACGTTCCGCAGGCAGCGGGCGACCAGGCAGCCAGGATCAGGATGGATCCCGGCCTTCGCCGGGATGGCGGGGTAGGCCCCCGCCCACGCGTCTTTGCACGCTGCCGATAAATCCACTTTAAAAACCCCCGCAACTGCTTGTTTCTGCGTGGGAATCAGTCAGCAGACGGACCCCGTTCCGTGCTATGATTTCGTGTCCTTTTGAAGCCGTCGACGACGGGCTGTCAAAGGCCCCCGGGGAGGGGTCGGCGACGCAGGCCCGGCGGGCAGTTCCCGCGGCTCTTCAGACGTGATGCCCGACCGCAGTCGTCGCTGCGGACAACCAACGAACGGAAACCTGATGGCCGAACTCGCCAAGGAAATCATCCCGGTCAATCTCGAAGACGAGATGCGCCGCAGCTACCTCGATTACGCCATGAGCGTCATCGTCGGGCGCGCGCTCCCGGACGCGCGCGACGGACTCAAGCCCGTCCACCGCCGCGTGCTCTACGCGATGAACGAGCTCGGTGCCCACAGCAACAAGCCGTACTACAAGTCGGCGCGTATCGTCGGTGACGTCATCGGTAAGTACCACCCGCATGGCGACACCGCGGTGTACGACACGCTGGTGCGCATGGCCCAGCCGTTCTCGCTGCGCTACATGCTGGTCGACGGCCAGGGTAACTTCGGCTCGATCGACGGCGACAACGCCGCGGCGATGCGATACACCGAAGCACGCATGTCGCGCATCGCCCACGAGCTGATGGCCGACATCGACAAGGAAACCGTCGACTTCCAGCCCAACTACGACGAGAAGGAACTCGAGCCCACGGTCATGCCGACCCGTGTGCCGAACCTGCTGGTCAACGGTTCCGCCGGCATCGCCGTCGGCATGGCGACCAACATCCCGCCGCACAACCTGTCGGAAGTGATCGACGCCACGATCGCCCTGATCGACGACCCGACCATCGACGTCGACGGCCTGATCCAGTACATCCCGGGCCCGGACTTCCCGACCGCGGGCATCATCAACGGCACCGCCGGCATCGTGAACGCCTACCGCACCGGCCGTGGCCGCGTGCGCATGCGCGCGCGCGCCGAGGTCGAAGTGGCCGACAACGGCCGCGAAGCGATCGTCGTCACCGAGATCCCGTACCAGGTCAACAAGGCGCGGCTGATCGAGAAGATCGCCGAGCTGGTCAAGGAAAAGAAGCTCGAAGGCATCAGCGAGCTGCGCGATGAGTCCGACAAGGACGGCATGCGCATCTTCATCGAGGTCAAGCGCGGCGAGTCGGCCGAAGTGGTGCTCAACAACCTCTATCAGCAGACGCAGATGGAGTCGGTGTTCGGCATCAACATGGTCGCCATCGTCGATGGCCGCCCGAAGCTGCTGAACCTGAAGGACCTGCTGGAAGTGTTCGTGCGCCACCGCCGCGAGGTGGTGACCCGTCGCACGATCTTCGAGCTGCGCAAGGCACGCCAGCGCGCCCACATCCTCGAAGGCCTGACGGTTGCGCTGGCCAACATCGACGAGATGATCGAGCTGATCAAGACGTCGGCCAACCCGAACGAAGCGCGCGACCGCATGCTCGCCCGCAAGTGGGAAGCCGGCCTGGTCGGCGCGCTGCTGTCGGCGGCCGGTTCCGACGCATCGCGTCCGGAAGACCTGCCGGCCGGCGTCGGCCTGGTCGATGGCTTCTACCAGCTCACCGAGACCCAGGCCCAGCAGATCCTCGAGATGCGCCTGCACCGCCTGACCGGGCTGGAGCAGGACAAGCTGACCGAGGAGTACAAGCTGCTGCTGGAAACCATCCGCGGCCTGATCGAGATCCTCGAGGATCCGAACGTGCTGCTGGAAGTGATCCGCACCGAGCTGCGCAACGTCAAGGAAGAGTTCGGCGACGCGCGCCGCAGCGAGATCCGTGCCAGCGAGGAAGACCTCGACATCCTCGACCTGATCGCACCGGAAGACGTGGTGGTGACCCTGTCGCACTCGGGTTACGCCAAGCGCCAGCCGGTCAGCACCTACCGCGCGCAGAAGCGCGGCGGCAAGGGCCGCAACGCGGCGGCAACCAAGGACGAGGATTTCATCGACCACCTGTGGCTGGTCAACACGCATGACACGCTGCTGACCTTCACCAGCGCCGGTCGCGTGTTCTGGCTGCCGGTGCACCAGCTGCCCGATGCCGGTCCGAATGCGCGCGGCCGCCCGATCATCAACTGGATCCCGCTGGAAGCCGGCGAGCAGGTCCAGGCCGTGCTGCCGGTGCGCGAGTACGTCGAAGACCAGTTCGTCTTCTTCGCCACGCGCAACGGCACGGTCAAGAAGACCCCGCTCACCGAGTTCGCCTTCCGCCTGCAGCGCGGCAAGATCGCGATCAACCTCGACGACGGCGATGCCCTGGTCGATGTCTCGCTGACCGACGGTACGCGGGACATCATGCTGTTCGCCAGCAACGGCAAGGCCGTGCGCTTCGCCGAGGACGCGGTGCGCTCGATGGGCCGCACCGCCACCGGCGTGCGCGGCATCCGCCTGGCCGAGGGCGAGGAGGGCGAAGACGGCGCCGAGAACACCAGCGGCGCGCACGTGGTCAGCCTGATCGTGGTCGAAGGCGACGGCGACATCCTCACCGCCAGCGAGCGCGGCTACGGCAAGCGCACCTCGCTGGAGGAGTACCCGCGCAAGGGTCGCGGCACGCAGGGTGTGATCGCGCTCAAGACCACCGAGCGCAACGGCATGCTGGTTGGTGCGGTGCAGCTGTCCGATCACCACGATGTGCTGTTGATCTCCGATGGCGGCACACTGGTGCGTACGCGCGCGGCGGAGATCTCGCAGGTCGGGCGCAACACGCAGGGCGTGACCCTGATGCGCCTGGCCGCCGACGAAAGCCTGCAGACCATCGAGCGCGTCGATGCCTCGCTGGACGAGGACGAGGAAGGCGGCGAAGCGGTGATCGAGCCGGGTGCCGGCGACGGTGCCGTCGAGACCACCCCGATTGCGGGTTGATCGAATGCAGTAACGAAAACGCCGCCGGAAGGCGGCGTTTTCGTTTCAGGCTCCGTCAACCGCGGTTACGGGTGCGGCGGAACGCGCGCCATCACTTCATCGGCCGACAGCCGCTGCAGGTCCTCCACTTCGATCGCGTCGAAGGAGCGCACGCGGATTCCTGTGCGTTGCACACTGGTGTGGGACCCGAACAGCGCCAGGCCTGGTGTCCCCAGGCAAGCGGCAAGGTGGGTGGGGCCGGTGTCGTTCCCGACGACGAAGGCGGCGTTGGCCAGCACGCCGGCGAGGGCGAACCAGTCCAGGAAGCCCGACGGCCCGAGCAGCACCTGGCAGGGCAACGTGCGGGCAAGGTCCAGCTCGTCCGGACCGGGCGCGACCACGACTTGCCGGCCAGCCGCGACCAGGCGCCGGGCAAGCTCCGCGTAGTGGGGCCAGCGCTTCTGCGGGTGGCGGGCCGAACTTCCGGGAATCAGCGCGATGTAGCCTGCTTCGACGCCGGACGCAGCGAGCAGGGCGGACACATCGTCGGCCATCCAGCCCACGTCAGGCGCTGCCGTATGCGTCGTGGGCACGCCGGCCGCTTCGAGCAGGCGGGCATAGGCGATCCGGTCCGGCACCGCGCTGGAACCCAGGGTTGTCCCTGCCGTGCCAGGGCAGGCCGGGGCTGAGCAGGCGCCGGTACAGGCGCGTACGCTGGCTGCCCTGGAGGTCGTAGACCCGGTCGAAGCGGCGTCCGCGCAATTCCCGCACCAGCTCCAGGTTGTGGTCGATGCGAAGCCACGGCGCGCGCGGGTCGACGATCAGCGCGTCCACGTGCGGGCACCGGGCCATCAACCGGCGGAACTGCGGCGCGACCAGCAGGGTGATGTGTGCATCCGGGTGGTACGCGCGGATGTCGCGCAGCACGCCGTCGGCCTGGACCAGGTCGCCGAACGCGCCCTGGCGGATCACCAGGACGGACCGGCGTGGGCCGTTACCGGGGACGGGCATGCCGGCGCCCGGATCGCTGGCCAAGGAGGGCATGTGTTCGTGCAACATTGCGGTCCGGGAGAAGGCAGGCGGGCCACCGGCCCGACGCGCGGATGATGGCACAGGCAATCGCAATTGGTGTGGTGCCAGTCGCGATCCTCCTATACTTCGCGAAAATCAGGGGAGGCCGCATGAAGCGCGTATCCGTCACGGAAGGAGCCGTCCGTATCCCGTCGAGCCGAAGGTTGCGAGGCCGGGTGATGCGAAGCCTGGTCGCCGCCGTCATGGCGGTGACATTGCTATGTGCCGGCTGCAAGCGCGATGCCGATGGACAGTTGCCTGCAGTCAGCGGCGAGGCGGTGCAGGGCAAGCGCGAAGCGGTACAAGGGTTCGCGCTGGTCGCGGCCTACCCCGACCAGAAGGCCGATGAGCAGATGGCGATCGCGCTGGAGTTCAGCCGACCGCTGGTGGGCAGCCAGGACTTCGACGAACTGATTTCCGTCACCGATGCCAAGGGCGCGGTGATCAAGGGCAGCTGGGTACTGTCTGACGATGCCAAGGTGCTGCGTTTCCCGCACGTCGACGCCAGCCGTGACTATGTAATTGCAATCAAGGGGGGGCTGACCGCGGCCGCCGGTGATCGTCTCGGACAGCCGCTGCGCAAGCAGGTGCACACCGGACCGCTGGATCCGGTGGTCGGATTCGCTTCGCAGGGAAGCGTACTGCCGGCTCGCGAAAGCCGCGGCCTGCCGGTGGTATCGGTGAATGTCGCCGAGGTCGATGTCGAGTTCCTGCGCGTGCGCGACAAGGAGTTGCCGCGGTTCTTCGCCCAGTACCAGCGCGGCGGCCGTCGCGGCAGCTGGGAGCTGGGCAGCGACTACAGCGACAAGACCCCGCTGGAGCGTCTTGCCGAACCGGTCTACGTGAATCGCTTCGTGCTCGGCGGGAAGACCAACGAACGCGTGCTGACCTACCTGCCGTTGCAGGACATCAAGGAGCTGCAGCAGCCCGGCCTGTACTTCGCCGTGATGAAGCGCGCGGGCGAGTTCCAGGATCGCTACGAGACCGCGTTCTTCACCGTCAGCGACCTTGGCCTGCACGCACGCGCCTACAAGGACAAGCTGTTCGTCCACGTCGCTTCGCTGCACAAGGGATCGGCCGTCGGCGGCGTCGAGCTGAAGGTGCTCGACGACAAGGGCGAGACGGTGATGAAGGGCGAGACCGACGGCAACGGCAACGTGATGCTGGGTTACAAGCTCGACGCCGCGCATGTGCTGGTGGCATCGCACGGCAAGGACGTGTCGATGCTGCCGTTCAACCAGCCGGCACTGGACCTGTCGGAGTTCGCGGTCAGTGGTCGCGAGCAGGCCTGGTTCGACGTGTTCGCATGGTCCGGACGCGACCTCTACCGTCCCGGCGAAACCGTGCGTGTGTCGGCACTGCTGCGCGACCAGGACGGACAGCCGGTCGCGACCAAGGGCAAGCCGTTGCAGCCGCTGTTCCTGCGTTACGTGCAGCCCGACGGCAAGACCTTCCTGGAAACCCGCCTGCAACCGGATCCACAGGGTTACGTGCGGCACGCGCAGGTGATTCCGGTGGACGCTGCAACCGGTCGCTGGCGCATCGAGTTCCGCACCGATCCGGGCAGCAAGGAGGCGGTGCAGGGCATGACGTTGCGGGTCGAGGAATTCCTGCCCGAACGGCTCAAGCTCGACCTGCAGGCACAGCCGGTGCTCAAACCCGGAGAACCGGTGCACCTGGCGGTGGAAGGCGCCTATCTCTATGGCGCGCCCGCCGCAGGCAACCGTTTCACCGCCAAGCTCGCGGTGGCGGTCGAACAGCACCCGCTGGAGCAGATGCCGGGCTACTTCTTCGGTGACCCGACGCTGACGCTGCCGAAGGAAGCCAAGGACGTCGTCGATGCGAAGCTCGATGCCAATGGTCGGCTGCAACAGGACATCGCCTTGCCGGCCGAGGCCAAGCCGGTCAGCACGATCGCCGCGATCGTGACCGGCAGCGTGTTCGAGAGCGGCGGCCGCAGCGTCAACCGCAGCGTCAAGCGCGTGCTGTGGCCGGCCGACGCGATCGTCGGCGTGCGTCCGCTGTTCGACGACAAGGAAGGCAGTGATTCCAACGCCAATGCCGGCTTCGAGCTGGCCCGCGTCGGCAGCGACGGCAAGCCGCGAGCGGGCAAGGGCCTGCGCGTGACGCTGGTCCGCGAGCATCGCGATTACCACTGGAACTACCAGGACGATGGCGGCTGGGACTACGACTTCACCCGCCGCTACGAGGACATCCAGACACGCACGCTCGACGTCGGCAACTCGCCGCAGCGGATCGACTTCCCGGTCGAGTGGGGCGACTACCGCGTTGACGTGTTCGATCCTGCGACGAAGCTGACCACCCGCTATCCGTTCACCGCCGGCTGGAGCTGGGACGACGACAATCGCGGCCTCGACGCGCGCCCCGACAAGGTCAAGCTCGCGCTCGACAAGACTGCCTACCGCGCCGGCGATACGCTCAAGGTGACGCTGACGCCACCGCACGAGGGCAGGGGCCTGCTGATGGTCGAGAGCGACCGCATGCTCTACGTGCAGGACGTCGAAGTGAAGGCCGGCAGCACGTTCGAGATCCCGGTGACCAAGGATTGGGAACGCCATGACGTGTATGTCACCGCGCTGGTGTTCCGTGGTGGCAGCGCACCGAGCAGGATCACGCCCGCGCGCGCCGTTGGCGTCGCCCACGTGACCATGGACCGGCGCGACCGCAAGGTCGCCGTTGGCCTGTCTGCGCCGGCGCTGATGCAGCCCGGGCGCGACCTGCCGGTGACGGTGAGCGTGCCGCAGCTGGCGGGCCAGGAGGCGTTCGTGACGGTGTCGGCGGTCGATGTCGGCATCCTCAACATCACCCGCTTCCCGGTGCCCGATGCTGCCGCGCATTTCTTCGCCCAGCGTCGACTGGGTGTCGATGCGTATGACGTCTACGGCCGCGTGATCGAAAGCTTCGAGGGCGGTATCGCCAAGCTGCGCTTCGGCGGCGACATGGCATTGGCGGCATTGCCGCAGGCACGACGTCCGACTGCGCGCGTGCAGACGGTCGACCTGTTCGCCGGCCCGGTGAAGCTCGATGCGCGCGGCAATGCACGCATCAACCTGGCCGTTCCCGACTTCAACGGCACGCTGCGCGTGTCGGCGCTGGTGTACTCGGGCAACCGCTACGGCAGCCGCGATCGCGAGACCATCGTGCGTGCACCGATCCTCGCCGAAGCGAGCCTGCCGCGCGTGCTCGCACCCGGCGACCGTAGCAATGTCACTCTCGACGTGCAGAACTTCACCGGCCGCGCCGGAGACTTCAAGGTCGAAGTGAACGGTGAAGGGCCGCTGTCGCTGGCCGATGGCGTGCGCACCGCCAGCCTCGGCACGGAGGCGAAGACCACCTACACCTTCCCGTTGCAGGCCAGGGAGGGATACAGCACCGCCCAGGTACGCGTGCGCGTGCAGGGCAATGGTTACAAGGTCGATCGCCGCTACGACGTGCCGGTGCGACCGGCGTGGCCGTCGGTGCTGCGTGCCCGTACCCGTGTCCTCGATGCCGCGGGAGCGGTGCCATTGCCGGCGGATCTGGCCGAGGGCCTGATGCCCGACTCGGTCAACGCGCGACTGTCGATCAGCGCGTTGCCGCCGATCCCGTTTGCGAGTGCCTTGAAAGGCGCGCTGGAGTATCCCTACGGCTGCGCCGAGCAGACCACCAGCAAGGGATTCGCCGCGCTGGAACTGGACGATGCGACCGCGCGCATGCTCGGCGTCACCGGACTGGATGCGAAGCTGCGTCGCACCCGCATGGAAGGCGCGTTCGGACGCCTGGCGGCGATGCAGATCGGATCCGGCCACTTCTCGATGTGGGGCAGTGGCGACTACGTCAATCCGCTGATCACCCCTTACGTCGTCGAGTTCCTGCTGGACGCGCGCGAAGCCGGTTTTGCGGTGCCCGACACGGTGTTGCAGAAGGCGCTGAAGGTCCTCAACGAGGATTTGCTGTCCGGTGGCCAGGCGTTCTTCGGCTACGACCGGCGCGAGCACCTGAAGTTCGCCTATCAGGCCCATGCCGGCTACGTGCTGGCGCGGGTGAATCGTGCACCGCTGGGCACGCTGCGCGCGCTCTACGACAACGATCGCAAGCAGAGCCTGACCGGATTGCCGCTGGTGCACCTGGGCCTGGCCCTGGCGCTGCAGGGCGACAAGGCACGCGGCGGCAAGGCGATCGCGGAAGGCTTTGCGCGCGATCCAGTCGATCGGCCGGAGTACCTTGGCGACTACGGAAGTCGCGTGCGAGACGATGCGCTGATGATCGCGCTCGTCCACGAGCACGATCTGGCAACCCCGGCGTACGACGCGCGGGCGGTGGATCTGGGCCGGGAACTCGACGCACGCCGCAACAGCGGCTGGATGTGGCTGAGCACGCAGGAGCAGGTGGCGCTGGCGCGGCTGGGCAAGGCGCTGATGGCCGAGAAGGGCAAGCAGGTTTCCGGCCGGTGGAGGGTGGGCGAGGTGGTGACCGATGCGCCTTCTGCCCGCATCATCGGCCGCGGTTTCGACCATGCGGCGTTGCTGCGCGGCGTGTCGTTCCTTGCCAAGGGAGAACCACCGCTGTTTGCCAGCTTCGAAGTGGCCGGCGTTCCGCGCCGCGCACCGGAACCGGACGAGTCGCTGATCAAGGTGACGCGCAAGTACTTCGCCACCGACGGCACGGAGTGGCAGGGTGGCGTGCTGGAGGAGGGCGAGGCGCTGATCGTGCAGGTCGCCATCACCCCCAGTCGTGACATGCCTGACGCTCTGCTGACCGACCTGCTGCCGGCCGGCCTGGAGATCGAGAACTTCAACCTCGGCGACGGCAAGCAGTGGGCCGGCGTGGTCATCGACGGCATCGAGATCGCCGATCGCGACGAAGCGGCGGAAGTGCGCCACGAGGAGTTCCGCGACGATCGCTACGTGGCGGCACTCAAGCTCGATACCGGCAACACCGCGCGCGTGTTCTACCTGCTGCGGGCGGTGACGCCGGGCACCTACACCGTGCCGCCGCCGCTGGTGGAGGACATGTACCGGCCGCAGTTGCGTGGCGTCGGCAAGTCGCTCCCGGCTACGGTAACGGTGAAGCAGCCGGGAGGCGGATGAGAAGCCTCCCGTCATCCCGGCGAAAGCCTGGAAACCTTTGTTGTTGCACCAGTGATTCGTGAAGACTGAAAGCAGGATCAAGGTGGGTCCCGGCGTTCGCCGGGATGACGGTCGTGCGCCGGGACGGGCGAAGCGTCGTCTTGCGCTGAAGACGTTGCTTGTGGCCCTGTCGGCATTCGTAGCCGCCATGCTGCTCGACCTCGCATTCCCCTTGCCCCTGCCAGACCACAACGACGACGGCGCCGTCGTGGTCGCCGCCGACGGAACGCCGCTGCGCGCATTCGCCGATCGCCATGGAATCTGGCGCTACCCGGTCAACGCCGGACAGGTTTCGCCGCTGTACCTGCAGGCACTGCTGAACTACGAGGACCGCTGGTTCTGGAAGCATCCCGGCATCAACCCGGTGGCGATGCTGCGCGCAGGCGGGCAGTGGCTGCGCAGCGGGCGGGTGGTCTCGGGCGGTTCGACGCTGACCATGCAGGTCGCACGCATCCTCGATCCGGCGATCCGCACCGGCACGCGCACGCCATGGGCGAAGCTGCGCCAGCTGTTGCGGGCACTGCAGCTGGAAGTGCATCTGTCCAAGCAGGAGATCCTCGCGCTGTACCTGCAACGCGCGCCATTTGGCGGCACCGTCGAAGGCGTCGAGGCGGCCAGCTGGGCGTACCTGGGCAAACCGGCGTCGCGCCTGTCGCACGCCGAGGCGGCGCTGCTGACGGTGCTGCCGCAAGCGCCCAGCCGCCTGCGACCGGATCGGGAGCCCGAACGCGCACGCGTCGCCCGGGACAAGGTGCTGTCGCGCATGCAGACCATGGGCGTGTGGTCGCACGAACAGGTTGCCGACGCTCGCATCGAGCCTGTGGTCGCGCGATCGTTGCAACCGCCGCTGCTGGCGCCGCTGCTAGCACAGCGTCTGCGCTTTGAGCGCCCGCAGGCGGCGCGACTCGAATCGACCCTCGACCCGGACCTGCAGCGCACGCTGGAAGAGCGGGTCAGCCGCTATTTCTCCGACCTGCCCGCGCGCACGTCGGCAGCACTGCTGGTGGTCGACAACACCACGCTGGAGGCGCGTGCCTACGTCGGTTCGGTCGCGTTCGCCGACGCCAGCCGACTGGGCCACGTCGACATGGTCAAGGCCTGGCGTTCGCCCGGCTCGACGCTGAAGCCGTTCCTGTATGGATTGGCGCTCGACGACGGCCTGATCCATTCCGAAAGCCTGCTGGTGGATGCGCCGCAGTCGTTCGGCGGCTACCGGCCAGGCAATTTCGATGCGGCGTTCAACGGCCCGGTCAGCGCCGCGCAGGCCCTGCGGCTGTCGTTGAACGTGCCTGCCGTGGACCTGCTCGATCGGATCGGGCCGGCGCGCTTCTCCGCGCGCCTGGCGCATGCGGGCATCCGCCTGCAGTGGCCGCGTGGTGCCTCGCCCAATCTGGCGATGATCCTCGGCGGCACCGGGGCGAAACTCGAGGACCTGGTCGGCGCCTACGCCGCGCTCAACCGCGACGGTGTCGCCGGCAAGGTGCGCTACACCACGGATGCCCCACGTGTGGACCGGCGCCTGATGTCACCGGGAGCGGCCTGGATCGTGCGCGAAATTCTCCAAGCCAATCCGCGTCCGGGCAGCGCCGCCGATACGTTCGACGCAAGCGGCCGGCCGCGGGTCGCCTGGAAGACCGGCACCAGCTATGGCTTCCGCGACGCCTGGGCGCTCGGCAGCACGCGCCGCTTCACCGTGGGCGTATGGGTCGGTCGACCGGACGGGACGCCGTTGCCCGGGCAGTACGGCGCGGTGACGGCATTGCCGCTGATGTTCGAAGTGATCGACACGCTGCCGCGCCAACGCGGCGATGCATCGCCGCGGACGCAGCCGTCCACCGTCGAAAACGTCGAGGTGTGCTGGCCGCTGGGCCTGCCACCGGACCCGCAGGCACCGCAGCTGTGCCAGCGTCGCCTGCAGGCATGGGCGCTGGAGGGTTCATTGCCACCGACGATGGCAGAGCGCGATGCACGCCTGTGGAACACCGGTGTCGAGCGATTCGAGGTGGATGCGCGCAGTGGCCTTCGCTTGTCGGGCGAATGTGCCGCGCCGCATGTGCGAGTGACGCGCCAGCTGGCGCGCTGGCCGGTGCTGGCCTCGCCGTGGCTGCCGGCACAAACCCGCGAGGCGGCGCGATTGCCGCCGCTGGCAGCCGATTGCGTGGCCGACGGCCGTGACGCGGTCGAAGAGCTGCGAATCGACGGTCTGGCCGATCACGCGACGCTGGCGCGTGCGCCCGGCAGCGAGCATCCGGTGCGATTGTCGTTGCGTGCACTGGGCAGCGATGTGCGTATTCGCTGGTTGCTGGACGGTCGCCTGATCGGCGAGTCCAGCGGTGCCGGTGCGTTCGTGCACGACTTCGGCGAGCCTGGCGCGCACACGCTGACGGCACTGGCCGACAGCGGTGCGTGGTCGCGAATACAGTTCAGTGTGCTGCGCTAGCGCGCGCAGCGAAGCTTCACAGGTCCTGCTTGAGCTGGGACAGCATGTGCTCGGCCGATGACACGCGGAACTCGCCCGGTGCCTCGACGTTGAGCAGCTTCACCACGCCGTCCTCGGCGTACAGCGAGAAGCGACGGGCGCGGCGGCCCATGCCGTAGGCGCTGGCGTCCAGTTCCAGGCCGAGTGCGCGGGCGAAGTCGCCGTTGCCGTCGGCGAGCATCATCAGACCCTCGGGCACGTGCTGGCTCTGGCCCCAGGCCTGCATCACGAACGGGTCATTGACCGACATGCAGGCCACTTCGACACCCTGGCTGCGGAACTCGTCGAAGTGCTGGACGAAGCCGGGCAGGTGCTTCTCCGAGCAGGTCGGCGTGAAGGCACCGGGCACCGCGAACAGGACGATGTTGCGACCGTCGAACAGGGCATTGGTGTCGAGGGTTTCGACGCCTTCGCGAATGCGCTGCAGGGTTACCTCGGGGATGTGATCGCCGATCTGGATGGTCATGGGGGACTCCGGTGAGAATGGGCACCATACTGGCAGCGCCAGGAATGCCGCGTCAAAGTCACTTGAAATAGACTGCGCGGCTGCCATTGTCTGCCTCGACCCGCCACGTCGGGCCCGAGGCCATGGCCATTGCAATGATGGAGCCAGAGCATGCAGTTCAAGGATTATTACGAGACCCTGGGCGTCGAGCCCAGCGCCGGTGAAGCCGAGATCAAGACGGCCTATCGCCGGCTCGCCCGCAAGTTCCATCCGGACGTCAGCAAGGAAGCCGGCGCCGAGGAAAAGTTCAAGGCGATCAACGAAGCCTACGAAGCACTGCGCGACCCGCAGAAGCGCGCGGCCTACGACCAGCTGCGCGCGCGCGGCTATCGCCCCGGCGACGAGGTGCAGCCTCCGCCGGGCGGGTTCGGTGGCGGCGGCTACGGCGGCGGCGTCGACTTCGACGAGATTTTCGCCGGCGGTGGTGCCGGCGGCGGCTTCAGCGATTTCTTCGAGAGCATGTTCGGACGCGGTCGCACCGGTGGTTTCGGCCAGCGCGGTGCACAGCCGCGCGGCGACACGCGCGCGAAGCTCGCCGTGTCGCTGGAAACCGTCCATGACGGTGGCAGCGTGCGCATCTCGGTCAACGATCGCACGCTCGATGTGCGCATTCCCAAGGGCATCCGTCCCGGCCAGGTGATCCGCCTGGGCGGGCAGGGCGCGCAAGGGGACCTGTTGCTGGAGATCGAATACGCCGCCCACCCGCAGTTCGAAGTCGACGGTCGCAACGTGATTTACGTGCTGCCGGTGGCGCCGTGGGAAGCGGCGTTGGGAGCCGCGGTCAGCGTGCCGACCCTGGGCGGTGCGGTCGAACTGAAGATTCCCGCCAACTCCGAGGCCGGCCGCAAGTTGCGCCTGCGCGGACGCGGGTTGCCCGGCGATGCATCGGGCAAGGTGGCGGCGGGCGATCAGCTGGTCGAGCTGGAAGTGCTCGCGCCACGCGCGCAGGACGACGCGCAGCGGCAAGCGTACGAAACGATGCGTGAGGCATTCGGCGACGACTGGCGTCGCGCTTGAGCGTGCTGGCGACCCTGCCGTGCAGGGTCGCCAGTCAGACCGGGGCCGTCAGGCCGGAATCATCTGGGCGATGATGTCGGCCAGGTCGCTCTCGCTGAAGGGCTTGGTGATGTAGGCCTTGGCGCCCTGGCGCATGCCCCAGACGCGGTCGGTGTCCTGGTCCTTGGTGGTGACCAGCACGACCGGGATGTGCGACGTGCTCGGGTCGCGGCAGATCGAACGCGTTGCCTGGAACCCGTTGAGGTTGGGCATGACCACGTCCATCAACACCATGTCCGGAAGCTCGCGCTTGGCCGCTTCCACCCCTGCGGCGCCGTCCTCGGCCGTCAATGCTTCGTGGCCAAGCTTCTCGACGATGCGACGGATGCCCATCAACTGCGACGGCGAGTCGTCGACGATCAGAATGCGCGCCATATGTTTCCCCCTGAACTTGACGCGATTGTAGCGGTCGGCGGTGGGGCCGCAATAGCGGGGTGAATGTGCAGCGGCTTCAGGATCCCGAACCGGGAACCCGGTGCCGGTAGTGGGATCCCGATCAGGCTACCGCTACCACCGTCCGTCCGAGCGAACCGCCTGCCAGCATCGAGGCGAAAACCTCAGGCAGCTGTTCCAGGCGTACTTCGCGCATGCAGATGCGATCGAGGTGGCGCGGCTTCCAGTCGCTTGCCAGGTGCTGCCATACCGCTTCGCGGATGTCGCGGGCGGTGCCTGCCGAAGCGACGCCGAGCAGGGAAACGCCGCGAATGATGAACGGCATCACGGTTGCGTCGAGATCGGGCGAGGCGGCGAGTCCGGCGCTGGCGACGTTGCCGTACGGCGTGGTCTGCGCCAGCAGGCTGGCCAGCATCGGTCCGCCGACGTTGTCGAGTCCGCCACCGAACCGCGCCGTCTCCATGGGCCGCGTGGTGGCGAGGGCATCGCGCCCGAGCACCTGGCTGGCGCCGATGGCCTTGAGGTAATCGGCGTGCTCGGCCTTGCCGCTGACTGCATGCACTTCGAATCCGGCACGGCTGAAGATGTCCAGCGCCAGCGAACCGACGCCGCCGCTGGCACCGGTGACGGCGAGCGGGCCGAGCTCGGGCGTCTGCCGGTTCTCGGTCATGCGCAGCAGCGCCAGCGCGGCGGTGAATCCGGCGGTGCCCAGGATCATGCTCTCGCGCAGGCTCAGGCCCTTGGGCAGCGGGATCACCCACTTCGATTCCAGTCGCGCGTACTGTCCATAGCCGCCATCGCGGGTCTCGCTGAGTCCGCAACCGGTGACCAGCACTTCATCGCCTTCGCGAAACGCCGGATCGGTCGACGCAACCACATGGCCGGCGACGTCGATGCCACCGACCAGAGGAAAGCGCCGCAGGATCTTGCCCTGACCGGTGCCGGCGAGCGCGTCCTTGAAGTTGACCGAGGAGTAGGCGGTCCTGATGACGACTTCGCCCGCCGCCAGGTCGTCGAGCGCGATCTGCTCGATGCCGCTGCGATAACCGGCGTCGTCGTTGTGGATGCGGAAGGCGTTGAAGGAAGTCGGCATCGTCATCGTCTTGATTCCGTCATCCCGGCGAACGCCGGGACCAAGTGGGGGTAGTTCAACGCATGATATCCGCGGATATCGCGCGACGGACCGCTACCGCAGCGCCTTGCGCCGCTTCTCATCCATCCACTTCGATGCGGCCGCGGGCTGGTATGCCTGCATCCACGTCAGCATCGCGCCGATATCGTCGCCGTGCCACAGGTCGTCGCGCTGGTCCGGATGCAGGAAGCGTTCGGTGACCATGCGGTCCAGCATCGCGATCAGCGGCTCGTAGAAGCCGTCCACGTCGAGGAAAGTGCAGGGCTTGTCGCCGATGCCCAGCTGGCGCCAGGTGAGCATCTCGAACATTTCGTCGAGCGTGCCGAAACCGCCCGGCATCGCGATGAACCCGTCCGACAGGTCGAACATGCGCGCCTTGCGCTCGTGCATCGAACCGACCACTTCGAGTTTGGTCACGCCCTTGTGCGCGACCTCCCAGTTGACCAGCTGCTCGGGAATCACGCCAATCACTTCGCCGCCCGCGGCAAGCACGGCGTCGGCGACCACGCCCATCAGGCCGACATTGCCGCCACCGTAGACGAGCCCCAGCCCGCGCTTGGCCAGCTCGGTGCCCAGGGCAATCGCGCGCTCGGTGTAGATCGGCTTGGCTCCGGCATTGGAGCCGCAGTAGACGCAGACGTTCTTCATTCGGATGGATCCAGGTTGCAGTGAGTGTTTGACAGCGGGGCGCTCATCGCGCGCGCAGCAGGACGATGCCGGACATGCGCACCATCTCCTCGCGCAACCGCTTCGGTTGCAGCAGCCGCAGGAGCTTCCACAGCCACGCATGCGGCGCGGTGCGGTTGAGGCGTATTGATTCGGTCCAACTGGAGCGGAACTCGGCTTCCGTCCAGCCGAACGGCGCGAAGAACGCAGTGCCTTCGGCCGGACCGAACCGGAACGGGGCGTTGCCCTCGCGCAGCTTCGGCGACCAGCGCTTCTCGAGGAACTTCAGCAATCGCGGCGAAGCCAGGTCGGTCAGCCACCACCTTGCCTGCGCCAGGTCATGCAGGTCGGCGGCGAGCTCGGCGACATTCTCGGACTCCAGGTAGATCAGCAAGCCCTCGGTGATCACCAGCAGCGGACCTTGCCCCGCCGCGTGCGCCAGGACCTGCTGGCGCACCGCGCGTTCGCGCAGGTCCGCGGCAATGAACTCGACTTCGCAGTGCGGCGTTTCGCTCGCCATGTGCCGGCGGAAGTAGTCGACCATTTCCGGCAGGTCGACGTGCAGCCAGCGCAAGGTCGCCGGCAACGGCAGGCGATAGGCGCGCGCGTCCAGGCCGGCGGCCAGGTTGAGGACGGTTTTCGCACCCTCCTGCACGCAGCGCAGGATGATCTCGTCCATCACGGCCGTGCGCACTACCATCGGCCAGCTCATCGAGGCGCCTTGCGGCATCGCGTCGACGATGGCCTGGCCGCGCTCGCCGGCGAGGCGACGTGCATACGGATCGCGGAAGATCGCGTCCGGCCGGTCGCTTTCCATCGCCCGATAGACCGCCACCCACGCGGCGGTGTCGGAGACGTTACGGATCGGATTTGCGTCGGCCATGGTCGTGTCCTGTGCGGAAAAGCAAAAGGCCGCCAGCACCTGCGTGATGGCGGCCTTTCGGCTCGTTCATTGCGACGAGATCGGCGCGCCGATCAGTTCGCCTTGTGAATCGAGCGCTTGTCGACCGCCATCGCGGCGTCGTGGATCGCCTCCGACAGCGTCGGGTGGGCGTGGCAGATGCGTGCCAGATCGTCGGCCGAACCCTTGAACTCCATCGTCAGCACGCCTTCGTGCACCAGCTCGGAGACGCCGACGCCAACCAGGGTGCAGACCCAGGACCAGGTCGGTCTCGGCATGCGCGATGACCTTGACGAAGCCGGCCGGCTCGCCCATCGCCACGGCGCGGCCGATGGCGGCGAACGGGGAAGCTGCCGGTCTTGAACGGCGTGCCTTCGGCCTTGAGCTGCTGCTCGGTCTTGCCGACCCAGGCAATCTCCGGCTCGGTGTAGATGACCCACGGAACCGTGTCGAGGTTGACGTGGCCCGGCAGGCCGGCGATCAGCTCGGCAACGGCGATGCCTTCCTCGAAGCCCTTGTGCGCCAGCATCGGGCCGCGCACGCAGTCACCGACCGCCCAGACGCCGTTGACGCCGGTGTGGCAATGCTCGTCGACCTCGATCATGCCGCGTGCATCGAGCTTGACGCCGGTGCCCTCGGCCAGCAGGCCCTTGCTGGCGGCGCGACGGCCGACCGAGACCAGAAGCTTGTCGACGACGATCGTCTTCTCGCCTTCGGCGTCGGAGTAGGTGACCTCGACTTCCTTGGCTTTGCCCTTGGTCTTGATCTCGGCCTTGCTCACCTTCGCGCCGAGCTTGATGTCCAGGCCCTGCTTCTTGAACTCGCGGGCTGCGGTCTTGGCCACTTCGGCGTCGGCGGCGGCGAGGAAGTCGGGCAGGGCTTCGAGGATGGTCACCTCGGCGCCCAGGCGCTTCCACACGCTGCCCAGTTCCAGGCCGATCACGCCGGCGCCGATCACGCCAAGGCGCTTGGGCACGGCGGTGAAGTCGAGCGCGCCGACGTTGTCGACGATGGTGTCGTTGTCGAACTTGGCGAACGGCAGCTCGATCGAATCCGAACCTGCGGCAAGGATGACGTTGGTGGCCTTGAGCTCGACTTCGGAACCGTCGTGCTGCTTGACCTTGACCACGTTGCCCGGCTGCAGCTGGCCGAAGCCATAGAACGGCGTGATCTTGTTGGCCTTGAACAGCATCGCGATGCCGCCGGTGAACTGCTTCACGATCTTGTCCTTGCGGGCGATCATGGTGCCGACGTCGATCTTGGCGTCCTTGGTGGTGATGCCGTGCTCACCGAACAGGTGCTGCAGGTTGTAGAACTGGCGCGAGCTGTCGAGCAGCGCCTTGGACGGAATGCAACCCACGCGCAGGCAGGTGCCGCCGAGGGCGGGCTTGCCGTCCTTGCCGAGCGCGGCGTCGATGCACGCGGTCTTCAGGCCGAGCTGGGCGGCGCGGATGGCGGCGTGGTAGCCGGCCGGGCCGGCGCCAATGACGACTACGTCGAAGGTCTGCTGTTCGCTCACGTCTTTGATCCTTAGCTTTTCATTGCCTTCCCTCAAAAGGGAAGGAGCAAACCACCTGCCCGGAAGGGCAGGTGGCTCAAGGCATTACATGCCCAGCAGCATCCGGTGCGGATTCTCGAGCTGGTTCTTGATGTCGACCAGGAACAGCACCGCTTCCTTGCCGTCGATGATGCGATGGTCGTACGACAGCGCGATGTACATCATCGGCGCGGCGATGACCTGGCCGTTCTCGACGATCGCGCGCTCCTTGATGGCGTGCATGCCCAGGATCGCCGACTGCGGCGGGTTGACGATCGGCGTCGACATCAGCGAACCGAAGGTGCCGCCGTTGGTGATGGTGAAGGTGCCGCCCTGCAGGTCGTCGAGGCCGAGCTTGCCGTCGCGCGCCTTCTTGGCGTAGTCGGCAATGCCCTTCTCGATGTCGGCAAAGCCCATGCGCTCGACATTGCGCAGCACCGGCGTGACCAGGCCCTTGTCGGTCGACACGGCGATCGAGATGTCGGCATAACCGTGGTAGATCACGTCGTTGCCGTCGACCGAGGCGTTGACCACCGGGTACTTCTGCAGCGCGTTGGCGGCGGCCTTGGCGAAGAAGCTCATGAAGCCGAGCTTGATGCCGTTGGCCTTCTCGAACTGCTCGCCCAGCTCCTTGCGCATGGCCATGACCTTGCCCAGGTTGACCTCGTTGAACGAGGTCAGCATGGCGATCGAGTTCTTCGACTGCATCAGGCGCTCGGCGATGCGGGCGCGGATGCGGGTCATCGGCACGCGCTCTTCCGGACGCGCGCCGCCGGCAGCGCCGACGCCCTTGCCCGAGGCGTAGTTGACCAGGTCTTCCTTGGTCACCGCGCCGCGACGGCCGGTGCCTTCGACCTGTGCCGGATCGATGCCCTGGGTGACGGCGGTGAAGCGCGCGCCCGGCGGCAGGTCGGCAGCAGCCGAGGCAGCGGGAGCGGCCTTGGCCGCGACAGGCGCGGCCGCAGCCGGTGCCGCAGCAGGCGCTGCCGCAGGCGCGGCGGCAGCAGCTGCCGGAGCGGCAGGTGCAGCGGCGACGGCGCCCGCTTCGACGATGGCGATCAGCTGCTCGCTGTTGACAGTGGTGCCTTCCGGAAACTTGATTTCCTTCAGCACGCCGTCGACCGGCGAGGGGACTTCCAGGACGACCTTGTCGGTTTCCAGGTCAACCAGGTTCTCGTCGCGCTTGACCGCGTCGCCGACTTTCTTGTGCCAGGTCGCGATGGTGGCGTCGGAGACGGATTCGGGCAGAACGGGAACTTTGATCTCGGTGCTCATGGGGTGCGTCCTAATGTCATTCCGAACGTAAGAGGAATCTGTTTTCCCGGGCCGCATGCGCGGCGAGGATTCTGTTTCCCGGGCCGCATGCGCGGCCCGGGGCGACACGGTGCTTACTCTGCGGTGACTTCGCCGCGCAGCGGGTTGCGCAGCGCGTCGGCGACCAGCGCGGCCTGCTCGGCGACGTGGTCGGCGAGGTGACCGGCAGCCGGCGACGGCGAACGCGCACGACCTGCGTAGTGCAGCGTCTGCCCGGACTGCAGGCAGGCCGCCAGGTGGTGGCGGATCTGGTACCACGCGCCCTGGTTCTGCGGCTCTTCCTGGCACCAGACCACGTCGGTGGCCTTGGTGAAGCGCTTGAGTTCGGCCACCAGCTGCGGACGCGGGAACGGATACAGCTGTTCGACGCGGACGATGGCGACGTCGGTCAGGCCCTGCTTCTGCTGTTCCTCGAGCAGGTCGTAGTAGACCTTGCCGCCGCAGAACACGACGCGCTTGACCTTCTTCACGTCGGCCGATGCGTCCGGGATCAACTGCTGGAACTCGCCCTTGGCCAGTTCGTCCAGGCTCGACACCGCCAGCTTGTGGCGCAGCAGCGACTTGGGCGTCATCACCACCAGCGGCTTGCGCGTGGTCATGCGCATCTGCCGGCGGATCATGTGGTAGGCCTGCGCCGGCGTGGTCGGCGTGCAGACGATCATGTTCTCCAGCGCGCACAGCTGCAGGAAGCGCTCCAGGCGCGCGGAGCTGTGCTCCGGGCCCTGGCCTTCGTAGCCGTGCGGCAGGAACAGCGCCAGGCCGCACAGGCGACCCCACTTGGCCTCGCCCGAGGACAGGAACTGGTCGATCACGACCTGCGCGCCGTTGGCGAAATCGCCGAACTGCGCTTCCCAGATGTCCAGCGTCATGGGATCGGCGGTGGCGTAGCCGTACTCGAACGCCATCACCGCTTCCTCGCTGAGCAGCGAGTCGATGATGGTGACGTCCGACGGGTTCTTGACCAGGCGGCGCAGCGGCAGGACGTACTCGTCGTTGGTCTGCTCGTGCAGGATCGCGTGGCGGTGGAAGAACGTGCCGCGACCGCAGTCCTGGCCGACCAGGCGCAGCTTGTAGCCTTCGTCGACGAGCGTGGCGTAGGCCAGGTTCTCGGCGAAGCCCCAGTCGCCGCCGAGCTCGCCGGCGGACATCTTGCGGCGGTCTTCGTAGATCTTGGCCACGCGCGGATGCAGCTTGAGATCGGCCGGGACGTCATTGATGGTGACGGCCAGCTTGTCGAGCTTCTTGCGATCGAAGGTGGTGTCGACCTTGTCGGTGAGCTTGCCCGACAGGTACTTCGACCAGTCGATGGTGAACTCGTCCGGCTTAACCTCGACCACTTCGGTGGTGACTGCGCCGTCGTCGAGCTTCTGGCGATAGCCGTCGACGAGTGCCTGCGCCTCGTCGGCGCTGAGCGTGCCTTCGGCGACCAGCCTGGCTGCGTACAGCTCGCGCGGCGTCTTGTGCTTGCGGATGACCTGGTACATCACCGGCTGCGTCGCTGCCGGCTCGTCGGCCTCGTTGTGGCCGTGGCGGCGGTAGCAGACGAGGTCGATGACCACGTCCTTGCCGAAGCGGTTGCGGAAGTCCAGCGCCAGCTCGGCGCAGAACACGACCGCTTCCGGATCGTCACCGTTCACGTGCAGCACCGGCGCGTCGACCATCTTGGCCACGTCGGTGCAGTACAGGGTCGAGCGCGCGTCCTGGACGGCGCTGGTGGTGAAGCCGACCTGGTTGTTGATGACGACGTGGACCGTGCCGCCGACGCGGAAACCGCGAGCCTGCGACATCTGGAACAGCTCCATCACCACGCCCTGGCCGGCAAACGCGGCGTCGCCGTGGATCAGGATCGGCAGCACCTGGTGGTGGCCCTGGTCGCCGCGACGGGACTGGCGCGAACGCACGCTGCCAACCACGACCGGGTCGACGATTTCCAAGTGCGACGGGTTGAACGCCAGCGCCAGGTGGACCGGGCCGCCCGGGGTGGCGACGTCGGCCGAGAAGCCCATGTGGTACTTCACGTCGCCCTGGTGCGCCAGGTCGCTGTGGACGTGCTCGAACTTGCCTTCGAACTCGTCGAACAGGTGGCGCGGCGGCTTGCCCAGCGTATTGATCAGCACGTTGAGGCGGCCGCGGTGGGCCATGCCGATGACCACGTCCTTGGCACCCTGTTCGCCGGCGCGGCGAACGGTGGAGTCCATCAACGGGATCAGCGCGTCGCCGCCTTCCAGCGAGAAGCGCTTCTGGCCAACGTACTTGGTGCCCAGGTAGCGCTCGAGGCCATCGGCGGCGGTGAGCCGCTCGAGGATGCGCTTCTTGTCTTCAGCGGTGCGGCCGAACTTGCCGCCGGCCTTTTCCAGGCGCTCATACAACCAACGCCGCTGTTCGGAGTCGGAGATATGCATGAACTCGGCGCCGATCGGGCCGGTGTAGGTGGCCTTGAGCAGCGCAAGCAGGTCGCCCAGCTTCATGCGCTCATTGCCACCGACGCCGCCGGTGCTGAACTCGGCCTTGAGGTCGTTGGCGGTCAGGTGGTGGAAACCCAGTTCCAGGTCCGGCGCCTCCGGCTTGACCAGCAGGCCAAGCGGATCGATGTCGGCACCGAGGTGGCCACGCGACCGGTACGCCGTGATCAGGCGGCCGACTTCGCGCTCGCGCTCGTCGCCCGCACCGGCGGCCACGGAGACCACCCCGCGGGCAGCCATGCGACCGGCCAGGGCGATGTTGTCGATGACGGCCGAATGCGGCACGTCACCGGCTTCGCGGCCCTTGAAGCCGTCGAAGTACGCCTTCCATTTCGGGTCGACACTGTCGGGGGAAACCAGGTACTGCTCGTACAGGTCCTCGACGAAAGCGGCATTGGCGCCGAGCTGGGAGGACTGGGAGAACTGCTTCAGGAGACTGTCCACGATGGTGATCGGGAAACTCGAGTGGGAGAAGTCGGAGGAGGCCTGGATTGCACGCTTGTGCGGCTATTCAGGCGCCAAGATTCGGAATTATAGCCCTTGGCTGGTGCTAAACGGCTAACACTTATGTCGAAACAGCCGCAGCGGCCAAGCCCTGGTCACATAGCGTTGGGTCGCCGGAGGCTGCTTCAAGGGCGAAACCGGGTAATGGTGCCTTGCCATTACAGGCCCAGCGAACGGTACTCGCTGCAAGGCCGGGCCCGTTCCCAGACCGGATCGAAGTGGGCACGCAGCTGGCGGCCGCGGGCCGGGTCGTCGAGACGGGTCTCGCCGTCGAAGCGATGGCCGAGCGGACGGTAGTACCAGCCGCCATCGTCGTTGGCGACGTAGGCACCGGGGTAGTCACGGTCCACCGGTTCCTCGATCGCACGCAGGCCGAACGCGCTGGTCAGGCGCTGCGCCAGTCCGAGTAGTGGCGCGATGGCGCGTTGCGGCGCGGCCGGGTCCTGCAACAGGATCCGCACCTCGCCGCCGGCCACGGCAAAGCGGCGCAGCTCGGCCAGGACCTCGGGCTGGTCGAACAGGCCGGGGTCGAGTTCGCGGCTGTAGATGCACAGGCGCCGGCGGGCATTGGCAATCACCCCCACCGTGGCGGCGATGCCGGCATCGCGGCGCTCCACGGCGTTGACCGTGTCCAGCGCCAGTCGCATCGACTGGTGGTCCAGACCCGCCTCGACGAAGCGATCGCCGTACGGCAGGAACCCCTGGCGGGCATAGAACACGATCGCCGGAACCTGCGCATGCAGGCTCACGATCGGCCAGCGCAGTTGCCGGGCCTGCGCGAGCAGGGCACGCAGCAGGGCCTCGCCTACGCCCCGGCCGCGCCAGGAGGGCAACACCGCCATGCGGCCGATGCGGTGGTCGGGGGTGAGTCTGCCGGTGCCGATCGGCTCGCCCTCGCCGTCGCGGGCGAGGACATGGACGCAGAGCGGGTCCAGCGCGTCGCGCTCGATCTCGACCGGGACACCCTGTTCCTGGACGAACACCGCGTCGCGCACCACGCGCAGCTCGGCCATGGCCTGCTGGAAAGCGACGGCCTCGACCCGGAACGCGCGGCCGGCCTGGCTCATATCGTTCATTCCTCTTCGTCCGCCAGGACCAGCTGGTAGTGGCCGGCCTGGAGCAGGCCAACCACGCAGTCGCGTCCGGCCTCGCTCAGTCCCGCGTAGGTCGCGCCATCAAGTACGACGGCATTGGCGATCGCCGAGGCATCGTCGGCCGGCAACGCGTACGACTGCCCGGCGACGAACAACTGCGAGGGCTGGCCCTTGTCGTGGGCACGGCGCCAGGCCATGCGCGACCACGGGTGGCGGTGCAGGGCGGCCTCGTGCTGCAGGTCCCACTCGATCTCGATGCGCGAGCGCGGATCGGCACCGGGCTGGACCTCGCCGGCGGCGCGGTACACGGTCATGAAACGACCGAACCACTCGCCGAGGCGATCCGGGTCGTTCATGCGCAGCATGTTCAGCGCCTCGACGGCGCGGTTCATGGCTGCGGTATCTATTTCGGCCGGATCGGTGGCGGGCGCCAGGTCCGGATCGGCGTAGCGCAGGGCCTCGTCGGCATCGGCTGCGAGCGTATCGACGAAGTCACCCAGCAGTTCTGCGGCCGACGGTGCGCGCATGCCGACCGAGAAGGTCAGGCAGGCATCCTCGGCGACGCCGTTGTGCGGCACGCCCGGGGGCAGGTACAGCATGTCGCCCGGGCCGAGCACCCATTCGTGGCTGGCATTGAACTCGCTCAGCAGCTTGAGTTCGACGTCGTTGCGGAAACCCAGTGGCGGATTCTCGCTCGCATCGATCTGCCAGCGCCGATGGCCTTGTGCCTGCAGCAGGAACACGTCGTACTGGTCGACGTGCGCGCCCACCGAACCGCCTGGCGCGGCAAAGGAGACCATGACGTCGTCGATGCGCCAGCGCGGCAGGAACGAGAACGCCGGCAGCAGCGCGGCGATGTCGCTGTCCCACTTGTCCATGTCCTGCACCAGCAAGGTCCAGTCGTGGTGCGGCATGCCGGGGAACTCGGCCTCCTCGAACGGGCCGTGGCGCAGCGTCCAGCGATCGTTCGCACGATCGTGCATGACGATCCGCGACAACGCCGCCTCTTCGCAGGCCAGGCCGGCGAGGTCCTCCGGCTGCAGGGGCGACTGGTAGCCGGGGAACGCGTTGCGGATCAGCAGCGGCTTCTTCTGCCAGTAGTCGCGCAGGAAGCGTTCGGGCGTCATGCCCAGCGGCGGCATCGCCGACGCGTCGATTTCGATGGGGGTTGCCTGCGGGGCCGGCTTCTTCGCTGCCACGGTTTTCCTGGTCATGTCGTGCTGCTCAATGTCGTGCTGCTTGGTGTCGATATTTCGTCATAGCCACGGCCGCGGAACTGCAAGATGCACCAGCCATGCCCGAACGGGTCGGCGAGGGTGACGATGCGGCCCCAGTCGGCTTCGCGGATGGCACCTTCCTGTCGCGCGCCGGCGGCGATGGCCTGGGCCAGTGCGGCATCCAGGTCGTCGACCACCACGTCGCAATGGACGGGCGTCCAGTGTCGGTCGTAAGTGCGTGGATGGCCGCCGGCACCGGTGCTGCCGTCGGCCTTGTGCAACAGGTAGATGGGAACGTCGGCGCCGAGCAACTCCACTACTGCATCACCGAAGCGGCGCGCCGGCCTCAGGCCGAAGGCGGCGATGTAGAACGCCTCGGCCCTGGGCAGGTCATCGACGTCGATGTTGAGCAGCAGCTTCATCGCCATGTTCCATGGCTTGTCAGATCTCGCGCGCCAGCTTCTCGGCCAGACCGGTGTAGCTGCCCGGCGTCATTTCCAGCAAGCGCTGCTTGTCCGCGGCCGGAAGTTCCAGCGTGGCGATGAACTCGCGCATCGACGCTTCGTTGATGCCCTGGCCGCGGGTCAGCGCCTTGAGCTGTTCGTACGGATTGGGCAGGCCATGGCGGCGCATCACCGTCTGCACGGCTTCGGCCAGCACTTCCCACGAGGCATCGAGGTCGGCGGCCAGGCGCTCGGGATTGACGCTGAGCTTGCCCAGGCCACGTTGCAGCGCATCGAAACCGATCAGGGCATGGCCAAATGCGGTGCCCAGTGCGCGCAGCACGGTGGAGTCGGTCAGGTCGCGCTGCCAGCGGCTGATCGGCAGCTTGGCGGCGAAATGCTCGAACAGCGCGTTGGCGATGCCGAAGTTGCCTTCGGCATTCTCGAAATCGATCGGGTTGACCTTGTGCGGCATCGTCGAGCTGCCGACTTCGCCGGCCTTGACGGCCTGCTTGAAGTAGCCCAGCGAGATGTAGCCCCATACGTCGCGGCACAGGTCCACAGCAATGGTGTCGATGCGGCGCTGCGCATCGCAGACCTCGGCGATGCCGTCGTGCGGCTCGATCTGCGTGGTGTAAGGCTGCCAGTTCAGGCCGAGCGAATGGACGAAGTGCTCGGAGAACTTCGGCCAGTCGACGTCCGGATACGACGCGACATGGGCGTTGTAGTTGCCGACGGCGCCATTGATCTTGCCTGGCATGCGCGCGGCGGCGAGGGTCTCGCCCTGGCGCTGCAGGCGTGCGACCACGTTGGCCAGTTCCTTGCCGACCGTGGTCGGGGAGGCGGTCTGGCCGTGCGTGCGCGAGAGCATCGGCAGTGCAGCGTGCTCGTGCGCCATCGTGCGCAGGGTCTGGATCAGCTCATCGAGCTTGGGCAGCAGCACGAACTGGCGCGCCTGGTTGAGCATCAGCGCGTAGCTGAGGTTGTTGATGTCCTCGGAGGTGCAGGCGAAATGCACGAACTCCAGCGCGGGGCCGAGCTCTTCGAAGGCATGGCCGGCATCGTCCTTCAGGCGCTCCTTGATGAAGTACTCGACCGCCTTGACGTCGTGGTTGGTAGTGCGCTCGATCTCCTTGACCCGGGCGGCATCAGCCGGCGACAGGTTGTCGGCGAGCGCGCGCAGGCGCGCGGCGGCGTCCTTGGAGAAGGGCGGCAGCTCGACGATGCCCGGCTCGTCGGCCAGCGCCAGCAGCCATTCCACTTCGACCTTGACCCGCGCCTTGATCAGGCCGTACTCGGAGAAGATCGGGCGCAGCGCATCGACCTTGCCGGCATAGCGGCCATCGAGCGGGGACAGGGCGAGCAGCTGGGATTCGACGGACATGGCGGGCCGGGGGGCGAGAAAACCGCGATTCTACTACTCCTGCCCACCCCGGTTCCCCTCGACCCGTCATCCCGGCCGACGCCGGGATCAGCCCCGCAGCCCACCTGCGTTGTCACGTGGAGGCCACGCCAGGCGTGGTCGTCGTCGCAGTGAGCGGCGTAAGCTCATCCCATCGAGTCCCCCCGGAGAGTCGGCAATGGCCAGGCAGCGAGGCAGTGGCGCGCAGTTCCGTACCGAACGCGACAGCATGGGCGAACTGCAGGTGCCTGCAGCGGCCCTGTGGGGCGCACAGACCCAGCGCGCAGTGCAGAACTTCCCCATTTCCGGCCAGCCGATGCCGCGCGAGTTCATCCGTGCGCTGGGCCTGATCAAGGCCGCCGCGGCCCAGGTCAACGGCGGCTACGGCCTGCTCGGCAAGGGCGCGGCGCAGGCGATCCAGAATGCGGCGCTGGCCGTTGCCCAGGGCGAGCACGACGCGCAGTTCCCGATCGACGTCTACCAGACCGGTTCGGGCACCTCCAGCAACATGAATGCCAACGAGGTCATCGCCTCCCTGGCCACGGCCGGCGGCCGGCAGAAGATCCACCCCAATGACCATGTCAACCTGGGCCAGAGCTCCAACGACGTGATTCCCACGGCGATCCGCGTGTCGGCGCAACTGGCCACCGTCGAACAACTGCTGCCGGCGCTCAAGCACCTGCGCCGGACCATCGAGCGACGCGGCAAGGCGTTGGGCAAGGTGACCAAGACCGGGCGCACCCACCTGATGGATGCAATGCCGCTGACGTTCGCCCAGGAATTCGGCGCATGGGCGTCGCAGCTGGCGTCGGCGCAGGCGCGTATCGACGACGCACTCAAGCGTGTGCGACGCCTGCCGATCGGCGGCACCGCGATCGGCACGGGCATCAACGCCGATCCGCGTTTCGGCCGGGGGATGGCCAAGGCGCTATCGACGCTGGCCGGCACGCGCTTCGAATCGGCACAGGACAAGTTCGAGGGCATCGCTTCGCAGGACGACGCGGTCGAGCTGTCGGGGCAGTTGAGCACGCTGGCTGTGGCGCTGATGAAGATCGCCAACGATCTGCGCTGGATGAATTCCGGTCCGCTGGCCGGGCTGGGCGAGATCGAATTGCCGGCGCTGCAGCCGGGCAGCTCGATCATGCCGGGCAAGGTCAATCCGGTGATCCCGGAGGCGACCTGCATGGTCTGCGCGCAGGTGATCGGCCATCACGCCGCGATTACCGTGGCCGGGCAGAGCGGCAATTTCCAGCTCAACGTGATGCTGCCGTTGATTGCCTACGACCTGCTCGATTCGATCCGGTTGCTGGGCAACGTGATGCGCCTGCTGGCCGACGACGCGATTGCCGGTTTGAAGGCGCGGCCGGAGCGCGTGCGCGAAGCACTCGACCGCAACCCGATCCTGGTGACCGCGCTCAATCCGATCATCGGTTACGAGAAGGCCGCGGCGATTGCCAAGCAGGCCTACAAACAGGGTCGGCCGGTGCTCGAAGTCGCGGTGGAAGTCAGTGGTTTGCCGGAGACGGAACTGCGCCGGCTGCTGGATCCCGCGGCGCTGACGCGCGGCGGGATCCATGAAGGCGCTGGCGGAGGCGGGTAGGGATCACACCTGCCCGCGTGCAACTCAACGCTTTGCGGCTTCTTCCGCAGCCGTGCTGGCGGTGTCGTGGTCGCGGGTTTCCTTCCAGCAATCATCGACATCGGACGCATCCATCGTCGCGTACGGCTTGAACTCAGGCAGTGCGGCGGCCAGCTTCTGCTGCGAGTCCAGCATGGCCGGCAGGTGCGTGCACAGCTGCTTGGCGGCAGTGCGGACCTTGTCGGCCTCGGCCTGGACACGCTTTTCGACGTCGTCGGTGTTGCCGGTGAACACGCCCTTGAGCGATTCGGCCACGGCCTTGGTGGCCAGGTCGGCGCTCTCCATGCCGATGTGCATGCCGGCGGTGGCGACGGCGACGACGTGGCTGCGGTACTCCAGCAGCAACGTGCGCTGCGCCGGGGTCACTGCCACGGCGCGGCCATCGATCAGCAGGTCGCCCTTGGGCGTGATCTCGGCCTTCTTGCCACCGTTGTGCTCGTCCTTGGAAACGGTGATGTTGCCTTCCGCGATTTCCTTCTGGGCCTCGCCGATGGCTTCCTGGATGGCGGACGAGATGACCCCGGTTTCCTGCTTCTTGGCCGTCGGTGCGTTGCCCGGCGCGGGGTTGGCGCCACAGGCAGCCAGGAGCGAGATGCCGCCGAGCACGGCGGCGAACATTACGGTGCGGCTTGCGGCAATCATGCGTAGCTCCTGGCTGGTGCGGGGGCGCGAGTGCGCCCCGCGCTTGTCGTGGAATCAGTTGTCTTGCGGTACGTCAGTACGACCGGATACGCCGCTGTGATCGACCGAACCGCTGCCGACATGGCGCACGCTCAGGTTGCCGCGCACGTCGCGCACGTCGAGGTCGCCCGAACCAATGTGGTCGACGTTGACGTCGCCGCCGACATCGACCAGTTCGACGTCGCCCGAGCCGATGCTGCCGACCTCGGCGCCGCGTCCGATGCGCCGGGCGCTGAAGTCGCCGGAGCCGACACTGAGCACCTGCAGGGAACCGATCGTGTCGAGCTCGATGTCGCCCGAGTTGAGGTCGGCAGTGACCAGGCCGCGGATGTCGCGCGCCTCGACATCACCCGAGCCCAGGTCGATGCTCAGCGACGTCGCGCCGGTGACGCGGGCATCGCCGGAGCCGACCTTGAGCTGCACCGGCACGCTGTCCGGGATCGAAGCCTTGATATCCAGGTAGGCGTAATGGTTGCCGCCGAAGTTGAACGTGATGCCGTCACTGCGCTCGGCCGTCACCACCAGCTTGTCGCCGACACGCTGCTGGGTCAGCCGCAGGTCCTTAAGGCGACCGGCATCGGAAGCGCAGGCCTTGCCGTCGATGGCCGAGCGTGCGCCGGGCGAGGCGGTGACGATGAGGTCGTGAGGGCCGATATCGAACACCACGGCCTTCACCCCGGCCAGGTCGAGCTGCAGGTTGCGCGCTTCGGAGTGCTGGCACTGCGGTGTGGCGGCATGGGCGGCCGGTACCAGGGCAGCGCTGAGGGAGAGGGCGACGGCAATTGCGGACTTGTGAATCATGTGGGTCGGGCTCCGTGGGTCAGTACGGCTGGGATGCGGGACAGTGGCCGAAGGTTGCGTGCCACCGTCCCGCGAACCCATCGGGGTCAGCCGTCGTCGCGCCAGCGGCGCATGCGGATCGCGCCGTAGAGCATCGCCGCACCGGCCACCGCACCAATCCACAGCTGCGGCGTGAGCAGGACCGAGTACATCGTGCGCAGGTTGATCACCGAGTGGATCGCCTGCGGACCATCGACACTGATGTCGCCGATGTTGGCCGCGTCGAACCAGGCGCCGGGGACGATGCTGGTCAGGCTGCGGGCGACGATGTTCTTCCAGAACCAGGCCGTATCCAGGTCGAAGGCATGCATCAGGTCGAACCAGCCGACGAAGATGCCGGCGAAGATCGGGATGATCAGTGCCCACAGGAACGGCTTGCTCTTGGCCCAGGACGAGCAGAGCATCAGCCAGCCCACGGTCGGCAGTGCCCACAGGGCATACACCGGGATCGAGGCAAGCAGGTGCGCGCAGACCTTCAGCGGGCTCGCCGGCACCCACAGCAGGGTGTACGGGTTGCCGCCGTGCAGCAGCACGACCAGGCTGTAGATCAGCATCGAACCGAAGACGGTCAGGATGGCCGCGGTCGCGGCGATCACCGGCGCCATCAGCGTGGCACTGAGCACCTTCGACAGAACGGTATCGCGGTCGGAGATCGGCAACGACTTCCAGAACAGCACGCTGCGGTCCTTGCGATCGTCGTACAGGCTGCCCAGGCAGTAGAAGAACACGACGAAGGCGAGGACGACGAAGGGCCAGGTGGCTGCCATGTAGAGGCTGGCATCGATCGCGCCGCCGAACTCACGCAGCTCGTTCGGGCTGATCTTCTCGGTCAATCGCGCCAGGTCGAGACCATTGACCTGGAAGCTGCCGCCTTCGACGTTGATCGTGGCGTGGTCGGGAACCTTGCGCAGCAGCACTTCACCGGCGCCGACGCCCATCAGGGTCAGCAGCAGGAGGATGCCGCCGGCCACCAGCGGTGCCCAGAAGAAACCGCCCTTGTGCTCCCAGAATTCGCGCTTGAGCAGCATCTTGTAGGTGTGGGTGGGATGCGGCGCGGCCACTACGGCAGCGCGGGCTCCACCATGGGATTCTTGAATCGCGTTCATGCGTAGGTTCCCTTCATGGTGGCGACGAACAGGTCGGCCCAGGCCCGGCGTGCGGGTCTCACCCAGGCCGGACAGGTGTTCGTGCGGCACGGAATCGAACAGCATCACGGTCTTGCCGAAGGGCAGGGCGCGTTCGTCGATCGGCTTGAGCGCACGCGCCTGATCGGTCTTCTCGCCATTGACCAGCACTTCGATGAAACGCTCGCCGAGCGATTCCATGTCGTTGTCGAGCACGATCTTGCCGTCGCGGATGAACATCACGTCGGTGAGGATGTGTTCGATCTCCTCGACCTGGTGGGTCGTGACCAGGATCGTCTTCTCCTCGTCGAAGTAGTCTTCCAGCAGGCGCTGGTAGAACTGCTTGCGATAGAGGATGTCCAGGCCCAGGGTCGGCTCGTCCAGGACCAGCAGCTTGGCGTCGATCGCCATCACCAGCGCCAGAGGTGCAGCTGCACGATCATGCCCTTGGACAGTTCGCGCACCCGCATGTTCGGCGTCAGCTTGGTGTGGGCGAGGAAACGCTCGCACTTGGCACGGTCGAAGCGCGGGTGCACGCCGGCGACGAACTCGATCGCCTCCTTGACCCGGATCCAGCGCGGCAGCACCGCCACGTCGGCGATGAAGCAGACGTCGCGCATGAGTTCGTCACGCTCGGTGCGCGGGTCGCGGCCCAGCACCTTCAGCGTGCCCTCGAACGGGATCAGGCCGAGGATGGCCTTGAGCGCGGTGGTCTTGCCCGCGCCGTTGGGACCGATCAGGCCGACGATGCGGCCGGCCGGGATCTCGAACGCGGTCTCGTCCAGCGCCAGCTTGTTCTTGTAGGCCTTGCGCAGGCCGTGGGCGCTGACCACGGATGCGGAAGTGGTGACGGGGGCGTTCATTGCGTGCCTGCCTTGACGTCGGTAGCCAGCAGTTCCTGTGCGGTCAGGCCCAGGCGCATGATGCGTTCCAGCACCAGCGGCCATTCCTCGCGCAGGAAGCGTTCGCGTTCATTGAACAGCAGTTTCTTTGCGGCCTCTTCGGTCACGTACATGCCCAGACCCCTGCGTTTTTCGACGAGAGCCTCGTCCGCCAGTTCCTGATAGGCGCGCGAGACAGTGATTGGATTGAGCTGATATTCGGCGGCGACCTGGCGGACAGAGGGAAGAGCGTCTCCGGGCTTGAGCACCCCGTCGAGCATCATCGCAATGACGCGCTCCTTCAGCTGGCGATAGATCGGAGCGCCGTCGCTCCATTGAATTGCGGTCATGGGTTCAGCCCCGCGGTGCGAATGAGAAATAAGGCATGACTAGGGTTTGCCGGCGATGCCGGGCGGCAGTCCTTGCCTGTTTCTTTTCGGTGTCGATGGTGGCGCTCTCGAAAGACCTGGAACTTGTCACCGCTTCGGCCAGGGCCGCGGCGGTTGCGATCTCAGCGGTCAGGGCGGCGGCATCGGCCAGGCTGTCGACCTGGTCGGCGCGACGCTCGATGCTGCGTGCGAGGGCCTCGACCTGCTCGCCATGGCTGGCGGTCGGATCGGAAGGCGTGAAAGTGAAGTCGACCGGACCCATGTGCAGGGCGATCGGGCGGACCTGCGGTTGCTGCGGCGCCGGGAGCGCCATCGCCAGGCACAGCGCCAGCGTCGAAGCCGAGGCGAGCAGGGCGAGGAAGGAGTTGTGGAGCCTGCGGTTCATGGTGGGCGTCCTGCTCTTTGGTCAACCGGTGTTGTAGGCAACTATAACACCTAAATACTCCCGGTCAAGTCCGGCCTACCCAACTGATGGCATAGGCCGATGAACGGGGCGGGGCCGCCGCGGGGCCCCGGCAGGGGGAACACTGGTCATAATCCCGGGTTGATCCCTCCAAACGGCCCCACGACGCCCATGCCCACGCTTCTTTCTCGCCGCTGCAAGCAACTATTCGTGCCCGTGGGGCTGTCCTTGCTGCTGGTGTCGGCATTCGCTTCGGCCGCTGGCGGCCTGCTCGATCGCAGCTACCGGCCGTTGGCCGGCAAGGCGCCGGTCAACCTGGCATCGGCCTATGGCGGCGACGTCGTGCTGGTGGTCAACACCGCCAGCAAATGCGGGTACACGCCGCAGTTCGAAGCGCTCGAAGCGCTGCACGCACGCTACAAGGGCAGGGGTTTTGCCGTGCTGGGCTTCCCGTCCGGCGACTTCAAGGCGCAGGAATTCGAGGACGAGAAGCAGATCCAGGAGTTCTGCACGCTGACCTATGGCGTGAAGTTCCCGATGTTCCAGAAGGTGCATGTGGTCGGGGCCGACGCCACACCGCTGTACCAGGACCTGAGCCGCGTCTCCGGCGAGGCGCCGCGCTGGAACTTCCACAAGTACCTGATCGGCCGCGATGGCCGCCTGATCGCCAGCTATGGCAGCAAGACCACGCCGGATGATCCGGCCGTGGTTGCCGCCATCGAAAAGGCGCTCGAGGCGCCCCGCGCGGCTGCGAAGTAGATGCCGGAACAAAAGGGCCAGGCAGCGGTCACACGTTACTGCGCGCACGGTCATTGCCCATGCGATCCTGTGCCGCGACAATGCACCGCTTGCGTGGCGGTGGCGGCAGCTGATGCCGTCCAGACGCAATCTGGCCATTCAGGCCGACGACCATACCCATACGGAGCAGGTACCCGATGAAGGCTTTTGTGCGCGGCGCCGCCGTGTTGATCACCACTGCGGCCACGCTGATCGGCGCGGCAGCCTCTGCCCAAGACAAGACCGTGCTTACTACCGAACGCGACAAGGCCAGCTACATGGTCGGCAGCGATATCGCCCAGTCCATCGCCCCGGTGGCGCCGGACATCGACCTGGCCGCTTTCGAGCGCGCCATCAAGAACGCCTTCGACGGCGGCAAGCCGCTGATCACCGAGGACGAGGCGCAGGTCGTCGGTCCGGCGCTGATGCAGCGCATTGCCTCGCGCCAGGGCCAGGCTCCGGCCGGCGCCAAGGTGCCTGAAGTCGCCAAGGACAAGGTCGCCTATCTGGTGGGCGCCGACGTCGGCCGTTCGCTGGCACCGATCAAGGACGAGCTCGAGTTGCCGGTGGTGGTGCAGGCGATCCGCACCAGCTTCAACAAGGGCACGCCGCTGCTGAGCGAGGCCGAGCAGGGCGCCGTGCGCCAGTCCTTCCAGCAGAAGGTCCAGGCCAAGATGCAGGCGCAGGCTTCGGCACTGGGCGACAAGAACCAGGCTGACGGCGCTGCGTTCCTTGCCAAGAACAAGTCGGTCAAGGGCGTGTTCACGACCGGCTCCGGCCTGCAGTACATGATCCTGCGCCAGGGTTCGGGCCCGCGTCCGAAGTCGACCGACCAGGTCCGCGTCAACTACCACGGCACGCTGCTCGACGGCACGGTGTTCGACAGTTCCTACGATCGCGGCCAGCCGGCCGAGTTCGCGTTGAACCAGGTCATCGCCGGCTGGACCGAAGGCGTGGCGATGATGCCGGTCGGCAGCAAGTTCCGCTTCTGGATCCCGGGCGAGCTGGCCTATGGCCCGAAGGGCACGCCGGGCGGCCCGATCGGCCCGAACGCGACGCTCGTGTTCGACGTTGAATTGATGGCCATCCTCTGAATTTGAACGGTACGTCTACCGTTCAGTTTGCTGCTGGCAGTTTGTGAGGCCTTGATGGCGGCGTGGCGCCGATGCCACGCTGCCAAAGCCGATACCCGAATCGCGAAACCCCATTCCTGGAGCCTCCATCCGATGAAGTTTTCTCCGCGCCACACCGCCCTCGCCTTGGCCATCGCTTCGCTTGCAGCGCTGACCGCTGCCTGCAACAAGCCGGCCGACAAGGCCGCGGACGCCAAGCCCGACGCCGCCGCTGACGCCGGCAAGGCTGGCGACAAGGCGATCCCGGGCCTGCCGACCGAGAAGGAACAGGTCAGCTACATGATCGGCATGGACATGGCGCGCTCGCTGGAGCCGGTCAAGGATGAAATCGACCTGGATACGCTGAACAAGGCGCTCAAGAGCTCGCTCGCCGGCGAGAAGCTGCTGCTCGACGAGAAGCAGTCGACGCAGATCCGCGAAGCGTTCGCGCAGAAGGTACAGGCGCAGCGCATCGCCAAGATGATGGCCGATGCCAAGAAGAACCTCGACGACGGCCAGAAGTTCCTCGCCGAGAACGGCAAGAAGCCGGGCGTGATCACCACTGCTTCGGGCCTGCAGTACCAGGTACTGACCGAAGGCAAGGGCGCCAAGCCCAGCGCCACCGACGCCGTCAGCGCGCACTACAAGGGCGCGCTGCTCGACGGCAAGACCTTCGACAGCTCCTACGACCGTGGTGAGCCGGCGACCTTCGTCCTCGGCCAGCTCGTGCCGGGTTGGCAGGAAGGCATCGCGCTGATGCCGGTCGGCAGCAAGTACCGCTTCTGGATCCCGAGCAAGCTGGCTTACGGCGAGCAGGGCGCAGGCCCGATCGGCCCGAACCAGACCCTGGTTTTCGAAGTCGAGCTGCTCGACATCGTCAAGCCGGGCGGCAAGTGAGTAACGGGTAACCATCCGGGCGCAGGGAGCGAAGACCGCTCCCTGCTGCTGCAGATTCGTTCCTCGTTGGAGTACCTATGCGCGTCACGATCTTTGGAACCGGATACGTCGGCCTCGTCACGGGCACCTGCCTGGCCGACGTCGGCCACGACGTGATCTGCGTCGACATCGACCAGGCCAAGGTCGACGGACTCAACCGCGGCGTGATCCCGATCTACGAGCCGGGGCTGGAGCCGATGGTCAAGGCCAACCACGCCGCCGGACGCCTGCGCTTCACCACCGACGCCGAAGTCGCGGTCGCCCATGGCGACGTGGTCTTCATCGCGGTGGGCACGCCGCCGGACGAAGACGGCAGCGCCGACCTCAAGTACGTGCTGGCGGTGGCGCGCACGATCGGCCGTCATCTCGAGCGACAGGTGGTGGTGGTCAACAAGTCGACCGTGCCGGTCGGCACCGCCGACAAGGTGCGCGCGACGATCGCGGCCGAGCTGGCGTCGCGTGGCGCCGAGTTCGGTTTCGAAGTGGCCTCCAATCCCGAGTTCCTCAAGGAAGGCGACGCGGTCAACGACTGCATGCGTCCGGACCGGATCGTGATCGGTGCCAGCAGCGCGACGGCAGTGGACAAGCTCAAGCGCCTGTACGCGCCGTTCAACCGCAACCACGAGCGCATCGTGGTGATGGACGTGCGCTCGGCGGAGCTGACCAAATACGCCGCCAATGCGATGCTGGCGACGAAGATCAGCTTCATGAACGAGATCGCCAACATCGCCGAGAAGGTCGGTGCCGACGTGGAGATGGTGCGCCAGGGTATCGGCTCGGATCCGCGCATCGGCTGGCACTTCATCTATCCCGGCGCCGGTTACGGCGGCTCGTGCTTCCCCAAGGACGTGCAGGCACTGGCGAAGACGGCGCAGCAGTACGGCTACGACGCGCAACTGCTGGGCGCGGTCGAGTCGGTCAATGATCGCCAGAAGGAACACCTGTTCGAGCTGATCGGTCGTCACTACGGCGTCGCGTCCCATGACGGCGCGCTTGCAGGCAAGACGTTCGCGGTGTGGGGCCTGGCGTTCAAGCCCAACACCGACGACATGCGCGAGGCTTCGAGCCGCCGTCTGTTGCAGTTGCTGTGGGACGCCGGCGCCAAGGTGCGAGCCTACGATCCGGAGGCGACCGAAGAGGCACAGCGGATCTTTGGTGAGCGCGACGACCTGGTGCTGTGCGATTCGGCACGCGCCACGCTGGCCGATGCCGATGCGCTGGTGGTGGTGACCGAGTGGAAGCAGTTCCGCAGCCCGGATTTCCAGCGCCTGAGCCAGTCGCTGGCGGACCGCGTGATCTTCGACGGGCGCAACCTCTACCACCCCGACGAAGTCGAGGCGGCCGGACTGGCCTACTACGGCATCGGGCGTGGTCGCTCGATCCTGATCGACTGACATGAGCAGCCAGAGCGAACTCGAACAGCGACTGGTCGACCTGGAGATGCGCGTTGCATTCCAGGAGCAGGCGTTGACCGAACTGAGCGATGCGCTGGCAGGCGCGCGCGAAGAAGAAGGTCGCAATGCCCTGTTGCTGCATCGCGTGCTTGAGGAACTCAAGCAGATGCGCATGGCGATGTCGACCAACCCGATCACCGGCGATGCTTCGCAAGAACCACCCCCGCCGCACTACTGACACGACGCAATGAGCAATAGTCTTCGCGACCAACTGATGGGGCTTGGTTTCACGCCGGCACCCAAACCCGAGCGCCCCGAACGTCCCTCGCAGGGCAAGCCCGACGGCAAGCCGGGCCAGCGCGGTCCTGGGAAGCCGCATGGCGGCAAGCCGGGCGGGCATGCGGCCGGTGCCAACAAGGGCGGCGAACAGCGCAAGGGTGATCAGCGCAGGGGCGATGCGCGCAGGGGCGATGCCCCCCGCGGCGAAGCACGCCGGCAGGGTGGCCCGCGTCCCAGCGGCAAGCCGCAGTCGCGCGAGGACATCGACCTGGCCAAGGCCTATGCCATCCGCGCCCAGCGCGAGAAGGACGAGCGCATTGCGGCCGAAGCGGCCAAGCAGGAAGAAGCACGGCTGCGGCGCGAAGCGCGCGCCAGGCTGACCGAGCTGGTCAAGGACAAGGCACTCAATGATCCGGCCGCGGAGATCGCTCGCCACTTCCCGTACGGCGGCAAGATCAAGCGTGTCTACGTCAACGAGACCCAGCTCAAGGCACTCAACGCAGGTGAGCTGGGCGTGCTGCAGATGGACGGCCGCTACGTGCTGGTCAGCGCTGAAGTGCTGGCCCAGGCCGAAGAGATCTTCGCCGCCGCGATCGCTTTGAAGGTCGATCCGAACGCGCCGGCGGGGGACGATCCCTATGCCGATCCCCAGTATCAGGTACCTGACGACCTGGTGTGGTAACGCCCTTGCGGGCGGCATTTGAGAGTAGAAAGGGGAAGGGGATCATGGACGAGCCGCGTCACGGGTATTTCCCGTACATCGATGGCATGCGTGCGCTGGCCGTGCTGTCGGTCATCGCGTATCACATGGATTCGTCCTGGTTGCCGGGCGGGTTCACTGGCGTCGATGTCTTCTTCGTCATCTCCGGATTCGTGGTCAGCGCGTCGATGGCGCGGTTCGACCATCCCAGGCTGCTGGACTACCTGGGTCACTTCTATTCGCGACGCATCCGCCGGATCGCACCGGCGTTGATGGTCTGCCTGCTCGCCACCAGCGTCGCCAGCGCGCTGTTCATCCCGCAGGCGTGGCTCAGCGACACCAGCAATGCGGTCGGTCGCTGGGCGTTCCTCGGGCTGAGCAACTTCGTCCTGCTTCGCACCGACGGCGACTACTTCTCGCCCAAGGTCGAGTTCAATCCGTACACGCATACCTGGTCGCTGGGCGTGGAGGAACAGTTCTACCTCCTGTTCCCGCTGCTGTTCTTCGCATGGGCGTTCGGGCGCCGCGGGCGCGCCGCCTCGATGGCACTGTTCGGCGCCGGCCTGCTGGCCTCGCTGGCATACGTGTTCTGGGTTTCCAAGGATCAGCCGGCGTTGGCGTTCTACATGCTGACCACACGGTTCTGGGAACTGGCGGCGGGCGTGCTGCTGTTTCAGATCCTCGCCGGACTGCGCTCGCGCGGTAATGACATCGCACAGGCCAGCGCATGGCCGGCCACCATCGGTACCACCTTGTCGTTGGCTGCCCTTGTCTATGGTCTGGCCACTGCCCGAGCGGGTCATGCCCCGTACCCGGACGCCCTGTTGCCAGTGGCAGGCGCGCTGGGACTGCTCGGATTCCTGCAGGTGGCCGCCGTTGCCAGGCCGTTGCGATGGCTGTTCGAGAACAGGACCGCGCTGTACATCGGACGCATCTCGTACTCGCTCTACCTGTGGCACTGGCCCGTGTTCGTGCTGATGCGCTGGACGGTGGGGCTGGAGTCGGCAGCGCTGCGAGTGATCGCGCTGATGCTTACGTTCGCGCTCGCGGCGCTGTCGTACCGCTTCGTCGAGACGCCGTTCCGTCGCGCTGCGGTCGTTCGCAATGCGCCCAGGCTGGCGGTGGTCGGGATCGGAGTCGTGGTGATCGTGGTGTGCATGACCGGCTATCGCAAGATCGGCCGGATGCAGCCGGAGCTGTCACTGAGCGTTGTGGCCCGGCAGGCAGAGGACTGGTATCCGCAAGGCCGGGAAACCCGTCCCGAGCTGCCCGATTGTGCCGCGGTCGGCCACGTGGAGACGGTTGCCAATGTCGAGCTGCGGGTGCTGTCGCCAACGTCGTGCAAGCAGCCCTCCCAGGCCGGTCGCTTGTTCGTGATCGGCGATTCACATGCCTCGGCCTATGCCGGCATGCTCAAGCAGGTCGCCTTGCGCACGCAGCGCGATATCTACATCTACACCCGGGCCGGTTGCTCGTTTGCCAGCCTGCAACCATGGCGTGACTACCAGGTTCCGCACTGCCAGGAGTTCGGGGCCTCGGCCCTCGCCGACGTCAAGGCGCGCGCACGGCCTGGCGACGTCATCTTTCTGCCCGCTCTACGGCTGCCGCGGTTCGCCGACCAGTGGATCAGCTTCAAACCCGAGGAAGTGCGCGACGCGGTGTTCGGCGAAACCGCCGTCGTCGGGCGCCAGGAATCCGAACGTGTGATCGGCGAGACTCTGCGCCCGTTGGCAGAGCAGGGCATACGCGTGGTGTTCGAGGCGCCCAAACCGCTGTTCCGTTCTCCGCCTTACCGTTGCGCCGATTGGTTCAGCCAGTCCAATCCGGCCTGCCGCGATGGCCTGACCATGGAGCGCAGCGAGATCGAAGCCTTGCGGGCGCCGGTGCTCGCCTCGTATGGCCGCATTGCCGCGCAGCTCGGTGGCGTGAGCGTCTGGGACCCGCTTCCGGTGCTGTGCCCAGGTAAGGTGTGCCATGTCAGCGACCACGGCCGTCCGCTCTTCTTCGACGGCGACCATCTGAGCGGCCATGGCAATCAGGTGCTGGTGCCCAGCTTCCTGGCGTACCTGGGTTCGCTTGATCACGCCGGTGCGAGCTCGGCGGCGCGGGCAGCGCAATAGCCCGGTCGCAGGTGCAGCAGGACAACTGTCTGCTGCGCCTGAAACTTATTCCGGGTCGTAGTCCAGGTTCGATGCCAGCCAGCGTTCGGCCTGCGCCAGGCTGACGCCCTTGCGACGGGCGTAGTCCTCCACCTGTTCCTTCGACACGCGACCAACCACGAAGTACTGGCTGTCGGGGTGGCTGAAGTAGTAGCCCGACACGGCCGCGGCGGGATACATCGCGAAGCTCTCGGTCAGCTGCAGCCCCGCATTGCCGGGGGCATCGAGCATCGCGAACAGCGTCGCCTTCTCGCTGTGCTCCGGGCAGGCGGGGTAGCCGGGAGCGGGGCGGATGCCGCGATAGGCCTCGTGGATCAATGCATCGTTGTCGAGCACTTCTTCGGTGGCGAAGCCCCAGAACTCCTTGCGCACCCGCTCGTGCAGGCGTTCGGCGAGCGCTTCGGCGAAGCGGTCGGCGAGTGCCTTGAGCAGGATCGCGTTGTAGTCGTCGTGGTCGGCTTCGAAGCGGGCGACGTGCGCCTCGATACCCAGTCCGGCAGTGACCGCGAATCCGCCGATCCAGTCCTGGCGGCCCGAGTCTTTCGGTGCGATGAAGTCAGCCAGGCAGAAGTCCGGGCGCTCGACCGGCTTGTCGACCTGCTGGCGCAGGAAGTGCAGGGTGGTCGGCGTCGACCCGGTGTCGACGACGACGTCGTCACCGACGCTGTTGGCCGGCCACAGCGCGAACACCGCCTTCGCCTTCAGCCACTTCTCGTCGACGATGCGCTTGAGCATCGCCTTGGCATCGCCGAACAACTCGCGCGCCTGTGCGCCGACGATCTCGTCTTCGAGGATCGCCGGATACCTGCCAGCCAGTTCCCAGGTGTTGAAGAACGGCGTCCAGTCGATGTAGTCGACCAGTTCCGCCAGCGGGTAGTCGTCGAACACGTGCAGTCCGGGCTGGTTCGGCGCCGGCGGCACGTAGTCCTGCCAGCGGCCGTCGAAGCGCTGCCCGCGGGCCTTCGCCAGCGGCACCAGACGCTTGCCGTCGCCGCGGTGCTTGTGGCGCTCGCGGATCTCGGCGTAGTCGGCATCGTTGGCGGCGACGAAGCCCACGCGCAGGTCGGGGCTGATCAGCGACTGCGCCACGCCGACGGCGCGCGACGCGTCCTTCACCCACACCGTGGGCGACTTGTAATGCGGATCGATCTTGAGCGCCGTGTGCGCGCGCGAGGTGGTCGCGCCACCGATCAGCAGCGGCATGTGGAAGCCCTGGCGCTGCATCTCGCGGGCGACGTGGCTCATCTCCTCCAGCGACGGCGTGATCAGGCCGGACAGGCCGATCAGGTCGGCGTTCTCGGCGCGTGCGCGGTCGAGGATGGTCTGTGCCGGCACCATCACGCCCAGGTCGACCACTTCGAAGTTGTTGCACGCCAGCACCACGCCGACGATGTTCTTGCCGATGTCGTGGACGTCGCCCTTGACCGTGGCCATGACGATCTTGCCGTTGGACTTGCCGACGTCACCGGTGCGCAGCTTCTCGGCTTCGATGTAGGGCAGCAGGTAGGCCACGGCCTTTTTCATCACGCGCGCGGACTTCACCACCTGCGGCAGGAACATCTTGCCGGCGCCGAACAGGTCGCCGACCACGTTCATGCCGTCCATCAACGGGCCCTCGATCACGTCGAGCGGACGCGTCGACTGGGCGCGCGCTTCCTCGGTGTCGGTCTCGATGTACTGGTCGATGCCATGCACCAGCGAGTGGCTCAGGCGCGCGCGCACCGGCTTCTCGCGCCAGGCCAGGTCTTCGACCCGCTTCTCGCCCTTCTTGCCCTTGTAGCGGTCGGCGATCTCGAGCAGGCGCTCGGTGCCGTCGCTGCGGCGGTTGAGCACCACGTCCTCGACGCGCTCGCGCAGGTCTGCATCCAGGTCGTCATACAGGGGCAGGGCGCCGGCGTTGACGATGCCCATGTCCATGCCGGCGCGGATCGCGTGGTACAGGAACACCACGTGGATGGCCTGGCGCACCGGTTCGTTGCCGCGGAAGGAGAAGCTGACGTTGGAGACGCCGCCGGAGATGTGGCTGAACGGAAAGCGCCGCTTCAGCTCACGCGTGGCTTCGATGAAGGCCACGGCGTAGTCGTTGTGCTCGTCGATGCCGGTGGCGATGGCGAACACGTTGGGGTCGAAGATGATGTCTTCCGGCGGGAAGCCGATCTCTTCGGTCAGCAGGCGGTAGGCACGCGAGCAGATATCGACCTTGCGCTCGATCGTGTCGGCCTGGCCGGTCTCGTCGAAGGCCATCACCACGACGGCGGCACCATAGCGGCGCACCAGGCGCGCCTGGCGCAGGAATTCGGTCTCGCCTTCCTTCATCGAGATCGAGTTGACGATGCCCTTGCCCTGCAGGCACTTCAGGCCGGCCTCGATGACGCTGAACTTGGAGCTGTCGACCATCACCGGCACGCGCGCGATGTCGGGCTCGGCGGCCATCAGGTTGAGGAAGTCGACCATGGCCCGCTCGGAATCGAGCATGCCTTCGTCCATGTTGACGTCGATGACCTGGGCGCCGTTCTCGACCTGTTGTCGGGCGACCACGACCGCTTCGTCCAGTCGGCCTTCCAGGATCAGCTTCTTGAACTGCGCCGAGCCGGTGACGTTGGTGCGTTCGCCGACGTTGATGAAGTTGCTTTCGGGAGTGATCTGCAACGGCTCCAGGCCGCTGAGCCGGGTCTGGCGCGGCAGTGCGCTCATGCCGCCAGTTCCTTGTCGGCATCATCGGCCTGGGCACGCACCAGCGTGGGCAGCACGCGCGGCGGGTACGCCGAGACGGCTTCGGCGATCGCGGCGATGTGCTCCGGCGTGGTGCCGCAGCAGCCGCCGACGAGGTTCAGCAGGCCGGCCTGGGCGAACTCGCCGAGCACGGCGGCCATGTCTTCCGGGGTTTCGTCGTAACCGCCGAAGGCGTTGGGAAGGCCCGCGTTGGGATGGGTGCTGACGTTGGCATCGGCGACCTGGGCAAGGACGTCGACGTGGGCTCGAAGGTCCTTTGCGCCGAGCGCACAGTTGAGTCCGATCGCCAGCGGCTGCGAATGCCGCAGCGAGTACCAGAATGCCTCGGCGGTCTGGCCCGACAGCGTGCGACCGGAAGCATCGGTGATCGTGCCGGAAATCATCACCGGCAGGCGCGCACCGCGCGCGTCGAACGCCTCCTCGATCGCAAAAAGCGCAGCCTTGGCATTGAGGGTGTCGAATACCGTTTCCACCATCAGCACGTCGGCGCCACCGTCGATCAGTCCGTCGGTGGCTTCGCGGTAGGCCACGCGCAGTTCATCGAAGGTGATCGCGCGGAAGCCGGGGCGGTTCACATCGGGGCTGAGCGAGGCGGTGCGGCTGGTCGGCCCAAGCACGCCGACGACGAAGCGCGGGTGGTCGGGGTTGGCGGCCTCGGCCGCATCGCAGGCGGCGCGGGCCAGGCGCGCGCCGGCCTGGTTGAGTTCGCCGGCCAGGTGCTCCAGGCCGTAGTCGGCCAGCGACACGGTGGTGGAGTTAAAGGTGTTGGTCTCGATCAGGTCGGCACCGGCATCCAGGTACTGTGAATGGATGCTGCGGATGATGTCCGGCTGCGTGAGCGTGAGCAGGTCGTTGTTGCCGCGCTGGTCGCGCGCGCAGCCGCATCCGTCGCCGTGCGCATGCTCCGAAGGGGCGTAGGCGCGGTCGTAGCCGTGGGCGAATCGCTCGCCGCGATAGGCAGCCTCGTCCAGCTCATGGCGCTGGATCATCGTGCCCATGGCGCCGTCGATGATGAGGATGCGCTCTGCCAGTCGCTGCTGCAGCGCCTGGGCGCGGGTCGGGTTGAGCCAGGGGAGCGTGCTCATTCTTCAGGACTTCCTGCCAGCCTTTTTCGCTGTCGATTTGGGTTCCGGTGCAGCCGCGTTGGCCGGCTTGCGCGCGATCAGTGCGATCACTTCGAAATGCGGCGGGCGACGCTCGCGGGTGACGGTTTCGCAACTGCCGATGTCGAAGCCGGCCTTGGTGACGAACTTCGACAGGTCCTTCTCGCTGAAGCCGAGATTGACGTGGCCATAGGCGCCGACCACGCCACGGTGTTCATGCCGGGCCAGGCTGGTGAGCAGCAACCGGCCGCCGGGGCGCAGCACGCGGGCCGCCTCGGCCACCGCCTGCGCCGGATGCTCGGCATAGGTCAGCGCATGCATCAGCACCACCAGGTCGAAATGGGCGTCGGCGAAGGGCAGGGCGTGCATGTCGCCCTCGCGGACTTCGACATTCTTCAGCTTGCGCAAGCGCTCGGAGGCCGCCAGTACGACCTTGGTGCTGGAATCCAGGCACACGTAGCGGTGCGAGTGCGGCGCCAGCAGTTCGGCCAGCACGCCGTCGCCGGAGGCGATATCGAGCACGTCGCCGGGCTCGAGCAGGGGCAGGGCGGAGCGGGCCAGCGCCTCCCAGGTGCGACCGGGCGAGTAATGGCGCTCCATGTCGCCGGCTACCGAGTCGGCCCAGTTCTGTTCGGACGCTCGCGCGGCCAGGACATTGCCCACGCGCTCGGCATCCTGGCGCAGCAGCGGATCGTCGCTGCCTTCACGCAGCGTTTGCCACAGTGCCTTCTGCGCCGAATCCAGCGAGGCGTCGTCGAAGCGGTAGTACGCCGACACGCCGGAGCGGCGATCGCGCACCAGCCCGGCCTCCTTGAGCTTGGCCAGGTGTGTTGAAACGCGGGGCTGGGCGAGTCGGGTGATGGCCGACAACTCGGCGACCGTCAGTTCCTCGCGCTCCAGCAGTGCCAGCAGACGCACGCGTGTGGCATCGGCGAACACCTTCAGTCGCAGCGACCAGCCTTCCAGATCCATGATGTATCAACCTATCGCGATATAGCGATAAGTGTCGCCCGCAAGCCCCCAAGGGTCAAGCGCAAGGCATTGGTTGCGGTGAAAAGTGGCCACTCCCCATCGGCGACCAGCGGTATTTGCCCTAGCCCCTTAGTTAGGGGCGGTTTCCGCCGCAGGCGGAAAAGGGCGGGTATGGCGCTGCGCAACAACTTCGGGGCCTGCCAAACCTGCACGAGACAGCTACAATTCTCCGCCTGTAGCAATGAAACATCCCCAACAAGCAGCCCCGAGGTATCCGACGTGGATTTTCGCTTCACTGAAGAGCAGTTGATGATCCAGGATGTGGCCCGCCGCATCGCCCAGGAAAAGATTGCTCCCAGCGCAGAGCACCACGACCAGACGGGCGAGTTCCCGCTGGAGAACATCCGCACCCTCGGCGAGAACGGCCTGATGGGCATCGAAGTGCCGGCCGAGTACGGCGGCGCCGGAATGGACCCGATCAGCTACGTGCTGGCGATGATCGAAATCGCCGCCGGCGACGCGGCCCACTCGACGATTGTCTCGGTCAACAATTCGCTGTTCTGCAACGGCATCCTCAAGTTCGGTACCGAGGCACAGAAGCAGCTGTACGTGCGCGCCATTGCCGAGGGTCGCGAGATCGGCGCCTTCGCGCTGACCGAGCCGCAGTCGGGTTCCGACGCCACCGCGATGCGCTGCAAGGCCACCAAGCAGGCCGACGGCACCTTCCTCATCAACGGCAAGAAGAGCTGGATCACCTCCGGCCCGGTCGCCAAGTACATCGTGCTGTTCGCGATGACCGAGCCGGACAAGGGCGCGCGCGGCATCACCGCCTTCATGATCGACACCGCCAAGCCGGGCTTCCTGCGCGGCAAGACCGAGCCCAAGCTCGGCATCCGTGCTTCGGCCACGTGCGAGATCGAATTCGACAACTACGTCGCGCAAGCCGAGGACGTCCTCGGTGACGAAGGCCACGGTTTCAAGATCGCCATGAGCGTGCTCGACGCCGGTCGCATCGGCATCGCCAGCCAGGCCATCGGCATCGCCCGTGCCGCCTACGAGAAGACCCTGGAGTACGTGCGCGAGCGCAAGGCGTTCGGCGCCCCGATCGGCACGTTCCAGATGACCCAGGCCAAGATCGCCGACATGAAGTGCAAGCTCGATGCGGCCACGCTGCTGACGCTGCGCGCGGCATGGCAGAAGGGCCAGCACGAGCAGGGCGGCGCGCGCTTCAGCAACGAGGCGGCGATTGCCAAGCTCACCGCTTCGGAGGCCGCGATGTGGATCACCCACCAGGCCGTACAGATCCACGGCGGCATGGGCTATTCCAAGGAGATGCCGCTGGAGCGGTACTTCCGCGATGCCAAGATCACCGAGATCTACGAGGGCACCAGCGAGATCCAGCGCCTGGTCATTGCCCGCAACGAGACCGGCCTGCGCTGAGGCCGGCCGTAGCAATCGGCCACGAGCGATGCATCCCGATGTGTCGCGCGAGTTGTAGTGATCCAAAAGCAGTAGCGAGCCACGTCATGAAACGTTTCGGATCGTCACGCCCTACCGCCTGCCCTGTCGACCGCGGTGGCGGCCTGCTGACAATTGCCCGCCTCCGCAAGCCCGGAGGCGGCGCACGCGACGCCGTCCCGGACGCATCGCGCCCACTGCTCGCGCCGCGCCAAGTCGCGTCCGCAAACAGTCCGTACTGAACCGTATCCCCTCGCCCGCGCGAATAGCGTGGGCCTCTTTCCATTGGACCTTCAGTTCCCATGAGCATCAAACGCAACGTTGCTGCCAAGCCCGCCGCCAAGGCCCCCTCGACGAAATCGAAGGCGCCGGCAAAGTCGTCCACCAAGGGCGCCGCGGCGATCGAGAAGGATGACACCGTCTCGCTCGAACCGATCATCGCCGCCATGCGCAAGCGCCTGCCGAAGGCGCGCCATGCCGAGACCGAGGCGTTCATCAACGCCTTCTACAAGCGCATGAGCAGCGACGAGCTGCCGCAGCACAGCGCCGAAGGCTGGGCCGAACTGGCCACCGACTTCCTCGACTTCGCGCGCGCGCGCAAGCCGGGCTCGGCGCTGGTGCAGTTGTTCAATCCGACGATCAAGAACGAAGGCTGGGAATCGACCCACACCGTCGTCCAGATCGCCAATGACGACATGCCGTTCCTGGTCGATTCGGTGACCATGGCGCTGGCCGAGCAGGGCATCGGCGTGCACGTGCTGGGGCACCCGGTGGTGACCTTCCGCCGCGACAAGGCCGGCAAGCTGGTCGCCGTCGGCGAAGGCGTGTCCGAATCGCTGATGCACCTGGAGATCGACCGCCAGCCGCAGGAGGCGATGCCGAAGATCAAGCAGGCGCTGGAAGCGGTGCTGGCCGATGTCCGCGCCTCGGTGCGCGACTGGCCGCAGATGAAGCAGAAGATGGTCGCCATCGCAGAGGACCTGGGTTCGCGCAAGCTGCCGGTCAGCGATGCCGGAAAGCACGAGGCGCAGGAGTTCCTGCGCTGGGCCGCCGACAACCATTTCACCTTCCTCGGCTTCCGCGAGTACGACGTCGTCGACAAGGGTGGCCAGCAGGTGCTCGCGGCCGACAAGGCCAGCGGCATGGGCCTGCTGCGCGGCCAGGATGTCGGCAAGCCGCGCCTGCTGACCTCGCTTGCGGCGCACTACATGCCGCAGTCCGGTTCGGTCGATGCGCTGATCCTGACCAAGACCAATGCCCGCGCCACCGTCCATCGCCCAGGCTACATGGACTACATCGGCATCCTCAGCTTCGACGCCAAGGGCCAGCCGGTGCGCGAGGAGCGCTTCCTCGGCCTGTACACCTCCAGCGCCTACAACCGCCGCCCGTGGGACATCCCGCTGGTGCGCCAGCGCCACAACTACGTGATGGAGAAGTCCGGCCTGGCGCCTGACAGCCACAGCGGCAAGGCGCTGCGCCACATCCTCGAGAGCCTGCCGCGCGACGAGCTGTTCCAGTCCAACGAGGGAGAGCTGCTGCACACGGCGACCGGCATCCTCGGCCTGCAGGAGCGCGTGCGCAGCAAGCTGTTCCTGCGCCGCGACCGCTATGGCCGTTACTTCTCGGTGCTGGTCTACATCCCGCGCGACCGCTTCAACACCGACATGCGCCTGCGCATCGAGGCGATGCTCAAGCGCGAGCTGCACGGCGAGCACGTCGACTCCTCGGTCACGCTGGGCGGCGAGTCGCCGCTGGCGCAGGTGCACCTGATCGTGCGCCCGAAGAGTGGCGAAACCGCACGCGAGGACATTTCCGCGGCCGAGTCGGCGCACATCGACGACGAGCTGTCGAAGATCGTGCGCAACTGGCAGGACGACCTGCGCGAACAGCTGATCGGGCGCCACGGCGAAGAGCGCGGCCTGGCACTGACCAACAGCATCGGCCGTGCGCTTCCGACCGGTTACATCGAGGAAGTCAGCGCCGCTGTCGCCGCCGATGACGTCGACCACCTGGCTGCGCTGAGCGGTCCGGACGACCTGCGCCTGAGCCTGTACCGCGCCCACCGCGGCGTCGGTGGCCTGCGCTTCAAGTTCTATCGCGAGCACGACGACATCCCGCTGTCGGATGCGCTGCCGATGATGGAGAACATGGGCCTGCGGGTGATCTCCGAACACCCGTACCGCCTCGCCGCCGGCGGCAAGACGACCGGCTCCAAGACGATGTTCATCCAGGACTTCGAGGTCGAGATCGGCGATACCAATCTCGACATCTCCAGCCTCGATGCCAACTTCGAAGAAGCCTTCGGCCAGATCTGGCGCGGCAATGCCGAGAACGATGGCTTCAACCGACTGATCCTGACCGCCAACCTGTCCTGGCGCCAGGTGTCGATGCTGCGCGGCTACACCAAGTACCTGATGCAGGTCGGCGTACCGTTCTCGCAGCCGTATGTCGAAGCCACGTTCAACCGTTATCCGCTGCTGGCGCGCCTGCTGGTGGAGCTGTTCGAGGCCAAGTTCGATCCGATCACCGGCAACGAGAGCAAGGCCGAAATCAAGGCCGGCATGGAGCGGTTCGCCGCCCAGCTCAAGACCCTGGCCAATGGCGACGAAGCCGCGCTGGCCGTGCTCAAGCCGGCCATCGATGCACGCGCCGGCAAGCGCGAGGCACAGGTCGAAGCGACCCGCAGCGCGATCAAGGGTCTGCTCGACCGCGTCGCCAGCCTCGACGAGGACCGTATCCTGCGCAGCTTCATCGGCGTGATCGATGCGACCCTGCGCACCAGCTACTACATCCAGTACAAGAATGGCGTGCGCGCCGACGGCGGCCCGACCGACTACATCAGCTTCAAGTTCGACTCCAGCAAGGTTCCGGACCTGCCCAAGCCGCGTCCGTACCGCGAGATCTTCGTCTACGGCCCGCGCGTGGAAGGCGTGCACCTGCGCTTCGGCCCGGTCGCCCGTGGTGGCCTGCGCTGGTCGGATCGTCGCGAGGACTTCCGCACCGAGGTGCTGGGCCTGGTCAAGGCGCAGATGGTGAAGAACACGGTGATCGTGCCGGTCGGCTCCAAGGGCGGCTTCTTCGCCAAGCAGCTGCCGGATCCCGCCGTCGACCGCGACGCCTGGTTCAACGAGGGCGTGGCCTGCTACCAGCGCTTCATCAACGGCCTGCTCGACATCACCGACAACCTGGTCGACGGCAAGGTCGTGCCGCCGTCGAACGTGGTCCGTCATGATGGCGACGATCCGTACCTGGTCGTGGCCGCCGACAAGGGCACCGCGACCTTCTCCGACATCGCCAACGCCATTGCCCGTGCGCACGGTTTCTGGCTCGACGACGCGTTCGCGTCGGGCGGCTCGGTTGGCTATGACCACAAGGGCATGGGCATCACCGCCCGCGGCGCGTGGGAGTCGGTCAAGCGCCACTTCCGCGCCATGGGCCGCGACAGCCAGAAGGCGGACTTCACCGTCGTCGGCGTCGGCGACATGTCCGGCGACGTGTTCGGCAACGGCATGCTGCTGAGCAAGCACATCCGCCTGCTGGCCGCGTTCGACCACCGCCACATCTTCCTTGACCCGAACCCGGATGCCGCGGTGACGTTCAAGGAACGCCAGCGCATGTTCAAGCTGCCGCGCTCGAGCTGGGACGATTACGACAAGTCGCTGATCAGCAAGGGCGGCGGCGTGTTCCCGCGCTCGGCCAAGTCGATCCCGCTGTCGCCGGAGATCAAGGCCGCGCTGGGCATCGACAACGGCGTTACCGCGATGAGTCCGGTGGAACTGCTCAGCGCCATCCTCAAGGCGCCGGTCGACCTGCTGTGGAACGGCGGCATCGGCACCTACGTCAAGGCCAGCAGCGAGAGCAACGCCGACGTTGGCGACCGCGCCAACAACGCCCTGCGCGTGAACGGCCGTGACCTGCGCTGCAAGGTGGTGGGCGAGGGCGGCAACCTGGGCATGACCCAGCTCGGCCGCATCGAGGCGGCGCAGCACAACGTGCTGCTCAACACCGACTTCATCGACAACTCCGCCGGCGTGGACACCTCCGACCATGAGGTGAACATCAAGATCCTGCTCAACGGCGAAGTGCAGAAGAAGAAGCTGACGGTGCCGGACCGCAACAAGTTGCTGGCGCAGATGACCGACGAAGTCGGCCAGCTGGTGCTCAACGACAACTACCGCCAGAACCAGGCGCTGAGTCTGATGGAGCGGATGAGCGTGCACCGCCTGGGCTCCAAGCAGCACTTCATCCACACGCTGGAGTCGCAGGGCCTGCTCGATCGCCAGATCGAGTTCCTGCCGTCCGACGCCGAGATCGCCGAGCGCAAGGCGCGCGGCCAGGGCCTGACCCGTCCGGAACTGGCGGTGCTGCTGTCGTACTCGAAGATCGTGCTGTTCCAGCAGTTGCTCGAGTCGGACGTGCCGGAAGACCCGTACCTGTCCAAGGAGCTGGTGCGCTACTTCCCGCAGCCGCTGCAGGCCAAGTACGCCAAGGCGATGGAAAACCATCGTCTGAAGCGCGAGATCATCGCCACCGCGGTGACCAACTCGATGGTCAACCGCATGGGCGCGACGTTCACCCTGCGCATGACCGAGGACACCGGCCGCAGCCCGGCCGAGGTCGCCGAGGCCTACACCATCGCCCGCGAAGCGGTCGATGCGCGCGGCCTGTGGGCGCAGATCGACGCGCTCGACGGCAAGGTGCCCGAAGGCGTGCAGGTCGACGCCCTGCAGGTGATCTGGCACCTGCTGCGCTCGATGTCGCGCTGGCTGCTGTCGCGTCCGGGCAAGATGCCGGAGATCGCGACCGCGATGGCGCGGTACGGCGACGGCATCAATGCCGTGCGCAACGCGGTTCCGGGCGTGCTCTCGGATGCCCGTCGCGAAACCTACGCCGCGCGCGTGGCCGAGTGGAAGGGCAGGGGCCTGCCGCCGGCACTGGCCGAACAGCTGGCCGTGTTGCCGCTGCTCGAGTTCGGTTGCGACATCGTCGAGATCTCGCTGGCGCGCAAGATGCCGGCGGTCGAAGTGGCGCGTGCCTACTTCTCCCTGGGTGCGGCACTGCACCTGCCGTGGCTGTACGAGCAGGTCGAACAGCTGCCAGTCGACGGTCGCTGGCAGGCACTGGCCCGTGGCGCGTTGCGTGACGAGCTGGCGACGCAGGCCCGCACGCTGGTCTCGCAGATCCTGGCCGACGGCGGCAAGAAGCCGGCGGAAGCCAAGGTCGAAGCCTGGCTCAAGCGCGATGACGCGTCGCTGCGCTTCACCCAGGCGATGTTCGCCGACCTGTTGAACCAGAAGGCGCTCGACTACCCGACGCTGTCGGTGGCTGTGCGGCGCCTGGCTCAGGTGGCAGCATCGGGGGCGTAAGCCACCCCAGCGAAAGCAGGAAGGAGCCCCGGCATGTCCGGGGCTTTTTCTTTCTGATCCATCCGGTTTCAATCTGCACCGGGTTATGCTGATCCCATCCACCGGAGCAGCCGATGACCGCGACGCCACGCATCGCCTTCCTCGCCAGTACCGCCGAAGAGGCACAGCGCGCACTGGCCGAGCTGACTGCACGGCATGGCCAGCACGAACCCGGCGACGCCGACATCATCGTCGCGCTCGGCGGCGATGGCTTCATGCTGTCGACGCTGCACCGCCACGGCAGCCTGGGCCGGCCGGTCTACGGGATGAAGCTGGGCACGGTCGGCTTCCTGATGAACCACCACGGCGGAGACGGTCTGCTCGCGCGGCTGCACGCGGCCGAGCCGGCGGTGCTACGTCCATTGGAGATGGTGGCGCAGACCGAATCGGGCGCGACCGTTGGTTCGCTGGCCTACAACGAAGTGTCGTTGCTGCGCCAGACCCGCCAGGCTGCGCACCTGCGCATCGACCTCAACGGCGAGACCCGCCTGGACGAGCTGATCTGCGACGGCGTGCTGGTGGCGACCTCGGCCGGCAGCACGGCGTACAACTTTTCCGCGCACGGGCCGATCCTGCCGTTGGGCGCGAACGTCGTGGCGCTGACCCCGATCGCGGCATTCCGCCCGCGTCGCTGGCGCGGCGCGGTGCTCAAGGCCGACACCGAGGTCCGTTTCCGGGTCCTGGACCCGTACAAGCGCCCGGTCAGTGCCACCGCTGACTCGCACGAGGTCCGCGACGTGGTCGAGGTGACCATCCGGGAGTCGCACGATCGCACCGTCACCCTGCTGTTCGACCCGGAGCACAACCTGGAAGAACGGATGCTGGCCGAACAGTTCACCAGCGGCTGACGGAGGCGGCCCGGCCAATTCGCCGGGAATGCCCGGTACCGTCGCAGTGGGCGAGACTGGGCTGCGGCATAATGCGGCCATGCCCGACCGTGACGCCGATCCCCTGATAGTCGCGATTTCCTCGCGCACCTTGTTCGACATGGAAGACAGCCACGCGCTGTTCGAGCGCGAAGGCATCGACGCCTATGCCGACTTCCATCGTGCGCACGAGGACGATCTGCTCGCGCCGGGCGTGGCTTTCCCGCTGGTGCGCAAGCTGCTCGCGCTCAACGAGGGTGCGCCGCCGGAGGCACCACGGGTCGAGGTGATCCTGATCTCGCGCAATTCGGCCGACAGCGGCCTGCGCATCTTCAATTCGATCGCCCACCACGGGCTGTCGATCAAGCGCGCGGCCTTCAGCAATGGCGCGCCGCCGTTCCCCTATATCCGTCCGTTTGGTGCCGATCTGTTCCTGTCGGCCAACGCCGAGGACGTGCGCAACGCGCTGGCTGCCGGCGTCGCCGCCGCGACGCTGTTGCCGTCACGCGCGCCGCAGCAGCGCCATGACCAGCTGCGCATCGCATTCGACGGCGATGCGGTGATCTTCGACGACGAAGGCGAGCGGGTCTCGCGCGAGGGCGGCCTGGCCGCGTTCGCCGAGCACGAGCGCAGCCACGCCGGCGAACCGCTGTCGGGTGGCCCGTTCCGTGGCTTCCTCGATGCCCTGCACCGGCTGCAGGAGGCGTTTCCGACCGGCCAGAATGCGCCGATCCGCACCGCCCTGGTGACCGCGCGCTCCGTGCCCGCGCATGAGCGCGTCATCCGCACGCTGCGCGAATGGGGCATCCGCCTGGACGAGGCGCTGTTCCTCGGCGGACGGGCAAAAGGGCCGTTCCTTGAGGCGTTCGGGGCCGACATCTTCTTCGACGACTCCGAGCACAACATCGTCTCGGCGCGTGATCACGTTGCCGCGGGGCACGTGCCCCACGGCATCGCCAATCGCTGATCGCCGGCTCGACCCGCCCGCGGCAGGTCGATGCGTTCAGTCGTCGTGGTCGTGATCGTGCCCGAGCTGGCTGCGTATCTCGCCACCGGGCCATAACGTGCTGTGCACATTGGCGTAAGCGACGCCATCGCGTAGTGCTTCGATCAATTCATCCAGTTCACCTGCGGCCACACCCTGCGCGCCAGGACCGATGACGTCTGCCGCGGTGATCACGCCAGTGATCCGCGCCGGCGGTGCCGGGCAGGCCTGGGTGCCTGCGGGGCCGTTGCCGAGGTTGGAGCACAGGAATGCGGCGATGCCGCCATTGACGCTCTTCTGGCCGATATGGATGTGCGCCTGCGTCACGCTGCCTTCGAGCCGGTCGTAGGCCAGCTCGTAATGGATCGAGTTGCCGTCGTTGCTGATGCGTGCGCGGAAACTGCCGCGACCATCAGTGGAGATTGCCGGCACTTCCTGCGTGCCTACCAGAGCACCGCCTTGATCTGCTTGTTCTCTGCATGGACGCCGACTGCCGGAAGCAGGGCGGCCATGGCGAGCACAGCTAAACGTCTCATGTCGACACCTCGTGCGAAGGGGTGGCGGACGCGTGCTGCGTCCGAGCGGGACGGTGAGCCGGCGCAGGTTAGGGCAGGGTGAATCCCGAGGGGCCACCGGCGACCGTTAGTCGGATCGTTCCGCTGGCGTCGCGGGCGGCAGGCGGATATCGGCGAGTTTCCAGTCCAATCCCTGACGTAGCAGGACGAACACCACCGGCGCGCCATCGGCCGTATGAACCGTGGCGGTGAATCGCGAGGGTGACTCGAAGCGGTAGCGAGCGTCACGAAGTGGATCCGGCGGCGCCTGGTGCGCGTAGGCGTCATCCTTGCTGATGCCGCCGCCGCTGATGCGGTGCAGCAGTCCGCGGCCCTCGAGGATCGCGCCGATGCCGGCCGGCGTGGCGATGACGTCGACCATGCCGCCGGCCGCCTGGTTGGCCAGGCCCAGCGCGAGGCCGCCCAGCGGACTGTCCAGCACCTCCGCCCCGGCGCGCCGTGCCAGCGCGTCCTCCACCTGTGCCCGCAGGCTCTGTCGCAACAGCGGGAAATCGACATGGCGCGACAACGCGGCACTGTCCTGTGCCTGGATTGCCTCGCGAATGGCCTTGATCGCCATGAAAGGGCCTGCCGCGATCCAGGCCAGCAGGAGCAGCAGGGCCAGCAGCGGCAAGGCGATCCATTTCTTCATGCGACGAGCTCCTGTTCGGATGGCACAGCATAACGATGCCTTCGTCGGCGACGGGCATTGCCGGTGAACCGCGTGCGACAACGCTTTCACGCCTGACAAAGCACGACTAATGAGACGTTTCTCATTGTGCCAGCAGGTCCCGGCTGCCACCTTGTGCGCGCCGTCAGCCAACCGCCATTCCAGGAGGATTCCGCGTGAAGGAAACACGGCCCGAAGTGCCTCGCCACACCAGGTCGCGACTGCGCCCGGCGTCGGCGCTGCGGCTGGTGCTGCCGGTCTTGCTGGTGCATTCGGGCCAGGCGCTCGCATCCGGATCGATGGAGGACAAGATCGCCGACGTGATGGTCTGGGTTGTCATCGTTGTGGCATCGATCCTGGCACTGACGCTGTTCTGGATCCTGCATGTCTGGCCCGAACGCGTGGCAGTGGCGCGTGATCATCCCCAGAAGGACGCGATCCAGGCCTTGTGCCTGATGTCGCTGGTGTTCGGCGGCATGCTGTGGCCGTTGGCGATGCTGTGGGCCTACATGAAACCGCTGCGTTTCCGCCTGGAGCCATCAGCGTCCGGCATCGGGCCCGCTGTGCGGCCAGCGATGCGGGAGCCGTCTTCGCATGTCGACGCGAACGTCCGCACGCATGCGCCCGTCGAGGAGGAAATCGTCTTCCTGCGCCATCGGATCGAAGCGCTGCAGGGGCGCCTGGATGTCCTCGTCGAACGCGATTCGTCGACGCTGCATGGCTGATGGCCGTGCCTGGCCGGTACCTGTCATGCCGGGCGAAGCACAGCCCCTTCCACACGCACAGAAGTTGGTAACGCCTTGGAAATCCTGATACTCGCGCTGTACAGCCTGCTGGTCTGGCTGGTCTTCATCAAGTTCAAGTGGTTGCCGTGGAATATCTATTCGCAGGTTGCGGTGGTGGTGATCGCGGCGGCCGGCATGGCCGGCACGATCCTGGTGCTCAACGTGGTCGCGCCGTCCTCGAGTGATGTGCGTGTGCTGAACTACTCGGTCGAAGTCGTGCCGCGCGTCACCGGCCGCGTGATCGAGGTTCCGCTCGAAGGCAATCGCCTGTACCGGAAAGGCACGCCGATCCTGAAGCTGGACCCGGAGCCGTTCCAGCTGCGGGTGAAGGAGCTCGAGGCCAGGCTGGTCGGTGCGCAGGCCTCGGTCGCGCAGCTCGACCAGGACCTGCTGGCGGCCCGCAACAACACACAGGCGGCACTGGCCCAGCTCAATCTGGCACGGACGCGGTTGCGACAGTCCAGGCAGTTGTCCGCCGAAGGCGCCGGAGCGCAAAAATCCTACGATGCCGACGTCCGCCGCCTTGAACCGGCGCACCGTGCCGCGATGGCAGCCGAAGCGAAGGTACAGGCCGAGCTCGATGCGGTCGTCGGCGGCGAACAGTCGTCGGTGGCCAGTACGCGCGCGCAGCTGGAGCAGGCGAAGTGGGAGCTGTCCCAGACTGTCGTCTATGCGCCGGCAGACGGTTATGCAATCAATCTGCAGGTGCGCGCTGGTTCGTACGCTGCCGCGCTGCCGCTGCGTCCGGTGATGACCTTCGTCGAAGTCCAACAGCAGGTGGTGGCGTTCTACAACCAGAACGAGCTGACCCGGGTAAAGCGCGGCGACGAAGTGGAGATCGCCCTGCCGACGCTCCCGGGAAAAGTCATCAAGGGCGAAGTCGATTCGATCGTGTGGGCGACGGGGCAGGGACAGTTCCAGGCCTCGGGCACGCTGCCCAACCTGCCTGCCGAAGCGGGGCCGGCGGCGCCGCCGCAGAAGTATGCGGTGAAGGTGCGCATCACTGACCCGGAGCGCAACTTCCTGGCCATGGGCGCACGCGGTGTCGGCGCGATCTATACGACGCATGGCAGGCCCATCCACCTGATCAGGAAGGTGATCCTCCGGGTGAACTCGGTGACGAACTACCTGATCCTGAAGTTGCATTGACGTGGGCACGGCCGTGACCACGCATCGTCAATCCCGTCGCAACCGCGCAGCATGGCTGGCGGCACTCGTTGTCGGCATGACCGCGTGCGCGAATCTGACCGCGCCCGACCCGGGCAAGATCTACGACCAGGCCATGAGCGGCGTGGTCGTGCCGGCGGCATGGGGCACCGCCGCGCAGGCCAGTGCGTTTCGCCCAGGGTGGATCGGATTCGCCGACGACGGGCAGCTGAAGCTGCTCATCGACGAGGCGCTGGCGCACAACCCGGACCTGCGGGCAGCGGGCAGCCGGCTCGAACAGGCGCGCCTGCAGATGCGCCTGGCGGGCGCGGACCTGCAACCCACGGTCACGCTGGGTGGCAAGTACTCCGATTCCCTGCAGCCGGCCAATGGCCTGGACATCAACGGCTACGGCGTGGTGCTCAACTGGGAGCTCGACCTGTGGGGCCGTGCGCGCGCGGAGAAGAAGGCAGGCGAAGCGGCCTACCGTTCTGCCGAGGCCGACTATGTCTACGCCCGTCAGTCACTGGCGGCCATGACCGCCCGCGCATGGTTGCTTGCGATCGAGGCGACGCGGCAGACGGAATTGTCGATGCAGCTCCGCGACGCAGCGGGCGCGCAGACCGTGTTGATGGAGCGGCGTGAGCAGGTCGGCAAGATCTCCGCGCAGGACGTCGCCGTTGCCCGTGCGCAGGCGCAGACCAGCGAGGACGCGGCGCTCCAGGCGGAGCAGGTCAGGCAGCAGGCGCTGCGCACGCTCGAGCTGCTGGTGGGGCGTTACCCATCGGCATCGATTGCCGTCCCGTCGGCGCTGCCCGGTGATCTCGCGCCGGTCCCGGCTGGCGTGCCTTCGGACCTGGTGGAGCGTCGCCCGGACCTGATTGCCGCGCGAAAGCGCTATGAGCACGCATTCTTCAACCGCGAGGAAGCGCGGGCGGCACGCTTGCCCCGGGTCGCGCTGAACGTCGGTGCCGGACGGCTGACATCCGAGTTCCTGCAGTTCAAGGACGGCCTGGGTTCCACCGTCTATCCGGTGGGAGGCAAGCTGCTTTGGCCGCTGTTCGATGCCGGCCGGCTGAAGACCGAGGTCGAGATCCGCGACGAGCAGCAGCGCGAAGCGGCGGCGGAATACGCGCGCACAATCCTGACCGCGTTCACGGAAGTTGAAAACGCGCTCGCAGCAGACACCATGCTGCAGCAGCGCGAGCGCTCGCTGTCAAGCCAGACCCAGGCGTTGCAGCAGGCGCTCGATGCCGCCCGCACGCAGTTGCGCGTCGGCAAGGCCGACCGCCATGACGTGCTCGATCGCGAGCTGGCACTGGATGCGGCCAGGATCGCCCTGATGCGGGTTGCCACCGAGCGGCGCACGCAGCGCGCCAACCTGCACCTTGCACTGGGTGGCGACTTCGGCATCCCGTTGCCGCCGGCCGCCGGCGCAGGAGTCCCTGGCCGGTGATCGTGTTGGTGAAATCACGCTGATCCGGATATTGGTATAAGGGCGTGCGGTCCGCCGGGGCCGCGCCGCCGTTCTCACGCTCTGCAAGCTCGACCACCACCAACTGCCGTGGATGCATGCAATGAGCAGCAAGCGCCATTCTTCGCTCATGCACCGATACCTCGACCCGGCGACGAGCCTGGCCGAAGTGCTGTTCGGCCTGATCATGACGCTGACCTTCACCCTGGGCGCCGGCATCATCATCGAGGACGAAGGGCGCGAAGGGGCGCGCGAGCTGCTGATCGCGCTGATCGGCTGCAATCTGGCCTGGGGCATCATCGATGCGGCGATGTACCTGGTCGGCGTGCTGTTCGATCGCGGCAGGAAGCGCCGGCTGGCGCGGGCGATTCGTGCCTCGCCCGACGATCGTGCCGCGAGTTCCGTCGTGGCAGGCGAGCTCGACGAGCTGCTGGGCGAGGTGATGGCGGAAGGCGACAGGCAGACCCTGTACGCGCGAATTGCCGCCCACCTGCGCACCCGCCAGGAAGCACCGGTGGCGCTGCACCGATCCGACTACCTGGGTGCGTTCACCAGCTTCTGGCTGGTCGTGCTGAGCAGCGTGCCGGCCGCCGTGCCTTTCCTGCTGATCGACGATGCGCGGTTGGCCTTGCGCACATCCAACGCGGTACTGCTGGTGCTGTTGTTCGCCACTGGCCATGCCTGGTCGCGCTACACGCTAGGCAAGCCGTGGCTGGTCGGACTGTGCTTCCTGGTCGGGGGCGCGGCGCTGGTGGCCCTGGCCATCGCGCTGGGCGGCTAGGCCAGGGGGCTGAAGCGTCAGGCCGCGGCTTGCGGGCGCAACGCGCGCACCGGCACCACGTGCATCAGCAAGGCCATCACCGCGACCGCCGCGCCGAGCAGGAAGGCGAGGTGACCACCGCCGTGCTGCCAGCCCACGGCGGCGATGCCGGCGCCGGTGACGCCGCCGATACCGCCACTGAAGCCGTAAAGCATGCCCTGTGCCGCGGCCATGTCGCGCCGCTCGGGGAAGAGTTCGGCCATGCGCCGCATGCAGCCCGCGTGGAAGGCGGCGAAACTGAGCGCGTGCCCGGTCTGCGCCAGCGCCATCCATGCGAAGGAGCCGCCGAGCAGGGCCACCATGACCCAGCGCAGCGCGGTGGCGACCAGGCATGCCGTCATCAGGCGTTGCGCACCGAATCGCTGCACTAGCCGCGGCGCCTGCCAGAACATCAGGATCTCGCACAGCACGCCGATGGCCCAGAGCAAGCCGACGGCGAAGCCGTCGTGGCCCTGAGCCTGCAGGTGCAGGGTGAAGAACACATAGAACGGACCGAATCCCAGCTGCATGAGCATCGCCACCAGCAGCAGGCGGCGCACACCCGGCCGGCGCCATAGCGCCTGCCGGGGAACATCGGAGACGAGGGCGGGAAGGGGGCGGTCGCCGCGGTGCAGCCAGGAGGCCGCAACCGTGAGCAGCAACCAGGGCAGGGTCAACCAGACAAAGGCGTCGTTGCCGAGCCGGTCGAGCAACCAGCCGTAACTGCCGGCGACGATGAGGAAGCCGATCGAACCCCACATGCGGATGCGGCCGTAGTCGTGATTGCGCTGGCCCAGTGCCGACAAGGTCATCGCTTCGAACTGCGGCATCACCGCGTTGAAGAACAGGCCGAACCCAGGCCATGGTCGCGAACAGCATCACGCCGGTGGTGAATCCGGCGAAGGCGGCGAAGCCGAGCAACGACAGCACGCAACCGGCAACCAGCCAGTGCCCCGGGTTGGGGCTGCGTGCACTCATCCGTGCCCAGGTGGGCGGCGCGACGATGCGCCCGCCGTACCACAGTGCCAGCATCGCGCCGACCGCGTAGCCGCCGTGGCCATTGGCGACCACCCAGCGGCCGATGTACGGCGTATACGCGCCCAGTGCGCCGTAGTAGCCCAGGTAGAACAGCGCGTAGCGGCGGAAGTCGGCGGGGGACAAGCTCAGAATTCCCAGGTCCAGCGCCGCGCACAGGTAGTCGGTGAAGGGCGCCAGGCCCTGCAGGTCGGTCTCCAGCGTCTTGAGCAGGCGCGGCCCGGTCATCGTGGCGTCTTCGATGGCGCGCAGCGCGACGAAGTTCTTGCGCTTGAGGTCGTCGGCGAACTCGAAGTCGTCGGGGAAACCGCGCGGCATGCGGGTCAGCACTTCACTGTCGTCGAGGTCGAAGCGGCGACGGAACTTCGCCGCATGTGCGGCGGCCTTCCAGCTGCCAGGATTGTCGAGGATGAAATGGCGGACCCGGCGCAGGCTGTCCGGCTGCGGATGCCAGATGCCCGATGCGATGAAACAGTTGCCCGGTTGCAGGTGCAGGTAGAACGACGGCGCTTCGACCTGGCGGCCGCGCTCGTGGAACAGGCGCGCGCCCTGCCAGTTCTTGTAGGGCGTCTTGTCGTTGGCGAACCGGGTGTCGCGGTGGATGCGGAACAGCGACCCGCCCACGCCCTTGGGCTCGGACCGGTAATGCGGGCTGACGCCGGCCAGGACCGGCTGCAGGTCGGTCAGCAGGTGCTGGAAGGGTTCACGCACGTGGCTGTCGTAGTCGCCCTTGTGCGCATGGAACCATTCGCGGTCGTTGTTGCGCGCAAGGCCGCGCAGGAACTTGAAGCTGGCGTCGCTGAAGTAGTGGCTCATGGCGAGTGTTCGAACACGGGGGACGCAGAGACAGGGTTCAGGCTGGCCGCGATGTCACCGCCCCAGGCTTCCAGGCGGTCGAGCAGGGCCAGCTTGTCGGGGGCGGCGGCGTGGACGGTGCGCAGCTCGGCGATCTCGGCAGCAAAACGGTCGAAGCCGTACTCGGCCAGTCCGGTGTCGGTGTAGAGGCGCTGGCGCCGGAACTCGTCCCAGCCCGCACGCTCTTCGGCCGACAGGGTCTGTGGCCAGTTGCGCGCGCGGTAACGGAACAGGATGCCTGGCAATCGCGCATCGCGGAATGCGAACTCGCGTTCGCCCAGTGCCTCGGGCGGCGTAGTGCGTACCTGTGCGAACAGGCGCTTGTCGCCGTCGCCGATGAAGCCGTCGTAGAGCGAGGCATCCTGGTCGGGTGCGACCCGCTCGCGCTCGCGGGCGAACACCTGGCGGACCTTCTCCACCAGCGCCGGGCCCGCCTCGCGGATCCGCGCCGCACGCCGCTCCACTTCGGCGGGGTCGATCTGCAGGCGCTCGAAATCCGGCGCCCGCAGGTGATCCCAGGCAACCAGGGCCGGGCTGCGGTTGCTGTGCACTTCCTTCAGCGCGATCCGTTCCTCGCCTTCGGCCAAGTCGGCCGTGCGCGTGTACAGGCGTGCGGCGATGGCTTCGGCATCGAGCTGCAACAGCGGCTCGGGATCCTGCGCCAGGTCGAACACGATCACCCGGCTGTCGATGTGCGGGTGGCGCGCGATGGGCAGCACCGCCGCCGAGCACAGGCGGCTGGCGGGGAAACGCTGGGAGACGTTGAGCAGCGGAGTCATCGCCACCACGTCCATCAGGGTCGCCGCGTAGCGTTTGTCGCGCAGCTTTAGCGCGTAGTCCCACAGGCGCGGCTGCGCGGCCTTGAGCTTGCGGGCGAGGCCGATCAGTGCGCGCACGTCGGAGAGCGCTTCGTGCGCATCGCCCTCGCGCACGCCGTTGGCTTCGGCCAGGTGTTCGAGGCGGAACGAGGTGGCGCCATCCTCGCGTTTGGGCCACACCAGGCCTTCCGGACGCAGGGCGTGGGCGAGGCGCAACACGTCGAGTAGGTCCCAGCGCGAATTGCCGCCGCGCCACTCGCGCTCGTAGGCGTCGAAGAAGTTGCGGAAGAAGCCGTAGCGGACGAACTCGTCGTCGAAACGCAGCGAGTTGTAACCCAGGCTGCAGGTCTCCGGCCGCGCCATCTCCTCGAAGATCTGGGCGAACGCGGCAGCCTCGTTGACGCCCTCGCGCATGGCGTGCTGCGGCGTGATGCCGGTGACCATCGTCGCGCCCGGCGACGGCAGCAGGTCGTCGGCTGGCTTGACGAAGAAGCTGATCGGCTCATCGATCTGGTTGAGATCGGCATCGGTGCGGATCGCCGCGAACTGGGCGATGCGCGAAGTGCGCGGGTCGGCGCCGAAGGTTTCCAGGTCGTAGAAGAGGAAGCTGGCAGGCATGGTCAGACCGGGAGCACTTCGAGCCGCTCACGCACCGTCGCATCGACGAGATCCCAGTCCAGCGTCTCGAGCGAGTGGTGGCCGCGTGTCAGTTCGACCAGCAATTCGCGCTGCAGCTGTCCGCGCGCGAACGCGGTGGCGTAGGGCATGCGCTGGAAGGTGACCATCGAGTAGCGCGGCATGAAACGCCCGGGATGTCGCTCGGCCAGCGTGCGCTCGAGGGCGCGCTGCAGCAGGTAGTCGTCGTTGTCGACGCGGTCGCGCATCTCCAGGTAGTTTTCCAGCGCCATCGCCTGGATCGCGCGGGCGTTGGGCAAGCGCTCGGCCTGGAAGGCGGCGAACGCGGCGGCACGATCGGGATTGGCGTCCAAGTGCTCGGCCAGGGCGACGCAGTCCTCGAACGCGCAGTTCATGCCCTGGCCATGGAACGGCACCATCGCATGCGCGGCGTCGCCGACCAGGACGGCACGGTCGTCCAGGTGCCAGCGGTCGAGGTAGAGCGTGGCCAGCAGGCCGGCCGGGTTGCGCTCGAAGTCCTGCTCGAGGTTAGGGATCAATGCCAGTGCGTCGGCGAAGTCGCGCTCGAACAGCGCGCGTGCCTCGGCGCCGTTGCGCACCGTGGCAAAGCTGGGATCGCCTTCGTTGGGCAGGAACAGCGTCACCGTGAAGGTGCGCTCGTCGTTGGGCAGGGCGATGCACATGTAGCGGCCGCGCGGCCAGATGTGCAGGGCATTGGGTTCGATGCTGAAGCCGCCGTCGGCCGAAGGCGGAATCTCCAGTTCCTTGTAGGAGTGGCCGAGGTACTCGGTGCGCTCGCCCAGTTCGGCCTGCGTGGCTATCGCGGTACGCAGCGCCGAACCGGCGCCGTCGGCGCCCACGAGCGACACGAACGGGGCTTCGTGCGTGCTGCCATCGCGCGGATCGGCGAAGCGGGCGATGCGAGCGTCGAAATCGACCGAGGCCAGGCCGCGGTCGAAATGCAGCCGGGCGCCGGCGCGCTCGGCGATGTCGAGCAGGATCACGTTGAGCTCGCCGCGGTGCACCGACCAGATCACTTCGCTGTCGTCGCGACCGTAGCGCTGCAGGTCGGTGCGGCCATCGAGGAAGTGGACCATGCGCCCGCGCATCATCACCGCGTGCTGCATCACCGCGTCATCGGCGCCGGCCAGGCGCAGGGCGTGGCGGCCGCGCTCGGCCAGTGCGAGGTTGATCGAGCGGCCACCGAGGTAGCCCTTGAGGCGCGGATCGCCGCGCTTTTCGAACACGTCCACGCTCCAGCCGCGCTGCACCAGCAGCGTGGCGAGCACGGCACCGGCCAGGCCGGCTCCGATCAGGGTGATGTGCTTGGAAGTGTCGTTGCTCAAACGGGTCACCTATGCGGGTGCTGCGGTTCCTTCTTCATGCCGCCGACTTCCGGCCGCTGAAGAAGACTCGATGGAGGTCGTGGTTCAGCCCAGGTCGCGCCAGGCTTCGGTGGTCCGCACGAACCGCAGGACGTCGGCATAGCGGTTGTAGAGCGGGGCGGGCGAAATGCGGATCACGTCGGGCTCGCGCCAGTCGCCGAGCACGCCATTGCTGGCCAGGTACTCGAACAGCGCACGGCCACGCTCGCGGCCACCGACCACGCGCAGCGACAGCTGGCAGCCACGGCGCTCGGGTTGCGACGGCGTGACCACCTGCAGCGTGTCGGCCAGGCGCAAGCGGATCAGCGCCTCCAGGTAGCCGGTGATCTGCAGCGACTTGGCACGCAGCGCCGGCATGCCGGCCTGGTCGTACAGTTCCAGCGATGCGCGCAGCGGTGCCAGGCCGAGGATCGGCGGATTGCTGAGCTGCCAGCCCTCGGCGCCCGGCGTGGGCACGAACTGCGGACCCATGCGGAAGCGCGTGTCGGCCTCGTGTCCCCACCAGCCGGCAAAGCGCGGACGATCGCTGCTTGCGTGGCGCTCGTGGACGAAACAGCCAGCGACCGCACCGGGACCGCTGTTGAGGTACTTGTAGTGGCACCACACGGCGAAATCGACGCCGCTGTCGTGCAGCGCCAGTTCGAGGTTGCCCACGCCATGGGCCAGGTCGAAACCACAGACCGCGCCCTGCGCATGCGCCAGGCGCGCGATCGCGGCCAGGTCGAACGCCTGCCCGGTGCGGTACTGCACGCCCGGCCACAGCACCAGCGCCAGGCGCGGACCGTGCTCGGCGATGGCGCGTTCGATCGCGCCCATCGAAATGGTGCCGTCGGCTTCGTCCGCTTCCAGCTCGATCAGGTCGGTGGCCGGATCGAAGCCGTGGAAACCGATCTGCGAGGCGACGGCATGACGGTCGGACGGAAACGCACCGGCCTCGATCAGGATCGCCGGACGCTCGCGCGTGGGCCGGTAGAAGCTGACCATCATCAGGTGAAGGTTGACGGTCAGCGTGTTCATCGCGACCACTTCGATGGGCTTGGCGCCGACCAGGCGCGCCAGCGATTCGCGCACCAGCTGGTGGTAGGCCATCCACTGCGCATCGCCGGTGAAATGGCCCTCGACGGCTTCTGCCGCCCACTTGTCGAGCACTTCCTCGACGTGGCGACGGGCGCCGCGTGGCTGCAGGCCCAGCGAGTTGCCGACGAAGTAGGCCTGGTCGGCGCCATCGTGCTGCGGGATCAGGAACTGCGCACGCATCTCGCGCAGCGGGTCGGCGGCGTCGAGGGCCTGGGCGTATGCGTCGGTGTAGAGGTCTTGCGGAGTGGTCACGAATTCAAGCCTTGCAGTAACTGGAGTTGTTCAAACGAACCGCGCCTTCGACAGCCCCAGCCATTCCAGCGCCGTGCCGTGATAGAGCCGCGCCTGTTCGGCTTCCGTCAGCGTCAGCGCGGCGATGCCCGCGCCGGGCTCCTGCTCGCCGAGCGGGAACGGGTAGTCGGTGCCGAGCATCACCCGGTCGACGCCGCAGGTGTCGAGCAGGTACTGCAGCGCACGCGGATCGGCGACCCAGGAATCGAAGAACAGCTGGCTGAGGTACTCGCGCGGATTGCGCGGATTGTCGGTCGCGACCAGGTCCGGGCGCATGTTGAAGCCGTGCTCGATGCGGCCGATGGTGTACGGGAAGCTGCCGCCGCCATGGGCCATGCAGACCTTGAGGTTGGGGATGCGCTCGAGCACGCCGCCGAACACCAGGCAGCAGGCCGCGCGCGACTGCTCGGCCGGCATGCCGACCAGCCAGGGCAGCCAGTATTTGGGCATCGTCGCCGCGCCCATCATGTCCCAGGGGTGCACGAGGATGGCCGCGCCGAGTTCGCCGGCGGCCTGGAAGAAATCGAACAGCTCCGGGGCGTCCAGGTTCCAGTCGTTGATGTGGCTGCCGATCTGCACGCCCTGCAGGCCGAGCTGGTCCATGCAGCGCTCCAGCTCCTGGATCGCCAGGCGCGGCGACTGCAACGGCACCGTGCCGATGCCGGCGTAATGGCGCGGGTAATCGCGGCAGGCCTGGGCCATGTGTTCGTTGAGCGCCTGGTGCAGTTCCAGCGCGTGGTGCGGCTTGGCCCAGTAGCTGAACATCACCGGCACCGTGCTGATCACCTGCACCTGCACGCCGAAACGGGCGTAGTCGTCGATGCGCTCCTGCGGGTCCCAGGTCTTGGACCAGATCTCGCGGAAGAATTTGCCGTCCTTGTAGATGCGATGACGCCCGTCCTCGGTGTGGTGGATCACCGGGAAACGGTCGTCGCCGTACTTGCGCGCCAGGTTGGGCCAGTCGCGGGGCAGGTAGTGGGCGTGCGTATCGATCTTCAGCATGTGTGGCTCAGGTGTCCGGCATGACGTACTTGGCCGGAGCCGGGTTCAGATGGCCGCACTGCTTGCAGGTGCGGTGCTCGCGCGAGGAATAGAAGTGGTCGAACACCGGCGGGAAGTCGGTTTCGATGTTCTTCAGCGTGAAGAACTCTTCGTACAGCTTGGTGTTGCACTGTTCGCAGAACCACATCAGGCCGTCGAGCTCGTGCGGCAGGCGGCGGCGCTCGATCACCAGTCCGACCGAGTCGGGCATGCGCTGCGGCGAATGCGGCACGCGCGGCGGCAGCAGGAAGGTCTCGCCGGCGCGGATCGGGATGTCGCGCACGGCCCCATCTTCCTGGATCCGCAACACCATCTCGCCTTCGAGCTGGTAGAACCACTCGGCACCTTCGTCCCAGTGGTAGTCGGTGCGCTGGTTCGGGCCGCCGACGATCATCACGATGAAGTCGCCGAGGAAGACCACCTTGTTGCCGACCGGCGGCTTGAGCAGGTGGCGGTGTTCCTCGATCCAGGCCTGCAGGTTGATGGGGTTGGGCAGCATGGGTTCTCTCACTCTCCCGCGGGCTTGGCGGGGAAGGCAGCGACGCATTTCAGCTCGATCGCGATCGGCGTCGGCAGGGCGGTGATGCCGAGCGTGGTGCGGCACGGCGCGGTGTCGATGTCGGGGAAGTACTCGGCCCAGACCGCGTTGTAGGCCTTGAAGTCGTGCGCCATGTCGGTCAGGTACACGGTGACGTCGACCAGGTCCTCCCAGCGCGCGCCACTGGCTTCGAGCACGGTGTGCACGTTGGCGAACACCGCGCGCGTCTGCGCATCGATGTCGTAGCTGATCAGGTGCCCGTCGGCGTCGTGGACATTGCCGACGATGGCATTGCTGGCCGGATCACGCGGGCCGATGCCCGACAGGAACAGGAGGTCGCCGACGCGGCGCGCATGCGGGTAGGAGCCGACCGGACGCGGCGCGGCACCGGCGCGGATGACGTCGCTCATCGCGGCGAGTCTCCCTTGAACGAATTGACCCGGGCGACCGCGGCCTTGTACAGGCCGTCGAGTGCCTCGAAGCTGTCGACGTTCATGGCCATGTCGTGGACCAGGCCGTTGCGCAGGCTGTAGACCCAACCGTGCACCGACAGGTCCTGGCCGCGCGACCAGGCATCGCGGACGATCGTGGTCAGGCAGACGTTCTGCACCTGCTCGATCACGTTGAGTTCGCACAGGCGGTCGTGGCGCTCGCCCTGCGCCGCATGTTCGATGCACTCGCCGTGTTTGTCGGCGACGTCGGTGACATGGCGCAGCCAGTTGTCGGCCAAACCGACGCGCTGGCCGTGCAGCGCCGCGTGCACGCCGCCGCAGCCGTAGTGGCCGACCACCAGGATGCGCTTGACCTTGAGCACGTCGACCGCGAACTGGATCACCGACAGGCAGTTGAGATCGGTGTGCACGACGACATTGGCGATGTTGCGATGGACGAACACTTCGCCCGGCGCCATGTCGATGATCTGGTTGGCCGGCACGCGTGAGTCGGAGCAGCCGATCCACAGGTATTCGGGGGCCTGCTGCTTGGACAGACGCTTGAAGAACTCCGGGTCCTCGCGGTTGATCCGCTCGGACCACTCGCGGTTCTTTTCCAGCAGGTCGGCGAGGGGGCTTGTGCTCATTGCTTCCATCCCAGGTTCAGTCCGACGTTCTTGGCGTCGGTGAAGAAACGCATGGCTTCGAACCCACCCTCACGGCCCATGCCGGAGGCGCCACTGCCGCCGAACGGCGTGCGCAGGTCGCGTTGCAGCCAGGTGTTGACCCAGACCATGCCGGCGCGCAGGTGCGCGGCGAAATGGTGGGCGCGGTTGAGATCGCGGGTCCAGACCGACGCGGCCAGGCCGTAGTCGCCGGCGTTCGCCAGTGCCAGGGCTTCGGCATCGTTGTCGAAAGGTTGCAGGGTCACGACCGGGCCGAAGATCTCGTCGCGGTTGCTGGCGCAATCCGGACCGAGGCCATCGATGACGGTCGGCGCGACGAACCAGCCCGGACGTTCCAGCGCATTGCCGCCGCACAGGACCTGTCCGCCTTCGTCGCGGGCGCGCTGCAGCGCCGCCATGACCTTGTCGAAGTGCGCCTGCGACACCAGCGGGCCTAGCTGGTTGTCGCCGTCCATCGGATCGCCGACGCGCAGGCCGACGGCGCGTTCAACCAGCGTGTCGCGAAACTCGCGATAGATGCTTCGTTCAACCAGGATGCGCGAGCCGCACAGGCAGATCTGCCCGGAGTTCTGGAAAGCCGAACGCACCAGCGTGTCGAGGTGGTCGCGCCAGTCGCTGTCGGCGAACACCAGGGTGGGGTTCTTGCCACCCAGTTCCAGCGAGACCTTCTTCAGCAGCGGACCGGCCATGCCGGCGATGCGGCGGCCCACCGCGGTGCTGCCGGTGAACGACACGGCCTTGATGCGCGGATCCACCACCAGCGGCTCGCCGACCTCCGGGCCGAGGCCATGCGCGATGTTGAGCACGCCCTTGGGGAAGCCGATCTGCGCGGCCAGTTCGCCGAGCATGGTCGCCGTCAGCGGCGTCACCTCCGACGGCTTGGCGACGACCGTGTTGCCTGCGGCAAGCGCCGGCGCGATCTTCCAGGTAAACAGATACAGCGGCAGGTTCCACGGCGAGATCGTGGCCACCACGCCGAGAGGTTGGCGAAGCGTGTAGTTCAGCCCGGCCTGGCCGTGGTGCGATTCGCTGGCGAACTGGGTCGCGGCGTGGGCGAAGAAGCGCAGGTTGCTGATCGCGCGCGGGATCTCCGCCTCGCGTGCCAGTCCGATGGGCTTGCCGCCGTCACGCGATTCGGCGTGGGCGAAATCGTCGAGCCTGGCTTCCAGCGCATCGGCGAGCTTCTCGAGCCAGCGCGCGCGCTCGCTGTTGGGCAGGGCCGACCAGGCGGGGAAGGCGGCTTCGGCCGCGGTGATCGCGGCCTCTACGTCCGCAGCGTCGCCCCGGGCGACTTCAGCGAAGGGTTTGCCGTTGGACGGGTCGATGACTTCGAGCCAGCGGCCCGATGCGGGCTCGCGGGATTGGCCGGCGATGAAGTGACAAAGTCGCATGGCGCTAGCTTAACAGTGCCGCTTGGCCGTGCCTGTGCGTATGTTTCGGGGTTGCCCGGCCCTTACAGCGACCTCGTCCGTCCACCATCCACCGGCAGGTTCACCCCGGTGATGTACGACGCCGCCGGCGAGCACAGGAACGCGATGGCCGCTGCCGTCTCCTGCGGCCGCGCGAAGCGGCGCATCGGGATCTCCGACACCATCTTCTCGAACACTTCCTCGCGACTGCGTCCGGTCTTGCTGGCGGTGTTGTCGATGATCTGCTCGATGCGCGGTGTCTCGGTCGAGCCGGGCAGGACGTTGTTGACGGTGATGCCCTTGGCCGCCACTTCGGTCGCCAGGGTCTTGGCCCATGACGCCACAGCCCAGCGCGTGGTGTTGGAGACGCCCAGGCCCTGCAGTGGTTCCTTCACCGAGGTCGAGATCACGTTGACGATGCGCCCGTAGCCGTCGCGTTCCATGCCCGGGATCACCGCCCCGGCGAGCACGTGGTTGGCGATCAGGTGCTGCCGGTAGGCGGCCTCGAACGCGGCGATCTCGGCGCCATGCACCGGTCCCGGCGGCGGCCCACCGCTGTTGTTGACCAGGATGTGCACCGGCTGCGCGGCCACGAGCGCCTCGACCTTGGCGCGCAGGGCGTCGGTGTCGGCGCTGTCGACGGCGATCCAGCCGTGCGCCTGCCCGGGCTTCACCGGCAACTGCCCGGCCGCTTCGCGCAGCCGTTCCTCGCGTCGGGCGAGCAGGGTGACGTTGGCGCCCAGTTCGGCCAGTGCCTTGGCGGTCGACAGGCCGATGCCCTGGCTGGCGCCGCAGACGAGGGCATGCTTGCCGCTCAGGTCCAGATCCATGTCTCAGTCTCCGTTGGGTTCGTTCATGCGCTCGCGCATCAGCGTGGCGATTTCGCGGCCGCCTTCGCGCGGGCTGGCATCAAGCTCGCTGGCGACCGATTCGCGATTGGCGAGCGGGTGGTTCTGGCTGAGCTTGAACTTCAGCGTGATCTGCTCGGCGACGAAGCGGAAGCCGATGATCCCGCGCAGCTGGCTGCGGTGGTCGTCGCGTTCGAACTCGAAGCGCCAGTCCCGACCGACGCTGGCCTCGTGCTCGCGGCTGAGGCCGTCGACGACACCGGCCAGCGAGGCCTCGTCGTTGAACGTGGTCAGTTGCCCGCGCAGGTGGGCCACGACGTAATTCCAGGTCGGTACGCGCGCTTCCTCTTCCTTGTCCGGGTACCACGACGGCGAGACGTAGGCATGGGGGCCGTGGAAGATCGCCAGCGCGGGGCCGTTGTGACGTGCCTGCGGGTTGGGCCTCGCCCAGTGGCCGATCAGTTCGACGCGGTCGCCTTCGCGGCGATAGAGCACCGGCAGGTGGCTGACGGTAGGTTCGCCGTCGTGCACGGTGACCAGCGTGATGAAGCGGTCGCGCACGGCCAGCCCGTCGAGCGCCTGCAGGTCGGTTTCAGCAAAGGCGCGCGGCAGGTACATGCGATCAGCGCCGCGATGGCAGCTGCCGCACCATCTGCGCGCGCAGCATGTCGTCGTCACCGCCACTGGGCGGTGCCAGCTCGTCGAGGGCGAAGCCGCGTGAGTTGGCGTCGTCTTCATCGAGGCCGTCGAGGGCGACAAACTCGGCGTCCATCAGCGCGGCGCGGGCGGTGTCCTCGCTGTCGTAGGGCTGGCTGACGCCGTCACTGTCGAGCACTTCGGCCGTGCCGGCATCAAGGACGCGAAGCCGTGCCCAGATCAGGGTGCGGCCGATCGTGGCCAGCCACCATTGGTCGTTGTAGCTCATCCGATCACCACTGAAAGCAGCCAGAGGAGGGCGGCGCAGACCAGGCCGGCGATGATCGTCAGCAACGAGATCCGCGCCGGGTTGGCCAGGCCATTGAGGTTGCCGTCGGCCACCGACAGGTAGCCGCGACGCAGCAGCCAGCCCCAGGCCGAGGGACGCGCGAACGCGCCTTCACCGAGCTGCGCCTGCAACTGCGGATGGCGGTCGCGGATGTGCACCAGCGACAGCGGCCAGAAGATCACGAACGCGCAGAAGCCGGCGATGGCGACGGCGACGAAGAGCAGGGCGAAGAACAGGATCACGAGACTTCCGATTCCTTGTCAGGCCGGTACTCACCGATGACTTCGATGAGGCCGACGATATGGTCGTTGAGGGCTTCGAGTTCTTCCGCAGGCACCCACCATTCGGTGTGGTGCGCACCGCCGACCTTCTGGACCAGAAAGCGGTCCATGAAGGCTCGCTCAACTTCGAACCTCGTCACGTAGCCGACACCGCTGTCCTTGATGTTCCAGCGGGTGGCGATCTCCACTGCATAGAGTTCGTTGGTCACCGGATAGAAAATCGGCTGCTCGGGCAGCCTCGGTGGCCAGCGCCGGAAGCCGGAGGCCTCCAGCAATTCCATTTCTTCCGGACCGGTCGGGCGGTAGAGGGTGACGGTCTCTGCCATGGGGCGTCGATCAGAACTCGGCGTGACCCGGCGCGCGCGGGTAGGGGATCGCATCGCGGATGTTGCTCAGGCCGCAGACGTAGACCACCAGGCGCTCGAAGCCCAGGCCGAAGCCGGCATGCGGCACCGTGCCGTAGCGGCGGAAGTCGCGATACCAGCCGTAGTGCGACGAATCCAGGCCGAACTGCGCCATGCGCGCGTCGAGCAGGTCCAGGCGCTCTTCGCGCTGGCTGCCGCCGATGATCTCGCCGATGCCCGGCGCCAGCACGTCCATCGCCGCGACGGTCTTGCCGTCGTCGTTGAGGCGCATGTAGAAGGCCTTGATGTGCTCGGGGTAGTTGGTCACCACCACCGGGCGGCCGACGTGTTCCTCGGTCAGCCAGCGCTCGTGCTCGGTCTGCAGGTCCAGGCCCCATTCGACCGGGAACTCGAACTTCTTGCCGGACTTCTGCAGCAGTGTGATCGCATCGGTGTACTCGATGCGCTCGAACGGTGCGTTGACGAAGGCTTCCAGGCGGGTGATCGCGTCGGCCTGCACGCGCTCGGCGATGAAGGCCAGGTCGTCGCCGCGCTCGTTGAGCACCGCGCGGAACAGGTACTTGAGGAACTCCTCGGCCACGCGCGCGTCCTCGGCCAGGTCGGCGAAGGCGATCTCCGGCTCGACCATCCAGAACTCGGCCAGGTGGCGCGTGGTGTTGCTGTTCTCGGCGCGGAAGGTCGGACCGAAGGTGTAGACCTTGCTCAGCGCCACGCAGTAGGCCTCGACGTTGAGCTGGCCGGACACGGTCAGGAAGGTTTCCTTGCCGAAGAAGTCACGGCTGAAGTCGACCTCGCCCTTGCTGTCGCGCGGCAGGTTGGCTATGTCCAGCGTCGAGACGCGGAACATCTGCCCGGCGCCCTCGGCATCAGACGTGGTCACGATCGGGGTGCTGATCCAGTAGAAGCCGTTCTCGTGGAAGTAACGGTGGACGGCCTTGGCCAGGCAGTCGCGGATGCGCGTGACCGCGCCGAACAGGTTGGTGCGCGGACGCAGGTGGGCGACCTCGCGCAGGAACTCCAGCGAGTGCGCCTTGGGCTGGATCGGGTAGGTCTCCGGATCCTCGACCCAGCCGACCACTTCCAGCGAAGTGGCCTGTATCTCGAAGCTCTGGCCCTGGCCCTGCGAGGGCACCAGGGTGCCGGTGGCGATCACGGCGCAGCCGGCGGTGAGGCGTTTGACCTCGGACTCGTAATTGGCCAGGTCGGACGGGGCGACCACCTGGATCGGCGCGAAGCAGGAGCCGTCGCTGACGTTGACGAAGCTGAGTCCGGCCTTGGAATCGCGGCGGGTGCGCACCCAGCCACGGACCGTGACTTCACCACCCGCCGGGATCCTGCCCGCGAGCGCGTGTTCGACGCTGACCACCGTCATGCCTTGAATCCTTGCCTGTTCGGGCCGATATGGGGAATGCGGCAGTTTACCGAAGCGTCCGCATAGCGTCGCTATAATTCGCCGGAAGGTCCGAATTTACCCGAAGTACTCGATCCGCCCTCAATCCCGGAGCGCCTCAATGGCTGTCACCCTTGCCCCCGCCGCCCTCGAACGCGTACAGCGCTACCTGGTCGAATCGCCCGACGCGATCGGCCTGCGCTTTGGCGTGTCGCGCACCGGCTGCTCGGGCTGGCAGTACAAGGCCGACCTGGCCCGCGAGACGCACGAGGGCGACACGGTGTTCGAGCAGGAAGGCGTGCGCATCTACGTCGATGCGCTGAGCCTTGCACTGGTTGACGGCACGCAGATCGACCTGGTCAAGCAGCGACTGGGCGAGCAGTTCCTGTTCCGCAACCCCAACGTCACCGCCGAATGCGGTTGCGGCGAGTCGTTCACGACGAAGGCCGACGCGGCCTGAGTCCCGGGCTGCCGCCACTGGCAGCCGCTGCGCCAGCTAGACTCGTCCCCTGGTTCCCGGGGACTCCCAGCATGCTTCGTCCTGTACTGCTTGCCGCGGCCATCGCCGCCTGCCTGTCCATGCCGCTGGCCGCCACTGCAGCTCAGCCCTCCGCCGAAGTTGCCAAGCCAACGCGCAACGCCGCCACCCAGGCCCTCTACGCGCTGTTCGACGAGGAGTGGGAGCGCGACATGCGCGAGAGCCCGGAGGAGGCGAGCTACCGGGGCGACAAGCGCTTCAACGACCGCTGGACCGACATGAGCATGGTGGCGATCCAGTCGCGCATGGACGGCGATCGCAAGGCACTGCAGCGACTGCGCGCGATTGATCGCAAGGCGCTGTCGGCCAGCGACCAGCTCAACTACGACGTGTTCGCCTGGGATCTCGAGAAGGCGGTCGAGCGGCAGAAATACCGCGAATACCTCTCCCCGGTCGGCCACAGCGGTGGCGTGCAGACCGCCGAGGGCATCTCCGAGGTGCTGCCGTTCGCGACGACCAAGGACTACCGCGACTGGCTGGCACGCATGCGCGCCTTGCCGATGGTGATCGAACAGAACGAAGCGCTGATGCGCGAAGGTGCTGCCAGCGGCAACACGCCGCCGCGCGTGCTGATGGATCGGGTGACCGGACAGATCCAGGCGCAGATCGTCGACGATCCGACCAAAAGCCCGTTCTACAAGCCATTTGCCCGCTTTGCCGACACCGTGCCCGAGCCCGATCGCGCCGCGCTGCAGACCGAGGCGAAGCAGGTCATTGCCGACACCATTGTCCCGGCCTACCGTGGCTTTGCCACGTTCTTCGCCAACGAATACCTGCCAAAGACGCGCACCTCGATTGCCGCCACCGACCTGCCGGACGGCAAGGCCTATTACGACTTCGTCGCCGGCTACTTCACGACCACCGACCTCAGTGCCGAGCAGATCCACCAGATCGGCCTGAAGGAAGTGGCGCGCATCCGCGCCGAGATGGAGAAGATCAAGGCCGAGGTCGGTTTCAAGGGCAATCTCGCCGAGTTCTTCCAGTACCTGCGCACCGATCCGAAGTTCTTCTACAAGACGCCGCAGGACCTGTTCACCGGCTACGAGGCGATCGCCAAGCGGATCGATCCGCAACTGGTGAAGGTGTTCAAGACGATCCCGCGCCTGCCTTACGGCGTGCGCGCGATCCCCGACAACATCGCTCCGGACACCACCACCGCCTACTACCAGCCAGGGGCCGTCGACGGCACCCGCGCCGGCTTCTACTACGTCAACCTCTACAAGCCGGAAGTGCGGCCGAAGTGGGAAATGATGGCGCTGTCACTGCACGAGGCGGTGCCCGGCCACCACTTCCAGTTCGCCCGCGGCATGGAACTGCCGGACGCACCGATGTTCCGCCGCACCGCCTACTTCGTGGCCTACGGCGAAGGCTGGGGTCTGTACGCCGAGCGCCTGGGCTACGACATGGGCCTGTACAACGACCCTTACGACCGCATGGGCCAGCTGGCCTACGACATGTGGCGGGCGGTGCGCCTGGTCGTCGACACCGGCATGCACAGCAAGGGATGGAGCCGCGACAAGGCGATCGCCTATTTCATGGACAACTCGCCCAAGACCCGCCAGGACGTGGTCAACGAGATCGACCGCTACATCGGCTGGCCGGGGCAGGCGCTGGCGTACAAGATCGGCCAACTCAAGATCTCAGAGTTGCGTGAGAAGGCGTCGAAGCAACTCGGGGACCGGTTCGACCTGCGCGAGTTCAATGACGCCGTGCTGGAGACCGGCTCGGTGCCCCTGCAGGCGCTGGAGGCGCGGATCGACGCCTGGATCGCGGCAAAGAAGGGCTGAGGGCGCCGCAACGCGCCCGGGACCGGGGGAATTGCACTAACCCCTTGAATCCCCCATAATTTCCGGCTCCCGAGGGCTCAGGCCCCTGGGAGACCTTGCTCCACCGTCTCCATTCCGGGAGGCCGGGGGGCTGATCCGGTCCCGCTGAAGCTGCGCGGATCATCATCCACAAGGAATCACACCATGCGTCATTACGAAGTCGTGTTCCTGGTCCATCCGGACCAGAGCGAGCAGGTGCCTGCCATGATCGAGCGCTACAAGTCGCTCATCGAAGGCGGCGAAGGCAAGATCCACCGTCTCGAGGATTGGGGCCGCCGTCAGCTGGCCTACCCGATCGAGAACCTGGTCAAGGCCCACTACGTCCTGCTCAACATCGAAGTTACCCAGAACGTGCTCAACGAGCTGGTCGACGGTTTCCGTTTCAACGATGCCGTGCTGCGCCACCTTGTCATCAAGCGTGACGAAGCCGACACCGAGCAGTCCCTCATCATGAAGTTCAAGGATGAGAAGGGCGACAAGCCGGAGCGCGGCGAGCGCCGCCGCCGTGACGAAGAAGGCGAGACCGTGGTCGGCACTGCCGACGTCGCCGACGATAACGAAGCCGCCTAAGGGATCGCCAACATGTCCAAGTTCTTCCGTCGCCGCAAGTTCTGCAAGTTCACCGCCGAGGGTGTGAAGGAGATCGACTACAAGGATCTCAACACCCTGCGCCAGTACCTCACCGAGACCGGCAAGATCGTGCCGAGCCGCGTGACCGGTACCAAGTCGAAGTACCAGCGCCAGCTGTCCACGGCCGTCAAGCGCGCCCGTTTCCTGGCCCTGATCCCGTACACCGACAACCACAACGCCTAATGAAATTGGTCCGCTCCCCCCGGGAGCGGACGTTCCTCTCCCTGCCGCCGTCCGCGGCGGGGGAGGGTTTCGGACAGCGAAACACCGCTGCGGGGCACGGCCTCGCTAACGAAATAGGAGCAACACCATGCAACTGATCCTCCTGCAGAACGTGCAGAACCTCGGCAAGCTCGGCGACAAGGTCAACGTCAAGCCGGGCTTCGGCCGCAACTTCCTGATCCCGTACGGCAAGGCCGTGCCGGCGACCGCGACCAACCTGGCCGAGTTCGAAGCGCGTCGCGCCGAGTACGAAGCCAAGGCCAAGGCCGCCCTCGACGGCGCCGAAGGCCGCAAGGCCGCGCTCGACGGCGTGGAAGTCACCCTGTCGGCCAACGCTTCGACCGAAGGCAAGCTGTACGGCTCGATCACCCCGCGTGATATCGCCGAAGCCCTCACCAAGGCTGGCCACAAGGTCGAGAAGTCGGAAGTCGTGCTGGGCGAAGGCCCGCTGCGTCGCACCGGCGAGTACGAAATCGTCGTGCACCTGCACGCCGACATCGAAGCCACCGTCAAGGTCATCGTGGTCGGCGAAGTCGCCTGATCCGAAGATCCACCCGGCTTCAAGCAGAGTTCCCGAACGAAGGGCGCCGCAAGGCGCCCTTTGTTTTTGCGCAGGATGGTCAGGCAATTGCCGGATCTCAGAAATTTCCTATTTGGGTCCGAGGGTTGGGATGACACAGTCGCTCCTGCCATCGCGGTAGATGGCGCTTTCCCCTCGAGGTAGCAGCCATCCATGGACACCCAGTCGCTCCCTGCCGAACCGCTCGTCGACTCCCACTGCGGCGGCCCGTCCAGATCGCTGTGCATGGCGCCTGTTGCCGAGGTCGCTGGCAGCGCCGCGGGCGTGCCGCCCGAGCTGGTCGACCTGATTGCCGCCAGCCTGCGTGCGGTCTGCCAGGACGAGCGCGACAGCGATCGCGCATTCTGGCTGATAGCCAGGATTGTCGATCAGCATCTGGCCGGCACGCTTTCTCCCGGCACGGGCAGGTGGAAGGGGGAGGCGATCGACGCACTCATGGGCATGCTGTCGCGGCCGCTGCAGGTTGAACTGCACAGGCACCTGGCGGAGTAGGGGCGTCTGTCCGAGCGGGGCGCCGTCGCGAGCGGATCAACGCCGCCGCATCACTGAGCCGGCCAAACACGCGATACTGCCGACGGGGCATCGCCTGCAGCGCTGGCGATGGGCGGTCAACGGTTGCTGTCTCAGGAGATGAGACGGCGGCGTGCGATCTATCCACGCGGACTCTATCCACTCGGATTCTATCCCGGCGGATTCTATCCACCTGATATCCACAGAGTTATCTGCAACCCCTCGACGGCATCGGCGACTACGATGCCCGACCCGTCACACAAACACAGCCGCAACAGACGGCGCACGGAAGGGGCAAACAAACGGCATGAGCGCACGTCCAGGGTTTCGCGGCGAGAAGCGGTTCGAGACGCGCAATGAGCAGCGCCTCGACCAGCTGCGTGTACCTCCGCAATCGATCGAAGCCGAGCAGGCGGTGCTCGGCGGCCTCATGCTGGTTCCCGATTCCTACGACCGCATCGCCGACCAGCTCAGCGACAGTGACTTCTACCGGCGCGACCACCAGCTGATCTACCGCGCGATCCGCGAACTGGCCGAGAAGCAGCGGCCGTTCGATGCGGTCACGCTGGGCGAGTGGTTCGAGTCGATGGGCCTGGCCGAGACGGTCGCAGGTGGCGCCTACCTGATCGAACTGGCCAGCACCACGCCCTCGGCGGCCAACATCACCGCCTATGCGGAGATCGTCCGTGACAAGGCGATCCTGCGCCAGCTGATCGACGTCGGCACCGGCATCGTCAACGACGGCTTCCAGCCCGACGGCCGCGAGAGCAGCGAGATCCTGGAAGAGGCCGAGCGCCAGGTCCTGGCGATCGCCCAGGCCAACACGACCGGCAAGACCGACTTCACCGCGGTCACCAAGGCGCTGTCGGAAGCCTTCGACCTGCTGCAGACGCGCTACACCAACGGCAGCGGCGTCACCGGCCTGGCGACCGGCTACACCGAGTTCGACATGATGACCGCCGGCCTGCAGAAGACCGACCTGATCATCCTGGCGGCGCGTCCGGCGATGGGCAAGACGACGCTGGCGCTGAACATGGCCGAGTACGCCGCCTTCCGCAGCAAGCAGCCGGTGGCGGTGTTCTCGATGGAAATGTCGGCCTCGCAGCTGGCGATGCGCCTGATCTCCTCGGTCGGCCGCGTCAACGCCCAGCGCCTGCGTACCGGCCAGCTCGAGGACGAGGACTGGAGCCGCGTCACCAGCGCCATCCGGCAGCTGCGCGAGGTCAAGATCTTCATCGACGACGAACCCGGCCTGTCGCCGGTCAAGCTCGCCGCCAAGGCGCGTCGCCTCAAGCGCGAGCACGGCGGCCTGGGCCTGATCGTCATCGACTACCTGCAGCTGATGTCGGTGCCGGGCAACAGCGAGAACCGCGCGACCGAAATCTCGGAAATCTCGCGCTCGCTCAAGGGCCTGGCCAAGGAGCTGCAGGTGCCGATCATCGCCCTGTCGCAGCTCAACCGCTCGCTCGAAACGCGAACCGACAAGCGCCCGGTGATGGCCGACCTTCGCGAGTCCGGCGCTATCGAGCAGGACGCGGACATGATCGTGTTCATCTACCGCGACGACTACTACAACAAGGAAAACTCGCCGGACAAGGGCCTGGCCGAAATCATCATCGGCAAGCAGCGTTCCGGTCCGACCGGGTCGATGAAGCTCAAGTTCTTCGGCGAGTACACCCGCTTCGACAACCTGTCGCACGACTCGGTCGGCAGCTTCGAGTAAACGCGGGCGAAACACCCGATGCACCGGTTGACGTGCCCGTAACGCGTCCCGGTGCAGCGTGGAGACCATCCTGTTGGAGGTGTGCCATGCGAAGTTCATCGATCCTTCTGGCCGTCGTGCTGGTGGCGGCCGCGCCGCTGGCGTTGGCGCAGACCAAGTCATCCAGCAAGACGCCGCACTGCTATGACGTCCAGGTCGAGAAGCCCAAGGAAGTAAAGGACGAGCACAAGATCGCCGGCACTGCGATCGGTGCGGTCGCCGGTGGCCTGCTGGGCAACCAGATCGGCGGCGGCAGCGGCAAGAAGATCGCCACCGTTGCCGGCGCCGTCGGCGGCGGGTATGCCGGACGCAAGGTCCAGGAGAACCAGCAGAACAAGACCGAGACGGTGACCGAGCGTCGCTGCGACTGATTCGGCATCGCGGCTACAATGCCCGGCGCGTGACCACCCTCCGGATCACCTACCGGGAACCTAGTGCACCAGTCAGCAGGCATGCCCCCGGCCGTCAGCGAGCGGCCCACCCGTATCGTGGTCGACCTCGACCATCTGGCCTTCAACCTGCGCAGCATCCGCGCCCATGTCGGCGTGCCGGTGATGGGCATCGTCAAGGCCAATGCCTACGGCCATGGCCTGGTACCTGTCGCGCTGCACCTGCAGGCGCAGGGCGTCGAACAGCTGGGCGTGGCGTTCCTGGAAGAGGGCATCGCCCTGCGCCAGGCCGGCGTGACCGCGCCGGTGCTCGTGATGGGCGGCATCTTCGGCCGCCAGGTGACGCAGTTCATCAGCCACGACCTCGAGATCACCGTCTCCTCGCTGGACAAGTTGCGCCTGGTCGAGGCCGCGGCGCAGGCACTGGGGCGCAAGGCGGTCATCCATCTCAAGATCGACACCGGCATGGAGCGCATCGGGGTGCACAGCTACTCCGCGCGCCCTTTCATCGAGGCCGCGGTGGCCTCGCCGTGGTGCGTGCTCAAGGGCATCTACTCGCACCTGGCGTGCTCGGATGACCCGTTCTCGCCGATGAGCGCGCAGCAGCTGGAGCGCTTCCTCGAAGCGTGCGCGCACATCGAGCGCATCGGCGCGCCGATGCCGATCCGGCACCTGGCCAACTCCGGTGGCGTGCTGCACTTCCCCGAGACCTGGCTCGACATGGTCCGTCCGGGAATCATGCTTTACGGCGTCCAGCCCGATCCGGCCTCGCGCCACGCCGTCGACCTCAAGCCGGTGATGTCGCTGGCCTCGCGGGTCGTCTACTTCAAGGTGGTCAAGGCCGGTAATCCGGTCAGCTATGGCGCGACCTGGGCACCCGAGCACGACACGCGCGTGGTGACGGTACCCATCGGCTATGGCGACGGATTCCCGCGGGCGTTGTCGTCGCGTGGCGAGGTGCTGATCCGTGGCCAGCGCTACCCGATCGTGGGTCGGGTGTGCATGGACCAGTTCATGGTCGACATCGGCCAGGACAGCGCCTTCAACGAAGACGAAGTGGTGCTGGTCGGTTCCCAAGGCGACAACGCCATCAGCGTCGAAGCATTGGCGCAGCGGGCCGGCGTGATCCCCTACGAAATCCTGGTCGGCCTCAACGACCGCATCCCACGCGAGTACAGCCTGCGCGAGTACCGCGGCGGGCCATAGCCGGCATACTTCGCCCGTCTAGACATCTGGAGGGGGCGATGCCTGCAACCGCTGCGAGTCCGGGGCCGCCCGCGCTGGTCTGGTTCCGCAACGACCTGCGCCTGGCCGACAACCCGGCGTTGCAGGCCGCGCTCGATGGCGGTTACACCCCGATCCCGGTCTACATCCATGCCCCGGACGAAGCCGGCGACTGGCGGCCGGGTGCGGCATCCGATGCCTGGCGGCATCGCTCGCTCGATGCACTCGACAGCGGTCTGCGCCAGCGCGGCTCGCACCTGCGCCGGTTCTTCGGCCCCAGCCTGGCGACACTGCAGTCGCTGGTCGCCACCACCGGTGCCGAGGCGGTGTTCTGGAATCGCCGCTACGAGCCTGCGTTCGAGCAGCGCGATGCTCGCATCAAGCAGGTGCTGCGCGGGCAGGGTGTGCATGCCGAGAGCTTCAACAGCGCGCTGTTGTTCGAACCGTGGACGCTGAAGACCCAGCAGGGCAAGCCATTCCGCGTGTTCACCCCGTTCTGGCGCTCGGCATTGGCGAACTGGCGCCTGGAGCCATGCATGGAGGCACCGGCGCGATTGCCCGACAGCGGCGAGGGGCCGGAAGGCGTGCCGCTTCAGGCGTTGCGGCTGGCGCCGGCGCGCGGCTGGGACAGCACGTTCTGGGAGAGCTGGACGCCCGGCGAAGAAGGTGCGCTGCAGGCACTGGAAGCCTTCACCGACGGCGCGCTGCGTGGCTACGCCCAGCAGCGTGACCGCCCCGATCGCATCGGCACCTCGCGACTGTCGCCGCACCTGCACTTCGGCGAGATCGCGCCCTGGCGCGTGGTCGCGGCGCTCGATCGATTGCGCGGCTCGGCCGCCGATGCCGACCTCGACGCGGCCCGGCGCGAGCTGGGCTGGCGCGAATTCGGTTACCACCTGCTGCATCACTTCCCGCAAACGCCCGATCTGAACTTCGACCCGAAGTTCAATGCATTCGACTGGGCGCAGGTATCGCCCTCGCACCTGCAGGCCTGGCAACACGGACGCACCGGCGTGCCCATCGTCGACGCCGGCATGCGCGAGCTGTGGAGCACTGGCTGGATGCACAACCGCGTGCGCATGGTCGTGGCCAGTTACCTGACCAAACACCTGCGTTACCACTGGAGGCACGGAGCGCGCTGGTTCTGGGACACGCTGGTCGATGCCGACCTGGCCAGCAACACCCTCGGCTGGCAGTGGGTGGCCGGCACCGGCGCCGATGCCGCGCCTTACTTCCGCATCTTCAATCCGGTGACGCAGGCGCAGAAGTTCGACCCGGAAGGGCGCTACATCGCCCGCTGGCTGCCCGAACTGGCGGCGCTGCCGCTGCCGTTGCGGTTCGCGCCCTGGCAGGATCCGGCGACCTCGCAACGGCTGGCGCCTGACTATCCGCTGCAGCCGCTGGTGGATCTGTATGCAGGGCGTGACGGCGCGTTGAAGGCGTACCGCCAGCTGCGCGTCTCGTAGGGCATTGCGTTGACGCTGCTCTTGGCCGCGTGATTCACTCGCGGCAAGGCTTGGGAGGGCGCATGGCGACGACAGGAGAGCGGGCAACTTCGCGCAAGCGCGCGCGCCGTGAGGCGATGTCGCGTGTGGACACGGCCTGGTTGCGCATGGAGCGGCCGACCAATCCGATGATGATCACCGGCGTGCTGATGTTCGCCAAGACGATGTCGCTGGAACGGCTCAAGCGCGTGGTCAAGCAGCGCTTCCTCGCCTATCGCCGGTTCCGCCAGAAGGCCGTGGACACGCCTGCTGGTGCTTCCTGGCGCACCGATCCCAACTTCAATCTCGACTGGCACGTGCAGCCGGCGGCGCTGCCTGGCCGGGCCGACAAGCGCGCGCTGGAGCGATTCGTCAGCCAGCTGGCGTCGTCGCCGTTGAGCCATGACCGGCCGCTGTGGCAGTTCCATCTGGTCGAGAACTACAACGGTGGCTCGGCGCTGATCGCGCGCATCCACCACAGCTACGCCGATGGCATCGCGCTGGTGCAGGTGCTGCTGTCGCTGACCGACACCCAGCCCGATGCCGGCAACGACAGCGAGCTGCCGCGCACCTGGCTCAAGCAGGACCATGCCGACGTCGCCCGTCGCGTCGGTGCCGTCGACCGCTACATGCAGTTGGGCAGCAAGGTCGTCGAGAAGGGCATGGATTTCTATCGCGACCCGGGCCTGGCCGCGGTGCTGGCGAAGGAGGGCGGCGAGATCGCGCGCGAGCTGTTGCATGCGCTGGCCTTGTCCGACGATCCGCCGTCGCTGCTGCGCGGACGCCTGGGCGTGAGCAAGCGCGTGGCCTGGGCCGAGCCGCTGGACCTGGAAGAAGTGAAGGCGGTCGGCCGCGCCTGCGACTGCACCGTCAACGACGTGCTGATGGCAACCGCCGCCGGCGCGCTGCGCAGCTACATGATCGAGCGCGGCGAGCGCGTGGATGGCATGACGCTGCGCGCGACCGTGCCGGTCAACCTGCGTCCGCTCGAGCACGCGCGCAAGCTGGGCAACCACTTCGGCCTGGTCTTCCTCGACCTGCCGGTCGGCGAGGGCAATCCGATCCGGCGGCTTGAGCGCGTGGCCGAGTGCATGCGCAACCTGAAGAATTCAAGGCAAGCCATTGTTGCGTATGGCCTGTTGGCCGCCCTTGGCATGGCGCCGGCGGCCATGCAGGGTCTGGCTTTGGAGCTCTTCAGCCGCAAGGCGACGGCGGTGGCGACCAACGTGCCGGGGCCGCAGCAGCCGCTGTACCTGGCCGGCTGCATGCTGCGGGAAATGATGTTCTGGGTGCCGCAGACCGGGTCGATCGGCATCGGCATTTCGATCCTCAGTTACAACGGCCGCGTGCATTTTGGCCTGATCGCCGATGGCCGCCTGATTCCGGATCCGGACGCGGTGATCAGCCGCTTCGGTGCCGAGTTCGAGAAGCTGCTGTATCTGTCCTTGATGGGAAGCTGGGAGCACACGCTCGATGCCGTTGCGGCAGAAGCCATGTTCCCTGCCGGAAACTGAATAGGTGTGACCGCCAGTCGCTTCCGCTGCACGCGGACGTGATTAGCTTGCGCCACAGTTCAACCGATCTTCCAAGAAGGACCGCCCCGATGAAGACCCAGATCAAGATCGCATTCGCCGCACTGGCGATGACCGCCGTGCTCGCCGGTTGCGCCACGAGCCAGCCGTATTACGGCCAGCAGTACCCGCAGGGCCAGTATCCGCAGAGCGCTCCGCCGCAGCAGGGGCAGCCGCCGGCGCAGCAGCAGGGCATGAGCAAGACCGGCAAGGGCGCGCTGATCGGTGCGCTGGCCGGTGTCGCCGCGGGCCTGCTCAGCGGTGACGATGCCACCGAGCGTCGTCAGCGTGCGCTGGTCGGTGCCGGTGTCGGCGGCCTCGCCGGTGCCGCGATCGGCAACTACCAGGATCGCCAGGAGCGTGCGCTGCGCGACCAGATGGCCGGTACCGGCGTCGACGTGGTGCGCGACGGCAACAACATCACGCTCAACATGCCCAGCGGCATCACCTTCGATTTCGACAAGTCCAATCTGAAGCCGGAGTTCTATCCGGTGCTCGACAACGTCGCGCGCACGCTGCAGGAGTACAACCAGACCATCGTCGAGGTGGCCGGTCATACCGACAGCGTCGGTAGCGATGCGTACAACCAGAAGCTGTCGGAGCAGCGGGCCGATGCGGTGTCGGGTTACCTGACCAGCCGCGGCCTCAACCGCGATCGCTTCATCGTGGTCGGCGCCGGCGAGACCCATCCGGTGGCGAGCAACGACACCGATTCCGGTCGCGCGCAGAACCGCCGCGTCGAGATCACGCTGGTGCCGATCGAGTCCTGATCACGGCGTCAGGTCGTGTCCCGGAAAGGGCCGCCATCAGGCGGCCCTTTTCTTTTGTCGAGGGCTTTCCTGCTCGGTTGGTACGGACTTCAAGAATGATATGTAAACGATTGAACTCATTGAGGTCATGGTCTGCGTAGAGCTGCGCGATACGAATCCCGGCTTTAGTAAACAGGACCGTGAGATCTGTTCAACCGGAGCGCCAAGGTGTAAATATATGCACCATGGCCAGTCCTTCCCCGAAACGTACCGCCGTCCTGGCCTTCATCCGCGAACGGATCGAGGAGGGGCAGCCGCCGAGCCTGGCGGAGATCGCGCTGGCCTTCGGTTTCGCTTCGGTCACCGCGGCCAAAAAGCATGTGCAGGCGCTGGCCGACGCGGGCCAGATCGAGCTGGTGCCGAACCAGCGCCGTGGCATCCGCCTGCTCGGTCGCGATGCGCCGGGTGAGCTGGTCAGCCTGCCGGTATTGGGACGGGTCGCGGCCGGTGTGCCGATCGGTGCCGACATCGTCGAGGACGCTCCGCGCCTGCGCCTGGATCGCCGCCTGTTCTCGCGTGCGCCCGATTACCTGCTCAGGGTGCAGGGCGATTCGATGGTCGACGACGGCATCCTCGACGGCGATCTGGTCGGGGTGCATCGCAGCAACGCGGCGCGCGATGGCCAGGTGGTCGTGGCGCGGGTCGATGGCGAGATCACCATCAAGCGACTGGAGCACGTCGGCGAGGGCATCCGCCTGTTGCCGCGCAATCCGGCGCATTCGCCCATCGTGGTCGAGCCCGGCCAGGACTTCGCCATTGAAGGCATCTTCTGCGGTCTGATCCGGCAGGGCTGAGGGCAGGGCATGGGCGCGGTCGTCGCCATCGACAGCCTGCTGGACCAGCGCCGGCTCTGGAAAGGCCAGCAGCGCCATGTGCTGCCCGCCAGTCCGCAGCCGAGCGGGCACGCCATGCTCGATGCGGCGCTGCCTTCGGGTGGCTGGCCCGACGGTGCATTGACCGAACTGCTGATCCCGGCCGACGGCGTCGGTGAGCTGCGCCTGCTGTGGCCGGCGCTGGCGCGGTTGTCGCAGCAGGAGGGAACGGTTGTCCTGGTCGCGCCGCCATATGTGCCGTTTGCGCCGGCGTGGCAGCGCGCCGGCGTGCGCCTGTCGCAGTTACAGGTGATCGATACGCCGCCGCGCGATGCGTTGTGGGCGGCCGAGCAGTGCCTGCGTTCGGGTGCGTGCGCGGCGGTGCTGTGCTGGCCGCTGCACGCCGACGATCGCGCGCTGCGGCGGTTGCAGGTGGCGGCCGAGAGCGGGCGTTGCCTGGGCTTCGCGATCCGTCCGGCCAAGGCCGCGCGCAATCCTTCGCCGGCGGCGCTGCGCATCGCCATCGACACCGATCCGCAGCAGCTGCGCGTGCTCAAGTGCCGTGGCGGACTGGCGCCGACGCGGCCCATTGCCTTCGATTGGCAGTAAGGCAGGACCGTCATGCGCTGGGTCTGCCTGCTGTTGCCGCAACTGGCGTTGGACGGTGTCCTGCGCCGTCAGCCGATGCCCGATCAGCCATTGGCGCTGATCGATGGGCCGGTGCAGCGGCGCGTGCTGCACTCGGTCAACCCGGCCGCGCGTGCGCTCGGACTGCGACCGGGGCAATCGCTGGCGGCGGCGCAGGCGATCAATGCCGGTTTCACCAGCGTCGCCTTTGATGCGAAGGACGCGGCGCACTGGCGTGACCTGGTCGCGGCCTGGGCCTACCGTTTCAGTTCGCAGGTCAGTACGCAGTTCTCGCATGCGATCGTGCTGGAGATCGGCCGCAGCCTGAAACTGTTCGGGCCGTGGCCGCGGCTGGAGGCGCAGATGCGCGAGGAACTGCGCGAGATGGGCTTCCGCCATCGCCTGGTCGCCGCGCCCAATCCGCATGCCGCGCGCGTGCTGGCCAATGTCCACGATGGCATCGGACTGACCGACGAAAGCCTGCTGACCGGCCTGGGGCAGATTCCGGTGGAGCGGGCCGGGCTCGATCGCGAGACAGCGGTGTCGCTGTCGCGCATGGGGCTGCGCCACCTGCGGCAGGTGTTCGAGCTGCCGCGTGACAGCATCACCCGGCGCTTTCCGAAGACGGTGCTGCCGTACCTCGATGCCCTGCGCGGCGAGATGACGCTGCCGTTGACCCTGTACCGGCCGCCGGACGTGTTCGACCAGCGCATGGAGTTCGACCACGAGATCGAATCCAGCCAGGCGCTGTTGTTCCCGCTGCGCCGACTGACCGCGGACCTGGCCACCTTCCTTGCCGGTCGCGACGGCGGTGTGCAGCGCTTCGTGCTGGTGCTCGAGCACGAGCGTTGCGAGGACAGCGAGGTCACGGTCGGCCTGCTCGCACCCGAACGCGCGGCGGCGACCTTGTTCGAACTCACCCGCGGCCGGCTCGAGCAGGCGAGGGTGCCGGCACCGGTGCGCGGCCTGCGCCTGCTTGCGCAGGAACTGCCGCCGTTCGTGCCGGCCAGCCGCGACCTGTTCGATGCCCGATCGCAGCAGGCGATGCCGTGGCCGCAATTGCGCGAACGACTGCGCGCGCGTCTGGGTGACGATGCCGTGCATGGCCTGGCCATCCGTGGCGACCATCGACCCGAACGCGCCTGGGGCGTGGAAGCACCTGTACAACGCGAGACTGCGCCGCCGTCGTTGCCGCGCCCGGGCTGGCTGCTGCATCAGCCGATCCCGCTGCGCGATCACGCATTGACCGTGCTTGCCGGGCCCGAGCGCATCGAATCGGGCTGGTGGGACGGCTTTGAGGTGCGCCGCGATTACTACCTGGTCGAAACGTCCAACGGACAGCGCGCCTGGGCCTATTGCGTCGCCGGCGAGCGCGGGCCGTACATGCTGCATGGGTGGTTCGCATGAGCGCGCTCTCCAACAGCGCGCTGCCGGACTATGCCGAGCTGCATTGCCTGTCGGCCTTCAGCTTCCAGCGCGGCGCCTCGGTCGCGCAGGAGCTGTTCGACCGCGCCAGGGAACAGGGCTACCAGGCCCTGGCGATCACCGACGAATGCTCGCTGGCCGGCATCGTGCGCGCGCTGGAGGCGTCGCGGAAAAGCGGGCTGCCGTTGATCGTCGGCAGCGAGATGCGGATCGAAGGCGGCCCGGCCGTGGTGCTGCTGGTGGCGGACCTGGACGGTTACGCCGCGCTGTGCCGGATGATCACCGTCGCCCGGCGTCGCGCCGAGAAGGGCCGCTACCGCCTGTTGCGCGAGGACTTCGACGGACTTCCCGATGGCCTGCTGGCGTTGTGGCTGCCGGCCGACGGCCACGATGGTGAAGTCGACTGGCTCAAGTCGATATTCCCGGAACGCCTGTGGATCGCCGTCGAACTGCACCGCGGCCCGGACGATGACGACCGCCTGCAGGTGCTGCGCGAACTGGGCCATCGTCACGGCCTGCCGCTGGTCGCCGCCGGCGATGCGCACATGCACGTGCGTTCGCGCCGCGTGCTGCAGGACACGCTGACTGCGATCCGCCATCGCACCACGGTGGTCGAGGCCGGGGCATTGCTGTTCGCCAATGGCGAGCGCCACCTGCGCACGCGTCGTGCGCTGTCGGCGATCTACCCGGCCGACCTGCTGGCCGAAACCGTGCGCGTCGCCGAGCGCTGCCGCTTCACCCTCGACCAGCTGCGCTACGAATACCCGCGCGAACTGGTGCCCGAAGGCCACACCGCCGCGACCTGGCTGCGCCAGCTGACCGAGGAGGGCGCGCGCTGGCGCTGGCCGAAGGGCACGCCCGACAAGGCCCGCGACCAGATCGAGCACGAACTGGCGCTGATCTCCGAGCTGCGTTACGAGTCCTACTTCCTGACCGTGCACGACATCGTCCGCTTCGCCCGCAGCCGCGCGATCCTGTGCCAGGGCCGCGGCTCGGCCGCCAATTCGGCGGTGTGCTACGCACTGGGCGTGACCGAGCTCGACCCCGGGGCGATGAACATGCTGTTCGAGCGCTTCCTCTCGCGCGAGCGCAACGAGCCGCCGGACATCGACATCGACTTCGAGCACGAGCGCCGCGAGGAGGTGCTGCAGTACGTGTTTGAACGCTACGGCCGCGAGCGCGCGGCGCTGGTGACGGTGGCGATCAGCTACCGCGGCAAGAGCGCGATCCGCGACGTCGCCAAGGCGCTCGGGCTGCCGCCGGACCAGGTCAACGAACTGGCCGCGACCATGGAGCGCTGGAGCGGCGAACTGCCGATGCCCGAGTACCTGCGCGAGCGCGGCTTCGACCCGGAGGCGCCGATCCTGCGCCGGGTGCTGCAGCTCACCGGCGAGCTGATCGGCTTCCCGCGCCACCTGTCGCAACACCCGGGCGGCTTCGTCATCAGCGAGCAGCCGCTGCACAACCTGGTGCCGGTGGAGAACGCGGCGATGGACGGCCGCACCGTGATCCAGTGGGACAAGGACGACCTGGATGTCATGCAGGTGTCCAAGGTCGACTGCCTCGCCCTGGGCATGCTGACCGCGGTGCGCAAGACGCTCGACCGGCTGCGCCGGCACGGGCATCGCGACATGACCATGGCCGACATCCCGGCCGACGACCCGGACACCTACGAGATGATCGGCCGCGCCGACACCGTTGGCGTGTTCCAGATCGAATCGCGCGCGCAGATGGCGATGCTGCCGCGGCTGCGGCCGAAGAACTTCTACGACCTGGTGATCGAGGTCGCGATCGTGCGGCCGGGGCCGATCCAGGGCGACATGGTTCATCCCTACCTGCGCCGTCGCAACGGCCAGGAGCCGGTCGAGTACCCGCCGCGCCTGCGCGAGGTGTTCGAACGCACCCTGGGCGTGCCGCTGTTCCAGGAGCAGGTGATGCAGCTGGCGATCCAGGCCGCCGACTACACGCCGGGCGAGGCCGACGAACTGCGCCGCTCGATGGCCGCATGGAAACGCCACGGCGGACTGGAGCATCACCGCGAACGGCTGACCACGCGCATGCTCGGCAACGGCTACACGCTCGAGTTCGCCGAGCGCATCTTCGAGCAGATCAAGGGCTTCGGCAGTTACGGCTTCCCCGAGTCGCACGCAGCCAGCTTCGCGTTGATCACCTATGTCACCTGCTGGCTCAAGCGGCACGAGCCGGCGGCGTTCGCCTGCAGCCTGATCAACAGCTGGCCGATGGGCTTCTACACGCCCGATCAGATCCTGCAGGACGTGCGCCGCCATGGCGTGCGCGTGTTGCCGGTGGACGTGCGTTTCAGCGACTGGGACTGCAGCCTGGAGCGGTTGCGTGACCAGGCAGAGCCTTCGATCCGGCTCGGCCTTCGCATGATCCAGGGCTTCGACAGCGTCGCCGCCGAACGCATCGAAGCGGCGCGGGCACGGCGCGCGTTCGACGACGTCGCCGATCTGTGCGAACGCGCCGCGCTCGATCGCCGTCAGCAGGGCCTGCTGGCCGATGCCGGTGCGCTGAAGTCACTGGCCGGCCATCGCCATCGCGCGCGCTGGGCGATCACCGGCGTCGAACGCCAGCTGCCGCTGCTGGGCGCGACCGTGTCCGGCAAGGAAACGCAGATCCGCCTGCCGATGCCGACCGCCGACGAGGACCTGCGCGCCGATTACGCCCTGACCGGCACCACGCTCGGCCGCCATCCGCTGTCGTACCTGCGCAAGGCGCTGGCCGCGCGTCGCTGCAAGGGATCGACCGAACTCGACCAGGTCGCGCATGGCCGCAACGTGCGCACCGCCGGGCTGGTGCGCGGCCGCCAGCAACCGCAGACCGCCAGCGGCGTGATCTTCGTGACGCTGGAAGACGAATCGGGAACGATCAACGTCGTCGTCTGGAAGCACCTGGCCGAACGCCAGCGGCGGGTGCTGCTGGAGTCGCAGCTGCTGGCGGTGGAAGGGCGCCTGGAGCGCGTCGATGGCGTGCAGCACGTGATCGCACAGCGGCTGGAGAACTACGCCGAGCTGCTCGGCGAGCTGGATACCAGTTCGCGCGACTTCCGCTGATCATTTCTCCGTGAATCAGCGTTTCGTGGCGTCGCTGCCGTTGTCCTTCACCTTCGCCATCATCCGCCGCTCGATCGAACCGACCGCGGCCAGTACCAGCAGCGTCAGCACCGTCGCCGCCAGCGCCAGCAGGTGGTAGCGGAACCCGGCCATCACACCGATCACCGCCACCATCAGGATCGAAGCCGCCGTGGTGATGCCGGCCACGACCTGCGAGCCGCGGTGGCCGAAGATGGTGCCGGCGCCGATGAAGGAGACGCCGGCGATCACCGCCTCGACCAGGCGCAACGGATCGAGCGTGAGTCCCTCGCCATCGAGGCGATGGTCGGTGATCACCAGTTGGCCCAAGCCAACGAGCAGCGCGGCGGCGCCGGCCACCAGCATGTGGGTGCGGAAACCGGCCGGCCGGTTCTTGAGTTCGCGCTCGAAACCGATCGCGCCGCCCAGCACCATGGCGATGGCGGCGTCGCCGAGCACGATCAACTGCAGCGTCCAGTCCATCCGACCACCCTAAGGTCAGGCGATGTATAGACGGCGTCACGACGGGGCGCCTGGCCAATAACATGCGCGTCACGCATGGCTTCCTAGGATCGGTCGCACCTAAACGGAGGGTATGCCATGGGTATCATCATCTGGTTGATCGTCGGCGGCGTCATTGGCTGGCTTGCGAGCCTGGTCATGCGTCGCGATGGTCAGCAGGGAATCCTGCTCAACATCATCGTCGGCATCATCGGTGCCTTCATCGGCGGCTGGCTGGGCGGCGTGCTGGGAATCGGCGGCGGCGACATCAACGACGGCAATTTCAGCATTGGCGGCCTGCTGCTGTCGCTGCTGGGCGCGATCGTCCTGCTGGCCATCGTCAATCTGTTCACGCGCGGACGTGCGCGCTGAGCACGTTGTGAAGTGAAGAACGCGTCCGGTCTCGCCGCCGAGGAGGCGTGAGACCGGGCGCACCTTATCGATTTCCCGTTGTCCTGCGGTACCACTGGGCGAGCAGATCCGGCAGTACGTCAGTTACGGGAATGTCGACTGCGGCGTACGCGTCGAGCGTGTCGAGTGCATGCCGGCGCAGCTGCGCCATCTGCGGCCGGTCGAGCCACCCGGCATCGCCCTGCAGACCATCGAGCAGGGTGGTCCCCCAGCTGAAGAGATCCTCGCGACTGCGCAGCAGTTCGCGGCGCAGCCATGGCCGCAGCGGATGATGGACGGTGTATCCACGGGCAGCGAGGGCGGCGATCCCGGCGGCGAGGACCGCGTGGGCGCCCCGATACCACTCACTGTGGCCGCCGGCTTCCTCGCGCACCACCAGGGGGACGGGCGCGGCGTGCACGGCAATCGCATGCCCCAGCGACAGCTCCAGGTCGCGCGCGTCGCGCACGGTTTCGGTCTCGACCAGGAAAGCGCTGTCGAGATCGAAGAACTCGAAGTAGCGGGTCTGCAGCGCCTGCATGCGTTGCAGCGGATGGCGCGAGAAGCCGAGCTTGAGCAGGTCCTCGCCGCCGGCGCACGGCAGCACGTAAACGTAACTCGCCCCCTCGCTGCTGGCGCGGGTTCTGTCCGGGTCGGCGGTGCGGATGAAAGCCATGGATCCAATGATCGCGCCAGAGCAGGCAAGGGTGCGCATGGATCGCCATGGCATGCGGGCCAACAGGCTGAACGGATGCACCAGGCAGTGACATCCTCTTGATGCGCGCGCCGGGATGCTGCCGGCCATGGCCGCACGCGAGCGATCCACCACCTCCTCCAGCAAGACTGCCGAAGCCGAGCTGTCGGCCGCGGCCGGAGGCCTGGTCTACGTCAGTGACGACGTCCCGGGCCTGAGGCGCCGGCGCGCCGGCAAGGGGTTCTCATACCTCGACGCCAACGGCCGCACGGTCCGCGACGCCACCACGCTCGCGCGGATCCGCGCCCTGGCGATCCCACCGGCTTATCGCGACGTCTGGATCTGCACCCGCGCCAACGGCCACCTGCAGGCCACCGGTCGCGATGCGCGCGGTCGCAAGCAGTACCGCTACCACCCGGACTGGAGCCAGGTCCGCGACAGCAACAAGTTCGATCGCATCGTCGCGTTCGGCGCGTCGCTGCCGCGTCTGCGGCGCCGTCTGCGCAGCGATCTCGCGCGCAGTGGCCTGGGGCGCGAGAAGGTATCGGCCATAGTCGTGGCGGTCCTGGCCGACACGCTGCTGCGCATCGGCAACGACGAGTACGTGCGCGGCAATGGTTCCTTTGGACTGACCACGCTGCGCAATCGCCACGTCGAGTTCCTGCGCGGCGGCCGGGCCAAGTTCCGCTTTCGCGGCAAGGGCGGCCTCGAGCACGACGTGGTCCTGGACGACGCCCGCCTGACGCGCCTGATGCACCGATGCCAGCAGTTGCCCGGGCAGATGCTGTTCCAGTACCGCGATGAGGACGACAACGTGCAGCCGGTCGACTCGGGCCTGGTCAACGATTACCTGCGCGACGCCACCGGCGGCGACTTCACCGCCAAGGACTTCCGCACCTGGGGCGGGACGCTGACGGCCATCCGCCTGCTCGCCGGAAGCGAGGTTCCGCACAAGGACAACGGGCAACCCGATGCCCAGGGCATCGTCGCCACCCGCAACGCGGTGATCAAGGAGGTCGCGCAGCTGCTCGGCAACACGCCGGCGATCTGCCGCAAGTCCTATATCGATCCGGCCGTGTTTGCCTGCTGGGAGGACGGCCGCCTGCATCGCGCCACCGCCAATGCGCGCGGCGCCCGGCAATGGGAGCAGGCGGCACTGCGGCTGCTGAAGCGCGCGCACCGCAATGGCGGCTGAGGTCAGTCGCTTTCCTCGTCTTCCCAGTGCCAGTCCACCGAGTGCTCCTCGAGGTACGCATCGACCGCGGCACCGATGGTCGGATACATCGGCCCGAAGCGCTCGAGGATCTCGAAACGCAGGAGCTTGTCCTTGACCGGATCCTTCAGCTCGGCGAACCGGAACTCGACGCCGGATTCGCGCAGCGACCGTTCCAGTTCGGCGAGCATGTCGGCCGACGTCACGTCGATGCTGGTGACCGGTTCGGCGGCGACGATGATCCGCCGTGCGGGCGTGGGCGATTGCGCGACCGCTTCGAGCACGCGCTGGTGGAAAAGCTCGGCATTGGCGAAGAACAACGGTGCATCCCAGCGGAACAGCACCAGGCCAGGCACCAGTCGCGCCTGCGGATAACGCCGGATGTCGTGGAAGCCGCGGATGCCGTCGACGCGGCCCATGACGGCGTGGTGCGGCCGCCAGCCGTCCCAGAGGAACTCGATCACGGCGATGAGGATGGCAATGCCGATGCCTGGGATCACGCCCAGTACTGCGACGCCGACGAAGCAGGCGATCGACAGCCAGAACTCCCACTGCTGGATGCGGTAGATGCGGCGCAGGTCGGCGAACTCGAACAGGCCGATCGCCGCGGCAATGACCACCGCCGCCAGCGCGCTGCTGGGCAGGTGCTCGAGCAGATTGGGGGCGAAGACCAGCAGCAGGGCCACCGCAATCGCACCGACCACGCCGGTGAGCTGCGTCTTCGAGCCTGCGGCCTCGGCGACCGGCGTGCGCGAGGAACTGCTGCTGATCGGGAATCCCTGGAACAGGCCGGCGGCGAGGTTGGCAGCGCCCAGGCCGACCATCTCCTGGTTCGGATCGACGTAAGTGCCGGTCTTGGCCGCATAGGTGCGCGACAGCACGCTGGTGTCGGCGAAGGCCACCATCGCCACTGCGCATCCGCCGATCACCACCTGTGCGAGGTCGGCAGGTTCGATCCACGGCAGTACAAAAGACGGCAGGCCCTGCGGGAGCTGGCCGAGCACTTTGACTCCCGCGGTTTCATCCAGCGACAGCGCACCAACCACGAACGTGGCAGCGATCACGGCGATCAGCAGCCCGGGGATCTGCTTGTATGGCTTGAGCAGCAGGATCAGCACCAGGGTGCCGGCGCCGACGGCGAATGCGGTCCAGTTGGCCTGGCCGCCGAGGATCGCCTGCGTCGTGCTGGACAGATCGCGCAGCGGCCCGGCGCTGTCGATCGAGAACCCGAACAACTTCGGCAACTGGCTGACCAGCACCGTCAGCGCGATGCCATTCATGTAGCCGTATCGGATCGGCTTGGACAGCAGTTCGGTGACGAATCCGAGGCGAAGCACGCCGATCAGGATGCACACCAGCCCAGACACCACGGCCATCAGGCTTGCCACGACCACGGCGCGCGCCGCGTCGCCTGCAGAAAGCGGCAGCACGACCGCGAGGATCACCGCTGCCAGCGAGGAATCCGGCCCCAGCACCAGGATCCGGCTCGGGCCAAACAGGGCGTAGGCGAGCAGGGGGACAATGGTGGCGTACAGGCCGTAGATGCCCGGAACGCCCGAGGCCACGGCGTAGGCGATGCCGACCGGCACCAGCATCGTGGTCAGCACCAGGCCGGCCATCAGGTCGTTCGGCAGCCAGGCCGCTTCGTAGCGCCTGATGATCTGCAGTCCGGGCAGCCAACGCATCCAGCCGTTCATCCGTCAGCTCCCTGTCGAAGTCATGCCCGAGTGGTCATTCCGGCCGGGGCAACGGTATCAGTACTGCTCCTTGATGAACTTGAAAGGATAGTCCGGCTCGACATAGTCGCCGCGTTTCTGCCGCTTTGGCAGGCTGAACTTCTCGCGTGGAAGATCCTCGTAGGGAATCTTGTCGAGCATGTGGCGGATGATGTTGAGCCGGCCACGACGCTTGTCGTCGGTGCGTGCGACGTACCATGGCGCCTGCGGCGAGTCGGTGGCGGTGAACATGTCGTCGCGTGCGCGCGAATAGTCGTACCAGCGGCCGTAGGACTTGAGGTCCATCGGCGAGAGCTTCCACAGCTTGCGTCCGTCGGTGGCGCGTTCCTTCAGGCGCCGGGTCTGCTCGTCGTCGCTGACTTCCAGCCAGTACTTGAGCAGGATGATTCCCGACTGCACGATCGCCGCTTCCACCAGTGGCGTGGTCCGCAGGAACTTGCGGACCTGGGCCTCCGAGGTGAATCCCATCACCCGTTCGACGCCGGCACGGTTGTACCAGCTGCGATCGAAGATCACGAATTCGCCGGCCGCCGGCAGGTGGCGCATGTAGCGCTGGAAGTACATCTGGCTCTTCTCGCGGTCGGTCGGCGCCGGCAGGGCCACGACGCGGAACACGCGTGGGCTGACCCGCTCGGTGATCGCCTTGATCGTCCCGCCCTTGCCGGCGGTGTCGCGCCCCTCGAACACGACGCAGACCTTCATCTTCTTCGCCACCAGCCACATCTGCAGCTTGACCAGTTCGACGTGCAGCTTCTCCAGCTCCGCCTCGTAGTCCTTGCGCTTCATCTTTTCCGGTTCTGCGGGCGCCTCGTGTTTGTCGGCTTTCATGGCTTGCTCCGGGCAGCGTTATGCCTTCTTCTCGTTCTCGACCGCCTTGCTGATGATGTCGTCGTAGAGTTCGACGATCTGTACGCCGATCTTGTGCATGTCCGGATTGCGCGCCCAGACCTGCTGGCCACGCTGCGCGTCTTCGAGCGCGCCCTTGAGGAAGGTGATGTCTTCGTCGGTCAGGCGCTCGCCCGCGTCGACGCGCTTCTTCACCGCCATCGTGCGTGGCAGGCGGAAATTGTTCAGCCGGTCGAGCAGGGCCTTGAGGGTGCCGGTGTCGTCGATTTCGTCGGCCATCGTCGCCGTCCTTGCGTGGGGAGGCGTCATTCTGCGCTCGCAGTGCGTTACGCCGGGATCACGGTGCGGGGCATTGCCTTGCGCTTCGGGGCGGCGTCGTCCGCCGGGCCGGGGATTGCTCCGCCCCTTCGTCGGACATCCTGTCCGAAGGCGGGGCGCGGGACATCCATGTCCCGCTGCTGCGCGATCCCCGACCCGGCGGACGACGCTTCGGCAATTCGTTGCGAGGGCTTCGGTTCTGGCCGGAGGGCGAATTCTCAGCCCAGCTGCTGGATCCGCATCATGTTGCCCGACGGGTCGCGGACCGCGCAGTCGCGCACGCCGTACGGCTGGTCGGTCGGCTCCCTGGACGATCTCGGCGCCGCTGGCCTGCAGCTTCTCGAATGCACCGTCGAGGTCCCTGGTGGCCAGCAGGATGATGCCGTATGTGCCCTTGGCCATCATCTCCGCGATGGTGCGGCGCTCCTCCTCGGTGATGCCCGGGGTGGCGGCCGGCGGGTGCAGCACGATCGAGGTCTCAGGCTGGCCGGGCGGGCCGACCGTGATCCAGCGCAGGCCGTTGTAACCGACGTCCTTGCGGACCTCGAAGCCGAGCGTGTCGCGGTAGAAGGCCAGCGCGGCGTCCGGGTCGTTGTGGGGGAGAAAGCTGGCGTGGATGGTGATGTTCATTGCAGTCGTCCTTGTTGGGTCGAGCGGTCATGCTAGGTCGGGGTCGGTACGCTTCGCTTCTCGATTCCTGACCGGTCTGGTCACCTGCTTCTCGACACACGACGGAATGCCCGGCTCGGCGCCTTCCAGCTGGCGCCGATAGACGCTGGGCGGCACGCCGACCAGCTCGGTGAAGCGGGTGCTGAAGGTGCCCAGCGACGAGCAACCGACCGCGAAGCAGACCTCGGTGACGCTGAGCTCGCCACCGCGCAGCAGCGCCATCGCGCGCTCGATGCGGCGGGTCATCAGATAGGAGTAGGGCGACTCGCCATAGGCCAGCTTGAACTGGCGGCTGAGATGCCCGGCCGACATGTGCACGCCAAGGGCGAGCGCCTCCACGTCCAATGGCTGCGCGAACTCGCGGTCGATCCGGTCGCGCACGCGGCGAAGCCGCGCCAGGTCGCGCAGATGTACGGCTTCGGCGGGTCGGATGGTCACGGACGTGATCGTGCCACCGGAAGACGCCATCCGCGAGTCCGTGTCGTATGGCATGGGAGGAAAGCGGTGCCCGCACCTACACTCGCGCTCACGCACGAGCACTCTGGCTGGTGCGATCACGGGGAAACAACGCATGAGTTCGACGTTCAAGGCAGTGCTGCTGGCAGTAATGACTATGGCCGCGACGGTCGCGCATGCCGGTGAGGCGCAAGTGCAGCTCCAGGGTTACGTGCTGCAGGCCGAGCAGACTGGCAACGGGCCGATGGACATCGTGTTCGAGTCCGGCTTCGGCCAGGGTGCAGGCGTGTGGAAGGCGGTCATCGCCGATCTCGGCGAGCAGTGCCATTGCATCGCGTACGCGCGCGCCGGACTGGGCAAGTCCGGAACGGACGGCAAACCCAAGACCATCCAGGCACATGTCGATGACCTGGGTGCGGTGATCGACTCGCTCGCGCCGGGCCGCAAAGTCGTGCTCGTCGGTCACTCCTACGGCGGCCTGCTGGCGACCGAGTTCGCGCGGCAGCATCCCGAGCGCATCGCGGGGCTCGTCCTGGTCGACCCGGCGACTATGAGCCAACGCCACGCGTACATCGCGGCCGACCGCGACCGCGTGCTCGCCGACGACAAGGCCCTGATGGGCATGCTGCCGGCGGCGATGGGCGCGGATTACCAGATGCTCATCAAGCAACTGGACAGCCCGGACGCCGCGTCCACGCGTGCGATGCCCGACGTCCCGGTGGCGCTGCTGACGTCGACGCAGGTCGCGGCGGATCCGATGGTGTTCGAGGAAACAGCCCATGGCAAAGCCATCTGGAAGGCCCAGCACGGCGTCCTGTTCGCGAGTTTCTCGCGTGGAACGCACCGGTACCTCGCGACGGGCCACAACATCCACCGGGAAGACCCGAAGGCAGTCGTCGACGCGATCCGCGCAGTGGCGCCGTCGTCCAGGCCGGCGAACTGATCGCCCAAAAGCAAAAAGCCCGCACAAGGCGGGCTTTTGCTTGAATGGTGGAGGTGGGGGCTATCAAATCGTGCGCTGAAACGCTGCAACTGCGCGGATTTTGTCCGAGTTGGTTCGCCAGATACCGTCAAATCTACCGTTGAAACCAGCCCGCTTTAGGGTGCGAAGGACAGGGCCGATCCGATAAGCTTCTGACACAAGGGGGGGGCATGGCCGAGTGGATCGACTTCGCTGCTCTGTGTGTGTCCGGCGGTGCATTCTTTGCGACCTGGCGCACGATCAAGGCAGACGACAGGAGCAGGCGCCTTGCCGTGCGTCCGAAACTATCGTTCTACCGGGAGGCCTCAGGGCCTACGCAGACTGTTTTGCTGAAGATGAAATCGTCTGGCTTGGGGCCGGCCGTGATCTCCGAATACATACTCCTGTTCGATGGTAAGCCACTGGCATGCCGGGATGAGGAGGACGCTCAATTGGTCTCAAACGCTCTCGGTGTCGAGCTGATACGGCCCTACTTGCTCGGGTACATCTCACCAGGCTCATGCCTGGCGGTAGGGGACGAGCTTCCCATTGTGCGGTTTACGGTCAAACAAGCCTCCGGGAAGTCGGTCGACGTACACGCCATGGCAAAGCGCTTCGATGTAGTCGTGAAGCACCGTTCCTTCTATGGCGATGAGTTATTCACCGACACATCTGTTGACTCCCTGTTTTGACCTCGGTATCAGGTGCGGATAAGCCACAGTGTCGAGCACTCTGTCCGCATGGCCAGGGATTCGAATAGTGACCCGAATCACCGTTCCAGGCTTGATCAACGGCATGACCATCTTCGAGTCCATTCGGCCGAGGTTTTCGCGCGTGCGCTTAGGTAGATTCTTCATAGCAGACGTTACGGAACTTGGTGATCGGGTAGGTCAGCGCATGTCGCGGCAAACCATGCTGCTAGATGCCGCTCTTTCATCCGGTGCAACTATCAGCGCCGCGCAGGTCAGCGGTTACGGCGCCGGCCAAGTTCAACCCGCCCCTTAGGTGACGCGCTTCACGAACGCTGCGATGCGCATGCACTCTGTGTAGGCCTCTGTAAACGGACCTGTGAAGGCCGGCTCTTTTGCATTCCCAAGTCGCGACATCACGACCGTCGTCATCATTGCCATCGACACGCCCCGACTTATGATCTTTGTTGCGCGGTCAACGTCGAGCGCCGAGTTGATTCCGTTTCCGTCTTCCGTGAGATACATGTCGAGAATCTCCGTCCCGCCATGCACGTAGCCGCACAGTGCGCTCCAAGTTTTCTGTACGCTGTTCGAGAAAGAAGTTCCGCAACCTTGGAACGTAGACTCAACGATTCGGGCGATTTTCGCTGTAGTCAACTTCTCTCCATCGCGCCACTTCAGCTGGTTCTTCCGTGTGAAGTAAGCGATCTCGTCATCGGTTGCGTGTTCCGCGAAGAATGATCCACGTAGGAACTGCTCGGTCTGAGCACGGTGAAGGGTTAGAGCAGGACCACCACTGTTAGAGCGTTCCGTGGCAATCAGTGCGCAGAGCGCCTCACCGTGATCCAGTGATGAGGCGAACAAAGCGACAGCGGTCTGATTGCGCGCATCTATAGGGATCTTCAGATGGTTTATCAGCGGCCCGATTGAGCGAACGAGCTTGCCGGCGTCAACTGCCAATTGCCGTACTTGCGGAGACGTAATCGGTTCTTGCTCATCCACCTCGGACATAGCGCGGTGCTCCCCATTGGTTGCGTGCATCCTTTGAGGTTATCAGCGTTCGAACATGCGGGCGTGCCTCCACAGCCACCGGTCCAGCTGATGCGGCGCGATCCATTCGCGCCCAAGTGCGATCAAACGGGCGCCAGCCATGCGCCAGCCGGCCCAAGGGCCATGGAGCGTGGTGTGGTTGTAGACCACTTGTTGGTGGAGTCGTGCCGCGCAGTCGTTCGGGCAACTGCTCCCGGGCTTCCAGCATGGCGGCCTGATTTCGTCGGTCATGAAGCCCCCAGAATCGAGGCCCCGTGGGGATTCGTATCGGGTCAGGTCCCGAATGCCAGTCGGGAAGGGCCTACAGCTGCGAACAGGCTGCGCAAAGCCCTACGAATTGCACTCTTGTTAGCCGGACCCAGCTTGCATAAGCTCAAGCCCGATCAGGGGGTACAGCCCATTCGGATGTGGCGCGGACGTATGACCGGACCCGCGGGTCCGTCTATTAGGTAGTTGGGCATTAGGGGAGAGTTATGCGGACTTTGCGGTGGCTTCTTGTGATCCCGGGTGCGTTTCTTGCGGCCGCCTTGGCAACCTTTCCGCTGCACTGGCTAGCGCTGGCCATTGGGGCTGGCGTCAATCCATTGTCCGGGCTAGCACCCGAAACCTTGGAGCGGTTGCTCTATGCTTTCGGTGTGCCTTATGCATTCGTCCTGGCCGCGGCCTTTATTGCTCCGCGCTTTCGGGCGCGCACCGGAACCATTGCGGCTGTGGCCCTAGGCATTCTTTGTGCAGCGCTACTTACTTGGGCACTCGGGCAAGCGGAACTCGCTTTGACTGGTCCGGCATGGGCGCGGGTGCTGGCCCCGGTGCTGTGGGCCACAGGACTTATTGTCGGCTTCGTTGTGACCCGGCGAGCAGACGAGTGGGCGTGGTGAAGCTAATGCCTAACAATTCATTCAAGCCGAAGCCACTTCGTGGCTCGGCTTAACTCAGGTGTAAGGCTTGCTTAGGACCCACATCGGTGATTACGGGAAAAACGGTTCTAGAGCGTAAAAGGTGCTTGGCGTCGCTGGTGGCCACTCATCTAACGTCGCTTGGTCACACCGCCTCTGTCGTAGTGGGTCGCACCAATTCTCAAGGCCACACTGACCGGGTGCTAGTAGAGAGTTCAATCGGGCTCGTTCACTTGACGGCATCTGTCAACCGGGAACCGAATGGCAGCATCCCAACCTCCGATTACGAGGACGGGAGCCAGGCATTCCTTGCTGACAAGGATCTCGTAGCTTATGGGTGGAACACCAAGGATGACCGGACGATGATCATGCTTGTCCCCGTGGCAGAGGTCATGGGCAACAAATCGTTGTCCAAGAGCCAGATTAGGTCAGCCTGCATACGTGAGTACAGCACGGTTCTCCGACGGCAGGCCTAAGCTCGGCCAACTAAGGCGTTCGGCCACACCAGGTCCAATGGAAAACGCAATCAAACTAATGCTGTTCTTGCTTGGTTCCGCCGGAGCCTTCTTTGCTATGGACAAGCTATTTGGTGCCCTCGGCGTAACAAGCAACAGAGCTAAGAATGCTCTAGCCCTTTGCGGCGTCCTGCTCATGGTCGTTGCATTCTGGATAGTCTTCGGGTTCGAGGGCGGCTACCAGATCCCGGATTGGTCTGATCGTGCAAGGCGATAAGTATTCTAGAAGGGGACGGGCGACGCCGGAAAGAATCGTCGCTTTCCAACCAGTAGCAGCCTTCAGGCAGAACACGGCATAACATTTAGGAGTGGGAGGCGTTAGTGGGCGCTTATAGCTCAGATCGACCGTTCGTAACGTTGGAGCAGATGGCGCTCTTTGATGCCGTTGATCGAGACACCGCTCGAAGGTACGGAGTCAAGGTTAAGGCGGCCGGCGTATCTAACGTCGACTACAAGGTCAGGTTCAGCAAGCTCAGCACCAGCCAGAACATGAATCCTCCACCGAGTTGCGGTCGGATCTTCCCGGGGTACGTGGTAGTCCGGAAGCTGGGGACCTCAGATCAGTACGAGACATGGATGCCTGAGCATGTTTTCAATGAGTTGTATCGGCCTGAGAAATGAAGCGAGAACGAAGAGGTGGGCTAGAAGTTCCGGGGGGCGGTTCCAACGTCCGCTTTCGACCCAAAGCGGACGTTTGTGGTCTGGCTTGAACGGATGGGGGAAACGGCATGGCGGCCAATGACAACCTGATACCGAAGTTGGGCCTCGGCACCGTGCGCGCATTCTTCGTATACGGCGCTGCGTTTGTTCCGAATGGCTCGACTGGCGGGCCGGTGGCGATGTTCGGGATCGCCGGTGCAGGTCTGATGTATGGGGCGATCGTGCTGACGACGCTGTGGTCGGAAGCGGAAGCGGAAGCGGAAGCGGCAAAGACTCGTCTACGGCGAGGCAGTCGTGCGTTTCTCCATCACTTGATTTGAAATTTTTTCTCTGGGGACGGAATGAGCGAGTTCATCGTGTCAGGGCCGCATGTTGTGCCGGTGTACAAAGGGAAGGTAGGTCGCATCGTGCGGGCCGAGGAGGGTGAGGAGTTCTTTAGGAATCATCCGTCCTTGCAGGGTAGAAGCGGCTGCTACGTATTCGCGATGCGGGCTAGTCGCGGGCTCACTCCCATGTACGTTGGAAAAGCAACGAAGAGCTTTGGTCAAGAGTGCTTCGCATCGCACAAGCTCGGGAAGTGCAACGAGATCTTGGCCGATTACGCGCGCGGGACCTTGGTGTTGTTCATGTTTGAGTCTCCGAGTGGTAGGAAGGCGCCGACCTATCAGATCGATCTGCTTGAGAACTTCCTCATACAGTCGGCGTTGTCCGTAAACGATACGTTGCTCAACATAAAGAAGACGAAGCAGGAGACCTGGAGCATCCGCGGCATGATCAGGTCGTCCAAGAAGGGGAAGCGCAGCAAAGCGGCTAGTGCTGCAAGCAATATGCTGGGCCTTGATTGACGATGGTGCTCGAAACCGGATGCATGGGCGGGCGCAGGTCCCTGTGCTAATGTCCGCTTTCGACCCAAAGCAGACATTTGGCGATCGATCGTCAAGCATCTGTCGCATTCCCCACCGCATCCTTAGAATGTCCATTTACCCCGAAGGCGGAACCGGAACTGCCCGCGACCTCGAAACCGAGTGGCGCGGAAGGTCTATCGTAAAGACGCACCCGGAGCCTGGAACATTACGCACGCTAAGGATGCCCCCGTTGGCCTCGATGCTTCGTCGGGAGATCGACAGGCCTAATCCGAGGCCGCTTCGGTCCTCAGCTCCCTGAGTGAAAGCTTCAAACATCTTCTCCGCGTCACCTGGGGGGAGGCCGCCGCACTGGTCCTCGACGTCGATCAATACGCGATCAGCCATTGCATATGCATTTAGGGTGACTTCGCTGTGAGGGTGCGAGAACTTGAAGGCGTTCTGCAGGAGATTTCCTGCTGCTGCAAGGATCAGGTCCCGATCCACATCGAGCGCCAACTGCGGGTCAACGCTGGAAACATTCAACTTGCAGCCCCGCACGTCTGCTTCAAGCGATGCAGATAGCTTGAGCTCGGCAAGGAAGTCGACCACAGAGAAGAGCCGGTTATGCAATGGCAGGCCCGCTGTCATCCGGACCTCTGCCAAGGAACGATCGATCAAGTTGCTCAAGCCCACTAGGGCCCGGTCAAGCACGACACCCGTAGCTCCGCCCAGTCCAACACTGCCCCCCTTGATGACGGAAAGTGCCAAGGTGGCCGTGCACAACTGGTTGCGCAATTCGTGTGCAAAGAATCCAAGGCGCTCGTTCAGGGCATGGGCCTGCTGGTCGGCGACGACAGAGTCGCGCTGATAGCCGAACTCAGTCACGGCGTTGGCGATGGCGTTGTCGAGGCAACGGTTGAGAGTCCTGAACTCGTCAATGCTGATCGCCGCATCTTGTTTGAAAGCTAGATCGGTGATTGCTTGGCATAGGTCGCCGTAGTCGTGGACCACTTCCTCTACAGTGAATCCGTGCTGCATCAATTCCTTGCCGTGCTGTGCGGCCGATTCGCCGATTTCTGACAGCGCTGGCTTTCCACCGCCGGAGCGACCAGAAACTTTGCGACTCCGCATCGGATCCGCGGTCCTCTCTAACGCAAGGGTTTTTATGACCTGATCGAGGAACACAGTGATCCCGTGCTTCAACTCTTCCCCGGCCGTACCAGGCGGCGATCGACCTGCCACTTTCGCCCGGCAGCGAGCGATCAGCTCGTCTCGATTCGATATTAGGAACTGGTACATCACCGAGCTCACTGTACGCCGACTAATCTCAGTGTGTGGTGTTGGAGGACGTGTCGCCGCCGGGCGGTCGTCCAGTGGGGCTGTGGAAGCGCTTGAAGAGTAGTTGGTCGGAAAATTGTTACGGCCAGGTGTTTACTGGACTGGGAAACCGTCACGCAAGTTCGGGGCGTGCGTACCGTTCGACCTCTTCATTTCTCGGATTTGCCGATAGCGGGTCACCTTGCCGAGTTTGGAGCCGAAGCGACCACAGCAGGCACCCAAGAGACGTGATCCACACAGTCAACGACCCCGGCACTGCCCTCGCAGCCAACTTGCTCGGTGCCAGGCAGAGCGCCCAGCCGGTCGAGGGCAGCGAGCGGCGATAACAAGGCGGCAATGGATCGGCCACTGGCTTTGCTTGGCTCAACGAAATCTGAAACAGGTACCTGCCACCCGACGCGAATGACCGCTTCTAGCCGATAGCGGACATTGGGCAGTTAGCGTCCAGGGCCGGTGCTAAAGTCCGCTTCCGAGCCATAGCGGTCACTCGACAGGGCGTTTGAGCCGACTAATGTATAACCCGAACGCGGGTCCGGCTAATCAAAGTTGGGCATCTGTGAGAGCGCGCCATGTCTGATGCAAAAGTCGATCGTCCGGGAAAGACTCTAGCGTCCGGCGCTATCCTCTTGGTCCTTGGAGTGTGGTTCTGGCATTACCTTGTTCGCAACCCGTTCGACGACTTGGCCCTTATACGGAATGGCCAAATAGCCAAAGGTATGTTGGTTGAGGTTGCCGAAGATGAACAAGAGGACGCACAGGGCCGCGTCTTTGTCTCGGATGTGGGTGCCTACTCCTTCCGTGTAGATGGTCAAGAATATTTTGCAACCACTAGAGGGCCGACTGGGTCACTGAGCGCCTCCGAAACTATTGAGTTCGTACCGAGCAATCCTAGGATTAATCGTGTATCTGGAGATGGAGCCCAGTCAATTTGGGAATGGACCTGGCGAAAACTAGGGCTTGGCCTGATTCTGCTAGGGCTCTTTGCATATCCAGGACTTAGACTTCTATGGAGCGCGATGCTGGGCTATAAGCGCCGCCCAGCGCGCTCCTCGGCACGGATTAGCTAAGGCGTTAGCGAGTGGCCACCTGGGGGCGGAAACGGTCGACATTCTGGGCCTGATTACTGTCGGATTGCCTTTCGCTTGCGCTCGGCACCCTCTTGGACCTTGCGCAGTGCGGTGGCGACTTGGGCTTCCATCTGGACCTCCAAGGTCTCGACACCATCAGGTCGACGCAACGCTTCGATCACCGCGTCGGCGCGCTCGGGCTGGTAGGCGGTCCCCTGTAGGATCGCGTCCAACAGCGCGTTGATGGACGGTGCGACGTTGATCGATGGCGAGTGAACGACCGCTCGGGGATCAGCAGCGACCACCGCCTCTGCGTGCGCTGCCTCGGACGCAGCCGTCGCGAGAGTCGCCAGTGCGTGTTGGAAGGCCACGCCGGCACGCAGTGCGGTCAGGTATGCCTCTGGGACCGCGCGTATAGACCTGTGTGCCGCAGACAGGTCTCGGTCCAATGAGGCGATGCGCTGCGCCAGGCGCTCCGCCTCCTGGCGGCTTTCGAGCTCCTCTAGGGCGCTAGCCAGAACTCCGCGATCCCGGGTCACCTGGTCGATCTCCCGGAGGACATTGCCCAGTTCCTGGGCCGCGGATTGTTTGCCCGATGCCACGTCCAGGGAGAGGGTGCGCTTGCGATCCAGAAGCCCGCGGCTGCGGTCGGCGAGTTCGGCTTGGCCAGCGAGTAGAGATGCGCGATCAGTAGTCATGGGGTCCACCTTCGAGAGGGTTGTAAACGTTTATGGGATCGTCCGTCGCCGGGAGGCTTAGGCGCACCGGGCGGACAGGTGTGGTGTTGGAAGGACTTGGGCTGGCTGAAGTGGCAGCTGCTGGAGGCTTAGCCGGCAGGGAGGCAACGGCCGAGCTCGCAATGGCATCGTTCGTTCTCGGCGGCACGCCACTCATCACGACGAGGGTCTCTAGCGAAACGCCGCCGCCAGCGCCTTGGATTGCTCGCACGCGCGCGGCCTGAAGCGCCTCGGCCAAGTTGCTTTCGTCCTCGACGTCGGCGACACGCGGCTTGAGCTTCGGGACGGTTCGGTCCAAGACGATTGCTGCCGCGGCCAGATCGCCGCCCTTAGCCATCGTTACTACCTTGGCGATGACTTCCTTGACGTCGTCTTCGCTAATGAGGTCCTGGCGCAGCAGGTTGGGCGCGGACTTCGAACCTTTGGGGCGTCCCCGCGGATTCGGGCTGGGTGCGCCCTTTTTGAAACGAGCCATCTGTTACCTCCTGTTGCCTGACTGTTTTTGCCCAGTTCTTGCCGCCCTCGCTTGCCGACGCCCAATGGCGGCGAATTGCTTGATAAGGACCGCACTGTTCCCGGCGCCCGAGTCCACCAGGTCTGCGAGCCAGGGCAGCCGTTTTGAGGCTTGCTGGTAGGCCGTACGGGCGAAAGCAAGGTTCGCGTCGAACTGAGAGCCCCAGGTCTTGCGCAGTTCGCTCAGGGCCTTGGCGCCGTTCTCTACGATCTGGTCGGTCGAGGGGAGCTCATCCCGCATCCATCGGTCGTGCCAGGCCGACAGCTCCATGGCGATTTCGTGCGCATGATCGGCCGGGACGGACCATTCGAAGAGCAGGGCGCTGGCCTCGCGGCGCCCTTCCGCCAACGCCTGCGCGTCGGGCTCGTTGCCGTCGTGCCTCGCCTGATGCTCCAACTGGTCGAAAGTGGCGCCTAACGCGGCCCCGCTGTAAGCCTCTGGAGAGTCGAGCACCGGACCGCCATCCGCGTACATGCGTTCAGAGAGGCTCTCGTCGGCGCTCAACGCTTCGGCGGGACTGAGCTGGTGATCGGTCAGGGCGGGCGCCTGGGAGCCGTTCTGTGCGTCAGAAATGGGATCCGTGGTTGCTCCCATGCTCGGAAACATACGAAAGGCCAGATCCTGCCGTTGGTCGCTGGAACCCGGGGGCAAGGTTTTGGGGGGCGCTGAGCCGGTGTTCGCCGATGCCTGGTTGGGGTACAGCCGGGATGCAATGTCGTCGTTCACTTCAAACTCCTTTCGTTCCGCGATAACTAGGCCAAGCGAAGGCGACGGTGACCGCGCAATCGCGGAGCCGGTCCATCAACCGTTGCCCGAGGGATTTTTCGAGTTGCTCAAGAGGCCGGTTCGAGATGAGAACCATGGGCATGAGGTCGGCATAGCGGCCGTCGACCACTCGGAACAGCAGTCCGATATCGTGTTCGGACAGGCCGACGTCCAGTTCATCGATGATGAGCAAGCGCACGCGATGGAGATGATCGAACGCCGCCGCTTGTAAGCGCTCGCCGCCGCGCTGGCCATAGTGGTCTTTGATGCCCGCGAGCATCGACGCGGCGGTGGCGTAGAAGCAGGGAATCTCACGCTCGGTCAGCGCCCGCAGGGCCGCTAGGGCGAGATGCGTCTTTCCTGTCCCGGGGCCGCCTATTAGAAGCAAGCTACTGCCCTTGGCCTCCAATTCCTGGAACTTTTCCGTGAAAGTGCGAAGGATGCGAAGAGCGTCCCGCTGCTCCTTCGTCCTCGCCACGTACGAGTTGAAATCGGCCTGTGCGAAGCGCCTGGGCAGTCCCGATACGGACATCAAGCGAGCGATCCGACTTTGGCGGTCGCGCTCTTCGAGTTGACGCGCGCGATCGCGCACTTGCCCAGCGCACACAGGGCATCGAGACGCGATCTCGCAATCCCTGTCCAGCAAGATGGAAGTGACCTTCGCCTGGTACAAGCCATGACCGTGGGGACAGTCCCGAGGTTCCAGGCGCGGCGCGGCGGACAGCGTCTTCATGCGGCACCCCTTGCCCACGCGGGCTGTTGGTCTGCTGGAGTGCCCTGATAGGTGATTTCGCGGAAGTCGTCGGAGACCTTGCCCTGTCGATGCGATTTTGAAGCTGCTTCCAGCCAGCCAACCGGAGCGCTAATGTCCTGCTTCTCGGCTTGGGAAAGCAGGCGGCTGGCCTCCACGTTACCAACGTCCTTCCTGAGCTTCCCCAGGATCGACCTTGCACGCTGCTCGGAGATGCCTTTGCTGATTAGGAAGGCGAGGCCTGATCCGAAGATGGGATCTGCCGGCGGCGAAGCCGGCATCTGTTCAAGTCTGTTAAAGGCTTTCTTCTGTTCGTGTCCCATGGGCGGGGCCAGATTGGTCCCGTGGGCGGAACCGGTGCGAAGACCCTTGGTGGCACCAGTCGCGTTCCAACTGGCACCGGTCCCGTGGGCGGAACTAGTTCCGTCGACGGAGCCGGTCAACTCATACGTAGATGGAGCGCCGTGGCGGCGACGGACAGCTATCCAACTGGAGGACTCCAGCCGGCGGAGCGCGCGGATAGCAGTCGTCTTAGGAACATTCGACTTCCCCACGATTGTGGCAAGACTGGGGAAGCATGTGCCGTCGCGCATGTTGGCGTGGTCGACGATCACGGACAGCACGGCTACGTCGGTGCGTACTAGCCTGGAGTCGCAGGATGCGCGGATGAGGAATGCGAGCTTCCCGGAGAAGTTGAAAGGCTCATCGGCCACGTCCGGAGCCTCCCCGATGACTCGCGGAGCAGAATTGAAGTGGCACGGGGTGCTTGGCCATGACTCAAGCCTCTTTGCCAGCGTCCGCGATGTAGCGCATGAGATCAGCCGCGCGCCAGACAGTGACGCCAGGCGACAGCTTGACCGGCTGAGGGAAGCGCCCAGCCTTCACGCCGGCCCAGAAGGTCGAGCGCGAGACGGGGATCAATGGCGGGATCGGCGGGGTTGCCTTCGCATCTCCGATGATCTGGGGCAGGCGGAGGAACGCGCTATCGGCGAGGGAAGACGGGGCCATCGCATTGCATCCTTGAATTGGATGCTGGCGACCTGCCTAGCACCCGACTGGCTGCGGCCAGCTGGGGCTGACAGTAAGTCTCGCAACGGGACGAATACGGGTGAGGTCGCTATTCCGTACCGTTTTCTGGGCGTGCTGGGCGCGGTGCACCGCCATCCATTGAGGCCAGTACCGATAGCCCGTACCTGCTCAACTCCTGTGCTCGCACGGGATCGCCAAGCCTAGGGTCATCTTCGATATGGAGCATGCAGGCAATCAGCGGGTGTGCCTTGGCTTCCTTGAACCGGGTGTAGAGACTTTCGGCCTTGTTGCCGTTGGCGTTCCAAGGCTCTTTGCGCGCGAGGGCCATGCAAGCTGTGTGTGCTGACTTGACTGGAGACAAGGCGGTTCCGCTCGCCATTTTGTCCAGTACGGCGAGCACAAGGCGCGCCTGCTCGGGTACTGTCCACGTCGATTTTGTCCGCTTGCGGGACGGCGATGCCTGGAAGCCGGGCACAAAGTCCATCGCCATCCGCAACGCGAGGCACTGCCAAGGATCTTTAAGGTCTAGGCGGCTGGCGGGAGGGGTGATGCCGTAGTGCGCAAACAGCGCACCAAGCTTCGGATTAGTCCCGAGCATATGTGTGACTGCGACATCGCCGTGCCACTTCGCAATGGCGGCCCTGTTTTCCTCTTCCCAGTTTTCAGACGTTAGCGCTCCGGCGAGCGGAGGAAATGGGGGCATCAACACGGGCGTGCCCAATTCATCCATAAACTTAGGTCTGGGTCGCGCTTTGCGTGCCATATCAGCCAGCCTTTCGCTTTAAAGGAGCGACATTCTCAGTGCGGAGTGCGTCAAGGTAATCAGCCCATGCCGCCATCATCTTTTGACGCTCGGCTAGGTGCGCAGTGCGGTTGTAGGCGCGGCCATTCGGATCACGTACGGCATGCGCCAGCTGGTGTTCGATGTAGTCGGGCCGGAAATGCAGAACCTCGTCCAGGATGGTGCGAGCCATCGCACGGAAGCCATGGCCGCTCATCTCGTCCTTAGCGAAGCCCATTCGGCGCAAGGCTGATAGCACGGCGTTGTCGCTCATCGGGCGCTGCGGGCCACGACCGCTTGGGAACACGAATCGTCCACGCCCGGTCAACGCATGCAGCTCGGTGAGGATTTCGACCGCCTGCGGTGCCAAAGGAACGATGTGCGCAAGGCGCGTTTTCATCTTTTCGGCTGGAATGTTCCATTGAGCCGTGTCCAGGTCTATCTCTGACCACTCTGCCTGGCGCAACTCTCCCGGACGCACGAAAAGCAAAGGAGCAAGGCGCAGGGCACACTTCGTGACGAACAACCCCTTGTAGTCGTCGATGGCACGCAGCAAGCCGCCGACCGCTGCGGGGTCTGTGATCGCTGCGTGGTGAGTTTCTTTAACCGGGGGTAGGGCGCCTCTGAGGTCGGCTGCAGGATTGCGCTCCGCACGGCCTGTCGCGATGGCATAGCGGAAGATCTGGCCGCAGTTCTGCAGGATCCGATGGGCCGTTTCGACGGCGCCGCGGTCGACCACGCGGTTGATCGTTGCCAGCAGTTCCTTTGCGGTCATCTCAGCGACCGGGCGCTTTCCCAGCCAGGGAAACACATCGTTCTCCAAGCGCAGCAAGATCTTGTCGGCGTGACCTTTCACCCACACGCGGGCCTGCTTTGCATGCCACTCGCGCCCAACTACTTCGAAGCTGTTCGCGCCCTGGGTGACCTTGGCGGCCTTGGTCGCCTTCTTGTGCTCGCTTGGATCTACGCCATTCGCCAACAGCTTGCGAGCGTCGTCTAGGCGTGAGCGCGCATCCGCTAGCGACGTATCGGGGTAGGTGCCGATCGCGAGCGTCTTTCGCTTGTTGAGGTAGCGGTAGTCGAAGCGCCACCACTTGCCGCCTGCCGGAGCCAACAGCAAATAGAGGCCCTTTTCATCAGCCATCTTGATCGGCTTGTCGCCCGATTTGGCTTTGCGAATGGCAGTATCGGTCAGTGGCATGGCGGTACCTGATGGCGGTATCTCGCCCCAGCGAGGGGGCTGTTACCGACAAAACTACCGACGGGTACCGTCAGATTGCAATAGACCGCTCTGGACTGCGTCGGGCACAAAAAAGGCCGAAATCCTTGATTCTTCTCAGGATTCCGGCCTTATTTGGACCGCTTTGGATCACCAATTGGTGGAGGTGGGGGGAATTGAACCCCCGTCCGAAGGCACTCCATCCCCGGCACTACATGCTTAGCGCTCCGTTGGATCTCGTCCCCGAACAGCACGGCGCGCAAAGCGCATCCGGGAACCAGCCTGCTTTAGGTTAACCAGGGACTGACAGGCAACCGTCCCCGGCGATTCCGTGATGATGACCCTACACTGCGAACACGGACACAAGCAGTTTCGGGGCTTACGCCTTAAGCGGCGAGAGCGTAGTTGTCGTCGTTGGCAACTAGAAGTTTGCAGCTGGATTTACGAGGAAAGCTACCCCCTCGGCATGCGCCAGGCGATTTCGCAACCCCCGTCGAAGCCAGTGCACCCCCGGGGACAGCTGTTCGCTGACCCAGCCAGTATAGGGGCGCATCGCGCCGGCACAAGCGCTGTGCCGTCCTGGCAGGCAGCCGGCATTCAAGCAGCGGGCGAGGGGAGGCGTGGCCCGGTCCAGGGGCGATCCTCCGTTCGGCGCCCGGGCTTTGTATGCTTGGCGGAATGACCGATGCCGCCGGCCCCCGTTCCCCCGAGCTCGCGGAGCTGTCGCCGCGGCGCGGCTACCTGCTGGCGCTGATCGTGCTGGTCGGCTCGCTGGTGCTGGTGTTCACCGCCTGGCGGGCGGCGCGCGAGCGCGAACTGCGCGCGGCCGAGGCGGAGTTCATCAGCAAGAGCGCGGAAGTCACCGAGCTGCTGCGCCAGGGCATGATCAAGTACGAACTGGTCGCGCGCGGCGGTGTGTCGATGTTCGCGACGGTGACGCGGGAGCGGCCTACGCCGGCGCAGTGGAAAGCCTATGTCGACGGCATGGACATCCAGGAGCGTTTCGCCGGCATGGTCGGTCTCGGTTTCGCCGAGTACGTGACCGCCACGCGCTTGCCGGAGGTGCAACTGCAATGGCGCGATGCCGGCTACGGCATGCTCGAAGTGTGGCCGCGCGGTGAGCGCGCCGACTACGGGCCGATCCTCTACCTGGAACCGAAGACGCCGGCGAATGTCGCCGCGGTCGGTTTCGACATGTACTCCGAGCCGGTGCGGCGGGCGGCGATGACCGCCGCCATGGACACCGGCAATACCTACCTGTCCGGCCCCGTGCACCTTATCCAGGACGGTCCGCTGCAGGGCACCGGATTGCTGCTGTACCTGCCGGTCTATCGCGGCGGCAGCCGGCCGGCGACGACCGGGCTGCGCCGGGCAGAGATCCAGGGCTGGGCTTACGTGCCGTTGCGCGTCGACGGATTCGTGCGCAACGCGCTCGGCGCGGTGCACGGCAGTACCCGCTTCCGCGTCGTCGACGAGGGCGGCGAGGAACGCGTGCTGTTCGCCACGCCGGTCGGCAGCGACAAGCGCCCGCCTGCGTTCCGCCACAGCGAACGCTTCAACCAGTACGGGCGCCGCTGGCGCGTGGACTTCGAATCGGCACCGCTGGCGGTGGCCGCACCGCGCCTGCAGGGATTGCAGAACCTGCTTGCGCTGGGTTTGTTCTCGTCGCTGCTGTTGTATGCCATCGCCTGGATGCTGGCGCGCACCGAAGCGCAGGCGTACCGGATCGCGGTGCGGATGACCGAGGACTTCCGCCGCAGCGAGATGCGCTTCCGCAGCGCGATGCTGTATTCGGCGATCGGCAAGGCACTGCTCGACAGTGAAGGGCAGATTGTCGAAGCCAACCCGGCGCTGGCGATGATCGTCGGCCTGACACCGGAGGCGCTGGTAGGCGTGCGTTTCGATTCGTTGTTCGAAAGCGACGAGCCCGAAATGATCGCGCACGCAACCGGCAGCACACCGACGCGCAGGGCATCCATCGTGCCACCCGTCGCCTGCATCGCGAGGGCGGTGAGCCGCGCCAGGCGCAGCTGACCTATTCACCGGTGCCGGGCAATATCGGCCAGGACATCGCCGGCCTGGTGCAGGTCGAGGACGTCACCGAGCGCCTGCGCGCGGAGGCGCGCGTGCACGCGCTCAACCGCACGCTGGAAGCGCGCGTGGCGCTGCGCACGCGCGAGCTTAGCCAGGCCAACCAGGAGCTGGAGGCGTTCGCCTACAGCATCTCGCACGACTTGCGCGCGCCGTTGCGGGCGATCGACGGCTTCAGCCGGATCCTGGTCGAACGCCATTCCAGCGGGCTCGACGATGCCGGCAAGGGCTACCTTGGTGCGCGTTCGCCGCGCCGCCGCGCGCATGGGCGAGCTGATCGACGCACTGCTGAAGATGTCGCGGCTGAGTCGTGGCGAACTGAAGCTGGAGCGCGTCGATCTCAGTCGACTGGCCGGCGAGGTGCTGGAAGAGCTCCGCGTCGGCGACGGCAAGCGCCAGGTCGACATCCAGATCGAGCCGGACCTGTTCGTGATCGGCGACGCGACCTTGTTGCGCAACCTGCTCGGCAACCTGTTGGGCAATGCCTGGAAGTTCACCCGCGACCGCGTCGGTGCGCAGATCGAGTTCGGTGCCGTGCAGCGCGAGACCGGCCCGGAGTACTTCGTCCGCGACAACGGCGCCGGGTTCTCGCAGGAGTATGTCGACAAGCTGTTCCGGCCGTTCCAGCGCCTGCACCAGAACGAGGATTTCGCCGGCCACGGCATCGGCCTGGCGTCGGTCAAGCGCATCGTCGAGCGCCACGGCGGCACGATACGCGCCGAGGGCGAGGTGGGCCGCGGCGCGACGTTCTGGTTCACGCTGCCGCGCGAGAAGCTGATCGACTGACTGGCATGTTCGCAGCCCCCAAGTTGGGGGCGATTCGCGCCGAAGGCGCGAATAGGGGATGGAAACGCGGCCTTGGGGCCCGAGATTCGGAACGAATCTTGGGGGTTTCGGGCGCAGCCCGGAATCAGGCGTTCTTGTTATGCCCGCGCATCACGCGCTGCTTCTCGCGCTGCCAGTCCTGTTCCTTGCTGGCCTGGCGTTTGTCGTGTGCCTGCTTGCCCTTGGCAAGGGCGACTTCGCACTTGACCTTGTTGCCCTTCCAGTACAGCGCGGTGGGGACGACGGTGTAGCCGTCGCGCTGGATGCGGCCGATCAGGTTGTCGATCTCGTGGCGGTGCATCAGCAGCTTGCGGGTGCGGCGCTCTTCGGGGATGACGTGGGTCGAGGCCGAGATCAGCGGAGTGATCTGCACGCCGTGCAGGAACATCTCGCCGTTACGCACCACGGCGTAGCCTTCGATGATGTTAGCGCGGCCGGCGCGGATCGCCTTCAGCTCCCAGCCCTGCAGGGATAGCCCGGCCTCGAACTTCTCCTCGAGGAGGTAGTCGTGGCGGGCGCGCTTGTTAAGCGCGATGGTGCCGCCCGCGCCGCCCTTTCCCTTATCCTTGCCGGTCTTCTTGTTGGAATTCTTGGACATCGCGCCATTGTCCCCGAACCGGGGCCTGGGCGATACCAGGCCCTAGATCCCAGGCGCGACGCCCAGCCCAGACCATGCAGACCATCCGCCGCACCGCCCTTGTCGAACACTCCGCCGCGCGCATGTTCGCGCTGGTCAACGATGTGGCCGCCTATCCGCGCCGCTTCGACTGGTGCGAGGCCGCGCAGGTGCTGGAGGCCGGGGAGGGTCGCATCGTCGCCCGCCTCGATATCGGATTCGGCGCGCTGCGCACGTGGTTCACCACCGAAAACACCATGTCGCCGCCACATCACATCGAGCTCAAGCTGGTCGACGGCCCGTTTCGCAGCCTCGGCGGGCGCTGGGAGTTCCATGCCCTGGACGAGTCGGCCTGCAAGGTCACGCTGACGCTGTCGTTCGAACCGAAGGTCAAGCTGCTCGGTCCGGCGATGGCGATCGGCTTCCAGGGCCTTGCCGATCGCATGGTCGACGACTTCATCAAGGTGGCCGACCGCGGCGAGGACGCATGAAGGTCGAAGTCGTCCGCGCCTGGCCGCGCCGATTCGAAGCGGTGGCGCTGCAGTTGGACGAGGGCGCTTGCGTCGCAGATGCGCTGCGGGCCGCCGGACTGGCGGACGACCCGGAAACGACCGGCTATGCGGTGTTCGGCGTGCGTGCGACTGTCGACACGCGATTGCGCGATGGCGACCGGCTGGAATTGCTCAGGCCGCTGCAGGCGGACCCGAAAGAGTCACGCCGCCGGCGCGCGCAGCAGGTGCCGCGCAAGTAGGGATGGTGGGGCAGGGCAGCGCGGGTACCGCGCTGCGACCGGACTCAGCGCCCGCGGCGCTTGTCCTTTTCCTTGGGCAGGTTGCGGCCGAACTGCTTCGGCGCGGCCTTGGCCAGATCTTCGTCCTGCTCGGGGAAGTAATCGCCTTCCCACTTGGCCAGGGTGTCGTTCTCGAACCACAGGGTGAGGTTCTTGACCTCGGTGCGGCCAACGCGGTCGGTGCGCTGGGTCGAGGTGTAGTCCCAACGGTTGTGGTGGAACGGGTCCTCGATCGACGGAGAGCCCAGCAGCAGGGACACCTGTTGCTTGCTCATGCCGGCCTGCAGCTGGTCGACATTGGCCTTTTCCAGCAGGTTGCCCTGGTAGATCGGCTGCTTGTAGAGGATGCCGCACCCGCCGGTGACCATGGCGATGGAAAGGACCAACAGGAGCTTGTGCATCGTGTGCTTCGGCATCGGTGTCTACGACAGGCGGATAACGCGGCGATGATACACTGAAGCCCGCATCCACCAAGCGCGGACGCGGGCGGCGGGGGGCCGACAGCGTTCATCGGGCGTTCCGGCGCCCGGCGCCAGCCCCCCTCCATGGCCGCCGCGCCGTCCGGCAAAGCTCGACCCGAGGAAACCAGATGGAATCGCAAGACCTGCGCAATGCCGGACTGAAGGTCACGCATCCGCGCCTGCGGATCCTGGAACTGCTGGAGCAGTCCAAGCCGCGCCACATGACCGCCGAAGACATCTACCGCCACCTGCTCGAGCACGGCGAGGACATCGGCCTGGCCACGGTCTACCGCGTCCTGACCCAGTTCGAGGCCGCCGGCCTGGTGCTCAAGCACAACTTCGAGGCCGGGCAGTCGGTGTACGAACTCGACCGTGGCCATCATCACGACCACATGGTCGATGTCGATACCGGCAAGATCACCGAGTTCGAGAGCCCGGAGATCGAGGAACTGCAGCGCAAGATCGCCGCCAAGCACGGTTACGAGATCGAAGAGCACTCGCTGGTGCTGTACGTGCGCAAGAAGCGCTGAGAAGTGAAAGCCAGGCCAAGGCAGGCCTGAAGAGCAAGCATCGCCGCCGTCATGGCGGCCCATCACAAGGAAGAAGGCCATGCTCAACCAGTTGCTCTGGGCGTTGCTGCTGACTGCGATCACCGTGGTGATGCACAGCTGTTACAGCGCCCTCACCATCAAGCAGATCGCCAAGGCGGCGCGACCGCGCGAAGGCCGCTACCTGCATTTCTTCCTGGTCCGGGTGGTTATCGAGCTGATGCTGGTGCACAGCGCCGAAACCATCGTGTGGGCATGGTTCTACGAGTGGAAGAACGCCGAGTGGACCTGGAACACCGCGCTCTATTTCTCGGTGGTCAGCTACGCCACGCTCGGTTACGGCGACGTGCTGCTGCCGCCGGAATGGCGCCTGGTCGGCGCACTGCAGAGCCTCGTCGGCGTGCTGCTGGCGGGCTGGTCGGTGGCCTTGCTGGTGGCCGTGTTGCAGTCGACGCTGCGCAAGAAGGTCGCCGAGGAGCGGCTTCCCCTGCGCAGGGAGTGAGTGTTGGCCGACGTCAGACGTCGGCCAGCAGGCGCTTGGCGGCAGCCCGTGCTTCGCGGGTGAGTTCGACGCCGCCGAGCATGCGTGCCAGTTCTTCCTCGCGCTGCTTGGCATTGAGCAGCTGCACCGCGCTCTGGGTGACGCCTTCGCTGGCTGCCTTGCTGACCCGGTAATGGGCATGACCCTGCGCAGCGACCTGCGGCAGGTGGGTCACGCACAGCACCTGGCGGCTGGCGCCCAGCGCGCGCAGCTTCTGGCCGACGATCTCGGCCACGGCGCCGCCGATGCCGGTGTCGACTTCGTCGAAGACCATCGTCGGTACCGCGTCCAGTCCCAGCGCGGCGACTTCGATCGCCAGAGAGATGCGCGACAGTTCGCCGCCGGAGGCGACCTTGCGCAGCGCTCGCGCCGGCTGGCCCGGGTTGGCGGCGACCAGGAACTCCACGCGCTCGCCACCCTGCGGGTCGGGGCGGTCGGTCTCGACCGGTTCGACCTGCACGTCGAAGCGGCCGCCGCCCATGCCCAGTTCGGAGATCAGCGCGGTGGTGCTGGCCGACAGGTTGGCCGCGGCCTCGCGGCGCAGACGGCCGAGTGCGTCGGCAGCCTGGCGCCAGTCGCGACGGGCGGCTTCGATCTCGGTGTCGAGGCGGGCCAGGCGCGCGCCGGCGCCTTGCAGCGATTCCAGTTCGGCCGCAATCGCATCGCGCTGCGCGCCCAGTTGCTCGGGTGGCACGCGGTGCTTGCGCGCCAGTTCGTGGATGCGGGTCAGGCGCTGCTCGATCAGCTCCAGCGCCGACGGGTCGAGGTCGAGGTCGCTGCGAACGCGGTCGAGCAGGGCAAGGGCTTCGTCGACCTGGATCGCGGCCGCATCGAGCATCGCGTCGACATCGCCCAGGCGCGGCTCGTGTTCCACCACACGCTGCAGGTCGCTGCGAACCTGTTGCAGGCTGCGCGAGAGCGAGGGGCCTTCCTCGCCACCGAGGTGGGCGAATGCACCTTCGCAGGCGGCAATCAGGTCGGCCGCATGGGCATGGCGGCGATGGTCGTCCTGCAGGCGCGCGATGGCGTCGGCCTCGAGGTCTTCGCGATCCAGTTCGCCATGCTGGTGTTCGAGCCAGCTGATGCGGTCGGAGACATCGCCCTTGGCCGACAGTTCGTCGCGCTCGGTCAGCAATGCGCTCCAGCGAGTCGCCGCGGCGCCGACGGCGCCCAGTTCGGCCTGGGTACGGCCGAAGGCATCCAGCAGCGCCAGCTGGCTGGGGCGCGACAGCAGCGCCTGGTGCTCGTGCTGGCCATGGATCTCGACCAGCAGGGTGGACAGCTCGCTCAGCTGGCCCAGCGTGACCGGGCGGCCGTTGACCCAGGCGCGCGAGCCGCCGTCGGCGCGGATCACGCGCCGGATCTGGCAGGCGTCGTCCTCGTCCAGCTCGTTGTCGCGCAGCCAGGCACGGGCCAGCGGGACGTCGTCGAGGCTGAAGCCGGCGACCAGCTCGGCGCGGTCGGCGCCGTGGCGGACGACGCCGCTGTCGGCACGCAGGCCGGAGATCAGGCCCAGCGCGTCGACCAGCAACGACTTGCCGGCGCCGGTCTCGCCGGAGATGACGGTCAGGCCGGGACCGAAACCGAGCTCGGCTTCACTGACCACGGCGAACTGCTTGAGGGAGAGGTGGACGAGCATGGAGCGCGATTGTGCCTTGTGTCGGTTGCGGCGTGATAGCGGGGGAGCGTCTCGCAGGTTCAGATCTGCGGCATCGGCCGCAATGGCCGGCGCCGAAAACCCTTGCACCGGATCGGGCCGCGACCTATCAATATGCCCGTCATGAACCGCAAACCTGCCGATCCCAGCCTCGACCCGCGTGCACGGCAGCTGTTGCGCACCCTGATCGGCCGCTACATCAACAGCGGCGAGCCGATCGGCTCGCAGACGCTGGCGCGGCACGCCGGGCTGGACGTCAGCGCGGCGACCATCCGCAACATCCTGGCCGACCTGGAAGACGCCGGCCTGCTCAGCGCGCCCCACAGCTCGGCCGGACGCGTCCCGACGCCCCAGGGCTACCGCCTGTTCGTCGACTCGCTGCTGCAGGTGCGGCCACTGCCGGACTCCGACCTAGCCCGCCTGCGCGGCGAGCTACCGGCCGGTTCCGGCACCCAGGCCCTGCTCGGCAGCGCCTCGGAGCTGCTGTCGGCGATGACCCACTTCGTCGGCGTGGTCAGCGTGCCGCGGCGCGAGCAGTTCGCCTTCCGCCGCATCGATTTCGTGCCGCTCGACGGCGCGCGTGTGCTGGCGATCCTGGTGTTCGCCGACAACGAAGTGCAGAACCGGATCGTGCAGACCCGTCGCCCGTTCGACAGTGGCGAGCTCGAGCGCGTGGCCAACTACCTGAACGCCCACTTCGCCGGGCGCACCGTGGCCGACATCCGCGCCACCCTGCTGCGCGAGCTACGCACCGCCCAGACCGAGATGCAGTCACTGCTGACGCAGTCGGTCGAGCTGGCCGAGCAGGCGCTGGCGCCGGGCGGCGACGACATGGTGCTGGCCGGACAGACCCGCCTGATGGGGCTGCAGGAACTGGCCGACCTGGACCGCCTGCGCGACCTGTTCGACGCCTTCGCCCGCAAGCGCGAGATCCTGCAGCTGCTCGAACGCACGGTGCAGGCGCCCGGCGTACGCATTTTCATTGGCGAGGAGACCGGCCTGGCGCCGCTGGAAGGGATGTCGCTGGTCACCGCCCCGTACGTTGCCGGCGGTGGCAGTGGCCAGGTACTGGGCGTCCTGGGGGTGATCGGGCCGACCCGGATGGCGTACGACCGCGTGATTCCAGTGGTCCAGGCCGCCGCCGACGCGCTCGGGGCTGCCATCCACTCCGAGTCCTGAGGGACCCGGACCCGCCGCTGCCGGGACGGGGACAGCCCCTGGCCGGCCGGAACGGCGCCTGGCCGTCGCCAACGGCGCAGTTCGTCTTGAAACCTCGCGGGGCGGCCCCATTGCTGCCCTGTCGCGCCTTGAGCGCGGATTTCCGAATTGTTTGGCGCCCTTGGCGCAGGGATGGAGCACCGCATGACCCAGATCGATCCGCAAGACACCCCCGACAACGACACCCTGGACCTTGCCAACGACGCCGACGGCGGCGATTCGCTGGCCGCGCAACTGCAGGCCGCCCGCGCCGAGCTGACGCAGCTGCGTGAGGATTCGCTGCGCGAACGCGCCGAACTCGAGAACCAGCGCAAGCGCATGGCCCGCGATATCGACATGGCGCGCAAGTTCGCCAACGAGCGCGTCCTTGGCGACCTGCTGCCGGTGATCGACAGCCTCGAGGCCGGCCTCACCATCCAGGCCGACACCGCCCAGCACCTGCGTGAAGGCATGGAGCTGACCCTGCGCCAGCTGCTCAAGGTCGTCTCCGACAACGGCCTGGTCGCGATCGACCCGGTCGGCAAGGCCTTCAACCCGGAGCACCACCAGGCGATGAGCATGGTCGAGAGCGCCGGGCATGCGCCGGGCGACGTGGTCCAGGTCTACCAGAAGGGCTGGCTGCTCAACGACCGCCTGCTGCGCCCTGCGCTGGTGGTGGTGGCCAAGCACGACTGAACGATCGGGGCAGGGCAGCGCCAGGCGAGCGACTTTGCCAACGCGGTCGCTTGAAGAGGCAACCGCCGGCCCCCAGATAACGCACATCGGCGCCACCACAGATTCGGCGCCACACCATTTCAAGCATTAGCGAGGGAGCTACACACATGGGCAAGATCATCGGTATCGATCTGGGCACGACCAATTCGTGCGTCGCGATCATGGAAGGCGGCAAGGCCAAGGTCATCGAAAACGCAGAAGGCGACCGCACCACGCCTTCGATCGTGGCCTTCACCAAGGACGGCGAAGTCCTGGTCGGCGCCTCGGCCAAGCGCCAGGCCGTCACCAATCCCAAGAACACCTTTTTCGCGGTCAAGCGCCTGATCGGCCGCAAGTTCACCGACGCCGAAGTCCAGAAGGACCTCGACCTGGTGCCGTACTCGATCGCCCAGCACGAGAACGGCGACGCCTGGGTCGCCACGGCCGACGGCAAGAACATGGCGCCGCAGCAGATCTCCGCTGAAGTGCTGGCGAAGATGAAGAAGACCGCCGAGGCCTACCTGGGCGAGACGGTCACCGAAGCGGTCATCACCGTGCCGGCGTACTTCAACGACAGCCAGCGCCAGGCGACCAAGGACGCCGGCAAGATCGCCGGCCTCGACGTCAAGCGCATCATCAACGAGCCGACCGCGGCCGCGCTGGCCTACGGCATGGACAAGAAGGGCGGCGACCGCAAGGTCGCGGTCTACGACCTCGGCGGCGGCACCTTCGACGTGTCGATCATCGAGATTGCGTCGGTCGACGGCGAGATGCAGGTCGAGGTGCTGGCCACCAACGGCGACACCTTCCTCGGTGGCGAGGACTTCGACAAGCGCGTCATCGATTACCTCGTGGAAGAATTCCAGAAGGACCAGGGCATCGACCTGCGCAAGGATCCGCTGGCCCTGCAGCGCCTGAAGGACGCGGCCGAGCGCGCCAAGATCGAGCTGTCGAGCGCGCAGCAGACCGAGGTCAACCTGCCGTACGTCACCGCTGACGCCTCCGGTCCGAAGCACCTCAACATCAAGCTGACCCGCGCCAAGCTCGAAGCCCTGGTCGAAGACCTGGTCAAGCGCACCATCGAGCCGTGCCGCATCGCCCTGAACGACGCCGGCCTGCGTGCCAGCGAGATCAGCGAAGTGATCCTGGTCGGTGGCCAGACCCGCATGCCGAAGGTGCAGCAGGCCGTGGCCGAGTTCTTCGGCAAGGAACCGCGCAAGGACGTCAATCCCGACGAGGCCGTGGCCGTGGGCGCCGCGATCCAGGGCGGCGTGCTGGCCGGCGACGTCAAGGACGTGCTGCTGCTCGACGTGACCCCGCTGTCGCTCGGCATCGAGACCCTGGGTGGCGTGTTCACCAAGATCATCGAGAAGAACACCACCATCCCGACCAAGGCCTCGCAGACCTTCAGCACCGCCGAGGACAACCAGTCCGCGGTGACCGTGCACGTGCTGCAGGGTGAGCGCGAGCAGGCCCGCTACAACAAGTCGCTGGCCCGCTTCGACCTGACCGGCATCGAGGCCGCGCCGCGCGGCATGCCGCAGGTGGAGGTGTCGTTCGACATCGACGCCAACGGCATCCTGCACGTGTCGGCCAAGGACAAGAAGACCAACAAGGAACAGAAGGTCGAGATCAAGGCCGGTTCCGGTCTGTCCGAGGACGAGATCGCCAAGATGGTCGCCGACGCGGAAGCCAACCGCGAGGAAGACCAGAAGTTCCACGAGCTGGTGCAGGCCCGCAACCACGCCGATGCGTTGATCCACAACGCCCGCAGCGCGATCAAGGACAACGGCGACAAGGTTGCCGGCGACGTGATCGGCCGCACCGAAGGCGCGATTGCCGAGCTCGAGACGGCGATGAAGGGCGACGACAAGGGCCAGATCGAGGCCAAGTCGAAGGCACTGGAGGAAGCGGCGCAATCGCTGTTCGCCGCTGCCGCCGCCGCTTCGCAGCCGGGCCAGGATGCCGGTGGCAGCGCGCCGAAGTCCGATGACGTCGTGGACGCGGAGTTCACTGAAGTCAAGGACGACAAGAAGTAAGGCGGAACTGGTAACCGGGAACGGGGAGCCGGAATGAGGACAGCGCAGCCAACGGCAGTGCTTCCGCGACCGGTTCCCCTTTCTTGCGTCCATGCCCATGCAGGCGTGGACCACGCGGTCCTTCGCTTTGACGTTTCCCCCTTACCGAGTCACCGAGTCAACCCCGGCAAATGAGCAAGCGCGATTACTACGAAGTCCTGGGCGTGGCCCGTGACGCCAGCGACGAAGACCTGAAGAAGGCCTACCGTCGCTGCGCGATGAAATACCACCCGGACCGCAATCCGGGTGACGCCGCTTCCGAAGCGTCGTTCAAGGAGTGCAAGGAAGCCTACGAGGTCCTGACCGACGGCAATCGCCGTCGCGCCTACGACCAGCACGGCCACGCTGCCTTCGAGCACGGCATGGGCGGTGGTGGTGGTGCCGGCTACGCCGACATGGGCGATATCTTCGGCGACATCTTCGGCAACATCTTTGGCGGAGGCGGCGCTGCGCGCGGCCCGCGTCGCGGTGCCGACATCGGCTACGTGATGGAGCTGACGCTGGAAGAGGCGGTTGGCGGCATCGAGAAGACGATCGAGATCCCGACCCTCGACGAGTGCGACACCTGCGACGGCACCGGCTCGGCCGACGGCAACCTCGAGACCTGCTCGACCTGCCAGGGTCGTGGCCAGGTGCGGTTCCAGCGCGGCATCTTCTCGATGCAGCAGGCCTGCCCGCACTGCGGCGGCCGCGGCAAGACCATCGCCAACCCGTGTGGCGACTGCAATGGCCAGGGGCGCGTGGAGCGCACCAAGACCTTGCAGGTGAAGATTCCCGCCGGCGTCGACAACGGCGATCGCATCCGCCTCACCGGCGAAGGCGAAGCGGGACCCGCCGGTTCGCCGCCGGGCGACCTGTACGTCGACGTGCGCGTGCGCGAGCACGAGATCTTCCAGCGCGACGGTGACGACCTGCATTGCGAAGTGCCGGTGCGCATTTCACAGGCTGCCCTGGGCGACACGATCCGTGTGCCTACGCTGGATGGCGACGTCGAGCTGCGCATTCCGGCCGAGAGCCAGACCGGAAAGCTGTTCCGCCTGCGCGACAAGGGCGTCAAATCGGTGCGCAGCCGCGCGCCGGGCGACCTGTATTGCAGGATCGTGGTCGAAACGCCGGTCAACCTGACCCCCGAGCAGCGCGAGCTGCTGGAGAAGTTCGAAGCGACCTTTGTCGGGGAGGGAGCCCGCCGCCATTCACCGCGCGCGTCCACCTTTCTGGACGGGGTGAAGGGCTTCTGGGATCGCATGACGTCCTGAGCCTGGGTGGGAGTGGCTTGCAACGAGCCGCTCCCGCCACCGCAGCAGATCCTCGAATTCCGTGGCCAGCGCCGCATCGCTCCAGCAGCGGCGCGTGGCCGGGCCCAGTGGTGGCTTGATCTTCGCGGCGGGCGCGATGCCCTCCAGCACGACGGCCATGGTTATGTCGGCGTAGCTGAAGCTGCCCAGCAGGTAATCGCAACCCGACGCTTGAAGTCCCGCACGCGTGCGCTCCATTGCGATCCGCAGCGATCCCGGCACCAGCAAATGCCGGTATTTGCGATCGAGGCGCCGCGCGGCGTCGCGGGCGACGAAGCGCAATGGTTGCCGCAGCGGCTGCGGAAGCACCGAAGCAGACGCCTCATCGAGCGCGTTCGGATCGGCCAGCACGCAACTCACGACGCGGCTGCGCGCTTCGGCTAGCGCCGCCTCGCTCAGTTCGTTCCACGGCGCGATCGCGTCGAAGTCGCCGAGCCGGTCGTCGCCGGCCGAAGCGGCGGCGAAGCGGGCGATGTCCCACGAGCCGCGAATCACCTCTGAACCAGCCAGCAGGACGGGCACCGACACCGTCCCCGTCCATTGCCGCATCCGCCAGCGCAGCCAGGGTTCGCTCAACGTGGGCGTGTACTCGCGGTAGGCGAAGTCGACAGCGCAGACCTGCAGCGCCCAGCGTGCTTTCTGCGTCCACGGCGAGAAGGCTTCGCCAATCAGTAGTGCCTGGGGTGACGACACGGTCGTGCTCCGGCATGGACGCTGGCGGATTATTACCATTCGCAATCGCCATTCGGACAGTTCGCTTGTCCACGCGGCCGTGTTGCGATTAGCCTGCGCGCATGAATGAATCGAATCCGCCCGTCCGCGTGCTGATCCACGGCGTCACCGGCCGCATGGGCCAGGCCCTGCTGCGGCTTGCCGCCGAGCGCGACGATATCGTCGTGGTTGCCGCGGTGTCGCGCTCGCAACCTTCGCAACGCGTGGTCGATGGCGTGCCGCATTTCGCCGCGGCGGAACTGCCGGGCGTGCCGCCGTTCGATGTCGCCATCGATTTCAGCCTGCCGCAGGGTTTCGACGCGATCCTCGATCTGTGCGCGCACCGTGGGGCGGCGCTCGTCTCGGGCACGACCGGTCTGGAAGACGCACAGCGCCATGCCCTGGATTCGGCCGCCGGGCGCATCGCGCTGCTGTGGGCGGCGAACTTCAGCCTCGGCGTGGCGGTGCTCAGCGAACTTGTCGAGCGGGCCGCGGCCGCGCTGCCCGGCTGGGATTGCGACATCGTCGAATCGCATCACGTGCACAAGAAGGACGCGCCGTCGGGCACGGCCCTGGCATTGGGTGCGAGCGCGGAGCAGGGCGGGGCACAGCCGCGCTACGCCTCGCTGCGCGCCGGCGACATCGTCGGTGAGCACCTGGTGCAGTTCGCCGCGCCAGGCGAGCGCATCGAGCTGGTGCACCGGGCGACCAACCGCGACATCTTCGCCCGCGGCGCGTTGCATGCAGCGGCCAGGCTGGCGGCGAAGGCGCCCGGTCAGTACCGCCTGCGTGATTTGCTCTGAGCCGTCAAAGGCGGCATGTGAGCGCTGTGGAGGGGCGCAAGCCCCGCTACAGGTCCTCGCCGGACCCTCGCGAGCCTGAAGGAACTCTCGCCGCCATTCATTCAAGGCTGGCGTCCGGGGCCGCGGACCGCTAGAATTCCCGCTCGCCTGAACCCCTTCCGTCGGACCGGTCCCGCACCGCGTCCGCGCTTTGCTGCAGGCCGGTTTTTGCCGACTCAGGCATTCCGGCGGATGCGCAGCGGTGGGGGTGTCAGCACCCCCCGGCAGCCAAGGCGATCCCCGTGACCCAACCCGCAATCCTCGCACTCGAAGACGGCACCATCTTCGAGGGCGTTTCCGTAGGCGCGCCCGGCCTTTCGGTCGGCGAAGTCGTGTTCAACACGGCCATCACCGGCTACCAGGAAATCCTCACCGACCCGTCGTATGCGCGCCAGATGGTGACGCTGACGTATCCGCACATCGGCAACACCGGCTGCACCGACCAGGACGACGAGGCCGCGCAGGCCTGGGCTGCCGGCCTGATCGTGCGCGACGTGCCGCGTCGCCCGAGCAACTGGCGCAGCCAGGTGTCGCTGCCGGATTGGCTGGCCAAGCGCGGCATCGTCGCCATCGCCGACATCGACACGCGCAAGCTGACCCGCATCCTGCGCGAGAAGGGTGCGCAGAACGGTGCGCTGATGGCCGGCGAGATCAATGTCGAGAAGGCGCTGGAAGCCGCGCGCAAGTTCCCCGGCCTCAAGGGCATGGACCTGGCCAAGGAAGTGACCACGGCCAAGAGCTACGAGTGGACCGACGGCCAGCTCGACCTGGACCGCAACGAGTTCGTCAAGGCGCCGCCGCGTTTCCACGTCGTCGCCTACGACTACGGCGTCAAGCACAACATCCTGCGCATGCTCGCCGAGCGCGGCTGCCGCCTGACCGTGGTGCCGGCGCAGACGCCGGCCGCGGACGTGTTCGCACTCAAGCCTGATGGTGTGTTCCTGTCCAACGGCCCGGGCGATCCGGAGCCGTGCGACTACGCGATCAAGGCAATCGGCGAGTTCATCAAGGCGAAGATCCCGACCTTCGGCATCTGCCTGGGCCACCAGCTGCTGGCGCTGGCCAGCGGCGCCAAGACGATGAAGATGGGCACCGGCCACCACGGCGCCAACCATCCGGTCCAGGACCTCGACAGCGGCCGGGTGATGATCACCTCGCAGAACCACGGCTTCGCGGTCGATGAACCGACCCTGCCGGCCAACGTGCGCGTGACCCACCGCTCGCTGTTCGACGGCACCAACCAGGGCATCGCCCTGACCGATGCCCCGGCCTTCAGCTTCCAGGGTCACCCGGAAGCCAGCCCTGGCCCGCACGACGTCGCTCCGCTGTTCGATCGCTTCGTGGCGATGATGGAGCAGGCCAAGTGACCCAGGCGCTGCGCCGCGTGGCTGCGGTCGCACTGATGCTGCTGCCCGTCGTGGCCGCGGCAGCCGTGCCGTCCGACAGCCAGGTGGTGCGGGTCCAGCAACTGCTGGGTTTCGACGAAGCGTTCGCGCTGACCATGGACGAGAAGTTCGACCGCTCGCCGGAGCTGTCGCACTACAGCAACAGCGAGCGCACCTGCGTCAGCGGACTGGTCCGGCCGGCGTTCGCCGGTGCAATGAACAACGCGTTCCGCGACCTGTTCGGCGATGCCGCGGTGGTCGAGGACTGGGAGCGCTTCGCGCAGACGCCGGGCGGTGCGCGCTTCATGGAGTTCGTCCGCAGCGGCGTGGTCGCGACCGTGCGCAATCAGCCGCGCCCGGAGCCGGAACAGTTCATGGACGGACTGACGCCCGCGCAGCTGGATGACGTGGCCAAGTTCATGTCCAGTCCGGCGGCGGCGGTGCTCAAGCGTGATTTCCCGGAAGTGGACCTGCCGCAGGAGCAGCAGGCAACGCTGGCGGCGAAAGTGCAGTCGCAGTGCGGTGTGGAGTTGCCCAAGGCGTGATGGGCATCGTCGTCGCCAAGGCTGAGCGCCGCCGCTGGCGTCGCTGGTTTCTGGCAGCGGCTGTGTTGGGTGCGTATCCGGCGTTCGTGATGGTCGCCGTGTACGCGCAGTTCTTCGCGGTCGGCCTTCCCGGCGGTCGCAACGGCCCGGCCGATGCCTACCGGCACACGCTGGCCAGCGCGATCGTGGCCTACACGCTGTCGCCGCGCTGCGTCGACTGGGTGACGCAGGTGATGGAGCGGGGCGGGCAGGGAAATGCCGCACGTGCGATGGATGCGCACAACAACCGGATCGGTGCGCGCATCGGCGCCACCGCCGGCAGCTGGAATTCGATGCAGCAGGCGGTGCTTGCTGCGATTCACAACGGCGCGGTCGATGCCCGATCCGCCGAGCAGATCACCTGGCTCGCGCCCCCCGCGTGGCAGGAACGACTTTACTGAGGACACCATGCCCAAGCGCACCGACATCAAGACCGTCCTGATCATCGGCGCTGGCCCGATCGTGATCGGCCAGGCCTGCGAATTCGATTATTCAGGCGCCCAGGCATGCAAGGCCCTGCGTGACGAGGGTTACCGCGTGGTGCTGGTCAATTCCAACCCCGCCACCATCATGACCGACCCGAACATGGCCGACGCCGTGTACATCGAGCCGATCAACTGGCAGACGGTCGAGAAGATCATCGCCAAGGAGCGCCCGGATGCGCTGCTGCCGACGATGGGCGGCCAGACCGCGCTGAACTGCGCGCTCGACCTGGCCGACAACGGCGTGCTGGAGAAGTACAACGTCGAACTGATCGGCGCCTCGCGCGATGCGATCCGCATGGCCGAAGACCGCGAGCTGTTCCGCGTCGCCATGGCCGAGATCGGCCTGGAGTGCCCGAAGGCGGAAGTCGCGCGCAGCTTCGAACAGGCCGTCGACATCCAGACCCGCGTCGGCTACCCGACCATCATCCGTCCGTCGTTCACGCTCGGCGGTACTGGCGGCGGCATCGCCTACAACAAGGAAGAGTTCGAGGAGATCGCCAAGCGCGGCCTCGAGCTGTCGCCCGTGCACGAGATCCTGGTCGAGGAGTCGGTGCTGGGCTGGAAGGAATTCGAGATGGAAGTGGTCCGCGACAAGGCGGACAACTGCATCATCGTGTGCTCGATCGAGAACTTCGACGCGATGGGCGTGCACACCGGCGACTCGATCACCGTGGCACCGGCACAGACCCTGACCGACAAGGAATACCAGCGCCTGCGCGATGCCTCGATCGCGGTGCTGCGCAAGATCGGTGTCGACACCGGCGGTTCCAACGTGCAGTTCGGCATCAACGCCAAGGACGGTCGCGTCGTCGTCATCGAGATGAACCCGCGCGTGTCGCGTTCCTCGGCGCTGGCGTCCAAGGCCACCGGCTTCCCGATCGCCAAGATCGCCGCCAAGCTCGCCATCGGTTACACGCTCGACGAGCTGCGCAACGAGATCACCGGCGGTGCCACCCCGGCCTCGTTCGAACCGACGATCGACTACGTCGTCACCAAGATCCCGCGCTTCGCCTTCGAGAAGTTCCCGCAGGCCGACGCCCGCCTGACCACGCAGATGAAGTCGGTGGGCGAGGTGATGGCGATGGGCCGCACCTTCCAGGAGTCGCTGCACAAGGCCCTGCGTGGCCTGGAGACCGGCAAGGTCGGCCTCGACCCGACCGGCCTGGACCTGGCCAGCGAGCAGGACCTGGCGACGCTGCGCCGCGAGCTCAAGGAGCCGGGCCCGGAGCGCATGTTCTTCATCGGCGACGCCTTCCGCGCCGGCATGAGCGTGGAAGACGTCCATGCGATGTCGTTCGTGGACCCGTGGTTCCTCGACCTGATCGAAGAGCTCATTGCCGCCGAGAAGCAGGTCGCCGAAGCCGGCCTGTCCGCGCTCGACAAGAACCGCATGCGCGCACTCAAGCGCATGGGCTTCTCCGACGCGCGCCTGGCGCAGCTGACCGGCACCGACGAGACCGCCGTGCGCACCCTGCGTCGCGCCTTTGGCGTGCGCCCAGTGTACAAGCGCGTGGACTCCTGCGCGGCCGAGTTCGCCACCACCACCGCTTACATGTACTCGACCTACGAGGACGAGTGCGAAGCCAACCCGACCAACCGCGACAAGATCATCGTGCTTGGCGGCGGTCCCAACCGCATCGGCCAGGGCATCGAGTTCGACTACTGCTGCGTGCATGCCGCGCTCGCCCTGCGCGAGGACGGCTATGAAACCATCATGGTCAACTGCAACCCGGAGACGGTCTCGACCGACTACGACACCTCCGATCGCCTGTACTTCGAGCCGCTCACCCTCGAGGACGTGCTCGAGATCGCCGATCTGGAGAAGCCCAAGGGCGTGATCGTCCAGTACGGCGGCCAGACCCCGCTGAAGCTCGCACGTGCGCTTGAAGCCAACGGCGTGCCGATCGTCGGCACCAGCCCGGACAGCATCGACCTGGCCGAGGACCGCGAACGCTTCCAGAAGCTGGTGCAGGACCTGGGCCTGGCGCAGCCGCTCAACCGCACCGCGCGCAATCCTGATGAGGCGCTGCTGCTGGCATCGCAGATCGGCTACCCGCTGGTGGTGCGCCCGAGCTACGTGCTCGGCGGCCGCGCGATGGAAATCGTCTACGGCGACTCCGACCTGACGCGCTACATCCGCGACGCGGTCAAGGTCTCCAATGACTCGCCGGTGCTGCTCGACCGCTTCCTCGACAACGCCGTGGAAGTCGACGTCGATGTCATCGCCGACAAGGATGGCAACGTCCTGATCGGCGGCGTGATGGAGCACATCGAGGAAGCCGGCGTGCACTCGGGTGACTCCTCGTGCTCGCTGCCGCCGTACTCGCTGACCCCGGCCGTGCAGGACAAGCTGCGCGACCAGGTGCGGGCGCTGGCCAAGTCGCTCAAGGTCGTCGGCCTGATGAACACCCAGTTCGCGATCACCTTCGATGAGCAGGGCAAGGAAACGATCTACCTGATCGAAGTGAACCCGCGTGCGTCGCGCACGGTGCCGTTCGTGTCGAAGGCGACCGGCATGGCGCTGGCCAAGATCGCGGCACGCTGCATGGTCGGCCAGACCCTGGCGTCGCAGGGCGCCACCAAGGAGATCATCCCGGAGTACTACTCGGTCAAGGAAGCGATCTTCCCGTTCGCCAAGTTCCAGGGCGTCGACCCGATCCTCGGACCGGAGATGCGTTCCACCGGTGAAGTGATGGGCGTGGGCCGCAACTTCGGCGCGGCGATGGCGCGCGCGCAGGAAGCCGGCGGCATCAAGGCGCTGCCGCAGGGCGGCAAGGTGTTCGTGTCGGTGCGCGATCCGGACAAGACCCGCGTGCTGCCGGTTGCCCAGGACCTGGTCAAGCGCGGCTACAGCCTGGTCGCCACCGAGGGCACGCATGCCTTCCTGACCGCGCAGGGCATCAACTGCGAGCGCATCAACAAGGTCACCGAGGGCCGTCCGCACGTGGTTGACCTGATCAAGAACGGCGAGCTGGTCTACATCGTCAACACCACCGAAGGCCGCCAGGCGATCAACGACTCGTTCTCGATCCGCCGCGAAGCGCTGCAGCATCGCGTGACCTATTCGACGACGGTGTCGGGCGCGCGTGCGCTGGTCAACTCGCTCGAGTACCGCGGCACGGGTCCGGTGTGGTCGTTGCAGGAACTGCACAAGGAAATCGACGGCGCGGCGTAACGCCGGCACCGGAGTCCGTCATCCCCGCCTGCGCGGGGATGACGGACTGACACCTTCTGATAGAGAATCGGCTATCGAAGCCGTAGCCGGCCGTTGGGCCGGATCCAAAGGAAACTGCAATGCGAGCACCCATCACCCTGCACGGCGCCCAGCGCCTGCGCGCCGAGCTTGAAGAACTGAAGTCGGTCAAGCGTCCGGCCGTGATCAATGCGATCTCCGAGGCACGCGCCCATGGCGATCTCAAGGAGAACGCCGAGTACCACGCCGCACGCGAGCAGCAGGGCTTCATCGAAGGCCGCATCAAGCAGCTCGAAGCCGAGCTGTCGCACGCGCAGATCATCGATGTTGCGTCGCTGAATGCCGGTTCGCGCGTCGTGTTCGGCGCCAAGGTCGAGCTGGCCGACAGCGAGACCGACGAAGAGCGCAGCTACCAGATCGTTGGCGACCTGGAAGCGGACATCAAGCAGGGCCTGATCGCGATCTCGTCGCCGGTCGCGCGTGCGCTGATCGGCAAGCACGAAGGCGACACGGTGACGATCGAAGCGCCAGGCGGCATCCGCGAGTACGAGATCGTCGGCGTCAGTTACGCCGGCTGATGGTTACCCTTCTGCTGCCGGCACGCGATCGTTTCGGCGGCCAGCGGCTCTCGCCCGCCACCGGCAAGGCCCTCGCCCGCGCCGACCGCAGCCAGGCGGCAGCAGATCCCTCCCCGGACGGACGCGCGCAGATGGCGCGCGTGCTCGACGTGCTCCCGCGCGGCTGGCCGGTCGCCGCTGCCGCCCGCCAGCGCGACTCCGGCGATGCCGCCAACGCGGTCTGGCTGCGTGCCGATCCGGCCTACGTGCAGCCGGACATCAACGGTGCGCGACTGCTGTCGTACGGCCAGGCCCTGGGCCTGACGGCCGCCGATGCGGCCACGTTGCTGCGTCCGCTGAAGCCATTGTTCGGCGACGCCGGCTTCCCGATCGACGCGCCGGTGCCGTCGCGCTGGTACCTGCGGCTGCCACTGGGCGCGAAGCTTCCCGAGTTCACCTCACCTGAGCAGGCGCTCGGCGCCGACATGTTCGACCAGTTGCCGGAAGGCAACGAAGGTCGCCGCTGGCGTGCCTTGCTCAGCGAAGCCCAGGTCGTGCTTCACAATCACCCGCTCAATGCCGAGCGCGCCGCGGCTGGCCTGGCGCCGGTCAACTCGCTCTGGTTCTGGGGCGCCGGAATCCTGCCCGACCACGTCCGCACCGGCTTTGCCCGCGTTGCCAGCGATGACGAGGCACTGACGGCGCTGGCCGCGATGGCTGGCGCCAAGGTCGATGCACGTCCGCCTTCGTGGCCCGGCGGTGACGGGAACGCGTTGTTCGACCTGCGCGATGCGCGCGACCTGGCGCTGCTGGAGCGCGACTGGTTCGCGCCGCTGGTTTCGGCGCTGGCGCAGGGCAACATCGATGGCCTGCAGTTCGACTTCGCCGACGGTGCCCGCTACGACCTTGCGCGCAGTCAGCGCTGGCGCTTCTGGCGCAAGCCGTTGCACTCGTTCATTGCCACCACGGCCGGCAACACTGCATGAAGCCGCAAGCCAGGCTGCGCCGGCGCAAATGCGAGCAGGTCGGCCAATGGCCCGACACCTTGTCGCCGCTGCTGCGTCGCCTGTATGCGGCGCGCGGTGCGACCAGCATCGAGCAGGCGCAGCCGCGCCTGGCCAACCTGCTGGCGCCCGATGAGCTGGGTGGCCTCGACGCCGCCGTGTCGCTGTTGTCGGCCGCAATCGCCGAGGATCGCCACATCGTGGTGGTCGGTGATTTCGATTGCGATGGAGCGACCGCCTGCGCTGTCGGCGTACGCGGTCTGCGCATGCTCGGTGCGCGTCGTGTCTCGCACGCCGTGCCCAATCGGATGGTTCACGGTTATGGCCTGTCGCCGGCCCTGGTGGAGGAGCTGGCGGCGTTGCAGCCAGAGCTGCTGGTGACGGTCGATCACGGCATCGCCTGCCACGCCGGCATCGCCGCGGCCAAGGCCCGCGGCTGGAAGGTGCTGGTCACCGACCACCACCTTCCTGGTGATCAGTTGCCGCCGGCCGACGCCATCGTCGATCCGAACCTGCACGGCGATCCATTCCCGAGCAAGGTGCTGGCTGGCGTCGGCGTCATGTTCTACGTATTGCTGGCGCTTCGCCGTCACCTGCGCGTGCAGGGGGCGTTCGCCGGCCAGGGGCCGGACCTGACGACGCTGCTCGACCTGGTCGCTGTCGGCACCGTCGCCGACCTGGTGCCACTGGACGCGAACAATCGCGCGCTTGTCGCCGCCGGTCTGCGCCGACTGCGCGCGGGGCAGGGAAGCGTCGGCCTTCGCGCCCTGATCGAAGTGGCGCAGCGCGACGCCGGTCGCCTTACCGCCTCCGACATCGGCTATGCCGTGGCCCCGCGACTCAATGCGGCCGGGCGCCTGGAGGACATGGCGCTCGGCATCGAATGCCTGTTGACCGACGACCTGGCGCGGGCGCGCGACATCGCCGCCACGTTGAACGAGATCAACAGCGAACGCCGTGCCGTGCAGCAGCAGATGACCGACGAGGCCGAGCAGGCGCTGGCGCGCGTGAGCGTGATAGAGCAAAGCGCGCGCAGCGCGGTCTGTCTCTACGACGCGCAATGGCATCCGGGCGTGGTCGGGCTGGTGGCGTCGAAGATGAAGGAGCGGCTGCATCGCCCCGTCATCGCCTTCGCGCCGGCCGAACCGGGAAGCGACACGTTGCGTGGCTCGGCGCGATCGATCCCGGGGTTCCATATCCGCGATGCGCTGGCCGATGTCGCCGCGCGCCATCCGACGCTGATCGAGCGTTTCGGCGGCCATGCGATGGCGGCAGGTTTGTCCCTGCGCGCCGAAGCCTATCCGGCGTTCGCCAGCGCTTTCGAGCAGGTCGCCCAGGCGGCACTGACGCCGGAACTGTTGCAGGCCGATGTGCTCAGCGATGGCGAGCTGGGGGTTGCCGATTTCAACCGCGCCAGTGCCGAGGCGCTGCGTGACGGCGGTCCGTGGGGGCAGGGCTTTGCGGAGCCGCAGTTCGATGGCGAGTTCGACGTGGTGAGCTGGCGCGTCGTCGGCGAACGCCACCTCAAGCTTGTCCTCGGGTTTGCCGGCGTGCAGTTGAATGCGATCGAGTTCGGCGGCTGGCTGGGCCACGCGCCGCCAGGTCGTCTGCGCATTGCCTATCGCCTGGAACCCGATGACTACCGGGGCGGCGATGCCGTGCAACTGGTGGTTGTGCACAGTGAGCCTGCGTAGGACTGCACCTGCCGCTCTGTGGCTTCCAGCCTGCGCGGTTGCGCACCGGTGGCCGGCCGAGAGAAGTGGATCGCGACGTGATACGTGCGGCAGCAGACTTACCGGTGAGGCCACTTTCCGCGCTGGCGGCGAAGCTGGGCGGGGCGGCCCGGGCTGGCCGGCGCCGTCGACGGGCTGCCGCCGGGACCGGCATTGACGCGGATTCAACAAACAAGTCCCTAGGCTGACTGGATCGCCTTCACCGACCACGGAGCAAGCCATGTCGTTGACCCTCACGATCGACTTCTCGGACGAGGACCTGGAACGGTTCACCGGCCAGATCGAAGCCGCCAAGAAGGACGCGGAAAACAAAAGCAACGACGAGATCGTGGCGGCCGCCACCGTGCTGCTGGAAAAGGCACAGCAGGGCAATCCGCCAACCTTCGTGAAGCAGCGCCTGCCGGCCCTGGGCACGCTGATCGCGATGCTGCGCGACGAGGCCTGGGCGCTGTCGGACGAGGACTCGGTGCGCGTGCGTGCCGCCCTCAACTACCTGGCGGCGCCGATCGACATCATCCCCGACGACGTCCCGGTGTTCGGCTTCCTCGACGACGCGGTCATGATCGAGCTGTGCGCGCGCAAGCTGTCGCATGAGATCGAGGCCTATGACGATTTCTGCGAGTTCCGTGAGCGCGAGGCCGAGCGGCGTGGCCTGAAGCCCGAAACCGTCGGTCGTGCGGACTGGCTGCAGGGGCGCCGGGACGAGCTCCAGGAGCGCATGCACCGCCGCCGCGGGCGCGAGTCCGGGCGTGGCTTCGGCCAGGGGTATGGCTCCAGCAGCGGCTACGGCAGCCCGGTCAGCCGTTACACGGACAACAGCTGGCGTCCGGGTCCGTTCAAGTTCCGCTGACGGCGCCGTCCGGTTGCGAGTCATGGGGCAGGGGGTGCGGGTCCCGGCAGGACCCGGGTCGCCCCTTGGCTGCTACAATTTGCGGTTCCTTTGACCGCACCGCACGGACATGATCGAACTCAATCCCGTCCGCCAGCGCATCGCCGACCTCACCGGTCGCCTCGATTCGCTTAGGGGGTATCTTTGACTACGACAGCAAAGTCGAACGTCTCGAAGAAGTAAACCGCGAACTCGAAAGCCCCGACATCTGGAACGACTCCGAGCGTGCCCAGGGCTTGGGCCGTGAGCGCTCCTCCCTGGAAAAGGTCGTCGATGGCATCCGCAACCTCACCGACGGTCTCGTCGGCGCGGGCGAGCTGCTGGAGCTGGCCGAAATGGAAGACGACGAGGGCACCGCACTGGCGGTGGTCGACGACGTCGAGCGCTACGCCAAGGAAGTCGAGAAGCTCGAGTTCCGTCGCATGTTCTCCGGCAAGATGGACGCGGCCAACGCCTTTGTCGACATCCAGGCCGGCGCCGGTGGCACCGAGGCCCAGGACTGGGCCGAGATCCTGCTGCGCATGTACCTGCGCTGGTGCGAATCGCGCGGCTGGAAGACCGAGCTGATGGAAGTCAGCGGCGGTGACGTCGCCGGCATCAAGTCGGCCACGCTGCGCGTCGAGGGCGATTTCGCCTACGGCTGGCTCAAGACCGAGACCGGCGTGCACCGCCTGGTGCGCAAGTCGCCGTTCGACTCCGACAACCGCCGCCACACCAGCTTCACCTCGGTGTTCGTGTCGCCTGAAGTCGACGACAACATCGACATCGACATCAACCCGGCCGACCTGCGCACCGACGTCTACCGCTCCTCCGGCGCCGGTGGCCAGCACGTCAACAAGACCGAATCGGCGGTGCGCATCACGCACATACCGTCCGGCATTGTCGTGGCCTGCCAGACCGGCCGCAGCCAGCACCAGAACCGCGACAACGCGATGAAGATGCTGGCCGCCAAGCTGTACGAGCTCGAGATCCAGAAGCGCAACGCCGAGCGCGATGCGGTCGAGGCGACCAAGTCCGACATCGGCTGGGGCAGCCAGATCCGCAATTACGTGCTCGACCAGAGCCGCATCAAGGACCTGCGCACCGGCATCGAGCGCAGCGACACGCAGAAGGTCCTCGATGGCGACCTCGACGAGTTCGTCGAAGCCAGCCTGAAATCGGGCCTGGAAGCGGGCTCCAAGCGCGCCGACGCAGTCTGATCTGAATTGCCATGCCTGCATTGGCATGCGTACATTGCCGTCGTTCCCACTCCGCGGGAACGGCGGAACTCCACCCCTCAGCTAGACCAAGAACCCATGACCGACCAGCCCACGCCCCAGACGCACACCGACGGCACCGCGCCGGACGAGAACCGGCTCATCGCCGAGCGTCGCGCCAAACTCACGGCGCTGCGCGGGCAGGGCATCGCATTCCCCAACGACTTCCGCCGTGCCGACTTCGTCGGCGACCTGCAGGACGCCTACGCCGATGCCGAGCAGTGGACGGCCGAGGCGCTGGATGGCAAGCGCCACCGCGTCGCCGTTGCCGGCCGCGTTCTGCTCAAGCGCGACATGGGCAAGGCCGGTTTCGCGCAGATCCAGGACGAGTCGGGTCGCCTGCAGCTGTGGCTGAAGAAGGACCTGCTGGGCGACGCCTATGAGGTGTTCAAGGAACTCGACCTGGGCGACATCGTCTCCGCCGAGGGCGAGCTGACGCGCACCCGTACCGGCGAGCTGTCGCTCAAGGCCGAAAGCCTGCGCCTGCTGACCAAGGCGCTGCGCCCGCTGCCGGACAAGTTCCACGGCATGGCCGACGTCGAGCAGCGCTACCGCCAGCGTTACGTCGACCTGATCGTGACCCCCGAGGCACGCGACGTCTTCGTCAAGCGCTCCAAGATCATCCGCGCCATGCGCGCCTGGCTCGACGCCCGACGCTTCCTCGAGGTCGAGACGCCGATGATGCATTACATCCCCGGCGGCGCCGCTGCAAAACCATTCGTCACCCATCACAACGCGCTCGACCTCGAGCTCTACCTGCGCGTGGCGCCGGAGCTGTACCTCAAGCGCCTGGTCGTCGGCGGCCTGGAGCGCGTCTACGAGATCAACCGCAACTTCCGCAACGAGGGCGTGTCGACCCGGCACAACCCCGAGTTCACGATGCTCGAGCTGTACGAGGCCTACGCCACCTACACCGAGATCATGGACCTGACCGAAGGCGTGATCCGCGACGTCGCCCAGAGCGTGCTGGGCACCACGAAGCTCCACTGGGAAGGCCACGACATCGACGTCGGCCCGGCCTTCCGTCGCTGGTCGATGACCGATGCCGTGCTCGAGCACAACCCGGAGATCGCCCGCGAGGACCTGCGCGATGTCGCGAAGATGCGTGCGCATTGCGCCCGTCTGGGCATCCAGGCCAAGCCGGGCAACGGCTGGGGCAAGCTGCTGCTGGACATCTTCGAGAAGACCGTCGAGCACACCCTGGTGCAGCCGACCTTCATCGTCGACCACCCGGTCGAGGTCAGCCCGCTGGCCCGCGCCAGCGATCGCGACCCGGAGCTGACCGACCGCTTCGAACTGTTCATCAATGGCAAGGAACTGGCCAACGGCTTCTCCGAGCTCAACGACCCCGAGGACCAGGCCGAGCGTTTCCGCGCCCAGGTCGAGGCCAAGGAGGGCGGCGACGACGAGGCCATGCACTTCGATGCCGACTACATCCGTGCCCTGGAGGTCGGCCTGCCGCCCACCGGCGGCCTGGGCATCGGCATCGACCGCCTGGTGATGCTGATGACCGGTTCGACCTCGATCCGCGACGTGCTGCTGTTCCCGTACATGCGTCCGGAGACCGGCGGCTGAGCCTGAACCGCCAACGCCGGCTTACTGGTCTGGTGCACCGGACCCTGCGGACAATCGCGCCGCGGGGTATCCTCGGTGCCGAGGCCACCACAGGGGGTGGCGGCTCTAATGGATGTCTGGTGTGAACGTCGTCATCGTTGATGATCAAACCTCCGCGCGCACCATGCTGCGCCACATCATTGAGGACATATCCTCCGAACTGAGGGTTTCGGACTTCGGGGATCCTGAAGCCGCCCTCGGCTGGTGCGAGATCAACCAGCCCGACCTGTTGCTGCTGGACTACCGCATGCCGGCCCTGGACGGACTCGAGTTCGCCAGGCGCTTCCGCCGCCTGCCGATGCACCGCGACATCCCGATCATCCTGGTGACCGTGGTCGGCGACGAGCCGGTGCGACAGGCTGCGCTGGAAGCGGGCGTCATTGATTTCCTGGTCAAGCCGGTGCGCCCGCGCGAACTGCGCGCGCGTTGCCGCAACCTGTTGCAGCTGCGACAGCAGTCGGAGAACGTCAAGCAGCGTGCGCTGTCGCTGGAACAACGCCTGCTGTCGAGCATGCACGAGGTCGAGGAGCGCGAGCGCGAGACGCTGTCGCGACTGGCGCGCGCGATCGAGTATCGCGATGCCGGCACCAGCGCCTACCTGGAACGCATGGCCCATGTCGCCGGCCTGATCGCCGAGCAACTGGGCATGTTCGAGGACGAGGTTCGGGTCATCGAAATGGCCGCGCCGCTGCACGATATCGGCAAGATCGCCATCCCCGATGCGGTGCTGATGAAATCCGGACCGCTGACGGAAGACGAGACCGCCGTGATGCGCCGTCACCCGCGCATCGGCTACGAACTGCTCAGCGGCAGTCAGAACCGTTTCATCCAGGCCGGCGCGCTGATCGCCCTGCGTCATCACGAACGTTACGACGGCAGCGGCTATCCTGACGGCCTGGTGGGCGAGGAAATTCCGTTGGAAGCCAGGATAGTGGCGGTCGCGGATGTCTTCGATGCGCTGATTTCGCCGCGGCCCTACAAGAAGGCCTGGGACGCGGATGCGGCGCTTGGCTACCTGTACGCGCAGCGTGGACGCTTGTTCGACCCGCGCTGCGTCGACGCCCTGATCCGCTCCCGCGAGCGGCTCGAGGATATCTGTAACCGCTTCTCTACGGTTTCCGCACGCCCCGGCATGGAGTAGCCATGGTTTCGGTCCTGAACAAGCTGAAGACGCGCCTGGCCGCACGGCCTGACAGCGAACACGCCCAGGACCTGGTCCGCATCGTCATCACGGCGCTGTTCTCGACGTACCTTGGGTGGCGCTTCCTGCACCTGGACGGTGCCGACAACACCCTGCCGCTGACGTGGATGATCCTGCTTGGCGAGTTGCTGGTGGCGCTGGGCCTGATGGCCGCGATCCTGCTCGAACCTGGCGTGTCGCACGTGCGGCGCTGGATCGGCATGCTCACCGACTATTCGGCGATGGGCGCGATCATGTGCATCCAGGGCGAGCCTGCCGCGCCGCTGTATGCCGTGTACCTGTGGGTGACGATCGGCAACGGCATGCGCTATGGCAGCCGTTACCTGCGCATCGCCACGGCGCTGGCCAGTGCATCGTTCCTGGCAGTGATCCTGCTTTCGCCGTACTGGCGCAGCAACCCGTACCTGGCCTGGGGCCTGCTGCTCGGCCTGGGCGCGGTGCCGCTTTACTTCGATTCGCTGCTCAACGCCCTGACCCGTGCGGTCGACGACGCGCGCAAGGCCAACGAGGCCAAGAGCCGCTTCCTGGCCAACATGAGCCACGAGTTCCGCACGCCGCTCAACGGCCTGGCCGGCATGTCGGAGCTGCTGGCGACCACGCGCCTGGACGCCGAGCAGCGCGAATGCCTGAGCACCATCCAGGCGTCCACGCGCAGCCTGCTGGCGCTGGTCGAGGACGTGCTCGACATCTCCGCCATCGAGGCCGGCAAGGTCAAGCTGGACCTGGTCGAGTTCATTCCGCAGGAACTGGTCGACAGCATCGGCCTGATCCTGCAGCCGCAGGCGCGCGCCAAGGAGCTGCGCTACGAGGCGGTGATCGCAGCCGACGTGCCCGGCAGCCTGTGCGGCGACGTCGTGCATCTGCGCCAGGTGCTGATCAACCTGGCCGGGAACGCCATCAAGTTCACCGACAAGGGCTCGGTCCGCCTTGACGTGACCGTGGTCGACCAGGGTACGGCCAAGGTGCGCTTGCGCTTTGCCGTCACCGACACCGGCATCGGCGTGCCGCTGGCGATGCGCCAGCGCCTGTTCGAAGCCTTCGAACAGGCCGACGTCAGCCTCGCCCGACGCTACGGCGGCACCGGACTGGGCACCACGATTGCCAAGGGCCTGACCGAGGCGATGGGCGGCAGCATCGGCTTCGAGAGCGTCGAGCAGCGCGGCAGCCGCTTCTGGGTGGAGCTGCCGTTCGAGCGCGTCGTCGACGAGGCGACCACCGCCGGTGCGGTCGCACTGGATGGCGGCATGGTGGCCGATGCGGAGGGTGGCCACTCGCCCAACGTCATTGCCTTCTCAGATCCGTTCCTGCGCCATCGCGCCCGCGTGCGCAGCCTGGGCATCCTGGTCGCCGACGATCACGTCGCCAACCGGATGGTGCTGCAGCGGTTGCTGCAGAAAGCCGGCCATCGCGTCACCTGCGTCGATGGCGGCGGCGATGCGCTCGATGCGATTTCCGGCTCCGATTACGATGCGGTCATCGCCGATCTGCACATGCCCGACGTCAGCGGACTGGACCTGCTGCGCCAGCTGCGGGTCATGGAAGCCGGCGGCGGACGCCGCACGCCGGTGCTGATCCTCAGCGCCGACGTCACGACCGAGTCGATCCGCGCCTGCGAACAGGCAGGCGCGCGTGCGTTCCTGGCCAAGCCGGTGTCGACGGTGCGACTGCTCGACACGCTCGCGGAAATTGCCGCCAATAACCGTATCGGTGCCGGAGCGCCGCTGGTGGCGCTGCGCAGCGAGCTGCCCACTGGCGACGGCACCTTCGACAGCTCGGTGCTGGACGAACTGGGTGCGCTCGGGATGGGCGCCGGATTCGAGCGTGAGTTCATCGCCCAATGCCTGCGCGACGCCGATGGCTGCATGGTCGAGTTGCGCCAGGCCGGCGAGCAGGCCGACTGGGACCATGCCCGCGAGCAGGCACACGCGCTCAAGGGCGTGGCCAGCAACCTGGGCCTGAACAAGCTGGCCGCGGTCTCCGGCGAGATCATGCGGCTGCCGGACTGGCAGCTGGCGCGCGAATGGCAGGCCCGGCTCAACGGCCTGGGCGAACGCATGGCGCAGGGCAGGGCGGCGCTCGATGCGCGTGAGCGGCAGCGAGCCTCGCGCGGAGAAGGCGAGCGCTAGGCGGATAGACGGAAAGGGATCCGGCCCGCCGGATTTCCCCTCCTGCGGGCGCTGGTTCCCCTTTGGCTCTTGCGGGTATTGCTTCGGATACTTCCGGTCAGGCGGGTGCGAACCTGCCTGATGCTCCTGCGTTTCCCCCGTGGATCATTGCCGTGCGGTTTTCTGGCCGTGCTCGGTCAGCCGTTGTCAGGCAGCCCCATTGGCGGCACGCCGCTCCTGCGCCCGCACCAGCCTGTCCATCGTGCGCAGCGACTTGTCGCCCAGCTGCAGCGCGGTGTCCACCCAGACTTCGGTGATGCGCATCATCTCGTCCAGGGTTACGGCCTGGGTCATCTGACGCACCTGGTGCATGGCGGCGCGAGCGTGCGGGATGCGACGGTTGGCGCGAATCACGTCCTCGACTGCCGCCACGCCTTCACCGCGCGGAACCAGCACATCGACCAGACCCATCTTGTGCATTTCCTGGCTGCTGAACATGTTGCCTTCCAGCATCAGCTTCTCGGCCACGTGCGGGGTGACGCGCTTGCACAGGAACGAATAGGCGCCCATGCCCGGGAACAGGTCGAACAGCACTTCCGGCAGGCCCATCAGCACATCTTCTTCGGCGACGATGGTGTGGCAGCTCAGGGCCGCTTCGAAACCACCGCCGAGCGCGTCACCCTGGAGCAGGGCGATGCTGTGCGCACCGGCGCCCAGCCCGTCGTGGAAGGCATGCACGCCGCGCACGCACTGGCGGGCGTAGGTCAGCAGGCCGTCGCGGTCGCCGGCGCGGATCAGGCGGCAGAACAGGTCCAAGTCGCCGCCGAGGTTGAAGGCATCGGCGTCGGAGGCCAGGACCACGTGCGGCAGGGTGCTGCCCTTGGCCGCGCGGAAGCGGTCCGCCAGGCCGCGCTGGTACTGGATGATGTCGTCGACCAGGTCCATCGAGAAGCAGGCGCGACGGCCCGGGACGGCGTCCGCGTGCATGTGGCACCAGTAAACGCCGCGATCGGTCTCTTCGACGACCCGCAGGTTGCGGCCGGTGGCAGTGCGGTGGAACGGGTAGACAGCTGACATTGCGAATCCTCCGTGGATTAAAACCGTCCGGCCGGTCGCGCTGTTCGGGACGGCATTGCGAATCAAGGGGGTGCGTCCGACCGCCCGATTCTATGCCTACAAAAGCAAACGCCCGCAAGGCCGTCGGGCCGTGCGGGCGTCTGGGGAGGCTGCTGGACGGGCCGGGACCCGGCCAGGATCAGTGAGCGGCGGGGCTCGCGGCCGGGCTGTCGCGCAGTTCGCGGCGCAGGATCTTGCCAACATTGGTCTTTGGCAGCTCGGTCCGGAACTCGACGAAACGCGGGTGCTTGTAACCGGTCAGGTGCTCGCGGGCGTGGGCCTTGACCTGCTCGGCGGTGAGGCTCGGGTCCTTCTTGACGATGACGACCTTGACCGCCTCGCCGGACTTCTCGTCCGGGACGCCGACGGCGGCGACTTCCAGCACCCCCGGCATCATCGCGATCACGTCCTCGACCTCGTTGGGGTACACGTTGAAGCCCGAGACCAGGATCATGTCCTTCTTGCGGTCAACGATGAAGAAGAAGCCCTTCTCGTCCATCCGCGCCATGTCGCCGGTGTGCAGCCAGCCATCGGCGTCGATCACCGCGGCGGTGTCCTCCGGCCGGCGCCAATAGCCCTTCATGACCTGCGGACCCTTGATGCACAACTCGCCGACTTCGCCCATCTGCAGCGTCACGCCGTTCTCGTCCTTGACGCAGGCGTCGGTGGACGAGATCGGCAGGCCGATCGAGCCGTTGTAATCCTTCAGGTCCATCGGGTTGATGCACGCCGCAGGCGAGGTCTCCGTCAGGCCGTAGGCCTCGACCAGGGTCACGCCCGTGACCTGCTTCCAGCGTTCGGCGACCGAGCGCTGCACCGCCATGCCGCCGCCCAGGGTCAGGTGCAACCTGGAGAAGTCGACCTGGTCGAAGCCCGGTGTGTTGAGCAGGCCGTTGAACAGCGTGTTGACGCCGGTGATGGCGGTGAACGGCACGCTCTTGAGCTCCTTGACGAAGCCCTTCATGTCGCGCGGGTTGGTGATCATGTAGTTCAGGCCGCCGAACTTCATGAAGACCAGGCCGTTCGCCGTCAATGCGAAGATGTGGTACAGCGGCAGCGCGGTGATGATCACTTCTTCGCCGTACTTGACGCCGGTGCCCACCCACATCGCCGCCTGCTGCATGTTGGCGACCAGGTTGCGGTGGGTCAGCATCGCGCCCTTGGCGACGCCGGTGGTGCCGCCGGTGTACTGCAGGAAGGCGATGTCCTGCGGCGAGATTTCCACCTCGGCCAGGTTGTGGCGCTGGCCCAGCGCCAGTGCGTCACGGAAGCGGATCGCGCCGGGCAGGTTGTAGTCCGGGACCATCTTCTTGACGTACTTCAGGACGAAGTTCACCACTGCGCCCTTGAGGCCGAGCATGTCGCCAAGGCCAGTGGTGATGACCTGCTTGACCTGCGTGTCGGCGATGACTTCCTGCACGGTGTGGGCGAAGTTGTCGAGCACCAGGATCACGTTGGCGCCGGAGTCGACCAGCTGGTGCCGCAGCTCGCGCGCGGTGTACATCGGATTGGTGTTGACCACCGTCAGGCCGGCACGCAGCACGCCGAACGTGGCGATCGGATACTGCAGGCAGTTGGGCATCATGATCGCGACGCGATCGCCCTTCTTGAGCTTCAGCTCGCCCAGCAGGTACGCGGCGAACTGCGCGCTGAGCTGGTCGATTTCGGCATAGGTGAGGGTCTTGCCGAGGTTGGCGAAGGCCGGCCGGTCGCGATACTTCTCGATCGCGTTTTCCAGCACGGCGACGACGGACGGGAACTCGTCCACATCGATCTCGGCCGCAACCCCCTGCGGATACTGGGCCAGCCAAGGACGTTCAAAACTCATCGCGATCCCCTCTCCAATCGCTGTTGATAGCCTTCGGCGATGCGTGTTGCGAATGCGCCGCCGTACGGTGCTTCCAGCGATTGGAGCATAGGCCCCCAAGGCTGGCAAGGCGCGTGCCGATGCGGCGACGGCGGTCGTATCGGCATGGCAGCATGGCCGCGACGACAGCGTGGGCAATCGGCATGGGGCAGGGGATGGGGACCACAAACTGGTTTGTGCGGTGCAGCGTGACACTGGTGCTGCTGGTAGTGGCGGCGTCCGGTTGCAGCCGCACGCCGCCGGAGCAACGCCTTCGACAGACAGTGGAGTCGTTGCAGCAGGGCATCGAGCAACGCGATGCCTCGGTGCTGGACGCAGTGCTTGCCGAGGATTTCATCGGCCCCGATGCGCTCGACCGCGACGGTGCGGGCAGGATCGCTAGGCTGATGTTCCTGCGTCATCGCCAGATCGGCATGAAGCTGGGACCGGTGTCGGTGGAGCTTCTGCCCGGCCATGCAACGGCGCGATTCACCGCGGCGTTGACTGGCGGCTCGGGCGAAATGCTGCCAGAGGCCGCGCAGATCTATGAGGTCGAGACCGGGTGGCGCGAGGAAGATGGGGAGTGGCGGCTGACGAGTGCGACCTGGGTGCCGAAGCTGTAGCAACACCCGTCATCCCCGCGTTCGCGGGAATGACGGGTCTCTGTCCGCCCAGCAGCGTTACGCCGCCTTCTTCGCCGCCAGCTGTCGCAGCACGTAATGCAGGATGCCGCCGTGGCGGAAGTATTCGACTTCCTTCGGCGTCAGCAGCAATACGCGGACTTCGAAGCGCTTCTCGCTGCCGTCGGGGCGGCGCGCGGTCACGGTTGCGGTCCTGGCGCGGCCATCGTCGATGCCGGTGACGCTGATCTCCTCCGAGCCGTCCAGGCCGTGCGTCTGCGCGTTCTCGCCATCCTTGAACTGCAACGGCAGCACGCCCATGCCCACCAGGTTTGAACGGTGGATGCGCTCGAAGCTCTCGGCGATCACGGCCTTGACCCCGAGCAGATTGGTGCCCTTGGCTGCCCAGTCGCGCGAGGAGCCGGTGCCGTATTCCTTGCCGGCCATCACCACCAGCGGCACGCCCTCGGCCTTGTACTTCATCGCCGCATCGTAGATCGACATCTTCTCCGGTGCCGCGCCGCCCTTGGCGAAGTACAGCGTGTTGCCGCCTTCCTCGCCGCCCAGCATCAGGTTCTTGATGCGGATGTTGGCGAAGGTGCCGCGGACCATGACGTCGTCGTTGCCGCGGCGGCTGCCGTAGCTGTTGAAGTCGGCCGGCTGCACGCCACGCGAAACCAGGAAGCGGCCCGCCGGCGAATCCTTCTTGATGTTGCCCGCCGGCGAGATGTGGTCGGTGGTGATCGAGTCGCCGAACAGGCCCATGATGCGCGCACCGTGGACGTCGTTGATCGTGCCCACGGCCATGCTCATGCCGTCGAAGTAGGGCGGATTCTTGATGTAGGTCGACGCCGCGTCCCAGGCGAACGACTCGCCTTCCGGCGAGGCGATCGTGTTCCATCGCGAGTCGCCCTTGAACACGTCGGCGTAGTTCTGTGCGAACAACTCCGGTCCGACCGTTGCGGCGATGACGTCGCCGATCTCCTTGTTGCTCGGCCAGATGTCGCGCAGGTGCACGGCGCGACCGTCGGGCGTGTGGCCGACCGGTTCGCGGGTGAGGTCGATGTCGACCGTGCCGGCGATCGCGTAGGCCACCACCAGCGGCGGCGAGGCGAGGTAGTTCATCTTCACTTCGGGGTGGACGCGGCCTTCGAAGTTGCGGTTGCCCGACAGCACCGAGGCGACGGCGAGGTCGTTCTCGGCGATGCCGCGCGAGACTTCGTCCGGCAGCGGGCCGGAGTTGCCGATGCAGGTGGTGCAGCCATAGCCGACGACGAAGAAGCCGAGCTTCTCCAGGTCGTCGAGCACGCCGGCCTTCTTCAGGTAATCGGTGACCACCAGCGAGCCCGGCCCGAGCGAGGTCTTGACCCAAGGCTTGGCCTTGAGGCCGAGCTTGGCCGCGTTGCGGGCGAGCAGGCCGGCGCCGAGCATCACGGCCGGGTTGGAAGTGTTGGTGCAGGAGGTGATGGCAGCGATCACGACGGAGCCATCGCTGAGCTCTGCATCCTGGTCCTGGATGTGGATCTTCGATTTCGGTCGCGCAGCCAGGTGTTCGGCCTGCGGCTGGTGTCCGCCCTCGGCATCCATGCGTCGCACGCTGCCGTTGATGCGATGCGCCGTCAGGTCGCCGAGGTTCTCGGTGAAGTTGGACTTCATGTCGCTCAGCAGCACCCGGTCCTGCGGACGCTTGGGGCCGGCCAGCGACGGTTTGACGTCGGCGAGGTTGAGTTCGAGCGTGGCCGAGTAGTTGGCTTCGGCCTGGCCCGGCTCGTGCCACAGGCCCTGTGCCTTGGCGTAGGCCTCGACCAGCGCGACCTGCTCGTCGCTGCGGCCGGACAGGCGCAGGTAGGTCAGCGACTCGGCATCGATCGGGAAGATGCCGCAGGTCGCGCCGTACTCAGGTGCCATGTTGGCAATGGTGGCGCGGTCGGCCAGCGGCAGGTGCGGCAGGCCTTCGCCGAAGAATTCGACGAACTTTCCGACCACGCCGAGCTTGCGCAGCATCTGCGTGACGGTCAGCACCAGGTCGGTGGCGGTCGTGCCTTCGGGCAGCTTGCCGGTGAGCTTGAAGCCAACGACCTGCGGAATCAGCATCGACGACGGCTGGCCGAGCATCGCCGCCTCGGCCTCGATGCCGCCCACGCCCCAGCCGAGCACGCCGATGCCATTGATCATCGTGGTGTGGCTGTCGGTGCCGAAGACGGTATCCGGGAAGGCAAGCAGCTCGCCATCGACCTCGCGCTCGACGACCACGCGCGCCAGGTTCTCCAGGTTCACCTGATGGACGATGCCGGTATTGGGCGGCACGACCTTGAAGTTGTGGAAGGCCTTCTGGCCCCAGCGCAGGAAGCTGTAGCGCTCCATGTTGCGCTCGAACTCGATCTTGCCGTTGAGGTCCAGCGCATCGGCGCGGCCGAACACGTCGACCTGCACCGAATGGTCGATCACCAGTTCCGACGGGATCAGCGGATTGATCTGGCCGGCATTGCCGCCGAGCTTGCTGACCGCATCGCGCATCGCCGCCAGGTCGACCACGCACGGCACGCCGGTGAAGTCCTGGAGGACAACGCGTGCGGGCATGAAGGCGATCTCGGTGTCGGGTTCCTTGCTGGCGTCCCAGCGCGCCACCGCCTCGATGTGCTCCTTGCCGACCGTGATGCCGCCGTCTTCATGGCGCAACAGGTTCTCAAGCAGGATCTTCATCGAGTAGGGCAGCTTGCGGATGTCGAACTTCTCACCCAGTGCCGGCAGGCTGTTGTAGGTGAGGGTCCGGCCGTTGACGACAAGCTGGCGGCGGGTGGAGAAGGAGTCTTGGGACATGGGGGAAGCTCCTGGCGTGCTGCTGCTGTGACTGAATGTGGCTGGGAGACCGGTCGATTATCCGCTGCTCGCGTTAAGGCTAGCGGACGATGGTCCGGAACCTGAATACGCGCCCCTCATTGTGCGCCCGTGCGGCCACGTGCGATTGAGTATGGGTGGTCAGGTATGTATCATTCATGCATACCGGACCCGGCTGTCCGAGTCCGTCCGACCGAGGAGGTCCGCCATGGAAGCCATCGTTGCCGAACGAGGCCAGATCACCCTGCCCAAGGCCGTGCGTGATGCGCTGGGCCTGACCAAGGGCACCCACCTCAAGGTGGAGCTCGAGGGCGGTCGCATCATCCTGCGCAAGAACGTGGACGATGCCATTTCGCGCGCGCGCGGCCGCTTCAAGCTGCCCGAAGGCGTGACCACCGACGACATCATGCGCGAGCTGCGTGGGCGCGCACCAGGCGATCCGGTGGACGTCTGACCCTATGACACCCGCCGGCAACACCATCGCAATCGACACGTCCGTGCTGATCGACCTGCTCGGCGAGGACGCGAGCATGGCCGATGCCGCGGAACAGTGCGTTCGCGATGCGTTGGCGCAAGGTCCGGTCGTGCTGTGCGACGTGGTGGTCAGCGAGATTACCGCCGGACTGGGGCATGGCACCGACATCATGGACGTGGTCGAGGAAATGGGGATGCGTTACCTCCCCGTGGAACGCCGTTCGGCCATCCGCGCGGGCGAAATGCAGCGCCGCTTCAACCAGCGTCGGGCCGCGGGGCAGGGTGGCCAGATCTCGCCGCGCACCGTACCGGACTTCATCGTCGGCGCTCATGCGCTGCTGCAGTGCGCCGGCCTGATCACACGCGACGCCGGGTTTTTCCGCGATTACTTCAAGGGTCTGAAGATCATCGTGCCCAAAGCCTTATAGAGCGCGACTTCATAGGGCACGACGCTCGCCTGACCGCACTACGCCACAACGACTGAGTTTTTCTGGAGAGAACCATGTTGGAAACCTACCGCCTTCACGTTGCCGAGCGCGCCGCGCTGGGCATTCCGCCGCTGCCGCTGACCGCTCAGCAGACCGCTGACGTCATCGAGCTGCTGAAGAACCCGCCGGCGGGTGAGGGAGAGTTCCTTCTCGACCTGATCACCAACCGCGTGCCGGCCGGCGTCGATGACGCCGCCAAGGTCAAGGCCTCGTACCTGGCCGCCGTGGCCTTTGGTACCGAAGTCAATTCGCTGATCAGCCGCGAGCGCGCGACCGAACTGCTCGGCACCATGCTGGGCGGCTACAACATCCATCCGCTTGTCGACCTGCTCGACGACGCCCAGGTCGGCGTCATCGCCGCCGAAGCGCTGAAGAAGACGTTGCTGATGTTCGACGCCTTCCACGACGTGCAGGAAAAGGCCGAGGCCGGCAACGCCAACGCCAAGGCCGTGCTGCAGAGCTGGGCCGACGCCGAATGGTTCACCAGCCGCCCGGAAGTCCCGGCCAGCCTGACCATCACCGTCTTCAAGGTGACCGGCGAGACCAACACCGACGACCTGTCGCCGGCACCGGACGCGACCACGCGCCCGGACATCCCGCTGCACGCCCTGGCGATGCTGAAGAACCGCCGCGAAGGCATCGAGCCGGAAGAAGACGGCAAGCGCGGCCCGGTCAAGTTCATCGAGTCGCTGAAGGACAAGGGCCATCTGGTCGCCTACGTCGGCGACGTCGTCGGCACCGGTTCCTCGCGCAAGTCCGCCACCAACTCCGTGCTCTGGTTCACCGGCGAGGACATCCCGTTCATCCCGAACAAGCGCTTCGGCGGCGTCTGCCTGGGCAGCAAGATCGCTCCGATCTTCTACAACACCATGGAAGACGCCGGCGCGCTGCCGATCGAGCTGGACGTGTCGCAGATGAACATGGGCGACGTGGTCGAGCTGCGTCCGTACGAGGGCAAGGCGCTCAAAGACGGCCAAGTCATCGCCGAGTTCTCGGTGAAGTCCGACGTGCTGTTCGACGAAGTCCGCGCCGGCGGCCGCATCCCGCTGATCGTCGGCCGCGGGCTGACCGCCAAGGCGCGTGAAGCGCTGGGCCTGGCGCCGTCGACGCTGTTCCGCCTGCCGTCCAACCCGGTCGACAGCGGCAAGGGTTACTCGCTGGCGCAGAAGATGGTCGGCCGCGCCTGCGGTCTGACCGACGGCACCGGCATCCGCCCGGGTACCTACTGCGAGCCGAAGATGACCTCGGTGGGTTCGCAGGACACCACCGGCCCGATGACCCGCGACGAGCTCAAGGACCTGGCCTGCCTGGGCTTCTCGGCCGACCTGGTGATGCAGTCGTTCTGCCACACCGCGGCTTACCCGAAGCCGGTCGACGTCAAGACCCACCACGACCTGCCGGCCTTCATCAGCAACCGTGGCGGCATCGCCCTGCGTCCGGGCGACGGCGTGATCCACTCCTGGCTCAACCGCATGCTGCTGCCCGACACCGTCGGCACCGGCGGCGACAGCCACACCCGTTTCCCGGTCGGCATCTCGTTCCCGGCAGGCTCCGGTCTGGTCGCGTTTGCCGCGGCTACCGGCGTGATGCCGCTGGACATGCCCGAGTCGGTGCTGGTGCGCTTCAAGGGCACCATGCAGCCGGGCGTGACCCTGCGTGACCTGGTCAACGCGATCCCGCTGGCCGCGATCAAGCAGGGCATGCTGACCGTCGCCAAGCAGGGCAAGAAGAACATCTTCTCCGGCCGCATCCTCGAGATCGAAGGCCTGCCGCAGCTCAAGGTCGAGCAGGCATTCGAGCTGTCCGATGCCTCGGCCGAGCGTTCGGCTGCCGGCTGCACGGTGAAGCTCGACAAGGAACCGATCATCGAATACCTCACCAGCAACATCACGCTGCTGAAGTGGATGATCGCCGAGGGTTATGCCGACCCGCGCTCGCTGGCGCGCCGCATCAAGGCGATGGAAGCCTGGCTGGCCAACCCGCAGTTGCTGGAAGGCGATGCCGACGCCGAGTACGCCGCCGTGATCGACATCGACCTCGACCAGATCGTCGAGCCGATCGTGGCCTGCCCGAACGACCCGGACGACGTGAAGACGCTGTCCGACGTTGCCGGCGCCGTCATCGACGAGGTCTTCATCGGTTCGTGCATGACCAACATCGGCCACTTCCGTGCCGCCGCCAAGTTGCTGGAAGGCAAGCGCGACATCCCGACCCGCCTGTGGGTCGCGCCGCCGACCAAGATGGATGCCTCCGAGCTGACCAAGGAAGGCCACTACGGCACCTTCGGCACCGCCGGCGCGCGCATGGAAATGCCGGGCTGCTCGCTGTGCATGGGCAACCAGGCGCAGGCGCGCGAGGGCGCAACGGTGTTCTCCACCAGCACCCGCAACTTCCCCAACCGCCTGGGTCGCAACACCAACGTGTACCTGGGTTCGGCGGAACTGGCGGCGATCTGCTCGCGCCTGGGTCGCATCCCGACCCGCGAGGAGTACATGGCGGACATCGGCGTGATCAACGCCAAGGGCGCCGAGATCTACCGCTACATGAACTTCGACCAGATCGAGGACTACCGCCAGGTGGCGGAGACCGTCGCAGCCTGATCGGGTTTGCCATGAGTTGAACAAGGAACCCCGGCAATGCCGGGGTTTTTTGTTACGGCCTGGACTGTGCCGTTCATCGCTAACCCCGAAGCTGGCCGACCCCAAGCGTCCAGTGCGTGACAACAGTCAAGGACTTGCGTCGCGCACTGTCGTTTCATCGCGCGCAGTCAGGGGGACAACATGAAGACGCACAAGGGGACGGATCGCGTCGAACAGACGCTGCGCTGGATGCTCGCGCTCGCGTTGATCGCGGCGGTGTGCTGGGCCTGGGGGCAGAGCGGCGGGGCGTTCCCGCCGTCGGCCTGACGCGCAGGCCAAGGAGGGGCATTGCTCAGCCCCAGGTGGTCCTTGACCGCCGCCAGCAACTCGCGCCTGCGCAACAGGAAGTCCCACAGACTGCCGCCGCACTGGCGCCAGAGCACTGCCGAGCGCACCGCGGCGAGCAGGATCGCGCGCACTTCGGCCACCACCGTGGCCTGGCCGAGGTAGTGCGGATTACCCTGCACCAGCACGCGCGGACGCAGGTGGCTCAGGGTTTCCGCGTACAGGCTGCCGAGGGCGGTCATCACGTCCGGGTGAGTGCTGCCACTGCGCTCGGCGTTGCCCGCCTGCGCACGGATACCGGCCTGCACGCGCTGGGCCATGTCATCGTCGCGGACAAAGCGACGCTCCAGCTGCAGTACCGCCAGCACCAGGCGCGGCAGCTGCTCGTCGCGCTGCTGGTTGCTGAAATAGTCGCGCAACAGCGTCAGGCCCGGGCGCACGGCCTCGATGCCTCCGTAGATGGCCGCGGGCGAGGGCGAATCGATCCGGAAGACCGAATCCATCGCGGTGCCGAGGATGGCGGCGTTGGCCTGGCCGGTGTCGGCGACCCGCCGCACCTGCGCCAGCGCCTGCACCAGACCGGCCAGCGCCAGCACGCGAGTGGACATGGAGTTGCTTTGATTCATGCAGCTTGAGCCTTCAATCGTTCTTCCAGCGGTGCATCGGTGGTGGCGATGACGGCGCCACCCAGGCAGACGTCGCCGTCATAGAGGACCAGCGACTGTCCCGGCGTTACCGCACGTTGGGGGCGGGCAAAGCGGACTTCCAGTGTGCCGTCCTCGCGAACGCTCACTTCGCACGCCTCGTCATGCTGGCGATAGCGCGTCTGCGCGGTGCAGGTGAAGCGGGCCGAGGGCGGGGCGCCGGCGATCCAGTGAGCCGGTTCCGACCGCAGGGCGTGCGACTGCAGCCAGGGGCTGTCGGCGCCCTGGTCGACGTAGAGCACGTTGCCGGCGACATCCTTGCCGACCACGTACCACGGCGCTGCCTCAAAGCCACGTACGCCGCCGATGTTGAGACCTTCGCGCTGGCCGAGGGTGAAATAGAACACGCCGGAATGGCGGCCGATCACCTCGCCATCGGGAGTACGCATCTCGCCTTCGCGCGCCGGCAGGTAGCGACCGAGGAACTCGCGGAAATCGCGCTCGCCGATGAAACAGATGCCGGTCGAGTCCTTCTTGGCCGCGGTGGGCAGGCCGGCATCGAGTGCCATCTGCCGCACGTCGCGCTTGATCAGTCCGCCCAGCGGGAAACGGGTCGCCGCCAGCTGTGCCTGGCCGAGCTGGTGCAGGAAATAGCTCTGGTCCTTGCTGCGGTCCACAGCGCGCAGCAGCAGGTGGCGGCCGGCGGATGCCTCGACCCGGGCGTAGTGGCCGGTGGCGATGTACTGCGCGCCCAGGTCGCGGGCGGCATCGAGGAAATGCTTGAACTTGATCTCGCGGTTGCACAGCACGTCGGGGTTGGGCGTGCGCCCGGCGGCGTACTCGGCCAGGAAGTGCTCGAACACGCCGGCCCAGTACTCGCCGGAGAAATCGCGGAAGTGGATCTGGATGCCGAGCCGGCCACTGACCGCAACCGCGTCGCGGCGATCATCCTCGGCGCGGCAGTCGCCGCTGCCGTCGTCGGCCCAGTTCTGCATGAACAAGCCGGCGATCGGTTCGCCGGCATCGCGCAGGTGCAACGCGGCCACCGAGGAATCGACACCCCCGGACATGCCGACGATGGTTCTTGCCTGTGCAGCGCTCATGCCAGCGTGCTCATTGCGGCCACGATCTGCTCATGCCAGGTGCTGGGCCAGCTCCAGCGGGTGCCTGTGCCCCGCCAGGAAGTCCGCGGCCGCCCGCCACACCAGCGGACTGCGGTGGCGCTGCTGGGCCGCCTGAAGCTCGCTGGGCGTCATCCAGACCGCGCGGACGATGCCGTCGTCCAGCGGTCGCGCAGGATCGTGCCTGACCGGTTCGGCGGCGAAGGCGAAGCGCAGGTAATGGCGCCCGCCGCGGCCGTCGCCGTTGTCCGGTGCCTTCCACTGGTAGGCGCCGACGAACGCGGTGAGGCGGACGTCCCAGCCGGTCTCCTCGAGCGTTTCCCGAAGCGCGGCCTCGTGCAGGCTTTCGTCCGGCTCCAGGTGCCCGGCGGGCTGGTTGAGCACCAGCCGGCCACCGACCGACTCTTCGACCATGAGCAGCCGACCGCCGTCGACCACCACCGTGGCCACGGTCACGTCGGGTTGCCAGAACCGGCCTTCGCGGTAGCTCATTTCAGAATTCGTCCTTGCCCTGGGTCAGGGCCGCTTCCATCTGGTCGGCCGAGCGCAGGACGAAGTCCAGAGCGTCGTCCAACTCCGCAGCCGCGGCGTCGGCGGCGATCTTGACCACGAACACGGCCATGTCGCCCTGCTTGACCCACGCCCCGAGCTTGCTCGACTGGCTGTCCTCGAGCAGGCGATTGGCGACGTCAATCGGGAACTGGGTCGAGGCGGCGCGATACGCCGGCGACCAGATCTCGCGGACCTGCAGGTTGCCGAACTTTTCCGTCGCCGAGAGGATGTAGGCCAGCTGGCTGCGCTTGTCGTCGACATCGAAGGTCAACTTGTAGTCGCCGTCCTCGTCGACCTCGTAGCGGTAGTCCAGGCCGTCCAACTGACGGGCGATCAGAGGGTCGGCGGCAGAATGCTGCGTTTCACCAGCAGGCACACCGGTGTCCGCGGCCAGGGCCGGCAGCGACGACAGTGCGATCAGCATCGCAGCAAGCAGACGCATCTGGTTTGGCTCCTGGACTGATGAAAGCGGGGAATGTGCGGCATTGTGCCGGCGCCCGGGCATGGGCGTCCACGACCGGCAGCGGCCCGGGCCCTATAATTCGGCCATGGCCAAACAGACCGAACACGAACAACACCACGGCGTGCTGGTGGAAACCGGCAAGCCCGAGGTGGCCCGCCCGCCCCTGTATTCCGTCCTGCTGCTGAACGACGACTACACCCCGATGGACTTCGTAGTCGAGGTGCTGATGCGCTTTTTCGCCATGAACGCCGAAAAAGCCACCCAGATCATGCTGCACGTGCATACCCGCGGTCGCGGTGTGTGCGGGGTTTTCACCCGCGAGGTTGCAGAATCCAAGGTGGCGCAGGTGAACGAATTTTCAAGGCTCAACCAACACCCCTTGCTGTGCACGATGGAAAAGGCCTAAAAGTTCTGCTTAGCACGTCTCGACCAGTAAGAAGCGTGGAACCAGCCGCTGCCAGGGCCGGTCCAAGGCCAGGAAGGAAGGGACTTGCGGCGGGCCTTGCAGGCGGCATGGAATTCGCCAGTCCCACCCCCATCTAGGACGGCAGTAGTTTCCGGAGGCTCTCGCCCCATGTTCAGCAAGGATCTCGAATACAGCATCGGCCAGTGCTACAAGCGCGCCCGCGAGGCGCGCCACGAGTACATGACGGTCGAACACCTGCTGCTGGCGCTGCTCGACAACCCGTCCGCCGAAGCCGTACTCAAGGCGTGCGGGGTCGACTTCCCGCGCCTGCGCACCGACCTGGAACAGGCCATCGCCACCTCGGTGTCGGTGCTGCCCGAAGACGTCGACCGCGACACGCAGCCGACCCTGGGTTTCCAGCGCGTGCTCCAGCGCGCCGTCTACCACGTCCAGTCCTCGGGCAAGAAGGAAGTCACCGGCGCCAATGTGCTGGTGGCGATCTTCGGCGAGAAGGACTCGCACGCGGTCTATTTCCTCAACCAGCAGGACGTCGCCCGCCTCGACGTCGTCAATTACATCTCGCACGGCATTGCCAAGCAGGGTGGCGAGGAATCCTCGCGCTCGCAGGAAGAGGGCGAGTCGCCCTCGGGTGAAGGCGAGGGCGAAGGCAAGGGTGATGCCCTGGCCGAGTTCGCGGTCAACCTCAACCAGCTCGCACGCGAAGGCAAGATCGATCCGCTGGTCGGCCGTGCCGACGAAGTCGAGCGCACCATCCAGGTGCTGTGCCGCCGCCGCAAGAACAACCCGCTGTACGTCGGCGAGGCAGGCGTGGGCAAGACCGCGATCGCCGAGGGCCTGGCCAAGCGCATCGTCGACGGCGACGTCCCCGACGTGCTTGCCGACGCCACCATCTACGCCCTCGACCTGGGCGCGCTGGTGGCCGGCACCAAGTATCGCGGCGACTTTGAAAAGCGCCTGAAGGCCGTGCTGACGCAGCTGAAGAAGCTGCCGGAAGCGGTGCTCTTCATCGACGAGATCCACACCATCATCGGTGCCGGCAGTGCCAGCGGCGGCACGATGGATGCCAGCAACCTGATCAAGCCGGCGCTCGCGTCGGGCGACCTGCGCTGCATCGGCTCGACCACGTTCCAGGAATACCGCGGCATCTTCGAAAAGGACCGGGCCCTGGCGCGGCGCTTCCAGAAGATCGACATCGTCGAGCCGACGGTGGGCGAGGCCTACGAGATCCTGCAGGGCCTCAAGCCCAAGTACGAGGCGCACCACGGCGTGACCTACGCCGACGATGCGCTGCAGGCGGCGGTGGACCTGTCGGTCAAGCACATCGGCGACCGCCTGCTGCCGGACAAGGCCATCGACGTGATCGACGAGGCCGGCGCCCGGCAGCGGCTGCTGGCGCTGGACATCCGCAAGAGCCTGATCGATGTCGAGGAGATCGAGACGATTGTCGCCAAGATGGCGCGCATCCCGACCAAGCAGGTCAGCGCCTCCGACAAGGACGTGCTGCGCAACCTCGAGCGCAACCTGAAGATGGTGATCTTCGGCCAGGATCCGGCGATCGACACGCTGACCTCGGCCATCAAGCTCGCCCGCTCGGGCCTGGGCAATCCGGACAAGCCGATCGGCAACTTCCTGTTCGCTGGTCCCACCGGTGTCGGCAAGACCGAGGTGACCAAGCAGCTCGCGCTGCAGCTGGGCATCGAGCTGGTCCGCTTTGACATGTCCGAGTACATGGAGCCGCATTCGGTGAGCCGCCTGATCGGTGCGCCCCCGGGTTACGTCGGTTTCGACCAGGGCGGCCTGCTGACCGAGAAGATCGTCAAGACGCCGCACTGCGTGCTGCTGCTGGACGAGGTCGAGAAGGCGCATCCGGACATCTTCAACATCCTGTTGCAGGTGATGGACCGCGGCGTGCTGACCGACACCAACGGTCGCGAGGCCAACTTCAAGAACGTGATCCTGGTGATGACCACCAATGCCGGCGCGGCGCAGGCGTCGCGGCGCACGATTGGCTTCACCCAGCAGGATCATTCGACCGATGCGATGGAAGTGATCCGCCGCAGCTTCACCCCGGAATTCCGCAACCGCCTCGATGCGGTCGTGCAGTTCCAGGCGCTTGGCTTCGAGCACATCCTGCGCGTGGTCGACAAGTTCCTGATCGAGCTGGAAGCGCAGTTGCACGACAAGGACGTGACGCTGTCGGCCACGCCGACCGCGCGCGACTGGCTGGCCCAGCACGGCTTCGACCCGCTGATGGGTGCGCGTCCGATGGCGCGGGTGATCCAGGACAAGATCAAGCGCCCGCTGGCGGACGAGCTGCTGTTCGGCAAGCTGGTCAACGGCGGCCGCGTCAGCATCGACGTCAAGGACGACGAGTTGGTGGTCGAGGCGCAGGCCGAGCCGGAGAAGCTCCTCCCGGCGACGGTCTAGCCGGACGTTCCCTCTCCCCTCGCGGGAGAGGGGCCGGCGCTGCAGGCGCCGGAGAGGCAACAAAAAAGGCGGCCGATGGCCGCCTTTTTTAATTCAATGGCTTACCGCTATTACTTCATGCGGTAAGTGATACGGCCCTTGGTCAGGTCGTACGGGGTCATTTCGACCTTCACCTTGTCGCCGGTCAGGATGCGGATGTAGTTCTTGCGCATGCGGCCGGAGATGTGGGCAATGATCTCGTGCCCGTTTTCGAGGCGCACCCGGAACATGGTGTTCGGAAGAGTTTCCGCCACCGTGCCCTCGAATTCGATCACGTCGTCTTTTGCCATGTGGTTCCTGAAATGCGTGGAGCGCCCGTGCCTCAGGATGAGGGACGGAACGAAGCCCCGTATTTTGCCATGCGCGCGCCGCCGTTGCAAAAAAACGGTTAATCGGGCAGCGGAGCGGCCAGTCGGCACGCCGGCCAATCGCCCACGCGGGCGTTCCAGCGCCCCGGGAGGCCCTCCAGCGTCGCCATCTCGGCCACCCGCGCGACGAAGGCCTGCCGCGGCCACAACCGGGCACCCAGGCTGATCAGGTGCGGGTTCTCGACCTGGGCGTCGATCAGGGGCCAGCCCCATTCGTGCAGATGGTGGGCCAGCGCGGCGAGGGCGACCTTGGAGCCGCCGGATTGCGCGCTGAACATGCTCTCGCCGTAGAACATCCGGCCCACCGTCACGCCGTAGATGCCGCCGACCAGCTGCTCACCGGCGAACACTTCGAACGAATGCGCATGGCCGAGCGCATGCAGGCGGCGATAGGCGACCTGCATCTCGCGGGTGATCCAGGTGCCGCGCTGGCCGGGCCGGCGGATCCGCGCGCAGACCTCGACGACCTCGTCGAAGGCGGTGTCGGCGCGCACCGTCCAGTCGCAGTGGCGCAGGCCACGGCGGAACTTCGAGGACAGCTTCACGGCATCGGTGGCGAACACCGTGCGCGGATCCGGGCTCCACCACAGGATCGGCTGGCCCTGCGAGTACCAGGGAAAGATGCCGTGCCGGTACGCGTTGAGAAGGCGCGCCGGCGAGAGGTCACCGCCGACCGCGAGCAGGCCGTCGGGCTGGCGCAGTGCTTGCTCCACGGGCGGGAACGGCGCCTCGGGATCGTCTGGCAGCAGGGCGGGCAGGGCGGTCATGGTGGTGATGATGCATCCGCCGCGCCCGGGACGACAGCATCAGTCCTTGAACGGCGAGTGCCCGACCAGGGTCGCCGCATACCTGCGTACCGCGGCCGACTCCTGCGCGCACCAGTCGCGCAATGCAGCGCGGAACTGCTCGTCCGCCACCCAGTGCCGGCTGCGCACGATCGTCGGCAGGAAGCCGCGCGCGAGCTTGTGCTCGCCCTGCGCGCCGGGCTCGAAACGGGTCAGTCCGTTCGCCAGGCAATAGTCGATGCCCTGGTAGTAGCAGGTCTCGAAGTGCAGGCCCGGCGCCGTCTCGCTGGCTCCCCAGTAGCGGCCGTACAAAGTGTCGCCGCCGCGCAGGCAGAGCGCGCCGGCGATCGGGCGTTCGTCGCGCATTGCCAGGAACATCACCAGCGAATCGGGCATCGCGCGTGCCATGTGGCGCAGGAAGTCGAGTGTCAGTGCCGGGTGGTTGCCGTACTCGGCGAATGTCTGCAGGTAGAAGCCATGCATCGCCGCCAGGTCGTCATCGCTGGCGTCGCGACCTTCGACCACGCGGAACGTCACGCCTGCACGGGCGACCTTGGCCCGCTCCTGGCGGATGTTCTTGCGGTGCTTGTGGTCGAACGCGGCCAGGTAGTCGTCGAAATCGCGCCATTCGCGGTCGTTGCGCCAGTGGTACTGCACGTCGATCCGCGACAGCCAGTCGCGGTCGAACTCTGCATCCTCGTCGTCGCGATGGAAATTGACGTGCACTGACGACAGCGCATTGCCAGCGCACAGTTTCGCCAACGCCGTTGCGAGTTCGGAGCGACGATCGAGATCGCGGGCGAGCAGGCGCGGTCCGGTGACGGGCGAGTAGGGCACCGCGCACAGCCACTTGGGAAAGTACTCGAGCCCGTGCTGCGCATAGGCATGCGCCCAGGCGTGATCGAAGACGAACTCGCCGTGCGAGTTCTCCTTCAGGTAGGCCGGGGCGGCGGCGACGAGGTTCGTGCCCTCCCACAGCGTCAGGTGCTGTGGCGTCCAGCCCCATTGCGCACGCAGGCAGCCGTGCTGTTCGAGGCCGCAGAGGAAGGCGTGGCTGACGAACGGATTGCAGCCATCGTGCAGGGCATCCCACTGCGAAGCAGGAATGTCCGACAGCGAGGTGATGATGCGCGGCGCGGTCATGCAGGAGCGGGGATGGCAATGACCAGAGCCCCGCCCTCCAACATCAACCTTCCTTATCGAGGAACTTCTCCGCATCCAGCGCTGCCATGCAGCCGAAGCCCGCGGAGGTGATGGCCTGGCGATAAACCTGGTCGGCGACGTCACCGGCGGCGAACACGCCCGGCACCGAGGTCAGCGTGGAGTTGCCTTCCAGGCCGGTGCGGATGGTGATGTAGCCGTTCTTCATCGCCAGCTGGCCTTCGAACAGCGAGGTGTTCGGGGTGTGGCCGATGGCGACGAACAGGCCATGGATCAGCACTTCGCGGGTCGAGCCGTCCTGCACCGACTTCACGCGCAGGCCGGTCACTCCGGCATCGTTGCCGAGTACTTCGTCGACCTCGTGGTGCCAGATCGGTTCGATCTTGCCGGACTGGATTTTCGCGAACAGCTTGTCCTGCATGATCTTCTCGGCGCGCAGCGTGTCGCGGCGATGCACCAGGTAGACCTTGCGGGCGATGTTCGACAGGTACAGCGCTTCTTCGACGGCGGTGTTGCCGCCGCCGATCACCGCCACGTCCTGCTCCTTGTAGAAGAAGCCGTCGCAGGTTGCGCAGGCGGAAACGCCGCGGCCCTTGAACATCTCTTCCGACGGCAGGCCCAGGTACTTGGCGGTCGCGCCGGTGGCGATGATCAGGGCGTCACAGGTGTACTCGCCGCTGTCGCCGACGAGCCTGAACGGGCGCGAGGAAAGATCGGCGGTATGGACGTGGTCGAACACCACTTCGGTGTCGAAGCGCTCGGCATGCGCCTGCATGCGCGCCATCAGGTCCGGGCCCATCAGCCCGTGGGCGTCGCCGGGCCAGTTGTCGACCTCCGTGGTCGTCATCAACTGGCCGCCCATCTGCAGGCCGGTGATCACCAGCGGCTTGAGATTGGCGCGGGCAGCGTAAACGGCCGCGGTCCAGCCAGCCGGGCCGGAGCCGAGGATGATGACGCGGGAGTGCTTCGATGGGGTCATTGGTATAATCGCGGGCTAATGGATTAAGGGGCGTTGGCGAGGTTGCAGCCATACGCCTGCGTGTGTCGGGTCGTCGAAGCCATAGCTTGGAGGCGGCACCCCGGCAAAACAAGGCGAGCTGCATGGACGCAATGTTGCACTGCGCCGTGAGCCCTGTCTGGCTTGTGAAGGACAATAGCGGTACGCGCCGCACATGCGGCGCTTTTTTGCGTCATTCCCCTCGCAATCGCCCGCGCATGCCCGCGCGGGGGGTTCAACACTTGCATCAACATTTCAAGAAGGTAGAGACATGCGGATCGGCGTTCCCAAGGAAACCAAGACCCTCGAAGGGCGCGTTGCGCTCGTTCCGGCTGCTGCCGGCGATCTGGTCAAGCGCGGCCACGAGGTCTGGCTCGAGAAGGATGCCGGCGTCAAGTCGGGCTTCACCGATGAGCAGTACACCCAGCTGGGCGTGAAGATTGCCGTCGATGCCGCGCAGCTCTACGAGAAGGGCCAGCTGATCGTGAAGGTGAAGGAGCCGATCGCCGGCGACCTCAAGCACCTGCGCAAGGATCACCTGCTGTTCTGCTACCTGCACCTGGCCGCAGAGCCGGAGCTGACGAAGCAGCTGCTCGACATCGGCCTGACCGGTATCGCCTTCGAGACCGTCGAGCTGCCCAACGGCGACCTGCCGCTGCTGGCGCCGATGTCGGTCATCGCCGGCAAGATCGCGGTCCAGGTCGGCACCCACCTGCTGCACCAGCCCGAAGGCGGCAAGGGCAAGCTGCTCGGCGGCCTGCCGTCGACCGAGCGTGGCAAGGTCGTCGTGTTCGGTGCCGGCCAGGCTGGCAGCGCCTCGGCGGCGCTGGCCGCGGCCGGCGGCTCGAACGTGGTCGTGTTCGAAATGCGCCAGGACCGCATGGACCAGATGATGCGCCTGGGCAACAACGTCACCACCCTGTACCCGTACGCCGACGTGGTCGCGCGCGAAGTGGCCTCGGCCGACCTCGTTGTCGGTGCGGTGCTGGTCACTGGCGCCCGCGCGCCGCACGTGCTGACCCGCGAGATGCTCAAGGGCATGCAGGACGGCAGCGTGGTGGTCGACATCTCGATCGACCAGGGCGGCTGCTTCGAGACCTCGCGCCCGACCACCTGGAAGGAGCCGACCTACGTCGAAGAGGGCGTCACCCACTTCTGCGTGACCAACATGCCCGGCGCCGTGCCGCAGACCAGCTCGCAGGCGATCTGCGCGGCGATCCTGCCGTGGGTCAACAAGCTGGCCTCGGGCGACGCCTGGCGCCAGAACCAGGCGCTGGTGCGCGGCATCAACGTCGAAGGCGGCAAGCTGGTGCACCCGGCGCTGCAGGACATGAAGCTCTAAAGCCCGCCAAGCGTCATTGCGGTATCGAACGGGGAGGGCCGGGAGACTGGCGCTCCCCGTTTCGTTTGCGGCCGGTGGGGGCCCTGTAGGGGGCCTCAATGGCTTCGGTTACGATCTTTGACGTGCGCAGGTAGCCAGAACCGGGGGCGTCGCCTCACATTTCTGGTCTTTCTGGCGTATATTCAACAACTAACAGTATCTAGCTAAGGCAGAACATCACGGTGGCGCAAGCGTCCACAGCCAGCCGCAAGAAAGTCACGGCCGAAAAGCTGCCGCCATCGCCGCGGCGGCAACGTCTCATGCGCGATATCGCGCTGATCATCATCGCGCCCGTGCTGCTGTACCTGCTTGCGAGCCTGGTGACGTTCTCGCCGCAGGACCCGGGCTGGTCGCACGCCGGCAGCATTACCGCGCCGCTGCACAACGTCGGCGGCCGGGTCGGTGCGTTCACTGCCGACATCCTCCTGTACCTGTGCGGCTATGTCGCCTTCCTGCTGCCGTTGATGCTCGGCGCGGTCGCCTGGATCGCCTTGTTCGGCATGGATGAGGACGGCGATGGCGATGCCGACCTTGGGCCGGCACTGCGACTGATCGGCATCGTCGGTTTCCTGGTGGCTGCAACGGGCCTGCTGCACCTGCGCGTCGCGTCGCCGGATTCGTTCTCGGCCGGCAGCGGCGGCATGCTCGGCCGGCTGGTCGGCAAATCGCTTTATCTCGGTTTCGGACCGGTGGGCGGGAATCTGTTCCTGCTGGCGTTGTTGCTGGTGTCGGTGACGCTGGCCACGGGCCTGTCGTGGTTCGCGGTGATGGACAAGATCGGCCAGTGGGTGCTGGCGCTCGGACCGACGGTAAGCAAGCTGTTCCGCCAGGGCGAGAAACAGGCGACCGAGTGGCAGCAGACCCGAGCCTTCCGCGAGGAGCGCGAAGAGGCACGCAAGGTCGACACGGAACTGCGCGCCAAGCGCGCGCCGGTGAAGATCGAACCGCCGGCGGCACCGGTGGTGGAGAAGAGCGAACGCGCCAAGCGCGAGCAGCAGATCCCGCTGTTCCACGTTGGCGACGGCACCGGCATTCCGCCGCTGGCGCTGCTCGACGATCCCAAGCCGCAGCCCAAGGGCTACAGCGAAGAAACGCTGGAGACGCTGTCGCGCCAGATCGAATTCAAGCTCAAGGACTTCCGCATCGATGCGCAGGTGGTCGGCGCCTATCCGGGCCCGGTGATCACGCGCTTCGAACTGGAGCCGGCGCCGGGCGTGAAGGTCAGCCAGATCAGCTCGCTCGACAAGGACATCGCCCGTGGCCTGTCGGTGAAGTCGGTGCGCGTGGTCGACGTGATCCCGGGCAAGTCGGTGGTCGGCCTGGAAACGCCGAACACCTCGCGCGAGATGATCTTCCTGTCTGAGCTGCTGCGCTCGAAGGAATACGACAAGTCGACCAGCCCGCTGACGCTGGCGCTGGGCAAGGACATCGCCGGCCGCCCGACGGTGGCCGACCTTGCGCGCATGCCGCACCTGCTGGTTGCCGGTACCACCGGCTCGGGCAAGTCGGTCGCGGTCAATGCGATGGTGCTGTCGCTGCTGTACAAGGCCTCCGCGAAGGACCTGCGGATGCTGATGATCGACCCGAAGATGCTGGAGCTGTCGGTCTACCAGGGCATCCCGCACCTGCTCGCGCCGGTCGTCACCGACATGAAGGAGGCCGCCAACGGCCTGCGCTGGTGCGTGGCCGAAATGGAGCGCCGCTACAAGCTGATGTCGGCGGTGGGCGTGCGCAACCTGGCCGGCTTCAACAAGAAGGTCAAGGACGCGGAAGAAGCGGGCCAGCCGATGATGGATCCGCTGTTCAAGCCCAACGCCGAACTCGGCGAGGCGCCGCAGCCGCTGGAGACGTTGCCCTTCATCGTCATCTTCATCGACGAATTCGCCGACATGATGATGATCGTCGGCAAGAAGGTCGAAGAACTCATCGCCCGACTGGCGCAGAAGGCGCGCGCCGCCGGCATCCATCTGATCCTGGCTACGCAGCGTCCGTCGGTGGACGTGATCACCGGCCTGATCAAGGCCAACATCCCTACGCGCATTGCCTTCCAGGTGTCGAGCAAGATCGACTCGCGCACCATCCTCGACCAGTCCGGCGCCGAAACGCTGCTCGGCCACGGCGACATGCTGTACCTGCCGCCGGGCACGGCGATGCCCGAGCGCGTCCACGGCGCCTTCGTCTCAGACGAGGAAGTGCACCGCGTGGTCGAGCATCTCAAGCAGGTCGGCGGCGGTCCGGACTACATCCAGGGCGTGCTCGACGAAGTGCAGACCATGGGCGACGGCATCGTCGTCGGCGCGACCGGCCTGCCGGAAAGCGGTGGCGGTGGCGGCGACGAATCCGATCCGCTCTACGACGAAGCCGTCCGCATCGTCACCGAGACCCGCCGTGCATCGATCTCGGGCGTTCAACGCCGCCTGAAAATCGGCTACAACCGCGCCGCGCGCCTGATCGAGGCGATGGAAATGGCCGGCGTAGTCACGCCTCCCGAGCACAATGGCGACCGCAGCGTGCTGGCCCCGCCACCGCCGAAGTAGGGCTGTCGCGGGGGCGGTCGTGCGTCCATTCATCTTTCCGGCGGCACACTGCGCCCATCGCGTCCGTGCCGCCACATCATCCAGGGACTCCCATGCGTTTCATCCATCTGACCGGCCTCATCGCCGCGCTGGCCGCTTCGAGCGCCTTCGCCGGCGCGCGTGACGACCTCAACACCTTCACCAAGGGCCTGAAGGGCCTTAGCGGGCAGTTCACCCAGCAGGTCTTCGATCCCAGCGGCAAGCTCAAGGAGAACTCGAGCGGGCAGGTGGCCCTGTCGGCGCCGCGGCTGTTCCGCTGGGAATACGTCAAGCCGTATCCGCAGCTGATCGTCGCCGACGGCAAGAAGGTCTGGGTGCACGATCCCGACCTGCAGCAGGTGACCGTGCGCCCGCAGGGCGAGGAAGAGCAGAACAGCCCGCTGTCGGCTTTGATCGATCCGAGCCGCCTGGACGCGCAGTTCAAGGTCAGGGAACTTGGTGCGGACGCGGGCCTGGAATGGCTGTCGCTGACGCCCAAGGGCGATAGTGACTCAGGCTTCCGTTCCGCCCGCTTGGGTTTCGGCCCGAGCGGCCTGGCCAAGATGCACGTGGTCGACGCGCTGGGTCAGCGCACCGAGATCAGCTTCAGCGGCTGGAAGCGCAACCCGGCGTTTGCCGCCGGGACATTCCGTTACACGCCGCCCAAGGGCGTGGACGTGATCGGCGGCGGCTGAGCCGCCACGATCTCCGGCGCAAGGCCTGCTTCGGCAGGCCTTTTCGTTATTCAGGGAGGCAGCGACGCCATTTCCCGGCCGCAGGAGCCTGCCGCAGATCAATGCATGCTTGCTGGACATGGGGGCTCGTGCTGTTGTTGGCGCACTTGCCAGAGGCATTTGCCGCCGAGCCGGGCGCGACCGCTCCGGCGACGCGGGCGTTGCCTCGCCCGGCGTTCGACACTGCATCGCCTGCTGTCCAGACACGCTCCAGGGACCGACCGGCGCTCGAGAAAGCCGTGGCCGGCGTCGTGGTTGGTGCGCTGGCCACGCAGTTCGATGGCCGCGCCATCGAAGCCCGCTTCGGCGCCATCGACGACCAGCCCGGCGACGCTGGCCGGCGTGTGATCAGCGGGGAAGGGCAGATGCGCTTTGTCGGCGACTGGGCCTGGATCGGCTTCACATTCCGCACCCAGTACGACGTGCTGCTCGGCCAGGCCGCTGCCCCGGAGCTGGTGCTGGGGGTCGGTGCGGAGGCGCGCCCGGTGCCCAACGACACGGCAGTGGTGCAGGATCTCGACGACGCCCTGGTGCAGGCACTGCGCTCGGACCTGACGTTCGCGTCGATACGCCTGCAGCTTGATCGCATTGAATCGGTAGAGGCCGGTCAGGGCTACCTGCTGATCGACGCCTCGGGGCTGGCCGACTTCGGCCGCGACGGCAGCAGCAAGATCCGCATTGCCGCGTTCTACGATCGCCGCAGCGGCCAATGGCTGCAGTTGCACTACGACCTGGGTGAAGCACCCGACACCGCCCTGCCGCCCGTCGCCGGTCGCTGAAGTTGCGAAATCGTTGACGCTGCACACCGCGGTCGCGGCCACGCACGCCACTCTTGGTATTGTGTGCGTGTCCCCGGCAAGGTTGCCAACACGTGGTCCGGCAAAGTTCCCCCCGAAACTCCGCTCCCGGTCTGTCCGCGAGCGAAGACCTGCTCCATGTCGACCGTGATGCCATGCGCCCGCTCGCTGAGCGCATGCGCCCGCGAACGCTCGACGAGATGGTCGGGCAGAAACGCCTGCTGGCACCGAAGTCGGCATTGCGTCGCGCGATCGAATCCGGGCGCGTGCACTCGATGGTGCTCTGGGGGCCGCCCGGTTGCGGAAAGACGACGCTGGCGCTGCTGCTGGCCAAGTACGCCGATGCCGAATTCCGCGCGATCTCGGCGGTGCTGTCGGGACTGCCGGAAGTGCGGCAGGTCCTTGCCGAGGCGGCGGTGCGATTTGGCGAAGGCCACCGCACGGTGCTGTTCGTCGACGAGGTGCATCGTTTCAACAAGGCGCAGCAGGACGCGTTCCTTCCGCACATCGAACGCGGCACGATCCTCTTCATCGGTGCCACCACCGAGAATCCGTCCTTTGAATTGAACTCGGCACTGCTGTCGCGTTGCCGCGTGCACGTGATGGAAGCGGTATCGGTGGAAGACATCCGCCTGGCGCTGCGGCAGGCATTGGCCGACGACGAGCGCGGCCTCGGTGGGCGCGGGCTCAAGGTCGACGACGAGGCGCTGGAACAGATCGCGCGCGCCGCCGACGGCGACGTCCGTCGCGGATTGACGCTGCTGGAGATTGCCGCCGAACTGGCCGAAGGCGAAGACGGCGAAATCACAGCTACCACTCTTGCGCAGGTGCTGGCCGACCGCACGCGTCGCTTCGACAAGGGTGGTGAGCAGTTCTACGACCAGATCTCGGCGCTGCACAAGTCGGTGCGCAGTTCCAATCCCGATGCCGCGTTGTACTGGCTCACGCGCATGCTCGATGGCGGTTGCGATCCGTCGTACCTGGCACGTCGACTCACGCGCATGGCCATCGAGGACATCGGCCTGGCCGACCCGCGTGCGTTGCAGATGGCACTCGATGCCTGGGACACGTTCGAACGCCTGGGCAGTCCCGAAGGCGAGCTGGCCTTCGCGCAGCTGACGCTGTACCTGGCCAGCACCGCCAAGTCGAATGCCGGCTATGCCGCGTTCAATGCCGCCAAGCGCGACGTCAGCGAGTACGGAACGCAGGACGTGCCGCTGCACCTGCGCAATGCGCCGACGAAACTGATGAAGCAGCTCGGTTACTCGAAGGGCTACCAGTACGACCATGACGCCGAAGGCGGCATCGCGCTGGACCAGACCGGGTTCCCCGATGCGATGGGCGAGCGCGTGTATTACCAGCCCGTCGATCGCGGCCTGGAGATCAAGCTGCGCGAAAAGCTCGAGCGCCTGCGTGCCGTTCGCGACGCTGCCCGGCGTGAGCGCGGTGTGAGCAGGGACGACGACTGATCCGGATATTTATCCGTGCGTTGCCAGTGCGAAACGCCAGAAGAACAGCAGATTTTCGATTCAACACGTTGAGTGGAAACGGGAATCGGTCTTTTGAAAGATGCCTGTAAAGCCAGGCGTTTCAGTTTCGCAATACTTTGCTGAATATGCGGTCCGCAGTTTGCGAGGACCGCCAATCAATGGTTTGCGCCGTGCCAATGGCGAAGGACATCAAGTCCGTCAAGGAAGCCGGTTTCAAATTTGCAACACCTTGGGCCGTTCTGCGGGTGTGCTTACCCCGATCTCCTGCCAACCCATATTTGTTCAGTTGGAATCGCATTGTCGATCAATCACTTGCCGTACCTGAACGAAGCTTGGCACCGGCTGTGCGTGTAGTTCCATGCGTCGTTTACCGGTGCCTCCCCCGGGTGCCAATCGACGTACCGTAAAGGAGAACAACAATGCGCATTCGTAGCAGCTTGATGGCAACGGCAGTGCTCCTGGGACTTGGCCTTACCAGCCAGGCTTGGGCACAACAGACGAACGGTGATGGCAATGGCGGCGATGACATCCTCGCCAACATCACCGCCACCGATAACAGCCAAGACAACGACAGCGACAGCAGCACTGCAAACAACGGCGATTCCGGAGCAGCTGCAGGCTCGGCCTCGGCCGCAAGCAGCGGTACGGCAACCAACACCTACACCGATTCGAGCAGCTTCTCCAAGACCTCCAGCCACATCGTCGCAATCACCAAGCTGGAAGGCTCGGTTTACGACGTTCGCACCCATGACATCGGCAACGTCGCCAAGAACTTCGGCGATGCAAACGGTGGCAAGGGCGGCGCCGGTGGTGATGGCTACGGTGGCAAGGGCTACGGTGGCGACGGCTACGGTGGCAACGGCGGCGACGGCGGAGACGGCGGCGACGGCGGCAGCGGCGGCAGCGGTGGCGATGCCAACAATGGCAGCGCGACCTCCGGCGACGCGACCATCGGTGACGCGACCGCAGGTCGCGGCGGCCGTGGCGGCGACACCTGGGATAACACCAGTGGTCGCGGCGGCGATGCCGACAACGACAGCGGCGATGCTGGCGGTGCCAGCCTGGCCGGCTCCGGTTCCGGCTCTGGCTCCGGCGCGCTTGCCGGTGGCAGTGACGGCGGCGGCGGTGGCGGCGGCGGCGGCAACGACGGTGGCAACGGTGGCGGCGCTGGCGGTGATGGCGACGACAACGGTGGCGCAGGCGGTGCCGGCGGCACTGGCACGGGCGGAGCAGGCGGTGCGGGTGGTTCGTCCACCGCAACGTCGACCTCGTCCTCGACCTCGTCCGCAACTTCCGGCGCAGGCACGGGCACCTCGGGTGCGACGGCCGGTGACGGCGGCGCGAGCGGCACGGTTACCGCATCTGCCGGTTCCGGCGGCGGCGGTGGCGCAGCCACCAACGGCGATGCCGATGCCAGCGCAAGCAATGGCTCGGCCACTGCCGGTGACGGCGCGGTCGGTGCGGCAGGTGCCGCAGGCGGCTCAGGCGGTGCTGGAGGGACTGGCAACGGTGGCACCGGCGAAGGTGGCGTGGGCAACGGTGCAGTCGGCGGTGCCGGCGGTGCTGGTGGCTCAGTCGCCAATGACGCAGGCACGTTCAACATGTCCAGCAACATGACCAGTGTTGGACAGTCGGCGGCCGGCATCATGACGGTTGCGCAGAACAGCGGTTTCTCCTCGCTGATCCAGCAGGGCGTGACCGTCCAGGCCAACCTGTCCGTAGGCCCATAAGCGCTCCCCAACGGCGTACCGGAGGCCCTTGCCTCCGGCTACGTCGGAATGCGCGTAATGGACTTCCTGCCGGCGCCGCAAGCGCCGGCAGGAAATTCCGGCAACGTCGGAGACCACGCGCGCAACGGGGACTGCATGGCAAAGGAGAATGACCGTGCGACCGACCCGTTTCATCGTTCTTGCAAGCATCACGGGCCTGATCGGCCTGTCGTCATTGGGCACGGTGGTTGCCCAGGACCTCACTACCAGTTACACCGGACCTGTCGATCCCCTGGCGTTCGCACCCGCGGCCGAACCTGTCGTCGAAGTGCCTGTCCAGGACAACGCGATGGGTCAGTCGATCAATCTGGAAGCGCTGGCCGACATGCGCGGCGGCGCCGACATCGTTGAAAACGACATCCTTCTGGAAGGTCGCGTCGAGGACAACACGGCCAATCGTGTCGTCACCGGCAACAATGCCCTGGGCGGCGGATCGTTCGTCAATTCCAACGGCATCAACACCGTCATCCAGAACACCGGCGCGAACGTGCTGATCCAGAACGGAATGATCGTGAACGTGCAGTTCGCGGACCCGACTCCATGAGCGTCCGCACCATCCGGGGCCGTGCTTTGTTGGCGGCATCGGCCTGGATACTGTTGGCCGGCCTGGCCCAGGCCGGCAAGGTGGACGTGCGCGTCAATGGCGCGCCCTACCGCATGCAGGTGGTCAGCCTCAAGGAGGCCAGATTCCAGACCACCGTGCCGCAGCAATACGACTTCAGCTGCGGATCGGCCGCGACAGCGACGCTGCTCACGTACCAGTACGGCATCCCGGTCACCGAGGCCGAGGTGTTCATGCAGATGTACGAGCGCGGCGACCAGGCCAAGATCAAGCAGCGCGGTTTCTCGCTGCTGGACATGCGCCGCTACCTGCAGTCGCGCGGGTTCGAAGCCGATGGCTTCGAACAGCCGCTGGACAAGCTTTTCCAGGAAGGGTTGCCGGCGATCGTGCTGCTCAACGATCGTGGCTACAAGCATTTCGTCGTGATCAAGGGATTGCGCAACGGACGCATCCTGTTGGGCGATCCCGCCCGCGGCACGCGGGCGATGCCACGCTCGCGGTTCGAAGAGCTGTGGGACAACAAGATCCTGTTCGTGATCCACAACCGGCGCGAGATCGCCGGATTCAATCTCGCCCGCGACTGGCGCACGGCGCCACCGGCGCCACTGGATGCCGGCATCGCACGCGACAGCCTTTACAACATCGTCACGCCGCGCAAGCGGCCGGGCGACATCTGAGGGGGTGGCATATGCGCTCGCCTTCATTGCGTCTGAGAGTTTCCCTGGCTGCCGCCGCCTTCGTCGCCGCTGCCGCGGCCACGCTGACGGCCGGCGCTGCCGAAGCCGACTCGCTGGGAGAGGAATGGGTCGCGATCGATCCCGCTCTGCTGGAGGACATGCGCGGCGGTTTCCAGACCGCCAACGGCATGTCGTTGTCGTTCGGCATTGAACGCGTGGTGTACGTCAATGGCGAACTGTTGGCCTCCACGCGGGTGAACATTCCCGACATCGGCCGGATGACGCAGGCCCAGGCCCAGGAACTGGCGGACTTCAACCAGGGCCAGGTGATCCAGGTCGGCGAAGGCAACACTTTCGAGCCGTCAGCCAACTTCAACGGCCTGCTGGTCCAGAACACCCGCAACGATCAGGACATCCGCGCCCTGACCACGGTCAATGTCGGCGTCGACACCCTCAGCGCGTTCCAGGATCTCAATACACAGCAGGCCCTGCAGAACGCCATGGTCGCGGCGACATCGCCATGACAGCGCCCCACTGAGATTGCCGCCCTGGTGCCGGCGCCCTGAAAGTCGTCCGGACCGCGTTCTATCCGAGGACCCCCCACAGGAGGCCGCATGAAAAGGACGCCACCAACGCGCAAGCGCCTGATGCTTGCTCCCTGCCTGCTGTTGAGCATGGCCGGCATCGCCAATGCCCAGGACCCGTCGCAGCCCGTGGCCCGGACCGACGCCGGGACGCCGGCCAATGCCGCGCCCGCTCCCGTCGTGCCGCCTGCGCGCAGCGCCAGGACCGTGGTTGCGGACCGCTCCGCCACCGCGGCCTTGGCGGCCGCTGCCGCAGCTGCGGCTTCGACCGCCAGCCCCCCGGCCACCACGGCACCGAAGTCGGCGACCCCGGCAGCGGTGGTCGCTGCGCCGAAGGCAGTGCCTGTAGTTGTTGCCGCAGCAAAGCCGCTGCCGCAAGCGGCTTCTGTGCCAGTGGCGGTTTCGCAGCCGGCACCGGTGCAGCCGACGCCTTCGCAGGCAGCGCCTGTGCAAGCGGCACCGGTGCAGGCAACACCGCCGAAGCAGGCACTGGTTCCGGCAACGCCGGAGGAAGTGGCCGCCGCCGAGGCACGCCTGGACGCGCTGCAGCGCGAGATCAACCAGCAGACCCAGCGCCTGGGCGAGTTGCGCCAGACCTTGGCCCAGCAGGAACAGAGCGTTGCCAACCTGCAGCGGGCCCTGGATGAGGAACGCCTGGAGGGTGAGCGTGGTGCAGGTGCGACGCCGAGCCGCATGGTGCCCTCGCTGGCGCAACAGACGTTCGTCCCGGTGCCTGGACAATCGCAGCCAGCGCAGGTGGCACAGGCGCAACAACCGCAACAGCAGCAGCAAGCGCAACAGCCGGTCGCGCAGCAGCAGCAACAGCAGCCAGCGCAGCAACAGCGCCAGCAGCCTGTCGGCGAAGCACCGGAGACTTCGACACGTCCGCCCGAAGTGGCGCAGATCTTCGACCAGCCCGGCGTGCTGACGCCGGCGGGCAAGTTCATCCTCGAGCCGTCACTGCAGCATGGCTACTCGGCCAACGATCGCGTGGCATTGGTCGGTTTCACCGTCATCCCGGCGATCCTGATCGGCCTGATCGACGTCCGCCAGGTCAAGACCACCTCCGGCGTGGCGACCGTCACCGGCCGTTACGGCTTCGGTGGGGGACGCTTCGAGCTCGAAGCGAAGGTCCCGTACGTCTACCTCAATGCCGACACGGTCAGCCGCGAGATATTCACCGGCACGGCCGTCGACAACGTCTTCAATGCCAGCGGCCGCGGCATGGGCGATATCGAGGCGACGGCACGCTACCAGCTCAACAAGGGCGGCCCCGACAAGGCGTTCTACATTGGTTGGCTGCGTTACAAGAGCCGCACCGGCAAGGACATCTTCGAGGTCGTCACCGACTGCGTGACGCGCTGCGTGTCCAACGCTACCGGCACCGGTCTTCCGCTTGAACTGCCTACCGGCACAGGCTTCCAGGCCGTGCAGCCGGGCGTGACCTGGCTGTACCCGTCCGATCCGGTGGTGTTCTTCGGCAGCATCAGCTACCTGTACAACTTCGAGCGCCACAACGTCTCGCGCACGGTCCTGCTCAGTGGCAAGGAACTGCTGGGTGACGTCAAGGCGGGCGACATCTGGGGTTTCAACCTCGGCATGGGCCTGGCGTTGAACGAGAAGGCATCGATCAGCCTCGGCTACGACACCAGCCTGGTCGGCAAGACCGAACAGAACGGCAGGGAAGCGCCGGGTTCGGTGCGGGTGACGCTGGGAACGATGCTGCTGGGCGGCACCTATCGCTTCAGCGACAAGGTTTCGCTCAACGTCGCACTCGGTGTCGGCGTGACACGCGATACGCCTGACGTGACGTTTACCGCTCGCGTTCCGATCTCCTTCTGACCCCGCGGAGCGTTCGCGCAATGGCAGGCCAACCCGGCCTGCCGTTCCGCGTGGCGGCAGCGTTTCACATCCAGTTCACGCCCTTGGGGGCTAATTCCCGTTCCACGTAAGCACCGCAGCCGTCGCGGGCCAGGACGGCTGTGGTTCGTCGCCGCACAAGGGCGAGCCAACGATTGCCTCACTCGGGAGAAGACCATGAAACAACTTGCGCTGGGCATGTTGCTGGCGACGATGCTGGGCGGCTGTGCGACCTCGCCGACGGTGACCACCGATCACGATCCAGCCGCGCAGTTCGGCAGCTACCAGACCTATGCGTGGCTGAAGAAACCCGAAGCCAACTCGCCGCTGATCCAGCAGCGCATCGTGTCCGCCGTGGACGCCAAGCTGCAGGCGCGTGGATGGCGCCAAGCGGCCGAGTCCTCTGCGGACGTCGTCCTGGTGGCCAATGTCGCCACGACCCAGAAGCAGAGCATCGACACGTTCTACAACGGCCCGGCATGGGGCGGTTGGGGCTGGGGCGGCATGGGCATGGGCAGCGCATCCACAACGGTGCGCACCTATGACGTCGGCACGCTGATCGTGGACATGTTCGACACCAAGACCAAGCAGGCCGTCTGGCGCGGTACCGCGTCGGCCACCGTCCCCAGTTCGGTGGAGAAGGCCAACACGCTGGTGCAGGCGGGCGTCGACAAGATGTTTGCGACATTCCCGCCGGGCAGTGCGCCGGCGAAGTAAGGTCACAGAGGTTGGGGGTTGGGCAGGGCCGGCGGGGAAACCCGCCGGCCTTGCTGTTTCTGATGGAGGTCAGTCGCTGTCGGCGGACGCGCGAAGGATGCGCAGCACTTCGGCCACCCCTTCGTCGCTTTCCTGGAGATCGTGGCCGAGCGGAAGCACCTTCGTCGATTCGGCCCCGGGAATGATCGCGCTGTCCAGCGGCACCACACCGTCAGTCGGCGGATTGCGTCCGGGCAATGCGCCGGCGATGGTGTGGTAGGCGATGCCGCTGGCCGGCATCAACACCTGGCCAGCGGCGCGAACGGGTTGTTGCGTCTGCAACGTGGTGATGCTGTTCAGACGCGCCTGCTGGTAGAACAGCCGCAGCTCCGGTTGCACCGCCTCCGGATTGACGTCTGCGATGCGCTTGAGTGATTGCAGCTCCGGTGTGCGACGGCCGATCAGCACCCGTGCCAGGCGCCCGTACCAGCTGGTCGCGCTCGGACTGCCCCCGTGCGGGGAGGAGATGAAGATGGCGCGCGAGATGCCCGGGTAGTGCGTGAAGTGGAAGACTTCGTCGACACCGGCGATGTCCTCGGCATCGCCTTTGAGGGCCGATTTCGGCGCCACGAAGGCCGCATTCCACAGCACGTCACCGCTGTCGACGCACAGCATCCGCGACACCACGCCGCCCAGGCTGTGGCCGACCAGCACCATGCCCGTGCGCGCTGCATCGTCGCCTTCGGGGTCGAGGACGTTCCAGGCCTCATCGAGGTATCGCTGCACGCGACGACGGATCACCAGCAAGGGCGCATTGGTCTGGTAGACGACGTGCCAGATCTGGAATCGCTCGCGCAAGTCGGGCGCACCCCAGACTGCGTTCGACAAGCGCGCCCACGTCAACGGACTGCTGCCAAGCCCATGGATCATCACCAGCGGACGCTTGCCTGGATCGTAGTCCTCGAGCAGGTAAAGGCCGGCGCGCCGGCCGACTTCATCGCCACCCAGCAGACCCCAGATCGCCAGCCGGTCCAGTTTCGAAGTGAGCGCGCCGGAGGCGTATCCGGCGGACGTGTCGTAAGCGAGCGTGATTCGCTGCGCGCCCACGGCCAGGGTATCTAGGGCCACCGCATCGGCGATGACCAGCCGCGGCCGGTCGTCGCCGTCGCTGCCCGGTTCGAGCCAGGCGGTGGCATTGCGGAACACGCCTTCCGGCGGCAGCAATTCGCACAGCGGCCGATCGTTGCAGCGGCGCGACAGCACGGCCAGCGGGACACCGAATCCGCCGCGGTGCATGCGGGCTCCGTCAAGGAGGGTCATCGGTACTTCGCTGGCGCGGGTGAGCCTGAGCGGGCCGTCCAGGTAGGGTGACAGCTGCCGGAACTCGATGTCGAATTCACTGCCGTCGATGGTCTGCGATCCGCTGACCCAGCCGCTGCCGCGCTGCGCCAGCATACGGGCGAGCAGGGCGTCAGTGCAGTGCGTGGCCAGTGTTGCCGCTTCGACCACGGTGTCGCGCCCAGCCAGTGCCGGATACGCGCCGAGTGCGCAGCGTGTCCACGCGTCCGTCGCGCTGTCGCCTTCCATCGCTGCTGCGCGGCGCGACCAGCTATGGGCCATCTCAAGGCCGCGCAGGACTCCGTCGCTGTCTACGGTTGATGCCGGCGAGGAGGACGGACGTTCGGCGACGCTGCGACAGGCGCACAGCATCAGTGCGGCCAGCAGCAACCACCCGGCTCGCGAAGCGTTGCCAGCGGTGGCAGGGGCCATGTCCGATCCCAGGGAGGAAGTACCGCGCAGTGATACCGCAAGCGCGGGGCAAACGCACCTGGGAATTGGCGGTCAGGCCTGCAGGACCGGCCGCGTCACCGACGCCTCAGGTCGGTGACGCGTGTTGCCAGGCCGTGCGTCAGTTGCCGATATCGTTTCCGGCCGCGGCGGCGTTGGCGATGATGCCCGACAGCGGCAGCAGCTGCGACAGGAAGCGGTTCCAGCGCGTCACACCGGCCGGGCCGACCCAGACCACGTCGCCGGGGCGCAGCGAGAAGCTGTTGCCCAAGGCGAACGCAGCCGGCGACTTGGCGTCGAGGTGGTAGACGGTGGCCGGCGTCTGCGTCATCTGTTCGATGCCGCGGATCACATAGACCGCTTCGCCTTTCGACGTGACCGGGTTGAGGCCACCGGTGCGACCCAGCGCCTGGGTCAGGGACATGTCGGTGGTCTTGAAGGTCAGCGCCTGGGGACGCAGCACTTCGCCGACGACGTAGACTTCCTTGCGATCGTTGAACGGCAGGAACAGGCGATCGCCGGGCTTGAGGAAGATATCGGGAGCGACCTTGCCGTCGCGATTGAGCGCGTCGAGGTCGAGCGGGTAATCGCGACCGTCGCGCGTCAGCACGAATCCGGCCAGGTCAGCCTGCTCGACATTGATGCGGGCGCGACCGACCGCCTGCGACAGCGTCAGCGGAACGGTGGTGAATTCCTGCGGCGCGGTGTCCTCGAACGCGCCCTGTACTGCGACGCGACTGCCATAGCCGACCACGTTGATGTCGAGCTGGGGATTGCGAAGGTACTGCGCGAGTCGACTGCTCAGCGTGCTGCGCAGGTCCTCGATGGTCATGCCGGTGACGTTGATCTTGCCCGCGTAGGGATAGAAGAACGTTCCGTCCGGTTGCACCAGGCGGCCGTTGGTGACGGCCTGCTGCTGGTTACCGGCGGGGCTGGTCAGCTCGGGGTGGTCCCAGACCGTGACCAGAATGGTGTCGCCGGGGTGGATCTTGTAGGACTCGGTACGGTAGTTCAGCAACTCCTGCGGAACCTGGACCGCTGCCCGCTGTGGCGCCACGGTTTCGGCGGTGATCGGCACCATGCGTACGTCGCTGCCTCCCGCAACCTGCATATCGCCCGACGACTGCCGGCTCATCTGCTGGCCAGGCACACAACCGGCAGAAACAATCACGGCCGAAGCGATGGAGCTGGCTAACGCGACTCTCTTGATCGTGCTTCTTACAATCATGCTGTTCAAGGACTGGCCCTCATGTCGTTGGCAAGCGCATGGAGAACAAAGCACGCAACGCGCATACATTGCGAACCACACATGGGATCCTAATGGCGGCATCGACGATGAAGCGTGATTATGCGAATGCCTGGTGCAACGGCGTTCAGTGTGTTCAACCGCACCGAAACAAATCAGTGAAACGTGACGTGCTGCCAGTTCAGTTCTGTATACGAACCATCAACAAACCACCCATTTCCTTGAACGCACGCCCACTGCGCCACAGCGCGCTGCGGGACGGGAACCAGCGTTGCTTCCATGTAATGCGTCGCGCTCGTTCGGGAACGGATACCGCGATAGCGTCGATCCCTTCGCTGCGGAACTGCTCCATGGCGCGGGGCATATGTAGGGAAGACGTGACCAGCAGGACGCTGCGTGCCTCGCGTCGACTGAGGATCTGCGCGGTGTAGCGGGCGTTGTCGCGGGTGTTGTGGCTGCGCTCTTCCAGCACCAGCGCCGACGACGGAATGCCCAGGCGCTCGATGGCGGTGGCCATCATCCGCGCTTCGCTGCCGTTGCTGCCTTCACCGCCGTTCTCGCCGCCGCCAGACAGGATCACGATCGGCGCGCGGTGTGCGAGCCACGCGCGCGCACCTGCTGCCAGCCGGCTGTTCTCGAGATCCTCGGCACGGACATCGGGGCGGTCAAGCCAGCCATAGCGCATGCCGCCACCCAGAACGACGATGGCATCCGCACGCGGCAACGACGCCTCTTCGACAGGCGGATAGCGTTGCTCGACGCGGCCGCGCAGCCAGTCCGATGCCATCGGGATCGACCACACCGCCGACCACGCCATCGCCATGGCGAAGGTCGCCACGGCGCCGCGGTGACGACGCAGGAGCAGCAGCCCCAGTGCCAGGACTATGAGGCACAGGCTCAGGGCAGGGGGGTAGGTGAGTGCGACGATGAGTTTCTGCAGCGATTGCGACATGCGGTCAGATCACGATCTCGTTGTTGACGTAGTAATAGAACACCGCGCACGACAGGACCAGGCCAAACCGAAGCAGCAGCGGGTGGCGGAACGCCGGCAGGCGGCTGTGGCAGATCACCGCGGCCACGATCAGTGATACCGACAGCCATGCCGGCAGCAGATAGCGGTTGGAGAAGAAGCCCCAGCCGATGGCGAAGAACGGCAGCAGCATCACCAGATAGATGGCGGTGCTGTCGCGGATCTTCGTGCGGAACTCGGGCTTGACCAGTGGCGACAGCGCGTGTGGTAGCGCGTACCAGAAGATCGAGAACACGGCGAAGTCGATGCGCACGCCTGACCGGTAGTGGCTGTTCTCGGTGTAAGTCATCACCAGTTCGTACAACGAAGGCACGGCGGCCCTGACCATCGCCATCGACACGCCAGTGACGTACAGGATGAAGCCGGCCACGGCGACCAGGCGCTGCGTCCGGGGCCCCAGCAACAGCACCGGCGCGAACACCAGGTACAGCAGCGAGGACATATGCAGGCTGCTGGCAATCAGGCCGAACAGCGCGAACATGCCCCAGCGCCGCTGCTGGAACGACAACAGCGCGGTGAACACCAGCAGGGCCGCCAGGCCCTGGCGCACCGCATTGATCGAGGCGTTGACGAACATCGGCGACACGAACAACAGCAACAGCGACACGCTGAGGAAGGTCAGGTAGCCGCGGTCGTCGCCAAGCGCGCGGAAGTACTGGCGGGTGGACACGACCACGGTGCCAAGCATCAGCGCGAACAGCGCGGTCTGGTAGCCGGTCACGCCGAGGCCCAGTTTCCACAGGGCGATGCTCAGATAGACGAAGCCCGGCTCCAGGCGCGTCTCGATCGATTCCCGGCCCAGTGCTTCGAAGAAGCCGGCGTAGGTCAGCGTATCGGTGCCGATATCGGGCGAGCGCGTGCCGACCAGCCAGCAACCAAACGCGGCCACGGCAGCCAGCAGCAGCACGCTCAGTACGGTGGCGCCGACGCTGTCGGCCGCCCGGTGCTGGCGAACATGGAAGGTGGTCAGGCCGTCGACCGTGTTCATGATGCGGCACTCAGTGCACGCCATCGTCGCACCGCTGCAAACAGGCGCTGGCGGGCCTTGCGGACCAGCCCGAACGAGCGGGCAAACAGGTGCTCGGGCAGCGTGACCATTCCCTGCCGCAGCAGCTCCAGGCGCGCCTGGCGGCCTGCGCGATGCATCGCGGCGAGGTCTTCACTGAGGCCGCCGGCGCCATAGTTGGCCTTGTGCCAGTAAGCCAGGGTCTGGTCGAGCTTGGCGCAACGGAACCCCGAGAATCCGATCTGCCCCCACAGCAGGAAATCCTCGACGCGGCGGAAGTCCTCGTTGAAGCGGAATGGCAGGTCGCGGCGCAGCACCACCGATGCGGTCGGGAACGGATTGCTCAGCAGCAGGCGCGCACGCGGCACGATGAACGTCCGAGCCGTGCGTGGCGAGGTTGGCGCGGGCTCGGCGCGGTCGCGAACTTTCATCGGATGCGCGAGCAGGGCGATCTCCGGGTCCGCCCGCAGCGCCTGCATCTGCAGTTCGATCTTGGTCGGAGCCCAGGTGTCGTCCGAATCCAGGAAGGCAATGTATTCCTGCCTGGCGCGCTGCCAGCCGGCATTGCGCGCACGCGATGGACCGCCGTTGTCGGGCAGGGCAATGACCTCGACCCAGCCGCGCGGGTAGCTGGCGGAAAGGAAGTGCAGCAACTCGAGCGTGCCGTCATTGCTGAAATCGTCGACCAGCAGCACCTGCGCCGGTGCGACCGTCTGCGCGGCGATCGAAGCCACCGCGTCAGCGATGGTGTCCCCACAGCGATAGCAAGGCACGACCACGCAGATCGGTGCTACGGAAGGCGAGGCGACTTCGCGGTTCATGGCACCATCCCGTGGGTTCCCGGAGCGCTTCCCGATCGAAGGTCGACCCCTCGATTGGGCCGCGCCCGTTGATTGCTTGACCAAGGTGCACATTGGAATATGTCCTGGGCCTGCTGCGCGTATACGGACGGTGAAAGCGCCGGTTGCGCATCGGGATCGTTCAGCATCGTCGTGATGGCGGCGACGAGTTCGTCACTGCCATGAAGCTCGCCGCTAACGCGCAGTTGCGGCGGAAGGCCGACGTCGTCGGCGAAATCCCGGCACTTGGGGTGGTAATCGATGATCGTGAATGGCACGCCGCACAGGTAGGCAACGATCGCCCCATGCAGACGCGCACTGATGAACGCATCGCAACGGCAGATGTCGCGGACGATGGCGAGCGGATCATCGCCGCGATACAGGCACAGGTCGGCATCGATGCCGCGCGCGCGCAGCCGTGACTGGATGTCTTCGGCGAGCGCCTGGTCGCCATGGTGCGGATGGCCGTTGAGGCTGAACACCTCGACCTGCAGCGGGGTGTGTAGCGCAATGGTCGCCAGCGCTTCGATCATGGCGTCCTGCCATGCATCCATCGTGGGGGCGGGGTGGTCTGGGCGCGGGCTGTAACGACAGGGTGCAATGCCGATGTGCAGCGGTCCGCCGTGGTCGGCGCGCATGCCGATGCGGGCCGATCGGGTCGGAACCAGCAGTGACAGCAGGCCGGCCAGGTCGCGGCCGTGATGGGTGACACGGTCGAGTCCAAGGGTGAGTGCGAGTTCGTAGGAGCGGCGGTCGCGCACCGATAGGTAAGAGAAGTGGCGGGCGTACTCCGCCACGATTGCCTCGTCGGCGCGATCGGCGAAAGGACCGATGGAAACGCCCACTGCCGCCAGCTGCAAGCCTCGTTGCCGATTGGCCCAGAGCATCAGGGGCTTGCGGAACGATTCGCGAGCGGTGATGACCGAGCCGCCACCCATCACCAGCACGTCGTTACCGTGCACGCCGCGGGCGAAGCTCAGCAGCCGGCTGCACTTGCCCGCGGCTCCGCTGGCGCCGTAGAGGTCCAGCGGGAAGCGTCGCGGCCAAGTGCTGCCACCTTCCAGATCCACGAGCGTGGGCCCTACCAGGGTCGGTTCCGCGTTCCAGTACAGTCGCGAGGCGGTGCTGCAAAGGACGCCGAACAGATCGTCGCCGAAGTTGCGCATGCCGTAGTAGCCGGTGAAACCGACCCGAAGCGCGTCCGTCATGATGCGCCGGCCTCCGGCCGCCTGATCCGCCGCACGCCCAGGTACATGAGCAGCAGCAGCGTGGCCTCGGCCACCACCGTCGCCCAGGCCGCGCCGACCGCGCCCAGGCGCGGGATCAGCAGCCAGGTCAGGGCTACGGCGACGACGGTCGCCACCAGCATCGCCAGCACGCGGTAACGCATGTGGTTCGCGGTGAGCAGTGCCGATCCGACCGACGTCGAGAGGAACCGGATCGGCGCGCAGATCGCGAGAATGCTCAGCAGCACCACGACATCGGCATAGGCAGGACCAAACGCGATCGACACCAACATCGGCGAGAGAAGCCAGAGCGCCAGGCCGGTGAGCAGGCCCATCGCCAGCATCGCCAGGTTGCCTAGTCGATAGACTCGCCAGAACTGCGGTTTGTCATGCACGGCCCAGCGGTGAAGGCGCGACAGCAAATACTTCTGATAGACCGTCGCGGGGAACAGGTACAGCGCCGACATGATCGCCAGGGCGACACCATAGTGGCCGGCCTGCGCGTTGCCATCCAGGTACTTCAGCAGAACCGTGCTGACCTGGAAGAAGACCGGGTAGAGTGCTGCGGCGACCCCGTACGCCCAGGCCTGTGACCACAACTGCCACGTACCGGGCGTCTCAAGGGATGGCGGCGGCGCCCGGCGGGGGCCGTGACCGTTCAACTTCATCTCGCCACGATTCATCGCGGCAAGTTGCGGCATCGCCGTGGCCGCGACCAGCAGCGCCACGACGCCGTAGCCCAGTGCGACCTGTCGCGCGCCGATGCCGGCGATTCCGACTGCCAGCAATGCCACCGCCAGGCGGCCGGAGGGCATCAGCAGTTGCCAGCCGGCGAGGGCGCGGTGGCGCTCTTCCAGGCGCAACTTGCTGCCTATCAGGTCCACCGCAAACACGCCGATGATGACCGGGGTGAGCAGCAGCAGCGACGCGCGCGTGTCGGCATCCACCGGATTGCCCCACAGCGCCCATGCCACCACGCCGGCGATGGCCACCATCGTCGTGACGAAGGAAAAGCGCAGGGCCGGGCGAAGCCAGCGATCCGCGGCCCAGCCTTCGCTGCCGTAGGCCTTGAGGCGAAACTGCGAGAGACCGAATCCCGCCAATGGCGCGATCATCGTCACCGTTGCCAGTGACGATGCGAACAGACCGTACTCGGCCGGGCCGAGACGGCGCGCCAGCACCACCTGAGCGAGGAACACCATCACCGTACCGGCCAGCGTTGCCAGCCAGAGCAGGGAAATCGCCATTGCTGCCGGGCGCCAGCCGTGCGCGACCATCGTCTTCATCCCGTCACGGTGGCGCGCGCCTGCAGCGGCACGGTCAGCAATTCCTCGTACACGTCCAGCGTGCGCCGGATGACCAGTCGCTCGTCGAAGTGGCGCAACGCCTGTTCGCGGGCACTGGCGCCCAGTCTTGCAAGCAGTTCGCGATCGTCATCCAGGCGCGCGAGCAGGGAGGCCAGGCATGCCGCATCGCGCGGGGGCACGCGCAATCCGTCCTCGCCATCGCGGGTGACGACCTCGCGGCAGCCGGGAAGATCGGTGGTGATCAGCGCCAGTCCGGCGGCGGCGCCTTCGATCAGGCAACGCGGCACGCCTTCGCGGTAATAGCTGGGCAGGGCCATGACGTCGACGCTGGCCAGCAAGCCTGGCATGTCCTCGACGTGGCCCAGCCACTGCAACAGGCCTTGTTCGTGCCACGCCCGCGCTTCCTCGCGCGTGATCGAGCTGGGATTGCCGGGATCGGGAGTGCCGGCAAGGAGGAACTCGATCCTGCGCCCTTGCTGTTGCAGGAGCCTGGATGCCTCGGCGAACTCGCTCACGCCCTTCTCGCGCAACAGGCGCGCCGCGAGAAGCACGCGCAGCGGTTGCGTAGTGTCGGCGCGCGGGCATGGCCGGAAACGCTCGGTATCGACCCCGGAGCTCCTGATCAGGCGGATCTTGCTACCCGGGACCAGGCGCGCGTCGGTCAGTGCCTGCGCATCGTCGGGGTTCTGCAGGATCACGCGCGAATGGCCATGGCCGAGGCTTGCCCGTATCAGCATGCTGACCACCGGCCTCAGCATCCGCGCCTTGGCGCTTTCGCTGGCGAACACGTAGCCCATGCCCGCTACTGCGTTGACCACCGCCGGAACGCCGGCGACGCGCGCGGCAAGAGCGCCATAGACGGCGCACTTGACCGTGAAGTTGTGCAGGAGGTCGGGCTTGTGCGTACGCAGCACCGTCACCAGCTCGCGCAGCGTGTGCATCTCGCGAAAGGGATTCAGGCTGGCCCGGTCCATGGACAGCTGGCACCAGGGGATCCCATGCTGATCGAAGCGTTCGCCGAACTCGCCTGGCGGCGAGACCATCACGACATCGGCACCGTGCGCCTTGAGCTGCAGCGCGGTCGACAACCGGAAGTTGTACAGATACCAGTCGGTGTTGGCGAAGAAGACGATACGCATCGGCAAGCGGAGTGCCGTACATCGCAGTGCATTCTTACTGTTCGCGATGCAGCGGGCACTGTTCGATGGGGGGATCTGGATTGTATCGATGCCCCCTTACCGGGCTGTAAACGATGCGATCACTTTCCACATCGGCGCATGAACGAAACCGGGGGCGACGCGCGCGAAAGTGGCGGAACGGGGTCCGCATATGCCTTAGAAAAAGGAACGGCCGACATTGTCGGCCGTTCCATGACGAACATTTCAGTGCGGTTACTTCGCGTACTGGTTCGTGGTTACGCGCAGGTCGACGCAGTCGGTGGTGGCCTGGATGTGGGCACCGTTGCCGTTGTTTCCGCCGACCAGGCCGGTCATCGACACCAGCGGGTTGGTCGCGGTGTTCACGCCGTGCATGCGCGTGTGGTTGTTGCGGAACGTATTGCCGCTCACCTGGAAGGACTTGGTCGTCGAACGCAGCATCACGCCCATCAGGTAGTTGTGCTGGAACTTGTTCTGGGCGATGTAGCCGCTCACCGGCGAGATCGTCAGGACGCCGTAGCCGCCGTTGTACTCGACCGTGCAGCTCTTGATGGTGACACCGGAGACGCGCTTGTAGACCTGGATGCCGTTGCCCTGGTTCTTGCGGACCAGGCAGTTCTCGATGTGCACCGTGGTGGTGGTGCCTGCATCGTCGGCATCAGGCTCGATGTCGATGCCGCAGCCCGGGGCGATGCCGGTGTTGTTGCTGAACTCCGAATCGTAGACCTTGATCTCGCTGGAGCGGCCGATCGAAAGGCCCTGGCGGCGATTGCCGGTGGAGACGACATTGGCGATGACCACGCCCTGCGAAGGGATGGCCGGCTTGCCGGTGACCATGGCGCCGCCGATGGAGATGCCATCGCCCCAGCACTTGGACAGGTGGATGTCGCGGATGGTGACTCGCGAGGAACCGCGGACCATGATCGCGTGACCCCACTCGCCGGTCGTGCCGAGGTGGTTGTCGCGGTCGCCGATGATCTGGCCGCCCGAGATTTCGACGTCGCTGACCTTGTAGACCATGACCACATAGGCGCGATCGGCGCTGTTGCGCTTGGCTGCGAGGATGGCACCGTCGGCGAGCTGGAGGTGCATGCGGCTGCGCAGGCGCAGATTGCGGGTCGGGTCGATGACGTAGGTGCCGGCCGGAATCAGGATCGTGCCGCCGTCGGACGGCAGCGCATCGATTGCCGCCTGGATGGCAGTGGTGTCGTCATGGATGCCATCGCCGTAGGCGCCGCGATTGCGGACGTTGAATACGGCCGAGCCGCGAGCACGAACGGGAGGGTTGTACGCCGCCTCGACGGTACTGCCGGTGGCTGCCAGCGCCCGCGACATGCCGGTCGCGGTCAACACGCCAGGCACTGCGGCAAAGAAGGATCGGCGGAGGAATTCTCGACGGCCGTTGTGGCCGTGGTCGGATGCGCGCGCGGCGCGCTTGGATCTGTTGTTCACTTATTGGGCTTCCTGGGCCAGCCCCTGTCCGGCCTTCTCGATGAGTGGTCGGCGACATGGGCCGCCGATTCGTCACGCCACGATCATTTTCGTGACTCGAGCGAATCTAGCGCAGCGATGCTTAACTGCAGTTGCTGATTGTCGTAAGTGTGCGCGGGCGCAAGGAAATTGGCCTAGCTTGTTCATGTTGAACCGCATTCAAGTTGATGACTGCGGGTTCATTCATGTAGCTGTAGCGGCACATGCGCGGAATCGAATGGATCAATTCCGGTATCGATTGTCGTCGCCAACCTGAATCGACTGCGTCTTCTCGGCGATCGAAACGTGGCGGTTGCGCGTGAGCGGCTTGCTCGCTCTTGCGCTGCGGGCCGGCCCGTTTGCCGCGAAATCGTTGCCGGTGACGCTGACGTTGCGCGTGCCAGGCCGCAGGCCAATGCCGCCCAGGCCGTTCTGCCGGATCTGGTTGCCGGTAATGACGCAGTCTTCGGCGGCGATGGCCAGAACGCCATGGCCGCGGTTGGCTTCGATCGTGCAGTCGCGGATCGTGATGTTGGATGCGCGCTTGTAGAGCTGGATGCCGGCGCCTTCGTTCCTCATCACCTGGCAGTTGGCGATGACCACGTCGCTGGCGATGTCGCCGGCATCGGGTTCGACGTCTATGCCGCAGCCGGGCAGGGTGCCACCGGTGTCGGTGAAGCTCGAGTCGTAGACGCGGACGTGGCGCGAGCGCCCGATGGTCAGCCCCTGGCGCCTGTTGCCGACGCACTGGACCCGCGCGATCACGACATCCCGGCTAGGTACCACGACACCGTCGATCTTCGAGCCGCCAATGGAGATGCCGTCACCCCAGCAATGCGAGACATGCAGGTCGTGCACGGTCACCTTCGAGGCGCCGCGGATCATGATGCCGTGGCCCCATTCGCCCCCTGTTCCAAGGTGTGAGTCACGCTCGCCGATGATGCGCCCGCCGGAGATCTCGACGTCGCTGACAGCCTGTGCGTTCAGCACGTATGCGCGCTCGGCCGCATTGGCCTTGGCGATCAGGCGCGCACCCGCGGCCAGTTGCAGGTGCATCCGGCTTCGAAGCCGCACGCTGCGCACCGGGTCGATCAGATAGTCGCCCGCCGGCACCAGCACGGTGCCGCCGCTGTCCGGAAGCGTGTCGATGGCGGACTGGAACGCATCCGTGTCGTCGCGGCTGCCGTTGCCGAGCGCACCGTGGGTGCGCACGTCGATGCGTGCCGGCCCGCGCCCGCGCACCGTGACATCGGCGGCCAAGCTCGCCAGCGGTGCCCACAACGGCATCACCAGCAATGGCAGCACGCAGTTGCGCAGCAATCGCCGTCGCCCAAGGTCCATGTCAGTGCTGCGCCGCATGCGCTCGCGCCGGGGCCGGGCGATCGGCACCAGGCGGTGCGGCCACTTGCCGGTCCGTCCGCCGCCTCGATTCCAGCCACGGCAACACGATCGCCAGCAGGTAAAACTTTGATGCGTGGTACTTGTTGTCGAGCCGCTTGCGGTTGCGCTCCAGCCAGGGAGCGGCACCGGGCAGGATGTCGGCCGCCTGCCGGGCGAACTCGAAGACCTCGTCGAAACGCTGTTGCGCCAGGCCACGGACGTCGAAACGGAAGCTGCCCTTGCTTTGCACGTACGGAAGGTCGCCGAAGCGGGTGGCGATGTGTTGCCTGATCAGCAGCTTGTTCATCTTGGTCTTCGGATCGACCTTCTCGTAGCCGGGAACCTCGCGATGGATCCACTCACGCAAGGCCAGGTCACAGAATGGATAAGCTGCCTGCAGCGACAGTGCACTGGCGGTGTACAGGCCCTTGGCAAAGGCACCGGCCGAACCCGCAATCGAGGTCGACATGTCGCGCCATTCGGCCGGGCTGGTGGCCGATCCGATCTCGGCGAGGAACAGGTCCAGGCGCTGCCGGGACTGGCCTGCGATCTGGCGGCCAAACAGTTCGTCGACCTCGTCGTTGCTGAAGCGCGAGCCGGGGAAGGCCCGCTCGATCGGGTTCATCTGCAGGGTGCTGAGCAAGTAGCAAAGGCGGAAACTGCGGTCGACCAGAGGCAGCTCGGCGATCCGCGGCGACAGGCTGAAATCGCGTGCGAGCCGGGCCAGCATGTGCTGGCGACGGCTCATCGGAGTGCCGAAATAGCTGTCGGCGCCGAGTCCGTCGATGATTCCGTCGCCGCCCCTGGCGGCGATTTCGGTGCCCAGGTCGACGCAGGAGAGCAATGCGAAGTCCGCGGTCAGCAACGGCATCCTGTCCACCACCGCCAGGTAACGGTCGTAGGCACGGCCGGGATCGCAGACCAGGGATTCGTGGCGCAAGCCGAGGGTGCGGGCCACCCGCGTCGCCGACTCGACTTCGTCCTCCTCGCGTCCGCCGAGATAAGTGATGCACGTGGTATCTGGCCGGACCTCGGCGAGCGCGATGGCGAGCGTGGTCGAATCCTTGCCCCCGCTTTGCAGCAGCCAGGGCGCATGCATGTTCCCGCAGCTTCGATTGACCGCATCGCACAGCCGTCGGTGGTAGCCGAGCACCCAGTCCTGGTGCGAACTGGGTTCTTCGGGAACCTCGCCGGCGTTGCGGAACTTGAAGCGAAATTCCGGCGCAGTGTGCATGTCGTCGTACGGGCAGAACCCGAAGGTCACCAGGCGCACGCCTTGCAGGATCGAGAACGGGGGATAGACGAAGGCGTTGCGCAGCAGATCGGCCACCGACACCAGGTCGACCGGCGGCGATGCGGATGCCGCCTCCAGCGGGGTGAAATCGGGCGTGCCGTAGTACGGCGACATCGTGATCTGGGTACCCATCAATTCACCTCGCCGCCGACGGGTTGCGCAATGGCTGGTAGTCGTAATAACTGTAGGTGTACTGGCCCGAGCCGCGCTTCTGCACGGCGTTGAAGATGGCGCCACGGACTTCGACGCCGTTCTGCTCCAGCCGTTGCTTGGCCATCGCGATCTCGCGCTGCTGGTTGTGGCCCCAGCGCACGACCATCAGGCAGGTGCCGACATGGTGGCCGATCACGGCAGCATCGGTGACCGCCAGCACCGGCGGCGTGTCGATGATGACCACGTCGTAGAGCTTGGCCAGCTCCTCGAGCATGGAGCCGAAACGCGGATGCATCAGCAGTTCGGACGGGTTCGGCGGAATCAGTCCGCGCGAGATGAAGGTCATGTTCTCGGTGCCGGGCACCTTGCGCAGCGCCTGCTCCAGGTCGATCTGGCCCGAGATCAGTTCCGAAAGTCCGCCTTCCGAACGCACGCCTATGGCGTGGTGCAGGGTGCCGCGGCGCATGTCGGCGTCGATCAGCAGCACGGTCTGGCCGGCCTGGGCAATGGTCACCGCAAGGTTGGCGCAGACGAAGGTCTTGCCAACGCCAGGACTCGGCGCGGCAATCATCAACATGTTGTTCTTCATCTCCAGGCGGGTGAAGTGCAGGCTGGTACGCAGCGTGCGCAGCGCCTCCATCGCGAGGTCGGTCGGCGCGCGCAACGCGAGCAGGCGCTGCGTGTCGCGGCGGAAGTGGCGCGGACGCGTGGCGATCTGGTGGCCCTTGGCGCTGAAAGGAATCGAGGCGTAGACCGGCAGGCCGAGCAGTTCGATATCGGCCGGGTCTTCGACGCCGCGCCTGAACATCTGCCGCAGCAGCACGAAGGCGACCATGAACATCGCACCCAGCAAGGTGCCGCCGGCGACGACGAGCAGCGGCTTCGGCCAAGCCGGGCTGTCCATGTTGACGTCGGCCGAATCGATCACCCGGGCATTGCCGATCGCGCTGGCGCGGGCGATGTTGAGCTGCTGCGCCTGGTCGAGCAGGTTGGCGTAAGTCTGGTTGGTGACTTCAACGTCGCGATTGAGGCGGAACAGGCCCTGTTGCGTATCGGGCAGCTGGCTCAGGCGCGACAGCAACCTGGCCTTCTCGGACTGGAACTGGCCGATCTGGCGCTGCAGCGACTCATATACCGGGTGCTCGGTGGTGAAACGGCTGGCGATGTCGGCGCGCTGCACCAGCAACTGCTGGATGCTCGCATCCAGGGCGATGCTCTGGTCGAGCAGGGCCTTGTTCTGGACGGCGACGTCGAGCGTGCCGGTGCGGCTCTGGAAGTCGTTGAGCGCGGCCTGCGCATCGGCCAGTTCGCGGCGCACGTTCGGCAGCTGCTCGGTGACGAACTGCAGGCGCTTGGCCGCTTCGGCCGAGTTGCGCGCGACGTTCTGGCGCGAGTAGGCCCTGGGTGATCTCCTCGAGCACCTGCTTGGCACGGACCGGATCGGAGTTGGAGTACGTCAGGGCGATCACGCCGGAATTGCGGCCCTGTTCGGTGACCGTGATCCTGCTCTTGAGGTCGGCCATGATCGCCATCGGGTTCAGGCGCTTGACCTCGAAACGCGTGCCAGGGTTGGCCACGATCGCCTTGACGTCGATGGTGACGCCGCTGCCGCTGACCGGGCCTTGTCCGGCGCGACCCTCCAACAAGGTCTTGCCGTTGGGATCGAGCAGCGCGAAGCGGCCACGGTCGGCGGCGATCAGTTGCAGCGGCAGGTCGATCAGCGTCTCGGGCAAGTCCAGCCTGGCCAGCGTGAGCTTCTCGCCACCCCAGCCGTACCCGTTCAGGCCGAACAGCGGCGTTGACAGTGCATCGGGCTGCATCAGCTGTTGTGCGCGCGCCGCCAGATCGCCGATCACCGGCAGGCGCACGGGCTTGGCCGACAAATCCAGATCAAGGCGCTTCATCGCCTCGCCCAGCACGCGCCGGGATGTCAGCAATTGCGTTTCCGTGGCCGTCGGAGAGTCGGCCGACGGCGGCGCCTGTGGCGCGTTGCCCGCGTTGAGGCCCGGAACGGTGGGGAGACGGCTCTCGACCTCGACGACCGCATTGGCTTCGTACTGTGGGGTCGCCAGCAGCACGTAGATCGCGCTGGCGGCGAAGAACAGCATCGTGCCGAAGAGGATCGACCACTTGTTGTCGCTGAGCGTGGTCACCATGCTCGGAATGTCGATGTCGTCTTCCCGGATCGTGGTGGCGGGCAGCGGATGGGTGAGTTCCGCCCTGGTTATCAGTTGGGTAGCCATGTCTCGTCACCGTTATGTAGGAAGGGGGGAACAACCACAAGCGAATAGGAGGTGGCAGCGCGCATGCGCCAAGCCGCTGCAGGTGTAATGGGCGGCGCGTACATGCCTTGCATCACGATGCCTCGTAGGCGCTGCCCATACCGGCATGGCTGGGGCCTGAGTGGTTTGGCGAACCTGCGTCCCGCGACAGGGTTCTTGTTGTGGAATCTGCAGGACGCAGGACCGCCAAGGCATCAGCGATGCGCACGCACGCATCGCCTTCGTCGAGTCCACCGGCGTTGATCGCCTGTGGGGTGCGCGGCTGCTCGCGGTCGATCAGGTGCAGCAGGTTGTTGCAGATCGAGACCGGATCGGTGCCGAGCAGGTGGATGCGACCGTTGCCCGGGACGTCGCGCTCGGTCTGCAGAGCCAGCAGCGGCACGGACATCGCCATGGCTTCGACTTCGATGTCGCGGTGGACGAAAGCCAGGTGTGCCCGCTCCAGCAGGTATACCGATGCCAGGTAGTCGGGCTGGGCGATCCAGTGGAAGTTCGGTGGCGCCAAGGTCGTTCCGCCCCATGCGCACGATTCGGCGCATACGACGTCGATGTCCGGCCGCTCCATCGCCACCTCTTGCAGCGCCTGCGCCACTCTCCCGACGTGTTCGCGCGCGACGCCGTCGCAAAGCATCAGCAGCATCGTGTGGCCGCGACGCAGGAAGGCGTAGCGCTGGCGCAGGTCGGTGCGGCAATCGGCGTCCCATCGCAGATGCGACAGGGCCGCGCGCAGGGTATCGATTGCGGTGTTGCCGGTGACCAGGACCCGGTCGGCCGACACACCTTCGGCGATCAGCTGTCGACCGGTGGTCGCGCTTGGCGCGACGTGCAGGGCAGCCAGCGACCGCGCGATGCGTCGTCCCGGGTCGTCGCCGGGGATCTGCGCTGCGGCCGGTCCGCTGTCGATGCACACCACCGGCACATTGCGGTAATGCGCGGCCAGCGTTGCCGCCAGCGTCGCGGACGTGTCGCCGGGCACCAGCACCAAATCAGGCTGGAGTCTACTCATCAGGCGCTGCAGGCTTCCCAGGGCGTTCGACGTGGTTTCCACCGGATCCTCGCCGCGGGCGACGTCGAGTTCGACATCGGCGACCAGGTCGAACAGGCCCAGCACCTGGCTGGCATTGTTCTCGGGAAGGGAGGTCACGCACACCGTCGATTCAAAGCGGGCGTCGCGCGCCAGTTGCTGCGCGATCGGCGCGATATGGACGGCATCGGGAGAATCGGCGAGGACGCAAAGGGTCCTGACCGGTTCGAAGCCCCGGTCGGCGTCTCCGACATCGTCGTTGGCGGCGTCGCGATTGTTGCGTTCGTCCTTGGCGCGATTGTCCTTGGCGAGTTCGTCGAAGGAGGTGTCGACATCGTCGAAACGTGCAAGCTCGTTAACGAACATGGGCTCGTGGTCGCTGCCGCCCCAAGTCGTGGCCAGGCCAACGCCGTTGCCGGGGAGTGACGATGGCATCGCGGCGCGAACCCTGGCCAGCAAGGCGGGAGTGCCCCACACGTGGGCGCCGAGGGTTGCAAAGAACGCCACCAGGCTCACCACCTCGGGAATGTCGCGCAGCAGGTAACCGACCAGCACCAGCAGACCGCTCAGTCCGAGCATGGCAAGCAGTGTGGCGCGCGGCTTCAGGCCGGCGTCGAGCAGCAGGTGGTGCATGTGCTGGCGATCGGCGCGGAACGGCGAGCGCCCCATGCGCATGCGCCGGTACATGACCGCGGCGGTATCCATCACCGGCAAGGCCACGCACCACAGCACATCCACCGGCGCCAGCCGCTCGATGCGCTCGTGGCTCATGTAAATCAGGCTCCACGCGATCAGGAACCCGATCAGCGTGCTGCCGGCATCGCCCATGAAGATCTTGCGGCCGTCCGGCCACCCCAGGTTGACGAACAGGTAGGGGATCAGGGCGAAGAACAGGACCTGCAGCAGGAACACCACGCCCGGCATCGACCACGGGCTGTCGTCAAACAGCATGACTGCGCCAATGGTGACCATCGCCACCGTCGCGGCCAGGCCATCGATGCCGTCGAGCATGTTGAACGCGTTGATCAGGCCGATCACGGCGATGATCGTGAAAGGAATCCCGAGCATTCCCAGGCCGAGACGGTCGCCGAACAGGTTTCCGAGGTCCTGGATGTAGTAGCCCGAGGTTGCGATCACCAGTGCGGTCGCGCCGGCTTCCACCAGCAATCGGGCCCGAACGCTCAGGTCGCTGGCATCGTCGAGCGCACCGGCGACGACGATCAGCGCCGACGCCGCCATCAGGCTGGTCACGAACCCATCGAAGTAGCCCAGGTAGCTCAGGCCCACGACGGTGCCGATGAAGAAGCACAGGCCGCCGATGAGGGGGATGTGGCCGCGGTGGTGCTTCCTGCCGTTGGGCTTGTCTACAAGTCCCATCCGGCGCGCCCACGGCCGCATGGAGAAGATGGAGAAGAGCGTGACGGCCAAGGCGATGGCACTGGCAGCTACTAGCTGTGGATCCTTCATGCACGCACCTCGGGTAAAGCCTCGGGGTGTTGATTCCGTGTGCATGTGCACCCACAACAACCACATCGCTCTGGCGCGAGAATCTTCGTGCTTGTGGGCATCCAATGCCGATTCGCGCGCCAGTACCGCGTCGAATCTAGGTGCGAGTTGTTGACGGAGAGATGAAAGCAAGCTCCGTTGCTGAGCAAGGATTCAGTTCGATGAACGGTTCACTTGATATAGACAACGATGAAGCGAGTTGTCGGAATGAATCGCATCGTGGCCAGATAGGATCACGGGCGTGCCACTGTCAGGCGTGATTTCCATTCATCGATAGCAGCGTCCATCAGCGTGTAGGCGAGATCGAATTTCTCCTGCGAACGGCCATACGGATCGGCGATGTCGCTGCCTCCGGACCAGCGCGACAGCAGGAACACGCGCCCGCGCAGTGCAGGCGATAGTGCCAGCAATGCGGCCACGTGGCGCTTCTCCATGGCCAGGACCAGTTCGGCGCTGTCAAGGATTGCGCTGTTGATCTGGCGAGCCATGTGGTCGCTGGCGCTGATGCCATGGGCAAGCAGCGTCCGCTCCGCCGCAGGGTCGACCGGGAAGCCTTCCATGGCCGCCAGCCCAGCCGATTGGATATCGAGATCAAGCCCGCGCTGGCGCAGCATTGCCGCCGCCATGGGGCTACGGCAGATGTTGCCTTTGCAGACGAAGAGGATGCGACGCGGCATCTGCTGATTGCCCGCAACGGTCCTGTCAATTCGCAGGAATGATCTGGCGCACGCGCGAGAACCCCTCCCACGGATCCTCCTTGAGCGAATCGGCGCGGCGCGCCGCCTTGCGCATGTCGTAGGCCGAGGGCTTGCGGACCTGCGCCAGTTCCTCCCAGCTCAGCGGCATGCATACCGGCGCACCTGCGCGCGCGCGCAAGGACCAGCTGGCGACGCTGGTGGCGCCACGCGTGTTGCGCAGCCAGTCTATGAAGATGCGCCCTTCGCGCGCGGCTTTCGATGCCGTGGCCACGAAGCGCTTCGGCGTTTCGGCGACCAGTTGGCCGGCGAAGTTTTCGCAGAACGCCTTGGTCTGTGCCCAATCGGCCTTGGGACGCACGGGCACGACGACATGCAGCCCCTTGCCGCCAGACAGGCGCACCCAGCTGCGCAGCTTCACGTCGGCCAGGCGGTCGCGAATGTCGCGAGCGGCCGACTTCACCGCGCTCCACGCGATTCCCTCATCCGGATCCAGGTCGAAGACGAGACGATCGGGATGTTCGACATCGTTCGTTCGCGAGCCCCAGGGATGGAACTCGAGCGTGTTCATCTGCACCAGGTCGAGCAGGCCGTCGACGTCGTCGATATACAGGTACTCGCCCGTTCCAGAGGCTTCGTCCAGCGTGATCGAATGCACGCCCGCACCGAGCGAGTCGGCATGGTGCTTCTGGAAGAAGCAACTTGCGCCGGCCCCGTCCGGGCAACGCAGCAGCGAAAGCGGACGTCCGACCACGCCTGGCAGCATCCAGCGGGAGACGACGGCGTAGTACGCCGCAACGTCGCCCTTGGTGATCCCGGCGTCTTCGAAGACGACGCGCTCGGGACTGGTCAATCTGCGTGGGGTCATTGCATGCGGCCTCACCTGCAGGGAGCCAGGCTGCCGGAAGGCAGCGATGGCCGACTGTCCCGTGGACCGTGTTGGCGAATGGTGAACGCCGCGATCCGCGATTCAGGCTGGGCGGGCAGGGCGGGGCGCGATGGCACCGGAGCCATCGGCCCCGGTGCCGTCCTTCGCCAGATCAGGTCAGCCGGGTATCGACCGCCCGCGGCGACAACTTCCGCACGCGCAGCACCTGCCACACGGCCGCCACCAGGAACACGACGAAGGCCGCGCCGATCGGCTGCCTCAGGCGCGGGTCTTCGATTCCACTGGCCCACGGATTTCCGACCGGCACGCGAATCAGCGTTTCGGTGAATCCGGGAATGAAATGGAAGAACAGCGCGATCAGGTACGACACCACGGCGACATGGCGCCAGAACCCGCCGCGGGCGCCGCGACGCTCACCGAACCATCCAAGCGCCAGCACCGCCAGGGTCAGCAGGCTCAGCACGTGTGGCACGCCGAAGCCGCCGTGGCGGAAGATGAACAATCCCGTCACCGCGGTTGCAGCGGTGAGCCAGAAGAACGCACGGCCAGATCCTGAAGCCATGTCGATCTGTCGATGGCCGATCAGCGCGGCAAAGCCGGCGACCACGGCGATCAACCCGAGAATGGTATGGACCCAGCCGAGAGGCGTGATGTTGAGCATGCCGACACCCTTGTCTGTAGTTGCGATGGGAAGGAACGCAAAACAGGTGCAACCGGGACGCGGTTGAGGTCGGCCCGGGACGAGGCGGCAGGGCCGCCCGGCAGGTGCAGCATAACCGCCAGCGAGGGCGCTGGCGGTCGCACGAAAGGCGATGACGGCATCGTCGCCGTCATCGCAGGTGCCGTCAGGCGGCGGTGTCGACCAGCACCAGCTCGACGTCTTCCAGCGCGGTCACGGTGAGCGTGCGTTCGTTGCGGATGGCCGCGCCGTCGCGTTCCTCGACGCGGACACCGTTGACCTCGGCCACGCCCTTGGCGGGGACCAGATAGCCGAAACGGTCCTCGCCCAGTTCGTACTGCGCCGTTTCACCGGCGGCCAGGGTAAGGCCGAGCACGCGGGCATCGGCACGGATCGGCAGCGCATCCTCATCGCCCTGCGCGCCGCTTGCCAGGACCACGAAGCGTCCGGCGCGGTCGCCCTTCGGGAAGGGCTTGGCGCCCCAGGTCGGCGCGCCACCGCGCTGGTCGGGGATGATCCAGATCTGGAAGATCCGGGTCGTGCCGGGCTCGAGGTTGTACTCGGCGTGCTGGATGCCGGTGCCAGCGCTCATCACCTGGACGTCGCCGGCCTCGGTGCGGCCACGGTTGCCCAGGTTGTCCTGGTGCGTGATCGCGCCTTCGCGGACGTAGGTGATGATCTCCATGTCCGAGTGCGGGTGCGGTGGGAAGCCGGTGTTGGCGGCGATGGTGTCGTCGTTCCAGACCCGCAGCGCACCCCAGCCCATGCGCTGGGCGTCGTGGTAGCTGGCGAAGGAAAAGTGATGCTTGGCGTCGAGCCAACCGTGGTTGGCTCCACCCAGGCCGTTGAAGGGGCGACGCTCGATCATGGTGCTGCTCCTGTGGGGGTTGCCCGGTAGGGAATTGGGTTGGCCGACAAGATAGGCCTCCCCGAACAGGTTTAGAATGGAACCAATCGAAAAGTATTGTTTCCATTATTGACATGCAGAAGCTGCCCGACCTCGAAGCCTGGGCGATCTTTGCCAAGGTCGCCGAAACCGGCTCGTTCGCCCGCACGGCAACCGACCTGGGCCTGTCGCAGGCCACCGTGTCCAAGGCCATCACCCGGCTGGAGACGCGGTTGAAGACGGTGCTTTTCCACAGAACCTCGCGGCGGATGTCGCTGACCGAGAGCGGTCGCGGCGCACTCGAGCGCGCCACCCGGATCCTCGCCGAAGGCGAGGCGGTCGAAGCCGAGATCACCGCCCAGGCCACCAGCCCGCGCGGGCTGGTGCGGATGGCAGTGCCCATGTCGTTCGGCATCGCACATCTGTCACCAGTGCTGCCGGAGTTCATGCGCCGCTATCCCGACATCGCCCTCGAAGTCGACTTCGACGACGGCTTCGCCGACCTGGTCGGTGGCGGCTTCGATCTCGCCCTTCGGATCTCGGCGCTGGCCGATTCCAGCCTGCTGGCGCGCCGGCTCTGCGGTGTCCGCGTGCTGCTGGTGGCCACGCCGGAGTACCTCGACGCACGCGGCCGGCCGCGCCATCCGCGCGAGCTTGCAGACCACAGCGCGTTGTTCTACACGCTGTCGCGCTTCGGCAATGCCTGGCGTTTCCAGCACCGCCGCCATGGCGATTTCTCGATCAGCGTGCAGGCACCGCTGCGGGTCAACAATGCCGAAGCGATCAATCCGGCATTGCTCGCAGGGCAGGGACTGGCGCTGCAACCGGAGTTCCTGGTGTGGCGCGAGATCAAGGCGGGCAAGCTCGAAGTGGTGATGCCGGACTGGTCGCCGCCGCCGATCGCACTGCACGTGGTGACGCCGCCCGGTCGCGTGCGTCCGGCGCGCGTGCAGGCACTGATCGACCATCTCGTGCGAAAGTTCGAGAAGGCACCGTGGGCGGACCGCAGCGAATGAACATCAGCGGCGGATTGCGTTAAGCCGGTGTGACGACAGGGAGCCGATGAACCTGCAAGCCCGGTCTTGCCGGTCTTCGGCGTTGGAGCAGGCAGGAAGCCGCTGAGGAGTGCCTCATGCACGTTGCCAAGGGTTGGTGGTGGCTGGGCCGTATCGGCCTGTGCCTGCCTTATGCCTCGAGCGGCGTGTCGAAGCTGCTGGACTTCCCGGGAGCGGTAGCCGAGCAGGCGCATTTCGGCATGGTGCCACCGGCGCTGTACGCGGCCGGCGTGATCGTCGTGCAACTGGGCGGCTGCCTGGCCGTGCTGTTCTGCCGCGGCCGATGGCGGGCAGGCGGCGCAATCGTGCTGGCGTTGTTCACCATCGCGGCCACGGTCATCGGACACAAGTACTGGACGATGGCGGGCATGCAGCGCGTGCACACGCTCAATTCTTTCCTCGAGCACGCCGGCCTGGTTGGCGGTTTCGTCCTGATCGCCGCGCAGGCTTTGCACAGGGGCGGTGTCGGCGGCGACGAGGAGGAAGAAGAGGAAGAGGAAGAGGAAGAAGAATGAGGCCGGCACGGATTGCAACCGTGCCGGCCCACTGACTCAGGACTTCGCGAACGCCAGCAGGTCGGCGTTGAGCTGGTCCTTGTGCGTGTCGGTGATGCCGTGCGGGGCGCCCGGGTACACGACCAGCTTGGCGTCCTTGATCAGCTTGGCCGACGAGCGCGCGGCGGCGTCGATCGGGACGATCTGGTCGTCGTCGCCGTGGATGATGATCGTGGGCACGTCGAACTTCTTCAGGTCTTCGGTGAAGTCGGTCTCCGAGAACGCCTTGATCGAGTCGTGCGTGTTCTTGTGGCCGCCCATCATTCCCTGCATCCACCAGGCATTGATCACGCCCTGCGACGGCTTCGCGCCGGGGCGGTTGTAGCCGAAGAACGGACCGCTGGGGATGTCGAGGAACAACTGCGAGCGGTTGGCGATGAGGCCGGCACGGATTCCGTCAAACACGCTCACTGGCAAGCCGCCGGGGTTGGCGTCGGTCTTGACCATCAACGGCGGCACCGCGGAGATGAGTCCGGCCTTCTTGACCCGCTTGGTGCCATGGCGACCGATGTAGCGGGCCACTTCGCCACCGCCGGTGGAGAAGCCGAAGATCACGATGTCCTTGACGTCCAGGTGGTTAAGCAATTGCGCCAGGTCGTCGGCGTAGTGGTCCATGTCGTTGCCGTCCCAGGGCTGGCTGGAGCGCCCGTGGCCGCGGCGGTCGTGGGCAATGCAGCGAAAGCCGTTGTCGGCCAGGTGGTACATCTGCGATTCCCAGCTGTCGGCATTGAGCGGCCATCCGTGGCAGAAGACCACGACGGGACCCTTGCCCCAGTCCTTGTAGTAGAGCTCGACGTTCTCTTTCGTGGTGAAGATGGCCATGGTCCAGTGCGCTCCGGTGGGGGATGGATGGGGACTTCGACGCCGATGCACCTTAGGGTGGGCCGCGCCGAGATTGTGTGTAGAGCCTCTGGCACGATCCGTGCGAATGCCGGAGCGGGCTAATCGCGCGAGGACGTCAGCCGCCGGTACTGCGACATGTGGCGGATGGCCTGTCGCGGCTGGTCGAGCGCCTCGTGCAGCAGGGCCAGGTTGTAGTGGCAATCGGCCAGGGCAGGGTCCTCCTGCAACGCGGCCTCGTACGCCTGGATCGCTTCCTGCTTGCGGTCCATGTCGTCCAGCAGCACGCCCAGGTTGTAGAACAGCAGCGGATCGTCGTCGCCGTTGGCGAGCGCATCGCGGTAGACGCGCTCGGCCTCCTCGAACCGCCCCAGTTCGTGCAGCAGGCGACCGAGGTTGATCCGCGCGTCCTGTCGGGCCGGCTCGGCGGCGATGGCGCGCCGGTAGGCGGCGATGGCGGCTTCGGCGGCATCAGGTTCGGTGTGGGCGCCGCTGTCGGCGGTGGGCAGGGCGGATGCGGCCGGGACCGGCTCGATCACCCGCAGTGACCCCTGCGCCGGATCACCTTCGAACGCGAGCAGGTACTGCCCCGATTCGGCATGCCAGCGGCTGCCGCCTTCGCGCACGACCACGTGGTCGGCAATGGCGCCAATGCTCAGGCCCGACAACGGCATCTCCTCGGGCAGCCGGCTGCGCAGTTCCTTAAGCGAACGCAGGATCCGTCGCTGCGGCACGTTGGCCGCGGCGAGTGCCTGCGCGGTGCGCAGCACGATCAGGTCCTGGAACGAGAACAGCCAGGCATTGCGCGGCCCGCGCATGGGCGCGACGAACCCCGCCGTGACCAGCGAACGGATGGCACTGCGGGGCAGGCGGAGCAGCTTTTCGACATCACGCATGCCGTAGTGATGCATGTGCGGCTACTTCGCCTTCTTTGCAGCCTTGCGCCTGGCCGGTGCCTGCTCTCGATCAGCCTGGTCTTCCTCGACGGCCTGCTTGGGTGGTTTGCGTGCGCGTGTCGCCGACTGGGTCGCGACCTTGCCTTTGGCCGCGGGCGCCGCACCCTTCTTCTCCAGGCTCGCACGCAGCGCTTCCATGAGGTCGATGATCTGCGCGCCGCCACCGGGTTCTTCGGCCACGGTGATCTGCTCGCCTTCGACCTTGCGCTGGATCGCCTCCTCGACGCGCTCGCTGACCTCGTCCTTGTAGGCGGCCGGATCGAAGCGGCTGGAGGCCTGCTGGTCGATCAGTTGCTGGGCCAGCTTTAGCTCGGCATCGCGGACGTCCGTCTTGGGGATGTCGAGGTCGCCGATCGAGCGCACCTCGTTGGCATACAGCAGCTGCTGCATGACCAGGCCGTCGTCGACGGGGCGGATCATCACGATGTGCTGCTTGCCGTGCGATGCCCAGGTGCCGACCGCGCAGCGCTTGGATTCGCGCAGCGCCTTGGCGAACAGCGCGTACGGCTTGGCGCCGCCCTTGTCGGGAGCCAGGTAGTAGGCCTTGTCGAAGTAGACCGGGTCGATCGAGGAGATCGGCACGAACTCGGTGATGTCGGCACTGTGCGTGCCGGCTTCCTCGAGCGCCTTGAGCTCCTCGGGCGTGAACATGACGTACTGGTCCTTGGCGAACTCGTAGCCCTTCACGATGTCGTTACGCGCGACCGGGATTTCCTCGCGCGCGCAGATGTACTGCTGCTTCAGGCGCGATCCGCAGCCCTTGTGCAGCAGGTTGAAGGAGATCGAGTGGCTGGACTCGGTGGCCGAGTACAGCTTCACCGGGATGGATACCAGACCGAATGAAACGGTCAGCGACGCAATCGAACGTGCAGCCATGACTGCCTCCGGGAGGGACGTCAGGCGGGGCCACCCGCCAGGGCGCTCGCCAGGTCCTGCTTGCGTTCCAGGGCGTCGCTCCAGCGATCACCCGTGCGGGACAGACGCTTTACCACATCCGGGATCCTGAAGTCGAGCGGGTGCGCGTCGGCCAGTTCGTCCCAGGTCAGCGGCATCGACACCGGCGCGCCGGGCTCGCCGCGTGGCGAGTAGGCCACGTTCAAGGTCTTGCCGCGCACGTTCATGTTGTGGTCCATGAAGATCTTGCCGGTGCGCTTGGGCACGCTCCAGTCCATGGTGATGTCCTTGGGGTGCTGGCGCATGAGGTGGCGGCTGACCAGTTCCGACACGTGCCGGGCGGCATCGAAGTCGAGCGTGCGCCGGATCGGCACGAACACGTGCAGGCCGGTCTTGCCGGATGTCTTCACGATCGGCTGCAGCGACATGCCAAGCAGCAGTTCGCGCAACCAGAACGCGACCTGCTTGCCTTTCTCGAAGGCCACGGTGTTGAGCTCCGGCTCGGCGCCCTTGGCCTCCTTGCCCGAGTAGATATAGGGGTCGATGTCGAACACGACATAGTCCGGGTAGTTCAGCACCGACGCTTCCATCGCTTCCAGCGAGCTGTCGTAGTCGGTCGACGTGGATATTGCATCCGGCCCCGGACGTGCACGCGAATGCCAGACGTGGAACTCCAGCGTGCCCGACTGCGCCAGCCACAGCAGCGTGGGCAGGTTGTTGCACAGCAGGTACTCGTGGTCCTCGTCCTTGTGCGCCGAATAGACATTCACCGTCTCGACGAAGTCCGGTCGCTCCTGCTTCCAGTGCTTCTGGAAAAAGCGCTGGCCACCGATGCCATCGGGCATGCGGATCATCGTCAGTGGCCGGTCGGCGAGATGGGGCAGCATCAACGGCGCGACGTGGGTCAGGTAGCGCAGCAGGTCGCGTTTGCTCAGCGCCGGTTGCTGCAAGGCTTCGACCGCGGGCCAGTAGACGCGGTCGAGGTGGGTCAGGCGGATGCGCTGGTCGCCGACGGCGAGGTCGAAGGCGTTCTTCGGATTGTCGAGTGCTGCCAGGATGTCGTCGGCGCCACTGGCGGGTCGGCGCGCTTCGACGTTGCTGCGTCGCTTAGCGGATTGCGCGACCGCCAGCGGATCGACACGTTTGACCGTGCGTGCTTCGATGTCGTCGCGCAGGCGGACGAACGTCGGCGCCCGCAGCGATCCGTCTTCGGTCCACTGCTGGTAGTTGATCTCGGCGACCAGTTCGGGCTTTACCCAAGTGACCGGGCCGTTGACCACTGGCGTTTCAGCAAACGGGCAAACGTCTACATGCAGCGGCTCCAGTCGCGCCAGCACCTGCTTGAGCGCGCGCTCGTCGAACCCCGAACCGACGTGCGAGGCGTGGCGCAGCTTGCCCTTGTCCCAGTAGCCGACCAGTAGCGCACCGAGTTTCCCGCGCCCGCCCTTGCCGCGGGTGTATCCACCGATGACGAACTCGGCGCTGTGCGTCGGCTTGATCTTCAGCCACGACGGCGAGCGCCGGCCGGCCTCGTAGACGCTGTCCTTGTGCTTGCCGACCACGCCCTCGAAGCCACTGGCGAGCGCGGCGTCCTGCAGCGCGGCGCCATCGTCGGCCGCATGCACCAGGTGGATCAGCGGCGACGGCAGCAGGCATTGCGCGAGGTAACGACGGCGGTCCCGGTAGGGCGTCCGGCGCAGGTCGATGCCTTCGAAGTGCAGCAGGTCGAAGGCGTAGAAGAGGGTGGGACTGGCGCGATCGGCGGCGGCGATCTCACGCTCGCCCTTGAGCTGAAAGCGGTTCTGCAATGCGTTGAAGGAGGGTTTGCCATTGCCGTCGAAGGCCACCAGCTCACCGTCGAGGATCAGGCCGCTGTGTGCCTGCTCGCGCAGCTCGGCGGCCAGGCGCGGGAACGTCGCGGCCAGCTCGAGGCCGCGCCGCGAACGGATGCGGACGCCGTTGCTGTCGACGAATGCGAGCGCGCGGTAGCCGTCCAGCTTCGGCTCCCATAGCCAGTCCGGACTCTGCAAGGGTGCATCGCCGATTTCGGCGAGCATCGGCTGCAGCTTCTCCGGCATGACGGTCAGTTCTCCGTGCGGGGCCAGTCGCGTCGCCGGCATCCGGTGCACCGGCGCGACCTTGAGGTCGCGGACGGTAAATCCGGACAGCACCGATCGGTCCTGTGCGGTGACATCGGCCGTGGTGACGAAGCGATCTTTGTGCTTGATCAGCAACCAGGTCTTCGGGTCCTTGGTGCGCACCAGCGCGAACGAGCCTTTCAGCTTCTCGCCGCGCAGCTGGATGCTCAGCTTGCCGGCGTCGATGCCTTCGCGCACGCGGCGCTCGGCTTCGGCGCGGTCATGGAATGCGGTGCCGCCCTCGTCGGGGCTGTAGACGCCGCAGTCCCACACGATCACTTCGCCGGAGCCGTACTGGCCCGGCGGAATCACGCCCTCGAACGAGGCGTAGTCGTAGGGATGGTCCTCGACGAACACCGCCAGGCGCTTCTCGGCGGGGTCCAGCGACGGCCCTTTCGGCACGGCCCAGGACTTGAGCACGCCGTCGCACTGCAGACGGAAGTCGTAATGCAGCGCCCGCGCCAGATGCTGCTGGACCACGAACAATAGCGGCCCGCTGCCGCCCTCGACGGCCACCGGCGGCGGTTCCGGGGTGGCTTCGAAGCGTCGCTTGGCGGAATATTCGCTGAGCTTTGCCATGTCGGGTCACCGAAGGGTTCGGATCATGACTGCACGACTGCTGGTGGGTGCGAGCGGCTATTCCTACAAGGAATGGAAGGGCGACTTCTATCCCGCGACCATCAAGCCCGACGCCATGCTGGCCTGGTACGCGCAGCGCCTGCCCACGGTCGAGATCAACAATACCTTCTACCGGATGCCCAGGGTGTCGATGCTGGAGGAGTGGGGGCAGGCGACTCCGGAGCACTTCCGCTTCGCGATCAAGGCCTCGCGCAACATCACCCACGAGGCGCGACTGAAGGCCGAGGAGGCCAGCCAGCCACTGGCCTATCTTTACGACCACCTGCAGGCACTGGGCGACAAGCGCGGCCCGGTGCTGTTCCAGCTGCCGCCGTTCCTGAAGAAGGACCTGCCGCGCCTGGTCGCTTTCCTGCAGTTGCTGCCCGCGGACCATCGGGCCGTGTTCGAGTTCCGCAACGACAGCTGGTTCGATGACGACGTCTACGAGGCATTGCGCGGCGCCGGCGCGACGCTGTGCCTGTCCGAGCGCGAGGACGCGACACCGCCGCCGCTGCTGGAAACCTCGTCGTGGGGGTATGTGCGGTTGCGCCTGGAACGCTATACCGGCCACGACCTGGCGCGCTGGGTGGAGCGGCTCAACGCGACGGCATGGGAGGATGTCCATGTCTACTTCATGCACGAACCGACCGCGCCGGAATATGCGCGGACATTGATGGAGCTTGCGGCCGTGCAGGAGGGCAGGGAGACATGACCGATCCGGTGAGCATCGTTGTCGAATCAGGCGAGCAGGTCTCCGGCCTGCTGCAGGCACCTTCCGATGCATTGGCGTGCTACGTGCTTGCCCATGGAGCAGGTGCAGGAATGACCCATGCGTTCATGGCGGCGGTGGCCGACGGACTGGCCGAGCGATCGGTGGCCACGCTCCGCTATCAGTTCCCCTACATGGAGCGCGGTTCACGCAGGCCCGATACGCCGAAGCTGGCGCAGGCGACCGTGCGCGCCGCAGTGGCGGAAGCGTCGCGGCGAATGCCCGGAACGCCGTTGATTGCCGGCGGCAAGTCGTTCGGCGGACGCATGACCTCGCAGGCACAAGCGGCCTTACCCTTGCCGGGCGTGCTCGGACTGGCGTTCATCGGCTTTCCGTTGCACCCGGCGGGCAAGCCTTCGGACGATCGCGCCGACCATCTCGCGCAGGTCTCGGTACCGATGCTGTTCCTGCAAGGCACGCGCGATGAACTGGCCAGCCTCGAGCTGCTGCAGCCAGTGGTGGACCGGCTGCAGGCCCTGGCGACATTGCAGCTGTTCGCCGATGGCGATCACTCCTTCCACGTACCGGCACGCAGCGGGCGCAAGGATTCGCAGGTGATGGCGGAACTTCTGGACGTGCTGGCGAAGTGGATCGGCTCGGTGGTGCGGTAGCAGGCGGTCAATGCGCCGTGCGCGGCACCAGCAGGTCCGACAATCCCACGCGGTGCAGCATCTCGGCGCGCAGCCGGTCGGTCACCGTGAAGCCGACGTCGGCACCGTCCGCGGCGGGGTCGACGTGGACGCGGAACGGTCGCTTGCCGACGGGCATCGCCACCGCATCGACGATCGCTTCCGCCACCAGCGACGCATCAGCGTCGGCCGGCACTATCTCGGCAAAGGCCTGCTGGATCTGTCCGCCGAATCCGGCATACGGGCCGGCGTCGTACTCGGCGGCTCGTGCCTCGTCGTCTGGCTGGCCGCTGTGGGCGAAGTGGTTGGTGCCGCTGGTGAACGCGCCGGGCACGATGATCGAGGTCTCGATGCCCCAGCGCGAAAGCTCGCGTGCGTACTGCACGGCGATCGCATCCATTGCGGCCTTGGCGCCGAAGTAGGGCGCCAGGTACGGCGGCGTGCCGCCGGCGACACTGCTGCTGGACACCCACACCACCAGGCCGCTGTGCTGGCGACGCAGGTGTGGCAAGGCGGCGCGGTTGACGCGTTGCGTGCTCAGCACGTTGACGTCGTACATCTGCGCGTACTGCTCCGGCGTGAATGCCTCGGCCGGGCCGAACATCATGTGGCCGGCGTTGTGGATCAGCACGTCTATGCGGCCGGTCTCGGCGATGACCTGAGCGATCGCCTGGTCGACCGAATCCTGCGACTGCACGTCCATCTCGCCGGTGCGCAGGTCGACGCCGTTCTCGTTGGAGAAGGCCTTCATCTGCTCGACGACCGTGGCGTTGCGGCCGGTGGTGTTACGCATCGAGGCGTAGACGGTGTGTCCGGCCCTGGCGAGCGCTTCAGCGGTGAGGCGACCAAAGCCGCTGGAGGCGCCGGTGATGACGATGACGTTGTTCATGGAATTCTCCCGGGTGCATCAGGCGCGTCGCCGCGATGCACCGCGAATGTGTGGATTGATGTTCAGATGATCCCGCCGTTGGCGCGCAGGACCTGGCCGTTGATCCAGGCACCGTCCGGGCCGGCGAGGAAAGCCACGGCGGCAGCGATGTCGGTCGGCTCGCCCAGGCGCTCCAGCGGTGCCTGCCTCGCCAGGCGGTCGATCACTTCCTGCGGCTTGCCTTCGAGGAACAGGCGCGTGGCGGTCGGACCCGGCGCAACCGAATTGACGGTGATGCTGCGGCCGCGCAGTTCCTTGGTCAGTACGTGGCTCATCGCTTCGACCGCGGCCTTGGTCGCGGCATAGACGCCATAGGTCGCAGGCGTCAGGCCGACCACACTGCTCGACAGGTTGATGATGCGACCGCCGTCGCGCAGGCGGCGGGCAGCCTCGCGCAGGGTGTTGAAGGTGCCCTTGAGGTTGACAGAGACCTGGCTGTCGAACAGCGCATCGTCGCTTTCGGCGAGCGAGGCCAGGCGCATGATGCCGGCGTTGTTGACGAGCACGTCGACGCCACCGAAGGCGGCCTCGGCGGCCTCGAACATGCGTGCGACAGCGGCCGGATCGGCGACGTCGGCCTGGGCGCTGATGGCGCGGCCGCCGGCCTGCTCGATCTTGCCGACGAGGGCTTCGGCTTCGTCCGGCGAACCGGCGTAGTTGACGACGACGGTGGAGCCATCGGCCGCGAGGCGCTCGGCGATGGCGGCGCCGATGCCACGGGAGGCACCGGTGACGAGGGCGGTCCTAGTGGAAGTCCGGGGGGAGGTGTTCATGGCGGGATTCCTTGGGTTTCGCGCCGGGGATCGGCGGCGTGGGGATAGTCTGGCGAGGCCGCGCCTGGAGATAATCCACCGGAATTTGGTATTACTGTTTCCCCTGAGCGAACAATGGGAGACTCCCCGTGGACCGGTTCGACGTGATGCGGCTGTTCGTCAGGATCGTCGAGCGCCGCAGCTTCACCCAGGCCGCGCACGACATGGACGTGCCGCGTTCGACCTGCACCAAGGTCATCCACGATCTGGAGGAGCGACTGGGCGCGCGCCTGTTGCAGCGGACCACGCGCGTGGTGCGACCGACGCTGGACGGCGAGGCGTACTACCGGCGTTGCCTGGGCATCCTCGACGACATCGAGGACGCCGACGACGTGTTCCGCAATGCGATGCCCAAGGGCGTGCTGCGCGTGGAAGTGCAGGGCACGATCGCGCGCCACTTCCTGCTGCCGGCGCTGCCGGCATTCTTCGAACGCTATCCCGACATCGAGCTGTCGATCAGCGAGGGTGAGCGCTGGGTCGACCCTGGTGCAGGAAGGCGTGGACTGTGCGCTGCGCTACGGCCAGCTGCGCGATAGCGAACTGGTGGCCCGCCAGGTCGGGATGCTCGAGCGGCTTACCGTCGCCACGCCCGACTACCTGGCCCGCTTCGGCACGCCGTCATCGATTGACGAGTTGGAAGGCCACCGCGTGGTCGGCCTGCGCTCGATCTCCACCGGGCACATCACGCCGATGGAGTTCGGTCAGGGCAGCCAGTCGCGCACCGTCAGCCTGCCTTGCATCCTCTCGGTGACCGGCACCGAGAGTTACCTGGCCGGCATCCGCCTGGGCCTGGGCATGGCGCAGGTGCCGCGCTTCCACATCGAGGATGAGCTTCGCAGCGGCGCACTGGTGCCGCTGCTTGCCGACACGCCGCCACCTTCGGCGCCCGTGTCGTTGTTGTATTCACGCACGCGCCAGTTGTCGCCGCGCGTGCGCGTGTTCCTGGACTGGGCCCGCGCGCGAGTTCGCCGTGCGGCTGGCCAAGGAGAGCTGAACTCAGCGCGAGGCGCCCGCCAGCATCGCATTGCTCGACATCCACGCAAGCGCCTGCGTGACCGCGTCGGTGGCAAGGCGGTTGATCTGTTGTGGATCGTCGATCGTCTTGCGGCCTTCGTCGAAGGTGAGGCGCTGCTCGGCGACGGCCGCGACCAGCGCCGCCACCAGCGCCGGGCGATCGTTGCGGCCGTCCAGGAGCGGCAACAGGAACGATGCGGCCACGCCCGGTTCGAGGGAGTAGTGCCATTGACTGAACAGCCTGATCGGCGTGGCAGCGCCGAGGCCGGACAGGGCGCGTAGCGCAGGAAGAGACTTGGGCTTGGACGGGATGGCCGATTCCAGCGGCATGGGATCCAGGCGACAGTGCACCGCGTTGCCGACGATCAGCGCGCCGATGAAGGCCATCAGCTGCTCCTTTCCTTCCTCGCCCGGGGCGATGGCGTTGGCCGCCTTGACCAGCGTCGCCACCGGAACGGTTCCGGGCCAGGCCTTGGTGAGCGCGCAGATCATCGACTGTGCCACTTCGCTGGAGGCGGTGACGTTGCGCCCGTTGTCGGTCGCCCAGCTGCAGCCGTCATCGGAGGTCGGCGTGTAGTTGCCGGCGACGTGCAACTGCGAGATCCGCGAGGCATCGAGCTGGTAGCGGATCTGCCCCGTCCTCCCGGAATGCACCAGCAGCGTCTGCCGGAAGGTGCGATTGCCAAGGAAGTCGAGCAGTTGTTCCAGCCGGACCTGGTCGCCTTCGCACTCGGCGAGCAACAGTTTTGCCTGCTCCGCGCCGTAGTTGTCGGCGAACATGCTGCTGACATGCGCTTCGGCCAGGAAATCCAGGCCGTGTTTCCGCGCGCCCGCCAGGAAGTCGCGGAAGTAGCACGGCGAGTTGCACAGCTCCAGGTATTCGTGGGCGAGGTAATAGTCCTCGCCGTGGCGGATCGTGTCGATGTTGTCGCCCATGATCTTCGCCAGGACGCTGCCCTGCGGCGCCATGTCGTGCAGGAAATCGACCATGCCGCGGGCGTAGGCGAGTCGCTCGCCGGCATCGGTGCGGCCGTTCGCGCGCAGCAGCATCGCATCGCGCACGACTTCCTTGGCCTTCCATCCCGGATAGGTGTTGTAGCTGACGTAGGCGATGCCATCCGGGGCCAGGCATTGGCTTGCAACTCGCACGATCGCTTCCTGCACCTCCGGTGGCACCCAGCTGTAGACGCCATGACAGATGATGTAGTCGAACTCGCCCAGGCTCTCGTCGAGATCGGCAATGCTGGCCTGGACCAGGCGCAGGTTCTTCAGCCCCATCGCGGCGATGGCGCGTTGCCCGGCATCCACCTGCACCTGCGACAGCTCGATGCCCGTCACTTCGGCGTGCGGGTAACGCGCCGCGAACGGGATCAGGTTGCCGCCGGCGGCACAGCCCAGCTCGAGCACGCGGGCACGCTCCGGGGCGGGGGCGTCGAGGCCGAACAGGTGCGCGACCGTGCGCAGGTGTTCCGGGGCAGTCACCTGGAACGCACCGGAGAGGTAGGGAAATTCGTCGTAGGTCCGGCCGATCTGTTCCGTAAGCGTCGTCATGGTCCGTTGCGATAGCACTGGTGGGAGTCCTCCAGTCTAGGAAGCGGACCCGCAACGGATCGTTTGTCCGGGCGCTGAAAATTGCTCGGGTCGCTGCGAATATTTCTCGTGATCGCAGTCATGGCTGGAGCGACCGCGCGTCACTCGCGTACCGCGCCAGTCGGCTTCGAGCCCCCGTATCTTGTTGCTGGCGCGCTGGTTGCCTAGACTCCGGCACCAGGGGGCTGCATCCGCCAGAGCGGTGTGGCGAAGGGCATGCGACCGGTTCCCGGCGCGGCCCGGTCGATGTTTCGCATCAGGGGAATCCAATGAAGCAAGTGGCAGCAACTGTTGCGGCAGCCGTGCTGCTGGCGTCGTCGATCCTGCGGCCGGCTGTGGCCGGCCCTTACGGAGATGACCTGTCGAAATGCCTGGTCAAGTCGACGAGCTCCGAGGACAAGTCGCAGCTGGTGGAGTGGATCTTCTTCTCGATTGCACTGAACCCTCGCGTGTCGGGATTGACGAGCATCCCCGATGCCAAGCGCGACGAAGCGAACGTGAAGACGGGTGAGCTGTTCACCCGGCTGATTGCCGACTCCTGCAAGGCCGAAACACAGCACGCTGTGAAGTACGAAGGCACGGCCGCCATCAGTGGTGCCTTCCAGTTGCTCGGCCAAGTCGCGGCGCAGGAGATCTTTGCCGATCCGGCGGTGGTGAAGGGAACCGAAGCCTTCGCCAAGTACATCGACAGCGATCGCATCGAAAAGGCGCTCGGCGCGTCGAAGTGATGTTGTAAATCGGCGGCGCAGACCCTCTTCGGCCGCCGCCGATACATTGGCTTACAAACCCCCACTGCACACGTCGCCGATTCGGGGTCATGGCTGGAAAAGAGCATCCCGATGGCGCAGAGTCCTGCGCATTGGACTCGCTGCCGGCGCCCCCATCTCATTGGGACGCCCAATCCGCCCAGGAGACCCCCATGAGCGACTACCGCAAGACTCCCGAAGCCCTCGCCAAGTTGACCCCCGAGCAGTACCGCGTGACCCAGGAAGGCGCCACCGAGCGTCCGGGCACCGGCGAGTACCTGCACAACGACAAGGTTGGCATCTACGTCGACATCGTCTCGGGCGAACCGCTGTTCGCGTCCTCGGCGAAGTTCGATTCCGGTTGCGGCTGGCCCAGCTTCACCAAGCCGATCGGACCGGCCAACGTCAAGGAACTGCGCGATACCACGCACGGCATGATCCGCACCGAAGTGCGTTCGGCCAGCGGCGACAGCCACCTTGGCCATGTCTTCCCCGATGGTCCGCGTGACCAGGGCGGCCTGCGCTACTGCATCAACTCGGCGTCGCTGCGCTTCGTCCCGCTCGAGGAGATGGAAGCGGCCGGTTACGGCCCCTGGATCGACCAGGTCGAAGACGTCCGGTAACCGACCGGTGAGCTTCATCACCACCGGTGTCGAGTACGGCCTGCACTGCCTGACCTACCTGGTGGGGCCGCCGCACGGTGCCCGTGAAGCCTCGGTCCGCGACCTGGCGGAGTTGCAGAGCGTGCCCGCGGACTTCCTCGCGAAAGTGTTCACCAAGCTGCGTCGCGCCGGCCTGGTGAATGCCTCCGAGGGAGTCCGGGGTGGCTTTGCGCTCGCGCGTCCGGCGGCGTCGATTTCGGTGCTCGACGTGGTCGAGGCCATCGACGGCAAGCGCAGCCTGTTCGAGTGCAATGACATCCGCGGCAACTGCGCGATCTTCCAGGGGCGCGCACCGCGGTGGGCGACGACGGGAACCTGCTCGATCCATGCCGTCATGCTCGAAGCCGAGAAGCACATGCGGCGGTCACTGGCCGAGCATTCCCTTGCCGACCTCGCCGATGCGATCGGCAGCAAGGCGCGCCAGGACTACGGCGACGACATCCGTGCCTGGCTGGGCACCCGCGCGGAGCAGAAAGTGCGACAGCCCGGCTGACGCCGCCATCGATCACGTCGGTTTCATACGCCCCTGAGCGGCGTCGACCATCGAGTAACCGTGCTCGACGAAGAACTCGAACTCCGGCCAGTAGTGTTGCAGGAATCCCTGCACGGGCCAGGCGGCGGCCTCGCCGAATGCGCAGATGGTGTGGCCCTCGATGTGACGGGATACTTCCGCCAACCGGTCCAGGTCGTCGCGGGTCGCCCGCCGGTTGACGATGCGGTCGAGCAATCGATACATCCAGCCGGTTCCCTCCCGGCACGGCGTGCACTGTCCGCACGACTCGGACATGTAGAAGCGCGAGATCCGATGGCAGGCACTCACCATGCAGGTGGTGTCGTCCATCACGATGACCGCGCCCGATCCCAGTCCGGAACCGGCCTGGCGCAGCGAGTCGAAATCCATGTCGATCTGCATGACCAGATCGGCGGGGATCACCTTCATCGTCGTGCCGCCCGGAATCACTCCCTTCAGCTTGCGTCCTTCGCGCATGCCACCGGCCAGCGCGAGCAGGTCCGCGAACGGAGTGCCCAGCGGCACCTCGTAGTTGCCCGGCCGCGCGACATGACCGCTGACGGAGAAGATCTTGGGCCCGCCGTTGTTGGGCTTGCCGATGCCGAGGAACCACTCGGCGCCGTTGCGCATGATCGCCGGCAAGGACGCGAAGGTCTCAGTGTTGCAGATGGTCGTGGGCCGGCCATAGAGGCCGAAGGCCGCCGGGAATGGCGGCTTGTAGCGGGGCAGGGCCTTCTTGCCTTCGAGCGATTCCATCAGTCCGGTTTCCTCGCCGGCGATGTAGGCGCCCGCGCCCAAAACGTTGTGGATCTGCACGTCGATGTCGCTGCCGAGGACGCCAGCACCGAGCAGTCCGGCACGGTAGGCCTCTTCGGTTGCCTGCTGGGTCCGCTCGAACGGTTCGTGGTGGAACTCGCCACGCAGGTAGTGATAGACCACGCTGGCGCCGGTGCAGTACGACGCGATCGCAAGGCCTTCCAGGACCGCGTGCGGATTGAACCGCAGCAGGTCGCGGTCCTTGCACGTGCCTGGCTCGGCTTCATCGGAGTTGCAGATCAGGTACTTCTGCCCGGTATCGTCGCGTGGCATGAACGAGAACTTCAGGCCGGTGTTGAAGCCGGCGCCGCCGCGACCGCGCAATCCACTGAGTTTGATCTGCTCGATCAGCCCGGCCGGGTCGGGGCGCCGGGCGATGATGTCGCGCCAGGCCTGCCATCCGCCCACGCGCTCATAGTTCTGCATCGTCCATCGTTGCTCGAAGCCGTGGGTGGTGTAGGCCACCTGGTGCGGCAGCACGTTCTGCACGGTGAAAGTCGACGACATGGCGGTCGCTCCTAGCCAAGTGCTGGCTCGGTCTTGTCGGTGTCGATGCCGTAAAGGTCCCTGGCTTTGGCGGCAGCGGACGTGGAAAGGGTGCCATCGCGCACGAGCGCTTCGATGGCGGCGTAGGCGATCCAGCGACGGTCCACTTCGAAGTAGGCGCGCAGGTTGGCACGGGTGTCACTGCGGCCGAAGCCGTCGGTACCCAGCACCGTGTAGCGCCGGCCGGCGGGCATGAAGGCACGGATCTGATCGGCCACGCCGCGGACGTAATCAGTGGCGGCAATCACCGGTCCCGGGCGATCGGCCAACAGTGAGGTGACATACGGCACGCGCTCGGGCTGCTCGGGATGCAGGCGGTTCCAGCGCTCGACCTGGAAACCGTCGCGGCGAAGCTCGGAGAAGCTCGGGCACGACCACACGTCGGCGGCGATGCCGAAGTCCTTGCCCAGCATGTCGGCCGCGGCGATGGCTTCGCGCAGGATCGTACCGGCGCCGAGCAGTTGCACGCGTGGCGTGTCAGCCGCAACGGCCGTGGCCGGAGCCAGCAGGTACATGCCGCGCAGGATGCCTTGAGCGGCGCCGTCGGGCATCGCCGGATGCTGGTAGGCCTCGTTCATCACCGTCAGGTAGAAGTAGACATCCTCCTGCTCCTGCATCATCCGGCGCACGCCGTCCTGGACGATGACCGCGACCTCGTAGGCGAAGGTGGGATCGTAGGAGACCACGTTCGGGATCGCGCCCGACATCAGGTGCGAATGGCCGTCCTCGTGCTGCAGGCCTTCGCCGTTGATGGTGGTCCTGCCGGCGGTGCCACCGACGAGGAAGCCGCGAGTGCGCATGTCGGCCGCCGCCCAGGCCAGGTCGCCCACGCGCTGGAAGCCGAACATCGCGTAGTAGAGGAAGAACGGCAGCATCGGCACATCGTTGACGCTGTAGCTGGTGCCGGCCGCGATCCAGGCACTGATGCCGCCGGCTTCGCTGATGCCTTCCTGCAGCACCTGTCCGTCGGTCGCCTCGCGGTAGTAGACAAGCTGCGAGGCGTCGTTGGGCGTATAGGCCTGGCCGAACGGCGCATAGATGCCGATCTGCCGGAACAGGCCTTCCATGCCGAAGGTGCGCGCCTCGTCGGCGATGACCGGCACCACGCGCGGGCCGACCTGCTTGTCGCGCAGCAGGATGTTGATGGTGCGGACCAGCGCCATCGTCGTACTGATCTCGCGATCGCCACTGGATTGCAGCAGCGCATCGAACGCAGGCAGTTCCGGTGCGACCACTTGCGCGGAGGCGCGACGCCGGCGCTGCGGCAGGCTGCCACCGAGTTCCGCGCGGCGTTCCTTCAGGTAGCGAACCTCGGCCGACTCGGGACCCGGGTGGTAGTAGGGAAGCTCTTCGATGCGGTCGTCGGGGATCGGGATCGAAAGGCGATCGCGCACGTTGCGCAGCGTGTCCGTGTCGATCTTCTTCTTGTTGTGGCTGGCGTTCTGCGACTGCAGGCCCTCACCGAGCTCATAGCCCTTGACGGTCTTGGCCAGGATCACGGTGGGAGCGCCTTTGGTGTTCACCGCGGCGTGGTAGGCGGCGTACACCTTGGCCGGATCGTGGCCACCGCGATTGAGCGACTTGATCTGCGCATCCGAAAGGCCCTCGACCAGCCGGCGGGTGGATTCGCTCTTGCCGAAGAAGTTCTCGCGCGTGTAGTCGCCGCCCATGGTCTTGTACGACTGATATTCGCCGTCGACGGTTTCCATCATCACGCGCCGCAGTTCGCCGTCCTCGTCCTGGGCGAGCAGCGGATCCCACTTGCCACCCCAGACCAGCTTGATCACATTCCAGCCGGCGCCACGGAAGGTGCTTTCGGCCTCCTGGATGATCTTGCCGTTGCCGCGAACCGGTCCATCCAGTCGCTGCAGATTGCAGTTCACCACGAACACCAGGTTGTCGAGCCGCTCGCGACCTGCCAGCGCCAGCGCGCCGACCGTCTCGGGCTCATCGAGCTCGCCATCGCCGAGGAAGGCCCAGACCTTGCGATCCGAAGCCTGCATCAACCCGCGCTGCTCCAGGTAGCGCCAGAAGTGGGCCTGGTAGATGGCCTGCATCGGTCCCAGCCCCATCGAAACGGTGGCGACCTGCCAGTAGTCGGGCATCAGCCAAGGATGCGGGTAGGACGACAGCCCGCGGCCGTTGCCTTCGACCTCCATGCGGAACAGGTCCAGCTGCGCTTCGTCGAAGCGACCCTCGAGGAACGAGCGCGCGTAGATGCCGGGACTCGAATGCCCCTCGGTGAAGATCAGGTCGCCCGGGTGCGTGTCGCTGGGAGCGCGCCAGAAATGATTGAAGCCCACTTCGTAGAGCGTGGCCGACGACGCGAAGCTGGCCAGATGCCCGTCCAGCTCGCCGGGCTTGCGGTTGGCGCGGACCACCATCGCCATCGCATTCCAGCGGATGATGTCGCGGATGCGCTTTTCGAGGATCGGGTCGCCGGGGCTGACCGCCTGCTGATCCACCGGAATCGTGTTGATGTAGTCGGTGGTGGTGGTGAAGTCGATGACCCCGCCAGCGCGCCGGGCGCGTGCGTTCAGCTGCGCCAGAAGGTAGGACGCGCGTTCGGAGCCGCCGTGCTGGAGGACGGCGCTGAGCGAATCCAGCCAGTCACGGGTCTCCGCAGGGTCGGAATCTTGCGCGGCCGGGGTGAATACGGTGGGCAGGGACATGACGGGATACTCAGAACGTGGACTGGTGTGGTCGTAGTTATAGCGTCCGTCCCTGGTGGTAACAGGTGGTGCCGGTGGAACGGTCCATGCCGTTACCACCGGGAGTTGTGCGAACGTCGGACTGGGCAACGCGAAAGCCCCAGTCAGCGTGCGATCTCGATCAAGCGGTCAATTGCTCGAGCACGGTACGGACGCGATCGAGTGCCGGGTCGATGTCCTCGACCTCGATGGCGCCGAAGCCGACCAGCAGTCCCGGTACGTGATCAGCGTTGCGGTAACAGTCGTCGAGCGGATAAAGCCCGACTTCCGCACGCCGCGACAACTGGCATACCTCGAGCGCGTCCAGTGGCTGCCGCAACATCACGGCCATGTGATAGCCGGCAATCGCCGGCAACGGCTCCAGCCAGGGCGACAGGTCGCCGGCAAGACGCGCGAGCAGCCGCTCGCGGCGCTCACTGAAGACATCGTGGCAGCGACGGATGTGCTTGAGCAGATGTCCGTCGGCCATGAATCGTGCCAGCGCCCACTGCAGCATCGTCGGTGTATGCCAGTCGCAAAGGTGTTTTGCGTTCACCAGTGCCGTGCGCAGTGCCGGCGGGGCGATGGCGTAACCGAGGCGAAGCTCGGGCGACAGTGACTTGGAGAACGTGCCGATGTAGGCCACCAGGCCCCACTGGTCCAGCGTTTGCAGCGGCTCCAGCGCGCTTCCTTCGTAGCGGAACTCGCTGTCGTAGTCGTCTTCCACAACGATCGCGCCCAGTTCACGGGCGCGCGCGAGCAGTGCCTGGCGCCGTGCTGCGCTCATCGGCATGCCAAGCGGAAACTGATGGGTCGGCGTGGTGTAGATCAGGCGCGTGCCATCGGGGATCTGGTCAACGCACAGTCCCTCCGAATCGACCGGCACCGGCACCACCTGCGCCTGCTGCGCCTCCAGCAGCATCCGTGCCAGCGGGTATCCGGGCTCCTCCATGGCGACGATGGCCCCCGGCACGATCAGCACGCGTGCGACCAGGTCCAGGGCCTGCTGCGCGCCGCTGGTGATCACCAGATCGTCGGCGCGGCAGTCCACGCCGCGGCTGAAGCCGGCATGTCGGCTGACGGCCTCGCGCAGCTCGATCAGGCCTTCCGGTTCCGCGTAGAAGCCGCGCAGCGCCGCACTGCGGCGCAGGCCATGCAGCGCGCATTGGCGCCACTCGGCTTCCGGAAACAGGCGCCTGGACACCGCGCCGGCAATGAACTCGTAGCGCAGGCGCGCCTCTGGCACCGGATGTCGAAGCGGGGTCTCCACGCCTTGCCAATGCCGGGCGACCGCGCTTCCCGCCAGGTCTTCCTGGGCGAGTGGACGCGAGCGCTGTGGCAAGCGCGATGCCACGAAGGTGCCGGCACCGACCTGGCTGACGATCAGGCGGTCGAGCGTCAATTTCGAATAGGCCTGCGCGACAGTCTTGCGCGAAACCCCCAGTTGGTCCGCGAGCAGGCGGGAAGGAGGCAACTGCTGCCCGGCAGCGAGGCGGCCGGAGCGTATGGCATCGCGCAGTTGGCCGTGGATCTGGTCAGCCAGGCCGCGCGTGCCTTCGATCACTACGTGCAATTCCATGGGGCCCGCGGGTTGGCAAAAGGGAAGGCGGCGGAACCATAAATGTACCCGAGCCTGTGTTCGTTCCCGGTCAACCCGTGACGCCAGGCAGTTCTCGAAGTGGTCCCCGAAGAAGTCCGGAATTGGTGCCCTTGCGTGCTGCTGGCGACCCATAGGATGTCGTCACCCACTCAACAGGACCTCCCCGATGCAACCCCGTCTCGACTTCTACAAAGCCTCACCGGATGCCGCCAAGGCGATGCTCGCCCTTGAGGCCGCCGTCAACAAGCTCGGCCTGGAGCCGGCGCTGCTCGAACTGGTGAAGCTGCGCTCGTCGCAGCTCAATGGCTGCGCCTACTGCGTCGACCTGCACAGCAGTGACGCGCGCAAGCGCGGCGAAAGCGAGCGTCGTCTCCATGCCGTCGCGGTATGGCGCGAGTCTCCGTTCTTCAGCGACCGCGAGCGCGCCGCGCTAGCGTGGACCGAATCGTTGACCCTGCTGTCGCAGACGCGCGCGCCGGACGCCGATTACGAGTGGCTCGGCAGCCAGTTCGACGAGCGCGAGCGCGTCAACCTGACCGTCGCCATCAACGCCATCAACGGTTGGAACCGCCTCGCGGTCGGGTTCCGCTCCGTCTCCGCCACCTGACCCAAACAACACAGGCAACAACGACATGAACATCCGTATCCCGACACTCGTCCTGTTGGCGGCCCTTGGCGGCCTCGCAACGTCCGCATCGGCGCATGGCCCGGCCGGCGATGGACAGGAAAAAATCACCATGCTCCAGGAGCACGCGTTGTCCGACGCACCGGGCAAGAAGGCGCTGTTCTTCACCGTGGATTACGCACCCGGACAGAAGTCGATTCCGCATGTGCATACCGGTTCGGCGATCGCCTACGTGCTGGAAGGTACCGTGATCTCGCAGCTGGAAGGCGAGGCACCGGTGACCTACAGCGCGGGCCAGTCCTGGTACGAGACGCCGCGCATCGACCACCTGGTATCGCGAAATGCCAGCAACACCAAGCCGGCCAAGCTGCTGGTATGGATCCTCAACGACGGCGACAAGCCGTTGCTGACGCCGTTGCCTTCGAATCCGGGCGCAAAGGCTCCCTGAAGCCCCCAAGGTCCCGCCGAGCCATCGCGCGGGACCGAACGGCGGTCTGTTATGTTTCCTGACGCAGTTCCTCCATGCGCCAGGTGGCAGGACGTCATGACCGACCGGTTTGCATCATGCAGTTGCGGGAAGCTCAGCGTCAGCACGCGAGGCGAACCGCTGCGCGTGTCCGTTTGCCATTGCCTGAATTGCCAGAGGCGCTCCGGCAGCGTCTTCGCCGCCCAGGCCAGGTTCCCGGCCGACGCGGTCGCCATCACCGGCGAAAGCACGGAGTTCGTGCTGGTTGGCGACGAAGGAACTTCGGCCCGGTTTCACTTCTGCCCGCAATGCGGCGCCACCGTCTTCTATCTGATGGACGCGATTCCCGACGTGATCGCCATTCCCGTGGGCGCCTTCGCGGATCCGGGATTTCCGCCGCCGCAGGTGTCGGTGTACGCGGTACGGCAGCACCCTTGGGTGCATCTCGACGACGGCATCGAGCGTATTGATTGAGCCCCCGGCAATACACGGAGATCACAGATGGACAAGCCCGAAGCCAACCCCGTTGATTCTTTTCGCCGTCGCCTGATGGGCACGGCGGCCCTTGGCGCCGCCATGGCGCCGCTGCTGGCGGCGCATGCGGAGCAGGGCGGTCAAGCGGGGCCGGCTGCGGCCGCGCCGACACGCGCGCAACACACCTCGTTCGGTCCGCTCAAGCAGGTGCGTACCAAACTGCTGGAGATCGGTTACGCCGAGGCCGGCCCGAAGAAAGGTCCGCCGGTGATCCTGCTGCACGGCTGGCCGTACGACATCTACAGCTATGTCGACGTGGCGCCGCTGCTGGCGCAGAAGGGCTATCGGGTGATCGTGCCGTACCTGCGCGGATACGGCACGACCCGCTTCCTCTCGGCCGACACGCTGCGCAACGGACAGCCCGCGGCCCTGGCCGAGGATGTGGTGCAGCTGATGGATGCGCTGGAAATCGGAAAGGCTGTCGTGGCCGGTTTCGACTGGGGCGCGCGCTCAGCCGACATCGTCGCGGCACTCTGGCCGGAGCGGGTGAAGGCGCTGGTGGCCGTCAGTGGCTACCTCATCGGCAGCCAGCAGACCGGACAGGTGCCATTGCCGCCCGAAGCCGAGCTGCAGTGGTGGTACCAGTTCTACTTCGCCACCGAGCGCGGACGCCAGGGCTACGACAAGTACCGCCACGACTTCGCCAAGCTGATCTGGAAACTGGCATCGCCGAAATGGGCATTCGATGACGCGACCTTCGACCGCAGCGCTGCGGCGTTCGAGAATGCGGACCATGTCGACATCGTCGTCCACAACTACCGGTGGCGCCTCGGCCTGGCCCAGGGCGAAGCCAGGTACGACGCATTGGAGGCCAGGCTCGCCCAGTTCCCGGCGATCACCGTGCCGACGATCACGATGGAAGGCGACGCCAACGGAGCGCCGCATCCCAAGCCTGAGTCGTACGCGAAGCGTTTCACCGGCAAGTACGAGCATCGCCTGATCACCGGTGGCATCGGTCACAACCTGCCGCAGGAGGATCCGGGCGCATTCGCGCAGGCCGTCATCGACGCGGACCGGCTGTAAAGCGCAAGACCGACCCTAGCGTCGCCAAGGAGGTCAGGTATGTCCCTCGTGAAACCGATCACGCCGCATCTGTGGTTCGACAAGCAGGCCAAGGAAGCAGCCGGGTTCTATTGCTCGGTGTTCCCGGATTCGAAGATCGACTCCGTGGCCGTGCTGCGCAATACGCCGTCGGGCGATTGCGACGTGGTGTCGTTCACGCTGCAAGGCCAGCCCTTTCTTGCGATCAGTGCCGGGCCGCTGTTCAAGTTCAATCCGTCGGTGTCGTTCTTCGTCAACTTCGATCCGTCACGCGACCCGGACGCGCGCTCGAAGCTGGACCGGCTGTGGGCGGCGCTGGTCGAAGGTGGCCAGGCGTTGATGCCGCTGGATGCGTATCCGTTCAGCGAGCGCTTTGGCTGGGTGCAGGATCGCTATGGCGTGTCGTGGCAGCTGATCCTGACCGATGCCGGTGGAGAACCCAGGCCGCCGATCGTGCCGTCGCTGATGTTTACCGGGCAGGTGTATGGCAAGGCCGAAGAGGCGGGCGCGTTCTACCGCTCGGTCTTCGACGACTCCAGGGAAGGGCGGATGGCCAGATATCCCGCCGGCATGCCGCAGGATCGCGAGGGCACCGTCATGTTCTCGGATTTCCGCCTCGGTGAAAGCTGGTTTGCAGCGATGGACAGCGGGCATCCGCACGGCTTCGGTTTCAACGAAGCGATCTCGTTCGTGGTCACCTGCCGTGACCAGGCCGAGATCGACCGCTACTGGGCGCAACTGTCCAGCGTGCCCGAGGCGGAGCAGTGCGGCTGGTGCAAGGATCGCTATGGGCTGTCGTGGCAGATCACGCCGGTGTTGATGGACGAGATCCTGGCCTCGGGCGACCAGGCCGTGATCGATCGGGTGACCCAGGCGTTCCTGCCGATGCACAAGCTCGACCTGGCCGTGATCGAGGCCGCCGCAGCGTCGTAAGGCGGAACCGCATGAATGCCGTCAGGGCGTCATGGCTTGGCGCGGAGCACCACGATCGGCTTGCCCTTCTCAACGATGTAGGTCGCCAGTTCCGCGCCCTGCACCTGGCCCGGATTGTGCGCGGCATGCGCCTGGCCGGCCGGGATGTACAACGACTGGCCGGCCTTCAGTGTCACCGAAGGCTTGTCCTCGAACGAGTACTGCAGCGTGCCTTCCAGCACGTACGCAATCTCGACGCCCGGATGCGTGTGCATGCCGAAGGTGGTACCCGGGGCGAAATCGACGCGGACCTGGACGACTTCGCGAGTGGCGTCGAAGTCATTGCGCAGGGCTTCGTGGCGCTTGATACCGGTTTGGGCATCGCCGGCAATCAATGAAGTACTCGTCAGTAGCGCCGCCAATGCGGCGGCGATGTGGATCTTCTTCATGTCGAACTCCTCGGTATGCGGGCAGGAACGGGGTCGTCCGGTCATGAATACGCGTGGCGGCGTTCGCTCGCTGTCACGCCGCCCGGTTCAGAAAAAAGGCGCCCCCTCCAAGCGGGGAGGGAAGTGAGGGGGCGCAGGGGGAAACTCGGGCTTATTCCGGAATGTCGGCGAACAATCCGCGCGGCATAGGCTTGCCGTTGGCGTCAAAGGCGGCCTTGACGTTGTTGTAGGCCTCCAGCTCGGAGATGAAGCCGTCGTTGTTCGGGTCCTTCGACTTGAAGATCGCCTCGCCCTTGGGGACCACGGCGACGAACTCCGCGCGGGAAACCAGACCGTCCTTGTTGGTGTCGGCGGAAGCGAAGCGGGCATCGCCACACTGGCCTTCGCCACACTTGCCTTCAGCGGTCTTCTTCGTCGCCGAGGTGTCGGCCTTCGGGGCGCCGCCACACTTGCCTTCACCGCACTTGCCTTCACCACACTTGCCCTCGCCGCACTTTCCTTCGGCAGCGGCGTGGCTGGCGGCCAGCATGTAGCCTTGTGACAGCGGTTCCATGGCGAATGCGGAGCCGCCAAGGACCATGCCTGCCAATGCGACGCCGAGCATGCCGACGGGGTTACGGGTGTTGATCCTGGACATTGCGATACTCCGGTGGGGTTGCGGTCTGGCCGCGTGGGGTTGGGTCGCCGGTGAAGGCGCGTTCTTCTGCTGACGGGTCCATTTCAGCGCGGCGAGGTATCGGCCGTGTGTCGCGGTACCCGCGGATCTGTAACAAGGCGTTGCTTGCCTGGCGGGGGGTACGTTTCGATACAAACCGGTTGCAGCGCGTTTACGGCAATGCAGTTCCCAGGACGATGCCCTGCGCATGCAGGCGCTGAAGCAGCTCCAGGCCATGCGCCTCCATCTCGCCAGGATCCGCGCCAGTTGCGGCTGCCAGCGCAGTCAGGTGTTCCCGTCCGCTCCAGGCGTTGGCCTGCAGCGAGGCCAGCAGGTGGTAGACCAGCGGCGCTATGCGGCTGAAGTGCACGCCATGGTCGGCATCGCGATGGACGAGCAGGGTGGTGGGCTGCTCCGGCGGCGTGTCGATGTCGTGCCCCGGTCCGATGTCCGTGACCGGCCAGCGGTACGCCAGCGGAATGGCCAGCGGTGAGAGCACCGGCACGCCGCTGAGCAGATCACCGTCGGCGCGGTAGGGTGGAGATGCAGCATCGCTGACGTACAGCGCCTGCTCGATCCACTCGTAGTGCGCCAGATCGGACAGCCAGGGCGCAATTCCGGGGTCGTCGGCGCGAGCCTCGACGTAGGAGACGAACTCACCGGCGATCTTCGGGAACAACGGCGTGCTGCTGCGGTGCTCGGCATAGAACGCCCGCACGAGCTTCTGCCACTGCGTGGCCCCGAGCGTTTCGCGGATCACCGGGAAACCGCTCGCCAGCAAGCTCTCGATCGCGCCGAAGAACAATTCGCGGTACACGCGCAGACGACGATCCTCGATTCCCGGCGGCGGCGCATGCCGGGCCGGATCGCGCAGGTGACGTGCCAGGGTGTACTGCTGTTCGCGCAGTGACTCAGACATGGGCCAGCTCCAGCAACGTGCGACGGTCGACGTGGGCCAGCTGCATCGTGCGGATGCGTTGCGTCTCGAGCAGCAGCTCGCCGAGCGGCGGGAGATTGAAGTCGCGTTCCAGCAGCGTCGGACGCACGCCGAAGCGGCGATACGCCGCATCCAGCAGGTCCCAGACGTCGGCCTTCACCGGTGCGCCGTGGGTGTCGACCTTCAGGTCGATGTCCTCGTCGAAATGCCCGGCGATGTGGTACGAGGCGATCCGCTCGGCCGGAAGCCGCGCCAGGAAGGCCTGCGGGTCGTAGCCGTGGTTGATCGAGTTGACGTAGAGGTTGTTGACGTCCAGCAGCAGGTCGGTATCGGCCTCGGTGAGGACGGCATTGATGAAATCGATCTCCGCCAATGCCTGGTAAGGCGCGGCGTAGTAGGAGACATTCTCCACCGCGATGCGCCGGCCCAGCACGTCCTGCACCTGGCGGATGCGCGAGGCGACGTGGGCGATGGCTTCGTCGGTGAACGGAATGGGCATGAGGTCGTACAGGTGCCCATCGTCGGAGGTGTAACTCAGGTGCTCGCTGTAGAGCACCACATCGTGACGGTCGTTGAACTCGCGCGTGCGCTTGAGCAGTTCCATGTCGAGCGGCTCGATCCCGCCCAGCGACAACGACAGGCCGTGCGCGCTGATCGGGAAGCGTGCGGAAAGCTCGGCCAGCTGCTCGCCGAACTTGCCGCCGACACCGATCCAGTTGTCCGGCGCTACTTCGAGGAAGTCCACTGCGCGGTCGTGCATGGCCAGCAGTTCCGGCAGCAGGCCGCGGCGCAGGCCCAGGCCGGCGGAAGTCGGGGTAACGAGGGAGCGCATGACGGTGATCTCACGGTGACTCCCGCGGCGCCGTGGCCGCGGGAGCGAGGGCGGGCAGGAATTACTCGGGGAAGGCGGCGAAGCGGCCGATCGGGATCTTCTTGCCGTTGGCTTCGAAGCGGGCCTTGGTGTAGTCGTACGCCTCGCGCTCGGAGATGAAGCCGTCGGCGTTGGCGTCCTTGTCGGACCAGCCCTGGCCGGTCGGCACGACCTTCAGGTACTCGGCCTTCGAGACCAGACCGTCGTCATTGCTGTCGGTCTTGTTGAAGCGCGAATCGCCGCACTGGCCTTCGCCGCACTTCCCTTCGGCGGTCTTCGACGCGGCCGCGGTCTTGGTGGTCTTGCCTTCGCTGGCGCCGCACTTGCCTTCACCGCACTTGCCTTCGGCGGCGGCGTGGCTGGCGCCGAGCATGTAGCCCTGGGCAAGCGGCTGCATCGCGAATGCGGAACCACTCAGTGCCAGGCCAGCGAGGGCGAGACCGAGCAGGCCGGCGGTGTTGCGTGTATTGGGGGACATGGGTATTGCTCCAGTTGGTTTGCACGAACTCGTGCGAGATGTGCGGGCCGCTTTCGCGCTGCCCGCGAAGGAGAGGAGAGAGATGTCAGGCCTGCGCGTAGCGCGGTGCTGCCAGGCGGCGTTGCGACCGCGACCAGGCGAACAGCGCGACACCGGCGAGGGCCAGTGCACCGCCTGCCCAGGGCAACAGGATCGAAACCGTCGCTCCGATGGCGAACAGCACCAGGCCCCAGGTCGAACGGTCAGCGGTGGTGCCAGGCACCGGCGTCAAGCGTGCAGCGATCGCGTGATCGAGGCTGAAGCGGCCGGCACCGCCGAGCATCAGCGGCAGCAGCATCACCAGGTAGATGAGCGGCAGCTTGTAGTTGCCGAAGCCGTCATCGCTGATTGCGTAGCCCTTCCACAGCTCGGCGAGCGAGGACCAGTCGGACGGCCAGTGCACCGCGTAGATCGCCACGACGGTCAGCACGAACAGCGCAGCCGCGGCGTAACGCGTACCCAGCCCGACCAGCAGGGCGACGCTGGCGCCTAGTTCCAACCAGGTCGCCATAGCCCAGTTCAGGTCGGGGCTGATCAGCGAGAACGGCAGCGGGAAGCGCTCGCCGAGGTCGGCGAACCAGTTGCTGCCTTGCAGCTTCTCGCGGCCGGCTTCGAAGAATTCCCAGGCCAGCAGCAGGCGCAGGCCCAGCGGCGCCAGCCACTGGCCGACGCCGTCGACGCGGGAGAAGAAGGGAGTGCTCGCGGGGATCGCGGGAAGTGCGGTGGACATGCTGGTACCTCGTAGGGGGCCACTGGGTTGTGTGGCTCCATTTCGAGGCCCCGGGGTATCCCGCAGATATCGGGTGACCCGGCTTTTTGCATGGAACTTTGGCTGCCGTACCGGTTGATACCTTCCGATACAAACCCGCCAGGAGGCCTTACCCGGAGGAAGCTTCCTCGCGCAGCCACTGGCAGAAGGCATCGATCGTCGCGTTGCGCTCGCCTCCACGCCGGCGGACGACCCAGAATCCGTACGCGTTATCCAATGCAGGCTCGAACGGCTTGATCAGGCGTCCTCGCTGCAAGTCCTCCTCGACCAGTGGGGCGATCCCCAGCGCGATTCCGTGGCCGGCGGCCGCGGCCTCCTGGGCGAGGTAGATGCTTGCGAACACCGGGCCACGTGTCGCATCCACCTGCGTGGCACCGGTGGCCTGCAGCCAGGCGGACCAGTCGGGCACGCCGGGGCGGGCGGCCGCGCTCTGGTCATGCAGCAGCGTGAAGTGCCGCAGGTCGTCGGGCTGCGTCAGCCGCTGGCGCGCATCTGCCGCGAGCGATGGCGCGCACACCGGAAACACCGACGCATCCATGAGCCGCTCTGCCTCGGCACCGGAATAACCGCCGGGACCGTAGCGGATGGCGACATCGATGCCGTCGCGGGTGAAATCGGTGTGCTCGTCGCCGGTGTCGATGCGCACCCTCAGATCGGGCCAGTCGCGATGGAACCTGTGCAATCTCGGCGCGAGCCACTTCGCGGCGAAGGATTCCATCGTGCTGATGCGCAGATCGGCAGCGGCGGGGGCGATGGCCCGGTCCAATGCGAGGTCGAGCTGGCCGAACAGCTCGCCCAGTGAAGCCGCCAGTGCCTTGCCCTCGTCGGTGAGTTCTACCGAGCGATGGTGGCGATGGAACAGCTTGACGCCGAGGTAGGCCTCAAGGTGCTTCACCTGATGGCTGACGGCGGCAGGAGTGACGAACAGCTGCGCCGCCGCTGACTGGAAACTGAGGGATCGCGCGGCTGCCTCGAAGGCCCGCAGAGCATTGAGCGGAGCAGGGTGACGGGACTTCACGGGCGCCTCGGGCATAGGTGCAGGCCCGCATCCTATCAAGTTAGTTTTACTAATCCATCTGCAAAAACAACTCGTTTGTCGGCACCGGTCGCGCTGTCGATGATCACTTCCATCGAAATGGCGGAAGCGATCATGAGAGTCGAAGTGTTGCGACCGGATGTGCTGATGTTCGTCGGCGACGACCACGAATCGGTCGCCACGGCCTTTCTCGATGGCGACGATGTGCTGCTGGTCGACTCGCTCGGCAGCGAGGAAGACGCGCAATGGATGCGCCGCGTCCTGTGTGACGACATGGGAAGGACGGTGCGCGCCGTCGCCGCGACGCACTTCATGAGCGATCACCTTGCCGGGATGTCGCTGTTCCCCGATGCAGTGACCATCGCCCAGCGCCACCATCGCCACGCGTTCCTGTCACAGAACCGGCGAATCGATGCCTTCTACCGCGTACCAAAAGTAGTGTTCGACAGCACCCTGTCCATCCGATGGGGGCGGCACGAGTTGCGATTCGTGCACAACCCCGGCAAGACGATGGACCATGTCAGCGTGGACGTGCCCACCGCGGACCTGGTGTGTGCCGGCGACAACATCGTCGGCAACATCGTCTATCTGTCGAAGGCCGACCCCGCGGCCATTCGCACCGCGATCGACCGGATCCGGCAGTTGCGCAGGGGGACGGTGGTGGGTGGGCATATCGGCTGGTTTCCCGCGGGCGTCCTCGACAACGCCATCCACTACCTTGATCGCCTGCGCGACGCGGTCGTCCGCATTCGCTCCCGAGGGAGGGTGGAAGAGACCGAGGAACGCATCGCCTCGATTTCCCTCGAGTCCTGCCTGGCGCCGCTGGTCGAACCGGTCGAGTTCGAGCGTGTGTGGCATCGACACAATCTGGATGTGATCGCCGCGCAGTCGATCTTCGAGTTCGATGCCGCCCTCGTCTCTCGACGGGGCCACGCATGAGCATGCGTCGCAGGCAGTTCATCGCGGGCTGTGCCGGCCTGGTGGGCATGGCTCTGCTTCCGGGCAGGCGCGTTCTGGCCGCGGCTCGTCCAGACGATCTGCGCATCCAGCGCCTGGCGTGGGCGGGGATACGCCTTCAGCTGCCGCAGGCGACGTTGTTCATCGACCCGCTGGTCAATCCCGACGCGTGGGGAACCGCGCTCAAGGATCGACTGATCCCGGTCGGCGACGCCATAGGCGACACCAGCGTCCTGATCACGCATGCGCATCCGGACCACTTCGATGCAAAGGCCGCTGCGGACGCGCTGGCGCACGGTGGGACGCTCGTGCATCCCGCGGGAACGAATCCCTTGCCGGTTCCCGCAGGGACCCGTGCGAGACCGAGTACGTTGTGGGAGCCGCAACTGTTGGGCGACTTCACCGCCACCGCCGTGCCCGCATCCGATGGCTACGGCGACCCGCAGGTGTCCTGGGTGATATCGGCCGCTGGCCGCCGGATCTTCCATGGCGGGGACACGCTATGGCACGGCCACTGGTGGCGGATCGGCCGCCAGTTCGGGCCATTCGACGCTGCTTTCCTGCCGGTCAATGGTGCACGGTTCGGCTGGCGCAAGCCGGTGAGCGGCCTGCCTGGGGTGCTCACGCCGGATCAGGCGGTGGCGGCCGCGGAGATCCTGGGCGCGCGCCGGCTGGTTCCCATTCATTACGGCGTGTCAGGTATCGCGGAGTACGTCGAGGTCGACGATCCCATCGCCCGGCTGCGTGAAGCGGCGCGCGAGAAACCCGTTCGAATCGAACCGCTGGTGCCTGGTGCATGGTTGGAATGGCAGGAGTGACGTCACGCTAGGGCTCGTCCTCCCAGACCGTGGGCGAGTCGAACATGCCGGCTTGCAGCGGTACTTCTGCGGCGAATACGAACTCCGCCTGCGGGGCCTCTGGTGCCAAATCGGAATCGGTCGATGCGGTAGCGGCCCAGGGGATGCGGTGCAGGGCTTCCCGCGCCGGCGGACCGGCAAGCAAGTCGTCGCTGGATGCCAGGTGGCCCACATGCGTGGCCACGACAGGATCGGGCTGGCGTGCCTGTGCGTACGCAACAGGGACGGCCGAAGCCAGCGGGAGCAGGACGGCGATGGTTCGTAGGAAGTTCATCGGAACACTCTTCAGGGATGTCGTCCCCATTTGACGGGTTGGCCGTATCCAGGGTGTGTCCGGACCCTGATCGATTTGTATATCTGTGTGTCGGGACCCAATGCGCGGCCTCCGTGGACCGGTTCCATCGACCGACGGCGACAGTTCGTCGCGATATCACCGGTTTCGTCGGATCCTGGTAACCGCGGGGCCGGACGACGCGCCATCCTTGGCCGTCCTGCGGAGAGCCTGAGGTCGTCATGCGAGTCAGCCAGTGGTGGGTGTCTGTGACCGTGCTTGCCTTCCTCCTTGCGCCCGCGTCGGTTACCGGCTCGGATCGGGCAGCAGCTGTGCCCGGCGACCAGACCACGATCGATCGCCACATCGAGGAGGCGATGGCCCAGGCCGGACTGGTCGGCGTGGGCGCGGTCATCATCATCGACAAGCACCTGGTCTGGTCGAAGGGCTACGGCTTCGCCGACAGGCAACGCGGGGTGCGCTTCACGCCCGACACGGTGATGAACATCGGATCGATCAGCAAGACCGTCACCGGTGTGGCGATGATGCAGGCGGTGGAGCAGGGCAAGCTGTCGCTGGACCAGGACATCAATGCGTACCTGCCGTTCAAGGTCGCCAATCCTTCGTTTCCCAGCGAGCCGATCACCCTGCGCCAGCTGGCGACGCATACCTCGGGCATCAGCGATCGCTGGGCGGTCTACCAGGGGCTGTATCACTGGGGCGGTGATGCACCGGAAGACCTCTGCGACTTCCTCCGAAACTACCTGGTGCCAGGAGGGAGGGACTACTCGCCGGAGAACTTCCTGCCGTTCAAGCCCGGCAAGCACCGTGAGTACTCCAACATCGCCGCTGGCCTGGCTGGCTGCATCGTCGAGCGCGCCGTCGGCCAGAAGCTCAACGACTACACGCGCGAGCGCATCTTCGCGCCACTGAAGATGGAGCGAAGCGCGTGGTTCCTGTCCGAGCTTCCGGCCGGCGTGCACTCCACGCTGTACGTCGCGCAGGACGAGTTCAGCATTCCGATACCGCTGTATGGCGTAACCACCTATCCCGACGGTGGCGTGCGTACATCCGTGTCGGACCTGTCACGGCTGTTCATCGCGCTGCTGGACGACGGCGAGTACCAGGGCGCACGCATCCTCAAGCCAGCGTCAGTCGCCGAGATGCTGCGGTTCCAGTACACCGAAACCAACAAGCCGGACAACGTCGTCCTCGCCGAGAAGAACTCCGGACTGTTCTGGTCAACCAAGTTCAACGTCACCCGCATCGGCCATGGCGGCTCCGACCCTGGCGTGCGAACCGAGATGCTGGCCAGCCTTTCCAGGGACGTGGCCGTCATCCTGTTCGTCAATACCTCGTTGTCCGAGCAGCAGGCCAAGGTCTATGCCGGGCTGATGGATGAACTGTGGCGGTACGCGGAGGGGCTGAAAGCGCGCTAATCCTTATGCTTGAGCGTCACCGACTTGATTGTCCCGGTGAATGAGTTGTCCCAGGGGTCGTAGTCATCGGTGACCGGGGAGTAGCTGTCCAGGCCGATATCCGCTGTTTCGGCTGCGAGTGAGTAGAGCGCACCCATTGTCTTGTCGATGCGCCCCTCGGCGACCTTCTTGCCGTTCACGAGCAACTTGCCTGTGCCGCCTTTGTGGAGACCGCCACCGTCGTAGTCGAAGTCATAGACCAGCTTGACCTTTCCTTCAGGCAGCTTGTCCGGAGCTTCGATCACGTACTTCTCCCGGGCCAGCCAGTTGTAGGCGTACTTGGGCTTGCCGTTCTTCAGATACAGGCTCCAGCCCCCAAACATGCCCGCCTGGGCAATGACGACACCCTCGGCGCCACCCTTCGGAATCTCCAGGTCACACGTAATGGTCAATGAGCGGCTCTTCGTGTCGATGAAGCTGTTCTCGGTCATTCCGGGCATGCCCGGATACACCGTCAGTTCCTTGCGCCCTGCCATGATGTCAGGACGTCCGGAAACTTCGGCGTTGAGTCGTTCGAAGCGGCGATCATCCATCGGGTAGACCCCGTACTTGATGGCCTCCTTGTCGAACAGCTTCTTCATCTGCTCGACCTTCTTCGGGTACTCGCCGGCAAGATCGTTGGCCAGCCCGAAGTCTTCCTTCATGTTGTACAGCTCCCACTTGTCGTCCTCGTACCGTTCGGCCCGCAACGTCGGCTCCCACGTGACGTTGTGGACGACAGCCGCCATCCAGCCTTCGTGGTAGATGCTGCGATTGCCCGCGCCTTCGTTGTACTGCGTCGTGTGGCGCTCCTTTGCCCGGCCGTTGTTGAACGAATACTTCATGCTGATTCCGGCCATCGGGGTCTGCTTGATCCCGTTGACGATCTTCGGGGCCGGAATGCCTACGGCCTCGAGGATCGTGGGCACAACGTCGATCACGCTGGCGTACTGCCGGCGGATCTCGCCTTTGGTCTTGATGCCGGCAGGCCAGTGCACCGCCATGCCCGCGTTGTTGCCGCCACCGTGCGCCATCGTGATCGCCCATGTGGCGGGCGTGGAGCCCGCCATGGCCCAGCCGACGGCGTAGTTCGGATAGGAGTTCGGGCCGCCATACTCGTCCAGGCGAGAAAGCAGGTACGGCACGTCCTCAGGCGCATTGTTGAGCGCGGACCACTCGACGAACGTACCGTTGAGGTCGCCAATGATGGAGCCGCCGTTGTCGCCGAAGATGTAGAAGATCAATGTGTTGTCGAGCTCGCCCATCTCTTCGATGCCGTCGATCAGGCGACCAACCTCGTAGTCGGCATGCTCGGTCAGTGTCGCGTAGACCTCCATCTGCCGCGAGTATACCTTCTTCTCGTCTGCCGACAGATCGTCCCACTTCTGGACGGAGTCGGGGTTTGCGGCGAGCTTCGTCCCGGGGGGCACGATGCCCAGCTTGATCTGCCGCTCAAGTATCTCCTCGCGGATCTTGTCCCAGCCCTGGTCGAACTTGCCCTTGTAGAGATCCTTCTTCAGCCAGCTCACCGGTGGCGTGTGTGGAGGGTGGCTCGCACTCTGGGCGTAGTACATCAGGAACGGGCGGTCAGGCGTCAGGGATCGAGTGGCCCTGATCCAGTCGACCGCCTTGTTGGTCAGGTCGGTGTTGAAGTGGTAGTCGGGATCATTGGGCGTCCCGATGAATGTGGTCCCGTCGACGAGGCTTGGATGGAACAGGGACTGCTCGCCGGCAATGTATCCATAGAACTTGTCGAAGCCCGTGTGCGTTGGCCACAGGTCGAATGGCCCGCTCACATTGACCATGTACTCAGGCGTCTCGTTGCACTTGCCGAAGTATGAAGTGCAGTAGCCCCAGCTCTGGAGGATCTTGCCGATGGAGCTGATCGTCTGCGGGCGTATGCTCGAATCGCACGGATACGCGTTGGCCGTTCCTGCCACGCCGGCCATGCTGCACTGGTGCTGGGTGCGCCCGGTCAGGAGGGCGGCGCGCGTGGGTGAGCACAGCGGATTGACGTGGAAGTTCACGTACTTCAGGCCGTTCTTCGCCAACCTGTCGAAAGCCGGCGTATTGATCGGCCCGCCCATGCCGGTCGGGTCGGCGTAGCACGACTGGTCCAGCAGGACGATAAGTACGTTTGGTGCACCCTTGGGTGGCTTGACCGTAAACGGCGGCGGCGGATCGACCTTCTTGAGGTCAGGCTCCCTGACAGGTTTATATACCGGACGTGGAATCGGAAGGATCTCTCCCAGCTTTCCCCTGGAGGGTGGGGCTGCCAGTACGAATTTGACCTTGCCGATGCGGGAAGTCTTGCCGGCAGCCTTCTTCGCTGCCTTCCTGGCAGTGGTCGCTGATTTCTTGCTTGCCAGCTCGGTCTCCTCTGTCTCGCGAAGCGATCAGATTGGGGAGCAAAGACGCGACCCTCGATCACGTCCCATGCAAGAGACCTTCACACCTGACGCACGATCGCGAGGTCCCTGCCGCGGCGTGTGATCCAACTGAAGTGGTGGAATATGTGCGGGCAACGGTTGTGTCCACGTGAAAGAGAGATGTCTGCAGACTCGCCCCATCGGGCGCGGTGATCGCTGAGTGGACGCCAGACGAGTGCGGCAGACATGCGGATAGCAGTGAAGGTGCCGCGGCCATGCAGGCGTTCACATTGCTGGCTGCTCACGGAGATTTCACGACGGTTGCCGCAGAAGGCTTTGACTCCGCCAAGGAACCAACTCATGAGACTCCTGTCCGCCGCCGTGCTGCTCGTGCTGGCCACCGCATGCCAGCGCCAGACCGCTCCCGCGCCGTCGCCGGAGGCCGCCGCGGCCGAGGCTGACGCCGCCTCCCAAGCGGCGCCTGCGCAGTCGGAACCACCGAAACCGCAAGCGTCCGAACCGGGCACGGTTCCGGTCAACGTCGACAACTTCGTCCGCGCCGAATCCGACCTCTACATCGCCGGCGTCGCCAGGGATGCCGGCGGAACCGGCAAGTTCTTCCATCGGCGCGAACTGACGCCGATCGACAAGCAGACTGTCATCCGCATGAACCGCGACACGCTTTACTCCGCTGCGGTTTTCGACCTGGATGCAGGACCGGTGACGATCACGCTTCCCGATGCCGGCAAGCGGTTCATGTCGATGCAACTGATCGACGAAGACCAGTACACGCCGCAGGTGATCTACAAAGCTGGCAGCTATACCTTGAGCAAGGACAAGATCGGCACGCGCTACGTCGTGGCGGCGGTGCGGACACTCGCCGACCCCAATAGTCCTGACGACTTGAAGCAGGCCCATGCCCTGCAGGACGCGATCAAGGTCGAGCAGGCGGGGCCGGGCGCCTGGGAGGCGCCGAAGTGGGATCCGGTCACGCAGAAGCAGGTGCGTGAGGCACTGCTGACGCTGGCGGCCGGCTTGCCCGATACCCGCAAGTCCTTCGGCACCAAGGCCGAGGTGGACCCGGTGCGGCGTCTGGTGAACGCGGCGGCGGCATGGGGTGGAAACCCCGACAAGGACGCGCTGTACCTCAACGTCACGCCGGCGAAGAACGATGGAAAAACCGTCTACAAGCTGCACGTCGGCGAAGTGCCGGTGGAGGGCTTCTGGTCGATCAGCGTGTACGACGCGAAGGGCTATTACGAATCCAACGCCCAGAATGCCTACACGATCAACAACGTCACGGCGAAGCGCAACGACGATGGTTCGGTCGACGTGCAGTTCGGCGGCTGCGACGGGCAGGTGCCGAACTGCCTGCCGACCACTTCGGGGTGGAACTACCTTGTCCGCCTCTATCGACCGCGTGCCGACGTCCTGAACGGGAAGTGGACCTTCCCCGAGGCCCAGCCCGCCAGCTAATCCACGGCGTCACCGGAAAGCCCCAGGTCTCGCAGGATCGAGCCCAGCTCACTCTGGACCGACTCCACGAGGTCTGGCGGTGCGCGGTCGACAATGGCGCCTGCCATTCCTGCGAACCGCTCATAGAGCCCGGGGTCACCTGGGGTGTCCTGCACCATCCGCTGGACTTCCTCCCGCAGTGCCTGCAGTTGGGTCTGGAGCTCGGGCCACGTTGCTGCTGGCGGGACCCACTGGAAGGTCTCTCGATCGTTGGTCATCGCAACACCGACAGGGCAGACACGGATCCGCCAGGCTAGGCCGGATGGTAAAGACTCTGATCCGCCGGCAGAAGCCTCCAGGCCGGCAACAGCATGTTTCCCGGCAAGCATCCGGGCATTGATTCGCTTTGCTCAACAACGAAGTTCCACCGGACGAGCTACCGGTCGCGCGGGCGGTCGCCTATACATCTACACGATGAGCAGACGCACACGCTGGACAGGAGCGCGATCATGGGTCTGAGCAAGGAAACAAAGGAAATGGGCATGCCGTGGGAGTCCACGTATGGCTATGCCCAGGCGGTCAAGGTGGGCGACACGATCTACATCTCCGGCCAGCTCGGTCACGATGCGGACGGCAACATCGTCGGTCCGGCACCGCTGGACGAGCACAACCGGATCCTGGACCACTCCAACATGGAGGTCCAGATGCGGCAGTCCTACGAGAACGCCAAGCTGATGCTCGCCAAGTACGGCGCAACGCTGGACAACGTGGTCGAGGAAGTGCTGTACGTGACCGACATGGATGCGGCATTCGCAGCGGCCGGTCCCGTGCGGAAGGCGGCCTATGCGTCGGACAAGCCTGCCGTCGCCAGCACGATCCTGGTGACGCCACGCCTGGCGTTGCCCACCCAGCTCATCGAGATCAAGTTCATAGCAAGGATCTAGGGGGCGCCGTCGCCTCCCTACAGGAGCACAACCATGGCCGACACGACGCCGCAACGGGCGCTTGTTTCGCCGCGCGACGCGGGAGGCGCGCTGGCTGACCCTGCCATCGACCCAGAGGAATGCAGTCATGAGTCCAGCAGACACCCCTCCCAGGAAGCCCCGTGAGCTGCCCGAGGCCGATGGTGACTTCTACCACTTCTCGAAGACGCTGTCGGACGATGACAACGCGATCCGCCTGAAGGTGCGCAACTTCATGGAGCAGGACGTTGCGCCCATCATTTCAGGGTTCTGGGAGCGCGACGAGTTCCCGTTCGAGTTGCTGCCCGGATTCAAGGCACTGGAGATTGCCGGGCTGCCCTACCACGGTTACGGCTGCGCCGGGCGCAGCACCACCCTGTTGGGCTTCGTGATGATGGAGATGGCGCGCGTGGACTCGTCCATGTCCACCTTCTTCGGCGTGCATACCGGACTGGCGATGGGTTCGATCTACCTGTGCGGGTCGGAGGAGCAGAAGCAGCGCTGGCTGCCGTCGATGGCCAGGATGGATCAGATCGGCGCCTTCGCGCTGACCGAGCCCGATGTCGGCTCCGGTACCGCCGGTGGGTTGACCACGACGGCCAAGCGGGAAGGAGACACCTGGATCCTCAATGGCCAGAAGAAGTGGATCGGCAACGCCACCTGGTGCGACCTGACGGTCGTCTGGGCGCGCGACGTCGACGACGGCCAGGTCAAGGGGTTCGTGGTCGACAACCGCACCGCGGGCTTCCACGTCGACAAGATCCTCCACAAGATGGCGTTGCGGGTGGTGCAGAACGGCCTGATCACGCTCACCGACTGCCGCGTCAGCGAGGCCGATCGCTTGCAGAACGCCAACACCTTCAAGGACACGGCGCGCGTGCTGGCCATGACCCGGGCAGGCGTTGCATGGGAATCGGTGGGCTGCGCACGGGGCGCATACGAACATGCCCTGCGGTACGCGCAGCGACGCGAGCAGTTCGGCAAGCCCATCGCCAGTTTCCAGCTGGTGCAGGACCTGCTGTTCCGCATGCTTTGCAACATCACCTCGAGCCAGGCCGTCTGCGTGCGCCTGTCGCAGATGCAGGACCAGGGCTTGATGCGCGACGAGCATGCCTCGCTGGCCAAGGGCGTGTGCACGGTGCGGATGCGCGAGACCGTGGGGTGGGCGAGGGAACTGCTGGGAGCCAATGGCATCCTGCTGGACCAACAGGTGGGCCGATTCGTGGCAGATGCCGAGGCGCTGTACTCCTACGAGGGCACGCGCGAGATGAATGCCCTCATCGTGGGCAGGGCGATCACCGGCTTCAGTGCCTTCGTTTAGACTCCGTCCGGTTCAGGGCGAGGCAAGGAGAACCCCATGGCTGACGATCTTGCTGCTGCGAATGTCAACCGGTCATACCAGCTCGCGGCGTCGAGCATCGCAATCTTCACGTTCCTGCTTTTCTTCCTGTACCCGAAGTTCTCCAGCGGCGACGTCCACGCGTTTCCGTTCCAGGCCACGTTGATCGTGATGGGCGTGGCGACGTTCTCGTTCGCGTTCTCGTCCTTCTACTATTACGGCGCGTCGCTTGGCGGCCGGATCGACGACGCCGAGCGCGCCCGGTACTCGCGACGAGGCGATCGCATGTGGCTGACCGGCTGCGTCCTGCTGTTCCTGACGCCAAGCCTGATCCTCTTCACGGTCGGGCTGCTGGTCGTTGCGTCCGCGTGGTTCGCGCTGTGGCTGGTGTACATGTTCTTCGTGGCGCGCTTCTTCCCACGCATCCTGACCGCGGCGAAAGGCTGAGCGGGCGCCGATCCTGAAGCAACGGGCGGGCGCTGGAGCGGACCCTTGTCCGCCCCAGACGCTCGGCCGGCTACCTGGTCCCGGACGTCGGCGGGAAGCTGGCGAACATCTTGTCCAGTCCCTTGTCGACTTCGACCACTGCCTTGTCAGCCGCGCGCGGAATCGGCCCGGAGGCGATGCCGCTCCAGATGGCCCGCTGGGCCTTCGCGTCGAACATGTCCACGACGACCGTGCTGACATCGACCTGCTGCATCGCGATCGTGTCGCTGCCGCCGGGGGCGCCGGCATAGCCAACTCCGCCCCTGGCGTTCGGCTTGTACTTCTTGGCCGTCGACACGTTTACGGAAATGGCGACGTCGCCGCGGTCCGCCAGCGTCCAGCCCTTGGCTTTCAATCGCGCATCGATGCCTTCGACGAAACGCTGTTGCACGGTCGGTGATGCGCTATCGGGCTTTACGATCCAGTAGTACGTCTTGTACGAGCTGAAGTTCGCCGACGGATCGGCCTTCGTGGTGACCTCCGGCGTTGCGGCAACGACAGCGAAGGAAACGAGCGCAAGGGACAGAACCAGAGCCTTCATCATGTAGCCTCCAGGACGGTACGGGCGGGTGGGACGGATCGGGCGCAAGCTTACATAGTTCCTGGCGCGGGTGGGGCAGGGGTCTCAGCCCCTGAGACTGGACCATGGTCCAGTCGCGGGCGGCGCCGGAAACTCCCTGTCCGGGCACACAGGCGATCATCCATGGCCAGACCCCACGTCGACCCCAAACTCGTTTTTGCCTGGCAGGCGGCGCATTCCATCGCCCGCGGCTCGCCGCCACCCGTGCACGATCGCGGTGGTTACCGGGTAGACACGCACTCGGAAACGGAAGTGAAGCGCTGGGTGTTCCCTGCGTTATCCGATGGTTTGCGCGCAGTCGCACGCGAGGTCACCGCGCCGCGCCATTACCTGAAGCTGTGCGGCTCCAACGAGGAACTGCGAAGCGCACTGCCGGATCAGTGGGAGGTTCAGCCGGCGAACTATTTCATGCTGGCGGCGGCGGCAACCTCCGATGCAAAGCCTCTGCCTGACGGATACAGGCTGGAGTTGCACCAGACCGGATCGGTCACCCGGGCTCGCATCATTGCGCCGGATGGCGGGCTGGCCGCAAGCGGATGCGCGGCAGAGACTGCCGACGTCTTCATCTACGATCGAATCGAAACGGCGCAGGATCACCGGCGAAAAGGTTTGGGTGCCGCGGTGATGGCCGCACTTGGCGCCGCTCGGCGATCCCTTGCAAGCACGCAGCTTCTGGTAGCGACCGAGGACGGCCGCGGCCTGTATGCGAACCTTGGCTGGACGGCGGTCGCACCGTTCGCTACTGCAACCATTCCGGAAGGCTGATCCTGCCCGCAAGACTGATCGAGTCATGGGCAAGGTAGGAGAATGGCTGGCGATCTGCGTCACGGGGGAATGATCGGTGGCTTGCGGTAAAGAAAGAAACGCGCCCTTTCAGGCGCGTTTCTCTTTGTGGCGAGGGTAGCGGTGGTGAGTGGTGCTACTTCCTGGTCTTCACCGGCGTGACCGGTCCGACGGACGTCGAGCCTGTGCGGTCGAGCAGGTCATCCTGTTGCTTCCAGTAGCCATCGAACTCCAGTCCGCCCGTGGTGCCGTAAAGCTGGTCAGGGGTGGCAGCGCCTGCGACCAGATAGGACGACGCATTGCCGCCATTCTTGTATCCGAATGCACCGCCGACCGGCTGGCCGGCGACGTCCATTCGCTGGTTGCGGTAGCCCAGCCGGCTGCCGGTCATGTCGCGGGCGAACGCGCGCATCAGGCTTTCCGCGCGTGGCTTGGCAACTTCATCACCGTAACGTGCGTAGTACTCCTCGCCGATGGCCAACGCCTGTTCTTGCTGCTCGGCGGTCAGCTGCGACCACATCTTCTCGCGGATCAGCAGCAGCTTGCGGCTGCCGCGCTCGGCGGCCAAGTCGGCCCAGACGTAGGCCTGGACACGGTCGACGCGGACGCCGGCACCGTGCCAGTACATCAGGCTGAGGTAATGCTGCGAGTACTTGTCGGCGTAACGTGCGGCGACCCTGAAATGCTCGGCGGCATCTTCCGGATTGCCGCGTTCGTAGGACTTCAGGCCGAACACGCGCTCGAGCTCGTTCGGCTTGTCCTTCGACGCCATCTCCACGGCCTGGAGCTGCATGAAACTCTTGTCCGTCAACTGCAGCGGATCTTCCTTCCCGCTGTGCGCCCCCGCGGCACCCACCACCATCAGCATTGCCAAAGCCAGTACTTTCCTGCCGATCCCCATTGCCCTCTCCTTGTGCACGATGAAGTTGACGTCCGCCTGCTCCGCCAGCCGGGCCAGGCAAGTGCGGGCCTGGATGCAGGGAGCAGTGCGGACGTTACGCCACCGCGGTCGTTTGCCGCAATTGGCGTGACGGCCGGCGCACGGCACACTGGTGTCAGGCTCGCGGGGAAACCGGGCCAGGGAAGGGGAGCCCGTATGAACAGTTGCAAGGCGCTGGTACTGGTGGTCGGCCTATTGCTGACCGGGATGGACGTTGGCCACGCGGATACCCCAGTTGCTACCTCGGCCACGCCCGGCGAGGCCGGTTCGCAGCAGTTCCTGCGCCAGCGCCTTGCGTCCGCCCATGCGTTGGCGCGTGCCAACAATTACGCCAACGCGGACCGCGTGTTTGCCGAGGCGATTGCCGATCCGCTGTTTCCAACCCTGCCGGAGGACGACCAGCGCAATGCGTTGTCCGAGGCTGCACGGATGGCCGCCAGGCATGAGGCCCCGGCACGTGCACGCGACCTTTACGAGCGCGCCGCGCATTACACCGCTGCCAACCCGGACGACTGGTACGCCCTGTCGTTCCTGGAATATGACCTGGGCCATTACGAGGCGGCCGCCACGGCCTTTATCGAGGTGGTGGAACGATGGCCGGATCTGTTGCCGAACGTCGAGGAGTACCACATCCATCGCCTGCATCAGGAGTTGAGTCCGGGCTCGCAGGCGGAGTTGACCTACCTGCAGTCGCTGTTCGATGCCAACTGGCGCAGCAAGTGGGACGGTGACAGCCGCCTTTGGTACGACCTGGCCGTCATCCGCGCCGACCGCGGCGAGATTGACGCGCTGCGCACCGTGGTGCGCCGCATCGACGGACCGGCGGAGCTCGTCAAGCTGCGTAGCGACAAGCGTTTCGACGCCGTCATCGATGCCGGCTCCCCGGCGTTCGACCCCCTGCTGGCCGCCCGCGAGCAGGTCGGGTCGCTGGCGCTCCATGCAGAGGCGGAGCCGGAGAACCTCGAGCTGCATTCTCGTCTGAGCAACGCGTTACTGGCGGTCGGGATGCATGACAGCGTGATCGAACTCGCTGATGCATCGCTGCAATCCATCGCCGACGCACCGGCCGATGCACCCGCGTACCAGGACATCGACGAACAAGTGTGGCTGATGAACAACCGGGCGATCGCGCTGCGACGACTGGGCCGCACCGATGACGCCCTGACCGCGCTGGTCCGTGCCAGCCAGCTAAGCGAGAACGGCGGCGTCAACGTGAGCCAGGCGCTCAACCTGGGCGCCTTCTATTGCAGCCTCGAACAGCCTCACGATGCTTTGCGGGCCATCTCCTCCATCGGCGACATGGTCAGCAGCTACGGCCGCATGATCGAGCACAACGTACGCCTGTGCGCGGCGCAACAGCTGCAGCGGCGCGGGGATGCGCGTCGCGCAATGGCCTACCTGCGCAGGCACCGCACGGACGGACACGCCGTCTACCTCGATGCCCTGTTACGCGCTGGCGATCTCGACGCCGCCGCACACCAGGTTGTCGAGCGACTGGCCTCTGCCGAAAGGCGTGGCGGCATGCTCGAGTGGATGCAGGGCTACCTCAGGCCCGACGTGTTGCCCGGAGATGCCAACGTGCGCGCGGCGCGTGCGAGCCTGCTGGCGCGCCGGGACGTGCAGGATGCGGTGACCAGGGTCGGGCGCATCGCGAGCTATGCGATCTACCAGGACGACGGAATGGATTGATGTCCGCGCCCGACACACGGCGATGGCACAGCGCCGGACGTGCCGCCGAAAGGCGTGGGGCGGCAACCGGACTACCCGCCGATCACGTGAACCTGGGGCTTTCCGCCGACCTGTTCGAACCGGAACCGATAGACCAGGGTTACCGGCTGCGGTATGCCTTTTCCGCCGTCGCAGCTGGCCACGGCTCGTTCCTTGTCTTTCGCGTTACGAAAGACGCAGCGCAATGCCGGGTCGAATTTCCACGTCCTGGCCGCCGTTTCCGACACCGCCAGGAATTCTGGCTCCGCACTCGTGGCACAGAACTCAGAAGCGGGCGCCCGGGCGACGACGGTCACGGCACCCTTCTCGTCGATGCCAACCCTCAGGCACACCGTGCGCGGAGGCAACTGCTTGGCCAGCAGATCCGGCGGGTAGCTCGGATGGACATTCTTGATGTCATCCAGCGGCATCAGGAACGATTCGTTGTCTGCCAGCACCAGGCGATCGGCCTTGGCGGCGGTGGCGGCTGCCGGTGTCGGAGCCGCAGTCGCGGTCGCCGCGGTCTGTGCATGCGACAACGCTGCAAAGCCGCAGACCACAGCCGCGGTGCATCCCAGTGCTGCCCACCTGGTCATCGTTCCTCTCCCATTCGATAGCGTGCGGATGTTTGCGCCAACCCGGCGCGCATTGCCCGCAGGGGAGCCGGCTCCCCGGGCGGCCACTCGTATACAGCCGAACGCAAAGGCATCTTCCTTTCCGGCCACGGGCGGCAAACGGGCCACTTGGCCCGCTGACCATGGGGCCAATTGGCCGTCGCCAGGATGTACCCGGTTCCGGGTGGTGGCGCAGCCCGGCTCCGGGACTGCTAGAGTCCCGCTGCCGGTCCGCTGTGCGGCGGGCCATCAAGGAGGAATACGATGGATCGTTTTCGCGACAACCTCGTGGTCTTGGCTCTGGTCACCGGCATTACGCTTTCGATACAGCCCGCCTCCGCAACGGAGAACGCAGGCAAGGCTGCAGAGACCACGCCCGCCTACGCGGCCTGCACGGTGACCGATGAAGGCACCAGGACGCTGTACGCAACGGCGCCCGGCAAGGTCGATGCCCTCACGCGACCGGTGACAATCGATGCGCAGGCGTTCTCGGCCTGGGTCGCACGCGTGTACCACGTGCCGGCCGAGCGCTTGACTGATGCGGCGTGCGTGACCGACTACGCCAGCAAGCGCACTGCCGAATTGAGGCTCAAGCCGCTGGTGGATGCCGGTCGGCGGCAGGGGATGGCCGTAGAGCGCACGCGTTGGTGGCTGTCCCAGTAACAGGGCGGCAACGACGAAGTGATCATTCGCCCCGACATCCGGAGCATGCGCTCCGGATGCCAGGAACGCGCAGCTACTGCCGCGCTCGGCGGCGAGGTCGGCCCAGCGCAAACCGGAGGGCGCTGGCTCCGGGCCATGGCTCCGACTATGCTCTGGCGCTGTCATCAAGGAAGGGGGATGGGATGCTCAGGTCATTGCTTGCTCTTGTAGTCACCGCCGCGTTGGCCGGTTGCGCAACCGGAGGGTCTGGCGGAGATGTCGTACGGATCGATGCGACCAGTGCCGAAACGGCGAAGGCCTCGTACCACGCCATGATGGTCGGGCGCAGCGAGGCGCAGCAGCAGCGGCTGGCGCTGGCGGTGCTTCTCCTCAATCTGGAAGGCGTGAACAGCGCGTATGACCTGGTGGGCGATGACCATGGCAGCGTGGGTCCCATCAGGAACAAGGTTGCCGGCCTTTCGGCAGATGAAATCATCGCGCTGTCGGCCAAGGTGAAGGGGCCTCGCATCGAGGCAGTCCAAGTCGCTCCCGCCGGTCGCTAGTCGCTTATGATCCGGCAGCGGGTTCCGGTGCCTTCTTACGCGCCAGAGCCCGCTCGTCAATCACGGCAGTGAATAACGCGCCGACGAAGACGATCAGCGACGCGTAGTAGATCCAGACCAGGGCCAGCAGCAGGGCGCCCATGGATCCGTAGGCCGAGCCGGGGTTGGCGCGCTCCAGGTACCAGCCGATCGCGTTGCGTCCCAGCACGAACAGCACGGCCGTGGCGGCACCACCGCCGACGGCCCGCTTCCAGCCGACGCGACGGTCGGGCAGGTAGTGGTACATCAGCGCGAATGAAAGCGTGTAGATGATCCAGGTGGCGACGTTGAGCATTGCCGGCAGCGCCCACTCGTAGCGCGAGAACGCCAGCTGCAATGCGGTGCTGACGGTCATCGACACCAGCAGCAGGAAGCCCATCGCAAAGACAAGTCCCAGCGAGAACACGCGCTTGCGGAGCCACGCAAGCACGCTCGACAGACGCGTGGCATCGGTGCGGAAGATCCGGTTCAGGACGTCCTGCAACTGCGCGAACACCGCCGTGGCGCCGACGAGCAGCAGCGCAACGCTCCACCAGCCGGCAATGGAGCCGGTGTCGGGGCGGGCTTCGGCATTGTCGATGATCGTCCGCGCGATCTGTTCGGCCTCGTGGCCGGCGAGGGTGCCGATCTGGTCCATCAGCGCTTCCTGCGCGCCGGGGAGCAGGGCGCTCGTCAACCAAACCAGGATCAGCAGCAGCGGCGCCAGCGACAGCACGGCATAAAGTGCCAGCGCGGCAGCCTGCGACATCAGGTCGGTATCGACGAAGCGCTGTGCCAGTGCCACGGGCAGGCTGCCGCGTGCGCGCCGCACGAGTGCCTCCACCGCCGGCCGGCGCAGTGACTGACCTTGCTGCCCGGGCTGCGGTCGAGGTGCGGTGGGGTCGGCCAAGTCTCGTTCCGTTCCGGTCTCAGCAGGCATTGGGCGCCAGCCGGTTATGCACCGCTGTGGCCGCGATCGCCGCGTGCCCGGTCGCGACGGAAATCTGGTTGAGGCCACTGACGACATCGCCGATGGCGAAAAGCCCTTCGATCGACGTCATCAGATGCCGGTCCGCGACCAGCGCCCCGTCCTCATCGCACTTCGCCCCGGCGTCGGTAGCCAGGCTCGAGCGCGAGATCAGCCCCATCGAGGGATAGACGACGTCGAAGCTGCGCGATCTGCCATCGATCTCGAAGTGGCAGCGCTCGCCATCGAAGCGCGGTACTCCGGCCGGCCGGGTCACTTCTATCCCGCTGCGCTCCAGCTTTTGGCCGGCATCATCGCTCTGCGGTTCCCGCGATGGGATCATCACAAGCCGACGGGAATAGGTGCGCAGGAAGATGGCATGCGATGCGGCATGCTCCAGTGGCCCGTACACGGCGATTTCCTGGTCGATCGCCTCGAAGGCGTCGCAAATTGCGCACAGGCGTACGGCCCCGCAGGCGACGGCGGCCTCCAGGCCTTCCATCGCGGGCATGATGTCCTCGCAGCCCGATGCCAGGATCACGTTGCGGGCCCGCGTGGAGTTCCTGCCGTGGCTCAGGACGAACTGATCGCCTTCGCGCCTCAGTGCATCGACTTCCTCGTCGACCGTATGCACGCCGAACGACGTTGCCTGCCGGCGCATTCGCGCGAGCAGTTCGCGTCCGCCCACGCCATCAGGGAAGCCCGGGCAATTGTGGCTGGTCGGAATCCACACCGCGCGCGAAAGGCCATGGTCGAAAACGACGATGGACCGGCGGTAGCGGGCCAGGTATGTGGCAGCCGTCAATCCGGCCGGGCCGCCACCGACGACGATGCAATCGAACAGGTCGGTCACGGCAGCTCGTTCACTCCACGCGGGGGTCCGTCGAGTTGATGGTGGCGACGAAGGGGTGAACGAGGTGTCGAGCAACGCGCCAGGCGCCCACGATCGGGCGGCGCACTCAGGTCACCAGCGGGTAGTCCCTGACGATGTCGAGCACGCCGTTGATGACGAACTGCGCGCCCATGCATACGAGCAGGAAGCCCATCAGGCGCGAGAACGCCTCCACGCCGTTCTGGCCGATCCAGCGCATGATGGTGCCGGCGCTGCGCAGGCACAACAGCACGATGAGTGACGAAAGGAAGAAAACCAGCAGCGGCGCCAGTTGCATGACCCAAGGCGCGAATGGCTCTTCGTCCTTCATCATTGCCGCAGTGCTGATGAGGAGCGCGATCGTGCCCGGGCCGGCGGTAGTTGGCATGGCCAGCGGGATGAAGGCGATGTCCCGCGTGGCCTTTCCGGAGCGCTCTTCGACGGGATGATCGGCTTCGGGGACGTCCTCGTGGTGATCCCCCGGAAACAGCATCCGGAATCCGATGAAGGCCACGATCATGCCGCCGGCGATGCGCAGCCCGGAGAGCGTGATGCCAAACACGCTCATGACCTGCTGGCCGGTGTAGTACGCGATCGTCATGATCGCGAAGACGTAGCAGGCGCACAGCAGGGATTGGCGCTTGCGCTCCTGCTCGGACATGCCTTTCGACAGCCCGAGCATTACCGCAACCGTGGTCAGCGGATTGGCCAGTGGCAAGACCATCACCAACCCCATTCCCACAACCTCGATCAACTCCAGCATGCGATCACCCGTGGGCCAAGCGTCGTGTCGAAGGTGAAATTCCCCAGAACCTACGGCACATGCTGCAAGCGGAGAGTGAAGCAGGCCTGCACGACCCACAAGCCCGACCAACCCGGTCACGCGGCGTAAGCGTCTCTTTCACACCGTCTTTAGCCTGGCGCTTCCAGATTGGGGCATCGCTCGCAACAGTTGATGGAGAACCGACATGACCAAGCCCGAGGATCTCGAGCAGAAGTTCTGGGAAGCGCTCAAGTCCGACATGACGATGATGCTGGGAGTGGACGGACTGGAGGAAGGCCATACACGGCCAATGACGGCGCAGCTCGAGAACGAAAGCCGCGGCCCGATCTGGTTCTTCACCTCCACGGATAACGCGTTGGTGAAACAGGTAGCCGCGCCACGACGCGCGATCGCCGCGTTCGCCGCGAAAGGACACTCTCTGTTCGCCAGCATCGGCGGCGAGCTGACTGTCGACACGGATCCCACGGTGGTCGAACGACTGTGGAATCCCTTCGTCGCCGCCTGGTACGAGGGTAAGAGCGATCCCAAGCTGGCGTTGCTGCGGCTCGATCCCGACCAGGGCGAGGTCTGGCTCAACGAGAACAACCTGCTTGCGGGAGTCAAGATGCTGATGGGCATCGACCCGAAGAAGGACTACCAGGACAAGGTGGCAAAGGTCGATCTGCGCCAGGATCAGTGATGACCGGGGCGCCACATCCACACCGCCTTCACCGCAGCCACCTCAGGGTTGCCGCTGTTTCGGCGGGGGAGGGGTTGCATGGCGGTTTTGCAGGGTGGGCTAATCCTGGTGGTCGAGGACCATCCGACCATCGCCGAGCTGATCGGCGAGTGCCTGGAGCGCATCGGCTTTGAAGTCGAATTTGCCTGCGACGGCCTCGCAGCACTGGAAAGGCTTGAACAGCGGGCCTATGACCTGGTGATCCTGGACAGATCCCTGCCCAGGTTGGATGGCATCGAAGTGTGTCGCCGAATTGCCCGGGGCAGGGGTGTCAAACCCGCCGTTCTGATGCTCACCGCGCACGAGGCGTGGGCGGACAAGGTCAGCGCGCTGGAGGCAGGCGCCGACGACTACCTCACCAAGCCGTTCGCTCCTGCGGAACTGCAGGCACGTGTGACGGCGTTGATCGAGCGCAGCCAGACGAAGGCAACGGCAATGGCACTGCAAGTGGCTGCTCTCGCGCTGGCTGACGCGGCCCCTGGCGGTGGCGCAAGAACTACCTCGTAGCCTGCGACGATAGCGGGTTCGCTTCCTCCCGCAGCCACGCACGCACCGCAGCGATGCCGGCATCCGCGTCGTGGGCCTTTGGCCACGCGACATGAAACCCATGTCCGGCCAGTTCCAGCCCGAAGGGCTGGCAAAGCATCCCCGATTGCAGTTCATCAGCGACCAAGGCGAGGTTGACCAGGGCCACGCCCTGGCCGGCCACGGCGGCCTGGATGGCGTGGACTTCATCGGAGAACTGCAATTGGCGAGGCAAGGGGGCGCATCCGGCGCGCTCGAACCACAGCGGCCAATCTGGGGTGTCCGCATCGCGGCGGAACCATTCGAAGCCAATCAGCGGAACCCGGCGCAGGTCTTCCAGGTTGTTCACGCCAAGCGCGGGGGCGCTTACCGGCGCAAAGCGCGAGGGGAGCAACGGCTCGCAGTTCAGGCCCGGGTAGCTGGCGGGGCCGTAACGAATCGCCAGCTGTGCAGCGCCCGCATGCAGGTCGACCGGCTCGTCGCTTGTGTGCAGGTGTAGCGCGATGTCCGGGTGCGCCTGGGCGAAGCGGGCCAGCCGTTGCAGCAGCCACCGTGAGGCGAAGGCCATCGTCGTGCTCAGCACCATGGCGCGCGGTTGTGTTCCCGGCCGCACCGCATCCACCGCGCGAGCCATCGCATCGAATCCAATGCGCAATGCGGTAAACAGCTCCTGGCCACTCGGGGTGAGATCCACGCGACGCGCACCGCGTTCGAACAGGCGCACGCCCAGGTGTTCCTCCAGCTGGCGCACCTGGTGGCTGATGGCGGTCGGGGTAAGCGACAGCTCGTTGGCAGCGTGCTTGAAACTCAGGTGCCGTGCGGCGGCTTCAAAGGCGCGCAATGCGGTCAGCGGGGGCAGGCGGCGTGCGCTCATGGATGAATCTCAGTCATCTGGTGGATGCAGAATGATCGCTTTACCAAGGCAGATATCAGGTCGAACCTGCGCGTATCAACCCAGCACAGGTGAATCATGATCAGGTTACTTCATATCGACTCCAGTGCTCGGCCCGGACGATCGGGTGAGCAGGCTCACGGCTCGCATACCCGCCGTCTTTCGGCCCGTTTCGTGCGCCAATGGCGCGCTCGCAGGCCGCAGGATCCGGTCGCCTACCGTGACCTCGCGCTTTCGCCACCGACGCCGGTCACCGGGCAATGGGTGCACGCCGCCTTCACCGCACCGGACCAGCGCGAGCCATGGATGCAGGCCACGCTGGCCGAGAGCGACCTGCTTGTCGACGAACTGGCGAGTGCGGATCTCGTCGTCATTGGTGTGCCCATGTACAACTTCGGCATGCCTTCGACGCTCAAGGCGTGGATCGACAACATCGTGCGCGTCGGGCGCACGTTCGGCTTCGACCGCAGCCGCACCGGCGAACCCTATTGGCCGCTACTAGCGGACCAGGGAAAGCGCCTGGTGCTGCTGAGCTCACGTGGCGACTACGGCTACGAGTCTGGCGAGCGACTTGGCGTCAGCAACCACGTCGAAGCCGGGGTCATCACGGCCCTGCGGTACACCGGCATCGACACAGTCGACCGTGTCGCGATCGAGTACGACGAGTTCGCCGACGAACGCCTGCATGCGTCCATCGCCGCTGCGGAAGCGGAAGTGGACTCGCTCGTAGTGCGCCTGACAGAGCACGTCGCGACGAGGAACGAGCTTGCTGCAACGACTTAGATATCGGTAGCGACGCACCTTCACGGGATCGCAACGCCACGTGTGTGCGAATCGCGCCGGTACGCACCATGGCGAACTGCCTTGGTGGCTCGTTCGAAGGTCATCGGAGGACGGTTATGACGGCACGCACCCTGCAGGCAACGACCCTTGCCGACGCCGCCACGAACGTGCGTCGTCGGCGCATTCGGAAATTCGCCGCCTGGCTCGCGCTGGTGCTGGCCGCGCTGCCCGTGATCTGTGCTGGCGCGCCATCCAAACGCGATCCGCTGGTTCCCGACACGACGCTGCCAGTCCCGCAGTTGCGTTTCGACGGCGCAGGGGCGCTCGCGATTACGCCGTCGGCGACGTCCTCGCGCCACGATTTCGACTACCTCATCGGCAACTGGAACCTGAGGAACCGCAAGTTGAAATCGCGGCTCACCGGTTCGAAGGAATGGATCGACTTCACCTCGCGCGTGGAGATGCACCAGATCCTTGACGGCCTTGGCAACATCGACAAGTACACCGAGCCCTCGACGACAAAGCCATACGAAGGCGTGGCGTTGCGCCTGTTCGACCCCAAGACGCGGCTGTGGAGCATCTACTGGGCCGACGGCAACTCGGGCAAACTGGATCCACCGGTGGTCGGATCGTTCGAGAACAACGTCGGCCACTTCTTCGCCCGCGACACCTACAAGGGTAGGAAGATCATCGTCGTGTTCCGCTGGGACGTCCGTGATCCGAAGTTCCCGATCTGGAGCCAGGCCTTCTCGGTGGATGAGGGCAAGACCTGGGAGTGGAACGCGATCAACGTTTCGGAACGGGCGGAGTAGGTGCAACTTTCATGATAATTCGACAAGCAAGTCCTTCAGATTTCGATGCAATGTGGGCGATCTTCCAGTCCGTCATTGCGCTGGGCGATTCCCTTCCGTTCTCGGACGGATTCGACCAGGACACCTTCCGAATGCACTGGTTCACTTCGCAGACATCGTATGTGGCAGAGACGGATGCCGGCGTGGTCGGTATGTACAAGGCGGGCGCCAACTATCCCGATCTAGGCTCCCACGTAGCCAGTGCCACCTATGTGGTCAGCCCGGCTGCCCAGGGCAACGGGATCTGGTTGACCACAGCCTCGCTGGAGCCCGTGCCGCCGGATTCATGGCAATGCAGTTCAACTACGTCGTCAGCACGAATGTCCCGGCTGTTGAGCTGTACAAGAAGCTTGGTTTCGCTATCGTGGGCACGTTGCCCAAGGCTTTCCGCCACCAGCAACTCGGCCTGGTCGATGCGTACGTCATGTTTCGGTACTTGCAGCCGCAAGACACCTGACAACGCCCCCGTACATGACGAACGGCTCGCCTGTTAAGGTCTTCTGTTCACCATCTTCACAGTCCAGATACGTATTCCAACGTAGCCTGAATGCGCATCATGACTCCGGCAAAAAGACGGCTATATTCCCGTTACCCCAGCAGAAGGAGGATTGGCATGTTTCTGACCAAGCAACATTTGGTGATGGCGCGTACGCTTGCCGTGGCGATCATCGCCACCCTGGGCCTTGCCGCCTGCGCCACCTACGATGACGAATTTGCAGGCATCAACTCGCGTCTTGACCAGCTCGACACCAAGGTGCAGAACGCGGCCCAGAGCGCTGAATCCGCCAATCAGTCGGCGCAGCAGGCCAACCAGCGGCTGGATCAGATGGAAAGCCGCGTCCAGGCGCTCGAAACGGCGCCGGGCCGCAAGCCGCGCGGTTAGTCGTTCGCGACCAACGGCCTGAACCGGAACCCGGTGGCCTTGATGGCCACCGGATCTCATTTTTTTACCCCAGTCTTTGTTGTAAGGAACCGTCCCATCCGTACGTGCATACACCTGGCAAACCGGGCAATTCATGGGGCGCTGGCCCTGGCGCTGGCGTTTGCGAGCATCGGCGTGGCCAACGCCGAAGAAGCCGCCGCGCAACCGGTCGCCTCCATCGACCAGCTTCCGCAAGGCCAGGATGTCTCCGGCACCGTGATCGAGCTCGCGGGCTGGGTTGTCGCAGCCAATGACAACCAGGGCTTTCCGTTCGCGGTCATAGACAAGGCGGCCGCACAGATCCTGGTGTTTGGCGGCGACGGCCGACTTCGCGGCGCGGCACCTGGACTCTTTGGTTCGGCCGTCGGCGACCATACGGCCCCCGGCGTCGCCGGCGTAGCGCTTCGCGAAATTCCGGGCAGGGATCGCACAACGCCTGCGGGTCGCTTTGTGGGCGGTTTCGGCCCGTCAGTCGACGCTGGTCGCGTGCTGTGGGTTGACTACGAGTCCGCAGTCTCCATACACCCTACCGCCACTGGCGTCCCGGCCGAGAGGCGCGTCGAACGCCTTGCATCGCCTGAGCCGGAAGACAACCGCATCACTCATGGCTGCATCAACGTCGCGCCCGAGTTTTACGAGCAGATCATCCGTCCGACGTTCGAGAAGGGCGGGGTGTTCTATGTCATGCCGGATGAGGCGTCGATAGAAGAGACCTTCCCGGAGTTCGCGCAAAGCCGCGCGGCTACGCAAAGCAACGATGGAAAACGCGCGCGGCACGGTCGCAAGTAAAGGGCGGGTCGGGCGCGGATTCGCCGCGGCGGCATGGATCAGCTGCGGAATCCGTTACGACGGTGCGTGTCGTCGCAGAACGGTTTGTTCGAAGAGCCTCCGCAGCGGCACAGCCGCGTCGACGTCACGCGATTGATGGTGCGTCCGGTGCCGCAGCAGATCTCAACGTTGCCGCTAAGCACTAGCGGGCCATTGACTTCAGGATCGACGTTCAACGGCCCGTCGCGCATCGGCAGTGGTTTCGATTCCACGCTGGCAGGCTCACCCGTCGCCTGAAAGTGGATCTCGTTGTGACTACCGTCACAGAGCGGCTTCTGCCTGGATGCGCCGCACCGACACAGCACAGCGCGCATGCCAATGGGTACGCCGTCGAGCACGATGTGGGCGCGCACACCCAGCGGTCCGTTCTCGCGCAACTGGATGAGGTTGACCGGCGGCGGCGCTTCCTCGGTACCACCGTCGTGGCGGCGATACGCGATCGCGCCCGACGGACACATGTGGGCGACCGTGACGAGTGCTTCCACGCTTGCCGCATCCGGATGGATCCATGCGCCGGGCGTATTCGCCCTGAACACGCCAGGCAGCCCCAGCACGCAGTGACGTGCATGGATGCAGCGCGTACCGTCATAGACGATGTCGACTTCGGGGCCCGGTATCAGTTCCGCGCCGTTATCGAGGCGTTGCGGCTGCGTTGCCTGGCTCGCTGCGGGCGCGCGAACTTCCGGGATCTGGACGCTATCGGCTTCTGCGCGCGTCGAGGCTTCCTCGCGCCGGCATCGTTCCGCCTGCGCGGTGAGTCGATTGGCGAGGCGCTGCGTGCCGGCCCGAGTGGCTTCCAGCAAGCCGGCCTCCTTCGGATGCATATCCATAAGGCGCTCGCAACGCTCGCCGATCTCGTGCAAGCGTTCGACCAGGATATCGACGCTGCCGGCTTCGCCCATGAGTGCCGCCGACGAACGAATGGTTGCGAAGCTCAAGCCGGCGGTAGCCTGCGGCATGCTCGGATTGGCGGGCAGGGTGCCCAGGCGGGCCGCGACGGGCGTGAGCAGGTGCATCAGGTCGACCCCGGCCGACACGAGCGTGGACTTCGCATCCCGGCCGACGTCGCCATAGGCGAGTGACACGCATCGCAGGCAATGGTTGTACAGGGCGTTGCCCAGATCCAGCAGCGCGGCGGCGGGCTCCTCGCTGATCCACAGACGTCCCTGCGGCGTGGGGGGCGGCCGCATGACCGGATTGTGGGCGCTCATTCGCGCGGGACGAAACTCTGGTCGGCTCGCCAGCAGAGCGTCGTACTCGCGACCGATGCGCAGGAAGCGCTGGTAGTGCGAGTCGCCGGTGCACGAGTCGGCGCCTTCGCCCTGGCGCACGATGGCGTCGATCGCTTCCAGGGCCGTCGTCAAACATCGGACGGTCTTCAATCCGGGCAACCGCGCGCCGTCGGCGTCGAGCTGGTGCTCGGGGTTGCCCTCGAACAGGCGCCGTTCGCCCATGGATTCACTCAAGCGCTGCAGACCGGCTGACACCGAGCGATACAGCTCGCCTACCGTTTCGTAGTCCGTGCAGGCCGTCATCAGCCGGTCCATGCCGAGCGCGCGCGAGTAGTGCTGGGGCGGCTCGAAACCCTCGCCGTCCTGTACTTCGGCGTCGTCGGGCCGCTCGAGGTAGACGAAATGGGCGAGCGTCTGCCGGTTGAACGGTGCGAGCTTCACCACGACGCCCGCCGGGTGATAGCCGGGCGGGATTGGGAAATTCTGGTGGACCAGATGGGCCGGCGCGCCAAGGGCCGACAGGATGTTGCAGACGATGGCGAGGTGGCCCATCTCCTCCACCGAGACGGAGAGGATCTCGCGGCGCCAGCGCTCGACGGCGTCGAATTCGGCTTCCGACAGGTCTTCCCCCGTGCTCTCCTTGAGACTGAAGGCCGCGTACAAGTAGCAGCACATGAGGTGGTGTTCGATCTCGGCCGCTTCGGCGAGTAACGCCCAGAGCTGCTCCCGTGACGTCGGTACGGCGATCTGCTGTTCCAAGGTCGCATCCTCGTTTGTCGATTGGATTGCGGACGCTTTCAGGCCTGGCTGCCCTTCGTGGAGTCTATCGCCGATGGCGGGGCAGGGCGTGGCTTGAAGCGATCCTGCGCCACCTGGCAGACGGGACCGCACTAGACCTGCCGCACATTCTGCCTAGGTGAAGCTGCTCGGTCTGGTTGCGGCGATGCGGCAACATAAGTGTTCGCCATGCCAGCGTCGGGTCGCTACGGGCACTTGGTCACTTCTTCACGCATTGCCGCTTGACGCCTGGCCGCAGAGCCAGTAATGCTCGCGGCTCGGGGGGACCCTTCATGGGTCACGCAAGGATTGCGATATGGCACAGGGGAGTGCTGCGCTTGCCGTCGTGGAGCGCACCGATTCATCGGAAGACCAGCCTGATCTGGCCCTGCACGGGTTGGTATTGCTGGCGCAATTCCATGGAGTAGCCGCCGACGCCGCGCAGCTCGCGCACGAGTTCGGTCGTACGGGCGAACGTTTCGACGAAGCCACGCTGGTGCTCGCGGCCAAGAGGCTCGGCCTCAAGGCCAAAGTCGTCACCCAGCCCATCGCGCGCATCGCGATGGCGACCCTGCCGGCGATGGCTTTGGTGCCCGATGGCGATCCCTTCATTGTTGCTAAGGTCAACGACGATCAGGTCCTGATCCACGACCTGGTCGAGAAACGCCCGCGCGCGATCTCCCAAGTCGAGTTCGAGGCCCGCTACACCGGCCGCTTGATGCAGGTTGCCTCGCGCGCCTCGGTGCTCGGCGACCTCGCCAGGTTCGACTTCAGCTGGTTCATCCCTGCAGTGGTCAAGTACCGCAAGCTGCTGCTCGAAGTCTTCATTGTGTCGTTCTTCATCCAGCTGTTCGCACTGATTACGCCGCTGTTCTACCAGGTGGTGATGGACAAGGTGCTAGTGCACCGTGGCCTGACCACGCTCGACGTCATCGCAACCGGGCTGGTGTCGATGGCGGTGTTTGACGTGGTGCTGTCCGGGCTGCGCACGTATGTTTTCTCGCACACCACAAGCAAGATCGACGTGGAACTTGGCGCACGCCTGTTCCGACACGTGCTGGCGTTGCCGCTGGCGTACTTCGAGTCGCGCCGGGTCGGCGACACCATCGCCCGCGTGCGCGAGTTGGAGAATATCCGCAGCTTCCTGACCGGGCAGGCACTGACCTCGGTGCTGGACCTGTTCTTCACCGTAGTGTTCCTGGCGGTGATGTTCTATTACAGCGGCTGGCTGACGCTGATCGTCGTGCTGTCCTTGCCCGTGTACGCGCTGATTTCGGCCGGCATCACACCCGTCCTGCGCAAGCGCCTGAACGAGAAGTTCGCCCGCGGTGCCGACAACCAGTCGTTCCTGGTCGAGACCGTCAGCGGCATCGGTACGGTCAAGGCGATGGCGGTCGACCCGCGCGTCACCCGAACCTGGGACAACCAGTTGGCCGGTTACGTCAGCGCCGGCTTCGGCGTCACCCGCATCGCCACGCTGGGTCAGCAGAGCGTGCAACTGGTGCAGAAGCTGGTGTCCATCGCCATCCTGTTCTGGGGCGCCAAGCTCGTGATCGAGGGCAAGTTGTCGGTCGGACAGCTGATTGCCTTCAACATGCTTTCGGGTCAGGTGGCAGCGCCAATCATCCGGCTTGCGCAGCTGTGGCAGGACTTCCAGCAGGTCGGGATCTCTGTCGAGCGCCTGGGCGACATTCTCAACACCCGCACCGAGTTGCCGGGCAGCCGCATGGCGCTGCCACCGATCCAGGGGCGGGTGACCTTCGAGCGGGTGTCCTTCCGCTACCGTCCCGACACCGCTGAGGTGCTCAGTGGCATCGACCTGGACATCAAGTCGGGTGAAGTAATCGGCATCGTCGGGCGCTCTGGTTCCGGCAAGAGCACGCTGACCAAGCTGGTGCAGCGCCTGTACACGCCCGAGCGGGGCCGCGTGCTGATCGATGGTCACGACCTGGCGCTGGCCGATCCGGCCTGGCTGCGCCGTCAATTGGGCGTGGTGCTACAGGAGAACTTCCTGTTCAACCGCAGCGTGCGCGAGAACATCGCGCTCAGCGACCCGGGGATGCCGCTGGAGCGCGTGATCCACGCCGCCAAACTCGCCGGCGCTCACGACTTCATCGTCGAACTGCCCGAAGGCTACGACACCAAGGTCGGCGAGCACGGCGCCGGTCTGTCGGGCGGTCAACGGCAACGAATCGCAATTGCACGCGCCCTGATCACCGATCCGCGCATCCTGATCTTCGATGAAGCCACCAGCGCACTGGACTACGAGTCCGAGCACGCGGTGATGGCCAACATGCGTGCGATCTGCAAGGGCCGCACCGTGCTGATCATCGCCCATCGCCTGTCCACGGTTCGGCAGGCCAACCGCATCGTCGTCGTCGAGAAGGGGCGGATCATCGAGAGCGGCACGCATGCCGAGCTGGTCGACCGGCCGGACGGCCAGTACGCCCATCTCCATCGCCTGCAGTCGGGGGAGGCATGAGGCACATCCTTCAGGGTTTGCGCGACTTCGCCGCACGCTACATCACGGTCTTCAAGTCAGCATGGAACGTGCGTGCCCAGCTCGACCCGCCAGAGCGAAGCGCCGATGAGCTGGCCTTCCTGCCCGCGCATCTCGAGCTGACCCACTCGCCGGTGTCCCCGACGGCACGCTGGACGATGCGGATCATCATCGCCTTCTTCTGCGTGGCGCTGCTGTGGGCATGCCTGGGTAAGCTGGACATCGTTGCCGTGGCGCCCGGCAAAACCGTCGTGGACTCGCGCACCAAAGTGATGCAGACGGCCGAGACTGGCGTCGTGCGCCGCATCCTGGTGCGCGACGGCCAGATCGTTAAGGCGGGGCAACTGCTGATCGAGCTGGACGCGACGGCGACCGCGGCCGAGTACACGCAGGCCGATGAAGCATTGGTCAACGCAAGGCTGGCGGTGCTGCGGTTGGGCGCGCTTGCGGCGTCGCTGGACAACAACCGCGCGCCCGCGATTCCGCCAGCCGCCGACCTGCCACGAGAACGCCTGCAGGCGGAGCAGGCACTGGTGCGCAGCCAGTTCGACACCTATCAGGCCAAGCGACACGGACTGCAGGCCAGCATCGCGCAACGCCGCGCCGAGCTCCAGACCACGCAGGCCTCGATAGTGCCGCTGGATGAATCGGCCCGAATCTCAAAAGCACGCGCCGAGGACTACAGCAAGCTGGTCGAAGGCAGGTACGTCGGCCGGCACGAGTACCTGCTGCGCGAGCAGGAGCGCATCGCGGCTGAACGTGATCTGGCGACGCAGCGGAACCGTGTGCAGGAGATCCGTTCGGCGCTCAGCGCCGCCGATGAGGAACTACGCGTTCTGGTAACCGACACGCGGCAACAGACACTGGATGGCTTACGCCAGGCGACCGAGCAAGTCGCCCAAATGGCGCCGGAAGTCGCGAAGACCGGGCAACGTGACAGGCTAATGGCGCTGCGCGCTCCGGTTGATGGAACGGTGCAGCAGTTGGCGGTGCACACCGTCGGCGGCGTCGTCACGCCAGCACAGCCACTACTGGCGTTGGTTCCGAGTCGGGAGCAACTGGAAGTGGAGGCCACGATCCTCAACAAGGACATCGGTTTTGTGCACGCTGGGCAGCCGGTGACAGTAAAGATTGAGAGCTTTCCCTATGCGCGCTATGGCTATCTCACCGGAGTTGTGGCGAGTGTGTCCCATGACGCCGCGCAGGACGAGAGATTGGGCTTGGTGTTCCCTGCGCGGGTCAGGCTCAACAGCGCGAGTTTGATGATTGACGGAGTACGCGTGCGCCTTTCCTCGGGTATGAGCCTTTCCGTCGAGATAAAGACAGGTAGACGGCCGGTGATCGACTACATGCTGTCGCCCCTCAAGACGCATGCCTCAGAGTCATTGAGAGAGCGATAGAACTCGCGCATTCGATGCAACGACGCGATCCACATTTTTCTTCACGACAAGGAAGGAGCGAAGTCATGATTGCAGACGATAAGACCATCTATTTCGTGCTCGGAGACCTGGATACGCCGAAGCTGCCAGCGGCACCTCAGACCGAGGAAGCAAAGAAGACGCTTCTTCAAGCGTTTGTCTCGTTGTACAAGGACTTCCTTGGAGAAACAGCAGGAAACCTGACGGACGATACAATCAAGGCGCTCAGTCACCTGCAGCTCAAGGAACTGGCGGCTCGCATCGACGCAGAAATGGTCGCGAAGCCAGAACTCGCCGAGCAGTACACCAAAGCTAACGACTTTGAGCGGATCGCGTCAAAGTGGAGGGAGATGGCACTCGCATCCGGCCACCCGGACGCGACGGCAGTGGTCTGGCATTGCAACCAGATCATCGCGCAAAGGGAGGAGGCCATCGAACTGTTGCTGCAGGCCGGCCAGGATTCGAGCGCAAAGTTCAGGGCTATGAAGCTTCTGGGTGCGGCCGCTGGCAACATCATGACCGCGCTGGAGGTTGCCGAGGCGTTTCAATCTGGCGCCACTGAGCCTGACGTCATGGCGACGAAGATGTTCGGCATCGTGCTTGGGTCCTACGTGGGAGGCTTGGTCCTGACCGCATTTGGCGGCCTTGGCGTTGTACTCGCGGCGCCAGTCGGAACCATCCTTGCGGTAGCTGCGACCGTAATGGTAGCTGCCTATGCAGCGGAGAAGATCGGCGAGTTTATCTGGGAAGAGTTCATCAGCGATACCTTCTGGGATGTCCTGGAGAGTCTCAACATCAAGGATGAAGTTGAGTACGGAATATCGAAGATCGGCCAATGGGTCGGCGCCATAACTCCGGGCGATCCGAAGCCTCCCTACAGGACCGAACAAGTGTACGACGGGGAGGTCATCGCATCCAACGAGAAGGAGAACGTCGTCATCGGCAACGATGGCAGCAATGAGATCAACATGCTGCACGGACGGACCGTTGCCTTCGGCGAAGGCGGCAACGACATCTACCGCGTCTACACAACCGCGCAACGTAACCAGGTCATTTCCGATACGGAGGGCGCCAACAAGCTCTTCTTCGGAATCGAGGAAATTGGAACCTTGGGGTTGCAGAAGATCGGGACGAACGTGTACCGCTCCGACGGGGGAAACTACACGATCACGAAGGTCGGTGACGGAGAAGACGCGAGCCTTGTCATCCAGTCCAAGCACTACGAGGCAACAGTCACCATCCTCAATTGGACGAACGGCAACTTCGGTATCGACCTCCCCGGCGAGCCCGTCCCGTACGAGCCGCCGCCGCCGTCGCACAGCGGCGGTGCACAGGACGACTACATCACCCCCTACATCGATGGCGCATCCCCGCCTGGCATCAGCGCTGATGGTGGTGAGGGCCGCGACATGATCTGGGGCACCGGGCTGCAGTACGAGGACTCGCTGCGCGGTGGCGGCGGTAGCGACATCATCAATGGAAATGGAGGAATCGATCAGATCGATGCCGGCCATGGCGATGACTTCGTCTCCGGCATCGGCGACGGGTCGACCGTTCACGGCGGCGAAGGCAACGACGTGCTTGCTGCGGACTACGACTTCGGCTTCCACTACATCGCCAGCGGCGACATCCCGATCGACTCCAACGCCATCTGGCGCGATCTTTCCCAGTACTTCGGGTGGGACCAGGTCGAAGCCTTCTCCATTGACGACAATGGATATCTACGGATTTCGCCTGCCATCGGGTTGATGGATGGTTTCGACTACTCCGGCCCGTCTGTGGTGGCGGGGTGGTCATACCGGTTCTGGCTGGTCGACGACGGTACGTTCGAGCTCAAGTACTTCTCTTCGGTCGAGCCGGACGGCAAGGAGCCGGGTTACTCAGGCCTGATCACGTACTGGGATCCGGGACTGGAGTTCGTCAAGGGCGTGACCCTGTTTGGCGAGGGCGGCAACGACGCGATCACCGGAACCAGCGCCGACGACGTGCTGGACGGTGGCGACGATGACGATCGCATCGTGGCCAACGCCGGCAACGACGTCGTGTATGGCGGCGAAGGCGTGGACTACCTGGCGGGCGGAGCGGGCAATGACGTTCTGGACGGTGGCGCGGCCGCGGACCAGGTCTACGGCGAGGACGGAAACGACGTGATCACTGGCGGTGCCGGCGACGATCAGTTGTGGGGCGACAAGTACAACCAGGACGAGAACGCAGCGGGCGGTGACGACCACATCCTCGGTGGCGAGGGCAAGGACCAGATCGTCGGTCACGGCGGCAACGATATTCTCTCCGGCGACGCGGGCGACGACTTCGTTCTGGGCGGCGCAGGCGACGACCAGCTCTACGGTGGGCAGGGTGAGGACCGACTGCAGGGTGGTGCCGGCAACGACCATCTGGACGGTGGCACCGAGCGTGATCTGCTGTTCGGCGAAGACGGCGACGATTCGGTGGCAGGTGGCGAAGGCAACGATCAGCTCCAGGGTGGCGCCGGAAACGACCGCCTCGACGGCGGCGCAGGCGACGACGTGCTGATCGGCGAGACCGGCGAGGACTTCCTCAGCGGCGGGCTCGGAGCGGACGAGCTTCAGGGACGCGAAGGCGACGACAGCTTGGATGGCGGAGATGGCAACGACCGTCTTTTCGGCCAGGTGGGGAACGACTATCTGGGCGGTGGAACTGGTGACGATCACCTCCGCGGTGCCGAAGGCAACGACACGCTCATCGGCGGGGAGGGCATCGACGACATGGGAGGCGGCGAGGGCGACGACCTCCTCGAGGGCGGTGCCGGCGCGGACAAGCTGTGGGGCGAAGCAGGCAACGACCGCGTGCAGGGCGGTGCCGGCGACGACTACGTGGACGGCGACGACGGAGCGGTGGCCGCCGGGCTTCATGGCAAGGATCAGTTGGACGGCGGCGACGGCAACGACATCCTGCATGGGCAGGGAAACGACGACACAGTTCGCGGTGGTGCCGGTGACGACTCTGTTTTCGGTGACGACTACGAACGCCAGTACATCGGCAACGACAAGGTCTACGGCGACGCGGGCAAGGATCTTGTCGACGGCGGCGCAGGCAACGACGAACTGTTCGGCGGGCAGGACAACGACACGCTGGTAGGCGGCGAGGGCGACGATGTCCTCGACGGTGGCACCGGCAACGACGTTCTCTACGGAGGCAAGGGCAACGACCGGTTCCACTTCGAGGCTGGCTTTGGCGTCGACGAGATCGTGCTGGAGGACATCGACGCAGGCACCGACACGATCAGTTTTGGTAGCGGAATCTCGTCGTCGGACCTGACGTACTTCGTCCAGGGCATGGACCTGCTGATCCAACACAACAACATGCAGGATGCGATCGTCGTTCGCGGCTACTTCGCGCCCGGAACGAACGTGTCCTTGCAACTGGCGGGAGGGACCCAGTACAGCCGCGCCGACATGGAACAGCTCCTGGGCGTTCCGACACCCGTGCCCGGGACGTCAGGCAACGACGTGATGGAGGGTACCGACGGGGACGACAACCTGCACGGTGGCGCCGGCAATGACACGCTGTACGGTCTGGGCGGAGACGACTACCTGTTCGGTGGAAGCGGCGATGACCAGCTCTACGGCAGCGTGGGTTCCGACATGCTCAATGGCGGAACCGGCAACGATACGTACCACTTCGATTGGGGCGCCGGGCTTGACCGGATCACCGGCCTAGGCTCCGCATCGTCCGGCTCCGACGTGATCAAGTTTGGCCCGAGCCTGACCCGGGACATGATCAACAACTACCAGATCACGGGCGACGACCTGATGATCGCCTTCTTCGACGGTGCCAACTACGACGCCGTCTACATGGACGGTTTCCTTTCCGCCGCCAACGGCACCCACATCCTGGAGTTCGCCGATGGCAGCTGGATGTCGGCGGAGGATTTCCGCAGCGGTCCAAACTCGTGGCGCGGGACGGCAGGAGATGATTCCTTCGTCGCTTCCAACGCCAACAACAATCTCCAAGGCTACGAGGGCGACGACGTCATATCGGGCATGGGTGGAAACGACCGCATCTTCGGCGACGCTGGCGACGACCAGCTGGATGGCGGCGATGGCAACGACGCCCTGCAGGGCGGCCTTGGCGCGGACGTGATCGACGGCGGTGCCGGCGACGATCAGCTGTACGGCACCGAATACGAGGGTAGTCCGACCGACACCTTGCGAGGTGGTAGCGGAAACGATCGTTACTACATTGGCAAGGGGCATCAGACCTCGCCTTCGCCCGATGTGGTCATCGAACTGGCGAACGAAGGTATCGACACGGTTTACGCCGAGTCGTACTCCTACACGCTCACTGATAACGTCGAGAACCTCATCGGCGTTTACCATTCCAGTGACTACTCCTGGAGCAACTCCGGCTACCCTGGCTGGTACGTGGACATCCCGCGACAGCTAATCGGCAACGCGCTGGACAACACGATCAGGCTAGGCGACCTGCCGTGGGGTGGCAGTCACGACCATCGGTTGTACGTCCTAGATGGCGGGGCCGGCGCGGATACGCTCGTCGGCACCGAGGCCGACGAGATCTACGTGGTCGATCAGCTCGGTGACGTCATCGTCGAAACCGACACTGGACCTGGCGCATCGGTCGATACGGTGCGTGCCAGCACCTCGTTCTCCATCGGGCAATACGCGAACGTGGAGAACATTGAACTGGCCGGCGCGGGAAATCTGTCAGCTTGGGGCAACACCGGCAACAACCGGCTGGACGGCAGCACCTCCAGCGGTGCCAACACGCTCTACGGCGGCCAGGGTGATGATACCTACGCCATCACTGCCAAGGACGTGGTCGTGGAGCTGGCCGGCGAGGGCGTCGACACCGTGCGCATCGAGCGGCTCGACGAGACGACATCGCAAGGGCAGTGGTTCAATGTGTCCGACTATGCGAACGTCGAGAATCTCTCGCTCGGCAACAACCTGAGCATTGACTGGGACTACAACGGCAGCGACAACCAGGGTCTGTTCAGCGCCAATCTCCGCGGCGATGCCGGCGACAACGTGCTCATCGGCAACGGTTTCAGCAACGAGCTGCGCGGCGGGGGCGGGAACGATACCCTGTTCGGTGGCGAGCGAGAGCTGAACACCACGTACCGAAGTGCTTACGACCAGCTGTTTGGCGAGTCCGGCGATGACACGCTCCGCGCCGGAAGTGGCGGCGCCACCTTGCACGGCGGGAGCGGCAACGATGTCCTGTACGGGGCGTCTGGCAACGACAGCTTCCACTACGCCCTTGGGGATGGCCGCGACACGATCGCCTCCATCAGCAGCACGGGCGACCTTGACCGGGTCGTGTTCGCCGCGGGAATCGATCCGGACGATGTCTCGTTCAGTCGTTCTGGCACCAGCCTGGTGGTGCAGGTTGGCTCGGACCCGAACGACCAGGTCGTCGTCTCAAACTACTGGTACGAACGCGACGGCGAGTATGAGCTGAGCGGCGCTGTCGACCAGTTCGTGTTTGCGGACGGCACGATCCGCAGGGGCGACCTGCACCAGTTGCCGTACACCAACAATCCGCCGCAGACGCTGGTGCACTACCTGAGCCACGAGCTGGTTGGAGATGAGGCATTCACCTTCACCTTGCCGAGCGGGATGTTCACCGACGAGGCCGCCGATACGATCACGCTGAGCCTGGGCGCGAATACGCCGGAATGGATCACGTTCGACCCGGCTACAGGCGCGTTGACCGGAACCCCACCCAACGGTGGTGCGGAGTTGTCTGTGCAGATCGTGGCCAGCGACAGCTGGGGACAGACCACGACGTCGACCTTGTCCCTTACCGTTCGCAACGTCATTCGTGGCGGCGTCGGCGGCGACATGCTGGCCGGCACCGATTTCCGGGACGACGTCCACGGCGGCGGCGGCGACGACACGTTGCAGGGCGTCGGGTCCGGTGATCGCCTCTACGGTGGCGCCGGCAACGACCTGTACGTGGTGACAGAGTCCTCCCAGCAGGTGATCGAACTGGCGGGCGAGGGTGACGATACCGTCCAGAGCAGCAGCTATAGCTATGCGCTGGGCGAGAACATCGAGGGCCTGCTGATGGGCGCAGGCGCGATGGAGGGTGTTGGCAATTCCGGCGCCAACGTCATCACGGGCAACGCGGGCGACAACCGGCTCGATGGCGGCGAAGGGGATGACCGACTCGTCGGCGACGCCGGCAACGATCTATACGTTGTCGACTCGTTGGGCGACGAGGTCATCGAGACCGCCGGCCAGGGCACCGACACGATCCAGGCGAGTCTGAGCTGGCAGTTGGGCGCCGACGTCGAGAACCTTGAGCTTATCGGCAGCGATGACCTCAATGCCACGGGCAACGCGCTCGACAATGACCTTACCGGCAACGCGGGCAACAACCGGCTCGAGGGCGGGGCAGGCGCGGACTGGTTGTACGGCGGCGACGGCAACGACACATACGTCATGGAGTCCACCCAGGACCGCGCCATCGAGTACGAGGGCGAAGGACACGACACCGTCGATCGTCGGTTCGAGACCAACTTGATCCTCGCCAACAACGTCGAGAACCTGCTGCTGGCCGCAGGCGTGGTCACAGGCAACGGTAACGCCCAGGACAACCAGATCACGGGCAATGCCGCCAACAACAAGCTCTCGGGCCTGGACGGTGATGATCAACTCGATGGGCTGGATGGCAACGACCAGATGTGGGGCGGCTCGGGCAGCGATCGCCTGCTCGCCGGCAACGGCGACGACTATCTCGACGGTGGTACCGGCCAAGACCAGCTGGAAGGCGGTGCCGGCGGAGACGTATATGTCGTCGACGACGCCGGCGATGTGATCGTCGAGGCCGCGGGCGGCGGCACTGATCAGGTCCAGGCCTCGGCGTCGTACGCCATGTCCGCGAACATCGAGAACCTGTTCCTGTCAGGCAGCTCTGCCATCAGCGGCACCGGCAATGCGCAGGCGAACTATCTCGGGGGCAATTCGTCCGACAACGTGCTCAACGGCATGGGCGGAAATGACACCCTGGTGGGCGGGGCCGGCAACGACTCCCTCGTCGGCGGGGCAGGCGACGACTCCTACCTTGTTGACGCCGCATCCGGCACCGATGTTATCGACAATGCCGGCGGCGGTAGCGACGGTGTGTTCTTCATCAATGGCGTCACCCGTGAGCGGCTATCGTTCTCTCGTGACGGAAACGACCTGCTCATCACAATTGACGGCGGTGCGACGCCGGCGGTGCGGGTCACCAATCACTTCCTCGGCGGTGACGCCGCCATCGACTACGTTGCACCCGAAGGTGGGACAACGCTGACCACGGCCCAGATCAACCAGTTGGTGTCAGGCGGCTCCGGCGGCCAGTACGACCAGACCATCGAAGGCACTGCCTCGGCCGAGCAACTGGTCGGCAGCAACGGCAAGGACCTCATCAAGGGGCTGGGAGGGGACGACCAAGTATTCGGCATGGGTGGCGCGGACACCCTCCAGGGTGGCGACGGCGACGACTACCTCGCAGGTGGCAATGGCAGCGGCACAGGCTCGGCCGACGATAGGCTGGAAGGTGGAGCGGGCAATGACACGCTTTCCGGAGAAGATGGCAACGACACGCTCATCGGTGGCGCCAACGACGACGACTATATCTATGGCGGTGGCCAGGACGTGATCGATAACACTGGCGGCGGCATCGATGGTGTGTTCTTCAGCAATGGAATCACTGCTGCGCAACTGGCGTTCACCAGAACCGGAGACGACCTGTTGATCACCGTCAATGGCGATGCGAACAGTACGGTCAAGGTTACCGGGCACTTCCTCGGCGGAGACCTCGCCATCGACTTCGTGCAGCCAGCAAGCGGCGCAATGCTTGATACAGCGACGATAAACGCACTTGTCGGAGGTGGAAGCAACCCGCCGGGCGGCAACGACGGTGACTATCCGTCAGTGGTGACCGGCACCGCGAGTGGTGAACAGTTGCTTGGAACCGGTGGCCGCGACCTGATCAAGGGGCTGGGTGGTAACGACACCCTGTTTGGCTTCGGCGCGGATGACAAGCTCGATGGTGGCGACGGCGACGATTACCTGTCCGGTGGCAACGGCTCGCACAACGGATCCGGCAACGACATCCTGGTGGGCGGGGCCGGTGTCGACACGCTGGTTGGCGAGGACGGCAACGACCAAATGCTCGGAGGCGCCGGCAACGACAAGTACGTCTATGGTGGCGGTGCCGACACCATCGACAACACTGGCGGCGGCACCGACTGGGTGTTCTTCAACAGCAGCAGTTTCAGCGTGGCTCGTAGCCGAATCACCTTCCATCGCGATGGCGATGACCTGATCGTTCGGGTCGATGCCGACGCAGGCAAGCAGATCCGCGTGACCAAGCACTTCCTCGGTGGTGAGTATGCGATCGCCTATGTGCAGCCGGCTGGCGGAAACGCCATCCCAGCTTCTCAGTTCGGTGGCCTTCTGGCTCCGTTGTCTGCGGGGCGATCGTTTGCCGCCTTTGCATCTGGCGACGAGCCGGTTACAACTGAAATGACAGTCATTCAACCCGAAGCGCTCCAGGAACGGGATGCTGTTCCGGGTCGATCCAGCGACCTCGCGATGAGGGAAGGGCAGGATCGTCCGGCTATCCAGGGGCTGGAGCAGTTGGTGCAGGATGTCACTTCTGCAACCGAGCCAAGGCTCGCCAATCAGGAGTTGCTCAATCTGGTCAACGCCATGAGTAGCTTCGGCGGCAGTGACGCGGCCGCATCGTCCGGCACTGAGGCCAATAGCCAGCTTGAACGAAACCTGCATTGGAGCGCAGCCTGGCACCACGGTCCGCGACAAGATGGAATGCGGACCCGATACATGGAACCGTAAGGTAGGGAGGAGGCTCTGACTGGCAGAGCCTCCCTTGCCTGCGCTCGACAATCAACGGCTGTCTGCTTCATCCTGTCGCCGCGATGCAAGGAGAAGAATCCATGAGCCCACTCGCAATAATCGTCATGCACACTTTTGCCGCAGGCGCTCTTGGCATTCTTGCGCGCCTCTATATTTCGGCATTTCTGCTTTCCACCGAATCGGTGGACAGTCCAAGGGGCGTGACGCGTTTCTTTTTCAGGTACATGATCGCCAGCTTTCACTACATGGTGTCCTTCATGCTGACGCCATTGATGATCAAGCCATTCGTCGGGTACTTTCGAAGCATTCCGGCGCAGGAGGATGCGAAGAGCTACCTGTACCTGGCGCTTTGCATCCCGCTTGCAGCGTTACTCTACTTTCTGGACCACAAGGTGATGCGGTGGGGCGACGCCAGGAAGCTGGAAGGTCGGGAGAGACTGCGGAAGATATCGGGACAGCGCTACAGGCGAAACGGATCTGCGTAGCTTCCTGCTGTTTTGGATGCCTTGGGTGAAAACTTTGGGTCCCCCACGATCGCCGGCCGAAAGACGGCCGAACTGGCCTGCTTAGATATTGGCTTGTTGGCTGCCCCCCCTCGAATGAACTCAAGACGACTGATGCCCTCGACGCGCAAGGTGGAGGGCGAAGGCGGATCCAAGGATCGGCCTTGCATGCACATCAGCACCGGCAAAGGGGCTTTGATCATGGCAGCCAGCATTCCCAACCGGATCAGCCGCACACTGCTTGCCGCCGAGGCGGTGGTAATCGTCTTGCCGGTCCTCATGATGGCGGTTCTCCTGTCGATTGCGTATTTGATGTGGGCCGTTGTAATCGTGGGTTCCATGACCTCCGGTCTCAACGATCTCGAAACCGTGCTGCCAATCTTTGTCGTAACTTCAGTAAGCGCATTTGTGTCCGTCGCTTACGCCGCGAATGTCGCGCAACTTTCGATTCGCTACGTCAGGCACGGTCGACGCGAAATCGCAAACGTGTCGAGGCTGGAATGGTTGTCGCTGCTGGCCGGGGCAATGGTCCTTCCCTGTTGGTTTGTCGCGTACCACATTTCACCGGACTCCCACTACCAAGAACTGATGGCTTTCTTCCTCCCCGGAGCCCTTCTTGCGTTGCCAACGCTGCACCTCTTCGCAGCGAAGATGATCGCTGACCGGAGGGTGGTGGAGGCTAGGGATGGCTCATAAGGAATTCGACACGTATTGGCTGGCCTATTTGGCTGCCCACTCCAAGCCCGCAACTCGAGCCTGCCACTACGTCGGCACGTTGCTCGGCATCTTCATAGGCATTCCGCTCTCGGCTTCTATTGCTTGGTGGGCATTCCCAGTCTTGGGCGCAATCGGCTACGGAATTGCCCTGGCCAGCCACCCGTTAGTCCAGGGCAACCGCCCTTTTGCTTCCCGGCCTGTTTGGGGGCTTGCGTGCGACCTGCGCATGCTGTTGCTTGCGGCGACCAATCAGCTAACGCCTCATCTGTTGCGAGCCAAGCCCAGCGCGATTTCACCAAGCGATTGAGGCAGGGGCCGTGATGACCGCCTCTTGCCGAAAACGGACGTCGAACTAGTCCTTGAACATTCGGGCATGCCGCCAAAGCCAGCGGTCCAGTTGATGCGGTGCAATCCATTCGCCGCCAGGTGGGAAGGGCCCACGGGCCGCAGCAGATCGCGCAAAGCTCGCATCAGCCACCTCGCATAACGCATATCGGCGAGCCTGATTTCGGGGTAGGGTATGTCCGCTTTCGACCCATAGCGGTCATTGGCCGGGCCATCCGACCCGACCCGCTGGGTCCGGTTATACGCCGGATTGTTAGCCGGACCCAGCTTGCATAAGTTCAAGCCGAATCAGGGGTTACAGCCCATTCACTGGGGTGTGGTGTCAGACGTATAACCGGACCCACGGGTCCGTCTAGTAGGTAGTTCGAGAGGGCGGAGAAGCCGTGCTAAGTCTCGAGGCAATTCCCGTAACCATCGTTGCCGCGGCCATCAGCTTTCTGTGGGCTTTTGTCTCTGGCTCCAGGCGTTCGTTCGGCACGTTCTTGACAGTGTCGCTGGCGACGCTGGCCAACTTGCTTTGGCTAGCCTGGTTCTTCCGTGACGGTATGGGCCCGGATGCAATCACGACTTCTGGCCTGGATGCTTGGCAGCATTTCTGGGCACTCGCTGCAGTACCGGTCGTCGCTTGGGTGGCGCTGGCACTCGCGACGGGCCTCAGGTACTGGCACGCGGTCCACACGTGCCCTAACAATTCATTCAAGCCGAAGCCGCTTCGCGGCTCGGCTTAACTCATGCGTTATCCGGCTAGAACACGAGATTCAGTTACCGCTATAGGAGCAGATATGGCTCACTACATCGACGGATTTGTCTTTCCCATTCCGCGAGATCGCCTGAACGAGTACAAGCGTCTTGCCCAAGCGGCTGCAAGGATCTGGAAGGGACATGGCGCACTCGACTACTGGGAATATATCGGTGACGATTTGAAATTGGAGGGAACGCGCTCGTTCACTGATCTCATAGCTGCAACGGAGGAGGAAACCATCGTGTTTGGATGGGTAGTCTTTGATTCTCGTGAGGCACGTGATCTGGCGAACGAGAAGGTCGCGGCTGACCCAAGGATGGCGGAGTTGATCGCTTCATCCAATTCAGGTTTTGATGCGAAAAGAATGGCGTACGGTGGGTTCCAGTTGTTCGTTCAATCGTCGAACGCGAACGCCGGATAACAATTCGCTGAAGCCGGCTTCGCTTCGCGGCGCGGCTTAGCTCAAGCGTTGGCGAATGCTTGTGGCCGATAGCGAACAGTGGAGTTAGTCCGCGAACATGCGGGCGTACCGCCAGAGCCATCGGTCCAGCTGGTGCGGTGCAATCCATTCGCCGCCAGGGGCGACCAGTCGGGCACCGGCCAAGCGCCAGCCAAGCGCCAGCCAGCCCAAGGCCCGTTGAGCGATTGATGGTTGTAGACCACTTGTTAGTGGCGTCTTGCCGCGCAGTCGCTTGGGCACGTGGTTCCAGGCTTCCAGCACGGCGGCCTGAATTCGTCGGTCATGGAACCCCCGGAAACGAGTCGGGGACCATATCGGCCCCCGGCGTTATGTCGTATCGGCTTATAGGCCGCGTGGGCCAGTCGGGAAGGGCCTACAGGTGCGAACAAGCCACGCAAAGCCCGCATCAGACACTTCGCATAATGCATATCGGCCACAATGGTTTCGGGGTAGGGTATGTCCGCTTTCGACCCAAAGCGGCCCTTACCTGGTCTGCGCCTGCCCACAGGGGTCGGTCATGAGCATAAGCTCGCGCCGCGCACCCTAATGTCCTTCGAAGGTCCTACCAAGGAGATTCCTATGCAAGGCATTGCACTCACGCTGCTCTTCGCGATGCAGGTAGTGGTACACCAGTCCGCAGAGTCCCAAGATGCCTTGCGCAGGGAATCTCCGGGCGTGCCGCCGCCTGACACGGAGCTGTCCGATGTGATGCATCGGAAGGTCGATTCCCGCAGTCCGCAGGCGCTCGCTTTCCTGGACGCGTACGGAACGCCTTCGCAGGAGCAGATTGCCGAACGAGGCTGGCCCGTGGCCCACCTTCCTTTGACCGAAGGGCTGGTCCGGCACAAGCTCAGCAGCCACGACGCCATCGATGATCAGCCGTATGTCTTGCTCGTAGACGCTAAACGAGAAGTCATGTACCTGCTGCGGCAGGACGGCAACGCGGCGATTCCCTATGGCCCGATCGAGTACCCCCGAGGCATGAGATCTGCACAGCTGCGTTAGTGCAGGGCTTCGGGTGACCGCTTATGGCCGAAAGCGGTCGTTGGGTCGGGCGGCGGCGGTTGAGCTGGTGGTAACGTCCGCTTTCGACCCAAAGCGGACATGGATAGGGGAAGGGCCTTGAAGATCATTCCGCTTGCCTTGGGGCTGATGCTGCTAGTGCCACCTGCATTAGCAGTCGAACCACCGGCCGCGATTGATGGCACATCCGAGAGCAGCTTCAGGCTCAGCCATGCTCGTGTCGTCGGACAGTTATCGCCGGACGATCGCTACCGTCTCGCGCTGGCGGAACTGGTGATGCTGTCGAAGTACCACTGTCTCGAGCCTAAGCCCTCGCCGAACGACGACTTCGTCGTGCGTGTGCTTGGGGGGCAGGTTGACCTCGCTTCCTGCCGCAGGGAGCTCCACGGCATGACTTTTGCGGATGTCATGACGCGCGCGTATCCCGACGAGGCGCAAGGGCCACCAGGGCAATGACCGCTTCTGGCCGATAGCGGACATTGGAGGTTAGTCCGCGAACATGCGGGCGTACCGCCAGAGCCATCGGTCCAGTTGGTGCGGGGCGATCCATTCGCCGCCAGGTGCGACCAATCGGGCACCGGCCAAGCGCCAGCCGGCGCAAGGCCCGTTGAGCGATTGATGGTTGTAGACCACTTGTTGGTGGTGTCTTGCCGCGCAGTCGTTTGGGCACGTTGTTCCGGGCTTCCAGCAAGGAGGTCTGAGTTCGTCGGTCATGGAATCCCCCCAGAAACGAGCCGGGGACCTTATCGGCCCCCCGCGTTTGGAACTGTAGGATCAGGCCGCGAGAGCGGGTCGGGAATGGCTTACGCGACGGGCCTTAAGCAGCAAATAGAGGGCTGCACCGACCAATACAGCACTTCGCATAATGCATATTATGTCAACTATGCGGAAGGTGGCCAAATGGCGCGCCTACCGTCTTGCCTTGCAGCCATAAATCTGCATCCCTTTGCGCACCAACGCGTATCCTTTCCCGCACTATCGACGTATCCCTATCGGCAAACGGTGAACCGTAGCCGGCTCCATTGCACCGGCACACGGCTACCCAAGGAGTTGGGGCGTATGGTGGATTGGACAGATGGAGTTCTCGCTCCGCAGAGCGTATCTCCACATACGAAAACTAAGAGCGCCGCCGTCTTGCGCTACTGGGATCGATGGCACCAGTTGCGATATGGCAGGCCCTTGGCGCTCGCAGGAAAGCCGCCGCAGCCCGTTGCTCCTGACGTCATATCAAGCTTCATTGATGACCATCTTGCCACAGTCGTGGACGGTCGCCTGGCGATGCGCATGGCCTCAGAGATCTCCCAAGGCCTCGTTGAGAACGGCTACAACTCCCGAACTGACTGTCCTGCCCCGCGCACAACCGTGTGGCGCCTTCTAGTGCTTCAGAAGGCGCACAGGTCCCTTGAGTTGCCATTCGATTACGGTCTGGTAGTGAATCGAAAGCCTGAGATATACAGCGCGTGGGAAGCAGAACGCGCGGCACTTGGGCAATCTGCGCCGACAATCATGTCGGCGAGCAATGTCCTAGACGCGCTATTGAGTGTCTGTGACGGTGATCGCGACGGCATTATGGACGCCGCGCTGATCGTGCTGTTAAGTCGCCTCACTCCGCGGCAGATTTCTGCGTTGCTCTTCCACGAACTGACGCCAGGCACCATCTTCTGGGAAGGTGAGCATCTTGATGCGGTTGAGCTAAAGGTGCACATCCCAGTCGGCGATTTTCAGGCGTTTCAGCCTAGAATTCGATTTGTTGGCACCGACGCCGTCATGATCAAGGCTTGGGGCGCTATTCGGGAGGACGAAGTTCAAGGGAATGATTGGTTCTTCGTGCGAAAACCACGGGGAAACTCGCCTTCATCCCTCAATGAGAAATGGATCACTCGCCGAGTTCGAATGTTGATGGACCGGGCTGGTCTATCACGCCCCAGTGGTCACGCACGGGACCCCCCCTGGATACGTGCGTTAGGCGGAAGAGTACCTTAAAGCGGTCATCGACTCGGTTTCAATCCTGCGGTCGCCATGTCGCCCTAACCGCCACCTACAGGGCGCTGATCACTTCATCAGGTGAAGGAGCGGACGCGTCCGCGTCCGTATCCGTAGGGGGCTCGCCCCTACACCCCCACCCCGCTCCCCTTGGCGCTCCTGCCGCTCGGCTAGGCGCCGCAGTTGGGTGGCATCGTCCAAGCGGTTCCGGTCACCCTGCACCTCATCCAAGAACGGTTCGTACTGGCCGTCGCGGGCGATCATCCGGCACCGATTCTGCTCAACCACATAGCGGCTGCCCTGCTCTGCCAGGCACGTGCAACTGTCGCCACCGTCATGCCCTGAGGCCATGCAGAAGATGCGCGGTGGTTGCATGGGCAGGGTCAATTTGTCGTAGGCAGGCGCGGTCCACGGCTGGCCGCCAATACGCGGCGTCAGCCACCCCACGTAGTCACTTTCTCGGGTCGGGACTTTCGGCGCGGAGGGGTCCGTCGCGGCGACCGTCGCTGGCGCTCCGTTCGCCGCTCCGTCCCTTTTCGCTTGAGTCGTGGCGTTCTGCGCCGTTCCGCCAAAGGAGGCTTCCACCTCCCGGAATTGGTACCACGCGCCAGCTGCGGTCGCCGGCAAGCCCACCAGTAGAGCAATGTAGTACCAAGGAATCTTCCGCTCGGTCGTGTCCAGGACTGTGGATTCGTACAGTCCCATGGGGCGCTTGGGCAGCTTCACCCGCTTGAGCATCAGCGCATGCCCCTTCTCAGGGTTGCGTTCGAAGCGGTCGAAGATCCGCAGGTGGGCGAACGGCAGGCCGAAGCGACGGCGTACGTGGATGTGCCGTTCGATCAGGTCATGCACGAACTCATCAACCTGCTTGGCCGGGGACTGCGATACGAAGATGAAGTCCAGGCCCCGATGTCGGTGCTTGGCCAACTCCAGAACGTGATCCGGCACTTTGGAGCCGGGAGTCCGCTTGGGCACCATCCCATGCTCGTAGGCTTCATCGATGACGCAGACGGCGCCATCGGGAAGGAAGTTCATCCAGTCGCAGAACTGTTCTGGACTGATCGACAGTACTCGGGCCTGATCGTGCTTGAAGCCGCGAACGTTGCCGATCGGTACGGCCCCTCGCCCCAGGGCGAAGATTGCTGCAGGCGTTCCGATGATATCCAAGGGAATACCGCCTTCCTGGCTCGCCCGCGGCCGGTAGGACTGGCCGTCTGTAAGTGGCCTAGTCAGCGATAGGCCAACAGTTGGCCGCTTTGGGGGAACCTGCCCGTTGTGGGTCGGTAGGAAGCTGGTTGATGTGCGGACGCGCGATGCTGAAGTCCAGAACCGGCGTCTGCAAGAGGCGATCGTCCGCCAGATGAGGAGATTACTTATATGGATATTCCCGAGGAAGTCGTCCAAGCAAAGACCCTAGTTGAGTTCGCCCTGCTCGCCCTTCCGGGCGTCGTCGGCGTGGGGCTCGGTGCGCGCGAGGAGAACGGCGAGCTCTTCGATGAACTCGCCGTTCGGATACTGGTCGAGGATGCCTCGCAAGTGCCCAGTGAATTGCCCACGGAGATCGCTGGTGTCGCCGTGTGCATCATCGAACGGGTATACGAGCCGCTCGCGCTGCCTGATGACGACCATTACCCCCAACTTCGGGGCGGAATCAGGATCGAGTCGCCTGTGCGGGGTTTCGGAACGATGGGCGCACTGGTGGAGGACTCGATCACGGGCGAGATTCTCGGGCTGAGCAACTATCATGTCACTGGTCCGGTGGGAACTCCGATCTGGCAGCATCAGACGCCAAACATGATCGCAGGCAGTCCGCTGGTGACTGACAATCTCGTCGGCGATGTCACGCGAGTCGATTTCCCAGACACGCCTCCGCTGCCGCTACCGCTCTCGCCGACTAGGGTGGGCATGTCCGACTCGGGGGGTGTTTCGCACCAACGGAGCAGCGGCTCAGGGACGGGGCGTCTCACGAGCGATCGCAGATAGGGGCCTCAACTTCCCTGATCTGGTGCCTGCGGTGACCGCGACCGCCGAACCGGCGATGTTCCAGTCAGTGCGCAAGCGCGGTTTCACGACGGGGCGGACGCCGAAGGATGGAGACGTCATGGGCGCTCAGGTCGTCGGCAAATGGCTGACGGTCCGCTGGCAACCTGGTGGGGCGGGTGCCTACCTCATGGATCAGGTGGAGATCTACGGGGAATGGCAACGTCTTCGCTGACCTTGGCGATTCCGGATCGTTGGTCCTCGACCGAATCGAGGCTACCGCGCTGGGCCTACTGTGGGGTGGAAGTCGGATTGGAGCCGTCCCGGATGGCCGCTTCGGCACGATGTCGTTGATCTCCCACGTCGAGGCACGCCTGGGCGTCTCGATCGTCTGGGCGTAAGACAGATTGCTACTTAGCACTGACGATGCCATGCCATGGCTTGGTTCGCTCGCAGTGATTTGACGAAGGAGGACCATCACCATGTCACCCCGGCGAAGAACTCCCAGGTCCCGCGTCCTGGAAGTGGAACCAACAAGGTTCGCGCATGGTCTGCATGTGATTGAGCCGGAACTGCTCGAAGTTCCTCAACAGCCTTCGGTTCACGTCGATGTCATCCGCCCGGCAGACCTTGTCGCGCTCTCGGTCGACGCCGTCGGCTGCGAGTTGGTCACCGACAACGACGAGCCCGCGCACCTTCGGCCGATCACAGGTTTCGCGCATCCGCGCCTGGTGGTGCGCTATTCGTTCCAGCACACCGCCGAAGAAGCCATCTTTGAAGGGAAGGTCGGCCAGAAGATCCCTGTCCCGAACGAACTCGAGCCTTGGAAGCCGCCCACGCCAGCGCCCATTCCGAGTGGCAACGATCCCGATGCGCGCCCCTACCCGCCCGTCGGCGCCCGCGCGGCGCGCGGCAGTCGCCTGGTCTTCGCAATCCCTGCAGGCGAGACGATCGAATTCTCAAGCGACGGCATCCTCGCCGCGATGGGCCGCCTCGAGTTGCTGGTGCACAAGCTTGCGTTGCCCGGCGATGCGCAGGCCGCCGGCAAGACCGGTCATGGACGCACGCTGATCGATCCCGACCTGCACCCAGTCGTGGTGCTTCCCGGCAATCTCATCGGCAAGGTGTCCGGCAATTCGATCGAAGTCTCGAAGGCCAGCGCGAAGCTGTTGCGCGAGATGGGCGTGCCGCCACCCGAGTCGCTGGCGGGCATCGAGTTCCTGGCGCGTGAGCTGCGCCGCACGCGCACGCTGCTGCAGACGCGCACCGCCACCGCCGTCCGCGGCACCACCTTGCCAGACCATCCCTTGCTGCGGCCTGGCGACCTCGTCAATGAGTACGTCAAACCGCCGCGACGCACGCCAAAGCTGAGCTACCCGCCGAAGCAGGACGAGACCGCGATTGAAGCGCCGTACCGCCTGGTGATCTCGCCAGGCAGCGAAGCGCGCTGGGCGCATGTCAACGTACCTTGTGCCGCAGCCAACGCGCCCCACCACATCGAGTTGTGGCACAGCCGCCTGGGCAATGCCGGAAAAGCCTCCGATGGCACGCCTGCGGTCGACGAACACAACACCGTCCGCCGCATCGTACGTGCCATCTGGACCCGCGATCGCGACACGATGGCGCAGGCCGACTGGCAGAACCCGACATCCGCCAATCCCGGGCACAGCAACAACGACCCGTTCCTCACCTCGCTGGATCCCGCCGACCGCCACATGCTCGTGCGCCAGTCGTCGGAATCCCTCGCCGGCCTGCACGGGCACATCGAACCGCTGCCCATCGCGGCGCGTTCGCTGTGGCTCTCTGGCCTGGGCGCATGGCTGGACCTGCACGGAGCATGGACCACCAAGCCATACTCCGAAGCATCGATCCGCTCGATCCTCAGCTGGGACCACATCGCGCCGCTGGGTCGCGACCAGTACGTACGCGTGGTCTACCCCGGCTACTTGTATCCCTGGGGCCACCAGGCGGCGCTGGTGAAAGTCACCGAGCGCAAGATGAAGGACGCCGCGCCGTCGGTCGCCGGCCTCTACCAGCGCAAGTTCCTGGTCATCGGCGAACCTGTCCGCAGTTACGCCAACCGCCGCGACTTGCCGTTCACCGAAGTCGCCATCCGTCCGTTGATCACACCCGTGCTCGACGAACCTAGCGGCGTGAAGGGCGACAACCAGGACGACTTCTTCTGGCCGAAGATCGGCGGGCAGGCATTCGCGTTCGTCATCGATGCGCTGGACCATGAGGGCCGGACCGTACGCCTGCAGATGCCGCTGATGTGGGTGGCGGAACACTTCAACAAGTTCGCCGACATCGACAAGGCCTACGACCCCGATCCCAGACGCAAAGTGACGGCCTACGGGCAGCAAGTAGCCTTTGCACCGGTCGAGCGAGGCGGCGACACCGTGCTCGCAGCAGCGATGCTGGCGTTCCAGGGCAAGGCCGCCCTGGGCACGTCGACGCCGCGCATGACGAGCGCCGAAGTGCTGATACCGGCCGTGCAGCAGTTGTCGCCGGCAGGGCCGGTGCCCATCGCGTATCACCCGGCGTACAAGAAGCACGGCTTCAACGGCACGGCCAACACGGGCCAGCTGTGGGCCCGCGTGTTGGTGCAGGGCGAACAGACACCGGAACACGCGACCGATCCGACCGTTCCGCTCCCGTTGATGCGCTTCGGCGAAGGCGCGCCCAGTAGCAGCGACAAGGCGGGCGGCTTCCTCACGCCAAACGTGCCGATCCGAGGACTCTCGCGCATCACCGGCACGGTGGGCGACGTCACCGGGATGGCGACGCAGACGTTCGACCCGAAGACCTACTTCAAGGATTCGGCGCCGAAGTTGTTCGGCCTGATCGACTTGGACGACATCGCCGTCATGGTGGACAGTGACCTGCTGCGCATGCCGAAGATCATTTCCGAACTGGTCGGGCGCGTGGAAGCCCTGATCGCCGACATTGGCCGCGCCGCAGCCGCGGTGGCAGACGCTGTCGCCGAGGCCGACAGGATGGCCGAACGCGCCGTCGGCAAACCGGCCGAGTTGCAGGCGGCGGCGCAGGCTGCGATCGATGCCGCCGACGCCGCCAAGGGCACGTTTGCCGATCTCGAAGCGCAACTCCCGAACCTGCTCGCGCTGATGCAGAGCAAGGGCAAGACCGATGCAGCGGTCAAAGCGCTGTACGCCACCTTCAAGACAATGGTCGAAGACACGGCATCGGACTTCGAGGACCTGGCCGACAAGCTGCCGCCGTACATGGCGAACGTCATCCGCGCGATGGCCACGATGCTGCGCACCGTGATCCTGAAATCGTTGGAACTGTTCGAGGACATCTACAACTACGTCAATGGTCTGGCCGAGTCGGGCACCCTGGCGCGCATCCGCTTCGAGTGGAAGCCGGAAGTGGCGTCCTGGCCGGACGAGACCGACCCGCTCCTGAGACTGAAGAAAGATAGCCTGGTGTTCGCCGTGCAAGGCCAGACGGGGCTGGACGGCAAGGCCAAGCTGGAAGCGCTGGCTGAGCTGCGCGACTTCACCCTGCACCTGTTCCCCAAGGCGGAACTGCTGGCGCTGAAGTTCGACCACTTCACGTTCAAGTCGGGTACGGCGGGCAAGCCGGAAGTCGATGTCGTGCTGAACGACATCACCTTCAAGGGCGTGTTGTCGTTCGTCGAAGGCATCAAGGATCTGATCCCACTCGACGGATTCTCCGATCCACCGATGCTCAAGGTCACGCCGGAAGGCATGAGCGCCGGCTTCATGCTCGCCCTGCCGGACCTGGCGCTGGGCATGTTCAGCATCTCCAACCTGTCGCTCAACGCCGACGTGCAGGTACCGTTCATCGGCAAGGCCGTGACGGTGGGCTTCGGGTTCTGCACACGCGAACGGCCGTTCACCATCGCGGTGGCGTTCCTTGGCGGAGGCGGCTGGATCGGCATGCGCGCCTCGGCCAAGGGCCTTGACGTGCTGGAAATCGGCCTCGAAGCAGGTGCATGCATCGCGGTGAACTTCGGCGTGGCGTCGGGTTCGGTGTCGGCGATGGTCGGCGTCTACATCCGCCTGGAAAGCGAAGCGGGCTCGATCACCGGCTACTTCCGCATCCGTGGCGAAGTCGATGTGCTGGGCCTGATCTCGGCGGCCATCGAGCTGTACATGGAGCTGATGTACCAGCCGCCGACGGGCAAGTTGGTCGGACAGGCGAGCATCACCGTCAACGTCTCGGTGATCGGCATTTCGAAGTCCGTGCGCATCAGCGCGCAGCGCGTATTCTCCGGCTCCAACGGCGACCCCTCATTCCTGCAGATCATGGATGCGGGTAGCGGCACGTCGGCGGCGTGGACGACGTACTGCCTGGCTTTCAAAGAGGAATGACGATGGCGAGCGAGTACTACATCGTATGTGCCCTGCCGTACTCGGCCAGCGCGGATCGCGAGTTCCACGTGTCGCTGTTCTTCTCGCCGACCATCCGCCCGGACACCGACAGCAAGCTCAAGCAGTTCCGCATCTTCCCCGACTGGGCGAAGACCGCGCGCAAGCACCTGCGCATCGAACTGTTTGACCAAGTCGGTCCGATCGAATGCACGCCCCTGGTCGACCTGATCGACAGTAGCCTGTGGCGCAAGCTGTTCCCGCCGGGCACGCCGGTCAAAGGGCCCGAGGTCCCGCGCTGGAACAACCGGCATTGGCGCAGCTTCGCCGCCAAGGCCGTGCACGACATCGCACGCGACCTGCACATGGCGACGATCTACGCCGATCCGACCACTCCGCCGCGCCCGCTCGACCATCCCCTGGCCGAGCAGCTCACGCGCATGGTGGCTGACAGGCACTACTACCGGACCGAAGGCGATGGCCGCGTGCGGCAGAGGATCTACGACGAGTCCAAGATGACTGCGGACCTCGATCGCGTGATCGAAAGCAGGGAGCCGCTGGTCAACATTGAACAGTTCGTGCGCGGCCACGCGGACTGGCTGGAGCGCGCGGCGCTGGAACTGCACCGTTGCCGCCGCTATTACGAACGTCCGGAATCGCAGCTGGACTACAAGCCGCGTCCGCTACCGGGCGCGAAGGTGCCGCCGGTGCAACCGGCCGAACCTGAGTTCCACGAACGCTGTGCGATGGCCGGCGACCATCCGGCGCTGCTGCGCCGGCTCGGGTTGGTGATCGACCTGAGCGTCGCCGATCCCGCCCGCCTGCGCGGCGCGCAATGGTTGTCGGCGCGCGTGTCCGTCGACGGCGACCTCAGCGCTTGCCGCACCACGCGCGTGCGCTGCCATGCGGTGGGCGACGACCTGGTCAGTACGCCGTCGGGGACCGACTGGGTCGACGGCGCATTGCGGCTGGGCGACGAGAACCGCTTCGCCGTACTGACGCTCGACACCGACGGCAGCGCGATCAAGACCGAACGATTCCTGTGGACCCTGCCGCGCCTGTTGCAGATCGAACAGAACGGCGACCCAGTCAACGCCGCAACGCCTGCGATGCGTTCCGGTGGTTTCACGGTGGCCGCGACGCAACAAGCGCTGAGCACGCAGCAACGCCTGGATCGGCAGAACGACCTCGAAGCGGATTTCGACAATGGCACCGCGCCGGAGCTGCATACCGAAGACGTCGCGCGCGGCTTCCGCGTGGAAGTCTGGGACGACGAGGCCAGGCGGTGGGCGTCGTTGCACAAGCGCCTGACGCACCTGACCGTCGAAGGCTTCGGGCCGGTGCTGGATCGCCTGCCGGAAGAAGGCTTCTCGCAGGGGACCGCGGCGCATGAGACGCCGAACGTCGACGCCTCGCCCGTGCACGTGCACGATGCCTTGTTTGGCTGGGAAGGCTGGAGCCTGTCCGCGCCGCGGCCAGGCAAACGAATTCGCCATCACAATGGCGACGAAGTCGTCGAGGACACGCCGGAGCCACCGGCCAAGGACCTGATCCACCCGATCCGCATCCGCAACGAAGTGCAGCCGGGCACCTTGCCGCGCCTGCGCTACGGGCGCCGCTATGCGTTCCGCGCCTGGGCCGTCGACCTGGCAGGCAACTCGCGCCCGCATGCGCTGAATCCCGCGCCGGTGGCGCCACCGGATCAAGTAACGGGCGCACTCGCGGCGACCGCGCCGAGCACGACGCCGCCCACCGGTGCGCTGTCGTCCACCGACTTGCGGACCGCGACGCACATGACCCTCGAGCGTCGCCGATTGCAGTCGTCATCGGCGCCGACCCATGTGGACGTTGAAGCTGCGACCTCGCTGCTGGTGCATCCCGAAGTCGGTCCCGCCGTGATGGAGCGCCTGCGCAGGCGCGCCCCGGCCGGTGCACGGATCGATTCGGCCGCTCTGCGGGCGACTGTCAGCCGGCGCAACCTGCTGTCGGCCCAGTTCGCGCAGGCAGTCGGCGATCCTGGAGAGTCTTTCGTCAGCGACGCCGTCGTCCGCGGTAACAGCGACCTGTCGGCGCTGATGAGTTCGCACGCCGGTGCGGTATCGGCTGCACATGCGCGGGCGACGTTGGTCGAGGCCATGTTGCGCGCGCGGCAAACGGTCACGGCGCTGCATCCCTTCCTGCGCTGGGACCCGGTGCCAAGCCCGGCACTCGTGCCGCGCAAGCGCTATACCGAAGGCGAGTCCTTGCGAGTACTCGTGATCCGCTCCAGCGTGACGCAGGATCCGTCCACGCTTGCACTGACTGTCAGCGACCCGACGACGTACGCGGCCACCGCTGCCGCCGTCATCTCCGACATCGGCTATGGTGCCACCAGCGAGCGCCATCTCGCGCCGCCGAAAATCAGCCAGGTTCAGGCGGAACTGCATGGCATGTTCGACCCGGCGATCGGCGAGACGTCGGTGGCGAGCCACACACGGATGCTCGGCTGGGCGCTGCGCGAGAACGGCACGCTCCAGGACATCGACCGCGCCGACATCGACAACCCGCCCGACCGCATTCCGCAACCCAGCATCGACATCGTGCACGTCGGCACGGCGACCACGCCGCTCAAGACCCTGCCATTGTTGCCCGGCGAGGCGCCTGCGCCCGGTCAGACCGTGGTGCACGACGTCGACGACCTCGGCCTGCCCTACTTGCCTGATCCGATGGCGCGGGGTATCTCGCTCGTGTTCGCCGAAGCAGGACGCGATGGCATGCTGCCGTTCCCGTTCGGCGCCGAAGGATTCACCGCGGCCTACGGCGGCACCTGGCCGGAGATCGAACCGTTCCGGCTCGTGCTCAACGGCGGCGACGACCTGCGCGGTAACGTCGAAGGCCGCGTCGCCACGATCACGTTGCCGCCAGGCGACATCCAGACATTCCGCCTCGCCAGCAGCATGCCCAAGGACAAGCTCGACCTGATGGGCGTGTGGCGCGCCCTGCCTGCGTCGGTGCGCAGCAACGCGGATGTGGCAGAAGCGGCGGCGGACGGTTGGCTCTGGGGCTTGTCGCCGTTCGAGGACGTAATGCTCGTCCACGCGGTGGACCGCCCACTGGAAGTGCCGCGGCCCATCCGCCTGACGCCGATGCGTGCCGAAGGCGCGATGCATGCGTACCTGCTGGGCGCTGTCGACCTGCATGGGCCGAGCACCGACGGCCTGACGGCAGAGGCGACGTGGACCGATCGCGTCGACGACCTGTCGTTGTCGAAATGGCACGACCTGCCGTGCAGCAGCATCGCCTTCCACTCGCCGGTGCGCCCGTACGAGGACGTGGCGCTGCTGGCCACCGCCAATGCCGAAGTTGTGGTCCCCGCGATCGGCAAGGTCAACCTCCATCATGCGCGCCACGAGTTCGGCGACACCAGGCATCGGCGCGTGACCTATCGCTTCCGCGCCTCCACGCGGTTTCGCGAGTACTTCCGTCCGGCGTTGCTGGCGGCCGATACGAGCAACCAACTCGACGACGGACAAAGCGTCGTCGGGCCGGTGGTGCAGGTGTCCGTGCCGTCGGCGGCACGCCCGGCCGCGCCGGTCGTGCATTCAGTGATCCCGTTGTTCCGCTGGTCCGACGGCACGGAGCCCGAACAGCCGATGTCGCGCCGACACACCCGTCGCGCCGGCGTACGCATCTACCTGGAGCGTCCCTGGTATAGCAGTGGCGAAGGCGAACTCCTTGGCGTGCTGCTCGCGCCTTCCGGCGACGACACGTTCGGACCACCTCCCGAAGACCAGTCGGGGTTCGCGTTCGTCAGCAAGTGGGGAGCGGATCCGATCTGGGTGAGCGCACCGGTCGAACGTCGTGCGATGTCGATGCTGGAGCTCGACGACGTGTTGCACAGCGCAGGCCTCGATGATCGCCGCGTGCCAGGTCGTCCCGTCACGGCGCCCGCGCAGTTGCCGCTTACGACATTGCCCGGACAGCCCGTCGTCACCGTGGTCGGATACGAGCCGCAGTACAACGAAGCACGCCAGCTCTGGTACGTGGATGTCGCGCTCGATCCTGGCGCCCACTTCTGGCCCTTCCTGCGCCTGGCGGTATGTCGCTACCAACCCGAAAGCGTGGCCGGCTGCCACTTGTCGGCGCCGGTGCGCTGCGACTTCGTGCAGTTGCCGCCCGAGCGCGTCACCAGCGTCAGTCGCACCGACGACCGCCATGTACGCGTCGTGGTTAGCGGCGCTGTGGGTCGCCGAGAACGCATTTCGCACGCCACGGATACCATTGCGGCATTCGCCACGGCGGTGGATCACAACCGCATGCTGGTCGCCCGCCTGCAGCGCCGCGATCCGCAGATTGCTTCCGACCTCGGTTGGCGAACCGAGAAGACGCAGAGGCTGGTGCTGCGCGGGCACGGCTCACTCGGCCATGACGCGGCGTGGGTGGGAGAACTCGACGCCGGCGAGGCGATTGCGTTCACGCGTCCCGGCCAGGGACCGTCCGAGTGGCGTGTCGCCGTGGAGGAGTGGGAGCGGCTGGAAAGCGATCCGACGCATGTCCCCACCCCGTTTGCGGACCTCGAAATCCCTCAGTGGGAACACCGGCTGGTGTACGCGGATGAAGTGGACTTGTAGCAATTGGCTGATGTCGAAACCGGCGGCAACTGCGACGCTGCTCTGGCTTCGCTGCGAAAGCGAGGGAACAAGACATGATCAAGGCGAGAGTCACCGACCTCTTCCCGGCGACGTTGAATGGCCACAGCTCGGCGGTTGCAGTGAACGATAAGGGTGTCGTGATCGGTCGCGACGATTTCGGGACAGGACTGGTATGGATGCCGAGCACACCGAACGGGATCGTCGGTAGTGATGTGCCGCTACCGGCTTTGATCGAACCTCGACGTCGTATCGTTGGCGAAGTGACGCCGACAGCGATCAACACTGGCGGAACGATCGTGGGGTTTTGCAGCACCAGCGACCCCAGTGGCGCTCCAGTCACGCGTGCGTTCTTCTTTATACCAAGCGATACGACGCTGACAGATCTCGGCACCTTGGATGTCGATGCCGTGGGCCTGCCTTGGCAAAGCAGCAAGGCATTCGGGATAGACGACATCGATACCATCGTCGGCTGGGCGCACGACTCTAGTGGTATCGAATGGGCGTTTGTCGGTAGTCCGGGAGCGTCCACGGTGCAGAGCTTCTTTCATGGCCACTACCCGAGTCAGGCGCTCGGCATCCGGAACGGGATGATTGTGGGGGATGCCACCATAGCGGATGCAGCTGGTGTCGTACGCCGACAAGCCTTCAGGTCGCTTGGCAATGGAACCTTGGAATTCCTTGGCACTCTGCTGCCCTCTCCGCTTTCGCCGACTCAGTTCTTCGGTGATTCGCGCGCGAATGGAGTAAGCAATCAAGGTACCATTGTCGGCATCAGCGACGCCCTGCCGCCGATCGTGCGCATGGGCTTGATCTTCGGAGTTCCGTCTATCGTCCCTCCCCTTCCGTTCGGCCCGCTGCCGAGCGAGGCGCTTGCGGTCGCAACGGTGTCAACCAAGGACGTCGTCGTCGGACACTATTGGCCTTCTCCTCCGGCGCAGGACACGGCCGGCTTCATGTTCGACAACACCAACGGCTTAGTGGACCTCAATACCCGGCTTCTCGACACGGACTGGCACGTGGACAGTGCGACTGGCATCAACAAGGAAGGCCAGATCTGCGGCATCGGCACCCATAGCTCGCTAGGAGGACCTCGAGCTATCCTGCTCACATTCTAGGGCGCGCCTCGAATTCGAGGAGGCCCCCGTGACCCAACTATCTCTCACGGCCAGGTTGAGGGACAGGCAGCGGGCCTCGAGCTTTCGCAGAATGGGATACGCATTTGCGTCGCAATTCCCCGTCGCAACGGAATACTCCGGCCCCGCTAAGGCTCTGAATTTCTTAGCCTTTTACGGGAACACGTTTTGAGAACCGGACACAAGTCTGAAACACGCCCCGCGACAGGCGTTCTGCTCTCCAAGCAAGTGATCGCATTCGATTGCACTACTTCCCCTCATCCTTGACCACATCGACGTCGCCGACTTTCACTTCGCCAGCACCAATGCGTTTCATCAGGGCGCCAAGGCTCAAGTCTTCGGCCTGCCAGTATTCCGTCGGGCGTGTGCGGTTGTCGGCATAGAACTCCGTGCCGGTGGCCTGGAGCGGTCCGTACGACGACCTGCCGCCGCCCGCCCACAGGTCGGGCCTGCCTGCGTTCACCTCCAGCCTTGAAGTCAGCAGGCCAACGCGGCTGCCTGTCTGTGTGCGCGCGAAGCGGCGGATCTCGGTATTGGTGCGGCGCTGTGCGACCTGGTCGCCGTAGCGTTCGTAATAGCCTTGGCCCATCTCGACGGACTGCGCCTGCTGGGCTGGCGTGAGTTCGTGCCAGATGTGCTCGCGCACGCGAATCAGGTCCGGGCTGTTGCCACGTTCCGCGGCCAGGTCGGCCCAGACATAGGCCTGCACCGGGTCGCGGTCGACGCCATCACCGTTCCAGTACATCAGCGCGAGAAAGTGCTGCGACAGCTTGTCGCCGTATGCGGCGGCCCGCAGGAAATACTTGAGCGCTTCGTCCTGTCGCCCGTTGTCGTAGTTCCAAATGCCATGCCATCGGTTGAGTTCGTTGGGATGACCCGATGCCTGCAGCAAGGCCGACTGGTACGCGTCGAGGTTGATGGCGCGTTCCTCGGCCGCCGTGGCCGTTCCTGCAGCGAGCAGTGCGACGACAGCCCATCCTGGAATTGCGCGCATGACCATGGCTTGCTCCTGCTGGCAGGTTTGCGTGGCGCCGACGAAATCGATCCCCTACCCGACATGCTTTCCGCAGTATCGGTTGCGGGCGCCCCAACGATACGCCGGCAGAAGTCGCTCCACCACCCGGGGGTGGCCACCTCGCGCCCCCTACTGCCGCGCCCTGGCGGGCTGCTGCCGTTCCGTCACGCGTTGATGATCTTGGTGGCCGAAGAATTGGCCCTGCTGAACCTGCTCAGTGTGTGTCCCGTACCGCCGGAGATCACCACCCTTGGCTTCGCAGCGCGCCATGCGCGATTCGATCATCCGTGGCCAGACCACGATGTCGAATCACGATACCAGCCCATTGTCGTTGCCCAAGGTCGAGCGGCTGTCGCCGCTCGCGCTGCTGTTCGGTGTGGCGTGGCTGATGGCCCCTGATACCGCCGCTGCGCAACAGTGCAAGGACCGCGGTGGACTGGCTTATCTGGGTGTGACTGCCAACGAGGCGCGTTCGGTGTGGCTGTCGGCGACCGGTGCCGGTACGTTCCAACTGGAGTCGACGCAGGGCAGCCAGGTCGTCGACCAATGGGATCGCAGCCGACGCGGCCTGCGGGTGACGCTCTCGCCGGTCGTGTCCAGCGGCAATGGCGGCGTGCACCAGTTGCTGGTCGTTGAAGGCAATCGGCCTTGCATGATCGATTCGCAGAACCAGAAAGGTGGCATCACCTTTCCGTCGTTCATCCGTCTGCCCGAACTGCGGCCGCCGGGAGGACTTCGGCCGCCCGGAGGGCCGCTGTCACCCGGTGGCGTGACCGCATTGACGCCCTCGCTACCCGGCGGCGTTGCGCCGCCGCTGGCGAAACTGCCTCCTGCCGGTGCGATGCCGACACTCCCGGGACGCCCTTCCGCACCGCCTTCCGGCGTGATGCCGACACGTCCTGGCGGTGTCGCGCCGCCGATCGGAACGCGACCGCCTGGTGGTGCAATGCCGACGCTTCCGGGTCGTCCGTCAGCTCCGCCTTCCGGCGTGATGCCGACACTACCGGGAGGCGTCGCACCGCCCGTGGCGGCGCTTCCGCCCACCGGCGTCATGCCGACACTTCCAGGTCGCCCTGCTCCGCCACCCTCGGGCGTGATGCCCGCAGTGCCCGGCGGTGTCGCACCACCGATCGGAACACGCCCTCCCACCGGTGCGATGCCGAGGCTGCCGGGTCGCCCCTCGGCACCGCCCTCCGGCGTGATGCCGACACTTCCCGGCAGTGTCGCGCCTCCCGTCGCAACACTCCCTCCTGCCGGCGTGATGCCCACGATCCCCGGCGGTGTTGCACCACCGGTCGCGACCCTTCCTCCGGTCGGTGCGATGCCCACGCGTCCGGGATCACCTACGGGCGTGATTCCGAGCGGTCCGGGAAACCTGTTGCCGCCAAGTGGCGTGATGCCCACGCAGCCCGGCGGCGTGTCTTCGCCAGTTGCGACACTTCCACCCGTTGGCGTGACACCCACACTTCCGGGGAGTCCAGCGGCGCCTCCGATTGCCGTGGTACCGAGCGGACCAGGCAGCGTGATACCGCCGATAGCGCCGCTGCCGCCCTCTGGCGTAACGACACCGGCATTGCCTGGGGGAGTGACACCGCCCATCGCAACGCTGTCTCCACCGGCACCCGCACCCGAGACTCCGGTTACACCCGCGCCGGCGATCGACGATGCCACGCTTGCGCGCGGTGCAGCACAGGAACAGGTCGTCTCCGATTGCCTTGAGTGGAGGTCTGCAGACGAGATCGGCGTCGACACGCCCACTGACTGCGACTATGCGGCCGCCGAACAGGCGCGAACGGGCTTCGGACAAGCGGCCCCTGTCACGCCGGGGCGCGAGTTCGCGACACCCACGCGCTGGAACCTGTGGTTCGATGGCCGCACGCTCGACACTTCCGATCGCCGTCATGGCCTGGACATGGACGGCAGCGGCAACTACTTCACCCTCGGCGCAGACCGTCGCCACGACAATGACGTCGTCGTCGGCGCACTGGTCTCCTACGAGAGCAATGACAGCGACGGCTTCGAGGGCAATCTGCGCCAGGAGACCGACGGCTATGGCATTGGCGCCTACGTGGCGCAGCCGCTGTCGCAGCGCTGGGCAATGGATACGTCGCTGGTGTACGCCTGGCTGTCGAACGATTCCAGGGTGGCGGTCCTCGATGGCAGTTACGACTCGACGCGCGTGTCGCTGACGTTGAACACGACAGGCCAGTACCAGGCGGGTGAGTACGCGCTTCGCCCCAAGTTCACCCTGAGCTACAGCCACTACGACAACGACGCCTATGACCTCTCCGGCTTGGTGTTCGACACGCCCATCTCGCTGCACGTGGCCCGCGACAGCTTCGACAACGGCACCGTCGAAGGATTGCTGGAAGTCAGCCGGACCTTCCATCCGGGCAACAGTGTCGTGATTCCGTACGGCGAGATCGGCGCCAACTACGCCTTCATCCGACCCCAGGACGGCGGCATCCTGACCTCCGACCTGCGACTCGCCTCCACATCGGCCTGGCTCGGCTCACTGCGCCTGGGCGCGCGTGCGCTGGTGTCGCAGGCGATGTTCGTGGAGGCGAGCGCGGGCTACCTGAGCCTGGGCCACGGCGACAACGATGTCTGGGAGCTCAGGCTGTTCCTGTCGTGGGCGTTCTGATTCGCGTCGTCAGTCCGCGAACGCGCTGAGCCACTTCCAGCGTGCATCTTCCTTTGCCCGCATCCCGTCGGCGGCCGTGCCGTAGTCGTGGGTTCCACTGCCGGCGAGCAGCCGCAACGGCGGGTCTTCCAGCCCGGCGACCTTCAGGATGAGTGCGGCGATCCTGGCGGGGTCTGTGGTCGACGCCAGGTAGTCCGGCGACTTCATCATCTGCGCGGTAGCGCCCGATGTCGCGGCGTAGGCCGCACTGCCGGGGATGATCGTCAGTGATGAATCGTCAGCGAAATCGGTCCTCATGCCGCCAGGCTCGATGGCCGTGACGTGTATGCCCAGCGGCCTGATCTCCAGCGCCAGGGACTCGATGAATCCAGCCAGGGCCCACTTCGATGCGTAGTACGCCGCTGCGCCAGGAGTGGCAATGCGCGCGCCAATCGAAGAGACCTGGATGATGTGGCCGGCACCCTGCCCTCGCAGAACCGGCAGCGCGGCCTTGATCACGTTAACGCTGCCGAGGAAGTTGGTTTCGAGCTGTGCGCGGATCGCCGACATGGGCATGTCCTCGACGGATCCGACAATGCCGAATCCGGCGTTGTTGATCACCACATCGATCCGCCCGAAGCGCTCCACACCGGCCTTCACCGCCAACTGCGCCGCTTCGCCATCGGTGACATCGAGTGCGACAGGCAGGATCCGGCTTGCATGGCGGTCGACGAGATCCGCCAGCTGATCAGGGTCTCGCGCTGTTGCGATCAGTTGGTGTCCGGCTTCGAGCACCGAAGTCGCGATGCTTCGGCCGAGCCCGCGGGCACTGCCTGTCAACAGGAACGTTTTCATTCCGGAACTCCTTCTTCATGGGTAGAAGTTCCTATTTGGCGGTTCCGTTGTATCCCCACTGTTTCCGGCGATCAGCGTTATGTAACGCTGTGTGGGACGCGCGACAGCCAGCACTCGAACGGTGCGCCCGCCCTAGAGTCCTTCCAGCGCCTTGGCCGTCGCCTTGCGAACTCCCGTGTCGAAGCCCTCGGTGAAGCGGGAGTAGACGCTCTCCAGCATTCCCTTCGCTTCCTTCCGCCGCCCTTGCGCGGCCTTCCCTTCGGCCATTGCCAACGCCACGCTCATCTCCCACTCAAGCGCCCCTTGCGACTTCGCGCACGCCATTGCCTGCGACAGCACCTGCTCGATCTGGGTCTGCCTGGTGCCTGGCACTATCCGCATCACTTCGGCCTTCGCCCTGAGCATGTCAGCCAGGTTGACCACGCCTCCTGTCTGCTCCGCCAGGCCGATGGCCTCATTGATCGCGTCCAGGGCCCCTGCCCCGTCGCCCAGTTGACGCAGTGACTCCGCGAATGCCTGCAACGCGTCACTTCGTATCACCGTCAACTTCGGCGGCCGCAGCATCTCCAGGCATTGCCGCAGATGCATCGCCGCCTCGTCGGGCCGTCCACGGTGAAGCAACAGATGCCCCTTGAGGTAATGCCCCATGGGCAGTCGCGTCCCCATCTTGTACTCGTTGGCCACGGCCGCCAGTTCCTGGATCAGCAGTTCGGCAAGGTTGTCGAGCTTGTTCTGGAGGAAGATCGGGAAGCACAGGACCACGCTGATGTAGAGCGAGTCGGGATGGCGGCGGGAGTCGTCGACGATGCGCCTTGCCACTTCGAGCGCCTGGAGTGGGAACCCACGGACCCACTTGACCCGCGCCATGCTGGCGATGGCGATGACCTGTTCCTTCATTTCGAAGTACACCAGCTGGCGCACGCCGTGCTCGGCGACCAGCCGGGTGCCGCGGGCAAAGCTCTCGTCCGCTTCGAGCTGGCGCCCGGTGTAGTGATTGGACGATCCGCTCATCCAGGCGGCAACGATGGCCTCGCGCGGACCACCCCTCGCCGCTGCCAGTGACGCATAGCGCTCGGAAACAAGGAGCGACTCAGGGAACCGGCCGTTGGACATCATCGCCAGGTGCAACCCGGCCAGGAACCGGAACGTGGCCCGGACGTCGTCCAGGGCGATGCTCGTCGCCAGTCCCTTCTCGACGATGGCGGTCATCTCGCCGTCGTAGTCACCCATGATGTAGCAGGTGACGGCCAGCGATTCGAGAAGACTCATCTCGACGTCGGTCGAGCGCAGGTGCTCCGGCATCGCGGCAAGCGCACGCTCGCAGCAGCGCTTGCACTCGTTCAGCAGTGAGTGTTCGAGGAACAACGACGCGGCGTGCCTGCTCATCTCGACGCCAAGGTTCACGTCGTGGCGCGCCGCAAAACACCAGTCCATTGCTACGCGTACATTGCCGATGTCGGGCGAACGCGGGCGCTCTCCCCCGGTGCGGTTGACGGAGCCATGAAGCGAGTACTCCCGCAGCTGTTCCGCGTAGTAGCGCGCGTGCCGGCTTGCAACTTCCCCTGCGTCCCCCGTGGTCGCCAGTTTGGCGACGGCGTATGCACGCGTGGTCTCCAGCAGCCGGACATGCGTTTCACCGTCGATCGAGCTTGCGACGATCAATGACTTGTCGACCAGGTCGCAGATCGCCTCCCCCGCCTGCAGGCCGCCGACGTTGTCATCGGCGATGACATGGATCGCCGACTCCAGCGGAAACGCTCCCGCGAACACGGACAGCCGATAGAGCACGATGCGGTCGCGTTGCGGCAGCAGGTCATGCGACCAGGCGATCAGGGCTTCCACGGATTGATGGCGCGGTATCGCATCCCGGCGCCCTTGCCAGAGCAATGCGAACTGGCTTGCGAGCAGATCCGACACGCCCTGTATGCCGTACGCCCCTACCCGGCTGGCCACCAGGCCGATGGCCAGGGGGTTGCCATCCAGGCGTCGACAGATCGCCGCCACCGTCGGAGCGTCCTCGTCGCTGAGGGGTTCCAGCGCGCCCCCTTCCCGGGCACGATCCACGAACAGCTGCACGGCGGGCCACGCCAACGCCTGCTCTGCGGTCAGTCGCCCGGTGCCAGGTGGCGACCCGAGTGGACGCAGCAGGTAGACGTGCTCGTCGGCCAGGCGCAGCGCCTCGCGGCTGGTGTTGAGAAAGTGAACCGTCCCCGTGTGCTCGAGGGTGTGGACGCACAGGTCGGCCACTGCGCCGATCAGGTGCTCGCAGTTGTCCAGCACGAGGAGCGTACGCCGCGTTGAAAGCACGTCGATCAAACCGGCCAGCTCGACCGGCCCCGACGGCATGTAGCCGATTGCGGTCGCCACCGCCTCCAGGACGCGGTCCTCGCTCGTCACGATGCTCAGATCGATGAAATGGATCGAGTCGCCGAACGACTCGGCCGCGTGAGCCACGAGCACCGCCAGCGTCGTCTTGCCCGCTCCTGCGGCGCCGGCCACGGTGATCAGGCGGTGAACCGGCAGCAGCCGTGAAAGCTCTTCGACGCTTTCCTCCCGTCCTAATGCCCGCTCCAGGGGTGCAGGCAAATGGGGCAACGGTTTCTGCGGTTGTACCGCGCCGCGCGCATTCGCCGCAGGGGGTTCATCCGCGGTCGCGGTCCGCTGCACGGGAGCGGCGAAACAGTAGCCGCGGCCGGCGATGCTTGCGATGTAGCGCGCGCCGTCGCGGCCGCAACCCAGTACCTTGCGCAGGTTCGCCACCTGCACGCGTACGTTGGACTCTTCCACAACCAGCCCGGGCCAGGCGATGGCCATCAGCTCCCGGCGTGTCAGCACGTTGCCGTTGCTTTCGACCAGTGCCACGAGAATGTCGAACGCACGGCTGCCCAGTGCGACGTCGCCGTCGTGTTGCTGCAAGACACGCGTCGTCGGGCACAAGCGGAAGGGCCCGAATTCGAATACGCAGCTCATGCCCTGCTCTCCTGCGACCACTGGCGGCTTAGGAGGGAGACGGGAGGCGGCCACCTCACTGACGGGGTGTGCTCGCCAACGCACTTTCCAAGTGGTTTTACCCTTTGACCACGGTGGCGCGCAACGGCACTTGACCTGGCACTTTTGGCATGGACGATGCATAACGGGCTACAGGCGCTAGCATCGACCCCGGAAGGCATCGGCCTGCGTGTTGCATCGGGGATCCCCATGGCAGCTGAATCCGCGAACAGCCAACTGATCCAGGCGGTCATTCTCCTTGGCGCGGCAGTGCTGGTCGTGCCGCTGTTCCGTCGCCTGGGACTTGGATCGGTATTGGGCTATCTCACGGCCGGGTTGGTGGTGGGCCCGTTTGGCCTGGGATGGTTCACCGACTCCAGGGCGATCCTGCATGTCGCCGAACTTGGCGTGGTGATGTTCCTGTTCGTGATCGGCCTGGAGATGCGGCCGTCGCATCTGTGGGACCTGCGCCGCGAGATCTTTGGCCTCGGCACACTGCAGATCGTCACCTGCGCCGCAGTGCTGACCGGCGTAGGCGTGCTGCTGGGGTGGCCACCGCCAGTGGCCTTCATTGGCGCCATGGGCTTCGTGCTCACCTCCACCGCAATCGTCATGCAGTTGCTGTCCGAGCGCGGCGACCTCGCACTGCCGGGCGGCCAGAAGATCGTCTCCGTGCTGCTGCTCGAAGACCTGTTGCTGGTACCGCTGCTTGCGGTGGTGGCGTGGATGGCGCCGGTGCAGGAACAGACCACCTCGGCCGAGCGCTGGCTGTCGGTGCTGGTCGGCATTGGCGCGCTGCTGGCACTGATCGCTGCGGGCAAGTGGCTGCTCAACCCGCTGTTCCGGATCCTGGCCGGCGCCAAGTCGCGCGAGGCGTTGAGCGCGGGGGCCTTGCTCGTCGTACTGGGAGCGGCGCTGCTGATGGAAGTGGGCGGCCTGTCGATGGCGATGGGCGCCTTCCTGGCCGGTGTCCTGCTGTCGGAGTCGAGCTTCCGCCACCAGCTGGAAGCCGACATCGAGCCGTTCCGCGGCATCCTGCTGGGCCTGTTCTTCCTGGCCGTGGGCATGGCACTGGACGTGTCGGTCGTGCGCGCCAACTGGCCGCTGCTGGTCACTGGCGTGCTGGCGATGATGGTGGCCAAGGCGGCGTGCATCTACGTCGTCGCGCGCGTGTTGCGCAGCAGCCATGCCGAGGCGCTCGACCGCGCATCGCTGATGGCGCAAGGCGGCGAGTTCGCCTTCGTTCTCTATTCCACCGCGGCCATGACGGGCGTGATCAGCGCGCAGGCCAATGCACTCTTCACTGCCATCGTGGTCTTGTCGATGGCGTTGACTCCCCTGGTGTGCCTACTGGTCAAGCGCCTGCTGCCACACCGGACCCAGCCCTCGCTGGATGGACTGGACATGGCGTTCGGCGTGTCCGGCCGCGTGCTGATGATCGGCTTCGGTCGCTTCGGCCAGGTGGTGAGCCAATCGCTGCTGGCACGCGATGTCGATGTCACCGTGATCGACACCGATGTCGAGATGATCCAGGCCGCTTCGGACTTCGGCTTCAAGGTCTATTACGGGGATGGCACGCGTCTGGACGTCCTGCGCGCTGCCGGCGCGGGCCAGGCAAGCGTCATCGCCATCTGCACGGACCACCGCGATACGGCCAACTGCATCGTCGAGCTGGCCAAGGCGGAGTTTTCCCAGGCCACCTTGATGGTCAGGGCCTACGACCGTGAGCATGCCTGGCACCTGGCCGGTGAAGGCGTCGACTTGTTTGTGCGCGAGACCTTCGAGTCAGCGTTGAACTTCGGCAGCCTGACCCTTCGGCAACTGGGGGTGACACCGGCCGAGGCCGACCGGATCGCCGACGGCGTGCGCCGCCAGGACGCCGAGCGTTTCGCCTACGAACTGGCCGGTGGCGATTGGGTGACCGGCGCGGTGATGAGCTTCCACAAGCGACCGCAACCTGTCCCGCTTACCCCTCCCCGGCGCGAAAGCCGGACCCTCAACGAAGGGGCCGACGCTGCAACGCGCCCGGAATGAGCGAAGATCCCGCCATGAATCATGCAGTGCTCACCGCCATGCTGGCGCCGGCCTTCTTCCTGACGGCGACCGGCTCGTTCCTGATTGCGGCCAACAATCGCCTGGCCCGCATCATCGATCGCGCCCGCACGCTCATAGAGGAAGCGGAAAACACCCAGGACGACGAGTCGCTCCGGTGGATCGAGGGGCACATCAAGATGCAGAAGCATCGGAGCATGGTCGTCCTTCGCGCCACCCAGTTGCTGTACGCGGCGACCACCTTCTTCGTCGCCACCAGCATTGTCGTGGCGGTCAACAGTTTCAGCGGGTGGCGCCTGGATTCGCTGCCCATCCTGCTGGCGTCGTTTGGCGTGGTCACCCTGCTCTTTGCCAGCCTGCTGCTGGCGCGCGAGTCGTGGCTGGCGGTGACCGCCATCAATGAGGAAATGGACCGCTGCCGGACGAGGCGGTCCGGCAGCACCCGCTAGCGACACATCGTTGCCGGCTCGCTCACTGCGGGCAGGCGGCCCCGCTGGCAATCCACGCGTCGACCAGCGCACCGAACTGCTTTTGCGTGCCTGGCGCCGGCGTTCGTCCACTGCCCGGATTCCACGCCCATCCGACCAGTGTGTCGGTGCCCATGTGATGGCTGATCTTGGCCAAGTCACGGTTGCCGTTGCGCTTGAGGTCCTTCAACTGCTCGCAGATCTGGCCCAGCGATTTGCCTTGCCAGGCCATCGAGGCCGGTGCCAGCGCCCAGTGCGCGTCGCCCGGAATCGTCCGCACGGTGTCGCCCAGGGTCATCGAGTTCGACTTGCCATGGCAGCTGTTGCACGGCATGCCCGGCATGCCGTGGTTGTCGGCGCCGCCAGCCACTTCGGGCACGTGCGGATGCAGGTCGTCGCCCTGCGTGGGTGCACGTTCCACCGGATGGCAGTTGAGGCAGCGCGGATGCTGCAACACCTTGCCCGCCTCTTCGAACAGCGCGACCGAGCGCTTGCGCTGATCGTTGATGCCATCGAATTCGGAGACTTCCTTGAGTCCCGGTGCGGAAGTGGCCGATGCCGTACTGGTCGCGGCCTTCTGCGCCCAGGCGACCGCCAGGCAGGCCGTCGTGGCGACCACGATCATGGCCGCGATTGCATTACGCCTCATGTCGGCCTCCCTTCAGCAGCGCGGTGTCGATCGGCAAGTCGAAGATCCGCTTGCCGGTGGCATGGAAGATGGCATTGGTGATGGCCGGGAGTATTCCCGACGTACCGGGTTCGCCGACGCCGCCCGGATCGAGCGTGCTCGACACGATATGCACCTCCACCGGTGGCGCCTCCCGCATCCGCACCACTGGATAGCTATCGAAGTTGCTTTCGACAATGCGTCCGTTGGCGACGGTGACCTTGCCGTACAGCGCTGCCGACAGGCCAAAGATCACCCCGCTCATCAGCTGCGCCTTGACGATGTCGGGATTGACGGCCACGCCGCAGTCGATCGCGCAGACCACGCGTTCCACTTTCAGCTTGCCGTCCGGCGCCACGCGTACCTGCGCGACGGTCGCGAGGAAGCTGCCGAAGCCTTCCTGCACCGACATGCCCAGGCCCTGGCCCTTCTCGAGCTTGCGACCCCACCCGGCCTTCTCGGCGGCAAGGTCCACCACCGCCAGCGAGCGCGGACTCTTGCCGAGCAGGCGCCGGCGGTATTCGACCGGGTCGACGCCGGCACGCTGCGCCAGATCATCGATGACCGACTCGACGACGAACACGTTGCGGGTATGGCCCACGCCGCGCCAGTTGCCCACGTGCAGGCCCTCGGGCGGTTCCTGGCGCACGTAATCCACCAGCGCGTTGGGGAAGTCGTACGGTCCTGCCGCGCCGTTGACCGCGTCGTAGTCGACGCCATCCTTGAAGAAGATCGGCAGGAACACCGCCATGATCGCCGGCCCCACCACGCGGTGACGGAAGCTCACCGGCATGCCGGCGCGATCGGTGCCGACCCAGACGCGGCTGTGGTTGTGGTAGCGGAAGTAATCCTGCTGGATGTCCTCCTCGCGGCTCCACGTCACCTTCACCGGCGCATCGACGTGCTTGGCGATGCGCACGGCCTGCGTCACATAGTCGGCCTCGAGCCGTCGGCCGAAGCCACCGCCGAGCAAGTGGTTGTGGACGACGACCTTCTCCAGCGGCAACCCGGAGGCTTCTGCCGCGCGCTTCTGGGCCCGACCCAGCACCTGGCAACCGACCCAGACCTCGCAACGGTCCTTGCTCACGTGCGCGGTGCAGTTGATCGGTTCCATTGCCGCGTGCGCGAGCATGGGCTGGCGGAACGTGGCCTCGTAGGTCTTGGCGGCGCGCGCCTGCGCCACGTCGCCGACCTTGACCGCGACCACGCCTTCGCGCTCCAGTGCAGCGTCGCACTGCGCGACCAGGGCAGCGGTGTCGAGCCTGGCATTGGCGCCTTCGTTCCAGCGGATGTCGAGCGCCGCAAGGCCTTTGCGTGCAGCCCAGGTGTTGTCGGCGACCACGGCCACCAGGTCGTCGAGCACCACCACCTGCTTGACGCCGCGCACGGCCAGCGCCGGCGCCTGGTCGACACCCGCGACGCGCCCGCCAAACACTGGCGTGGCACGTATCGCGGCGAAGCGCACGCCCTTGGGCAGCGCATCGATGCCGAACTTCGCGGTGCCATTGACCTTGGCCGGTGTATCGACCCGTTTGACCGAATGGCCAACCAGCTTGTAGTCCGCGATCGGCTTCAGCGGTGCCTTCTCCGTCGGAGCGGGCAACGTCGCTGCCACCGCGACCAGATCGCCATAGCCCAGGCGCTGGTTGTTGCCGGTGTGGATGACCTGCCCGCGCTCGGTACGGCACTCGGCCGGCGACGCCTTCCAGCGCTTGGCCGCGGCCGCGACCATCAGTGAACGCGTATCGGCACCGGCCTGGCGCAGCGTCGCCCAGCTGCCCGGCAGCGAGGCTGACCCGCCGGTGATCTGCCCGCCATAAACGGGGTGGCTGTAAAGCTTCTCGTCCGGCGGTGCATGTTCCACCGTCAGCTGGTCCATGCCGATGTCCAGCTCCTCGGCAAGCAGCTGCGCCTGCGACGTGTAAGCGCCCTGCCCCATTTCCACATAGGGCACGACCAGTGTCACCGCGCCCGTTGGGGCGATGCGTATGAATGCGTTGGCCGCCCACGGCTGCGCACCCTTTGCCGCGCGTGCCGCGAGCGCGGGACTGTCCAGGCTGAAGCCGACGACCAGGCTGCCGCCGACCACGGCGACGGTCTGCAGGAATGCACGGCGCGACTGGCGAAAGTCGCCAATCGCCGCGGCCAGGTGTTCGTCGCGTGGATGCGTGCTCATGACGCACTCCCCTGCCCGCCCACCTGCTGCGCCGCCAGCTTGATGGCGCCGCGGATGCGCTCGTACGTGCCGCAGCGGCAGATATTGCCGCTCATGATGCTGTCGATGTCGTTGTCGGTGGGCGCCGCATTGCCAGCAAGCAGTGCTGCCGCAGACATCAGCTGGCCGGACTGGCAGTAGCCGCACTGCACGACTTCCTTTTCCAGCCAGGCCTGCTGCAGCGCACGGCCAACCGGAACTTCGTGCAGTGCCTCGATCGTCCGCACCTCGGCATCGCCGACCGCGGCAATGGGCGTGATGCACGACCGTCTTGGCACGCCGTCGATATGCACCGTGCAGGCGCCGCACAGCGCAACGCCGCATCCGAACTTCGTGCCAGTGAGCTGCAGCACGTCGCGCAACACCCACAACAAAGGCGTGTCGTCGTCGACGTCCACGGTGTGTGGGGTCCCATTCACTTTGATCGTCGTTGGCATAGCTGGCTCGCTCGCAACGGCTCAACCGGCAGGATCACGGCCAAGGCCAGGTGACCATCCTTGGGAACAGGGGTCCTCCTCCATCGACTCTGCGTAACCCGCGGCCCGCAGTGGCCACTTTCAATCCATCACGTCTGCATTCGCCTGCGTGCCTGCAGCGCGTTCTGGAAAGTGCGCTTTACCGGGCCCAGTGCCTGGACGAACTCCAGCTGTTCACCTTCCGGTCCCTTGCAGTAGATCAGCGACCAGCCGTCGGACTGACCCTGCGTGATCTTGTTCGAGTTCGAGTCGAGCGGCGCCGCCTGGCGCTGCTGCTCGGTCGTCACGGTGATGACCCGATTCGCCCGGACCTGGCTCATCCCGCGGCGGGCAGACTCGGCCTCGAGGTCACGGATGAACGTGTTGAAGTCGACGTCGTCGCGCAGGTAGAAACAGATGTGCATCGAACGCGGATAGGCCGGACTCATGTGGTCGCGGGCCTCGGCGAAGCTGTTGCCGGTCCCCATCGGCTGGTCGGCGTCGCGGTACTGCAGCAGCTCGATCACGACGTTGTCGAACTGCACGAAACGCACGTCCAGGCGCTGCGCTCCTCCGCGCAGGTCGGGAATGCCACGGGTGCGCGGGTTGACCTTGCGCTCGCGTGCAAGGATGTCCTCGTCGGTCAACAGGGTGTTGTGGATGCGCTCGCCCTCGAAGTCGCCATCGCGCATGACCTCGTTGCCGCCGAGCACCTCGGTATAGAACTCGAATGCGCGATCCATGTTCTGCACGGTCACGCCGAAGTGCTGGACGCCCTGCAGGCGCGCACCTATCGAACCCGGGGCAAGCTTGCGTTCGGCTTGTTGCACCATACCGGCAGCGGCCAGCTGGCCCGGCAGGGCCGCGACGGCGAGCCCGGCCATCACGGTGGCGCCGGTCGTGCGCAGGACTTCGCGACGACCTAGGTCAACCCCGGAAGCTTCTTCGGATTCTTTCATCACATGCCTCCAGGCCGAAAACAGGGATTCCAGGGGATCTCAGGCGCGCATCATTTACTTCTTGTCGGCGGGAACCAGTTCGGCGACAACCACAGGCAGAACGACGAACGCCTGCCGCTCGGCCAGCGAGTCGATGACGGACAGGTAATGCTTGAAATGCGGGGTTTCACGATGCGCCGCCACGGCGGCCTCGCTGCGGTAGAGCTCGTCGAGGACGAGGCGCCCCGGTCTCGCGGCGTCGTGCCAGATGTCCCAGCGCAGGTTGCCCGGCTCCTGCCGGCTCGGCGCGACCATGCCGCGCAGCAGCGTTTCCAGTGCCTGCTCCTGCCCGGGCTTGGCGGTCAGGATCGCCAGGATCTTTGCGTGGGACTCCACAACGTCCGCTCCCAGGAACCAGTCATCGATCTTCATCGTGGCCAGTTATCCGCCGCGACGCGACGCTTGAGAAGTTAAGAATCGTGAATTCTTGTGATTCAACCGCTGGCCGGGCCGCGGCGGCCGGGCGATTCACGACGTTTGCCGACGCTTAACACCCTGCCTGCGGCGCACGGCGCTAGCCTCATGGCGCATCGGCAAGGACGGGAAAGCCATGAAGACGAACCTGATTCTCGTAGCCGCGATACTGCTAGCGCTGGCGTCCTGTTCAAAGCAGGAACCGGCATCGCCTTCGAGTACCACTGCTGCGTCGACGCCTGCGGCTGCGCCCACCGCCGCGCCGCCCGCCTCGGCACCCGCCATCGGCCAGGTCGAGATCGTCTCCGAACTGGACATCACGCCCGGCAATGTCACAGCTTCAAAGGATGGTCGCGTGTTCGCGAGCATTCATGGCATGCGGCGAGGTCCGGTCCAGCTCATCGAAGTCACCGGCCGCAACACCTGGGTTCCCTTTCCCGACGAGAGCTGGAACGCAAAGCCAGGCTCGGGCAAGGATGTGCTGAACACGCCACACGGCGTACTCATCGACGGCAAGGACCGCTTGTGGGTGATCGATCACGGCAACTGGATGGACAAGCCACAGCCGCCCAAGCTGCTGGCGTTCGACATCAACTCGCGCAAACTCGCGTACCGGCACGACTTCGACAAGACTGCTGCACCGGCGGGGCAGATTCTCCAGGACCTTGCCGTGGATGGTGACCGGGGATTCGTCTACGTCGCCGACTGCGGACCCGATCCGGCCATCGTCGTCGTCGATACCAACAAGAACACCGCACGGCGCTTCCGTGGCCATCCGTCACTGCAGGCCGAAGACGTCGAGCTTGTCGTCGAGGGCAAGCCTCTGCTCTTCCCCGGTGAGGGTGGCCGCATGGGTCCGGCCCGCGTGGGCATCAATCCCATCACCCTTTCCTCGGACGGTGAGACCGTCTACTTCGGCTCGATGAATGGCACCAGCTGGTACTCCGTGCCTGCTCGCCTCTTTCGTGAGGGCGCGAGCGACGCCGACATCGGCAAGAGCATCGCCCGCGTAGGTCCGAAGCCCTTGTCGGATGGCGCCGCCACCGATGCCGAGGGCAACCATTTCATCACCAACCTCCCCGACAACGGCATCGACATGCTGACCAGCACCGGTAAGCTGCAGCCGCTGGTCAGGGACGAGCGCTTCCTCTGGGCCGACAACGCGCACTTCGGCCAGGATTCCTGGCTGTACGTGGCGATCAACCAATTGCACCGCAATCCGATCTTCACCGACGCCGAAGACCGCGGTCAGCCGCCCTACCTGATCGCCCGAATCTGGACCGGGACCCGTGGACAGCCGGGACGCTAGCGCTTTTGCAGGAGCAACCACCATGGCCAGGCGCACGTCGCCCATCTTCCACCGCTCGGTCGAAGTCGACGGTGTCGAGGTCTTCTACCGCGAATCCGGCGACAACAGCTCGCCGACGCTGCTGCTGGTGCATGGGTTCCCGACCAGCTCGCACATGTTTCGCAGGCTCGTTGCCGAGCTTTCGGACGCGTTCCATGTCGTCGCGCCCGACCTGCCAGGGTTCGGGTTCACGCGCGTCCCCGAGAGCCGGAACTATGTCTATACCTTCGATGCCCTGGCAGCAACGCTGCGCGCCTTCGTCGATGCCTTGAAGCTGCACCGCTATGTGCTCTACGTATTCGACTACGGCGCACCCGTGGGTTTCAGGTTGGCGTTGGCGGCGCCGGAGCGCGTGACCGGCCTCATCAGCCAGAATGGCAACGCGTACATGGAAGGCCTGGGCGACGCCTTCGGTCCCGTTCGCAAGTACTGGGCCGAGCCAACGCGCGAGAACCTCGACGCGCTGAGGAACGTCCTCACGCCCGAAGCGACCCGCTGGCAGTACGAGCACGGCGTGGCCGATCCGGCGCTGATCGCGCCGGAGACCTACACGCTGGACCATGCGCTGTTGCAGCGTCCGGGCAACGACGAGATCCAGCTGCAGCTCTTCCACGACTACCAGCACAACTTGACCCTGTACCCGAAGTTCCAGGAATTCATGCGCCAGGAGCAGTTGCCCACCTTGGTCATCTGGGGAAAGAACGATCCCTTCTTCATTCCGCCGGGAGCGCAGGCGTACCGGCGCGACAACCCCAACGCCCAGGTCGAACTGCTCGATACCGGGCACTTCGCCCTCGAAACCCACGCGGGCCACATCATGCGGCGGATCCGTGAGTTCTTCCTGGCCGATGGATGAGCAAGCGCGAAGGAGCACTGACATGACGACCAAGTACGTACTGTTCGTGGCAACGAACACGGCGGTCATCGGACCCAACAACCGGCACACCGGATTCTTCTTTCCCGAGATCGCCCATCCCTTCGAAGCGTTGGACAAGGCGGGCATCGCGGTCGAGTTCGCCAGCTTGAAAGGCGGCAAACCGCCCGAGGACGGATACGACGGCAAGGACCCGGTTCAGTCCGCTTTCCTCGAAAGCGCCGCGTATCGCAGGCTCGGCCGCAGTCGCCGCCTGCAGGACGTCGACGTGCTTGATTACGATGCGATCTTCTTCCCCGGCGGCCTCGGGCCGATGGGCGACGTGGCCACGGATGCGCTGGTCAAGAAAGCCGTTCGAACCGCATGGGATGCGGGCAAGATCGTCTCTGCCGTGTGCCACGGTCCCTGTGCCTTCCTCGGGGTGACGCTCGCCGACGGCACACCGTTGGTGAAGGGCCGAAAGCTGACCTCGTTCTCCACCGCCGAGGAGGAGAACTACGCCAAGAACGACGTGCCGTTCGACCTCGAGAGTGCACTCAGGGACGAGGGCGCGGAACATTCCTCCGCGCCGCCCTGGCAGCCGAAGCTGGTCGTCGATGGGCGGCTGATCACCGGGCAGAATCCGGCCTCGGGCCAGCTGGTCGGAGAGGCGATCGTCGAGGCGCTCCGGCACGCATAGGCGCGCCGGAGTGCCCGCTCACCACACCTCGCAGCGATCCGCCTGCGGCCGCACCATCGGTGCATCGGCCTTGCACTGGAATGCCTCGCGGAACTCCGGCAGGTTCGACAGCGGCCCGTTGACGCGGTACTTGGCAATCGGGTGCGGGTCGCCCTGGACCATGGTGCGCTGGGTCTCCATGCGTGTTTCATCGCCGCGCCACTGGCCCCAGGCGATGAAGAACTGCTGCTCCGGCGTGAACCCGTCGATGGTCGGTTCCGGCCCCTTGCCTTCGCGCGACTTCAGGTAACCTCGGTAGGCAAGCTTGGCGCCCGCCAGGTCGCCGATGGATTCGCCCAGCACCAGCTTGCCGTTGTGGTGCACGCCCGGCTCGATGAAGTAACCCTCGAACTGGTTGACGACGCACTGGCCCTTGGCCTGGAACTGCTTGTTGTCCTCGGGTGTCCACCAGTTGGCCAACCTGCCCTGCGCATCGAACTGAGCGCCCTGGTCGTCGAAACCGTGGCTGATCTCGTGGCCGATGACCACGCCGATCGCGCCATAGTTGACGGCGTCGGTGGCATTCACGTCGAACGCCGGCGGCTGCAGGATGCCGGCCGGGAACACGATCTCGTTCTGCAGGGGGTTGTAGTACGCGTTCGACGTCGGCGGTGTCATGCCCCAGCGGCTGCGGTCGGTCGGCTTGCCGACCTGGCTGCGATTGTCGGCGACGTTCCAGCGCGAGGCCGCGACGAGGTTGTCCCACGCCGATCCACGCGAGATCTCCACGCCCTTGTAGTCCTTGAACTTGTCCGGGTAGCCCAGCTTGGGGAAGAACGTCGCGCGCTTTTCCAGCGCCTTCTTCTTGGTGGCCTCGTCCATCCAGTCCAGGCCGGCGATGGTGTCGTCCATCGCCGCCAGGATGTTCTTCACCATGTCCTGCATGCGCGCCTTGGCCTCGGGCGGGAAGTACTTCTCGACGTATTTCTGGCCGAGCGCTTCGCCGAGCTGGTTGTCGGTGAGTTCAGCGCAGCGCTTCCATCGCGGCTTGATCTCGGTGGCGCCAGTGAGGAACTTGCCGTTGAAGGCGAAGTTCTCCTCGACGAACGGCTGCGACAGCGAGTCCGCTGCGGCGTTGAGCACATGCCACTTCAGGTAGGTCTTCCACTGCGGCAACGGGGTCGTCGCCAGCTCGGTCTGCACCTGCTGCAGGAACCTGGGCTGGGTCACGTTCAACGCATCGTGGGGCATGCCGGCGGTGTCGAAGTACTGCGCCCAGTCGAAGCCGGGCGTGAGCCTGGCGAGGTCGGCGAACTTCGTCGGGTTGTCCTGGAGCTTCGGGTCGCGCAGCTGCACGTTGTCGAAGGAAGCCTGCGCCAACCGCTTCTCGAAGGCGAACACGGCATCGGCATCCTGCTTCGCCTGCGCCGCGGGAATGCCGGCCAGCTCGAACATCTTCGCCACGTGCACGAGGTACTTCGCCCGCGCATCGACGAAGCGCGGCTCGCTCTTGAGGTAATAGTCGCGATCGGGCATGCCCAGGCCACCGGCATAGATATGCGCGATGGTTCGTGACGGTTCATGCAGGTCTTCGCCAGCGAAGAGCGCGAACGGCACCGCCACGCCCACGGCCTGCAGCTTGCCGATCATGCGCTGCAGGTCGTCCTTGTCCTTGATCGAATCGACCTCGGCCAACCAGGGCTGCACCGGCTTGCTGCCGAGTGCATTGACCCGCGACTCGTCCATGCATGCGGCGTAGAAGTCACCAGCGAGCTGGCCCGCGCTGCCCTTGGGCCAGTCCGTGCGCGCGGACAACTCGTTGAGGATGTCGCGCACGTGCTCCTTGTTGACTTCGCCGGACTGCCAGCGCCGGCTCCAGCGATCCATGTAGTTCGGGATCGGGTTCTGTTGCCGCCACGCGCCATTGGCGTAGTCGAAGAAGTCGGTGCAGGCATTGCCGTTGCGATTGATGTCTTCCGGATGTATCCCGTGCACCGCACCGGCCGAGGCGGTGGTGGCAGCGGCTAACAACGCGACGAGCGGAAGGCTGGACCTGATCACGGCAACGCCCCTTGCTGGGATGGTGCCGGCAACTATAGCGGCAGGACTTGCGCGGACCCGTCCCAGAAGTCCTGCCCGATCCGACCGGACTCAGCTTTGCAGGACCGCTCCACCAGGCAGGCCATCGGCGATAGCCCGAAGCCGGACCATCGCCTCCTCCGGACCAAACCGGCCCGGCCGGCCATAGCTGCCCTTCTCCGGGTGGCTGTCGGAGCAGACGCTCGCAAGGACGGTGTCAGCCAGGTGCTGATGTGGCGCTATGCGATCGGCGAGTCTGCCCAGGACAGTCAGATCCTTCGCATCAGCCCCGTCGCCGTCGAGCGAATATCTCCAGTAGAAGTTGTCGTAGCTGGCGCAGAAATCCCAGAACGGCAAATCCCCGGAAGCGCACAGACGCACCAGGTCGTCATGGCGATCCAGGTCGCTGACCAGCTCGGACTCATTCGGGTACATGACCATGGCCTCCATCGGCGTCAGATGCCACGAGCCCGAAGGAGGAACGTCTTGAGGGCTTCGGCGTAGCGGTAATCCGCGGGCGACAGGCGCGATTGGACGACTTCCAGTTGCGCGCGAAACGCCCAGCACAGGGCAAGCATCTTCTCGTGGCCTTCGGCCTCGATCGCCGCGGTTCGGCGGCGCACTTCGATCATGTTGTCCATGACAGGTCTGTCCATGGCAGACCTAACGGCATCCGCGTTATGACGCGGTGCAGGTTTCAATGTAGCACCTTTGTCAGGCACACACTGCACGCTGTGCGATTACATCGCCGGATCACGGGTAACTAACGGTGTGCAGTGCAAGCTCCGCTGGCACTACGACGCAACGTCGTAACGGCCACTCAGCCGCGCAGCACGTCCCATTCCCCATCCGCACTGAGCCCTATCGCCCCTGCCGCTGGCAGGAGCTTGGCTTCGGCCGTCCTCGATTCCGTGCCACTGCGGATCGCATCAAAGGCAATCATTCCATGAATACCGTCAACAACACCCCGAACAGCAAGAATCTCGTCGACACTGCCGCTGCCAACGGCTCGTTCAAGACCTTTGGCCAGGCCATTGACCGCGCCGGCATGAGTGACACCCTGCGCGGCGTAGGCCCGTTCACCGTCTTCGCGCCGACCGATGCGGCATTCGAGAAGCTGCCGGCCGGCAAGCTCGAGAACCTCTTCAAGCCCGAGAACAAGGAAGAACTGGTCTCGCTGCTCAACTATCACGTTGTCAGCGGCCGCAAGCTCGTGGCCGACATCGGCAAATGGGAGCACGCCCAGACCGTCAACGGTCAGTCCGCCCCCATCCAGCTCACTGACGACAAGGTCAGCATTGACGGCGCAATGGTGACATCGGCCGACATCGGATCGAGCAATGGCGTGATCCACGGCATCGACAAGGTCAATATTCCGACCAAGCAATAAGTAGTCGGATTGACTGCGGAACGGCGGGGCTTGCCCCGCCGTTTCTGCGTTCGCGTGCGAGGCATCGGGCCCGTCCCGGAGGGCCTGCCCTGCCCCGGCCCCTTTCAAGCATGCGGCGCCGCCCGAGAGAGACCATAATCGGTCCCCACAGTCGCACCGCGGGAGGGCGGAGTGAGAACACCCGGCGAGATCCCCCAGGAAAAAGGGGGGTGGCACGAAGACCTCGAAGACGCCGCCTATCGCGCATTGGTGGAGTCGGTGCGTGACTACGCCATCTTCCTCCTGGACCACGAAGGCTACATCCGCAGCTGGAGCCGGGGCGCGGAACGCATCAAGGGCTACAAGGCGCACGAGATCATCGGCAAGCACTTCTCCGTGTTCTATCCGCAGGACAGGATCGATCAGGGCTGGCCGGAGCATGAGCTCGACGTCGCCGGTTCGACCGGCCGCTTCGAGGACGAAGGCTGGCGGCTTCGCAAGGACGGGACGCGTTTCTGGGCGAACATCGTCTTCACCCGCATCGACCATCCGGACGGAACCCTGCGCGGGTTCGCCAAGATCACCCGCGACCTGACCGAGCGGCGCGCCAACGAACAGCAGCTCGCCCGCAGCGAAGAGCGCTTTCGCCTGATGGTCGACAACGTCCGCGACTACGCCATCTTCATGCTCGACACGCAGGGCCACGTCGCCAGCTGGAACAAGGGCGCGCAGCAGATCAATGGCTACCTGCACGACGAGATCGTCGGCCGCCACTTCTCGGCCTTCTACCCGGCAGAGGTGATCGCCGAAGGCTGGCCTGAGCGCGAACTGCAGATCGCGCTCGCCGAAGGGCGCGTGGAGGACGAGAGCTGGCGGGTCAGGAAAGGCGGAGCGCGGTTCTGGGCCAGCGTGGTGATCACGGCGCTGTTCGACGATGAAGGCCAGCACATTGGTTTTGCGAAGGTGGTCCGCGATCTGACCGATCGCCGCCGTATACGCACGCTGGAAGACGAAGGCCAGCGCCTGACGACGTTCCTGGCCATGCTGGCGCACGAGTTGCGCAACCCGCTCGCACCGATCGCCAACTCGGTGGCGATCATGCAAAGCCAGCCGATCGAGTCGGAAACCCTGCGGTTCTGCCGCGATGTCATCGGCCGGCAGACCGCCCAGCTGACCCGGCTGGTCGACGACCTGCTCGACGTCAGCCGCATCACCAGTGGCAAGATCCAGCTCGAGCGTGCCGTGTTCGACCTGCGCATCGCCATGACCCAGGCGATGGAAACCATCACCCCCGATGCGGAGCGGATGGATCAGTCGCTGCGCATCGTCCTGCCCGACGACCCGGTGTGGGTACAAGGCGATCTCGCGCGCATGCTCCAGGTGTTTGCCAACCTGCTCAGCAATGCGGTCAAGTTCACACCGTCGGGCGGAACGATCTCCGCTGCCATGGTGGTCAATGGCGGCAGGACCGAGGTCCGTGTCGCGGACTCCGGCCCTGGCATTCCTCCGAAACGCCTCGCCGATGTTTTTGGCCTGTTCGTCCAGGGCGAACCTCATTCGCCGCAGGCACAGGGAGGGCTCGGCCTTGGCCTGAGCCTGGTGCAGCAACTGGTGTCGCTGCACAACGGCGAAGTCAGTGCGTTCAGTTCGGGTGAACCGGGCAAGGGGGCGGAGTTTCTCGTCGTCCTGCCAACCGTTGCCGGCCCCCTCGAGCCGGCCACCAGCCCGCCACCGCTTCAGCCGGTCGTTGCGCGTCACGTGCTGGTTGTGGACGACAATCGCGATGCGGCGGACACCCTGCAGCAGCGCCTGCAGGAATGGGGCTATCGCACGGACACGGCCTATGACGGTCGCAGTGCCATGGCCGCCATTCGCGGCACATGTTTCGATGCAGTCCTGCTGGACCTTGGATTACCGGACGTCAGTGGCCTGGAGGTCGCTCGTCTCCTCGGCCAGGCGATGAACAACCCGCCGCCCCTGATCGCGGTGACGGGCTACGGGCAACAGTCCGATCTGGCCGCGACGAAGGACGCGGGATTCTGCGCCCACCTGACCAAGCCTCTGCGTCCGGACGAAGTCGAGCGCGCATTGTCCCGGCTGTTCGGCGAGGCCGGGAGCGACGCGTTGCCTGCGGCCGATTGAGCGAAGGTACTAGCCTGCGCTGGCGCGTGCGTCAGCGCTGGAATCGAGTTCCGCGCTCTCGTTGCTCGCCGAACGCCCCAGGTCGGCAATCTTGTAGCCGGCCGTCAGCATCGTGTGCAGCAGCGGCCGTTCGGACTCCGAGTCGATGGCCCTGCGCACCTGGTAGATATGGCTGCGCAGGCTGTCCGACTCCGGCTCTTCGCCCATCCACACTGCGCGCACTATCTCTTCACGGCTGACCACGCGCGGGGCATGGCGCATCAGGATGGTCAGGATGCGCAGTGCCGTCGGCGTCATGTGGACCTCCTGGCCGCCGCGGCTGACCTGCATCGTCTCGACATCGAGAACCAGGTCGGCGACCTGAAGGACCGTGCCTGCGACCTCCCTGCGACTGCGCTTGAGCAGTGCCGCCACGCGCGCGCGAAGTTCCTCGGCGGCGAAGGGCTTGGTCAGGTAGTCGTCGGCGCCGGCATCCAGACCGGACAGCTTGTCCTCGAGCGCGTCGTGCGCGGTCAGCATCAGGATCGGCGGGGCCTTGCCCTGCTTCTCGCCGATGCGGCGGCAGACGTCGATACCATCCAGGCGTGGCAGCGAACGGTCGAGGATCACAAGGTCGTAGTTGACCTCTCCCAGCAGCCGCAGTGCTTCGACGCCGTCGCGGGCGAAATCCACCTCGTACCCGCCGAGTTCCAGGCATTCACCGATCAGCTCGGCAATGGCCGGATGGTCTTCAACGACCAGGATCAGACAACCCTCATTGATGCGCATCTCACTTCCCCCTGTGCAGTTCCCGCAATACGCGGATGGTTCATGTCGGTGGCCGCATGTCCTTTGCGCCGGGTGGTGTTGAGGTACTAGGTCGTGCTCTCGTCATGGAGCGGCAACGTCAGGTGCAATCGCTGGCCGGTCGGTCCATCGTCGCGGATGGCGAGATCGCCGCCATGGCCGCGGGCGATCGCCAGTGCGATCAGTGCGCGCAGCCCCATGCCGTCGCCGAGCGATGCCGGCTGCGGTTGCGCGAACAGCGTCTCAAGCGGCCCGTGGCCGGCCACTGCCGGACTCAGTGCACCTTCCAGATGGATCACGCCACCGGCGCGGTCGACCGAAACGGTGGCGAGCGCATCCGGGCGGCTGCCGTCGGCCGCAGGCGACGACATCAGCCAGAACATCGTCGAGAACAGGCTGGCCAGCCTGGGCGCGTCGCCCAGCACGCGCGCATGCTCGGCACCCTCGCCGTACTCGATCTGGATCCCGCCACCACCGGCAACACTGAGCGTGCCCTCGATGATCAGCATCAGATCGACCGGGCCACGGATGTGCAGCAGGCGCCCCTGGTCGGCGCGTACCCAATCGTTGACTTCGTCGATCATCGAGACCAGGCGTCGGATCTGCCGGTCGATCAGTTCGAAGAGGTCGTCACGTTCCGCGCCCTCGCTTGCGCCGTGGCGAAGCAGGTACAGCGCGGACTGGATCGGCGACAGCGGCTCGCGCAGGTCGTGGGCCCATTTGCCCATCCACGCCGGAGTCGAATTGCTCATGGTGACTGCTCCGGTTGCGGCGGTCGTCCGCGTTGCTGGCAGATGTTCTGGATGGATGCGATCTCCGGCGGTTTGACCAGGTGATGGTCGAAGCCCGCCAACCGGGTGCGTTCCCTGTCCTCCGGCTGCCCCCAGCCGGTCACCGCGACGATCACCAGGTCGTCGGCGCCACCGTCACGGACTGATCGCGCAATGTCGTAGCCGCTGCGCTTGGGCATGCCCACGTCGAGGAACATCACCGCCGGGTTGAAGCTGCGCAGCTCGTCTTCCACCCGCAGCGGATCGTAGATGGCGCGGGCGTCCTGCCCGAGCATTCGCAGCATCGCCGCCAGCGTGTCGGCGGAGTCGCGGTTGTCGTCGACCACGAGCATCCGCCGCGATGCTGTCGCAGCTGTCGCGGCTTCAACGGTTTGCGCAGTTGCGGTTGCAAGAGGAGCGTCGTCGTTTGCGGTTGCCGGCAGTCGCACCGTGAAGGTGCACCCCTGCCCGATGCCTTCGCTGGTGACTTCAACGCGGCCGTCGTGCATCTCCGCCAGTCGCTGCACCAGGGTCAGCCCGATGCCAAGGCCACCCTGGCTGCGCTCCACGGCCACGTCAACCTGGTGGAAGCTGTCGAACACCCGGTCGAGCTGGTCCGCTGCCAGGCCGATGCCGCGGTCGGACACCCAGACCCGGATCCCGTCACCCTCGCGCTCCGCGCCCAGCTCGATCCGACCCGCGGCGTCGGAGTACTTGGCCGCGTTGTTGAGTAGGTTGGCGAACACCTGCGAAAGACGGGCCTGGTCGGCATCCAGGTAGATGGGCTCGTCGGGCAATTGCACATGGAAGTCGTGTCCGCCCTGGTCTATCCACGGGCGGGCGCTGTCGATCGCCACGGCGACGGCTTCCTGAAGGACGACGCGACTGCGCTTTAGCTGCAGCTTGCCGCGCGAGATCCGCGCGATGTCGAAAAGATCGTCGATGAGGCGGACCAGCAGCGCGACCTGGCGCTCCATCAACCCCAGCAGCGGATCGGCTTCGCCGGGCGCACCGAGCCGCCGCAACGCCAGCGCATTCTGCAGCGGCGCCAGCGGATTGCGCAGCTCATGCGCCAGCGTGGCAAGGAATTCGTTCTTGCGCTGGTCGGCATCGCGAAGGCGCTCCTCGGCCTTCATTCGCTCGGCATTCTCGGCCAGCAACTGGTCGTTGCGGGCGGCCAGCGTCTCGTTGGCTTCGCGCAGGGAGGCATTGAGTTGCTCCAGCTCGCGGGCCTTTTCCAGCTGCAATGCCTGGTTGGCCGCCGACAGGCTGGCATTGATCGCCTGCAGCTCGCGGCGCTTGCGGTACAGCTCGACCAGTACCGACACCTTGCTGCGCATGATCTCCGGGATCACCGGCACCATGATGTAGTCCACCGCGCCGAGCTTGTAGCCACGGAGCCGGTCGAGGTCGCTGACGTTGACCGCGGTGACGAAAATGATCGGCGTGTTCTCGAAGCGCGGATGCTGGTGGATCAGGCTGGCCGTCTCGAAGCCGTCCATCCCCGGCATGTTCACGTCCAGCAGGATGACCGCGTACTCGTCCTGCATCAGCAGCTTCAGCGCCTCCAGGCCGGAGCGGGCGTCGACCAGTTCCTCCTCGAGCGGATCGAGGATCGCGTGATAGGTCATCAGCCGACCGGGCTGGTCGTCGACCAGCAGGATCTTGGCTCGCGAAGGCGCGGTGATGTTCAGCGCTGGAGCCATTGCCGCAGCACTCCCAGCAACTGATCGGTCACCACCGGCTTGGCGAGGTAGTCGGAGGCGCCAGCTTCCAGGCACTTCTCGCGGTCACCCTTCATCGCCTTCGCGGTCAGGGCGATGATGGGAAGCGTGCGCCGGTCCGGCTGGGCGCGGATGGCGCGCATCGTGTCGTAGCCGTCCAGGCCCGGCATCATGATGTCCATCAGCACCAGGTCGAGCTCGGCGCCCTCGCCCACCCGGGCGATGGCTTCGCGTCCGTTGGAGGCCGTCGCCACGCTCATGCCGTGCCGCTCGAGCACGCTCGACAGCGCGAAGATGTTGCGGATGTCGTCGTCGACGACCAGCACGTTCTTGCCGCGCAGGGCCTCGTCGGACTCGTGCAGGCTGCGGACCATGCGCTGCTTCGCAGGCGGCAGGTTGTCGATCACGCGGTGCAGGAACAACGCAGTCTCGTCGAGCAGGCGCTCGGGCGACTCCACGCCCTTGAGAACCACGCTCTTGGCGACCCGGCGCAGGCGATCGTCTTCCTCGGCGCTGAGGTCCTTGCCGGTGAATACCACGATCGGCATCTGCCGCAGGCGTTCGTCGTTGTGGATGCGGTCGAGCAGGTCGAAGCCGCTCATGTCCGGCAGGCGAAGGTCGAGCACGGCGCAGTCGTACTGGCCGTTGCCGAGCGCTTCCAGGGCGCCCTCGCCGGTGCCGACCGTATCGATGTCGACGTCGTCGTGGCGCAGCAGCTCGACGATGCTCAACTGTTCGGCGGCATCGTCCTCCACCACCAGCAGCCGCTTCACGCGCGGCACCGTGTAGTCCTTGATCCGCTGCAGCGCGTCGGCGATGGATTCGGTCGAAGACGGTTTCGGCAGGTACGAGAACGCGCCCCGCTCGATGCTGTGGTGGCGCCCTTCCTCGATGGTCACGATCTGCACCGGGATGTGGCGCGTCGACGGGTCCTGCTTCAGGCGCGCAAGCACGGTCCAGCCGAGCATGTCGGGCAGGTAGATGTCGAGGGTGATCGCGCTGGGGCGGTACTCGCGGACCAGGCGCAATGCATCGGCGCCGCGGCTGGCCACCAGCACCTGGAAGCCACGCGATCGGGCCAGGTCGCGCAGCACCGTCGCGTAGTGGGCGTCGTCTTCCACCACCAATAGCGTCGGCGTTTGCACGTTGAGCGCGTGGCGATCATCGTCGATGGCTTCGGCGTCCGGAACGCCCGCCTCGTTCCACGCCGCCTCGGCCAGCTCCGCGCGCAGGTGGCCGGGCTGGATGCTTGTCGAACTCTCACGGGCGGTGCCCGAGAGTCGCAACGGCAGGTACAGCGTGAACGTGCTGCCCTGGCCCTCGACGCTGTGCAGACGCAGCTCGCCGCCGAGGAGGCCGGCGATTTCACGGCTGATCGCCAAGCCAAGGCCAGTGCCGCCGTACTTGCGCGACGTGCCTGCATCGGCCTGCTGGAAGGCCTCGAAGACGATGCGCTGCTTGTCCGGCGAAATGCCGATGCCGGTATCGCTGACCTCGATCGCGAGCACGACCGGGCTGGTGGACAGCACCGGATGGCCGTCGCTCCAGCCGCGCGTGGCGGCGTGCGCCCGCAACCAGACACTGCCCTGCTCGGTGAACTTGAAGGCGTTCGACAGCAGGTTCTTGAGGATCTGCTGCAGGCGCTTGGGGTCGGAGCGCAGCTTCGGCCCCAGGTCCGGCGAGATCTCGATGCCGAACTCCAGGCCGCGCCGTTCCGCCTCGTGGCGGAAGCCGCGCTCGAGGTTCTCGCGCAGGTGCAGGAAGCTGATGTCCTCGATGTCGATGGTGACCGTACCCGACTCGATCTTCGACAGGTCGAGGATGTCGCTGATCAGGTGCAGCAGGTCGGTGCCTGCCGCATGGATGGTCTTGCCGAACTCGACCTGGCGCGGGGTCAGGTTCTCGTCCGGGTTCTCCGCCAGTTGCTGGCCCAGGATCAGGATGCTGTTGAGCGGCGTGCGCAGCTCGTGCGACATGTTGGCGAGGAACTCGGACTTGTAGCGCGAGGTCTGCGCCAGTTCCGCTGCCTTCTCTTCCAGTGCACGACGCGCCTGCTCGATCTGCTGGTTCTTGTGCTCGACCTCGGATTTCTGTGCAGCCAGCAGCGAGGCCTTCAGCGCGATCTCCTCGTTGGTCTGCTGCAGCTCGTCCTGCTGCGACTGCAGTTCGCCGGCCAGCTGCTGCGACTGCGCCAGCAGGCGTTCGGTGCGCATCGTCGCCTCGATCGTGTTGAGGACGATGCCGATGCTGCCCGACAGCTGCTCGAGGAAGGCACGCTGCGACGGCGTGAACTCGCCCAGCGTGGCCAGCTCGATCACCGCCTTGATCTGGTCTTCGAACGACACCGGCAACACGATCACGCTGCGCGGCACAGCCTGCAGCAGCCCCGACTGGATCTGCACGACGTCGGTGCCGACGTTCTGGATCAGGATCAGGCGCGCCTGCTTGGCGCATTGCCCCACCAGGCCTTCGCCGAACTCCAGCGTCCGCTTGCTGGCCGGCGTGGTGTCGGCGTAACCGGCGAGTTGGCGCAGGTGCGGCGTATCGCCTTCGACGCCTTCCTCGACGATGTACATGACGCCCTGCTGCGCGTCGACCAGTCCCGCCAGTTCCGACAGCAGCATCTGGCCGAGCGTGATCAGGTCGCGCTGGCCCTGCATCATGCTGCTGAACTTGGCCAGGTTGGTCTTCAGCCAGTCCTGCTCGCGGTTGCTCTCGGTGGTGGCACGCAGCGTGCCGATCATCGCGTTGATGTTGTCCTTGAGGTCGGCGACTTCGCCGCGCACGTCGACCTGGATCGAGCGCGTCAGGTCGCCCTGGGTCACCGCGGTGGCCACCTCGGCGATAGCGCGCACCTGCGTGGTGAGGTTGGCCGCGAGCTGGTTGACGTTGGCGGTGAGGTCTTCCCAGATGCCGGCGGTACCGGGCACGTTCGCCTGTCCGCCCAGGCGCCCTTCCACGCCCACCTCGCGTGCGACCGTGGTCACCTGGTCACCGAAGATCGCCAGGGTCTGGGTCATGCCGTTGATCGTTTCGGCCAGCTCGGCGATCTCGCCCTTGGCCTCCACCGTCAGCTTCTTGTCGAGGTCGCCCTTGGCCACCGCGGTCACCACCGCGGCGATGCCGCGCACCTGCGTGGTGAGGTTGGACGCCATCGAGTTGACGTTGTCGGTGAGGTCCTTCCAGGTGCCGGCGACACCAGGCACCGTGGCCTGTCCACCGAGCTTGCCCTCGGTGCCCACTTCGCGCGCCACGCGCGTGACTTCCGCGGCGAAGCCGTTGAGCTGGTCCACCATCGTGTTGAGGGTGTCCTTCAACTGCGCGATCTCGCCCTGCGCATCCACCGCGATCTTGCGCGACAGGTCGCCGCGCGCCACGGACGTCGCCACTTCGGCGATGTTGCGCACCTGCGTGGTGAGGTTGGACGCCATCGAGTTGACGTTGTCGGTGAGTTCCTTCCAGGTGCCGGCCACGCCGGGCACCTGCGCCTGGCCGCCGAGCTTGCCCTCGGTGCCCACTTCGCGCGCCACGCGCGTGACCTCCGCGGCGAAGCCGTTGAGCTGGTCGACCATCGTGTTGATGGTGTCCTTGAGCTCCAGGATCTCGCCCTTCACGTCCACGCCGATCTTGCGCGACAGGTCGCCCTTGGCCACCGCCGTGGTCACGTCGGCGATATTGCGCACCTGCAGCGTCAGGTTCGACGCCATCTGGTTGACCGAGTCGGTGAGGTCCTTCCAGGTACCGGCGACGCCTGGCACCTGCGCCTGGCCGCCGAGCTTGCCTTCGGTACCCACTTCGCGCGCCACGCGCGTGACTTCCGCGGCGAAGCCGTTGAGCTGATCCACCATCGTGTTGATGGTGTCCTTGAGTTCGCGGATCTCGCCGCGCACGTCCACCGTGATCTTGCGCGACAGGTCGCCGCGCGCCACGGCCGTGGTCACCTCGGCAATGTTGCGCACCTGCGAAGTCAGGTTGGAACCCATCGCGTTGACCGAGTCGGTCAGGTCCTTCCAGGTGCCGTCGACGCCGGGCACCAGTGCCTGCCCGCCGAGCTTGCCCTCGGTGCCGACCTCTCGGGCCACGCGCGTGACTTCCGCGGCGAAGCCGTTGAGCTGGTCGACCATCGTGTTGATGGTGTTCTTGAGTTCGAGGATCTCGCCGCGAACGTCAACTGTAATTTTTCGCGACAGGTCGCCCTTGGCCACCGCCGTGGTCACGTCGGCGATATTGCGCACCTGCAGTGTCAGGTTCGACGCCATCGAGTTGACGTGGTCGGTCAGGTCCTTCCAGGTGCCGGCGACGTCCGGCACTTCGGCCTGGCCGCCGAGCTTTCCGTCGGTGCCGACCTCGCGCGCCACGCGCGTCACTTCGGCGGCAAAGCCGTTGAGCTGGTCCACCATCGTGTTGATGGTGTCCTTGAGTTCGCGGATCTCGCCGCGAACGTCCACGGTGATCTTGCGCGACAGGTCGCCGCGCGCCACGGCCGTGGTCACCTCGGCGATGTTGCGCACCTGCGAAGTCAGGTTGGAGGCCATCGCGTTGACCGAGTCGGTCAGGTCCTTCCAGGTGCCAGCCACGCCGGGCACGATCGCCTGGCCGCCGAGCTTGCCCTCGGTACCGACCTCGCGGGCCACTCGCGTCACTTCGGCAGCGAAACCATTGAGCTGGTCCACCATCGTGTTGATGGCTTCCTTCAACTGCAGGATCTCGCCGCGCACGTCCACGGTGATCTTGCGCGACAGGTCGCCATTGGCTACGGCGATGGTCACGTCGGCGATGTTGCGCACCTGAGCGGTGAGGTTGCTGGCCATCTGGTTGACCGAGTCGGTCAGGTCCTTCCAGACGCCCGACACGCCCTTGACCTTGGCCTCGCCACCCAGGCGCCCGGCGGTGCCCACTTCCAGGGCCACGCGCGTGACCTCGGAGCTGAACTCGCCCATCTGTTCGATCATGCGGTTGACGATGTTCGCCGAGCGCAGGAACTCGCCCTTCAGCGGGCGGCCATCGGCTTCCAGCGGAACGGTGCGGGTCAGGTCACCCTTGGCGACACCGGCCATCGCCTCGGTCATGGTTTCGACCGGGCGCACCAGGTCGTCGATCAGATGGTTGACCGACAACTGCATGCCCGCCCATTCGCCCTGGCGATTGGCGGGCGCGATGCGCTGCCGGGTCTGGCCCTCGCGCCCGACCGCCTCGCCGACACGCGACAGCTCCGCCGCCAGGCGACGGTTGTGGCTGATGATGCCGTTGAGGATGTGGGCGAGCCGGCCCTCGGGTCCTTCCCAATGCAAAGGCAGGCGCACAGTGAAATCGCCCTCGAGAACGGCATTCATGTTCTCGATCAGAAGTTCCATCGTGTCGCGCGCCGGACTGGGTGGCGCTTCTGCTTTTGCTAGGGCAGTTCGCTTCTTGGCCACCGGCTTTTTTGCAGCCACCGGCACCCCAGTCTTCTTTCCCGCCTTACTCACCAGACACCCCCCAATGCCTATACCGTCCGAAACCCTAGCCGATTTGCCGTGACCCTGCATTCACGGCGCTTTGACTGGTGGTACGGCAGGTCAATCGAGGGGTGATCCGGTTACATGACTTGGGCAAGGGACGTGGCGAGGCGGGTTCGTCACGTCCCGCCAGCATCATCGCGCTTCGGTTACGCGCCGCCGACTGCGCCATTTGGCCACGTACGGCAAAGCGAACAGGTACAGACCGGTCACCAGTAGCAACGCCAGCGGCAGCAGCGGAATGTAGGAGATCCAGACGACCGGCTTCTCCTGCGCGAGGGCAATGAAGGTGACGATGACGGTGACCGTGAAGACGATGGCCACCCAACGGTGGAACTGCCGAATCCAATTGTTCCAGTTCAAGGGAATCTCCTTTTGAAGACGAGCGACGTGGGTGGAGCGCGATCCTGATAACGTGATCGTGGCTGCATCGAGGCCGGGGCGCTTCTCGATTCCTGATTGATCGGTCCTTATGGGTCCGCGCTCACAGGTCTTCTTCGTCCGCCTCCCCGCCGACCGCCACTTCGGCCAGCGAATCCCCGCGGTACTCGAGCAGATCGCCCGGCTGGCAATCGAGCGCTTCGCAGATTGCCTGCAGCGTCGTGAAGCGGATGCCACGCGCCTTGCCCGTCTTGAGGATCGACAGATTGGCCAGGGTGATGCCGACCTTGCCGGACAGTTCGGTCAAGGTCATGCGCCGGTCATGCAGCACTTCGTCGAGTTTCACTTGAATGGTCATGTCAGGTCGTCGCGCTTCAGATCAGCGTTTGCAGGTCGGCGCGCATGCGCGTCCCGACTTCGAAGACCTGCGCCAGTACGAACAGCAGCACCACCGCGACCCATCCGCTCGCCGAGAACTTCCATTCGATGTTGGAACCGGCGGCGTTCATGGTGCCGGCCAATATTCCGAAAGTAAGCCTGAGCACTTCTATTCCGAGCATGCACCACGCAATGGTTTTCAGGCGCACGGCATTCTCGGGAACGAACGGGTCGTCGTGAACCGTCGCCACCACCGCCAGCAATCGGGTGAGCTGCACGTGGACCAGTCCGACCATCAACAGTGCCAGCACGAACCACACGCGCAGCGTCGGTATCAGCAACGACGGATCGATACGCGGTGGCTTCTTGCTGAAGAACTCGAAGAACGTGGGCTCGAAGATGAAGCTCGCCGGCATCGCGAGCACCAGCCCCACCCCCATCAGGATGTTGAGGACCCGCAGGATCGTCAGCAGGATTCGAGAGGCGCTGAGCGCCGGGGTATCGGCTCGGGACATGGCGGCGACCTCTGTTCGATGTTGCCTGACGATATTCGCCTTATCGAATAACAGCAATATGCATATCGTCATACGATGCCTCATCCGGTCGCCCGGTTTTCACCTGGTGGGCTTGCGTCGCCCGCCTGATCGGGAATATGATTGAGTACGCACTCAGTAAAGTTGATCCCGATGGCCCGCCCCCGCAGCGAAGACAAACGAAACGCCTTGCTCGCCGCTGCGGTGCGGGTGTTCGCCGAGGACGGGATCAATGCGCCCACCGCCCGCATCGCCAAGGTCGCCGGCGTCGCCGAAGGGACGTTGTTCACCTACTTCAGCAACAAGGACGAACTGCTCAACCATCTCTACATGGAGATCAAGCGCGAACTGCGGGAAGCCATGCTCTCCACCTACCCGCGTGCCGCCGACATCAAGCAGCGGGCGAGTCATGTGTGGCGCGAGTATGTCGACTGGGGCCTGGTCAATATCGACAAGCGCAAGGTCGTGGCGCAGCTTGCGGTGTCCGACCGCATCACCGACGACACCCGCGCCGTTGCCTCGGCCGGATTCGCCGAGTTCCAGTCGATGCTGCAGGAAAGCATGGCCAAAGGTTTGCTGCGCGAGCATCCGCCGGCTTATGTCGGCGCGATCCTGGTCGCGATCGCCGAAGCCACCATGGACTTCATGCTCAAGGAACCGGCTGCCGCCGACCAATACCGCGCGGCGGGCTTCGAGACGTTCTGGCGGGCGGTGGCTTCTGACTGATCCCCTTTTTTTGCCCCTATTAATGAGTGCGTGAACACTCAGCAATGCCCTCCCCCTCGCTCGCTGGATCCCCTCATGACCTTCCTTGCTGCCCCGATCCTCCGTCTGACCCGTTCGCAGGAGCGCCTGCCATGAAGGTCCTGATCTTCGGCGCCACCGGCATGGTCGGTCAGGGCGTGCTGCGCGAATGCCTGCTCGCCGATGACGTCAGCTACGTGCTCGCCGTCGGCCGCTCGGCCACCGGCCAGTCCAATCCAAAGCTGCACGAGCTGGTTCATCGCGACTTCCTCGACTACAGCGCCGTCGAAGACCAGCTTCAGGGATTCGATGCCTGCTTCTTCTGCCTGGGCGTCTCTTCGCTGGGCATGAGCGAAGCCGACTATACGCACCTGACCTACGTTTTCACCCTGGCCGCGGCGACCACGCTCGCACGCCTCAATCCGGCGATGACCTTCGTCTACGTCACCGGCACTGGCACCGACAGCAGCGAGCGCGGCCGCGTCATGTGGGCGCGTGTGAAGGGGCGCACGGAAAACGCACTGCAACAGCTGCCGTTCAAGGCGGTCTACCTGTTCCGCCCCGGCGTCATCCAGCCGCTGCATGGAGTCCGTTCGAAAACCGGCTGGATCCAGCGCACCTACACCGTGACCAGCCCGCTGCTGTCGCTCGCACGCACGTTGCTTCCGCACACGATCCTGTCCACGCAACGCATCGGCCAGGCCATGCTGGCTGTCGCCCGCGACGGAGCCGGAAACCCGGTACTGGAAAGTCGCGACATCGAGGAAGTTGCACGACGGGGTGAACGCCATGGTTAAGGCGTCGCCAGCAAGCAAGCCGGGGCGCTGGCGCGCGCGGGCCATGTTCGCGGGGCTGCTCGTGGTCGGCCTGGTGGCCGTCACGTTGTTGAGCGGCTGGTCATCGTTTGGATCGCGGGCGCAGGGCGAACGCCTGCAGCGACTACAACACTCTCCGCAGTGGCATGACGGCATGTTCGTCAACCCGCAAGGCTCCTGGGGCGATACGCGGAGCGCACTGCTGCGCATGTTCGAGCAGGTTCCCGGCGACGTGCCGCAGTCACCGGTGCCGGTCGTGCGCACTGATCCGGCACTGTTGGCAGCCGCCGCGCCTGTCGGATTGCGCGTGACGTGGTTCGGTCATTCCAGTTCGCTGGTGCAGATCGATGGCGTGAACGTGTTGACCGATCCACTGTGGAGCGATCGGCCGTCGCCATTGTCCTGGCTCGGTCCCAAGCGCTGGTACGCGCCGCCGATCGCGCTGGCGGACCTGCCCCGGATCGATGCTGTGGTGATCTCGCACGACCATTACGACCACCTCGATCGCGCGACGATCCTGGCGATGCGCGCCTGGAACACCGTGTTCGTGGTGCCACTGGGCGTCGGCGCGCATCTGGCCAGCTGGGGCATTCCCGAGTCGCGGATCAGGGAGCTGGACTGGTGGCAGTCCACACGCGTTGGCGCGATTGATATCCATGCGACGCCGGCGCGTCACCACACCGGACGGCTTTCCCCGCAGACCGACAAGACACTGTGGGCAGGTTATGCCCTCGTCGGCCCTGCGCATCGGGCCTACTACTCCGGCGATACCGGCTTCTTCCCCGGCATGGCCGACATCGGCCGCCGCCTGGGACCGTTCGATGTCGCGATGGTCGAATCCGGCCAGTACGACGCCGATTGGCCTGATTGGCATCTCGGTCCGGAACAGGCCGTGGAAACCAGTCGGCTGGTGCAGGCCAAAGTGCTCGTGCCCGTCCACTGGGGCCTGATCAAGCTGGCGCACCACACCTGGACCGAGCCGGTCGAGCGCGTGCTGGCTGCTGCCAGCTGCCGCGGCGTGTCGGTGCGAACGCCACAGCCGGGCTTGCCGCTGGACCTCGGCGCAGGCGCCCGGACCGCGAGATGGTGGCCTGACCAGGCATGGGTCACGGCCGCCGAGCGTCCCATCGTCGCAACGCGCAATGGAATCGCCAACGAGCGATTCGCGCTTGCGAACTGTTCCGCAACGGCCGCGAACCGGCCGCAGGAGGCAACGCAATGAACAGCAGAAAGCCCGATTCGCACCTGGAACTCACCCTCGCCACCACGGCGGCGGAAGAAGGCGAGCTGCTGCGCGCCCTGCTCCGCGTCGACCTTGGCGCGAGGATCCAGATCGACCTGCAACGGCGGAGCGTGCGCATCGAAGGCCGGTTCTGGGGAGACGACGTGGTCAACGCGATCGAAGCGACGGGATGCCACGTCGACTCGGTGAACGAGAGGCCGCGAACGGTCGTGCTGGCGACGACCGCGCCTGCTGGCGTGCCGCAGCGACCGCGCTCGCTTGCCCTGTGACGGCGTAGCCACCCGCAGCCGCGCCAGCGATTTGTAACGAACTGTGTCGGCCCGGCCGGCGGCCACACAAACTTGCATTACCAGCGATACCTGACACATCCGGCGAACAGCTCACGGGAACAATCGCGTCCATCGGATTGCACCCGCCTCCTGCGTTCCCCGCGTTGCCAGCAAGCCGATGTTCCCTACATCCCTCAGCTATCAGGTATCGCCATGACCACCCCGCTCGACAAAGTCATCTACACCGGCAAGACCCACACCACCGGCGGCCGCGACGGTTCGTCGCAGAGTTCCGATGGGCGCCTGGACGTCAAACTTTCAGGGCCCGGTTCTTCCGGCCCGGGCACCAATCCCGAACAGCTGTTGGCGGCCGGCTGGTCGGCCTGCTTCCTTAGCGCCATCGGTATCGCGGCCTCCAGCAGGAAGATCAAGCTTCCGGCGGACTCCGCCGTCGACACCGAAGTCGACCTGGGCCAGAACGCCGATGGCTATGGCCTGCAGGCCCGCCTCAACGTCAGCCTGCCTGGCATCGATGCCGCCACCGCCCGTGAGCTGGTCGACACCGCGCACCAGACCTGCCCGTACTCGAAGGCCACGCGCGGCAACATCGGCGTGACGATCAACCTCGTCTGAGCCTCCCCGCCGGACCTCGCCAAGCCTCCGCGATCGCGGCGGGCCGGCAATCACCAGAACCAGACAGTCGGCCGGGCAACCGGTCGACTGCCTGCTCGCGTGCTTGCGTGGTCGCGCACGTCCCCATGGGAGTGATCGCGCGCGGCGCACCGACTTGAGACCACGCCGCCTCTTTGTAAGCAAACGTAGGTTCCTGGTCCTGCGCGCAGCTTGCATACAAATCGGCTCCGCGCCGACACCCACGGGATACACCCCGGCGTTGCAATGGCATCCCAACCTCACCCGACGGTCCCGACATGTTCCGCAATGCCCTAGCCCTCGCGCTGCTTTCCGCCGCCGCTCTCTCGCCGGAACTGGCTCATGCCGGTCACGCCGCTGCGCAGCCCGCGCCCACGGTGGTGCTCGTCCACGGTGCCTTCGCCGATGCCTCCAGCTGGAGCAAGGTCGTGCCGGTGCTCGAGTCCTGGGGCACGAAGGTCGTCACCGTGCAATTGCCGCTCACCTCGCTGGCCGATGACGCCGAAGCGACGCGTCGCGCCATTGCCGCCGCGCCTGGCAAGGTCGTCCTGGTCGGTCATTCCTGGGGCGGCACGGTCATTACCGAAGCAGGCGACGACGACAAGGTCAGCAGCCTGGTCTACGTCGCCGCGTTCGCGCCCGATGTAGGCGAAGCGACCGGCCAGCAGGGCAAGGCCTACCCCACTCCGCCGGGCCTGGCCGGCCTGCAGGAGCGCAACGGCCTGCTGTCGCTGTCGCAGGACGCGGCGCGCACGGATTTTGCCCAGGACCTGAGCGCAACCGGCGCCCGGCGCGTGTTCGACACGCAGCTGCCGATCCGCGCCAGTGCATTCGACGAACCGCTGCAGCACGCGGCCTGGAAAGCCAAGCCGAGCTGGTACGTGGTCACGCGCCAGGACCGGATGATCGCGCCGCAGTTGCAGACCGCGACCGCCCGCCGCATCGATGCGCAGATCGTGTCGCTGGCGACCAGCCACGTTCCGATGCTGTCGCGTCCGAATGACGTCGCCTACACGATCCTGGAAGCGGCTGGCATCAAGCACAAAGACCCCGAGCCGCACGAGGGGGGCTGAGCCATGACCGCGCATGCCCTCGCGCCCATGGTCGAGTTCGCGCTTGCCGGTGCAGCAGGCGTCGCGACGATCCTCTCGCCCTGCATCCTGCCGGTGCTGCCGATCGTGCTGGCCACCAGCAGCGGTCGCAGCCGGTTCGAGCCGGCGCTGATCATCGCCGGCTTCGTGAGCATGTTCGCGGCCAGCGGAATCCTGATCGGGGCGTTGGCTTCGTCCTCCGGTGAACTGCAGCAGGCGATCCGCACCGGCTCGATCTGGATCCTGCTCCTTGCCGGCCTCGCCTGCCTGTGGCCTGCACCGTTCAATTGGCTGGTCGCCCGCGTGCAGCAGTGGCGTTCGGCGCGAGCCGGTGCTTCGCCGCCGCGTCCGCAACGCACGGGCGGCGTTGCGGCGCTCCTCGTGGGTGCCTCGCTCGGCCTGGCCTCGACGCCGTGCGCGGGGCCGATCCTCGCCTCGGTGCTGTCGCTGGCGGCCAGCTCGCAGGCGCCGGGCAAGGCCACTTCGTTGCTCGCCGTGTATGCCGTCGGCGCCGGCCTGCCGATGCTCGCCATCGCTTATGGCGGGAAATGGATTACCTCGCGCCTTTCCTTCCTCAACCGTCGTGCCGAGCTGTTCCGTCGTGTGTTCGGCGCCATCGCGATCGCCGTCGCCGTGCTCCAGCTCTTCCAGTACGACGTCCTGTTCTCCGCCTGGGCCACGCAGTGGCTCCCTTCAGTCTCAACAGGTCTATAAACCATGAACGTGATCAAGCCCATCCTCACCGCCCTTTGCATGAGCGTGCTTGCCGTCGCCTGCACGCCGGGTGCCAGCGCCGCTGATCCCGTGCCGGGCACCAGCATCTCCCCCGCGCCGTTGGCTCCGGAATTCCAGGGCATCAACCACTGGATCAACAGCGCCCCGCTGACCATGTCGCAGCTGCGCGGCAAGGTGGTCCTGGTCGATTTCTGGACCTACTCGTGCATCAACTGCGTGCACGTCATCCCGCATGTGAAAGAGTTGCACCAGCGCTACAAGGACCAGGGCCTGGTCGTCGTCGGCGTGCATACGCCCGAGTACGGCTTCGAGAAGATCCGCGGCAATGTCGAAGACGCCGTGAAGCGTTTCGGCATCGAGTACCCGGTGGCGCAGGACAACGGCTACGAAACCTGGGAGGCGTATAACAACCGCTACTGGCCGGCGCTCTACCTGATCGACCGGGAAGGGCACGTGGTGTACCACCACTTCGGTGAAGGCAACTACGCCGAAACCGAAGCCAAGGTACGCAGCCTCCTGAAGGCAAAATAAGCAGATCGCAACGGTGCCGCGCCGCCACCGCGGCCGGCACCCGAGCGTTCCGATCAAACCCTGGCAAGGACCTGATTCATGGACCACGTTGACCACATCCTGGTCGTCGACGACGACCACGACATCCGTGAGATGGTTGCCGACTACCTGCGCAAGAACGGCTTCCGCACCTCGCTCGCTGCCGATGGCCGCGAGATGCGCGCCATCCTCGACACCAACGCCGTCGACCTGATCGTGCTGGACCTGATGATGCCCGGCGACGACGGCCTGGTGCTGAGCCGCAACCTGCGCGCCAGCAAGCACAAGGCCATCCCGGTGATCATGCTGACCGCGCGCGACGACGCCACCGACCGCATCATCGGTTTGGAAATGGGCGCCGACGACTACATCACCAAGCCGTTCTCGCCGCGCGAGCTGCTGGCCCGCATCAATGCGGTCATCCGCCGCACGCGGATGCTGCCACCCAACCTGCAGGTCACCGAGGCCAGCCGCCTGCTCGAGTTCGGGCAGTGGCGCCTGGATACGACCGCGCGCCATCTGCTCGATCAGCAGGGCACCGCCGTCGCGCTCAGTGGCGCGGAGTTCCGACTGCTGCGCGTGTTCCTCGACCATCCGCAACGCGTGCTCAGCCGCGACCAGTTGCTGAGCCTGACCCAGGGCCGCGAGGCCGAGCTGTTCGACCGCTCGATCGACCTGCTGGTCAGCCGCCTGCGCCAACGCCTGAAGGACGATCCGCGCGAGCCCTCCTACATCAAGACAGTGCGCAGCGAAGGCTATGTGTTCAGCCTGCCGGTCACGCTGCTGGACGAGGGTGCATGAGCAACCCGCGTCCTTCAATGTTGTCGCGCCTGTTGCCGCGGACGATGGCATCGCGGCTGTACCTGATCCTGTTCACCGGGCTGCTGGTCGCGCACGGCCTGTCGTTCGGGATGCTGTTCCTGGAGCGCTACGAATCGGCGACGTCGATGATGATGGGCAACCTCGAGAAGGACGTGTCGACATCGATCGCGATGCTCGACCGGCTGCCCGCGGCGGAGCGTCCGGCCTGGGTACCGAAGTTCGAACGCAGGACCTACCGTTACATCCTCGGCCCCGGCCAGTCCGGTGACGAGCTGAAGACCGAGCGAGCGCGGGATCTGACGCACCTGATCGGCGGCGCGCTTGGCCCGCGCTACCCCGTGCGCGGCAACACGACGTCGCTGAAACCCGAACAAGTCCAGGTGCACGTGCAACTGAGCGACGGTGCCCCGGTCACCATTGAACTCACTCCTTCGGTGATGCCGATCGCGCAGTGGTTGCCGTACGTGCTCGCCGCGCAGCTGATCCTGTTGCTGGCCTGCGCCTGGCTGGCGGTTCGCCAGATCACGCGCCCACTGGCGCAGTTGGCAGACGCCGCCGATTCGTTGAGCCCGACCGGTGGCAGCCCGCACCTGCCCGAAGGCGGACCGGTGGAAGTGGCCAAGGCCGTCTCGGCATTCAACTCAATGCAGGACCGGATCGCACTGCATCTCAAGGAACGACTGCAGATCCTGGCGGCCATTTCCCATGACCTGCAAACGCCCATCACGCGCATGAAGCTGCGCGTGGAGACCATGGACGAATCACCGGCCAGCGGAAAACTCCTGGCCGACCTCGACGAGATGCAGCACCTGGTCCGCGACGGCGTCGCCTACGCGCGCAGTGCCCATGGCGGCATCGAGCCGGCCATCAAGGTCGACCTGGATGCCTTCCTCGACAGCCTGGTCTGGGACTACCAGGACACCGGCAAGCCGGTCAGCCTGATCACGCATGCGTCGGTGCCGGTAATCACCAGGCCGCGCGCGTTGCGGCGAGTGGTCGGCAACCTGATCGACAACGCGGTGAAATACGCCGGTGCCGCCGAAGTTGCCGCATCGGTCGAAGCCGACGGCGCGGTGGCGATCACCGTGATGGATCGCGGGCCCGGCATCGCCGAGGCGGAGCTGGCCTCGGTGCTGGAGCCGTTCTACCGCGTGGAAGCCTCGCGCAATCGCGACACCGGCGGCGCCGGCCTAGGCCTCGCCATCGCCCAGCAACTGGCCATCGCCATCGGCGCGCGACTGCAGCTGCGGGGGCGCGAAGGCGGAGGACTCGTGGCCACGATCACGCTGCCGCACGGATGAGGGTTTGCCGGAGGGCCATTGCCCGTGAAGGCACACACCTTCACCCGCAATGAATGCCCGCAGGCTCACCGTTGCCGGGTTCTGGCGGAACAGGCAGGAGCGGAATGAGGCTGACCGGCATCACGTCCACCGCCGCGGTTGCGGCCTGCTTCATGGCGGCCCCGCTGCCCTCGTACGCGCAGCAGAACGGCGAATGGAAATGGATGATCGCGCCCTACCTGTGGGCGGCCAGTGTCAGGACGGACCTGACCACGCCATTTCCCGTGAGCGAGGGCGGAACCAGGTTCCCCGACCTGATCGACGACATCGATGGCGCTTTCCAGGCGCATGTCGAAGGCCAGAACGACCGGTTCGGCATGTTCGCCGACTTCACCTACATCGGTCTTGGCGACAACAAGGACTTCGAGCGCCTCAACACCGACTCGCAACTCGATGCCTACCTGTTCGAGGCGGCTGCGGTATGGAGCCCGGGAGAGGACTGGCTCAAGGGCATCGAACTGTTCGGCGGACTGCGCTACATCGACGTTGACCTGAGCGTCAACTTCGATCCGCACGACCCGCGCTTCGGCTCGCTCGAACTCAACCCCAACGATTCCTACAGCGACCTGATGCTCGGTGCCCGCTACACCTGGGCCTTCGCCGAGCGCTGGCGCCTGACGCTGCGCGGTGATGGCTCGTTCGGCGATACCGACGGCACCTGGAATGCCAGCATCGTCGGCCAGTATCAGGTGAGTTACGGCCAGTGGCTGTTCGGGTACCGGTACCTGTCGGTCGAGGTCGAGGACCAGCGCCGCAAGATCGACCTCACCATGAGCGGTCCGATGGTCGGCTTCGGCTTTGTGTTCTGACGCTCCAGCAGCGCCCTCGGCCAGGACGAGCCTTCGGCGTCGCCCTGACCGCATGGCAGGTTCTCAGGCCGGCACTTTCGGCCTGGCCGCCCAGACCTCGGGGGCGGCCTTGCAGTAGCGGTCGATGAACTCCTGCTGCGATGGCATGCGCGCGACAGCCTCGTCGATGGGCTTGCGGATAGCGGGCAGCAGCCTGCGCATGTCATCGTCGGACAGTCCGCCCGACAACGGATGATGCTGCTCGGGCACGATGCCCTGCCCCAGCATGACGTGCGTCCAGGAATCCACGCGGAACAGTTCGTTCGCGCCCTGCCAGGCATGGGCGCGCTCGCGCCACGCGCGCAGGCGGATCTTCAGCGAGTCAGGCACCCCCATCTCGCGGCACTGCTTCCACATCGCCTCGTCGCGCTGGTTGGCGTGGTAGTGCAGGATGATGAAGTCGCGCACGTGCTCCATCTCGGCGCGGCCGGTGGCGTTGTACACGTCCACCAGCGACTGCGGAATGCCGTCGAGCGGGAACGACTCGATCAGCCGCACGATCGAGGTCATCGACAGGTGCAGGCTGGTCGACTCGAGCGGCTCGATGAAGCCGCTGGCCAGGCCGAGCGACACCACGTTCTTGTTCCAGGCCTTCAATCGTCGACCAGTACGGAACTGCACCGGCCAGGGCTCGCGGATCACCGGCGCTGCCGCGTCGCGCAGCAGCTTGTCGCGCGCCTCGTCATCGGACATGTGGCGACTGGAGTACACCAGTCCGCAACCGACCCGGTGCTGCAGCGCGATGTGCCAACGCCAGCCGGCCTCGTGCGCAATCGCCCGCGTGTACGGCACCGGCGGGCCGACCGATTCGGTCTGCAAGGCGACGGCGCGGTCGCACGGCAGCCAGTTGTTCCAGTCTTCGTAACCGGTCTTGAGGGTCTGCTCGATCAGCAGTCCACGGAAGCCCGTGCAGTCGATGAACAGATCGCCTTCGATCACCTGCCCGTCTTCCAGCACCAGCGACTCGACGTAGCCCGATTCACCGTTCTGCCTGACTTCGCGGATCTTGCCTTCGACGCGCTTGAGCCCGTAGCTCTCGGCTTTACCGCGCAGGAAGCGCGCATACAGGCCGGCGTCGAGGTGGTAGGAGTAGTTGACCTGCGGCGACTCGAGCAGGGCGAACCGGTCGCCGCGCGACGCCACCGTCTCCAGGCAGTAATCGCCCAGCTCCGACTGCATGCCGCGGCGCATGCTGTCGAGCCAGAAGTGATGGAAGCCGCAGACCAGCGTGCCCTGCCCGGTGATGCCGAACGGATGGATGTAGCGCTCGCCGTGGCGGCGCCAGTTCTCGAACGAGATCGACAGCTTGAAGGTGCCTGCGACCGAGCGCAGGAACTCCTGCTCGTCGATCTGCAGGAAACGGTGGAAGTTGCGGATCGGCGGCACCGTCGATTCGCCGACGCCGACCGTGCCGATCTGCTCGGATTCGATCAGGACCACCTCCAGCAACTCGCGGAACTGGTGCGTCAGCGCGGTCGCGGCGAGCCAGCCGGCAGTACCGCCGCCGGCGATCACGACCTTTCGAATCCTGCCCTTCTCCATCTTTCCCACTCCCCTGCGTGCTGTAGTTGCCGGCGTGCCGGCTCAACGATTGAGTTTTGCGATCAACATCGCCCGAAGCTGCCGCGCCAGCGTTTCATCGACGCTGCCCAGCACCTGGCGTGCAGCTTCCGGCAAATGTTCGCCAGCGCGATCTGCCGGACCGAATACGTAATAGTCGAAGATCTGGCGCCATGCGTCCTTCTCACGCTGAGGCCGGTCACGAATGGTCCACAGCGCGTGATACAGCGCGTGCATCGGCGTGGGAACATGCGCGGGAACGCTGCTCCACCAGTAGTTCACCAGCACGTTGAACGGTTCCAGTCCCTGCACGTGGTGCCACCACAGGCTCGGAATGAAGATCGCGTCGCCGGCCTCGAGCACCGCGCTTTGCCCGGCCGCAAGCGCGTCTCGGAAACGCGGATAGCGTTGGAAATCCGGCTCGGCGAAATCGACGACGCTGACGGCCCTGGCCACCCGGTGTGGGTTCCAGCGGACCCGGATACAGGTTGTCGATCTGCCCTGGCGGAAACAGGGTGAAACGGCGACGACCGACCGCGCAGCAGGCGATGTTGTTGAGGGCGTCGTAGTGGCACGAGGCCGTCACGCGATTGCCGATCCAGATGCTCGGCGGCGCCTCGATGCCCTGGGCCGCCAGGTCCAGGTCGTTGCCGGCGCGCATGCCGGGCAGTCGGCTGTCGACCAGCAGCGAGGCGACGTAGTAGGTCGGCGGGTGCGCATCGTCGGCGTGGGCGGCGATCTCGCCGAGTACCTGCCCCAGGTCGCTGCGCCGCACTTCGCAGTTCAAGTCGGTGAAGTCGGTGTTGTAGAACGGCCTTCCTGCCACTTCGGGCCCGCCCCCAGGAGTAGGTCACCGGCTGGCCGTTGTAGTACCCGCGCAGGTAGTCCATCGCCTCGTGCGTCGAGCGCGATGCCGCCTGCACCAGCCCCCAGTCGCGGACCAGGCCGCGAAGCACGGCCGGTTGCCCTGATGCGAGCAGTTCCTCGACCGGCGGTGATGCGGACCCGGCGCAGTCGATTACGCGGATCCGGGCGGCCACGTCGGCGGCCGCACCCATCACTGCGCCTCCGCCGCCAGGCGCAGGCGACGCTGCTTCTCGGCCATCAGCCGGCGCAGGTTGTGCATGGATGATTGCACCAGGAACGCGCCTTCCAGGTAACCGGCGAGATGCAGCTGGTGCAGCGACTGCGCGTCCAGCGCCGCCAGGCGCTCGCGGTCGATGCCGTGCAGGCCGGCCAGGCTGACGCGATGCTCTTCGTCGAGTTGCAGGTTGAGCTTCAACGGCTGGATCAGTCCCAGCGCATCGAACGCGGCGAACATGGCCTTGCCCGCATCCACGCCATCGCGGATTCCGCGAAGCACGGTGGATACGTGCTCGAGATAAGGGCTATTGCCGCCGTGAGCCATGAACACCGGCTCACCCTCGGCGTGGCTGATGCGGGGATGCTGCATGTCGACGTGGATGACCGCCTCGTTGCGCAACTCACCGTCGATGCGCTGTTCCTGGAAGCCGATCAGGAACGGCCCCTTGGCCACGACGCCCGGCAGGTAGGCCGCATTCCAGCGTCCTTCGTGCAGGAACAGGTTCTCGTTGCGTTCGAAACCCAGCAGCGCCACCGCCTGCCACGCGTCCCCTTCCGGCTCCTTGCGGAAGAAGATCGGGTACTCGCGCTGGAGCTCCGCGAACTCGGTCGGAAAAGCCGCCACGACTCCGATGTCGTCGCCGAACTCGCGGCCGAAGCGGGTGATGACCCGAAGGTCCTTGTGCTTGATGTTGTTGAGCAGTTCGTATTGGGGCATGGCCGGAACGAGGACGGGTTCTGGTGACGTTATGCGCTCGCCGGGCGAAGAAGGAAAGCCCCCCTGACGCTTGCTGATCGCATTGCGGGTGAAGCGCAAAAAAAACGGGCAGGACAGCTGCTCTCGCAGCGGCCCTGCCCTGGTTCAAACCCTGGGAGGGTCCTCAGAACTTGTAGCGCACCCCCAGCATGTAGCGGGCGCTCTGGTCGACCAGCTTGATGATCTGCTTGTCGGAACGGCCGTGCCAGCGCACGTCCTCACCGGTCAGGTTGATCGCTTCAAGGCTCATGGACCAGTGATCGTTGAAGTCGTAGCCAACGTTCACGTCCCACTGGTCGTATTCCTCGACGTAGTAGGGATTGCGGTTGGAACCGTTCTGGTTCGCCGCGATCAGGTACTCGTCACGCCAGTTCCAGGCCAGGCGCACCGACCAGCCGTACTTCTCGTACATCAGCATCACGTTGGCCGTGTCGCTGAGGCCGAGCAGAGCGAACTGGTCGCGCTCGATCACCGTGTTGTCGAAGGCGACGTCGCCCTGCACCAGGGTGTAGTTGGCGAAGATGCCGAAGCCGGACTCACCGAAGAAGTACTGGCCACCCATTTCCCAGCCGTGCAGGTTGGCGTCGTTCTGGTTGACCGGACGGTTGACGTCGAACTCGTACAGCGGATCGTCGGCCTCGCCCACCAGGTCGTAGGTGTTCTCCATCTGCAACGACTGCGCCGAGCTGCCGTTGTAGGCCGCCAGGCCGCCGGTCTCGGGATTGCGCAGCATCGCCAGGGCCGCGAACAGCGCCGTGTCGTTTGCCGAGCAGGCCTGGGAGACGTCTTCGCCGGCGGCACCCACCTGTGCGGCACACGTCGGACTGGTCAGGAAGGCCAGTGCCGCCTGCGCATCCGGGCCGGAGGTCGGGTCGGTCAGACCGTACAGCGGCTCACGCACCACCGAGGTACCGATGAAGTTCTTCACGTCCTTGTTCCAGAACGTCACCGAGATGAAGCTGGCGTCGGCGAAGTACCACTCCACCGCAAGGTCGAGGTTGTCCGATTCCAGCGGGTCGAGTGCGGGGTTCTGGGCGTCGCCGTTGGCGCGGGTGGACGGGTTGATCAGGATCGAACCGGTCGGCTGGTTCGGCGTCGGGCCGGCATAGAGATTGCCGTACGGTGCGCGCGCGATGGTCTTGCTGAACGATGCGCGGGTCTTGATTTCATCGGTGAGGTCGAGCGAGAAGTCCAGGTTCGGCAGGACGAAGTCGTAGCTGTGCGTCTCGCTGAAGGGCACCTGGTCATCGCCGCGCAGGATGCGGAAGTCGTTGTTGGCCTGCCACTGGATGGCGCTGGGCAGAGCAACCTGCGAGGTCGAGGTCAGGTATGTCTTCTCGTAACGCACACCGATGCGGGTGTGGGTCGGGAAGCCGCCCAGCGTGCCTTCCAAGTCGACCTGGCCGTACACGGCGTCGGTGTCTTCCTTCACCCGGTTGTCGGCCGCCAGCTGCGGGTTGTAGCGGGTGGCCGCATCGTAGAAGCCGCCCGCCCACAAGGCACCGGCGGTGGCGCTTCCCAGCCATGCCTGACGGGCCGCGCCGGGAGCGCTGTAGTCGTCGAACATGCCGACGATGTCGATCGGGCGGATCAACTCCTGCAGGCCCGGCTCGTTGCCGGTGTTGGCCACGCCCCAGTCGCCCAGGGTCGAGTAGGCCTCGGTGGCCTGCTTGCGCGTCATCGTCGTTTCCGACGAGTCGACACCGAACTGGAAGCGACCGTCGTCGAACACGTATTCGCCGTCGATGCGCCCCTGCTTGATCTCGGTTTCCTGGCGCTGGTAGTTGATGCGCAGCACCTGCGAGCCGATCTGACCGGGCGGGAAGTCCGGGTTGAGCGTGCCGTTGGCACCGGCGATGGCATCGGCCGAGTTCGCGTACCACGTGCGTGCGCCGATCGGCAGGCCGTTGTTGAAGGACAGCTCCTGCGCCCAATTGCCGCCGCAGTACGGACCGACGGTGCAGTTGTTGGTGCCGGCGATGCTGAAGAAGGTCGAGCCACCGCCGGTGACCGGATCGTTCGGTCGGCTCTCAGACGTCGTGTTATGGGCGTCGAACGTCAGGCGGAAGCGATCGGTGACGTCCCAGGCGGCATTCAAGCCCAGCGAGTCGAGCTTGTACTCCTGTTCCTGGTGCTGCTGCTCGTAACCGAAGTCCTTGGTGCCGACGATGTCGCGGATGTAGATGGGCGTTGCCACCGACTGACCGGTGTCGAACGTGAGATCGGTGAAGCTGTTGGCGCGCTGCAGCCAGATGGTCTGCTCGGCGCGGTCTTCGGTGATCTCGTTGGTCGAGTAGGTGTAGTCAAGGGTGAACGTCAGCGCATCGGTGGGCGCGAACTGCAGCACAGCCTGGCCGTTGATACGCTCGCGTTCGAAATCGGCGAACGCATAGCGCAGATCGTTCGGCATGCCGTACAGCTGGCCGATCGCCGGCGCATTGGTCACCACCGCATCCGGTCGCAGGGACGGGTCGGTACCGGTCCAGCGCTGCATGTTCCAGGCGTTCTCGGTGGCCTGCACCGAACCGCCATGGCGCTTCTGGTAGCTGGCCGAGAGACCTACGCCCCAGGTCTTGTCGTCATTGCTGTAGCTGAAGATACCGGACACTTCCGGCGTCAGGTCGGTGTCGAACGGCTGCGACTCGTCGTACACCGCCTTGGCGCCGGCAGTGGCGACAAGACCCTGGTGGTTGAACGGGCGATCGGTCTCGATGTCGATCGTTGCGCCGATGCCGCCACTGGGCACGCTGGCCTGGCCGGTCTTGTAGACCTGCAGCGTGGTGATCGCTTCCGACGCCAGCTGCGCGAAGTTGAACGCGCGCGTGCCGCCGTCGACGCCGCCGATCGGCACCTGGCCGGGTGCGCCAAAGGCGTCCGCGCCGGGGATCGTGCGGCCGTTGAGGGTGACCATGTTGAACTGCGGGCCGAAGCCGCGCGCGGTGATCTGCGCACCTTCGCCGTCGCGTCGTTCGATCGAGATGCCGGTGATGCGCTGCAACGACTCGGCAAGGTTGGTGTCAGGGAACTTGCCCAGGTCCTCGGCGCTGATCGCGTCGACGATACCGTCGGCATTGCGCCTGATCTCCATCGACTGGTTGAGGCTGTTGCGCATGCCGGTGACCGTGACCGTATCCAGCGTCTTGGCCTGTTCCGACGACGACTGCGCGGTGGTGGCCTGGGCCGCCGTCGTCTGTGCAGTCGTGGTCTGCGCCGCCGTAGCGGCAGCATCCTGCGCGTAGGCAGGGTTGATGACCAGCACGCCACCGACGAAGGTGAACATCGCAGTGGACTTGAAGCGCTTCTTGAACCGCTTTGTCATCTGGCTCATTGCGAAGTCCTCCCATTACAAGGGGCACTGCCCATTGCCGCCTTCACGGCACGACGCCCGGCTGTCGCCTGCACCAAGGACGCCCACAGAACGTGGCACCGAAACCGACTCATATGGTCCTACCCCCTCAACTTCGATCGATGGATGTATTGCCCTGGAAGGGCGCCTGCAGGCCAGTGCCTGCTACTCCGGAACGAGCGTCAATCGACGCACGTCGTGCAACGCTGATGGCTTGAGCTTTGTCTAGTTTCGGTTCCAGTCCGCGTGGGTCGGTGGCGTTTCGGTGGACCTCCAGGTACCCGCCGTGGCGGGCAGAAGTGATAGCGCTATCATCTGGGCCGAGACTAAACATTAAGTTTCCATACATGTCACCGTGCAGTGCAGCAAAGTTTGGCTATGAATTCGCCACACTCGGAACAGCAGCCGCCCGCTCGACGTGCTCGAGAAAGTTTCATCCGTAACCAGCCCCATTGCGCCGACGCCCATCCCCGATTCTTGAGAGCGCTATCAGCCGCGTACGTCCTGCGACGGTCAAACAGGCCAATTGGCCCTGTCAGCCTGCGGGCGGTCCGCCCAGCAGGACGCCATAGGATTGAAGGAACTCCACCGTGCCGTGGAATATCAATCCGCCCCCCATGGCCGATACGAAGAAACCGACGATCCTCGTTGCGGCATCGACACCCTGCGGCCCGATCTTGCTCAGGATCTTCTTCGCGTAGACCAAGGAAACATAGGTGCACAGCACAGCCGCGGCGATCGCGGCAACCACAACGGCGAACGAAACGATCAGATGGTCGGACTTGCGCACCAGCGAGGTCAGGCCAATCACCGTGGCAATGACGCCGGGTCCGAACATGATCGGCATGGCCAGGGGTATGAAGGACACATCGCCGCCATTGCCCTTCCCGCCCGACAGCATGCTGTTCGGACTGGGCGAGAACAGATCGAAGCCGATCCGCATCAGGATCACGCCGCCGACCACGCGCACCATGCTCAGCGGCACGCCGAACAGGCGCAGCAGGACGTTGCCGAACACCAGGAAGAACAGGCACAGCAACAAGACGTTGATGCACGCCTTGCGCGCAGTGGCCCGACGCTCGTCATCGCCCTTGCCGTCCATCAGGCTGAGGAACACCGGGATGGCTTCCAGCGGGTTGATGATCGCCAGCAGGGTCGTGAACAGGCTGAAGAAGAGCGTGGCGTCTGCCATCGGCGTCAGCGATTCCCGGCGCCCGCGATCCGGGCACACCGGGTGGGAGTCTTGGCGCGCATCGATAACGGTGACGTGAGGGATGCACCTGATGCGTGGTCCGTGGTGACACCATATCAATCACTTACGTTACATATCGAACGTAATACATCTCCCTGCCCGGGTGCCGATTCCCACATTTCCCTCGCCGGGATACATTTCCCTGCGCGTGGCGCCCGCCTTGATGGCGGACCGCCCGGCCCAAGGACCCAGCTAGAGCAACCAGGACCGGCATCGGAGCGTTTTTTGACTGAGTACAGTTCGCCGGCACCGCCGCTGTTTGCTGTTGTTCCCGACGGTCTCTTCGGACCTCTCGCCTCTTCCAACCGGCTCCACTACTGGCGCTTGCTGTGCCAGCTGTTCGCCGAATTCTTCGGTCCCGACGCACCGATGCCACCCAGCGTCGGCTTTCCGCGCCGCGAGATCACCTCGGCCATCGAGCGCTACCTGCTGACCGACGACCCGTGGGAGGACGACGGCGCCGCACCCGACGCGCCGCTGGCGATGCGCGCCAACGCGATCTACGAGCGTTTCCGTACCGCCGGCTGGTTGCGCCAGGAACGGGTAGGCGCGCGCGAAATGGTGTCGATGACCCATGCGGTCGCGCAGTTGCTGGCGACGCTGATGGATTTCGCCGAGCGCGGACCGGCCTTCTTTGGCGCCAAAGTGCGCTCGATCGAGCTGCAGCTCCAGCAGGTCGTGGCCGGCAATGCCGGTGGCGACAGCCTCGATGAAGCCGCCGAGCAGTCGCGGCAACTGTTGTCCTACGTCTCGGCGATCAGCGTGCAGGTCCGCGACCTGATGCCGGAACTGATCAAGGCCGAGAGCACCGCCCTGTTCGCCCGCCAGCTGTTCGAGCGCTACGTCGGCGAGCTGTTCGTGGGTGACTACGCCCAGCTGCACAACGCCGACCATCCCCTCGCCCGTCGCACCGCGATCCTGACGATGGTCCGCGACATCGAGCAATCCGACGTGCGCGGCCAGCTCATCGACTGGTACACCGAGCGCGCCACCGGCGGCGACCGCGTGCGTGCCGAGCAGCGCCTGCAACGCAGCCTGCGCCGGCTGTACGAGATCGATCGCATCGACGAGTACCTGGCCCGGCTCGATGACGACATCCGCCAGGCCAACCGCCGCGCACTGGCGTTCCTCGACTACCGCCTGCGCGCGCCGGACAAGCTCGACGTTTTGCTGCGTCGTGCCTGCCGCGGCGTGCTCGGCGCCCCGCAGGACGCCCTGCGCCTGCCGGTCGCGCCCGGACCGCTGATGGACGAGCAGCGCCTGCGCGCGCCACAGCAGCGGCCCCGACCAATCCCGCGCACCGCCAATACGAGTCGCGAACCCACGCCCGAACAGCTGGCGCGACTGAACCTGCTGCGGCAGATGACGCGCGCGCGCCTGGTCAAGCCCGAGGACCTGTCGCGATACGTCGACCGTCATCTCGGCGCCACCGACAGCATCGATTCGGAGGCCATGGAGATCGCCAGCATCGAGGATTTCCGCGCCTACCAGACGCTCATCACGCTCGCGCTGCGCAGCCGCCGACAGGGCGGGCTGCGCCGCGACGACCCGATCCACCGGATGCTGCGCGGATTCCGCATCCAGCTGCGCGATGGCGAGCAGACCGCCAACGCCTTCCTGGAATCGCCGCGCTTCGTCCTGCACCGCACGAGGAACGTTGCATGAAACGCTCATGGGCCACGTTGAGCCAGCTCTCCGGCGGCATGTACACGCCGCAGGATTTCGAGCGCACGGCCTACCGGCTGGTCACCGAACAGGTGCTCTACAGCGCCGACCGCAAGTCGCGCAACGCCTACCACCTGGTGGAAACCTACCTGGCCGATTTCGCCGCGGCACTGGAACCGCTGGGCATCCGCCTGGAACGCAACGCCCACTTCCGCTATGTCACCGCCCTGCCCTCGCACGGCGAAGGCACGGCCGTGAGCCTGGACGAGACGCTGCTGATCCTGGTGCTGCGCCAGCGCTACGACGAGGGGATGCGGCAGGGACAGGTGGAAGACCACGGCGACGTCCTGGTGGAACTGCCGGAGCTGCAGGAGGCCTACCAGTCGCTGACCGGCCGCGAGCTGCCCGAGACCGGCGCGCTGCGCAGCCAGTTGCGCGCGCTCAAGCGCTGGTCGGTGTGCCGGACCACCGAATGCGATCCGGGTGACCCGCAACCGTTCCGCATCCTGGTGCGACCGGCGATCGTGGAGATCGTCGGCGCGCAGTGGCTGCAGCGCCTGGATCAGCACAACACCGACCAGAACGGCACCGACCAGAACAGCCCGCAGCAGGACGATGACGGCCAGTCCGTCGTCGAGCAAGCCATGGAGCCAGACGATGTATCAGCTTAAGCGCGCCCACCTCGTCCAGTTCTTCCTGTTCCAGGCGCAGACGCTCGAGCTGGACCTGAGCACGGCGATCATCGCGCCCAACGGTGCCGGCAAGAGCGCGCTGCTCGACGCGCTGCAGATCGTGATGCTCGGCGGCGACCGCAACCAGATCCGCTTCAACGCCCAGGCCGGCGGCAGCCATCGCGCCCGCACGATCCGCGACTACTGCCTGGGTGTGTACCGTTCCGGCGACGACGGCCGCGATCGCGAAACCGCGACGACTTACCTGAGCCTGGTGTTCGAGGACCAGGACAGCGGCGAAACCCTCACCGCAGGCATTGCACTGGCGGCTTCGGCGGCCGAGCCCGACCACCGCGTCAATGGCCTGTACCTGTTGCCGCGCGTGGCGCTATCGCTCGAAGACCACGTGGAAGTGGTCAAGGGCGAGCAGCTGCCGCAGGAGTGGTCGCGCTTTCGCGAGCTGATCGCGCAGCGCTGCAAGGCCGCCGGCAGCAAGGCCGAGCTGCACAGCAGCAGCGACCGCTTCGTCAAGGACCTGCTGTTCCGCCTGCGCCCCGGCCCGACCGCGCAGTTGGACGCGGTGGCCTATCGCAAGGCCTTCCAGAACGCCCTCAACCTGCAGCGCGTCAGTGACGTCGATCTGTTTGTGCGCACGCTGGTCGCCGAGGAGCGTCCGACCGAGATTGGCAAGTTCCGCGCGTTGCTCGATGGCTTTCGCCTGATCAAGGAGAAGATCGAGCAGGTCGCGCGCCGGATCGACGAAGCCGAACAGGTCGAACAGCAGTACAAGAAGGTCGCCCAGCAGGCGACGCGTGCCGCGTCCTACCGTGCCCTGGGCGCGGAGTACCAGCGCGATCTCCATTCCGAACGCGTCGATGCCGCCGAGCAGACCCTGGCAACCTCGCACGAGTTGCTGCGCGGCAAGCGACTCGCCCTCGCCCAGGCTCGCAGCGACCGCGAGAACGCGCGCCTCGCCGCCGACGGGGCCGGCAAGCGCCTGCAGGGCACCCGCGGCTACCACGAGCAGGCGTCGTTCGAGCAGCTCGCCGCGCCCTACCAGGAGGAACTGGCGCGCCTGAAGAAGGAGCTCATGCGCAGTGCCGGCTTTGTCCGCGATCAGTTGCAGGTGGCCGGAAAACTCGGCCTGCCCGGCGTCGACGCGCATCTGCTCAAGGGCGCGATCGCGCCATGGCAGGCGTTGTACGACCACCTCGCCGCGCTGGTGGCCGATGCCGACATCCTGGTATCGCCCGAAGCCCTGCACGACGAGCTGCGCCAGGCCATCGAACACGCCACCCCGATCATCGCGGCAGTGACCGCGTACGAGCGCGAACGCCACAACGCGCTCGAGCAGGCACGCCAGGGCGCATTGACCGCGCGCCAGAACCTGGCCCGCCTCAACGCCGGCCAATCCGAGCTGCGCCCGGACGTGGCCCGCATGATGAGTTACCTCGCCGATGCCGGCGTCGAAGCGCGGCCGGTCTGCGACCTGGTACAGGTCACCGACCCGGCCTGGCAGCGGGCGATCGAAGGCTACCTGCGCACGCATGTCGAGGCGCTGCTGATCGCGCCAGAACACGAAGAGCAGGCCGTGCGCCTCTACCGCTCGCTGCAGGGCGCGCGTTCGGTATATGGAGTCAAGCTGGCACTGTGCAGCCATGCGCGCCAGTCGCGTGGCGATGCCACGCCGGCAGCCGCCCTGGTCTCGTCGCTGCTCGCCGGGGACAACGACGATGCCCTCGCCTACCTGCGGCGGCAGCTCGGCGACCTGCGCTGTGTCGCCACCGAGGCCGAAGTCGTGCGCAGCCGCCATGGCCTGAGCAACGACGGCCTCGTCGCCAAGGGCGGCGGCGTGGAGCGACTGCGCCTGCCTGCCGCGAGTGAACTGAAGATCGGCGCCTCCAGCAGCCGCGAGCGGCAGAAGCTGCTGCGCGATGAACTCGACGCGGCCGAACGTCGCATCGGCGAACTGGAATCGCAATGGCGTCCGGTGCATGCCAGCGCCACCGGCCTGGCCCGCATCGGCAGCGCCGAGGACATGGCGCGCGACGCCCACGAGTTGCTGCTCAAGCATCGGCAGGCGGCCGCGCGTTACCGCGCCCTGAAGGACAACCAGGAGGCCGCCAGCGATCCCGACCTGATCCGCCTGAGCGAACAGGCGCACGAATCCGAGCGCCGCAAGCAGGAACTCGAGGCGCTGGTCGAACGTCTGGTCGGCGAAGAAGCCGTGGCCACCGGCAAGTGCGCCGAAGCCGAGGCCTCGCTGCAGGCGCTTGGCGAACAAAGCGATGCGATCGCGCGGCGCGCCAGCGAGGCCTTCTCGCATGCCGATGTCGACGCCAACCTGGTTGAGCATCAACGCGAGGAACTCGACGGCAAGATCGCCGAACTCGCCGACCGCCTGCAGCGCTGCCAGAGCCGTGCAGACGAAAGCGACCGCATCCTCAACGGCCTGCTGCCGGAAGCCTGGCGCGGACTGGCCCAGTACGGCAAGGACCACGGCCTGTTGCTCGACATGGAGCCGGGGCAATGGCGCCAGGCCAATGCCCTGCTGCACAAGGAAATCGATCACCTCAAGGGAACCGAACTGGTCCAGCACCAGGCCGCCGCCGATGAGGCCTACACGACCGCGGTGGAGACCTTCCGCTCCAACGTCGCCTCGGCGCTCTACGACAACTTCACCAGGTTGCGGCACCAGATCAACACGCTCAACCGAACATTGCAGCGCAGCCCCGCGTTCTCCAACAACGAGCGCTATCAGTTCAAGTACGACGTCGCCCCGGAGTTCCGCGACCTCCATCGCTTCATCAACAAGGCGGCCGACGTCGGCCAGACCGATACGCTCTTCGGTAGTGCCGGCGAGGTACCTGCCGCGTTCCGCGACATCATCGAGGACAAGGTCGGCAGCAAGGGCGCGAACACGCCCTCGCCATTGGACGACTACCGTCGCTTCTTCAGCTTCGAGGTCGTCATCAAGCAGGAGGAATCGGTGATCGGCACGCTCAGCGAGCGTATGCGCTCGGGTTCCGGCGGCGAGCACCGTGCGCCGCTCTATGTCATCGCGGGCGCGGCACTGGCGGCGGCCTACGGCAAGGCCGAGGGCCAGCAGGGCGGCCTGGGCGTGATCATGCTCGACGAGTTCGGCGACAAGATCGACGCCCAGAACGCACGCGCCACGACAAACTACCTGCGATCGCTCGGACTCCAGCTGATCGTCGCCGCGCCGGACACCGCGCAGGGGACACTCAGCGGCGTGCTCGACAGCTACATCGAACTGTTCCGCGATGGTCCGCTGTTGCAGCTCGAACGCGTGGTAGTGCACGGCCGCGGGCGCGAGCTGCTGGAGAGCGACCAGTTCCAGCTGCATCCGCAACTGCTGGAAGCCGAGATCAAGCGCGTCACCCTCGAGAAGGAACCGGCTTAGCTATTTGCCGGATTCGGACAAGGCCTTAAGCACAGCCTGCAAATTTGACCTGTGACCATGAGGAAATGTCTTATCCTTCTGGCCGCTCCCTTAGCCAACCGAGGCGAACATGCGCATCGTCTTGGCCGACGACCACCCGATCGTCCGCAGCGGTGTCCGCACCTTGCTGGAGCGCGACCACTCCACGGTGAAGGTGGTCGCCGAAGCATCGACGGCCGATGAACTGCACCGTGCGCTCGATGCGACACCGTGTGACATGGTCATCACCGATTTCAACATGCCTGGCGGCCGCATGTCGGACGGCCTCAGCCTGCTCGGCATGCTCCACCGCAAGTGGCCCGACCTGCCGGTGATAGTGCTGACCATCGTCAGCAATCCGGGCGTGCTCCATTCGATCATGGCCACCGGCGCCCGCGGACTGGTCAACAAGTCCGAAGCACTGAGCGAACTGCATCTGGCGGTCGAGGCCGTGGCACAGGGACGCATATACCTGGGCGCGGCCATGGAGCAGGCACTGCAATCGACCCAGGCCACGGACGGAAAGGTCGCTCTGTCGATTCGCGAATCGGAAGTGTTTCGCCTCTTCGCGTCCGGCCTGACCGTGTCGCAGATCGCCAAGCAGCTCAATCGCAGTGTAAAGACCGTCAGTCGGCAGAAGGTCGACGCGATGGCGAAGCTCTCGATCGAGAACGACATCGACGTGTACACCTATGCGCGACGGCACGGCTTGCTCTAGGCGGAGGCGCCAGCCAGCCGGGGTTCAGCGGCCCGTGACGCCGTCGTGACAAACACGAACCGCGTCGCCGGTTCATCTCGCAAGGTTTCCATCGACCACACCTTACGTTGACGGACGCGCAACGACGTGACCGGCACGCTGGTCGCACCCGAAACGACGCCCATGGAGGCTGTCATGAATCGTGTCACGACTCGTTGTTCCACTGCAGGTGGACTGTTGCTGGCGATGCTGTTGTCGCCAGCGGTGATGGCCGGGCATGGAGACAAGGCCAAGATGATGGACACCAATGCCGATGGCATGGTCTCGGCGTCGGAGCACAGCGCCGGCGCGAAGAAGATGTTCGACGCCATGGATGCCAACCATGATGGCAACGTGACCGCGGCAGAGATGGACGCCAGGCACCAGGCGAAGATGAAGGACGGCAAGACCGTGAAGACCGGCATCTCGTCGGCCGACAAGATCAAGGCCATCGACACCAATGGCGACGGTCAGCTTTCGGCGGCCGAGCACGAGGCCGGATCGCAGAAGAAGTTCGCGGAAATGGACAGCAACAAGGATGGCAACCTGAGCCAGGCAGAGTTCACCGCCGGGCACGAGTCGATGGCCAAGGGCGGCCGCTGATGCGCGCGCCTGGTGTGCGCGTGGCTGGTGAGCTCGCCGCAAGGGAGAAAGCGATATGAAAGTAGGCCAGATCATGACCACCGATGTGTTCCTGACCGATCCGGCAAAGAGCATCCGCGAAGCCGCCCAGACCATGAAGCGCATGGACATTGGCAGCCTCCCAGTCGGCGAAGGCGACCGCATCGTCGGCATCGTCACCGATCGCGACATCACCGTGCGCGCGGTAGCCAACGGCCTGGACGCCGAGACGCTGGTCGGCGATGTGATGAGCGAAGCGATCCACTATTGCTACGACGACGATGATGTCGACGATGTCGCCCGCAACATGGCAGACCTCGAGGTCCGCCGGCTTCCGGTGATCAACCGCCAGCGCCAGCTGGTCGGCTTTGTATCACTCGCGGACTTCGCCTACAGCGGCGACGAGGAATCCTCGGAAGAATTGCTCAAGGGCGTAGCGAAACCGCATTGAGTTGACGACGCATGCGGCGGCCGAAACCGCCGCATGCACCGACCCCTGGTCAACTTGCAAGTACCGCCAAACGCATCATGCCGCGGTGCTCAGCCCGTAAGACTGCGGCTGGCCGCTGGCTGCCCGTCCCGTCTGTTGTTCCATCAAGCGGGTCCACGCCGCGCGTGCCACTGGCAGCGCCTCGTACCAGTCCAGGCGGGAAATTCCGCGCACGCGAAGATAGCTTTGTTCCAGTTCGTCGACGCAATCATCGAATGACTGCCCGCGCAGGTAGGCGCTTAGCCCCAGTTTCACGGCAGGAAGGTAGTCATCGGCCCGGAAGGCCACCACGTACTGGCGGTAATGCCGAAGCCACGATGCGATCTCGCGCTCGATATCCACCACTTCGACGACGCTGGATCGTGTGCCATAGAACAGATTCGTATTCATCCTGACTCCTGAAGTCCGGCAGCTCTAACCAATGGTTGCCTCCGCCAGTGGACTGTCCAACTGGCGGCACAAAAGCACGTTGCAACAACCGTGCCATCGAATCAGGCCCCACAGCGGGGCTGGAGGCGCCGGGGTTCATCGGAGGTTCCAGAGAAACTGAACGTACTGTCGCGATCCGGAAAAACTTGCCGGGCAACCGGCTCTTCTTCAATGCGCGTTCACTCCACCCGGAATAGTCTTCGGGCCTACCTGCTCGGAGCATCACCGTGCCGGCATCCCTGCTGATCGTCGACGACGATCGTAATTTCACTGAATCGGCAGCCGATTTCGCCCGGCTACGCGGGTTCCAGCCCTATGTGGCGCATTCACTCGAGCAATCCCGGCAGTTCGCCCATCTGCCGCCACTCGACCTGCTCCTGCTGGACCTCGAGCTTCCTGATGGCAGCGGCCTGGATCTGCTCGACGATCCGGCGATGCCACAGCATGACCGCGCAATCATCGTCACCGGCCAGCCTTCGGTGGAGAGTGCCATCCAGGCCGTCTCCATGCCGATCGGCGATTACCTTCTCAAGCCGCTGTGCCCGATCCAGTTCGACGCGCTGCTCAAGCAGACCGCAGCCGCGCGCGGCATCCTGCTGTCCGGCGAGAACCGCCATGGAATGATCGGACGCTGCGAAGCGATGTGCCGCGTCCACGAGGACATCGACCGCATCGCGCCATCGGAGGCATCGGTGCTGGTTTCCGGCGCCAGTGGCACCGGCAAGGAGCTGGTGGCGCGGGCCATCCACGTCGCCAGCGGCCGCAGCGGCCCGTTCGTTGCCGTCAACGCGGGCGCCGTCGCCCCCGAACTGCTGGCAAGCCATCTGTTCGGTCACGAACGCGGAAGCTTCACCGGCGCCAGCCATCGCCACGCGGGTTATTTCGAACAGGCGAATGGCGGCACGCTGTTCCTGGACGAAATCACCGAGATGCCACTTGCGTTGCAGGTGTACCTGCTGCGCGTCCTCGAAACCGGCACGGTCACCCGCGTCGGCGGAACCGAGTCGATTGCCACCGACGTGCGCGTGGTCGCCGCGACCAATCGCGACCCGCAACAGGCGCTGGACGCCGGAACGCTGCGCGACGACCTGTTCTATCGCCTCGCCGACTACCAGATCGCGCTGCCGGAGCTGCGCGAGCGCGGAACCGACGTGCAGCTGCTGGCGCAGTGCTTTCTCGACAGCCTCAACGCCCGCCATGGCACCAGCCGGCGCTTCGCCGACGACAGCGATCGCGTAATGCTTCGACACCCCTGGCCCGGCAACGTGCGCGAACTGCGTAGCACCATCCAGCGTTCCTACCTCTCCAGCGACGGATCGCTGGTACGCATCCGTCCCCTGCAGCATCGACCACGCTCCATGCAGGCGGACAGCGGCGGCGTCGGCTTCAGCGTGGGGATGAGCTATGCCGAGATCGAACGGGAGATGTTGATGAGGACGCTGTCCCACTTCGGCAATGACCGCACGCGCACGGCGCAGGCGCTGGGCGTCAGCGTGCGCACCATCCAGAACCAGCTCGCACGCCTGCGCGGCGGCCAGGACCGGTCGGTGTGAACGAGCCGACCGCCAGCGAGGACGTCCGCCGTTGGCGCCACAGCCTGCGCAACGAGCTCAACGTCATCACGATGGCGACCGCGACTGCCGCCGGCCTCATTGATCACGGCGAGAGCCTTGAACGGGTGCGCCAGCACCTGGCCCGGGCGGAGGCGGCATGCCGGCGTTGCCACGACCTGCTCGTGGATTGGCCGGACGGCGCCTGAGCATGCCCACGCATATCGCCGTGCTCATTGGCGACGTGGTCGTTGCGCTGTTGCTGGGTGCACTGTCGACGCTGGGTTACGGCCTGCCTTCGCAGCATCTGCCGATGACCTTCGGCTACGCAGCGGTGCTGCTCGCGGCGGCATTGTTCGGCCGACGATGCGCCTACCTGACCATCGTCGCGATCGTGACCATGGTGCTGCTGCGAGGTCTCCCGCGGCTCGGCCCGCTCGACATGGCCGCGTTCGCCGCGATCGCCACCATCCTCGCCTGGCTGGCAGCGGAGGTGCGGGCGCAGCGCCGGCCCGGCGATGTCCTGCAGCGCTTCCAGGCCGATCGCGACCAGCGCGCCCTGCTCGACCACCTGCCGAAGATGGTGTGGATCGCCGAACCCGACGGCACGATGCGCTACCACAACCGTTACTGGTACGAGTACACCGGACTGAGCGGCGACGAGGGTTGGCAGGCCATCGTCCATGCCGACGACATGCAGGCCGCCATGGAGGCCTGGCGCGATTCGATGGCGACCGCGCAGCCACTGAACCTGGAAATGCGCTTCCGTCGCGCCGACGGCAGCTATCGCTGGCATCTGGTCAAGGGCGTGCCCATCGTCGGCGCCGATGGCAAGGTGCATTGCTGGTACGGCGCCAGCACCGACATCGAGGACCAGAAGCGGGCGCTGGAGACGCTTGCGCTCGCCAACCAGCGAATCAGTCGCTTCCTCGCCGTCCTCAGCCATGAGCTGCGCAACCCGCTGGCCGGCGTCACTACCGCTTCGGACCTGCTTCACCGCGAAGACGCCGATGAACCGCAACGGCAACAGGCCCTCGCCACGCTGCAACGCCAGAGCCAGCACCTGCGACGCATGGTCGATGACCTGCTCGACATTTCGCGCGTGACCCAGGGCAAGGTCGAACTGCGCCGCAGCCTGGTGGAGATCGGCGAACTGCTCGATGAGGTCCATCGCGACAACCTGCACATCGCGCAGCAGCACGGCGTCATCCTGGTACCGCCCGAGCACGAGGGTACGTGCTACGTGCGTGGCGACCACGCCCGTCTGCGCCAGGTGCTCGACAATCTCGTCTCAAACGCCATCAAGGCCAGCGGACGCGGCCAGCGCGTCTTCCTGTCGGTCAGCGAGCGTGACGGCGAATCGACGATCATCGTCCACGACGAAGGTCAGGGCCTGGACGAGGATTTCGTCGCGCGCATGTTCGAGCCGTTCGTCCAATCCCCCGCATGGCAATCGCGTGGACTCGGCCTGGGGCTGAGCATCGTCAAGCACATCACCGAACTGCACGGTGGTCAGGTCAGCGTGCGCAGCGAGGGGCCCGGCCGTGGCTCCACGTTCTCCTTGAAGCTGCCATGCGAAGCGTCCGCAGAATGCGGCGCATGCGACGACGGCCCGGTGCAGATCGCTCCGGCCATCAAGGCCCATGTCCTCATCGTCGAGGACGAGGTCCAGAATGCCGAGGCCTTGCAGACGCTGCTCGAACTGGAAGGCCACCGGGCCAGCATCGCCACGGACGCCGAGACCGCCCTGCGGATGTCGCGTGAGGATCCGGCCGATGTCGTCCTGTGCGACCTGGAACTGAAGGATGGAATGTCGGGTTATGACGTGGCACGAACCCTGCAGTCATCCGACAACCCGCCTTATCTCGTCGCCTATAGCGGCTACGGCCAGCAAAGCGACCGGGACCGCACGCGTCTTGCCGGGTTCCAGCTGCATCTGGTGAAGCCGGCGACCATCGCCGAGATCCTCGCCGCGATCGACGAAGGCCTGCGGCAACGTCACCTTGGATCGCGTGCAACCGCTTGGCCAGCGATCACATCGTAGAAGCCATCTTCGCGGTGCCGCCTGATCCCCGTTAAGGCAACGCTTCGCGCGGCGTGCAGCGCAAAACCCATTCAGCGTTTCCCGGGTCGGACCACACTGCCTACACCGGTGCGGGCGTAATTTCACTGCAATGCGCATTGCCCAGATCGCCCCTCTCTACGAGGCCGTGCCGCCCCTGCTCTATGGTGGAACCGAGCGGGTGGTGGCGCACCTCACCGATGCCCTCGTCGAGGAGGGCCATGAAGTCACGTTGTTTGCTTCGGCCGATACCTGCACTCGCGCCGAACTGGTGGCAATGCGCGACCAGGCCATCCGACTGGACCCGGCGCCCCTGAAGTCGGACCTGGCCGCGCACCTTTCGATGCTTCACGAAGTACGCAGACGCGCCGATGAATTCGACGTGCTGCATTTCCACGTCGACCTGCTGCACTACCCGTTCTTCGAGCGCTGTGCGGAGAAGACCGTGACCACCCTGCACGGTCGCCTTGACCTGAAGGACCTGGCCGGCGCCCACGGCCGCTGGCCGCGGTTTCCGCTGGTGTCGATTTCGGACAGCCAGCGCCACTCGATGGAGGACCTGAACTGGGTCGACACCATCCACCACGGTTTGCCTGAGGACCTGTACGACTTCTCGCCGCAGCCGCAGGGCGGATACCTCGCGTTCCTGGGCAGGATCTCGCCGGAGAAGCGCGTCGATCGCGCCATCGCCATCGCGTTGGCGGCGGGGCTGCCGCTTCGGATCGCCGCCAAGGTCGATTCGGTCGACCGCGCCTACTTCCACGCGGAGATCGAACCGCTGCTCGATTCTCCAGGCATCGAGTACATCGGCGAGATATCCGACACCGAGAAGAATCGCTTCCTGGGCGATGCCCTCGCCCTGCTCTTTCCGATCGACTGGCCTGAACCCTTCGGCCTGGTGATGATCGAGGCGATGGCCTGCGGCACACCGGTGCTCGCCTGGAACTGCGGGTCGGTTCCGGAAGTCGTGGAACCGGGCGTGTCCGGATTCATCGTCTCCTCGGAAAGCGAGGCGGTGGCGACGCTGCCTGCCCTGCTCGCACTCGATCGCCGTGGTATCCGTGACAGCTTCGAGCGCAGGTTCACCTCGGCGGTGATGGCGCGGTCCTACATCGAGCTTTATTGGCGCCTGTTGCGTGAGGCCGCACAGCATCGTCGCACCGGCTGAGGGACGGGCATGGATCCTTCCGCCGCGGCATCGCTCAACACCGGCTATGTCCTCAAGGACGGCGAAACGTTCGTCGTGGCCAATCGCCAGGGCGACATCGAGGGCGGCGCCGACGGCCATTTCCACAATGACACGCGGATGCTGTCGCGGTTCCGGCTGAACCTTGGCGAGACCAGCCCGGTGCTGCTGAGCTCCTACGTCACGCGCGACAACGTCTTCTTTGTCGCCCACATGACCAACCGTCTGCTGCCGCCGCTCGGCGGCACCTCCACCGGCGAAGGCCTGGTCTACATCAAGCGCGTCCGCTTCCTGCACGAAGACCGGATGTACGAGCGATTCAAGCTGCTCAACTACGGCAGCGAACCGGCGCACGTTCCGCTGTGCTTCGAGGTCGCCGCCGATTTCGCCGACATGTTCGAGGTCCGCGGAAGCACGCGCCAGCGCCGCGGCGAGCTGCTGCCGGTGGAAGTGCTCGAGCACGGCCAGGTCTTCCGCTACCGCGGCCTCGACGAGCAGCTCCGCACTTCCTGCGTGACCTTCTCCGACCTGCCCGACCACGTCGGTGGCTCCGAGGCGAATTTCGTCGTCACGCTCGCGCCCGGCGCGCGACGGGTCATGTTCGTCGAGGTGGGCAGCGAGCAGGCGCCGGCCGACCGCAGCCGTTTCCGCGCGGCGGCCGCACAGGCGCGCAAGCGCATGCGCCTTCGCAACCGGCGCAGCGCCCGGATCCACAGCGAAGGCCCGCTGTTCAATGACTGGATGGAGCGATCGCGCGCCGACCTGACCATGCTGACCAGCGAGCTGGACACCGGTCCCTATCCGTACGCCGGCATTCCCTGGTTCTCAACGCCATTCGGCCGCGACGCGGTGATCACCGCGCTGCAGACGCTGTGGCTGGATCCGCAACTGGCGTGTGGTGTGCTGACCTTCCTGGCGCGCCACCAGGCGCAGGAAGAGTCGTCATTCATGGACTCCTCGCCCGGCAAGATCATGCACGAGACGCGCAAGGGCGAAATGTCGGCGCTGGGCGAGTTGCCATTCGGGCGCTACTACGGCGGCGTCGATACCACGCCGTTGTTCGTCGGCCTGGCCGGTGCCTATCTGGAACGCACCGGTGACCTCGCCCTCATCGAATCGATCTGGCCGGCGCTGGAAGCGGCCACGGCGTGGATCGAGCGCGTGTGCGATGCCAACCCGGCCGGCTTCCTGGACTACGCACGCGGTGAAACCAGTGGTCTGTCCAATCAGGGCTGGAAGGACAGTTCCGACTCGGTGTTCCATGCCGACGGTCGATCGCCGCAAGGGCCGATCGCCCTGGTCGAAGTACAGGGGTACGCATTCGCGGCGCTGCGCGCGATGGCCGCCATGGCACGGATGCGCGGCGCCGAGGCCAAGGCCGACGCCTGGGCGCAACGGGCCGAGCGCCTTCGGACCGAAGTCGAGCGACGTTTCTGGATGGCCGACAGCAACTTCTATGGCATCGCCATCGACGGCGCCGGTGAGTTGTGCGCGGTGCGCGCCAGCAATGCCGGACACCTGCTTTACAGCGGCCTGCCAGACAGCGAACGCGCTGCCGCGGTGACGACGCAATTGCTCGACGCGCCGTTCTTCAGTGGCTGGGGCATCCGCACCCTGGCCCAGGACCAGGCGCACTACAACCCGATGTCGTATCACAACGGTTCGGTATGGCCGCACGATTCGGCCATCTGCGCCGCCGGCATCGCCGCCTACGGCCCGCGCTCGGGCGCGGTGCGCCTGCTGCGCGGTGCGTTCGAGGCGGCGGTGCACTTCAACATGCGCCTGCCGGAGCTGTTCTGCGGTTTCCCGCGCTCGCACGGCAGTGCTCCGGTTGCCTACCCCGTGGCATGCCTGCCGCAGGCCTGGGCGGCCGGATCGGCATTCATGCTGGTACAGGCGTGCCTGGGGATCACGATCGATGGGGCGCAGTCGGAGATCCTGCTCGACCGCCCGCAGTTGCCTGTCGGCATCGACGAGATCGTGGTGCGTCGCGTGCCGATCGCCGACACTCACGTCCACCTCGTCCTCAAGCGCTTGAACGAGCGCGTGGGCGTATTCGTCGAAGGTCCCGGCACGGACAGTGTGTCGGTGCGGATCAAGGGCTGAACCGGCGTGGTCGCATGCAGCGCCTGCCCGCGTTAAACTGCGGCCCATGCCCCTGCGTGCATTCCTGCTCCGTGCGCTGCTCTGCCTCAGCCTGGTCCTCAATGGATCGGGCTACGCGGTCGCGTCCACGCAGATGCAGCTGACGCATGTGGCGGCAACGCAGGCTTCGCTGGCTGCGGCTGCGCAGCTTGCCCCGCCCTGCCACGAGCAGCGCCACGACAACAATGCCGCACCGTCCATGCACCTGATGGTGGACATGGCATCGTCCGCCGCCGCTTGCGATGACAGCCAGGGCAGCCACGCTTCTCCTGACTGCTGCCAGTCGTCGCAATGCGCGTGTGATTGCCTGCAGTACGCGACGGCCACCCTTGCCGACGTACCCGCCCTGCCCGCCGTGATCGAGCACGCAGCGGAAATTCGTGCGCTGAGTCCCAGCCACGTCGCTCCGGCGCTCGCAAATCCGATACGACCTCCGATTGTCTGAGTGCCCGGCGCCACTGGTGCCGGCGTTCCATGGCGTTGATGCCGCACGACCGCGTTGCGGTCGGCATTGCGCACCCGCACTCGTTTGCACTACACGGAGCTTTCCCTGATGTCTTTTGATCCCTCTGCCCCGGATTCGGCGCCGAGCCAGTCCCGCCGCCGCTTCGTCACCGGCCTGTCGGTCGGTGGCGTTGCCGCCGGCCTGGGCCTGTGGCGCCTGCCCGCGATGGCCAACCCGGGCCTCGCGACCGCGCCGCAGGTCCTGACCGGCACGCAGTTCGACCTTTCCATCGGCGCCGCCGCCGTCAACTTCACCGGCCATGTCCGGCCCGCGGTCACCGTCAACGGCTCGTTGCCCGCGCCGATCCTGCGCTGGCGCGAAGGCGACACGGTGACGCTGCGCGTGGCCAACCGCCTCGACGTTGCCAGCTCCGTGCATTGGCACGGCATCCTGCTGCCGGCCAACATGGACGGCGTGCCCGGCCTGAGCTTCGACGGCATCCATCCCGGCGAAACGTTCGTCTACCGCTTCGACATCCGGCAGTCGGGCACCTACTGGTATCACAGCCACTCGCTGTTCCAGGAACAGGCGGGGCTGTACGGCGCGATCGTGATCGACCCGCGCGAACCCGCACCGTACCGGCACGACCGCGAGCACGTCATCCTGCTGTCCGACTGGACCGACAAGGATCCGGCGGCGCTGTTCCGGCGCCTGAAGAAGATGTCGGAGTACGACAACCACTACAAGCGCACGGTCGGCGATTTCTTCCGCGATGCCGATCGCGACGGCCTGCCGGCCACGCTGCGCGATCGCGGTGAATGGGGCCGGATGCGGATGACACCGACCGACCTGTCGGACGTCAACGCCAATACCTATACCTACCTGCTCAACGGCCAGGCGCCGGCAGGCAACTGGACCGGGCTGTTCCGCAGCGGCGAGAAGGTGCTGCTGCGCTTCATCAACGGCTCGGCGATGAGCTACTTCGACGTGCGCATCCCGGGGCTGAAGATGACGGTGGTGGCCGCCGACGGTCAGTACATCCATCCCGTGACGGTCGATGAGTTCCGCATTGCCGTGGCCGAAACATTCGACGTCATCGTCGAGCCCAGCGGCCAGGATGCCTACGCGATCTTCGCCCAGGACATGGGCCGCACCGGCTATGCACGCGGCACGCTGGCGGTGCGCCAGGGACTGGAAGCACCGCTGCCGGCGCTGGATCCGCGACCGATCCTGACGATGTCCGACATGGGCCACGGCGGTCACGGCGGCGGCAAGGGCATGGAAGGTGGGTGTGGCGCCAACATGGGCGCAGGCATGAAGGGCATGGAAGGCGGTTGCGGCGCGAACATGGGTCATGACAGCACGGGCCATGGAAGCACCGGCCATGACATGCAGGCTATGGATCACTCCGGCGGCGGCATGCAGTCACACCCGGCCAGCGAAACCGGCAATCCGCTGGTAGACATGCAAACCATGTCGCCGCTGCCGAAACTGGACGATCCCGGCATCGGGCTTCGCGACAACGGTCGCACGGTGCTCACCTACGCCGCGATGAAGAGCCTGTTCGACGACCCCGACGGCCGCGATCCCAGTCGCACGCTCGAACTGCACCTGACCGGGCACATGGAAAAGTTCGCCTGGTCGTTCAATGGCCAGAAGTTCATGGATGCCGAACCGTTGCGGCTGAACTACGGCGAGCGCATGCGGATCGTGCTGGTCAACGACACCATGATGACCCACCCGATTCATCTGCACGGTCTGTGGAGCGACCTGGAAGACGAGCACGGCAACTTCCACCTGCGCAAGCACACCATCGACATGCCGCCGGGCACGAAGCGCAGCTATCGCGTTCGCGCCGACGCGCTCGGCCGATGGGCGTACCACTGCCACCTGCTCTACCACATGGAAGCGGGAATGATGCGCGAAGTGCGGGTGGAGGAATGAGCATGCTGAATTCCCTGCCCCACCCCATGCTCGGTGCTGCTCTCGCGCTTGCCCTGGCAACGCCGGCCTGGGCACAGGACCACTCGCATCACGCCCAGCCGCAGCCCAAGGTTGCAGATCAGCATGCGGATCACTCTGATTCCGCACCGACACAGGAGCCTGTGCACGATCACGCAGCGATGGGTCACGACTCATCCGACCAGGCCCTCGTTCCCGTCGAACCCATCCCGCCGGTCACCGACGCCGATCGCGCCGCAGCGTTCCCCGATCTGGCCCACTCGATGGAGCACGGCGCCGGGATCAACCATTACGTGCTGATCGACCGCCTCGAAGCGGTCAACCTCGACCAGGGCAGCGGCGAAGCCTGGGAACTGCAGGGCTGGGCCGGTGGCGACATCAACCGCTTCTGGTTCCGCAGCGAAGGCGAGCGCGCACGCGGCCACACCGAATCGGCCGACGTCGAGCTGCTGTACGGGCACAGCGTGTCGCCGTGGTGGGATCTCGTCGCCGGCGTGAAGCACGACTTCAAGCCGGGCGATTCGCAGACCTGGGCCGCCCTTGGCGTGCAGGGCATGTCGCCCTACAAGTTCGAGATCGAGGCCACCGCGTACCTGGGCCAAGGCGGCCGCAGTGCCGCCAGCTTCGAAGCCGAGTACGACGTGCTGCTGACCAACCGCCTGATCCTGCAACCGTTGCTGGAGGTCGAGCTGTACGGCAAGGACGATCCTCGCCGCGGCATCGGCTCGGGTCTGAGTACGGTCGAGGCCGGGTTGCGCCTGCGCTACGAGATCACCCGACAGTTCGCGCCGTACATCGGCGTGAGCCATGAGCGTGCCTTCGGCGACACCGCGGACTATCGGCGTGACGAAGGCGAGGATAGCCGCGATACCCGCTTTGTCGCGGGCCTGAGGTTCTGGTTCTGAGTGAGCGTGGCCGGTCCGTCAACGACGACGGGCCGACCACCACTTCACCAGTGACGGCGGTACTGCGCTACGCGCCTGCTTGTCCAAGGGCACCAGCAACTGCGTGACCGCCAGTGCTGCCAGCGCACCGACGACCTGCGCCGCGATGAAGCCGAGGATGTCGTCCGGGCGGATGCCTGCGAAAGTGCGGGTCAACGCCCGCGCCACGGTGACCGCGGGATTTGCGAACGACGTGCTCGCGGTGAACCAGTACGCCGCGAAGATGTAACAGGCGACCAGCGCCGGCACCGCGCCAGGCCGATGCCGAACGCCGAGCAGGATCGTCAGCAGCAGGCCGAACGTGGCAACCGCCTCGCTGAGCCACTGCGAGGCCCCGCTGCGCACATGGTCACCGGGCTGGATCAACTCCAGCCCGAACATGGCGTGCGCGAGGACCACGCCAGCGACGGCGGCGACCAGTTGCACCGCGATGTAGGCCACGGCGACTTCGCCGCGCAGTTCGCCGCGGGCACGCATGGCCAGCGTGACCACCGGATTGAAGTGCGCGCCGGAGATCGGACCGAACAACACGATCAGGACGTACAGCGCTGCGCCCGTTGCGGCGGCATTGGCCAGCAACGCGATGCCATCGTTGCCCGCCGACAGCTCAACGCCCATGATCCCCGAGCCCACCACCGTCGCCAGCAGCAACGCAGTGCCGATGAACTCGGCGGTCAGCCTTTGCAGCAGCGTCGCTTGCATCACAACTGCGCCAGCAGGTTCTTCACCCGCAACGAGATCTCGTCGCGCACGGCGCGGTAGCCGTCATCGTCCATGTGCTTGGGATCGGGCAAGGCCCAGTCCTCGCGGCGCTTGGCCGGCACCCACGGACAGTCATCGCCGCAGCCCATGGTGATGACGGCATCGAACTCGCCTTCGACCTCGTCCAGCGACTTGGAGGCGTGCCCGCCCAGGTCGTAGCCAAGCTCGGACATGAAGCGGACCGCCTTCGGGTTGATCTGGCCCGACGGTCTAGAACCCGCGCTCAGCGCTTCGACGCCGTCACCGCCATGGATGTGGGCGAAGGCCTCGGCCATCTGGCTGCGGTTGGCGTTTTCCACACACACAAACAACACACGTTTCATGGTCGTACTCATCGAGGCTGGAGGTCCTTGCTCATGCATGTCGCCGACGCCGGGCAGATCGAGCGGAATTCGGCACTGCCCTGCACGGCCTGCGGCGCGGCGTCGCGGGCAATGGGCGCGTAGCCACGGGCTGCGAAGAACGGTTCGGCGGTCTGGGTGAGCAACACCAGTTGACGCATGCCGGCGGCGCGCGCGTGTGACTCCAGTGCGTCGACCAGCGTGCTGCCAGTGCCTTTGCCACGTCCGCCCGCCTCAACCGCGAGCGAGCGCAGCAACCCGACCTGCCCGAACGACTGCAGGCCGATCACACCGAACGTCTCACCGCCCTCCCCGGCAATCAGGAAGTCGATGTGCGCGGCATCCAGGTCTTCAACCGGTAGCCCGCTGTCGACCAGCAACGTGCGGATGCGCGCTGCATCCGATTCCCCGCCAATGCGCAGATCCATGTCGCGGCCCGCTCAGCAGCAACTGGAACTGGGCGCGCAGCACGCGGCCGCGCTTGCACGCGCTGCGGGTGCTGGCTGGCCTGCCCGTGGACTGCAGCTGGCGCCTTCGGAATCGCAGGATGCATCCGCGGCGTAGTAGCTGGTGGCTTCGCCGAGCGTGTGGAAGGTTTCCCAGCGTGTGCCCTGCGGGTCGTGCGTCCACATCTTGTCGGAGTTTGCGTAGCAGCAGATCGCGCCGGGCTCGGGAAGGACTTCGCCGCCGGCGGCATCGAGGCGCCGGCCAAGTTCGGACAGCTCGTCGGCTCGCTCCACCTGGATGCCGAGATGGTCGACGCCGGGGGCTCGACCGGTGTTGGAGATGGCGAAGTTGACGCGCGGATCGTCCAGCATCCACTTGGCGTAGTCGCCCTTGACCACGGTCGGCGGCGCTGCGAACAGCTCGGTGTAGAAGCGGATGCTCGTAGCCAGGTCGGCGACGTTCAGGTGCACATGGAAGCGATTCATTGCGAAGCTCCTGTTTTTCGGGGGGCGCATGCGACGGCCGGTTCGCACTCGGCGACGCCGGCACAGCAGTTTTCGGTGAGGTAGGCCAGCAGGTCGTTCATCTGCAGGTAGTTGGCGCGAATCCGGATCACCCTTCCCTCGCGCTGGTCGTGCACCAGGGCGGCGGCACGCAGCACGTTCAGATGGGCCGTGAGCGTTGCCGGCGCCAGGCCCAGGCGCTCGCGCAGTTCGCCGACGGACATGCCATCGGGACCGGCCTGCACCAGCTGACGGAAAGCGGCGAGGCGCGACTCGTGGCCGAGGGCGTTGAGGGCGGCTAGAGCGGATGTCATTTCCATAGTTCGCGAATTTACGAATTATTGAGGCCGTGTCAAGCGGCATCAGCGCCGCCGTTTGACCTTCCCATCATGGGAACCCTCAGGCTCGCTCCATCTGATTGATCTGGAAGGAGTCCCCTATGAGCCCTGCCGTTTCTGCCACTGCCCAGACCCGCGACTGGCGCTTCAGCGTCGCCGGCATGACCTGCGCCTCGTGCGCGGGCCGTATCGAGAAGGCGCTGCGCGCCGTACCCGGCGTGCTCGACGCCAGCGTCAACCTGGCAACGGAACGGGCCCAGGTGCGCGCGATCGACGGCGTCACGCCTCACCAGCTGCAATCGGCGGTGAGCGCGGCGGGCTATAACGCGAAGCAACTCGACACGCCGCCGACCACCGACACAATCGCGGACACGGTCGCCACTCGCGAGCCCATGCCGCGCGAAACACGCCACCTGCCGCTTGCGATGGCGTTGTCGTTGCCGCTGGTCCTGCCGATGATCGGCATGATCGGGGGCCAGCACTGGATGCTGCCAGGCTGGGTGCAGTTCGCCCTGGCGACGCCGGTGCAGTTCTGGCTCGGCGCGCGCTTCTACAAGGCCGGATGGCACGCACTCAGGGCCGGCACCGGCAACATGGACCTGCTGGTCGCGCTCGGCACCAGCGCCGCTTACGGACTGAGCGTTTTTCATCTGCTCAGCCAGAACGCCCAACACGGCCCTGCCCCGCTCTACTTCGAAGCCTCCGCCGTGGTGATCACGCTGGTGCTGCTGGGCAAGTGGCTGGAATCACGCGCCAAGCGCCAGACCACCGAAGCCATCCGCGCCCTTCAAGCCCTGCGCCCGACGACCGCGCGCGTGCGCCGCGCCCATGGCGATATCGATGTCCGCATCGACGACGTGCAGATCGCCGATCGGGTGATCGTTCGCCCGGGTGAACGCTTCCCGGTCGATGGCGTGATTACCGAAGGTCGCACGCATGCCGACGAATCCATGATCACCGGCGAATCGCTGCCAGTGGCCAAGGCCGAGGGCGACCGCGTCACCGGCGGCGCGGTCAACGGCGAAGGCGCGGTGGTCGTGGAGACCACCGCCGTCGGAGCAGAAAGCGCACTGGCGCGGATCATCCGCCTGGTCGAGGACGCGCAGGCAGGCAAGGCACCGATCCAGCGAACGGTCGATCGCGTCAGCGCGGTGTTCGTGCCGGTCGTCATGGCGATCGCACTGGCCACGCTGCTCGGCTGGGGCCTGTTCTCGGGTGACTGGAACCAGGCCATCCTCAATGCCGTTGCCGTCCTCGTCATCGCCTGTCCGTGTGCGCTGGGCCTGGCAACGCCGACCGCGATCATGGCCGGCACCGGGGTCGCTGCCCGCGCGGGCATTCTCATCAAGGACGCGCAAGCGCTGGAAAGTGCGCATCGCATCACCACCGTGGCGTTCGACAAGACCGGCACGCTGACCCAAGGGCGGCCGGTGCTGACCGATACCGTGGCCGTCGACGGCGACGTGCCTGCATTGCTTGCGCTCGCCGCGGCACTGCAGGAAGGCAGCGAGCACCCGCTGGCAAAGGCCGTGGTCGAGGCGGCGCGCGGCCTGCCGCGCACCCGGGTCGCCATTGAGGTGCATGCGGTACCGGGCCGCGGCCTGCGCGGGATCGTCGACGGCAACCCGCTGTTGATCGGCAGCAGCGTAATGATGGAGGACGCCGGCATCGACATCGCGCCACTGCGCGATCAGGCCCGGCCGCTGGCCCTGTCCGGCCACACGGTGTCCTGGCTTGGCGACGCAGCCAACCCGCGCCTGCGCGGACTGCTGGCGTTCCGCGATCAGCCCCGACCCGGAGCGCGCGAAGCGATCGAGCGGCTGCATCGCATCGGCGTGCGCACCGTGATGATCTCGGGCGACAACGAGGGCGCAGCGAAGGCGATAGCCACGCAGATCGGCATCGACGAAGTGCGCGCCAACGTCGCCCCCGCCGACAAGGCCGCGGCGATCGCGTCGCTGCGCGAGCACGGCGTGGTGGCGATGGTCGGCGACGGCATCAACGATGCCCCGGCGCTGGCAGCGGCCGACGTCGGCATCGCCATGGGCAGCGGCACCGACGTTGCCATGCACGCCGCGGCCGTGACCCTGATGCGGGCCGAGCCCGGCCTGGTCGCCGACGCCATCGCTATCTCCCGCCGTACCACGCGCAAGATCCACCAGAACCTGTTCTGGGCGTTCGTCTACAACGTGGTCGGCATCCCGTTGGCCGCACTGGGGCTGCTCGATCCGGTCGTGGCCGGCGCGGCGATGGCACTGTCGTCGCTCAGCGTGGTGTCAAATACCCTTCTGTTGCGACGCTGGCGCCCGCAGCAGTGAACCGCACGCCCCGAGGAATCCCGCAATGCCAAAGCTCCCGCGCCCCCCACGCCCCGAACTCGCCGATGCCCGCCAGCAAGGCCTGCACAACATCGGCGAAGCGGCACAACTGAGCGGTGTCAGCGCCAAGATGATCCGGCACTACGAGAGCATCGGCCTGATCCCGCAGGCCGGTCGCACGTTTGCCGGCTACCGCATCTACAGCGACGCCGACGTGCATCGCCTGGGCTTTATACACCGCGCGCGCCGGCTTGGCTTCTCGATGAAGCAGATCGAGGTCCTGCTTGGCCTTTGGGACGACCGCAGCCGCGCCAGCGCCGAAGTGAAGAAGCTGGCGCAGGCGCATGTCGACGAGCTGACGGCGAGGATCAGCGAGATGCAGTCAATGCAACGCACGCTGCAGGATCTCGCCCGCCGTTGTCATGGCGATGACCGGCCCGATTGCCCGATCCTCGACGACCTGGCGCACCATCAACCCGATTGACGGTCAGCGTGCTGCCGCGGCGCGCTCGATCATCTTCGCGACGGCCGCGGCGTGGGACACCATCACCACGTGCGATGCACCGGCAACCACTTCGGTCTGCTTCGACCCAGCGCGCTTGGCCATGAATCCCAGCGACTGCGGTGGGATGTTCTTGTCCTTGTCACCATAGATGAACCACGACGGGACGCTGGTCCAGGCGGGCGTGCCAGCCTTTTCGTTGAGCGCGGCCTCGGTGATCGGGCGTTGCGTCGCCGCCATCAGCGCGGCTTCCGCCGCCGGCACATCGGCGGCGAACTGCGCATGGAACTTGTCCTGCTGGATGTAGAGATCGGCGCCGCCACCGGTCAACTTCACCGGCGGGGCCAGGGTCGGGCCGAGGGTGCTTCCGGGGAATTTGCCCGACAGCCCGGCCGCCGTCTCCCCGGCTTCGGGCGCGAACGCGGCCACGAACACCAGCGCCTGGACGTTGCCGTGGCCGCGCGCCGCCGTGGAGATGACGCTGCCGCCGTAGGAGTGCCCGACCAGGACCACCGGCGTGGTGACGCTTGCCACGACGTCGGACACGTACTGGCCATCGCTGGCGACACCGCGCAGCGGATTGGCCACCGCCACCACCGGATAGCCATCCTTCTTCAGGATCTCGATCACGCGGTTCCAGCTTGTTGCATCGGCGAAGGCGCCGTGCACCAGGATCACGGTGGGCTTCGCCACCTGCGCCGAAGCGTTTGCGGCGACGAGGCTGCCGGCGGCGAGGGCCAGCGCGACCAACAAGGTCTTCATACGAGTTCTCCCGGGACTATTTGGCGGCCGCTATCAGCTCGGCAATGGCGTCTCGCAGCGCCTCGACGGGTCCGTCGAAGCGCACCGAGTTCAAGAAAAACGATGGCGTTCCGTTGACACCACTGCGCACACCGCCGTTGAAGTCGTTGCGGATCCTCTCGTCGAAGGCATCAGCCTGGATGGCGTCGCGAAGCTCGACCGGATCCAGCCCGAGCCGGCTGACCAGCTCCACGTACAACGGCGCACCAAGACTCTCCTGGTTCTCGTACAGCGCGTCGTGCGCTTCCCAGAAGTGCCCCTTGCTCCCGGCGAACTCGGCCGTGGCCGCCGCGCTGGCCGCGTTGGGATGCAGTTGGGTGATCGGGAAGTTGCGGAACACGAAACGCAGGTCATCTGGAAATTCCGCCTGCAGCTCCTTCACCTGTGGGTAGGCATCGCCGCAATAGGGGCACTGATAGTCCCCGTACTCGACCAGGGTCACCGCAGCGTCTTCATTGCCCTGGATGTGATCGTCCGGGCCTACCGGAATCTTGAGGTTCGCCATGGCGTTCAGCCCGCCTTTCCGGACGATTGCGCCTGGAGCTTGTCCAGCGCATCGAGGATGCCGTCGGCACCGGGATTGACCGCGGTTGGCGACAGGTAGCTCCAGGCGATCGCGCCTTCCTTGTCGATGACGAACAATGCCCGCCGGGTCATGCCGTGCTGGGCGTCGTAGGCGCCGTAGCGCCGCGCCACTTCCCCCTTCGGCTCGAAGTCCGCCAGCAGGTTGAAGCGAAGGTGGCGGTCCTGGGCGAAGGCCTGGTGGCACCAGACGCTGTCGACGGAGATTCCCAGCAACGTCGCACCCGCATCCTTGAACGCAGGCAGCACCTCGTTGTACAGCGCCATCTGGTCGCCGCAGACCGGGCTCCAGTCGGCCGGGTAAAAGGCCAGGATCACGGGGCGCCCGCGAAGTTCGCTCAGCGACAGCGTCTGGTCGGGCGTTGCGCTGAGGGTGAAATCCGGCGCCATCGTGCCGGCAGGCAGTATGGTTTCGGGCATCGGACTCGGCCGGGTATCGGCAGCTGGCATGGCAACTTCCTGCGTATCCGCGTACCCGCGGCATTGCTGCCGAATATGCCCCGGCCGGTGTTAAAGGCTTGCGTATGCGGCATCGCGCAGCAGCGACGACTCCGCGTTTACGCCACCTCGGTCAATGTGGCACGCGGCGTGCCACGACTGGGCGCACCCGATTCACGAACCCGTGGAGCGAACATGACCATCCTGACGATCCGTGCCAATGGCTGGATGCTCGCGGCGCTCATTGCGGTGTCCTGCCTGCTTGCCTTGCCTGTCGCGAACGCGCAGACAAGCGCACCTGCCAAGGCAACCAATGTCGTGCTGGTGCACGGCGCATGGGCCGACGGCTCCAGTTGGGCCGAAGTGATCCCGCGACTGCAGGCCGCGGGCCTGAAGGTCACCGCCGTGCAGAACCCGCTCAGCTCGCTCGATGATTCGGTGGCCGCAACGCGTCGGGCACTGGCCTTGCAGGACGGCCCGACGGTGCTGGCCGCTCACTCGTGGGGTGGCACGGTGATCAGCGAAGTCGGCACCGATCCGAAGGTGAGCGCACTGGTGTATGTCGCGGCGCGCGCGCCGGACGCCGCCGAGGATTTCGTCGCATTGTCGGCAAAGTTTCCCGCCGGCGCGGTGCGCGCTGGCATCCAGACCAACGATGGCTACACGCTGCTCGCGGAGGATGCCTTTCTGAAGTTCTTCGCCAATGGCGTTGAACCGACGAAGGCGAAGACGCTGTACGCGGTGCAAGGATCGACCGCATCGTCGTTGTTCGCAGGACGCACCACCCAGGCCGCCTGGAAAACCAAACCGTCGTACTACGCCGTGTCTCGCCAGGACCAGACGATCAACGCGGACCTGGAGCGATTCCTCGCCAAGCGCATGAACGCAACGACCATCGAACTGGACGCCGGCCACCTTTCGCTGGTGTCGCATCCGCGCGAAGTCGCGGAGCTGATCCTGCGCGCGGCAGGCAGAGCGAAGTAGTCGCGCGCGATCGCCAAGTTGGCATTCGCGCAGAACACGAACGGCAAAAACAATCAGGGCCGCCTCTCGGCAGCCCTGATTGCTTGTCCAACTGGCGTCCCCACGGGGATTCGAACCCCGGTCGCTACCGTGAAAGGGTAATGTCCTAGGCCTCTAGACGATGGGGACAAAACTTTGTTGTAAAACTTTTTGGCACACATCCCATCGAAGAGGTCGAAGAGATGGTGGAGCCAGGCGGGATCGAACCGCCGACCTCCTGCATGCCATGCAGGCGCTCTCCCAGCTGAGCTATGGCCCCACGTGTGCTGGAAAGACGAAAATTCTAGCGGGCGTTCAGCGATGTCGTCAAGCGTTCGCTGCCAGATTTTTTTCGTCGTGTCCGCCAGCGGCTGTGCCGGCGTCAACGGGGCGCAATGTTGCCACACCATGTCCCCGCTCCGCTAGATACTCGAGCCACTTTCCGAGAAACGTGTTCATCTGCGTGCGGTGGTCGAGCACTTCGGCCGGCGGCGGGTACATCCCGATCACGTCCTGCCAGCGTCGCCCGACGTAGCAATGGGTGACCTCGAGCTGGCGGGCGTCGTGGTAAAGGCGCAGAAACGCCGAGGGATCAGGCTCCCCGGTGACCGGATCACGCATGGCGTAGGTCATGCGCAGCTCGGTGGTGTAGCGGTGCTGCTCGATCACGTCCAGCTGCAGGTCCAGGTGGTCGCCGGCACTGGAGCGGTAGGTACCGACCAGCAATCCCGCCGGCGGGAACATCCGCGTGAACCTCTCATGGTTTTCCGCGTACAGACCCATCAGCCAGCCGAAGCGACTCAGGCGGGGAATGCGTGCGCTGCGTGTGGCCAAGGACGTCATCATGCGCCCGATCCTACACGCGACGGCGCCCGCGCGGCAGCGTTGACGCCCTGCCCCGGTAGGCCTACGGTAAGCATTCCTCGCGTCGCTTTTCCTAGGCCGTTTTTCCAGCAGTTTCCCGGCCGCTTTTGCGGGCCTTCCCACCGGGCTTCGCGCGCCGCAATGGCGCCTCAGAACATCTCGCGGTGGATTCCCAGCGTCGTCAGCACCTTGCTCGAGATCTCCTCGATCGAGGTATGGGTCGTGCTCAGCGTCGGAATCCTCTCTGCGCGGAACATCATTTCTGCCGCGGAAACCTCGCGTTTGCAGGTTTCCAGCTGCGAATAACGCGAGTTCGGACGGCGCTCCTGGCGGATCTGCTGCAGGCGCACCGGGTCGATCGTCAGCCCGAACAGCTTGTTGCGGTACGGCCGCAGGCGCGGGGGCAGGCGGTCGTGTTCGAGGTCTTCCTCGGTCAGCGGGTAGTTGGCGGCGCGGATGCCGTAGTGCAGCGCCAGGTACACGCAGGTCGGCGTCTTTCCCGCCCGCGACACCGCCACGAGGATCAGGTCGGCATCGGCGTAGTCGACCGCCTGGCCGTCGTCGTGGGTCAGGGCGAAGTTCATTGCGTTGATGCGGCGGTGATAGGTGTCGAAATCGAACATGCCGTGGGCGCGGCCCACGTAGCGCTGGCGGGTCTGCTCGAGCTCGCGCTCCAGCGGCTCGATGAAGGGCGCGAACACGTCCAGCATCAGCGCGCCGCTCTCCGCCAGGGCCAGGCTGACATCGGAATCCATGCAGGAATTGATCACCACCGGGCGTACGCCGTGGGTCTCGGCCGCGGCGCGGATCTTCTCCGCCACCTCCCGGGCCCGGTCGATGCTGTCGACGAAGGGGATGCGGTCGGTCACGAACCGGGTCTCGGTGAACTGGGTGAGGAGGCTGTGGCCGATGGTTTCGGCGGTGATGCCCGTACCGTCTGACACATAGAACACCGGTCGCACGCCTGCCATGGTCCCACTCCGTCTGAATTGGCCGTTCACAATATGAAAAACCCCGTCGAATCAAGCTTGTATGCATCCGACGCAGAGGCGATCATATCCGGATCACTGCGCAGGCATGCGCCCGCCCCCTTGGAGACCGCCCGCTTGAACGAGAACATCCTCTGGCTGCACGCGCTGCGCCTTACCGATCTGGCACGTGTCGGCGGCAAGAATTCCTCGCTCGGCGAGATGATCGGCAACCTTGCAGGCCTCGGTGTTTCCGTCCCGGGCGGCTACGCGACCACGGCCGAAGCCTTCAAGGACTTCATCGCCCACAACAACCTGCACCAGCGCATCTACGACAAGCTCGCCACGCTCGACGTCGAGGACGTGCCGGCGCTGACCGCGGCCGGTGGCGAGATTCGCAAGTGGGTGATCGACGCGCCGCTGCAGCCGCAGCTGGATGCCGACATCCGCACCGCCTACAAGCAGCTATGCGACGAGAACGGCGGCGGTGAAGTCGCCGTGGCCGTGCGCTCCTCGGCGACCGCCGAAGACCTGCCCGATGCCTCGTTCGCCGGCCAGCAGGAGACCTTCCTCAACGTCACCGGTGCCGAGGACGTCGTGCACAAGGTCAAGGAAGTCTTCGCCAGCCTCTACAACGACCGCGCCATCGCCTACCGCGTGCACCACGGCTTCAAGCACGAGGACGTGTTCCTGTCGGCCGGCGTGCAGCTGATGGTGCGCTCCAACGTCGGTTCCTCCGGCGTGCTGTTCACCCTCGACACCGAGTCGGGTTTCCGCGACGTGGTGTTCATCACCTCCAGCTACGGCCTGGGCGAGATGGTCGTGCAGGGCGCGGTCAACCCGGACGAGTTCTACGTCTACAAGCCGACCCTGCTGCAGGGCAAGAAGGCGATCCTGCGCCGCGGCATCGGCGCCAAGCAGCAGCGCATGGTCTATTCCGACGTCCCCGGCGAGCGCGTGCGCATCGAGGAGACGCCGGCCGACCTGCGCAACACGTTCTCGATCAGTGACGAGGACGTGCAGGAACTGGCCAAGCAGTCGCTGGTCATCGAGAAGCATTACGGCCGCCCGATGGACATCGAGTGGGCGAAGGACGGCGTCAGCGGCAAGCTGTTCATCGTCCAGGCCCGTCCGGAGACCGTGAAGTCGCGCGGCAAGGCCACCCAGATCGAGCGCTACCAGCTCACCAAGCGTGGCGAGGTGATCTGCGAAGGCCGCGCGATCGGCCAGAAGGTCGGCACCGGCGTGGCCCGCGTGGTCCGTTCGCTGGCCGACATGAGCCGCGTGCAGCCCGGCGACGTGCTGGTGGCCGACATGACCGACCCCGACTGGGAGCCGGTGATGAAGCGTTCGGCGGCGATCGTCACCAACCGTGGCGGCCGCACCTGCCACGCCGCGATCATCGCCCGCGAGCTCGGCGTGCCGGCCGTGGTCGGTACCGGCAACGCGCTGGACACGATCAAGGACGGCCAGGAAGTCACCATCAGCTGCGCCGAAGGCGACACCGGCTTCATCTACGACGGTGCCCTGCCCTTCGAGCGCCACACCGCCGACCTGGACAAGATGCCCGAGGCGCCGCTCAAGGTGATGATGAACGTCGCCAACCCCGAGCGTGCGTTCGACTTCGCCATGCTGCCCAACGCCGGTGTCGGCCTGGCGCGCCTGGAAATGATCATCGCCAGCCACATCGGCATCCATCCCAAGGCCCTGCTCGAGTACAGCCAGCAGGACGCCGCGACGAAGAAGAAGATCGACGAGAAGATCGCCGGCTACGGCGGCGACCCGGTCGCGTTCTACGTCGACCGCCTGGCCGAGGGCATCGCCACGATCACCGCCGCGTTCGCGCCGAATCCGGTGATCGTGCGTCTGTCGGACTTCAAGTCCAACGAGTACGCCAATCTCATCGGCGGCAACCGCTACGAGCCGCACGAAGAGAACCCGATGATCGGCTTCCGCGGCGCCAGCCGTTACGTCGACCCGAGCTTCACCGACGCCTTCGCGCTGGAGTGCCAGGCGGTGCTGAAGGTGCGCGAGGAAATGGGCCTGACCAACTGCTGGGTCATGATCCCGTTCGTGCGCACGCTCGACGAAGGCCGCAAGGTGGTCGAAGTGCTCAAGGCCAATGGCCTGGAGCAGGGCAAGGACGGCCTGAAGATCATCATGATGTGCGAGGTCCCGTCGAACGCACTGCTCGCCGAGGAGTTCCTCGAGATCTTCGACGGCTTCTCGATCGGATCCAACGACCTCACCCAGCTCACCCTGGGCCTGGACCGCGACTCGGGCATCGTCGCCAAGCTGTTCGACGAGCGCGATCCGGCGGTGAAGAAGTTGCTGGCAATGGCCATCTCGACCGCACGCGCCAAGGGCAAGTACGTCGGCATCTGCGGCCAGGGTCCGAGCGATCACCCGGACCTGGCCGAGTGGCTGATGGACCAGGGCATCGAGTCGGTCTCGCTGAACCCCGACACCGTCGTCGACACCTGGCTGCGCCTGGCAAAGGCCAAGGCCAAGTCGAAAGCGGCATGATCTTCAGCAGCCGATGACGAACCGCTAACGCCGGTGCAGTCAGACTTGCGCTGAACCTGACGCCCCGCCGATGCGGGGCGTCGCATTTTGAAGGAGGCGAAACCTTGACGCTCGAACAACTGGCCAACCAACTGCAGCGAGCCGACGACTGGACCGACGTCGCCGTGGAATGGGGCGTGCGACTGGGCGCGGCGCTGCTGGCGCTCTATATCGGCATCCAGGTCGCCAAGTGGCTCGCGCGCGCCGTCTCGCGCGCACTGACGCGCGCCCACGTCGAACCGACGGCCCAGCAGTTCCTGAGCCGCGTTACGTACGTGCTCATCCTGATGGTGTTCGTGCTGGCGATCCTGCAGATCTGCCTGAAGGTCTCGCCGGCATCGCTGTTCGCCGTACTCGGCGCGGCCGGCCTGGCAATCGGCCTCGCCATGAAGGACTCGCTGTCCAACGTCGCCTCCGGCGTAATGCTGGTGACGCTCAAGCCCTTCCGCGTCGGCGACATCGTCGACATCGGCGGCAAGAGCGGCAAGGTCGAATCGGTCAGCATCTTCCAGACCAAGCTGCGCGGCGCCGACAACCAGACCATCGTGTTGCCCAACAGCCTGATCACGACCGCACCGATCATCAACCTCACGCCCGACACGGCCCGCCGCATCGAGCTGATCGTCGGCATCGGCTACAACGACAGCATCGAGGCGGCACGCGCGGCGGTGCTTGCGATCATGCATGCCGACAAGCGGATCCACGCCGAACCCGCGCCGGATGTGGTGGTCTATGAGCTGGCCGACAGCGCGGTGAAGCTGGGCATCCGCTGCCATGTCAGCAACGCCGACCACTTCAGCACCAAGTGCGATCTCAACGAGCGCATCAAGGCCGCCTTCGACCGCGATGGCATCAGCATCCCCTACCCGCAGCGCGACGTGCGCATGTACCACCACGTGGCACAGGATCAGGGTGTGAAGGTGGTGGTGACACCGACTCCGGCGAAGCCGGAGTAGTCGCCGGCGGGCCTACAGCCCGCCCAGCTTCCCCATCGACGCCCGGTAGTGCCGCAGCTCGGCGATGGAGTCATGCACGTCGCTCAATGCCGTATGCCGCGCGTCCTTGGCGACGCCGGCCAGCACCTCGGGCGCCCAGCGCCGGGCCAGTTCCTTGACCGTGCTGACGTCGAGGTTGCGGTAGTGGAAGTAGCGCTCCAGCCGCGGCATCAGGCGATGCAGGAAGCGCCGGTCCTGGCAGATCGAGTTGCCGCACATCGGCGAGCGGCCAGCCGGCACCCAATGTGCGAGGAACGCCAGCGTGCTCGCTTCGGCTTCGGCCAGGGTCACCTTGCTCTCGACCACGCGCTTCCACAGCCCGGACTTGCCGTGCTGGTTGCGGTTCCATTCGTCCATCGCTTCAAGGCGCGACACCGGATGCACGATCGCCAGCTCCGGCCCTTCGGCCAGGATGTTGAGCTGCTTGTCGGTCACCAACGTGGCGATCTCGAGGATCGAGTCGTTGTCGGTATCCAGGCCGGTCATTTCCAGATCGATCCAGATCAGATGCTCGTCGTTGGTCGCTGCCATGGGCTCGCACTGAAGGGATGTCGGTAGCATCATACAGCCAGCCCGCACCCGCGCCCCCGCAACGCAGTCACGGAATCCGCATGCCCTCACCCGTCGCGATCGACCCGTCACACTACGCCGTAGTCTCGGCGATGATCACGCCCGCATTCTTCCTGACCGCCGCCAGCTCGCTGTTGATCTCGTCGAACAACCGCCTGGCCCGTGTCGTGGATCGCATGCGCAGCGAGATCGAAGTGTTGCGCGCCACCGAGCAGGGTCCCGCCCGGGTCGCACTGGAGGCACGCATCGCCACCCATCGTCGCCGCTCGTACCTCGTGCTGGCGTCGGTGCGCATGCTCTACGCGGCCATCAGCGCCTTCGTCGGCACCAGCCTGGGCATCGCCGTGGATGCGTTCCTGGGCTACCGGCTCGACATGCTGCCGACCGTCCTCGCCATGATCGGCGTGCTGCTGATGTTCGCCGCTTCGCTGTGCCTGGGGCGCGAGGCCAAGCTCGGCCTGCACATGCTCGACCTGGAACTCAACGAGCAGCTGGCCAAGGACCGGATCGACCTGCGCAACGATTGAGTCAGGCCGGTTTGCCGCGCTTGCGGCGGAAATAGGCCGTCAATCGCGCACCGGCCTCTTCACCCAGCACGCCGCCGTGCACCTGCACGCGATGGTTGTGGCGCGGATCGGCGAGCAGGTCGAACACACTGCCGGCGGCGCCGGTCTTCGGGTCAGTCGCGCCATAGACCACGCGTGCGACCCGCGCATGCACCATCGCCATCGCGCACATCGCGCATGGCTCCAGCGTCACGTACAACGTCGCGCCGAGCAGACGGTGATTGCCGAGCCTGCGACCGCCCTGGCGCATCGCGACGATCTCGGCGTGCGCAGTCGGGTCCTGCTCGGTGATGTTGCGGTTCCAGCCTTCGCCGAGGACTTCGCCCTCAACCGACACCAGCACGGCACCGACCGGGATCTCGTCGTCCTCGTGTTCGGCGCGGTCGGCCAGCGCCAGCGCATGCCGCATCCAGCGCTCGTCCGCTGCGACGACAGTGTCAGCTTCGGCAGGCGGCTGGAACGAGGACATCACTCCCACTCGATGGTCGCGGGCGGTTTGCCACTGATGTCATAAACAACGCGAGAAACACCGCGCAACTCATTGATAATACGATTTGAAACCCGGCCGAGGAAGTCATACGGCAGGTGCGCCCAATGCGCCGTCATGAAGTCGATGGTCTCCACCGCGCGCAGCGCGATCACCCACTCGTAGGCACGGGCGTCGCCGACCACGCCGACCGACTTCACCGGCAGGAATACCGCAAAGGCCTGGCTGGTGCTGTCGTACAGGTCGGCCTTGCGCAGCTCTTCGATGAAGATGTGGTCGGCCTTGGCCAGCAGTTCGGCGTACTCGCGCTTGACCTCGCCGAGGATGCGCACGCCCAGCCCCGGGCCCGGGAACGGATGGCGATACACCATCGCGCGCGGCAGGCCGAGCTCGACGCCCAGGCGCCGCACTTCGTCCTTGAACAGTTCGCGCAGCGGCTCGACCAAGCCGAGCTTCATGTTCTCGGGCAGGCCGCCAACGTTGTGGTGGCTCTTGATGACGTGCGCCTTGCCGGTCTTGCTGCCGGCCGACTCGATCACGTCCGGGTAGATCGTGCCCTGCGCCAGCCACTTGGCATTGGCGAGCTTGGACGACTCCTCGTCGAAGATCTCGACGAACAGGTTGCCGATGATCTTGCGCTTGGCTTCCGGGTCGCTGACGCCCTCGAGCGCCTTGAAGTAGCGGTCGGCGGCATTCACGCGCACGACCTTCACGCCCATGTGCTCGGCGAACATCGCCATCACCTGGTCGCCCTCGTTCCAGCGCAGCAGGCCGGTATCGACGAACACGCAGGTCAGCTGCTCGCCGATCGCCTTGTGCAGCAGCGCGGCCACAACCGAGGAATCGACGCCGCCGGACAGGCCGAGGATGACCTCGTCGGTACCGACCTTCTCGCGCACGCGGGCGATCTGGTCGTCGATGATGTGCGCGGCGGTCCACAGCGTCTTGCAGCCGCAGATCTCGGTGACGAAGCGGCGCAGCAGGGTCGTGCCCTGCTTGGTATGGGTCACTTCCGGGTGGAACTGCACGCCGTACCAGCGCTTGGATTCCAGCGCCATGGCGGCGACCGGGATGCGGTCGGTGACGGCCGTGACGGTCCAGCCCGGCGGCGCCTTGGCGACGTGGTCGCCGTGGCTCATCCACACGTCGATGCGCGGCTCGCCGTCGTGGTCGGACAGGCCGCCGAGCAGCGCGTCGCGGGCGACCAGCTCGACTTCGGCATGGCCGAACTCGCGGGCATCGGCGGCCTCGGTGGCGCCGCCCAGCTGCGCGGCCAGGGTCTGCATGCCGTAGCAGATGCCCAGGATCGGCAGGCCCGAATCGAACACTTCCTGCGGCGCGGCGGGCGCGCCGTGCTCGGTCGTCGACTCCGGACCACCGGAGAGGATGATGCCCTTGGCGCCGTACTTCGCGATCTCGGCCGGATCGTGGTCCCAGGCCCAGATCTCGCAGTAGACGCCGATCTCGCGGATGCGGCGGGCAATCAGCTGCGTGTACTGCGCGCCGAAGTCGAGGATCAGGATCTTGTCGCTGTGGATGTCGGTCATCGGGTTCAAGAATCGAGAATCGGGGCCAGGGTCTCTTGCAGCTCGCCATTCCCGGCGTTGCGGGAATGACGGTCAGTCGCAGCGGTAACAACAAACGCCGAACGGCGCCGGCATCAACCAGCGCGGTAGTTCGGCGGTTCCTTGGTGATCTGCACGTCGTGCACGTGGCTCTCGCGCGCACCGGCATTGGTGATGCGCACGAAGCTGGGCTTCTTGCGCATGTCCTCGATGGTCGCGCAGCCGACATAGCCCATCGTCGCGCGCAGGCCGCCGGCGAGCTGGTGGACGACATTGCGCAGCGGCCCGCGATAAGGAACTCGACCCTCGATGCCTTCGGGCACGAGCTTGTCGGCATCCGACGCGTCCTGGAAGTAGCGGTCCTTGGACCCCTGCTCCATCGCGCCGATGCTGCCCATGCCGCGGTAGCTCTTGTAGCTGCGGCCCTGGAACAGTTCGACTTCGCCCGGCGCTTCCTCGGTGCCGGCGAACAGGCCGCCGACCATCACGGTCGAGGCACCGGCGACCAGCGCCTTGCCGATGTCGCCCGAGTAGCGGATGCCACCGTCGGCGATGAGCGGGATGCGATCCTGCAGCGCCTCGGCCACCATCGCCACGGCGGTGATCTGCGGCACGCCGACGCCAGCGACGATGCGCGTGGTGCAGATCGAGCCCGGGCCGACGCCGACCTTGACCGCGTCCGCGCCGTTGTCCATCAGCGCCAGTGCGGCATCGCCGGTGACGATGTTGCCGCCGATGACCTGCAGCTGCGGGAAGTTCTTCTTCACCCACTTCACGCGGTCGAGCACGCCCTGGGAATGGCCGTGCGCGGTGTCGACCACCACCACGTCCACGCCAGCGGCCGCCAGCGCTTCAATGCGCGCCTCGGTGTCGCCGCCGACGCCGACCGCGGCACCAACCAGCAGGCGTTCGCTGCTGTCGTAGGCGGCGTTGGGGTTGTCGGACTTCTTCTGGATGTCCTTGACGGTGATCAGGCCGCGCAGCTCGAAGCCGTCGTTGACCACCAGCACCTTCTCGATGCGGTGCTTGTGCAGCAGGTTCAGGACTTCCTCGTCGGTGGCGCCTTCGCGCACCGTGATGAGGCGGTCCTTCTTGGTCATGATGTGGCGGACCGGATCGTCGAGCTTCTTCTCGAAGCGCATGTCACGGCTGGTGACGATGCCGAGCAGGTGGCCACCTTCCACCACCGGCACGCCGGAGATGTTGCGGGCGCGCGTGAGCTTGAGCACTTCGGCGATCGTGGTGTCGGGGCCGACAGTGAACGGCTCCTTGATCACGCCGGCCTCGAACTTCTTGACCGAGGCGATCTGCGCCGCCTGAGCCTGCACGCTCATGTTCTTGTGGATGATGCTGATGCCACCCAGCTGCGCCATCGCAACTGCCAGGCGCGCCTCGCTGACCGTGTCCATCGCCGCCGACAGGATCGGCAGACGGATGTTGAGGTCGCGGGTGAGGCGGGTCGAGAGCGAGACGTCCTTGGGCAGGACGACCGAGTGGGCCGGGACGAGCGAGACGTCGTCGTAGGTCAGTGCTTCAGCCTGGATTCGCAGCATGGACAGGGGCCGGGAGGATGAAGCGAGCCATTGTACCGCGCTTACGGGGTCTGGCGCTCGCACTGGAAACAGAATGCCGTGTTCCGTGGGCTCCGGATGCCCGCAATGGCTTTTCGCAGCGCCATACCCGCCCCTCGCGCCTTCGGCGCGACCGCCCCTGACTTAGGGGCTGGGGCAAAGGCACAGCTCCCTCTGGGCATCGCGATCCGGCGAACGACGCGCTCGTCAGCTGACTGGCGACCAGCCCCGTCCCGAATCGGCCGCCTCTGCGGCCTCCAGCGTGTTCTGCATCAGCGTGGCCACGGTCATCGGGCCGACACCGCCGGGGACCGGGGTGATCCAGCTGGCGCGTTCAGCCGCGGCGGCAAAGCCGACGTCGCCGACCAGGCGGCCGTCGTCGAGGCGGTTGATGCCGACGTCGATGACCACCGCGCCCGGCTTGACCCATTCGCCCGGAATCAGGCCCGGGCGACCCACGGCTACGACCAGGATGTCGGCGTTGCGGATCGAGGTCTCGAGGACCTCCGGCGGGGTGAACTTGTGGCAACTGGTCACCGTGCAGCCGGCGATCAGCAGTTCAAGCGCCATCGGCCGGCCGACATGGTTGGACACGCCCACGATCGTCGCGCTCTGCCCGCGCACGGCCTTGTCGGTGTAGGCCAGCAGCGTGGTGATGCCGCGCGGCGTGCACGGGCGCAGGCCGAACTGGCGCAGAGCCAGGTGGCCGACGTTTTCGGGGTGGAAGCCGTCGACGTCCTTGCGCGGGTCGATGCGGTGGATCAGGCCGGTGGCATCGCGGCGGTCCGGCAGCGGCAGCTGGACCAGGATGCCGTGGACCTCGGGGTCGGCGTTGAGGCGGTCGATCAGGGCCAGCAGCTCGTCGTTGCCGGTGTCGGCCGGCAGGTCGTAGTCGATGGCGCGGATGCCCACTTTTTCCGCGGCGCGACGTTTGTTGCGGACATAGACGCTGGACGCCGGATCGTTGCCGACCAGCACCACCGCCAGGCCGGGGCGCGACTTGCCGGCCGCGACGCGCGCGGCGACCCGGGCCTTGAGGTTGTCGAGCAGGTCGTCGGCAATGCGCTTGCCGTCGAGGATGCGTGCGGTGGGCGTGGAGGCGGTCATGCGGTCGCTGCGTTACAGTCGAGGCCGCGCATTATCGCTTATTCAACAGCTTTCATTTGACCGCCGCCCATTTGGCGGCACCCCGCCACCCCGCTCCGCCCCCGACGGAGGCCCCATGACCGACACCGATTTCGAAACCACCCAGATCGAGGCCGCCGCCTTCCGGCGCCTGCTCCAGCACCTGATGGTCGAGCGCACCGACGTGCAGAACATCGACCTGATGATCAACGCCGGCTTCTGCCGCAACTGTTTGTCCGACTGGTACCGCGAAGCCGCCGAGCAGCGCGGCATCACCATGACCAAGGACGAGGCGCGCGAGGCGATCTACGGCATGCCCTTCGCGCAATGGAAGGCCCAGCACCAGAAGGAAGCCACCGCCGAACAGCTGGCCGCCTTCGAAGCGGCGCAGCGCAGGCACGGAGGCTGAGCATGCGCAAGCAACTGCTCGGCTGGGCGGCCCTTCCGGTACTTGGCTATGCCGGCATCTGTGCCTGGCTGTTCGCCAAGCAGCGCGAGTTGATCTACCTGCCCCAGGACACGCGGGTCGATGCCGCGCAAACCGACTTCGCGCTCGAACGTGAAGGCGTGCGCCTGCACGGCTGGGTCGTCAATCCGGCGCAACACGAACCGGTGATCTACTTCGGCGGCAACGCCGAACGCGTCGAGAACCGGCGCGAACAACTCGGGCGCGTGTTGCCCGGGCGCAGCATCTACCTGATTGCTTACCGCGGTTACGGCGCCAGCGACGGCGCACCCAGCGAAGCGGCGTTGTTCGCCGACGCCCTGGCCGTGTACGACGAAGTGCAGTCCCGCCACCCCGGCGAAGCCATCTCGGTGATCGGCTCAAGCCTTGGCAGCGGCGTGGCCAGTTATGTGGCGTCGAAGCGTCCGGTGGCGCGACTGGTGCTGGTTGCGCCGTTCGACAGCCTGGCGTCCGTCGCCCAGTCCCATTACCGGATCTTCCCGGTGCGCTGGATCGTCAAGGACCGCTTCGAATCGGCCGGCTACCTGCGTGGCTATCAGGGACCGGTGATGGTGATCCGCGCCGGCCGCGACCAGGTGATTCCTGCCGCCAGCACCGGACGCCTGATCTCGGCGCTGGGCCGGCCTCCGGAAGTAATCGAGCTGCCAAAGGCCGACCACAACACCATCGGCACCGACCCCGGCTTCGAGCAGGCGCTGGCGCAGTTCATGCTGTAGCGCTGCGCGGGTGACTACCCCGCGCAGAACTGCACGTAGTCGATGTAGCCCGGAAACTCGCGTCCTGCAGCGCAGACAGGGCATTCGGGATCGGCCGACAACCGCGTCTCGCGGAATTTCATCGCCAGCGCATCGAAATTCAGCAGGCGCCCGGCCAGCGAATCGCCAATTCCCAGGATCAGCTTCACCGCTTCGGTCGCCTGCAGCATGCCGATCACGCCAGGCAGGACGCCGAGCACGCCGGCCTCGGAGCAGTTCGGTGCCGCTTCCGGCGGCGGCGGCTCGGGGAACAGGCAGCGGTAGCACGGTGCCTGGCCCCGGTGGCGCCCGGCATCGAACACGCTGACCTGGCCCTCGAAGCGATGTACCGCGCCGTACACCAGCGGCTTGCCCAGCTTCACGCAGGCATCGTTGAGCAGGTAGCGCACGGGGAAATTGTCGGCGCCGTCGATCACGACGTCGGCGTCGGCGATCAGGCGCTCGACGTTGTCGGCGGTGATGCGTTCCGGGAATGCTTCGATGGTAACGGTGGGATTGAGCGCCGACAGCGCAATGCGGGCCGACTCGACCTTCGCCACGCCGATACGGTCTTCGGTATGCAGGATCTGCCGCTGCAGATTGCTGCGATCGACGACGTCATCGTCGGCCAGCACCAGCGTGCCGACACCGGCCGCGGCCAGGTAGTAGGCCGCGGGCGAACCCAATCCGCCGGCACCGACCATGGCGACGCGCGCAGCCTGCAGTCGACGCTGGCCGCCCTCGCCCACTTCCGGCAGCCGCAAGTGACGCGAGTAGCGATCGTAGAAGTCGAAATCGCCCTCAGGACGCGTCAGCGGCAGGCCCTCGGCGATCCAGCGGGTGGTGCCGCCTTCCACCGATGCAACGCGGACATAGCCCGCCTCACGCAGCACCTGCGCGGCCTGCAGCGAGCGCCGGCCGGACTGGCAGATCAGCATCACTTCCGCGTCGAGTGCGGGGAGCTCGACCTGCGGTTGCGCTTCCAGCTCCGCCTTGGCGATGCCGCGGGCGCCTTCGGCGAAGCCGGTGGCGCGCTCGTGCGACTCGCGCACGTCGATCAGCACCACTCCGGACCGCTGGCGACGCAAGGCTTCGGCCGGGGAGATTTCTTCGATGTTCATGCCGTGATTATCGCTCCACTACGGCTGGCTCCACTACGCATAGCGCAGCACCTCGACCACCTCGCCTGCGGCCAGCCGCTGTGGCCCGTCGGGAATGACAATCAGCGCGTTGGAGTCGGCCACCGCACGCAGGCGATGCGAACCGGTCGCCGGATTCGGATCGGCGCGCAGCACTCCGTGGTCATCGCAGAACACACGGGCACGGATGAATTCGCGACGCGCATGGTCCTTGTCGATCGGAGCGACCAGCTGGGCGCGCTCCGCCAGCCGCGGTTCGCTGCGCCCCTGCAGCGCATCGACCAGGGCACGGCCGAATGAAAGGTAGGTGGCGAACACCGAAACCGGATTTCCCGGCAAACCCAGCACCCGCGCCTGGTCCAGGCTGCCGAACAACAGCGGCATGCCCGGCTTCATCCGCACCTTCCAGAAATGGGTCTGGCCGAACTGCGCCAGCACTGCCGGGATATGGTCCTTCTCGCCGGCCGAAACGGCGCCGCAGGTGATCACGATATCGAACGCGCAGGCGGCATCGCGCAGGGCGATTTCGACCCGCTTGGGATCATCGGGCAGTCGCGGCCAGGCGGTCGGCTCCAGGCCGTCGGCACGCAACAGGCCCATCAACAATTCACGGTTGCTGTCGTAGATCTCGCCCGGGGCCAAAGCCATGCCCGGCTCGACGAGTTCGTCGCCACTGCTGAACACAGCGACGGTCGGTCGCCGCACAACGGGCAACGAGGCAAGCCCCATCGAGGCCGCAAGCGATACGCGAGCAGGCGTCAGCAGCGAACCCGCGTGCAGCACCACTTCACCGGCAGCCACGTCCTCGCCTGCGCGGCGTACGTTGGTTCCCCTGGTGATGTTTCCTGACACCGTCACCTGGTCGCCATCGACCCGGCTGTTCTCCTTGATCACGACGGTGTCGGCGCCGGCCGGCATCGGTGCGCCGGTGGTGATGCGCACGCATTCGCCGGCCGCGACCTCCAGCCCCAGCGAGCGCCCGGCGAACTGCTCGCCTGCCAGTCGCAACATCGTCTCGCCATCGCGCAGATCGGCATGGCGCACGGCAAAACCGTCCATTGCGCTGTTGTCGAAAGGAGGCAGCGACAACGGCGCGTGCACATCGGCGGCAAGGATGCGGTCGTGAGTGCGCGACAAGGCCAGCGTCTGCGTTTCAAGGCGATGCGAGGCAGCCACCTCGCGGACGATCGCAAGTGCGTCGTCGAACAGCAGTCCAGTCGGGGGCATGGATGTCGGGGGCGTGGATGTAGGGGGCGTGGATGTAGGGAGCGTGGATGTCGGGGGTGCGGTCATGTCTGCGTGAATCCGGCCGCGGCCAGGTCATCGGGCGTGTTGAGATTGCCGAAGCGTACGCCGTCCAGTCGCACAGCCGCCATGCCAAGCGCCGCCTGCAGTGCGTGCACCGCCACCTCGCCTCGCGCCAGTGCGGCGCTGGCAGCCGGGCGCAGCGTCGCCAGCGGCCATAGGGCAACCAGCGGTTGCGCGCCGTCGTCGTCCACGGCGAATGCGCCGGCAGAGCCGGCCGCTGATGCCAGCGTTGGCAGCAGGCACTCGTTGACGCCGACCAGGTCGACGGGAATCGTCAGCAGCCACGGAGTAGTACAGGCAGCGGCCATCGCGTCGATCCCGGCCAGCGGGCCCAGATCGCCACCCACCCGATCGGCGACAACGAACAGTCCGGCATCGGCATAGCGATCGGCGTTGCGATTGGCGCTGACCACGACGGCAGACGTCTCATCGGCAAATCGCCGCTGCCAGCGGATCACCTGGGCAATGCCGTCGCGCTCGAGCCAGGCCTTGTCTCTACCGCCCAGTCGCGAGGCGCGGCCTCCGGCAAGGATGCCAAGCGTCACCTGCGAAGCCGGAAGCGGGCTGGACATCGGCCTGCGGTGTTACTTCCCGCGCTTCACGTGCCGGATCATGCGGCGCTTCTTGACGACCTGGCGCTCGCTGAGCACGTTCTTCTTGCCTTCGTACGGATTCGTGCCTTCCTTGAACACGAAACGCACCGGCGTGCCGACCAGCTTGAAGCGCTTGCGGAAGAAGTTCTCCAGATAGCGCTTGTAGGAGTCGCTGAGCGTGCGCAGGCGGGTGCCGTGCACGACGAACGTCGGCGGGTTGTTGGCGGCCGGATGCGCGTAGCGCAGCTTCGGGACGTGACCGCGCACCACCGGCGGCGGATTGGTCTCATAGGCCACTTCCAGCGCCTTGTTGACCTCGCTCGTGCTGAACTCGTGCGTGGCCGAGGCGTGCGCCCGGTGGATCGCCTTGAACAGCTCGCGCAGCCCGGAGCCGTGCTTGGCACTGATCCGCACCGCTTCTGCCCAGTCGACGAACCCCAGCTTGCGGGCGAGCAGTTGCTCCGCCTGCTGGCGCTGGTAGTCGGTCTGGTTGTCCCACTTGTTCACCGCCACGACCAGTGCACGGCCGGCGTCGAGCGCATAGCCGAGCACGCTGGCGTCCTGGTCGGTCACGCCTTCGCCGGCGTCGAGCATGATCACCGCGACCTGGCACTGCTCGATGGCCTGCAGGGTCTTGATGATCGAGAACTTCTCGACCGCTTCGTCGACGCGCGACTTGCGGCGCAGTCCGGCGGTGTCGATCAGTCGATACAGACGACCGTCGCGTTCCATGTCGATGGCGACCGAATCGCGCGTGGTGCCGGGCACTTCGGAGGCGATCATCCGCTCCTCGCCCAGCAACCGGTTGACCAGCGTCGACTTGCCGACATTGGGGCGGCCGATGAAGGCGATGCGGATGCGCGACGGGTCGGAGTCGAGTTCGGTGGCGGCGCCGGCTTCCGGCAGCCTTGCCAGGCTCGAATCGATCAGCTCGTCGATGCCCTGGCGATGCGCCGAGGACACGGTGATGACGTCATTGAAACCGTAGCGGGCGAAATCGTTGCGGGCGGCCTGGGCATCGATGCCGTCGATCTTGTTGATCACCAGCGTGGTCGGCCGCGCGGTCTTGCGCAGCCAGGCCAGGATCTCGTCGTCCAGGGCCGAGGCGCCTTCGCGGCCGTCGACGATGAACAACACCAGGTCGGCTTCCTCGGCCGCGGAACGGGCCTGGCGTGCGGTCGCGCCGGCCAGCCCCTCGTCCTCGCCGGCGATGCCGCCGGTATCGACGACGGCGAACGACGGCTTGCCCTCCGGCCGGCAGACACCGTAGTGGCGATCGCGGGTCACACCCGGCTCGTCATGGACGAGGGCGTCGCGGCTGCGCGTAAGCGCGTTGAAGAGGGTGGATTTTCCGACGTTGGGGCGACCAACGAGGGCAACTAGCGGAAGCATGGGCGAAAGCCGAATGGGGAATGGATGGGTATTGCGGGTGAATCATGGGCCGGTTGCCCAGGCCGGCGAGGCTTGCGGGCGCGGCGATAACGGGCCGATGCGCCACTGCTGGGCCTGCCCGGCCTGAAGGGGGCGGGTCAGGTCGGTCCGCAGCGCATGATGACCGCCCGGTCGCAAAAAGGGAAACGGCCCAGTGCCGTTGGGCGCTGGGCCGATCTGCGTCAAGTTGGCCTGTTGCCGGTTGGCGCGTTGCCGCCCTTACTGCAGGCGGAACGCGGTCAGCTCGCCGCTCACGTTCTGGACGATCGCGATGCCGTCGACGACCACAGGCGCCGCCCGCACGGCCTTGCCGCCGACGCGCTCGCGCGCGGCGAACTCGCCGTTGTCGAGCTTGAGCCAGTGGACGTAGCCGTCGTAGTCGGCGACCACGGCGTAATCGCCCTGCACCGCCGCACCCGTCACGTTGCGGCGCGCCAGGCCCGGCTGCTGCCACAGGGCGCTGCCACCGGACTTGTCCAGGCCGAACACGATGCCACCGGCGTCGGTGACGACGAGGCGGTCGCTGCCCATGCCGACCCGGCCGGCGCCACCGTGCTCGCTCTGCCACATCGGGCGGCCGCTCGGTGCATCGATGGCCATCGTCTGGTTCTTGAAGCTGGTGGCATACAGCGTCGTGCCATCCAGCACCGGCGTGCCGTCGACGTCGGCCATGCGGTCGAGCTCGGTACGGCCTTCACCCTCGCCCACCGACTGCTCCCACAGCGGACGACCATCGGTGGCCGACAGCGCCGACACGGAACCATCGTCGTTGCCGACGAAGACATAACCCGGGCCAAGCTGCGGGGCGTCGTTGCCGCGCACCGACAACATCGGCACTTCCTGCACCCAGAACCAGCGACGCTCACCGTTGGCGGCATCAAAGGCGGTGATACGGCCGTCGTTGGAGCGCACGAACACCGAGCCCATGCCGACTGCGGGCGCTGCGATCACCTCATTGGGGACCTTCGCTTCCCACTTCTTCTCGCCGGTCGCGGCATCCAGGGCGATCACTTCGCCGTTGAGGCCGCCGACCACCACCAGGCCTTCGCCGACGCCGGGACCACCGGACACGCCGAGCTCGACCTTCTTCTCCGGGCGGAATTCCCAGATCGACTTGCCGTTCTGCAGGTCGAAGGCATGCACGCCGCCCTCGATGGCGGCGGCATAGACGCGACCATCGGCAACGACCGGACCCTGGCGAACGCCCATGCGTCCCTCGCCCTTGCCGGCGTTGGCCGACCACAGCTTGGAGACGGTAACCGACGGGGTGATGTCGGTCAGCTCGACCGGTTCATTGGGCTTGCCGTCGTCTTTCTTCTTGTCGCCGCCGAACCAGCCCTTGACCGTCGAGCAGCCCGCGAGCGAGGCCGCGCACAGCAGCACGAGGGAGGTACGCAGCAGCATCGTGCGGTGCTTCATCAGGACTTGGCCTCGGGCGTGGCCGGCGCGCCGCCGACCTGGTTGAGTTTGAGTTCGATCAGGCGCCGCTGCGGAGAGGCAACGTCGAGCTTCGCCAGTGCCTGCGAATAGGAGGTACGGGCCTGGTCAAGCTGGCCCAGTGCGAAATGCGCGTCGCCGCGTACTTCCAGCGCCGTGGCCGAGGTGCCATTGCTCACCAGCTTGAGCGCCGCGTCGGCCTGCTTGGCCTCGATCAGCAACCGCGCCAGGCGCTGGTTGACGACTTCGGCGATTGCCGGGTCATTGCTCTTGATGGCGCGCAGCGTGGCGATGGCGGCGTCGTTCTGGCGCGCGTCGACCTGCGAGCGTGCCAGCTCGAGCGCGGCCAGGTCATGGTAGGCGCTGTCAGCCAGCGCATTGACCTTGGCCTGCGCCGTCTTGTCCTTGGCCTGGATGGCGTCGAGCGTGGCCTGGTACTGGTTCGAAAGATCCAGCTGGGCCTGCTCGCCGCGATGTTCCCACCACTTCCAGCCGCCGATGGCCGCCAGCCCGAGCACGATGCCGCCGATCAGGCCAGCTCCGTTGTTGCGCAGCCACTGAAGGACGCGCTCGCTTTGTTCGTGTTCGTCGAGAAGGTCGTCTATTGCCATTCGGGAGCTGCCATTCCAAAGCTGCTGTGTCGCCCCCGCCCTTCGGCGGGAACCCAATGAGGAACACCGGCCCGCGTGGACCGGTGACGAGGGATGACCCGCGCGCGGGTCAGTCTGCGACCGGCGTCAGGGAACCGTCAGAGGATAGCGTAAAGCGCGCCACGTTCGCGCGGCTGAACGGCGTCAGATCAACCGCCTTGCCTGCCTGCCGCACTTCCACGGCAGTGGAGTTGCCCAGTACGACGCGGGAAACCTCGCCAGCGCCGTAGCTTCGCTGCTGCCCTGCTCCCAGCAGACCCTGCTCCAGGGTGGTGCCGTTGCTGCCAACTACCTGAACCCAGCTGTCGCCGGTGAAGTTCAAAGACAGCGCAGCCTGTGCCGAAGCCGAAGGAATCGGCGCCATCGACGCGATCAGCGGGGTGCGTTGCACGCCTGCCGGAGCCGGCTTGATGGCCGGCGATTCGCCCTGCGTGGCCGGCGTCACCGGAACTTCCAGCGACTGCACCGTTGACTGGTGTGGCGAGCGCGTGGCGAGCCAGACCGGCACAGCGATCGCCGCGGTCAGGACGATATAGATGGCCCGGCGCGTCACCTGCTCGAACACATGGCGATAGCGCGGCGTATAGGTATGGCTGACAAGTTCGGACGGGGCGACCACGGTCACCGGACTCTGGCGCAGCTGGTCTTCCAAGTCGACGCCCAGCAGGCGTGCATAGCTGCGCAGCTGGCCACGCACGAACACCGGCGCCCCGAGCTGGCTCGGATCCCCGGATTCGAGCTGGCGGATCCCGCGCAGCGGAATCTTCAGGCTCGCGGCCACTTCTTCCTGGGACAGCCCCGCCTGTTCGCGGGCCTGCTTCAGGCGCACGCCGCAGCTGGCGCCCATCTCGGGCGCAGTGTCATTAGAAGAGCCCATCATCGCCTTCCGTCATCCCCCATGCCGGAGCCCTGCGTTTCAGGGAACTCCGCCCTCATTCGCTGAACGTATCTTGCGGCGGCTGCCGTGTCGCCGAGTTTCTGCTCGATTTGTGACGCAAGCAACAACGCACTGCGGTCCGCAGGTGCTGCCGCCAGGCGTCGCTCGGAAAAAGCCCGGGCCTCGAACGCCCTGCCCTGGCGGAATTCAAGCTCCGCCAGTGCTCCCAGCGCGACCGGGTTGGCCGGGTCAAGGGCAATGGCATCGCGCAGGTTGCGGGCGGCGCGCGCGTCCTGCCCTGCCCTGAGTGCACAGCTGCCCGCATTGGCCAAGGCCATCGCCGGGGTCTGGTAACTGGTGTCGGCAAGCGCGCGGTCGAACCACGCCAGCGACTCCGCCGCCCGGCCCTGGCCGCAAAGCCAGACGCCGTAATTGTTGAGAACGCCACCACTGGTCGGCGCCAGCTCCGCCGCGCGGCGGTAATGCTCGCCGGCCTGCGTGGTCGCACCACTGCGCTCGGCGGCAGCGCCCATCAGCGTGTATGCGTCGACCGAACGCGGATCGATCTTCAGGGCCTGGCGCGCTTCACGCTCGGTAGCCGGGTAGTCGCCGGCAAGCAGCTTTTCCTGGGCGCGCTGCAGGTGCATGCGGGCACTGGAGGCCTTGTCCCGCTTGTCGTCGTTGACTTCGACCTTGCGGGCGATCTGATCGTAGTCGCCACGACTGAAGTCCTGGCGCACGAACGTCAGCTTGCTGCAGGCACTGGCGGCGACCAGCACCACCAGGACGAACAGGGAAAGACGGAGAATCCGGCGGCGGCTGCCGCCACGGGCCATGCGTTCGCGGCGGAGGTCAGGCTGCTTCATCGCCCAGCCCCTGCGCCTGCAGTTGCTTGCGGAATTCGGCCTGGCGACGCGTCCGGTCCATGACCTGGCCCTTGAGCTGGCCACAGGCGGCATCGATGTCGTCGCCGCGGGTGCGGCGCACCGGCGCAATCATGCCGGCGTCGTTGAGCAGTTTCTGGAAGGCGCGGATCGCGACTTCGTCCGGGCGTTCGTAGCGCGTGCCCGGGAAAGGATTGAACGGGATGAGGTTGACCTTGGCGGCATCCTTCATCTGCACGGCGTTGTCGAACTGGCGCAGCAGGCGCAGCAACTGGCGCGCTTGCTGCGGCTGGTCGTTGACGCCCTTCATCAGGGTGTACTCGAAGGTGACCGAACTGCCGCGCTTGCGCAGCGCATAGCGCACGCAGGCTTCCATGAGCTGCTCGATCGGATACTTCTTGTTGAGCGGCACCAGTTCGTTGCGCAGCTCGTCATTGGGCGCATGCAGCGAGACCGCGAGCGAGACGTCGCTCTCTTCGCCGAGGCGATCGATCATCGGCACCATGCCGGCGGTCGACAGCGTCACGCGCTTGTTGGCCAGGCCGTAGCCCAGGTCGTCGCGCATGATGCTCATCGCGCGCACGACGTTGTCGAAATTCGCCAGCGGCTCGCCCATGCCCATCATCACCACGTTGGTCAGCTTGCGCTGCTGGTGCGGGACATTGCCGAGGTGGCGCGCCGCCACCCAGACCTGGCCGATGATCTCGGCGGTCGACAGGTTGCGGTTGAAGCCCTGGGTCGCGGTGGAGCAGAACGTGCAGTTGAGCGCGCAGCCGACCTGCGAGGACACGCACAGCGTGCCGCGGCCCTTGTCGGGGATGAACACCGTTTCGATGGCGTTCTTCGGGTCCATGCCCAGCAGCCACTTGTGGGTGCCGTCGGTGGACGCCTTGTCGAACACGACCTGCGGGACCTGCACGACTGCGTGCTGTTCGAGCTTGGCGCGCAGCGCCTTGCCCAGGTCGGTCATGTCGTTGAAGTCGGTGACGTAGCGGTGATGGATCCACTTCATCACCTGGTGCGCACGGAACTTCTTCTCGCCGAGCGTCTCTTCGAAGAAACGCTCGAGCGAGACGCGGTCGAGATCGAACAGGTTTGTCCTGCCCGGCTCGACCGCGCGCTTGCCCACGACCGGCGCAGTCGCGACAGCCGACTCCGTCGCCGCCGCGGTGCCTGCGTCAGCGAGGTGGAGTTCGATGGTGTCGCGTTGCGTGGTCATGGCCTTCTCGAAATCGCTATCAGCGGCCGTAGACGCTGGTAGCCGGGAAGAAGTACGCGATTTCGACGGCGGCGTTCTCGACGCTGTCCGAACCGTGCACGGCGTTGGCGTCGATGCTGTCGGCGAAGTCGGCGCGGATCGTGCCCGGCGCGGCGTCCTTCGGATTGGTGGCACCCATCAGCTCGCGGTTCTTGAGCATCGCGCCCTCACCCTCGAGCACCTGGATCATCACCGGACCGGAGATCATGAACTCGACCAGCGCGCTGAAGAACGGGCGCTCGCGGTGCACGGCGTAGAAGCCTTCGGCTTCCTGCTTCGACAGATGCTTCATCTTCGCGGCGACGACCTTCAGGCCGGCCTTCTCGAAGCGGGTGTAGATCTCACCGATGACGTTCTTGGCGACGGCGTCAGGCTTGATGATGGAAAGGGTGCGCTCCAGCGCCATGGAATTTCTCCGGGTAGGCGGGCAGCCGAACCAGTCGGTTCGCGCCCGAGGATAACAGAAAAACCCGCGTCGGAACGCGGGTTTAGCCCACAAGGCTCCGGTAATTCTAACGGAAAAGTGACGCCTTTTGCACGCCCGCCAGACCCGCCGGTCGACGGTCGCCGTTGACGGTTCAGGCGCCCCGGACTAGCATCAAACAAGCGTTTGATTCAGCCCGTCGTTTCAGCAGCAGGAGCCACATGGCCGCCACCGCCCACTTCTCCACCAAGGACCGCATCCTCGGCGCCGCCGAAGAGCTGTTCGCCCAGTTCGGCTTTACCGGCACCTCCCTGCGCCAGGTCACCAGCCGCGCCGACGTCAACATCGCCGCGGTCAACTACCACTTCGGCAGCAAGGAGAACCTGGTCAACGAGGTCTTCCGCCGACGCATGGACGAGATGAGCGCGCAGCGACTGGGCGCCCTGAAAACCGCCATGGAACAGCATCCAGGCGAGCTGGAACCGATTCTGGCCGCATTCGTGCGGCCTGCCCTGGCGATGGCCCAGGACCGCCACGGCGGCGGCGCCTTCGTCCGCGTCGTGGCCCGCGCCTATGCGGAAAAGAACGACCGCCTGCGCAAGTTCCTGTCCGACCACTACGGCCATGTCCTGCGCGAATTCGGCAAGGCCATCGGCGCCTGCGTGCCGGACCTGAGCAAGGAAGAACTCTATTGGCGTCTGGATTTCCTGGCCGGCGCCCTGACCTATGCCATGGCGGACTTCGGTCTGATCAAGCGACCCGCCGGTGTCACCGAGGCGGCGCATCGTGAGCGAGCGGCACGCGAGCTGATCCACTTTGCCGCGGCCGGCTTCAAGGTCGAACCAAAGCGTTAATTCGAAGCGTCAAGTCTTGTATAAACAAGGATTTACATCACATGTCTAAGAAGCTGCTTGTACGCCGCGTCGCCGTTCTCGGCGCCGGTGTGATGGGCGCGCAGATCGCTGCGCACCTGACCAATGCCGGTGTCGACACGGTGCTGTTCGACCTGCCCGCGAAGGAAGGCGACCCCAACGGTGTCGTCACCAAGGCCATCGCCAACCTCGGCAAGCTCAGCCCCGCCCCGCTCGCCAGCAAGGCCCTGGCCGAGCGCCTCACCGCGGCCAACTACGAGACCGGCCTTGAGCAGCTGCGCGACTGCGACCTGATCATCGAGGCCATCGCCGAGCGGATGGACTGGAAGCAGGACCTGTACAAGAAGATCGCCCCGTTCGTGGCCGAGCACACCGTGCTGGCCAGCAACACCTCGGGCCTGGGCATCAACAAGCTGGCCGAAGTGCTGCCCGAGCAGCTGCGCCACCGCTTCTGCGGCGTGCACTTCTTCAACCCGCCGCGCTACATGCACCTGGCCGAGCTGATTCCGGCCAAAACCACCGACGACGACGTGCTCGAGTCGCTGGAAACCTTCCTGACCACCACCTTGGGCAAGGGCGTGGTCATCGCCAAGGACACCCCGAACTTCATCGGCAACCGCATCGGCGTGTTCTCGATGCTGGCCGGCATGCACCACACCGAGCAGTTCGGCCTTGGCTTCGACACCGTCGACGCGCTGACCGGCCCGGCGATCGGCCGGCCGAAGTCGGCGACGTTCCGCACCGCCGACGTGGTCGGCCTGGACACGATGGCGCACGTCATCAAGACCATGGCCGACACGCTGCCGGAAGACCCGTGGCACAGCTACTTCAAGGCGCCGAAGTGGCTTTCGGCCCTGATCGAGAAGGGTGCGCTGGGCCAGAAGAGCGGCGCCGGCGTCTACACCAAGCGCGGCAAGGACATCCTCGTGCTCGACCTGAAGGCGCAGGATTACCGCGCCTCGGCCGGCGAGCTCGACCCGGAAGTGGCCGGCCTGCTCAAGGAAAAGGACCCGGCGAAGAAGTTCGCCGCGCTGCGCGCGAGCGAGCATCCGCAGGCGCAGTTCCTGTGGGCGATCTTCCGCGACACGTTCCATTACAGCGCGTTCCACCTCGAGTCGATCGCCGACACCGCGCGTGACATCGACTTCGCCATGCGCTGGGGCTACGGCTGGTCGCTCGGCCCGTTCGAGACCTGGCAGGCCGCCGGCTGGAAACAGGTGGCCGACTGGATCGCCGAGGACATCGTCGCCGGCAAAGCGATGAGCAGCGCGCCGTTGCCGAACTGGGTGTTCGACGGTCGCGCCGGCGTGCATTCGGCCGACGGTAGCTTCAGCCCGGGCCGCAACGCCAACGTGCCGCGCTCGTCCAATCCGGTCTATGCGCGCCAGCGTTTCCCGGATCCGTTGCTGGGCGAGAAGTTCTCGCAGGGCCGCACGGTCTTCGAGAACGAAGGCATCCGCATGTGGGTCGACGAGGGCGACGACATCGCCGTGGTCAGCTTCAAGACCAAGATGCACACGGTCAACGATCATGTTCTCAACGGCCTGCAGGAAGCGGTCGGCATCGCCGAGCGCGACTTCGCCGGCCTGGTGATCTGGCAGCCGAAGGAACCCTTCTCCGCCGGTGCCGACCTGGCCGGTGCGCTGGGCCTGCTGCAGGCCGGCGACGTCAAGGGCTTCGAGGCGATGGTGGCCAACTTCCAGGCCACCAGCCAGCGCATCAAGTACTCGCTGGTGCCGGTGGTTGCGGCCGTGCGCGGCCTGGCACTGGGCGGCGGCTGCGAGTTCCAGATGCATGCGGCCCGCAGCGTGTTTGCACTGGAAAGCTACATCGGTCTGGTCGAGGCCGGCGTCGGCCTGCTGCCGGCCGGTGGCGGCCTGAAGGAGTTCGCCGTGCGCGCTTCCGAAGCGGCGGGCCCGGGCGGTGACGTGTTCGCCCAGCTCAAGACCGCGTTCGAGAGCGTGGCGATGGGCAAGGTTTCGACCTCGGCCTTCGAGGCTCGCGAACTCAAGCTGGCCCGCGACAGCGACAGCGTCGTCTTCAATGCCTTCGAACTGCTGCACGTGGCGCGCCAGCAGGCACGCGCGCTGGCCGAATCCGGCTACCGGCCGCCCCTGCCCGCCCGCCGCATCCAGGTTGCCGGCGACGTCGGCATCGCCACGTTCAAGATGATGCTGGTGAACATGCTGGAAGGCCGCTTCATTTCGCCGCACGACTACGAGATCGCCACGCGCATCGCCACCGTCATGTGCGGCGGCGAAGTCGACCGCGGCGCACTGGTGGACGAGGAGTGGCTGCTCAAGCTCGAACGCGAACATTTCGTCGCACTGGCGCAGATGCCCAAGACGCAGGAGCGCATCGCGCACATGCTCAAGACCGGCAAGCCGCTGCGCAACTAAGCGACGACGACACAGGACATATCGAAAATGACCAAGCAAATCCAGGACGCCTACATCGTCGCCGCCACCCGTACTCCGGTCGGCAAGGCACCGCGCGGCGTCTTCCGCAACACCCGTCCCGACGAAATGCTCGCCCACGTGCTGCGTTCCGTGGTCGCTCAGGCACCGGGCATCGACCTGGGCCGCATCGATGACGCGATCATCGGCTGCGCCATGCCCGAAGGCGAGCAAGGCATGAACGTGGCGCGCATCGGCGCGCTGCTTGCCGGCCTGCCCAACACCATCGCCGCGCAGACCATCAACCGCTTCTGCTCGTCGGGCCTGCAGGCCGTGGCGATGGCGGCCGACCAGATCCGCCTGGGCAACTCGGACCTGATGCTGGCCGGCGGCACCGAGTCGATGTCGATGGTGCCGATGATGGGCAACAAGGTCGCCTTGAGCCCGCAGGTGTTCGCCAAGGACGAGAACGTCGCCATCGCCTACGGCATGGGTATCACCGCCGAGAAGGTCGCCGAGGAATGGAAAGTCTCGCGCGAAGACCAGGACGCATTTGCCCTGGCCTCGCACCAGAAGGCGATCGCCGCGATCCAGGCCGGAGAGTTCAAGTCCGAGATCAGCCCGTACGAAGTGATCTCGCGCATCCCCGACCTCGGTGGCAATGCCATCCGCGTCAAGAAGTCGATCATCGAACTCGATGAAGGTCCGCGTCCGGACACGTCGATCGAAGGCCTGGGCAAGCTGCGCCCGGTGTTCCGCAACGCCCAGTTCGGCGGCAGCGTGACTGCCGGCAACAGCTCGCAGATGAGCGACGGCGCCGGCGCGGTGCTGCTGGCGTCCGAACAGGCGATCAAGGACTACGGTCTGACTCCGCTCGCCCGCTTCGTCAGCTTCTCGGTCGCCGGTGTGCGCCCGGAAGTGATGGGTATTGGTCCGATCGCCGCAATCCCGAAGGCCCTCAAGCAAGCCGGACTCACCAAGGACCAGCTCGACTGGATTGAGCTCAACGAAGCCTTCGCCGCGCAGGCGCTGGCGGTGATCCGCGACTCCGGCCTGGACCCGTCCAAGGTCAACCCGCTCGGCGGCGCGATCGCGCTGGGCCATCCGCTCGGCGCGACCGGTGCGATCCGTACCGCGACCATCGTGCACGGCCTGCGTCGTCGTCAGCTCAAGTACGGCATGGTGACCATGTGCATCGGTACCGGCATGGGCGCGGCGGGCATCTTCGAAGCGCTCTGAGTCAACGCTACCTGCAAGCAGAACGGGCAGCCCATCCTTCAATGAATCAGGGGCTGCCCGTTTTGTTTCTGCCTGTCGACCTGGTCAGGCCAGCCGCGTTCCGTCTGGCACCGGTCGCTCGATGGCCGTGACCACCACGCCCTGCTCGGTGGGGAAACCGGTCAGCAAAAACTCGGACACGAACGGACCGACCTGCTTGGGCGGAAAGTTGATGACGCCGACGATTTGCCGACCAACCAGATCTTCCGCCGCGTAAAGATCCTTGATCTGCGCGCTGGTCTTGCGGACACCGTGGGGACCGAAGTCGACCCACAGTTTCCATGCCGGCTTGCGTGCTTCCGGGAACGGCTCGACGCGCTGCACCGTACCGGCGCAGAGCATCACTTTCTCGAAGTCGCCCCAGGTAATGGTGCCCTGCTCGCTCATGGGCGCGATCGCTCCCTACGGTGCTGCGAACTCAGCCGAGCTCTTCGACGCCCAGTTCGGCCAGCGCGTTCTGCATCAGCTGGCGAGCCGAGTCGCTGAGCTTTTCGTGATCGAGCGCGTAGCGGATCGTCGCCTCGACCAGGCCAATGTGCGTACCGCAGTCGAAGCGCGTGCCCTTGAAGCGATAGGCGTTGACCGCCTCTTCCTTCAGGAGTGCTGCGATCGCATCAGTCAGCTGGATCTCGCCACCGGCACCCGGCGTGGTCGTCTCCAGCAGCGTGAAGATGCGCGGATTGAGGACATAGCGCCCGACGACGGCCAGCGTGCTCGGCGCGACTTCAGGCTGCGGCTTCTCGACGATCGCATTGATGCGACCCTGTCGGTTCTGGAACGAGTCGGTCGCAACGATGCCGTAGCTTCCCGTCTGGTCACGCGGCACGTCCTGCACTGCGATCATGCTCGCGCCAGATGCTTCTGCGGCATCGGCCATCTGCGACAGCGCGCCAGGACCCCGGTTCCAGATCAGGTCGTCAGGAAGCAATACCGCGAACGGCTCATCGCCAATCACCGGCTTGGCGCAAAGCACGGCATGCCCCAGGCCCAGCGCCTCGGCCTGGGTCACGAACACTGCGCGCACGCCCTTGGGCAGCACGTTGCGGATCAGTTCCAGCTGTTCGGTCTTGCCGCTCTGCTCGAGCTTCTGTTCGAGCTCGTAGGCCTTGTCGAAATAATCCGCAACGGCATGCTTGTAGCGGTTGGTGACGAACACCAGCGTGTCGCAGCCGGCTTCCACGGCTTCGTCAACGGCGTACTGGATCAACGGCCGATCGATGATCGGCAGCATTTCCTTCGGAACCGTCTTGGTCGCGGGGAGGAATCGGGTGCCCAGACCGGCCACCGGGAAAACAGCTTTGCGAATCCGAACCGACATCAAATCTTCCTTGCATTACGGGCGGGGAACGCCACCACCGTCGCCGATTCCTGATAGTCCGGATGCGCGCCAACCGGCTGGAACTCGGGAACCGCACTGCGCAACAGGTGGCTAAGCGCGTCGAGATCATAACGAATCGAGGCTTCGCGCAGTTGCGCCACCGCGTTCTCGATATGCGTGGACGACACGTCGCGCGGCTCGGCCTGCAGGATCTTCGGGTGCGCAGTCTGGCGATAGCGCTCGTCGGCATGGAACAGCGTCTCGTGCAGCTTCTCGCCCGGACGAAGACCGGTATAGACCACGGCGATGTCGCGGCCCGGATGCTTGCCCGCCAGGCGGATCATCTGTTCGGCGAGCAACCGGATCGGCACCGGCTCGCCCATGTCGAGGGTGTAGATCGCTTCATGCGTGCCGATCGCCGATGCCTGCAGGATCAGCTGGCAGGCCTCGGGAATGGTCATGAAGAAGCGCGTGACTTCGGGATCGGTGACCGTGACCGGACCGCCAGCGCGAATCTGTTCGCGGAACAGCGGCACGACGCTGCCGGCCGAATCGAGCACGTTGCCGAAGCGCACCGTGACAAAGCGCGTGGAGCGCTGGTCAGCCAGGGCCTGGCAGGACATCTCGGCAAGGCGCTTGGTCGCGCCGAGCACATTGACCGGATCGACGGCCTTGTCGGTGGAGATCAGCACGAACGTGCCGACGCCGGCGCCGCGGCATGCACGTGCGACCGTCTCGGTCGACAGCACGTTGTTGCGCACCGCTTCACGCAGCTGCAGCTCGAGCAACGGCACCTGCTTGTAGGCAGCGGCATGGAACACCGCGTCGGGCTCGGCGCGCGACAACGCGTGCGCAATCACCGCAGGGTCGCCGCAATCGCCGAGGATGGCGATGTATTCCAGATCCGGGAAGTCGCGACGCAGCGCGGCTTCGGTCGTGGTCAGCGCGAGTTCGTCGATCTCGATCAGGGCGATACGACGAGCGCCGTGGCGGGCACACTGCCGGCAAAGCTCCGAGCCGATCGAACCGCCGGCACCGGTGACCAGTACCGAGCGCGCCCCCAGCCAGGCGCGGATCGCCTTCCAGTCAGGCATGACCGGCTTGCGGCCCAGCAGGTCCTCGATCGCGACCTCCTTGAGTTCACCCGGCAGCGAACGACCTTCCAGCACGTCCTGCAGTTTCGGCACCATGCGGAACGGCAGCCCGGTGCGTTCGCACGCCACCACCACGCGCTGCAGCGCATTCGCGTCGGCCGACGGCATGGCGATGACCAGCAGCTTGGCTGCGGTTTCGCGGGCAATTTCCGCGACGTCCTGGACGCGCCCAAGCACCGGCACGCCCTGCACCTTGCTGCCACGCAGGCGCGCGGCGTCGTCGAGGAATCCAACCGGCTGATAAGTGCCCGAGCGACGCAGGTCGCGCACGAGCGCTTCCCCGGCGTGACCGGAACCGAGGATGAGGATGCGCACCGAGGCGCCACCAAAGCCATCGACGCGGCTGTCTTTCCACGCGCGATACATCAGACGCGGCGCGCCGAGCATGCCCATCAATACCAGCGGATAGAGGACCAGCACCGTACGCGGAACGCTGTCGAGGCGGTTGTACAGGAACAGGCCGAGCACGATCGCGAACAGCCCCAGGATCGAAGCCTTCAGGATGTTCCACAGGTCAGGGACACCGGCGAACCGCCACAGGCCCCGGTACAGGCCGACCTGCCAGAACACCAGCCCTTGCGCGGCCAGGACGAGCGCAACCTCAGTCGACCAGAGCGGAATGGCGGGCGCATTGGCTTCAATGCCCCAGCGCAGGCGATGCAGGGCCTGCCAGACGACCCAGACCATCGCGAGATCGTGGGCGACCACCGCCATTCGCGGCAGCGCACTTTTCCACCGATCACGCCATGAGCTCATTCCATGCCCCTCTTCTGGATGCAAACCTGAATCAAATTGAAGTCGGAGTCCGGAAAGACCCGGCCTTTTGCAGCCCGACCCACAAAAAAGCGCAGCAGATATACCACGCGACTGTGATACCGGTGATGAAGGCCATTTCAGGCTGTGACGCAAGCCAAAAAGCCAGCAGCAGAGACACCGCCGTCGCACCCGCATAGGCAAGCGTTACCCGGTTGTGCCCCACTCGGCGAGCCCAGACCTGATAGGCGTGCTGGGTGTGCGGAGTCCACCAGCGCTCCCCCCGCAGCAGACGCCGCAAGAGGGTCAAACTGGCGTCAACCAGGAACACCGACAATGGTAACAGCACCACCCAGGAATGGCCTCCGAGCCGGGCGCCTGCCACCACCACCAGCGCCGCGAGGCAGAATCCCAGAGCTCCGCTGCCGACGTCACCGAGAAAAATTCTCGCCTTGGGGAAGTTGAAGGGCAGGAAACCGACGCAAGCCGCGGCGACGGCGACTCCCAGCAGGCCCCAACTGCTGCCCGCGATCGCCGCCAAGCCTGCGGCGACCAGCGCCGCCTGGCTGGCAGCCAGGCCGTTGATGCCGTCCATGAAGTTCCACACATTCGTCAACGTCATCGCGGCAATGAACGCAACCAGCCCGAGCCAGGGCGATTGGTAAACGTCGCCCACCGCCAGTGCGAGCAATACAGCGGCCACTGCATGGACCAGCAACCGCCACCACGGCGAAAGCGGCCGATGGTCGTCGAGCCAGCCGATCCCGGCGACCAACACCAGGCCGACACCGAAGGCAGCCAGCAGGGGGGCGTCGACGGGCCGGTGCAGCGCGAGGGCACAGGCCGCCACCAGCGCCGCTATCACGATGGCGATGCCACCGCCGCGCGGCGTGGCAACCTGGTGACTGCGGCGCTCGCCGGGCTGGTCGATCAGCGACTGCCTGATCGCATAGCGACGCGCCAGCCAGGTACCGACCACGCCAATGAGGAAATAAACCAACAACCACTGGACCATGCTTCAGACCACCGCGTAGTTCAGCAGCGGCTTGATCGTTCCCCACTCCTTGCAGCTCGGGCATTGCCAGTGATGGCTGCGTGCGCCGAAGCCGCAACGGTTGCAGCGATAGCTGGGGTTGCGAACCAGCAACTGGTCGGTGATGTGCTTGAGATCGTGCAACGTTGCCGCCGGGTCGGCGCCCTCGGCCAGGGTCAGGTCGATCAATGCCGCTTCGCCCCGGACCGACGGACGATCCTTGAGCTGCCGGGCAAGGTAGGCACGTGCCGCCGGCACGCCCTCCTCGTGCTCCACCATGTGCGTCAACGCCAGCACCGGCGAGATGCCGCGATAGTGCTCGGTCATCTCCGCCAGGAATGCGCGTGCACCCGGCGCGTCGCCGACGCGCTCATAGCTGGCGAGCAGCGGCGGCAGGATCTCGGGGAGGTAATCGGGATCGACGCGTGCAACCCGCTCGAAGGCGCGGATGGCGCCGGCATCATTGCCGGACTCGACTTCGAGACGACCTTCGATCATGCCGGCACGGACGGAATTGGCATCGGCCTCGTAGGCGCGCTTCACTGCCGCCTGCGCCGCATCGATATCTCCGGCAGCACGATGGCGTTCGGCAAGCTCGCACTCGAACTGGGCAATCAGCTTGCCCATCGGCTCACCGGTCGCCTCTTCGTAGCGGCGCGCATTCTCGATCGCCTTGTCCCAGTCGCGTTCGGACTGGTAGATGCCGATCAGGTGGCGCAGCGCCAGCGGCGCGCGCATGTCCAGCGCCACCAGGTCACTGAACACCGTCTCGGCACGATCGAGCAGGCCCGAGCGCATGTAGTCCTCGCCCAGTGCGAGCAGTGCCTGCACGCGCTGCTGGTCGCTCAGGCCCGGACGCTGCACCAGCGCCTGGTGCAGGCGGATGGCACGGTCGACTTCGCCGCGACGACGGAACAGGTGGCCGAGCGCGACCTGGGTCTCGAAGGTGTCCTTGTCGAGTTCGGCGATGTGCAGGAACAACTCGATGGCCTTGTCCGGCTGCTCGTTGAGCAGGTAGTTCAGACCGCGGAAATAGGTCGTCGAGAGGCGACTGACCTGGGTGTCGCTGTGGCGCTCGCCACCGCGACGACCAATGATCCAGCCGCTGACTGCCGCGATCGGCAGCAGCAGGAAGAACCAGAACCATTCACTGATGAACGCCATGCGTCATGCCCCGGGGGAAGCGGTCGGTGAAGCAGTCGAAGGGATCTGGCGTTGCGCGCGCGCAAGTCGGCGACGCAGGGGCAGCACCACGCTGGCACTGATGGCCAGCCCGCCGATCAGCACGCCCAGCAGCACCGCCACGATCAGTGCCACGCCCAGGTTGCTGGGCAGCCGGGCAAAACCGAGATCGATCAGCACGGGCGCGCGGTTGAGCGCACCGATGACGGCACCGACGGCCAGGCAGGCGATGGCGATGAACAAACGAAGCAGGCGCATGTAGCCCTCCAGACGATCGCGAAGACCGCGATGAGCAGCGGTAGCTTAGGGCCTGTCAACGCTATTGAGTAGGCCGCGTGAGGCCTGGGGTGGATCGGCCGATGACCGAAGGCCGATTCCAGATGGCCGACTTACTCGGCTTCGTCGAGCGGCACCACGCCGCTGACGCGCTCGCGCAGTTCCTTGCCAGGCTTGAAGTGCGGCACATGCTTGCCGGGCAGCGCGACCGATTCGCCGGTCTTGGGATTGCGACCCAGGCGCGGCGGACGGTAATGCAGCGAGAAGCTGCCGAACCCGCGGATCTCGATCCGCTCTCCGCCCGACAGCGATCCGCCCATCATCTCGAGCAGCGCCTTCACCGCCAGATCCACGTCTTCGCCCTTCAGGTGGGCCTGACGTTGCGAAAGGATCTCGATGAGCTCGGATTTGGTCATGGCTGGAACGGGCACTCGCGACGGCTCGGACTTAGAAGGAAGGCGGTCCGAACGAGCCGGACCGCCTTCGCGGTTACCACCTGGAGCCCGTTACGACCGGGCTCCATACAGCTCGATTACTCGGACTTGTTGCCCAGCTGCTCGCGCAGCAGCGCGCCCAGCTTGGTCGTGCCGCTGGAAGCATCGGACGACGACGAGCGGTTGTAGTCCGCCAGGGCCTCCTGCTGCTCGGCTTCGTCCTTGGCCTTGATCGACAGCTGCATCGAACGGCCCTTGCGGTCCGTGCCGATGATCTTGGCTTCGACTTCCTGGCCGACCTTGAGGTACTGCGAAGCATCCTCGACGCGCTCCTTGGCGATGTCGCGGGCGGCCACGTAGCCTTCCACGCCATTGTCGAGCTCGATGGTCGCGCCCTTGGCGTCGACTTCCTTGACCTTGCCCTTGACGATCGAGCCCTTGGCGTTGGTCGCCACGTACTGGCCCATCGGGTCCTGCTCAAGCTGCTTGACGCCCAGGCTGATGCGCTCGCGCTCCGGATCGACGGCGAGCACGACGGCTTCCAGGTTGTCGCCCTTCTTGAAGTTGCGGACCACGTCTTCGCCGGTGGTTGCCCAGCTCAGGTCGGACAGGTGGACCAGGCCATCGATACCGCCGTCCAGGCCGATGAAGATGCCGAAGTCGGTGATCGACTTGATCTGGCCCGAAACCTTGTCGCCCTTCTTGTGGATGGCGGCGAAGGTTTCCCACGGGTTGCTGGTGACCTGCTTCATGCCCAGCGAGATGCGGCGACGCTCCTCGTCGACGTCCAGGACCATGACCTGAACCTCGTCACCGACCTGCACGATCTTGGACGGGTTGACGTTCTTGTTGGTCCAATCCATCTCGGACACGTGCACCAGGCCTTCGACGCCCGGCTCGATCTCGACGAACGCGCCGTAATCGGTGACGTTGGAGACCTTGCCGAACACGCGGGTGTTGGCCGGGTAGCGACGGGCGATGTTGTCCCACGGATCCTCGCCCAGCTGCTTGAGGCCGAGGCTGACGCGGTTGCGCTCGCGGTCGTACTTGAGCACGCGGACGTCCAGCTCCTGGCCGACTTCCACGACTTCCGACGGGTGACGCACGCGCTTCCACGCCATGTCGGTGATGTGCAGCAGGCCATCGATGCCGCCGAGGTCGACGAACGCACCGTAATCGGTGAGGTTCTTGACGACGCCCTTGAGGATCGCGCCTTCCTGCAGCTTCTCGAGCAGCTGCTCGCGCTCGACGCTGTACTCGCTCTCAACCACCGCACGGCGGGAGACGACGATGTTGTTGCGCTTGCGATCGAGCTTGATGAGCTTGAACTCGAGCTCCTTGCCTTCCAGGTACGCGGAGTCGCGGACCGGGCGCACGTCGACCAGGGAACCCGGCAGGAAGCCGCGCACGTCCTTGATGTCGACGGTGAAGCCGCCCTTGACCTTGCCGGAGATGCGGCCGGTGATGGTCTCGTTCTTCTCGAGCGCCTGCTCGAGTTCGTCCCACACCATGGCGCGCTTGGCCTTCTCGCGCGACAGGACGGTCTCGCCGAAGCCGTTCTCGATGGAGTCGAGCGCGACCTTGACTTCGTCGCCCACGGCCACGTCGATCTCGCCCGCGTCGTTACGGAACTGTTCGATCGGCACGATGCCTTCGGACTTCAGGCCGGCGTTGATCACCACGACGTCGCCGCGGACTTCCACGACAACACCGGTGACGATTGCGCCCGGCTTCAGCTTGGCCAGATTGGTCTGGCTTTGTTCGAACAGCTCGGCAAATGATTCGGTCATTGAAAAATACTCTGTTGAACACACGGGCCGCACCGGCTGTCATGGTCATCCACGTCGGATGACTTCAAGCAGCACGTGGTCGACCCACCCGTTATGTGGCGCGATGAAGCCACGCCATGTGTTGGTTGATTGACCATCGCGGGATTGCGATGGCGTTTGGTTTGCAACATCGTCCTGCCACGTTCGTTCAACGCGACTGCAAATCGATGGCCCTTACGGTGTCACCAGTTGCAGCACACGCTCGACGACCGCATCGATGCCAAGGCCGGTGGTGTCGATGCGAACGGCGTCGTCGGCCGGGCGCAACGGAGCCACCGCGCGACTGGCATCGCGGGCGTCGCGGGCAAGGATCTCCCGCAGCAGACCATCTAAATTAACTGAAACCCCCTTGTCTTTCAACTGCTTATAGCGCCTTTCCGCTCTTTCTTCGGCGCTGGCGGTCAGAAACACCTTGAAGGGGGCATCCGGGAAGATGACCGTACCCATGTCACGACCGTCTGCGACCAGGCCCGGGGCCTGGCGGAAGGCGCGCTGGCGGTCTTTCAGGGCCGAGCGCACCTCCGGGATCGCGGCGATGGCCGAAGCGGCCGCCCCGGCGGTCTCGGTGCGCAGTTCGTCGGTGGCGTCGATGTCGTTGACCAGCACCCGCAGCTCGCCCGAGGGGTCGTCACGGAAGCCGACCCGGGTATCGAAGGCGCAGCGGACCAGGGCGGCAGGGTCGGCCAGGTCGAGGTCGGCCCAGCCGGCGGCGACGCCCACCGCCCGGTACAGGGCGCCGGAGTCGAGGTAATGCCAGCCCAGTTGCTGGGAGACGAGGCGGCTGATAGTGCCCTTGCCGGAGCCCGAAGGCCCATCGATGGTCAGGACGGGAATGCTGCTGTGGGGGTCTGCGCTATTCATGCGAACATTATGCGGCGAGCCGGCCGCGGCTGGCTTTTGCGACCCCGATTTGCCCGGATTTCAACTTTTTTGCTGCAAGCGCTTGATCGGGGAAGGAATTGCAAGCTAGAATCGCGGGCTTCGTTCTTTAATCAACCGTTTGCCGGAGTCTGTCATGAAGGTCCTGTCCTCTCTGAAGTCGGCGAAGGCCCGTCACCGCGACTGCAAAGTCGTCCGCCGCCGTGGCAAGGTCTTCGTGATCTGCAAGTCGAACCCGCGTTTCAAGGCGCGTCAGCGCTAAGAAGCCCGGCAACGCCGTGCAAATCGAAAGGCCGCCGCAAGGCGGCCTTTTCTGTGGCCGCCTGTCTGGTTTGCATGGACAGGTTCGCCAAAACGTGACGGCGGCGCGCTGCCGCCACTTCACGCCTTGTGCGTACAATCGCGTCCTTACCAGACCGTGTTCATCCACCGAGGGGGCTCGCCGTGAACGTCAACAAGCGCTTCGTTGCTGTACCGCTGTTCGCACTGCTGGCCCTGGCCGGCACGGCTGCCGCCGACACCCTCCTGGTGGAACGCGTGCAGGAAGAAAACCGCGCCGCCATGCCGGCCCGTGGCCAGACCATGGCCCAGGTCGAAGCCAGCTATGGGGCGCCGACCGAGAAGCTCGAATCCCAGGGCGGCCAGAAGCGTCAGTGGCCGGCCATTAACCGTTGGGTCTACCCCGCCTTCACCGTGTACTTCGAGAAGAGCAAGGTGATCGACGTGGTTGCCAACAAGGCCAGTGCCGAGGAAGTCGGCCCGAAGCCCCCCATTCGCTGAGGCTATGAACGAACCTGTATTGCGCTTCCCCGCGGAGTGGGAACCCCAGTCCGCGGTCCTGATTGCATGGCCGACCGCCGATACCGACTGGGCTGATCGCCTGGGCGAGGTCGAAGAGACCTACATCGCCCTGGTCGCCGCCATCACCCGCTTCGAGCCGGCCGTCATCTGCGTGGCCGACGAGGATGTGGAAGCGTATGCGCGCGCCCGCCTGTCCTCGGCGCGCGTCGACATGACGCAGGTCCGCTTCGTCGAAGTCGCCTACGACGACACCTGGCTGCGCGACTCCGGCCCGATCACGCTGCGCCGCGAAGGCGGTTTCCGCCTGCTCGATTTCCGCTTCACCGGCTGGGGCGGCAAGTTCGACGCCAGCCAGGACGACCTGCTGGTCGAGCGTCTGCACGATGCTGGAACGTTCGTTAACAGTTCGCGCTATCCGGTTGATTTTGCTCTGGAAGGCGGCGCGATCGACAGCGACGGCGAAGGCACCCTCCTGACCACCTGGCAGTGCCTGCACGAGCGTCATCCGGAAACGTCGCGCGAGGACCTGACGGGGAAACTCTCCAGCTGGTTGCACCAGGAGCGCGTGCTGTGGCTCGACCACGGCTACCTGGAAGGCGACGACACCGACGCCCACGTCGATACCCTCGCCCGCTTCGCCGCCCGCGACGCAATCGTCTACCAGGACTGCGACGACCCGGCCGATTCGCATTTCACCGAACTGCAGGCGATGGGCAAGGAGCTTGCCGCGCTGCGTACCCGCGACGGTAAGCCCTACCGCCTGTTCCCGCTGCCGTGGGCCAAACCCATCGTCGACGAAGGTCGTCGCCTGCTGGCCGCGAGCTACGCCAATTTCCTGATCGTCAACGGTGCCGTGCTGATGCCCGCCTACGGCGACGAGGCCGACAGTCGTGCCCAGGCCGTGCTGGCCGAAGCATTCCCCGGCCGCGAGATCGTGCCGGTGCCCTGCCGCCCGCTGATCTGGCAGAACGGCAGCCTGCACTGCATCACGATGCAGCTTCCCCAGGGCGTGGTGGCGTAAAGACCCACCACCGCGGGAGCGAGCAAGCTCGCTCCCACCGCGAATCAGCGTCATCGGCCACGCCTACAATATCCGCCGTCCCCTGCGCCCCGGATTTCCAGTCGCCATGAAGAAGACCACCCTCCCCGTCGCCCTGATCCAGGACCGCGACCACGGCAGCCGCGAGGCCAATCTGGCCAACATCGAGGCGCGCGTGGCCGAGGCCGCCAAGCGCGGTGCGAGGCTGGTGCTGCTGCAGGAACTGCATAACGGTCCGTACTTCTGCCAGCACGAGTCGGTCAACGAGTTCGATCTCGCCGAGACCATTCCCGGTCCGAGCACGGAACGTCTTGGCGCATTGGCGAAGCAGCATGGCGTGGTGCTGGTCAGCTCGCTGTTCGAGAAGCGCGCTGCCGGCCTGTACCACAACACCGCCGTCGTTTTCGATGCCGACGGCTCCACCGCCGGCAAGTACCGCAAGATGCACATCCCGGACGACCCGGGTTTCTACGAGAAGTTCTATTTCACGCCGGGTGATATCGGCTTCGAGCCGATCCAGACGTCGGTCGGTCGACTCGGTGTGCTCGTGTGCTGGGACCAGTGGTACCCGGAAGGCGCGCGCCTGATGGCGCTGGCCGGTGCCGAGCTGCTGCTGTACCCGACCGCGATCGGCTGGGACCCCACCGACGAACAAGCCGAGAAGGATCGCCAGCGCGATGCCTGGGTGCTCAGCCACCGCGGTCATGCCGTGGCCAACGGCCTGCCGGTGCTCAGCTGCAACCGCGTCGGCCACGAGCAGTCGCCGCTGGACGCGGCCGGCATCGACTTCTGGGGCACCAGCCATGTACTGGGTCCGCAGGGCGAGTTCCTTGCGCAGTCGACCGTCGCCGAGCCCGAGATCCTGATGGCCGAGGTCGACATGCAGCGAAGCGAGCACGTGCGCCGGATCTGGCCGTTCCTGCGCGATCGCCGCATCGACGCCTACGGCGACCTGCTCAAGCGTTACCGCGACTGAGCGGCTTGACCATCACGCTTTCGATCCGCAAAGCCGTCGCCGGCGACTTGCCGGCGATCACCGCGTTGTACGCACGCGAAGTCGATGAGCACGTCGCCACCTACGAATACGACGCGCCCGACCAGGCCGAGATGACCCGGCGCTGGCAGGCGATCGTCGCGCAGGGCTATCCCTACATCGTCGCCGAGCTTGACGGGCGATTCGCCGGTTACGCCTACGCCAGCAGCTACCGCAGCCGCGAGGGCTATCGCTGGACGGTCGAGGACACGGTCTACATCGTTCCCGAACTGCAGGGCCGCGGCGTCGGCCGGGCGCTGCTGCAAACGCTGATCGACGAGTGCACCCAACTCGGATTCCGGCAGATGGTCGCTGTGGTCGGCGATGTCAGCAACACCGCCTCGATCGCTTTGCACGAGCGCCTTGGATTCCGCACGGTCGGTGTGTTTTCCGGGCTGGGGCGGAAGCACGGGCGCTGGCTGGATACCGTGCAAATGCAGCTGGACCTGGGCGCGGGGCTGACGACCGCGCCAGAGAGCGCCTGAGCGACTGCGCCAGTCTCACCTTCCGGAGAGACAGCGGTCCCGACGAACGGTCACGAATAAAACGAACGGACGTGCTATTTTCCGTCCCATGTCCGCATTGACCGCCACCAGCAAAGGCGCCGCCACCCGCGAAGCGATCATCGATCGCGCCTACGGCATCGCCTGCTCCGCCGGCCTGGAAGGCCTGTCGATTGGCCCCCTGGCCCAAGCCGTGGGAATGTCGAAGAGCGGCGTGTTCGCCCATTTCGGCTCGCGCGAAGACCTGCAGATGGCGGTCCTGGATGCGGCTGGCCAGCGCTTCGTCGCCCATGTCCTGCTGCCGGCGCTGAAACTGCCACGCGGCCTGCCCCGGCTTCGCGCGATCGTCGAAGCCTGGTTCGACTGGGCACGGCAATCGTCAGAAGGCGGCTGCCTGCTTCTCAGCGCTGCCAGCGAGTACGACGACCGCCCGGGTGAAATCCGCGACCGTGTCGTCGCCCATGAACTGCGCTGGCGCAAAGAGCTGTCCCGCGCCATCTCGCTGGCCGTCGAAACCGGCGACCTCGCTGCCGATACCGATGCAGAGCAGATGGCCTTCGAGGTCTACAGCCTTGCGCTGATCGTTCACCACGATGCCGGCCTGTTCGGCTTCGAACTGGCCGTGACCCGCGGCCGCCGCGCCCTCGAGCGGCTCTTCCGCTCGTACTCCGCCACCCTCTGACCCCTACCGGAGGCCTCCCGTGTACCCGCTCATCGCCACAATTAGCACGACCGTTCGTAATATCATGCGACTGTACGGCCTGCGCCTGGGCTTCGCGCTCGGCGCCCCGCTTTCCCCCGGGGCAGCGGTGCAACGCGCCGCGCGCCTGTTCTCGACGCCGATGTCCTCGAGCCGCAGCCGCGCCCTCGCGGCGTCCACCCAGGGCGCTCGCGAAGAGCAACTCGATGTCGACGGACATGCCATAGCCGCGTACGTCTGGGGCAACCCGGACAGGCAGCCCTATGTGCTGTTTGCGCACGGCTGGTCCAGCCATGGCACTCGGATCGCCGCGTGGCTGCCCGGGCTGATCGCCGCAGGTTACGCGGTGGTCGCATTCGATCAGCCTGCCCACGGCCGCAGCCCTGGCACGCAGGCGACGCTGCCGGATTTCACCCGGCACCTGCTGGCCGTTGGCGACCACTACGGCCCGGCGGCGGCGGTGATCGGGCATTCGCTCGGTGGCGCGGCGACGCTGCTCGCCATGGCACGGGGATTGAAGGCAGGACGTGCGGTCCTGATCGCGCCGGCTGCCGATCCGGTTGCCGCGGCCGAACGATTCGCCCACGTGATGTGGATCGGACACCGGCTGTTCCAGCGCATGTTCACCTACTTCGAGAGCCGGATCGGCATCACCTTCGCCGAGCAGCAGGCACACCTGAACGCACCGGTCATCGGTCGCCCCGCGCTGATCGTGCACGACCTGGAAGACCGCGACGTTCCCTGGGAGGAAGGCGAGCGCTACGCACGCTACTGGCCGGACTCGCGGCTGCTGACCACGCGCGGCCTGGGCCATCGCCGCGTCCTCGACGATGGCGAAGTGATCGCTGCCAGCTTGCGCTTCCTGCACGGGGAAGCCGTTGGCGATCGCATCGTCTCCAGCACCAACCTGCCCTTCGGCGTGGCTTGAGTCCAACTCGCGTTGCCCCGATGGTGGTCTGGCCCTAAGCTGCGCTGCAGCCACTCCATACATCAGCAAGACGGCGCCGGACTGGCGCCGTCTTGCTGCGCAACCCCCGAAAGGCAACGCCGCATGCCCGCAGCACCGCAAACCGTTTCGCGCCCCGCCCTGTCCGACCGCCGGGTGCAGCCATGATCGAAGCCACTGCGCAGTCGGCACTCGATGCCGTCCTCGCCGGCCAGCCGCATGCGATCGTCGAGCGCGACGGCGTGCGCTACACGCTGCTGGGCACCGCACACGTCTCCCTGGCCAGCGTTGAAGCCGTCCGCGACGCCATCGACAGTGGCGCCTTCGATGCAGTCGCCGTCGAACTGGATCCGCAGCGCCTGCAGGCCCTGACCGACCCCGACGCTCTGGCGCGCCTGGACCTGGTCCAGGTCATCCGCACCGGCAAGACCGCATTGTTCGCGGCCAACCTGGCGTTGGCCGCCTACCAGCGGCGCCTCGCCGAACAGCTCGGCATCGAACCTGGCGCCGAACTCAAGCGCGCCGTCCTCGAGGCTCGCCAGCGCGAGCTGCCGGTACACCTGATCGATCGCGATGTCGGCCTCACCTTCAAGCGCGCCAACAACCGGCTCGGCTGGTGGTCCCGGGCGAAGCTCGGCGGCGGCCTGATGGCGGCGCTGTTCGTCGACGAAGAAGTCGGTGCCGACGAGATCGAGAAGCTCAAGCAGGGCGACATGCTCGAGTCGAGCTTCGGCGAGTTCGCCAGCGACAGTCCCGAGCTCTATGAAACCGTGATCGCCGAGCGCGATCGCTACATGGCCGCACGCCTGCGCGAGACCCATGGCGATGCACGCGAAGTGCTGGCCGTGGTCGGCGCCGGACACCTGCAGGGACTGGCGCGCCACCTCAAGGACGAAGTCCGCGCGCCGGACACGATTCGTGAAGAACTCGAGTCGTTGCCGAAGAAGAGCGACGTGCCGTGGTTCACGATCCTCCTGGCCGTGTTCGTACTGGGCGGTTTTGCCTGGGGCTTCTGGCGAGGCGGCATCGACGTCGGCTCCGACCTGCTTCTGCAATGGGTGCTGGCCACTGGCGTGCTCGGCGCGATCGGCTGCGCCATTGCCGGCGGCCATCCGCTCAGCATCCTGGTTGCCTTCGTCGCGTCGCCGATCACGCCGCTCCACCCGGCGCTCGCTTCGGGCACGCTCAGTGCGCTCACCGAGGCGTGGATCCGCAAACCGACCTATGCCGACTTCATGGCCCTGCGCGACGACGTGCAGAGCTGGCGCGGCTGGTGGCGCAATCGCGTGGCACGCGTACTGCTCAACTTCTTCCTGACCAGCCTGGGCACGGCGATCGGCGTGTGGACAGGTGGTTTGCGGATGCTGGGCAAACTGGTCGGCTGACGCACGTTGCCCGCCCGAAGCGGAGCGCTAGAAGCATTCCGTCGCGGTGGCGGCAGTTCCGGATTCGCTCTTCGCTCCCAGCTGGTTGATCGCCAGCGTTACGCACTTCGTGTCGCGGATGGCTTGTACGCCCTTGGGTACGGCCTGGACCGAGTAGGCCCCGACGACGGTGCCGTCGGCCAAGCCGATCGTGTAGTGACTTTGCAGATCGGTTCGACACTGCGTCGCCGGAATGGTCGGCGCCGCGCCCGCGTCATCGACGTATCGCAAGTGCGTGGTGTAGTAGCGCTCCATGAACTGCGCCACTTCCAGCATGCACACCGCCGCCGCCGCGCGTCGGGTCCTGATGACATGACCCTGATAGCTGGGATACGCGATCGCTGCCAGGATCGCGACGATCGCCACGACGATCATCAGCTCGATCAGTGTAAAACCCGAAGGCTGCCTGCAGGTTTTACAGGTCGGCCGATCTACGTGCTCGTGCATGTGGTTGTCCGCCGTTAATCCAGCAGGAGTTCGCGCCAAGAGGTGCGGCTGACCTGGTTGCCATTTCTGTGGGGCACAGACACTTCTTCTCGCTTGCCGTCGTCCCGAATCAGCTCAGCGGTGCCGTCCAGGAAGCGCGGATCGTTCAGGCCGCTGGCGAAACCAATGCCGTTTGCCGGAAAGCCCTGCCCCCCCGACCGTGATCACGTCCTGGTGGTCAATCCGACCATCGCCATTGGCGTCAAAGGCGGCGGAAGCGCGCCGCCCACCGGTGAACGGCTCCAGCCCCATGACAAAGCCCCTGCCTCCGGGACTGCAGATGTCGCGGGCATCGGGTATGCGCGTGGTGCCATACAACGTACCGCCCACGAGGCTGTTGGGCACCACCATCCGCTCACCCTCCCTGCCGTTGACCGGTGAAACCAGATCGAGGAACCAGCCGTCCCTGCCTGACAGGTCGCCCGCAACCGCTGCACTGGTCGCCCGAAAGCCACGATCACCGCGGGTGACCTCTGCCTGGATTCGTCGCCTGACCAGCGCGCTGCGGCCGGCCACTTCGTCGCCGTCGTCAATCACGCCGTACCAGGTCTGTTCGCTGCGGTCAGCGATGTCCCGACCTGCCAGGTAGCGACCAGTACCGAAGTACACCCAAAGCTGTCGCGTCTGCGGGTTCCTCAGCAGCAACGGCGCTGCCGTGATGGGTTGCGGATTGCCGCCGCTATCCTTGGCCGCGAACAGTTTGTCCACGGCGATCGTGGCGCTGCCCACGCCTTCGAAACGCCACAGGTTGCCGGCGAAATCGCCGCCGTAGACGGTCTCGTAGAAGCCATCGCCGTTGCCGTCCCACGCGTCCACGCCTGACAACCCGTTGCTGCCCGCCACGCCGGTGTTGCGGACCTGTATCGAACCGGACTCGATGCCAATGGTGACCAGCTGCGCAGCCCCGGCGGCGCTGTTGGGACCGTTGCCAATCAACACGCGCCAATCGCCATTGGCAACCTGGGCGATGATGGGTTTGCCGATGACATTGCCCATCGCCGGTATTTCCGTAGCCCCCATCTCCCACAACAACCCGACGTTATCCGGGTCGGTGACGTCCAACGCAAAAACCGCCTTCCCGCCCCGCCCCATGCTTCCTGCCAGAATCGTTTTCCAGCGGCCGTCGCGGCTGGAGTAAACGTCGGCCACCGTAAGTTCACCGTCGACGAAGTATCGATGCTCGTAGTCCGGGGACGTCAGACGCTTCAACTGCGCGTTGATGGCCGCCGCCGGCATGAAGGCATAGACCTCGTCGCCGGTGGTCGCGTCGAAGCCATGCAGCATGCCGTCGTTCGCGCCGACGTAGACGACACCGCGCCGGGCGGACTGGCGCTCGGCGAACGCCGGGTAGGACGATGCACCACTGAACTTCGCGCCGCGGTACATGCGCGGATTCGGCGCGCCCACGAAGAGCGGCTGGGAATTGACGATATCGCCAAGAATGCCCAGACGTACGCGCAGCCGGCCTTCATTGCTGCGATCGCCGCGCAGGTAGTTCACGCTGGTTTCGTCGGCAAGCACCGACTGCTGCGCCGGCCCCAGTACCCCCCAGCTCAGCAGCTGATACCTGCGGCCCGTCGCCTGCGGATTGTGCACGTAGATCCGACGCCGATCCCACTTCATCGCTGCGAGTCTGTCGCCTGCATTCCACGCCGGCGCATGCGAGAACCGACCAGTGGTTGCGTCCCACGCATACGCACTCAACTCGCCACGCCACGACGGGCTATAGAAGCGCGCCTGGTAGATCATCGTGCCGGTTTCCAGGCGGGTGCTGCTCGATGTCAGCGGAGCTGCCGAACCGCTGGTCTCAGAGGCAATCTGCGTGAATGCCTTTTTCAGGCTCTCGACCATCCTGTTGGCTTCGCTTGCCACATAGAAGGTGTCGGGCCGCTTGTAGTCCTTCTTGAGAATGTCGCCCGAGGCGTTCCACCATCCATCGGGCAGCGGCGCGGTCCGATCATAAGTGCTGTAGCCATCTGGAACCCGAAAGCCACCGTACTTGGCCGCCAACCAGTAAGGGTTCTCCTCCTTGCGCCTCAGGTTCTGGCTCTCAAGGACGTCGACCCAGTGCGTGGCAATGGTCTGCGCGCCGTCCAGATCAGCCCGTATGTCCCTCGTATGCGAATCGTAGGCGAGACCGGCCATGTAGGCAGAGTTGTACCCCCCCGCGAATGGAGTACGGATTCGCAGCCCTTCCAGTTCGCCGACCTTGTTGGTGGCAGTGACCACATTGACCGTCTTGTCGGCCAGAACTTCCGGCGGAGTTGCAGGCTCCGCGATGGTGACCGTATTGCCGGGCAGATTCTTGTCGGTGTTGGTGTCCGTGTCTCCGATGCCGAGGATCACGTTGGCCTGGCAACGGTTCTGGATGGGATCATCCCAGTTTGTAATGACCGGAAATCCGTCGGCCACAACATACTCATTGCCGCCACCCAGGTAAGAGTACGAAGCAACGTTTCCCTGACGCTTGAAATAGCGAACGACCGCGTAGAAGAGCTCACTGACCGGGTCGATCGTCTTGTGCATCGCCGTGGTCAGCTGTCCTGCCTTGTTCAGGTAGTTGATGACTCCGCTGTCCTTGATTCCTCCCGGTGTACCCGCCGCAGCCAATGGATCAGGGTTGCGAAGGATCACGCCGGTGCGCGGGTCCCACTCCCCCGCTTGGTTTACCGCCGGTCCCTGGGTCGGGTCGTAGGAGTACGGTCCAACGAACTTCTGGTTCGCGCGCAGGACACCTCCATCACGTTGCCATCTCGAGTCATTCAGATAGCCGAAGATGCTGTAGCGAACCCGGTCTGAATACTCCTGGATCAACCCTTCCGGTTTCCAACCCTGGCTGTATTGCTTGCAGTTGAGTTCCAGAAGATTCGGCACGCAAACCTTGACCCGTGCACTCAGCAGCAGATCGTTGAAAGGGAACGCTTGTCCCCGAGCGTTCGTCACCAGGTCGTGAACCTCCGGGTTGTATGCGACCGGCGATCCCCTTGCCACACCCGGCGATATGAGGATCTGGTTACCCAGGCCGCGCACTTGTACCAATATCTGGTTCCAGGACGCCGGCGTCGCGCCGCGAACCTGCTTCATGTCGGCCCCTGTTCCCGGCAGACGACGATCGTCATATAGATGTTCAAAGTACCGGTCGTGCCTTGCCTTCTCGAGCCAGGTTTCCACTGGAGTATCTCGAACTCGGTAGCCACCGGTCAGCGCCAGCCGGAAGGGATCGATCGTCTGGGTCACTGCCCAGTTCATGAAGTTGCCACTCCATTCCTTGCTGGAATGGTTGCAGAGATGTCCGGTGGTGAAACGGACCGGGTAGAAGTGCCGCTCGGACTCGATCTCAGAATAATGATAGTGGTAGCACTTGTCCGGATCGAAGTAGCCGATGTAGCGGCGATTCACAGCGTAGGGGCCGAGATTGGCCTGGCTGATGATTGTCGGAAACTCCACCGACAAGACCAGGGCCAGATTGCCCGGAACTCTTGGCCCCACGTGCAATGGCTTCTGCGCAATGTCCACCTGCGCGACAACAGGTCCGGATATCGCACCCATCGCCATGATGAAGAAGGCGATGTGGATGGACGAGGCATGTGCCCTGGCGTCCACGCGATTGCATGATCGAGCGTCCATTGCTCGCACTCCAACGAAACAAGACTCAGGGCCGGCAGCGCCGGGTTCAGCGCAACTCGATAGTTGCTTGCAGCGCCACCACGGCCCGATCTCCGCCTGGATGGCTTCGCGCCGAGATGCGATAGACGGACCTTGGGTAAGCCGGTTGCGCGCCGCCGTACTGGATGCCTGATGCGCTCCTGGCGGGATCCGCATCCTCGCCAGCCACCTGCACGTCGCCCATGTACTCGATGTAGTACTGCGGCGCACCGGCATCTGCTTCGGAATGGGGCGACGTCGACTCGACGCTGATCCAGCAACCGGCAGCGTTGGCTGCGCATTCCCCGGCGCTGGCGGTGTCGACTCCGGGCGGCGTTCCGGGACATAGGGGGCGTCCCGAAGAACAGTCCACCCCTATCGAACGCCCCGCTAGCGCAGCCTCCTGGACTTTCTGCTCCGCAATACGAAGCGCGGATTCGGCGGCCTGGAAGGCCAGGCTGCGATCGTACATGTTGGCGCTCATCCGCTCTTCCATGAGGGTCCCGCGCAGAGCGAACAGGCCCAGCAGCGTGACCACTATCAACAGGATCAAGACCACAATCAGTGCCACGCCGCGCTGCCGCCGGCTGGGCGGAGTCGGGCAAGCAGTCACGAAGTGCGATTCCGCAACGTGACCGTATGGATCATGGCGCGCTCCAGATGGGAACCATCCACGCCTGCTTTCTCGGCGCCCTGAAGCGAAATCCTTATCCGCATGGCGACCACATTGTTCCAGTCGAGGCCAGCACTGGCGGGCACGTATACGCCCGCGCCCGCGACAAGGTAGGTGAGCTGCAGGTCCTGTATATGTTCTGCAACTTCGTCGCGGGGCTTGGAGGCCCCCGCGCCCATCACGGCACGATAGAGCGAACGACCGCCACGGCCGTTGTCATCGACAAACCAGCGCGTCACGTCAAAGCGTGCAACCAGCGAACCCGGACCGTAGGTCTTGCCACCGCCGCTGGCGCCGCACAGGACTGGCAAGGCAAGGTCGGTAGTGCAGTTTCCCGGACTGCCACTGCCTCGTACATACTCGATCGTGCTGCTGCCTTCGCTGGCGCGGCTGAGTTGGAGAATGCTGACCTGACTGTAGTCGCAGACCAGGATGATGTCGCCATCGCCGAAGTCGTGGCCAGTCGTGTTGAGCCTGAAACTGGCCGGCCCACCAGCAGCCGGCTTTCCGTGCTCGATTACGGTAGCAACCTGGCTGCCCGACGACACGAACTCGACCGCATCGGTTCCGTCAGCGGTGCGTGCCAGCGAGCCGTTGTCGTAGCCGACGATTCCCCGGTTCCAGTCCATCCACCACGGAGCGGTTGACGCAGAGGCACCATTGAGGACGTTGGCCACGGGAAGGTTCCTGCCGCAGGGGTTCCCGGCAGCCTGGCGAAGGTCGCGCGCCATCAGTTCGAAGGCCACCCTGCCGTCCTCCTGGATGCGCGCCAGACTCTCGGTAGCCCGAAAGGTCCGCTGGTTGGAAAGGAAGATGGAAACCGCAGCCGCCGTCACCAGCAGGCCAAGCACAAGCGAGATCATCAACTCGACCAGGCTGAAGCCACCATTGTCTTCACGGCTCCCGACGGATCTCCTGTGCAGGGATCTCATAGCCTCACCACGGTGGTCATCTCCTGCTGCCCGCTGCCTCCCGTGCCGCGGGAGTCATCCCAGCGCACCGTCACCCGGCACTCCCTCGCCTCGATACCTGCCACGGCGGTGCACGCTACCGTTCCGCAACCACTCGGACCCAGTTCGGCCTTGATCAGACCGATCCAGGCGACGCGTTCACTGCGTCCCAACGTAGCTGCGGTGCGCTGGTCTGTCCGCGCGAGCGGCGGCGCCTGGCACGACATCCCCATGTCATAGCCTCCTGCCCTGGCTTCGGTCAGGTTCGCGCGCATCGCGTCGAGGATTGCGTAGCTGAGCACCACCGCCTGGCTGCGTTCCAGGGAACTCTGGCTGTTGCGCAGTGCGGTCGCCTGCAGGGCTGCGATCCCCAGCAGTCCGATGGCCATCACCAGCACGGCGACAAGCACCTCGATCAGGCCCACGCCGTTCTGCCTGCCGGCACTACAGGATGCCCGGCGCACTGCACTGCCCTCCCCGGCTCTCCGATCGGGTGGAAATGCGGCTACCCGCGCCAATGCTGATCCGCCGCTGGTTGTCCAACGGACCACCGGTCGGGACACAGACCGCGACCCATGCGTTCAACAACGAACCGCCAGTTGCGTGGGCCAGGCCATCGGATCGGAATGCGATTCGGCTGTTCTGGATCACCGGGCTTGCCGTGAGCTGGACGGCTGCCGGTACGTTGCTCACGCGCAAGATGTCGTCGACGGCCCCATCCCGGTCGACATCGGCGACAGTGATCCAACTATTCCAGACCGCACCGGCCGAGCAGCTGACGCCATCGACGCTACGGCAGACCGTAATGGTCCTGTTGAGCCGAACCGCCTCCAAACGGGCAAGCTGAAGCGTCGCCACCATTTCGTTGGCTGCGCCGCCGACGCGACTGTTGCTGATGATGGCGGTCATGCTCGGATAACCGATCGCGGCGACGATCCCCACCACCGCAACTGCGACCATCAGCTCGAGCAAGGTGAAGCCGCACTCACGACGACGCCCCGGGCAGACGGAACCCGACCCCTGCGGGGTCGCCTGGAGGACGAGCATCGTGACCTTCCTGTGCCTGACTCGTGACTGACGGTGTCACGTTATGCGGCACTGGGCGGGACGCCCATAAGAAAACGGGAAGGCAAGCCTTCCCGTTTCTTCTTACTGCTCGTAGGGCTATTCCGCCTTCAGCGCTGCCACCGCCGCTGCCGGTACGGTGCCCTCACCCTTGCCACGCGCGCGTCGCACCATGCGCGAGGTGCCGTTGCGCAGGTCGTCGAGCATCGCGTAGATCGTCGGCAGGAACAGCAGGCTGACCACCGTCGAGAACGCCAGGCCGCCGGCGATGGCACGCGCCATCGGGTAGTACGGAGGACCGTCGCCGCCCAGCTGCGTGTTGGTCAACGAGATCGGCACCATCGCCAGGATCGCCGTTCCCATCGTCATCAGGATCGGGCGCAGTCGTTCGCGGCTGCCCTCGACCAGGGCATCGGTACGCGACAGGCCGCGTCGGCGCAGATTGTTGATGTGCTCGATCATCACGATGCCGTTGTTCACCACCACGCCCATCAGCACCAGGATGCCGATGAACGCCATGATGTTGAACTCGGTACCGGTGAGCCAGAACAGCCAGAACACACCGAAGACCGAGAACAGCACGCCGCTCATGATCGCCGACGGGAACAGCAGCGACTCGAACACCGCCGCCATCACCACATAGATCATGATCAGGGCGATCAGCAGGTTGAACATCATCTGCTTGTTGGCTTCGGCCTCGTCCTCGAAAGCGCCGCTGTCGAAGGTGAAGCTGTAGCCGGCCGGGAACGCCACCGACTTGAGTGTCTCCTCCATTACCTTGCGCGCCTCGGGTACGGTGGCCTTCTGCGCGAGGTTTGCCTGGATCGACACCGTGGTCTGGCGATTGGCGCGCTGGATCTGCGTCGCCGACGGCTTCACCGCCACGTCCACCATCGCCAGCAACGGCACGGTGCGGCCATCGGGGGCACGCACGGTGAAGCTGTCGATGTCCTCTACGCCGTAATCCTCGGCCCCGGCGAAACGCACCCACACCGGAACTTCGGTTTCACCGCGACGGAACTCGCGCAGCGGAGCACCACGCAGCGCCAGGCCGACAAAGCTGGCCACTTCCTGCGCGCTGAAACCGAACGCCGCCGCGCGATCCCGGTCGACGTGCACCGACAGCTCGCTGTTCTGGTCGCCGATGTCGACGCGGACGTCACGCAGTTCCTTGCGCTTGGCCAGGATCGGCACGATGTCGTTGGCCAGTTCGACCAGGGTCTCGGTCGAGTCGCCGACCAGCTGCACCTGGACGTTCTGCCCCGGCCCTCCGCCGCCGCCACCGCCGCCGCCCTGGTTGCCGATGCCGATATTGGCGCGGGCGGACTTGGGCAAGTCGTTGCGCAGCTTCTCGATCGTCGCCTTGGTCTCGTCGATCTTGTCCAGGTCGAAGGTGATGCGGGTGCCGCCCCAGCCCTGCTCGCTGAAGTACGAGTAGATCTGGGTGATGTTGTAGCGCTTGCGGTTGGCCTCGAGGAACTTCTCGATCTTGAGGATCTCCGCCGACATCTGCTCCTTGGTGTACGCACCCTTCCACTGGTAGAAGATGTTGGTCTCGGTGCCGTCGTCGCCACCGAACATGTTCTTCTTGGTCAGGTTCATCGGCACGATGCTGATGGCGATGATCATCAGGATGCCAAGTACGCTCTTTCCACGGTGCTCCAGGGTCCAGCGCAGGAAGCGGGCGTAGCCGCTCTGCAGGCGCGGGATCAGGCCGCGGTCCGAGCGCACCGCTGGCGGCGTCTTCAGCCGTGCCGAGATCATCGGGATCAGGCTGACGGCCACCAGCCACGAGGCCAGCAGCGACACCGAGATGGTGATCGCGATCTGCGACAGGTAGATGCTGAGAAAGTTGCGGTCGCCGAACAGGTTGGGCAGGAACACGATGCAGTGGCACAGCGTGCCGGCCGACAGGGCGATGGCGACGTGCTTGGTGCCGACGATGGAAGCCATCGTCGGCTGGTCCGGCATGCGCTCGCGTTCCTGGTAGATGCTCTCCACCACGACCACCGCGTTGTCGACCAGCATGCCCACCGCCAGCAGCAGGCCCATCATCGTCAGGATGTTGAGCGTGACGCCGGTGAAGTACATGAAACCCAGGGTCATCACGAAGCAGATCGGGATAGCCAGGGTCACCATCAACGTCGACGGCCAGTGGCGCAGGAAGAAGAACAGCACCGCGATCGACAGCAACAAGCCAATGCCACCGGCCTCGGCCAGCTCGAGCAGCGAACTGGTGACGTTGTCGCCCTGGTTGTCGATGATCTTGATCTGGATCCCGGCCATTTCCGGCTGGTCGCGGATCGCCTCGACCTCCTTGAGCGCGTTGCTGGAGACCTCCACCAGGTTGGCCTGGCGCTCCTTGAAGATGTCCAGGCCGATCGCCGGCTTGCCGTCGAGACGGCGGCCGTAGTTCATCCGCGCCGGCTTCAGGCGGATCTCGGCGATATCGCCAAGACGCGTGCCCTTGGTGTCGATGATCAGGTCACGCAGCTGCTGCAGGTCGGTGATTTCGCCGACCGGCTGCACGCGCAGGCGCCGGCCGCCATCGTCGATCTGCCCGGCGGATACCGAGAAGTTGACCGCCTGCAGTCGGGTGTTGAGGTCGTTGATGCTCAGGTTGTGCGCGGTCAACCTATCCGGATCGATCGCGATCTCGACCTCGTTCGGTGCCGCGCCGGTCACTTCCACCCTTGCCACGCCGGGGATGCGTTCGAGTCGCCGCTTGAACTCGCGGTCGATCATGTCGTACGCGCCGGTCAGGTCGGTCGAACTGGCTAGGCGCACGCGCAACACCGGTTCATCGGTGGTGGAGAACTTGAACACGTTGTAGCGCTGCAGGTCGTCCGGCAGGTCGTCGCGAATGGCATCGATCCGCTCGCGCGCCTCCGAGGCCGCGATGGCGACATCGCGGTCCCAGTCCGAGAACTGCATGAAGATCTCGGCACCGTCGGAACGGGCGTTGGCATCCATGCGCTTGACGTCGGTCATCGTCGACAGCGCTTCTTCCACCGGCCGCAGCAGCGTGCGTTCCACTTCCTCCGGCGTCGATCCCTCGTAAGGGATCTGGACGAAGATGAAAGGTGGCGAGACCTCCGGGAAGGCCTCCAGCGGCAGCCGGATCGCCGCGATCAGGCCGATCACGAACAGCGACACGAAGAACATGATCGCCGTGACCGGCCGCTTGATGCTGAGCTCTGCAATCGTCATGTCAGCGCCCCGTTCAGACCGGCTCGACCTGGCCGTCGTCGTTCGACGAGGCCTTGCCCTGTTCGACATTGCCGCGCGTGCGTCGGGCACGTTCGACGTAGTAGTCGTCGGCGCGACGGTCCAGCAGGTCGTACACCACCGGGATCACCAGCAGCGTCAGCAGCGTCGACACCAGCAGGCCGCCGATCACGGTGATGGCCATCGGCGAACGCACTTCCGCGCCCTCGCCCATCGCCAGTGCCAGCGGCAGGAAGCCGAACAGCGTGCACATCGTGGTCATGATGATCGGGCGCAGTCGCGAACGGGCACCTTCGACCAGGGCCTCGCGCTTGGCCACGCCGCCCTCGCGCAGCTGGTTGACCTTGTCGACCAGGATGATCGCGTTCTTCACCACCAAACCCACCAGCAGGATCAGGCCGATGAACACCACCACCGATACCGGCGAATTGGTCAGCAGCAGTGCCAGCACGGCGCCGACCAGGGCCAGCGGGATGGTGAACAGGATCACGAACGGGTGCAGCAGCGACTCGAACTGCGAAGCCATCACGAGGTAGACCAGGAAGATCGCCAGGCCGAACGCGAACAGCAGCGAACGCACCGACTCGGCCAACTCTTCGCCCTGCCCGCCGATGTGCATGCCGACACCGGCACCGAGCGGCTGCTCGGCGATCATGTCGCGCACTTCCTGCACGGCGGTACCCAGGTCGATATCGCGCAGGTTGGCCGAGACGATCGCCACGCGCACCTGGTCGGCGCGGTGGATTTCGCTCGGGCCGGTGGTCGATACGACATCGGCCACCGCATCCAGCGTCACCGGGCGGGAACTGCCCGGATTGACGATCAGGCGACGGATGTTGTCGACCGAGGCGCGATCGGTTTCGCGGGCACGCACCAGCACGTCGATCTTGCGGTCGCGGAAGCTGTAGCGCGTGGCGACGTCGCCGCGCACCTTCTTCACGACCACATCGGCGATCTGGCGGGTGGTCAGGCCGAGCGCACCGGCGCGGTCCTGGTCGAAGCGGATCTGGATCTCCGGGAAGCCTTCCTCGACCGTCGACTTGACGTCGGCATAGTGAGGATTGGCACGCAGCATTGCCGCCATGCGCTGGCCGGCAACCTGGATGCTTTCCAGGTCCTGCCCGCGCAGTTCGATTTCAAGCGGCGTGGAGAAGCTGAACAGCTCCGGTCGGCTGAAGTCGACCTGTGCACCCGGGTGCGACTGCATGGTCGTGCGCAGGCGCTCGGTTTCGCGCGCCTCCACGTCCTTGCTGCCGCCATCGGCCATCACGACCGTCAGCTTGCCGATGTTCTCGCCGCTCTCGGTCGGATTGGCGTCCAGTCGGGTACCGCTGCCGCTGACGCCATACAGCGTGCGGATGCCGTCGTCCTTGGCGTGCTTGTCCTGCAATTCGCGGACCAGTGCGTCGGTTTCGCGCAGCGGAGTACCCGGCGGCAGCTTCACGGTCATCTCGAAGCGGTCCTGGGCCAGCTGCGGGATCAGGTCAGCACCGAGCAACGGAATCGCAAGCAGGGTCAGGGCGAATGCCGCCGCGGCAAAGCCCAGCACCAGCCACGGCTTGCGCAATGCGGTCGGCAACAGCTTCATGTAGCCGCGCTCGGCACGGCCGTACGGCGCCATGGCGATGTCGCTTGCCTTGCGCATCACCGGACCCACCACTGCGACCACGCCACGCCATGCGCGGACGATCACCCAGGTGAGGCCGAAGAACGCACCGCGGGTGCCGACACCAATGCCATGCTCGACGGCAGCGATCGGCTTTTGCAGCTTTGACGTCGGCTGCCAGCGCGGATGCGGCTCTTCTTCCGGGAACGCCATCGGCGGCCGGCCCTTGAGCGCGCTGAGCATCGGGATCAGCGTCATCGACACGATCAGCGAGATGCCAATCGCCAGTGCCACGGTCAATGCCTGGTCACGGAACAGCTGACCGGCGATGCCCTGGACGAACACCAGCGGCAGGAACACCGCGATGGTGGTCAGGGTCGAGGCAACCACGGCCATGCTCACTTCGCGGGTGCCGGCGATGGCGGCATCGAGGATGCCAAGCCCTCGCTCTCGCGCCTTGGCGATGCTTTCGAGCACGACGATCGAGTCGTCCACGACCAGGCCGGTAGCCAGTGCCAGGCCACCGAGCGACATCACGTTGAGGCTCAGGCCCAGCTGGCCCATGAAGAAGAACGTGGCGATGATCGACACCGGCAGCGACAGGCCGATGACGAAGGTGCTCCAGCCATCGCGCAGGAACAGGAAGATGATCAGCACGGCCAGCATGCCGCCGATCACCGCGTCCTTCTTGACGTCGCTGATGGCATGGCGGATGAACTGCGACTGGTCGTCGATCGTCGTCAGTTCCACGTCCGGCGGAATCTGTCCCTTGATCTCGTCCAGGCGCTTGCTGATCGCGTCGGCGGTGGCAACGGTATTGGCGTCGCCTTCCTTATAGATCGCCAGCTCGACCGCTTCCTTGCCGGCCAGGCGGATGATCGCCTCGCGTTCCTTGTAGCCCTGGCGGACTTCGGCGATGTCCTTCAGTCGCACCGGCATGCCGCCGGCGACGGTGCCACCGCCAGCGGAATTGGCACTTTGCACGGACGCTGCGGCGGCCATGGCTTCGGCCGAACCGGTCTGCGCCGCGATCGCCGCCATCTGTGCAGCCGCACTGGCAGCCGCGTTGTCGCCACCACTGCGCGTGGTCACCAGCATTTCGCGGATTTCCGGCACGCTGGCGAACTGGTTCACCGTGCGCACCAGGTAACGCTGCGAACCTTCCTCCAGACGGCCGCCGGAGATGTTGATGTTCTCCTGCTGCAGGCGCTGGATGACGTTGTCGATCGGCAGGTTCAGCTGCGCCAGCTTCTGCTGGTCGATGTCGACCTGGATCTCGTCTTCCAGACCACCGCCGACCTTGACGGCGGCAACGCCATCGACCGGCTCGAGCTTCTTCTTCAGGTCGTCATCGGCGTAGCGGCGCAGCCCGGTGAGCTGGCGCATGGCTTCGGTGTCGCTGGTCGCGGCGGTCTTGGACGACAGCGCGATGCGGAGGATCGGTTCGGTCGACGGATTGAAGCGCAGCAGCACCGGGGCCTTGGCCTCCAGCGGCAATTGCAGGACTTCCATCTTGTCGCGCACTTCGAGGCTGGCCTGGTCCATGTCGGTGCCCCAGGCGAACTCGAGCACGACGTCGCTCTGGCCGGTACGCGAAACAGACTTCAGCTTGCGCAGGCCCTTGACCACGCCGACGGCCTCTTCGACCGGCTCGCTGATCAGGGTCTCGATTTCAGACGGTGCCGCACCGGTGTACTCGGTGCGCACCGTCAGGGTCGGGTAACTCAGGTCGGGCAGCAGATTGACCTTGAGGTCGCTCAGCGCGATGAATCCGAACATCACGAAGGTGAGGGTCACCATCATCACCGTGACCCGGCGACGTGTGGAGAACTCGACCAGATTGAAGCCGGATGATTCGTTCGCAGGTTGCGTCACGTTCGCTCTCCGCGATGATTACTGCTTCTTGGCTTCGGTTTTGGCGGCCGCGACCTTCTTCGCCGGCTGGCCCAGCACCTGCACCACGGTGCCGTCACGCAGCGCGGTCTTGCCGGCGACCACGACCTGGTCACCCACCTTCACGCCGGTGCGGATCTCCGCCCAGGAACCGTCCATGTAGCCCAGCTTGACCGGCACGCGGGTGGTCTTGTCGCCCTTGACGACGAACACCGCCGGATCGCCATCGTCCTCGAGCAGGGCCACGCGCGGCACCACGAGGGCGTCGGCGCGCTGGTCGTAGTCGATCTTGATGCGACCGAACATGCCCGGCTGCAGCACGCCGCCGCCGGCAAACGCGCAGACCACGCGGAACGTGCCGCTGCCGGAGTCCACCACCGGTGCAACGCGGTCAACGGTGCCGCTGAAGACCTTGCCCGGCAGCGCGTCGACCTGCATCTGCACCGGCAGGCCGGCCTTGAGCGTGGCGAGCTCGCGCTCAGGCACGTTCAAGGTGGCTTCCAGGCGCGAGGTGTCGACGATGCGGAAGATCGGGGTGTTGATCTGGACGAAATTGCCGGTCTTGATCGAGCGCGAGGCGATCACGCCGGAGATCGGCGCTTCCACGTTCGCGTACGACAGTTCCAGGTTGGCCATGCGGTTGGCCGCGCGGGCCTCTTCGAGGTCGAAACGCAGCTGGTCGTTGTCATTGGCGCTGAGCAGCTTCTGCTCGGCCATCTGCTTGCCGCGGGAATAGTTGGCTTCGAGCTTGCGCATGCGGGCGTCGGTCTGGGCGACCTGCTGCTGCGAGCGGGCGGCATCCAGGCGCACCAGGGTCTGGCCGGCACGGACCGGCTGGCCTTCCTCGACAAGCACGTTCAGTGCCACGCCCGAGGTCTTGGCCACCACCTGCGACTCGGCTACCGGCTCCAGGGCCGCCGTGCCGGTATAGCTGGCCGCGACCGCACGACGCGAGGCCTTGGCGACCTCGACCGGGACGGCCTCCGGACCCTTCTCGCCCTCTTTGGCCTGGGCTTCTCCAGGGCCGCCACCGCCCTTGCAGGAGGCCAGCAGCAGGGCGCTCGACAGTGCCAGGCAGGGCAGCAGGACGCGAGCGGCGCGGGCAAAACCACGGCTGCGATTTCGGGAGAGATGACGCATGAATTGAACCCCAAGGTGGCTGTTTACCGGACCGTATGCCGGTGTTGTAGATAGGTATATCACCTGCCCCGTTCACCAACATCCGCCGAAGGTCATGGTGACTGGAGCCATGTCGCGGGCGGAACCCTAGGGAGAGTTCTCGTCAGCCGCAACAACCATCGATGCAAAATGGCACCGCTTCGTTGCATCGATATCGCAGGCTATACTTGCGCACTTATGCGCGGCCCTCCTGAAGAGGGACGGCCACGCGCAGCCAGCTTCAGAAACCTTTCGCTAGCCATTCGAGATTGCGGACTACGACATGATGCGACCGCTGATGATCGCCGCCTGCTTCCTGCTGACCACCGCTGCGTCCGTCGCATCGGCCCAGGAAACCCAGGCCCCCGCCGCTGCCCCGGCCGCTGCCACCGCAACCACGGCACCTGCCGCTGTTAAGGGTGATGCCGCCAAGGGACACCAGCTGACCTACACCTGCCAGGGTTGCCACGGCATCACCGGCTACAAGAACGCCTACCCGAACTTCCACGTGCCCAAGATCGGCGGGCAGTCGGCGGAATACCTGGTCAACGCGTTGAACGAATACAAGAAGGGCGCGCGCAAGCACCCGACGATGCAGGCCCAGTCGCAGAGCTTCTCCGACCAGGACATCGCCGACATCGCCGCCTTCCTTTCGTCCCTGAAGTGAGTGAGCAGACCATGACGAACAAGATCCTCGCCATCGCCCTGCTCGCCTCGCTCGCGGTGGTCGGCTGCTCCAGCTCCGACACCCCGGCCGAGCATTCGGCCGCCGACCGCGCCGAAGGCCACACCTCTTCGTCCGCCGGCCTGCCGGCCGGTCACATCGCTGCCGGCGAACAGCTCGCCAGCACCAAGGGCAAGGCCACCGGCCAGTCCTGCGTGGACTGCCACGGTGCCGAAGGCAATGCCCCGATCGACGGGACCTACCCGAAGCTCGCCGGCCAGTATTACGACTACATCGCCCACGCCCTGCAGGCTTACCGCGATGGCGACCGCGAGCACGCGCTGATGTCGAGCCAGGCCAAGGACCTGACCGACCAGCAGATCGCCGACCTGGCCGCCTACTTCGGTTCGCGCCAGAGCAACCTGCGCGACCTGCACAACGCACACTGATCGCCTCCTGGCGACACAGCGAAAAAGCCCGCTTCGGCGGGCTTTTTTGTGGGCGCGAAACCCGCTTGGCGATGGACAACCTCCGCCACCATTCGGGTTGCTGGCTCCGGCGTCAGCCGCCGGCCGGCTTCACTGACCCGTTGTCTTCCTGCAACGCCGGCTTGAACGGTATCGCCGGCGGCGGTCGCGCGCCGGCAGGCTGGTCGTTGAGGTTGGGATCGCTGATGCCGCAGCCGCCGCCCAAGCTCAGCATCGAGATCACGCACTCGATGCTCTTGCCGGTACCCGGGATCGGAATCGCCACCTTCCTCACGCCCCTGCGCACCCACTCGGCGAGCAGCGACTCGTTGGGAACCCAGTACTTCTCGAAGCTGGTCGGCTCGAAATCGTTGGGCTTGCGACGCAACCACGTGCCGGCGCGGTCGAGGTCCTTGATCTCCTCGGTGATCGTCCCCGGCGGTTGTCCCGGCGAAGCCGAACCGGGCGCATCGGCAATCCGCACGCTGCCGTCGCTGTTGTAGAGACCGGGCTGCTCGCCACGCTGGCCACCCGGACGATTGCGGGTCGACTCGCCCCAATCGTCACCGCGTGTCGGCGTCGACCAGGTTCCCGGTGCGGGCGCCGGCTTGGGTCCGGCACCGGCGCCGGCCACTGGCTGGGTGCCGCTGCCGGCCGGAGCGGCCGGACGCTGCTGAGTGGAACCGGGTGTGCCGGCGGCAGGGGCAGGCGAAGTGCTTGCGGCGGCAGTCGACGTCGCCGGACTTGCGGCCGGCGCTGCCGCCGCGGTGCTGGCAGCAGGCGCACTCGCCGCGGCTGCCGGCGCTTGCGTCGGTGTAGCCGCAGCCGGTGACGGAGGCGCTGGCGTCGGCGGAGTCGGAATCTCGGCCGTACGGATGGTGGGGGTGGTCGATCGCACTTCCGGCACCGGCACCGCCGGGGTCGGCAACGTGCGCACGGGTGCCGGCGGAAGTTGCACGGGCACCGGCACTTCGCGCACGGCGACTTCGCGCTGGCGTTGCTCGATGGATGGCGTGGCGACTTCGCGCGGGGTGATGTTCGGGCGGATCGGCTGCACCGGTTCGGCCACTTCCGCCGTGCGCACGGTTGGCGCCGCCGTGCTCAGCTCCGGAGCCGCCACGACTGCTTCCGGCGGGCGGCGCCGCGTCGGTGGCAACACGAACACGGTCGGTTCGCTAGGTGCCGGCTCGCTGACGACCACCGGCTGTTCGACCGTCGGAGCCGGAGGTGGCAGCTGCGGTTCTGGAACGTCGCGCTGGGCGACCTCGGGGATGGGGGCATCGACGGTCGGTGCCGGCGGCGCGACCTCGGGCGGGCTTAGCTGTGCGCTCGGCGTGCTCGCCGCGCTCTCCTGGGCTGGCGCGGCAGCGGCTTGCTGCGGTTGCGGCTGGGCCTGCTGCTGTTGCTGTTGGCCCGGCTCGCCAGGGCCGCCGCCCGGTTCCTTGGGCGTGCCCTTGCCGACGTATTCGACCATGACCACTTCTTCGCCCTGCGGCTGCAGTGCGCTGGCGGCCATGAAGCGCAGGTACATCAGATACAGCAGCATCGCCACGAAGAACACGTGCCAGAGCACCGTGAATGCGGTGGCGAACCAGTGCACGCGGCGGTCGATGCGGTCCTGCTTCACATCGCCGTGCCAGTCCTGTCGCCACAGCGTGGCGAAAGACTGCCAGCGGGTCAGATCGCCAATGCGCTTTGGCGGCGGCACGGCCAGCGGCCGCGCAAGGAACACCTCGATGAACGCTTCCGCGGTCGCGCCACGGACCGCACCGATGCGCTCGTGCAGGCTCGCGAACCACGTCTGCCAGCCCGGCGGAAACTCACCGGGTTGGCGTCGCAGATGCGGCGAAACCAGCTGCAGCCGTCGCTGCAGGGCGTGGATCAGTTCGGCGGCGGAGAACATCTACGTCGCCGCGCCCTGCTCAGGCCGCCGAATCGCGGCGGATGTAGGGTGCGTCGCCGGTCTCGTGATCGGTGGCATCACGCACTGCCGTCACTCCGGGCACCTTGGTCATCAGTGTCTTCTCGATGCCCTGCTTGAGGGTCACGTCGGCCATGCCGCAGCCGTGGCAGCCACCACCGAACCGCAGAACGACCACGCCATCGGCGGTGACTTCCTGCACGGCAACGCTACCGCGATGGGATGCCAGCTGCGGGTTGATCTCGTGCTCGACGATCCAGTGCACGCGCTCGACCAGCGAGGCCGACTCGGCAGGCTCCTCGCCCTTGATCTTCGGCGCGCGGATCTGCAGCTGGCCACCGGTGGCCTGGGTCTCGTAGTCGATCTGGGCGCCGTCGAGGTACTTCACGCTGGCGGCGTCGAGCCACACCGTGAAGCCTTCGCAGTCCACGGCCCACTCGTCACCCTGGAGGTCACCGGGCTCGGCGAACTCCAGGCGCACGTCCGCACGCGGCGTGCCGGCGTGGACCGCAGCCAGTCGCACGCCCAGGCCTGGCAGGGCCTCGCGTTCGATCAGCTTGAGGAAGTGGCGCTGGGCGGATTCGGAAATGTTGATCATGGGGGCTATTCTACCGGGGTCCGCGCAGCACGATGGTGCGCCCCCTTGGAATGACCGCCGACGATGGCATCTGTTCAGTCGGCGGGCCGCGTAAAGGAATCATTGCCGATGAACGACCTCGTCCCCCTCGCCCAGGCCCATTGCCTCGCCCGTCGCGGCAGCGAACACCGGCTCAGCGAAGCTCGCATCCGCGAACTGCTGCCGCAGGTCCAGGGCTGGGAACTGGTCGAGGACGGGCACGCCCTCTCCAGGACGTACTCGTTCGGCAACTACTACGAAACCATGGCGTTCGTGAACGCGCTGGCATTCATGGCCCACCGCGAGGACCACCATCCCGACCTCGGCGTGCACTACAACCGCTGCGTGGTGCGCTATTCGACCCACGACGTCGGCGGCCTGAGCGAGAACGACTTCATCTGCGCGGCCAAGGCCGACGCCCTGGCGGGTTGATCGCCCCGCCCATTCCACATTCCCCGAGGCAGTCAGCATGGACATGATGGGCACGGATATGAAGAGCACGCTTCGCCGCCACCGTTTCACCGCGCTGGCCTCGGTCGCCCTGCCCCTGCTGCTGGGTGCCTGCCACAAAGGGTCGGAACAGCCGGCACCGGCGGCGGTCGCACTGACCGAGCTGATGGCGGTCGATACCCCTCCACCCGGCTATCCCGAGGAACTGGCCTGCGACAACATCGGCGGCCAGGTGCTGCTGGCGCTGTCGGTCGGCGCGGACGGCAAGGTCGCTTCGGCCAATGTATTGCGCAGCAGCGGCATCGCTCCGCTGGACAAGGCCGCGCTGGAAGGCGTGCGCAACTGGACCTTCAAGCCGGCGACCCGTGGCGGCGTGGCGCAGTCGAGCAAGCTGCAGGTGCCGGTGAACTTCCGGCCGCCGGCGGTGCGGCCGCAGTCGTGCTTCGCGCTGGACGAGCAGCGACGTCGCGCTGGCGGGAAGTAAGAGCGGATGGATCCCGGCGTTCGCCGGGATCACGTTGACGGCTATGCCAGCCGGTCCAGCACGTCGATCAGCTCCGGCGCCAGCGGCGCGTTGAGCAGGTACGGCGTCTTGCCGTTGTCGAGCGAGAACTCCAGCGTCGAGGCGTGCAGGAACATCCGCTTCAGGCCGACCTGATCGCGCAGGCGCTTGTTGACCTCGGCATCGCCGTACTTGTCGTCGCCCGCGATCGCGTGGCCGATGTGCTGGGCGTGGACGCGGATCTGGTGGGTGCGGCCGGTCTCGATGCGAACCTCGCAATAGGACTGCCCGCCGCGGCGCTCGAGCACCTTGAAGTGGCTCAGCGAAGCCTTGCCTGCCGGATTGACTTGGACATGGCGCTCGCCACCCTGGCGCAGGCCGACGTGCAGCGGTGCATCGACGGTCATCACGCCATCGGGCATGCGACCTGTCAGCAGCGCCAGGTAACGCTTGCGGATGCCGATGCCGTCGTAGTCGCGGTCCTCGCGCATCAGCGCCTGCAACTCGGTCAGGGCCGAGCGCTTCTTGGCCACGACCAGCAGCCCCGAGGTGTCCCGGTCCAGGCGATGGACCAGCTCCAGGCTCATGTTCGGACGCAGCGCCCGCAGCGATTCGATCGCGCCGTGGCTGATGCCGCTGCCGCCGTGACTGGCCAGGCCAGCCGGCTTGTTCAGGGCCAGCAGGCGCGGGTCCTCGAACACGATCGCCGCCTCGAGGGCATCGAGCAGGCCCTTCGGCGGCGTCGGCTTGTCGCCTACCTCGCTGAGACGAACGGGCGGAATCCGCACCTCGTCGCCGGCCTCGAGCTTGCGCTCGGCCTTGGCGCGGCCGCCGTTGACCCGGACCTGGCCCGAGCGGACCAGCTTGTAGACCAGGGACCTGGGCGCGCCCTTGAGCTGGCCGAGGAGGAAATTGTCCAGGCGCTGCCCGTCCCGATCCTCGGGGACACGGACGGTGCGGACCTGGCTGGCGTCCTGGCGAGGCGCCGGGCCGGGGTTGGGGGGAGCTGAATGGGTCATCCGGGGGAGGTTATCTGATACACTCGCGACGCGAGATAAGGTTTTGATTTCGCAGGAACTTGCACTCAAAGGCCGAAAGCCCCTGTCCTGCGATTCCGGTCCGCGTCTAACCACTGCCCCCGGGGTAGCCATGTTAGCAGCGATGGTCCGGCGGAACCGGTTCCCGCCCGGTGGGTCAAACCACCTGTGATGAACACGTCCCGTGCGGCGTTCGCGCCGCCGGCCCTAGTACCAGGAAAAAAGAGATAAGCGCTCCCGCGGCGTGCCGTGGTGTCGTAGCGCTGGAAAACTTGAAGCCGCCGCGCCCGGATCATTCCCTGGCAGAGGCAGGCTTGCGGTATCCAGAGGCGAAACGCCCACGGCGTTCCGCGGCTGCAGGACGCATGCGTCCTGCGCCGACCACGCGCAGGAGCGCGCGAGGAACGCAACAATGAAGCGAATGCTGATCAATGCGACGCAGGCAGAAGAACTGCGCGTCGCCACCGTCGATGGCCAGACCCTGTACGACATCGACATCGAGCAACCGGCGAAAGAGCAGAAGAAGTCCAACATCTACAAGGGCCGCATCACCCGGCTCGAACCCTCCCTCGAGGCAGCCTTCGTCGAATACGGCGGCGAGCGTCACGGCTTCCTGCCGCTGAAGGAGATTTCCCGCGATTACTTCCAGGCTGGCGTCGACCACAACAAGGCCGGCCTGCGTGAACTGTTGCGCGAAGGCCAGGAAGTCGTAGTCCAGGTCGACAAGGAAGAGCGTGGCAACAAGGGCGCTGCCCTGACCACGTTCATCTCGCTGGCCGGCCGCTACATGGTGCTGATGCCCAACTCGCCCACCGCCGGCGGCGTCTCGCGCCGGATCGAGGGTGACGACCGCGCCGCGCTCAAGCAGGCGATGGACAGCCTCGACATCCCCGACGACATGGGCGTCATCATCCGCACCGCCGGCGTCGGCCGCGATGCCGAAGAGCTGCAGTGGGACCTCGACTACCTGTTGCAGGTGTGGAAGGCCATTGCCGAGGCCGCGCTGACCAAGCCGGCCCCGTTCCTGCTGTACCAGGAATCGCGCCTGATCATCCGCGCCCTGCGCGACTACATGCGCCCGGACATCGGCGAGATCCTGGTCGATACGCCGGAGATGTACGCCGAGGCGCGCGACTTCGTCGAGCAGGTGATGCCGCACAACCTGCGCAAGCTCAAGCACTACACCGACGATACCCCGCTGTTCAACCGCTTCCAGATCGAATCGCAGATCGAGAACGCCTACGAGCGCGAAGTGCGCCTGCCGTCGGGCGGCGCGCTGGTGATCGACCAGACCGAAGCGCTGACCGCGGTCGACGTCAACTCGGCGCGCGCCACCAAGGGCGGCGACATCGAGGAAACCGCGTTCAACACCAACCTGGAAGCGGCTGAGGAAGTCGCCCGCCAGATGCGCCTGCGCGACCTCGGCGGCCTGGTGGTGATCGATTTCATCGACATGGCGTCGAACAAGCACCAGCGCGAAGTCGAGAACCGCCTCGCCCACGCCCTCAAGCAGGACCGTGCGCGCGTGCAGATCGGCCGCATCTCGCGCTTCGGCCTGCTCGAACTGAGCCGCCAGCGCCTGCGTCCGTCGCTGGGCGAGTCGAGCCAGATCGTTTGCCCGCGTTGCGAAGGCCACGGCCGCATGCGCAGCGTCGAGTCGCTGTCGCTGTCGATCCTGCGCCTGGCTGAAGAGCACGCGATGAAGGAGAACACCGGCCAAGTGCTGGTGCAGGCTCCGACCGAGATCGCCAACTACCTGCTCAATGAAAAGCGCCGCGCCCTGAGCGAGATCGAGAAGCGCCACGACGCGCCGATCCTGATCGTCGCCGACGAGCAGCTGCACACCCCGCACTACGAAGTCACGCGCATCCGCGAGAACGAGCTGGGCGAAGAGTCGAGCAAGCCGAGCTACCAGCGTGGCACCCCGCGCAAGCTGCCGACGCATGCACTGACCAAGGCCCACCTCAACATCCCGCCGACCCCGGCGGTGACCAACGTCAAGCCGGCCCAGCCTGCCCCGCTGCGCGAGCCGCGTGAGCAGCCGGTCGACCAGATGCCGGCACCGGCACCCGTGGTTGCGACGCCGACCCATTCGATCGGCGTGGTCGAGCGCATCCTGCGTTTCTTCCGCGGCAGCCAGCCGGCTGCGGCGCACACCGCCCCGGCCGCGCGTCCGCAGGACGGCCGCGGTCGCAACGAGCGCAATGACCGCAACGCACAGCGCCGCGACGGCCGCGGTGGCAAGCAGGGTGGCCGCGACGGCCGCCGTGACGAGCAGCCGCGTCGCGACGAGGCACGCCGTGACGAGCCGCGTCGTGACGAGCAGCGCCGCGACAAGCAGCAGGCCCAGGGCAACCAGCCCAAGCAGCCGCAGCAGCCGCAGCAGGCCAAGCAGCAGCAACAGCAGCAGCCCAAGCAACAGCAGCAGCCCCGGCCGCCCAAGCCGCAGTCCGACGAGCGCCAGCAGGCGCAGGCCCAGCAGCAGGCGCAGGGCGAAGCCGCCCCGCGTCCGCCGCGCGAGCCCAGGCCTGCCGCAGCCAAGCCGGAAGCAGCACCGGTGACGGACGCCGCGATCATCGCAACCGCAGCAGTGGCTGGTGAGGCCGCCGCCGCAGTGGCCGGTGAAGCCGTCGAAGCCGCCAAGGTCGAGGGCGTTGTCGCCGCGACCAACCCGGGCGAGAACGCAGCCGCCGCTGGCGAAGCCGCCGGCGAAGGCAGCGGTCGTCGTCGTCGCGGTCGTCGTGGTGGTCGCCGTCGTCGTCGTGGCGGTGGTGGTGAAGGCACGGCCGGTGGCGAAGAAGCCGGCATGCAGGATGACCATCTGCTCGACGACGAAGACGACACCGGCAGCGAGCACGCTCCTGCGCCGGCCGTCGCGGCAAACCGTTCGCAGCCCGAGTTCGACTTCGATGACGAGGCCGATGTGGGCACGCAGGCGGCCAAGCCTGCTGCCGTCGCTCCGGCGGCGGTCGCAGTGGCTGCCGTGGCAGCGGTTGCACCGGTGGTGGTCGAGGCGGTCAAGGCCGAACCTGTCGCCACCCTCGCCCCGGCCGTCGAGCCCGAAGCACCGGTTGCGACGATCGAAACGGCTGCACCGCAGCACGACGACGTTGTCGTTGCCCCGGTCACGCCGGTTGCGGTCGTCGAAGCACCCGTGGTCGTGGCTGATGTCGTCAATGACACGGTCGCCGAACCGGTAATCGAAACCGTGCCGGAGCCGGTCGTTGTCGAAGCACCGGCGGTGGTGGAAGCGCCGGTCGCCCAGACCACGCCGGAAGCGCCGTCCGTGCAGGATGACGTGCAGGACGAGCCGCTGAAGTCGGCGCGCATCGACGAAGTGCAGATCACCGACTCGCGTCCGGTCGCACCGGTTGCGCCGGTGGCCGACATTCCGCGCACGGCAGGCCTGTTCGACGCCCTGCCGCAGGAAGGCATTGCTCCGGTCGAAGTGGAGCCGGTCGCCGCTGCGGCCGATGCCGCCGTCGCCGGCGCCGATGCCGCTGCGGAATCGGCAGCAGTCGAGCCGGCTGCTGACGAGACGTCTGTTGAAGTGCCGGCAGACGTGGCCGCGCACGAGATCGACAAGCGCGGCAGCGAGCCGAAGCACGAGGAAGGCCACGCCTGATCGGCGTAGCTTCCCTGGTTCCGATCCAGCAGAACTGGCCGCCCTTGGCGGCCAGTTTTGTTTTGGGGTTGTGAATCAGCGCCTGGCTCGCAGGCGCGACACGTCAGAGCGCGTTGACCGGATCCACCAGTCCGTAACGACTGGCCATGCGCGCCAACGCGATGTTGTCGTGGATGTCGAGCTTCTCGAACAACCGCGCTTTGTGCGTGTTGACGGTCTTGGCGCTGAGGCTCAGGCGCTTGGCGATATCGTCCTGGCGCAAGCCCTGCACCAGCAGCAGCGCCACTTCCAGCTCGCGCGGCGACAGTTCGTCGAACGGCGACGAATCGCCCGCGATTCCTGACAGCGCCAGGTTCTGGGCAATGCTGCTGGCCAGGTAACGCTTGCCACGCGAGACATCGCGCACGGCCCGCACCAGCTCGCTGGCATCGCCGCCCTTGCCCACATACCCCGAAGCTCCTGCCTCGAGCAGGCGCTTGGGCATAGGACCGTCCTCGAGCACGGACACGATGATCACGCGCGTGCCGTGATCGCCACGCACCACGCGTTCGGTGACCTCCAACCCGCTCAGTCCGGGCAGGTGCAGGTCGCACAGCACGACGTCGGGGTGCAGCTTGCGGATCATCGGCAACGCGAGCTCGCCGCTCTCCACGTCGCCCACTACTTCGATGTCGGTCTCGGCCGACAGGATCATGCGCATGCCCGTCCTGACCAGCGCATGGTCGTCTACGATGAAAACTCGGATGCTCATCCTTTTCCCCGGGCAGTTTCTCGCCGGGTCCCGAGGCTACGCGCCACTTCCGGGGGGCGCAACCCGCCAGGCCCAATGGCCCATTGCACTGGGCGCAAGCTTGGGCACACTGCGGACTTTCCCGACAAGGATTCGATCAGATGCGTCAGCTTGCCCCCGTTCTTGCCGTGCTCCTGGTTGCGGCGTGTGCTCCGACAACACAGGCCACGCGCCCCGCCGCCGCAGTGGTTGCGCCGGCCGCCGATACGCCGGCAACGCAATGGCTTGGCGACGTACGCGCGATTTCCGACGCCGGCGAGAATGCACAGCGTCGCGCCGCGATCACGCAGCGGATGGATGCGATGGGCATCACCTGGCGCAAGGAAGCGTTCGTCGACGGCAAGCGCGAAGGCGAGAACCTGATCGCCGACCTCGGTGGTCCGGACGGCGCACCTCTGCTGCTGATCGGCGCCCATTCCGACCGCGTCGAACACGGCAAGGGCGCCACCGACAACGCCTCCGGCAGCGCGACCGTGCTCGCGCTCGCGCAGCGGCTGCGCGCGCAGCCGTTGCAGCATCACCGCGTCGCGATCGCGTTCTGGGACCTGGAAGAAGCCGGACTGCTCGGCTCCAAGGCATACGTCGCGGCGGGCAAGACCAAGCCCGCGCTGTACGTGAACTTCGACGTGTTCGGCTGGGGTGACACGCTGTGGATGATGGCGCCGGCAAAGGGCCAGCAGGCACTGGTCGACAACAGCAGGACCGCAACGCAGTCGGTCGGCATCGGCTTCTCTCCGGGCGAGCAGTACCCGCCCACCGACCACCTGCCCTTCATTCGTGCCGGCTGGCCGGCCGTGTCGTACTCGCTGGTGGGCGCAGACGAAATCAAGCTGGTACTTGAAGCCTATGCCGGCAAGAAGCCCGCCGCGCCGGCGAAAGTCATGGCGGTCATCCACAGCGACAAGGACACGATCGAGCAGGTCGATGCGACCGCTGCCGTGCGCGGCGTGGATGCAGTCGAAAAGGCGTTGCGCGGCTGGGATGCCGCGGCATCGGCAGCAGCGACCGGAATGTCCGCAAACGGCCAGTAATCGCCAACCGTTCCTGCCAGGCTGGTTCAACGCTTTCTCCCCCATCAGTTCGTGAGGTCTCCATGTCGAGCAACGCCCAGTACGCAGCGCAATTCCGTCAACTCCATGCAGGTGGGCTGCTGTTGCTGCCCAATGCCTGGGATGCCGGCAGTGCACGCCTGATCGAGAGCCTGGGGGCCAAGGCGATCGCCACCACCAGTGCCGGCGTCGCCTGGGCGAATGGCTACGCCGACGGCGACCAGTTGCCGATCGCGCAACTGGTCGCAACGGCGGAGTCGATCGCGCGCGTGATCGCGATTCCGCTCAGCGTCGACGTCGAGGGTGGTTACTCCGATGACCCGGCGACGGTGGCCGACAATGTCGTGCGCCTGGCGGACATCGGCGTGGTCGGCATCAACCTCGAGGACGGCGCCGGCGCTCCGGAGCTGCTCTGCGCCAAGATCGAGCGGATCAAGAGCGAATGCGCACAGCGCGGGCTGGACGTCTACGTCAACGCGCGGACCGACGTGTACCTGCGCGGGTTGGCGCCGGCCGGCCAGCGCGTCGAGTCCACCCTCGCCCGCGCTGCGCTGTATCGGCAAGCCGGCGCCGATGGGCTGTTCGTGCCGGGCCTGACGGATGCGGACGAGATCGGTGCGGTCGCGTCCCGCGCCGGCGTGCCGCTCAACGTGATGCTGCGCCCCAACCTGCCCGACACGGCTGCGCTGGAGGCATTGGGCGTGCGCCGGCTCAGCGCCGGTTCCAACCTCGCCGAAGAGGCGTACGCGCACACGCGGGCGGGCGCGCAGGAGTTCCTGCGCAGCGGTCGCAGCCCGGCGTCGGCAGACGCGATCGGCTACGGGGCGATCAACGGGCTGTTCGCCGATCGCTGATCGCGCGTGTCAAGCCGCCCGCCGACGCAAAGTCAGGCGCGGACTCATTCTGGCTCCCTGGACACATGTTTCCAGGGGCCATTTCCCGGGTCGCCAACGGCCCGGAAGACCCTTGAATTCAAGCCGGATTCGCACATGACGCATGTGTAGTCCGGCACGGCCGCATGCCGTCGCTATTCATGAAAACGCTCCGGACGCCTTGTCATGAAATGACAAGTCGGTGACGCCGTTCGTCAAATTTTGCAGCCCGCTGCCTCCCTATAGTCGATCGCTCCATTCGGTTGCCACCGCGAAAGAACGGTCGGCCCGATGGATTTTCGAACACAACCACGGGGGCGGGGTGCAGTGAAGTCAATGAATGCAACGAAGGCAGTATCGAAGGCGCCCAGGCGTCTGCTCAGCGCCATCATCACGGCCACGCTGGCCGCTGCCGGCAGCGCCGGCGCAGTGGAGATCAACACCGGCAATCCGGACATCGTCCTGCGCTGGGACAACACCATCCGCGTCAACCTGGCCAATCGCGTCGAGAGCCAGGACGCCAAGATCCTCAACAGCCCGAACTACGACGACGGCGACCGCAATTTCGACACCGGCATGGTGTCGGAGCGCTTCGACCTGCTGAGCGAGCTGGACTTCGTCTACCAGGACCGACTCGGCTTCCGCGTCAGCGCCGCCGGCTGGTACGACCTGGCCTACGAGAACATCGACAACACCCACCTCGTCTCGTCCAACCACATGCGCGATGGCCGCGCTGCGATCGGCCTGAGCGATGAAACCGACCGCTACTTCCACGGTCCGTCGGGCGAAGTGCTCGACGCGTTCGTGTTCGGCAAGTTCGATGTCGGCTCGATGCCGCTCAACGTCAAGCTCGGCCGCCACACCGTGTTCTGGGGCGAGGCGATGCTCAGCCCGGTGCACAGCCTCAGCTACGGCCAGTCGGCACTGGACCTGGGCAAGCTGTTCTCGGTCCCGGGCACCGAAGCCAAGGAACTGTTCCTGCCGCGCGAAGCCTTCTCCGCACAGATGCAGGTCACGCCGGAGCTGTCCTTTGCCGGCCAGTACTTCTTCGACTGGGAACAGGCGCGCATTCCCGAAGCGGGTTCGTTCCTCGGCTTCAACGACCACCTGCTGCGCGGCGGCGAATCCTTCATCTTCAGTGCCGCGGCGGTGACCGCCGCCAATCCGCTGGGCGTGAACCGCCTGGTGCGCGGTGAAGACAGCGAGCCCAACAAGCATGGCGACTTCGGCCTGTCCTCGCGCTGGAGTCCGCAGTGGCTCGACGGCACGCTGGGCGCCTACTACCGCGAGACTGCAGATGTGCTGCCGCAGGGCAATGCCACTCCGGCGGTGCGCCCGGGCACGCCGGCGACGCTGTGCCGCGCACTCGGCCTGGTGCCGTTGAACGCGACCACCTGCTACATCAATCCGTCGGCCGCGACCGTGCCGGAAGTGCTCGGCGGCACCATCGGCCGTTATGCCGCCGCCTACGCCGACGACATCAAGATCTACGGCCTGAGCCTGTCGAAGAACCTGTGGGGCGTCAGCGTCGGTGCCGACCTGAACTACCGCGAGAACATGCCGCTGCTCAGCGATACCGTCAGCGTGCTGCCGGCATCGCTGGCTCCGCTGGCCGCCTCGCTGCCGGCTGGCAGCCTGTTCGCGCCCCCCACCGAGGGCGAGACCGGTGGCGCGCGCGGCTCGACCTGGCACGGCGTGCTCAACGGCTTCGCCAGCTTCGCCGACACCCCGATCTGGGATGCGGCAAACCTGATCGTCGAACTGACCTGGAACCACTGGAGCGACGTCAAGGAAGGCGCTGCCGTCTTCAAGGGCCGCAGCAACTACACCGTCATCGGTCCCGGCGGCACGCCGGTCACGCCGGAAGACAAGGTGACCAAGGACTTCTACGGCCTGGCGGTCAATTTCACGCCGACCAAGTACCAGATGTTCCCGGGCGCCGACCTGTCGCTGCCGATCAGCTACTCGCAGGGCATCAGCGGCAATTCCGCGGTGCTGCTGGGTGGCAACGAAGGCGCCGGCAGCTACTCCGTCGGCGTGGCCGTCGATCTTCATTCGAAGTACCGCTTCGACCTGAAGTACGTCGACTTCCTCGGCAACGCCACCACCAACCCCGCCAACGCCATCACCTCGTACGGTGGCGCCAACTCGCTGCTGACGGATCGCGGCTTCGTGGTCTTCACTTTCAAGACCACGCTCTGAAGCACTCCAGACTTTTGCAGAGGAACACACCATGACATTCGCCAAGACCCTCCTCGCCGGTGCACTGCTGGCCGTACTCGGCAACGCCCAGGCGGCGGTGACCGCCGACGAGGCCAAGCAGCTCGGCTCGCGCCTGACGCGCGTCGGTGCCGAGACCGGCGCCAACGCCGACGGCACCATTCCCGCCTACACCGGCGGACTGACCACGGCACCGGCCAGCTTCAAGCCCGGCACCTCGATCCGTCCCGATCCGTTCGCCAGCGAGAAGCCGCGGCTCACGATCACCGCCAAGAACATGGCCCAGTACGAAGGCCAGCTGACCGTCGGCGCGCGTGCGCTGCTGAAGAAGTACCCGAACTACCGCATCGACGTGTACCCGACCCACCGCACCGTGGCCCTGCCCGATCGCGTGCTCGACAACACCGCCGCAAACGCCACCCGCGCCAGCACCAAGGACGGCGGCCTGGGCATCTCCGGCGCCATCGGTGGCTATCCGTTCCCGATCCCGAAGAGCGGCTACGAGGCGATGTGGAACCACCTGCTGCGCTATGTCGGCGTCGCCAGCAACTTCAAGTACGACAACTGGAACGTCGATTCGTCCGGCACGCCGGCGCTGGCCACCAGCGGCAAGCTGTTCGTCGAATACCCCTACTACGACCCGGCGGCAGCCAAGCCGGCGGAAGAAACCGACGTCTACTTCCGCACCAAGATCTTCTACAACGCACCGGCACGTCGCGCAGGCGAAGCGCTGATGGCGGTTGACGTGGTCAACCCGTTCAAGCGTCCGCGACGCGCCTGGCTGTACCTGCCCGGCCAGCGCCGCGTGAAGCTCGCGCCTGACATCTCCTATGACACGCCCAACCCCGGCACCGCCGGTTCGGCCACGTACGACGATGCCTGGCTCTTCAACGGTTCGATGGACCGTTACGACTTCAAGCTCGTGGGCAAGAAGGAGATGCTGGTCCCGTACAACACCTACCGGCTGACCTACGCCAAGAAGGCCGCGGAAGTGACCACGCCGCAGTTCGTCAATCCCGACCTGGTGCGCTGGGAACTGCACCGCGTCTGGGTCGTGGAAGCCACGCTCAAGCCGGGCAAGCGCCACATCTACGCCAAGCGCACCTTCTACCTCGATGAGGACAGCTGGACCGCACTGGCCGCCGACCAGTACGACGCCAATGGCCGCCTGTACCGCGCATCGTTCGCGCACATGTCGCCCAGCTACGACACGCGCACGCCCAACGCCGAGACCCAGGTGTTCTACGACCTGACCTCGGGCGTCTACAACATCAGCTTCCTGATGGGTCCGTACGACGGCATCCGCTACACCAACCCGCTGCCGGTCAACCAGTGGTCGCCCGACGCACTGGCCGGTGCCGGGGTGCGCTGAGTCCTGAGGGACACGATCTCCGGCGGCGGCCTTCCGCCGTCGGAGGTCTGCGTTACCAAGTCCTGTCGCTGAACGAAATCAAGTCATGAACCCTCTTCGCTTTAGACACGCCGCCGCGGCCGCACTGGCCACGCTGCTGGCCACGTCCGTCGCCTCGTCGGCCACCGGCCCCACCACGTTCACGGACGTGCTCGACCAGCCCGCCAGCTCCAGCGCACTGGTCACGCAACGCGCGCTGCAAGCCAGCGCCGTGGCTGGCAGGCGACTGGTCGTCGCCGGTGCACGCGGCCACATCGTCTACTCCGACAACCTCGGGTCGACCTGGCGCCAGGCCAAGGTGCCCGTCAGCGCCGACCTGACCGCGCTGCACTTCGTCGACGCCACCCAGGGCTGGGCGGTCGGCCACGAAGGCGTGGTACTGCACACCGCGGACGGCGGCGCGTCCCTGGACCGTCCAGCTCGATGGCCGTCGCGCCAATGCACTGATGCTCGCCTACGTGCAGCAACTGCCGGCGACAGCGGATGCATCCCTGCTCGAAGCGCTGAAGGCCGAGAGCGAGCGCGCGGCGACGGAAGGCCCGAGCCGGCCGTTCCTCGATGTCTGGTTCACCAGCGCGAACGAAGGCTTCGTGGTTGGCGCCTACAACCTGATCTTCCACACGACTGACGGCGGCAAGACCTGGGAACCGTGGATCGACCACACCCAGAACGATCGCTTCTATCACCTGTATGGCATCCGCGGCAGCGGCGACGGGCTGTACATCGTCGGCGAACTGGGACTGGCGCTGCGCTTCGATCCGGCGACGTCGCGGTTCAACGCACTGCAAACCCCGTACGAAGGCAGCTACTTCGGCCTGCTCACCAAGCCCGGGCTGGTACTCGCCTACGGATTGCGGGGCACAGCCTATCGCTCGAGCGATGGCGGTCAGAACTGGATGCCGGTGGACACGGGCACAACGGCGTCGATCACCGCCGGCCAGGTCATGCCCGACGGACGCCTGCTGCTGTGCTCGATGGCGGGTGACGTACTGGTCAGCGGAGATGACGCAGCGTCTTTCCGTCGCCTCGACCTGAAGGCCGCCATGCCCTGTACCGGCCTTGCCGTATCCGGCGATGCCGTGGTCCTGACCGGACTTCGTGGCGTACGCGTCGTACGCCCTGAACTGTAAACAGATTGTCCGAGAGGATATGCGCTTGAACAAGTTAGACACGCCCCTCAACGACATGCCCGTCGTCCACTCGATCGAGGGCTTCGACCACCGCTCGGGCCAGTTCTTCGAACGCGCCATCTTCAACCACCGGCTGCTGATCGTCGTCGCCTGTGCGCTGCTGACGGTGCTGCTCGGGTTCCAGGCGACGAAGCTGGCGATCAACGCCGGCTTCGAGAAGATGATTCCGCACGGCCACGCCTACGTCCGGAACTACCTTGAGAGTCGCGGCAGCCTGCGCGGGCTGGGCAACTCGGTGCGCGTGGTGGTCGAGAATGCCCACGGCGACATCTTCGATCCGCAATACCTGGAAGTCCTCAAGCAGGTCAACGACGAAGTCTTCCTGATGCAGGACGTTGATCGCGCCTGGATGAAGTCGATCTGGACCCCGGCCGTGCGCTGGAGCGAGGTCAACGAGGAAGGATTCGTCGGCGGTCCGGTAATGCCCGACAACTACGACGGCACGCCCGCCTCGGTGGATGCGCTCAAGCTCAACATCCGCCGCGCCAACATCGTCGGCAACCTGGTCGCCAACGACTTCCGTTCGACGATGGTGTTCGTGCCGCTGCTGGAGCGCAATGCGGAGACCGGCGAGCGCCTGGACTACCACGCCTTCTCGCAGCAGCTCGAGCAGCGCGTGCGCGCCAAGTACGAAGCCGCCGGCCACGGCAAGGTCAGGATCCACGTGATCGGCTTCGCCAAGCTGGCCGGTGACCTGATCGAAGGCCTGGTCAAGGTCGCCAGCTTCTTCCTCGGCGCCGCGCTGATCGCCGCGCTGATCATCTTCCTGTACACCCGCTGCGTGCGCAGCACCGTGCTGGTGGTTGCCTGTTCGGTGGTCGCGGTGATCTGGCAGCTGGGCCTGGTGCGCCTGCTCGGCTTCGAACTGGACCCGTTCTCCGTGCTGGTGCCTTTCCTGATCTTCGCCATCGGCGTCAGCCATGGCGCGCAGAAGATGAACGGCATCATGCAGGACGTCGGCCGCGGCACCCATCGCCTCGTCGCCGCGCGCTACACCTTCCGCCGCCTGTTCCTCGCCGGCCTGACCGCGCTGCTGGCCGACGTGGTCGGCTTCGCCGTGCTCATGACCATCGACATCCCGGTGATCAAGGAGCTGGCACTGACCGCCAGCATCGGCGTCGGCGTGCTGGTATTCACCAACCTGATCCTGCTGCCGGTGTTGCTGTCGTACGTGGGCGTCAGCCCGGCGGCGGCCACGCGCAGCCTGCGCGAAGAGAGCAAGGAAGCCAGCGGACGCGGCTTTGGCGCCTTCTGGAATGTGCTGGACAAGTTCACCGAGCGGCGCTGGGCGATCGCCGCCATCACCGGCGCCGTGCTGCTCGCGGCCGGTGGTCTGTGGATCAGCCGCGGCCTCCAGGTCGGCGATCTCGACCCGGGCGCGCCGGAGCTGCGCAAGGACTCGCGCTACAACCGCGACAACGCCTTCATCACCGCCAACTACGCGCTGTCGAGCGATCTGTTCGCGGTGATCGTGAAGACGCCCAAGGATGCCTGCCTCAACTACAAGACCCTGATCCAGGCCGATCGCCTGGGCTGGGCGCTGCAACAGGACCCGGCGGTGCAGACCACCGTGTCGCTGGTCGATGCGGTACGCAACATCACCGCTGGTTCGTTCGAAGGCAATCCCAAGTGGTTGACCATCAACCGCAACCAGGACGTGATCAACTACTCCGGCCAGCAGGCCACGGTGCTCAATCCCGACCTGTTCAACACCGAGTGCTCGGTGCTGCCGGTGATCGCCTACCTGTCCGACCACAAGGCCGATTCGCTCAAGCGCGTCGCCGCCATCGCCGAGGACTTCGCCGCTCGCCACAACGATCGTGACGTGACGTTCAAGCTGGCCGCCGGTTCGGCAGGCATCGAGGCGGCCACCAACGAAGTGGTCCACGCCGCCAGCCGCTCCATGCTGCTGTACGTCTATGGCGCGGTCGCCCTGCTGTGCTTCGTGGCGTTCCGCAGCTGGCGCGCAGTCGTGGTGGCGGTGCTGCCGCTGATCCTGACCTCGATCCTGTGCGAGGCGCTGATGGTCGGACTGGGCATCGGCGTCAAGGTCGCCACGCTGCCGGTGATCGCGCTCGGTGCCGGTATCGGCGTCGACTACGCGTTGTACCTGCTGAGCGTGCAGCTGGGCCAGCAGCGTGCGGGCGTACCGCTCGCGGCCGCCTACCGGCACGCGGTGATGTTCACCGGCAAAGTGGTCGCGCTGGTGGGCATCACCCTGGCCGCGGGCGTCATCACCTGGGCGTTCTCGCCGATCAAGTTCCAGGCCGACATGGGCATCCTGCTGACCTTCATGTTCCTGTGGAACATGATCGGCGCGCTGATCCTCATTCCCGCGCTCTCGCACTTCCTGCTGCGCAAAGTGGAGGCATGACATGCTGGGTTTGATGCAAGACCACAAGCTGCTGGTTTCGTCCCTGATCGAGCACGCGGTGGCTTGCCACCCCGATGCGGAAGTAGTCTCGCGCACGGTCGAAGGCCCAGTGCACCGTTGCACCTACCGCGACATCCATCGGCGTGCACGCCAGGCGGCAAGCGCCCTGACCGCCCTGGGCGTGCAGCGCGGCGACCGCGTCGGCACGCTGGCGTGGAACGGCTATCGCCACATGGAGCTGTACTTCGGCGTGTCCGGCATGGGCGCGGTGCTGCACACCGCCAACCCGCGCCTGTTTCCCGAGCAGCTCGAGTACATCATCAACCATGCCGAAGACACGGTCCTGTTCTTCGACCTGAGCTTCGTGCCACTGGTCGAGAAACTGCTGCCGAAGCTGGCGGGCGTGCGTCACTTCGTGGTGATGACCGACCGCGCGCACATGCCCGAATGCGCCATTCCCGGGCTGCTGTGCTACGAAGAGCTGCTCGCAGCGCAGACCGGCGACTATGCCTGGCCGGATCTGGATGAGTCCGCCGCCGCATCGCTGTGCTACACCTCAGGCACCACGGGCATGCCCAAGGGCGTGCTGTACTCGCACCGCTCCACCGTGTTGCACGCGTACGGCGCCTGCACCGTCGACAGCCTTGCGGTCTCTCGCAACGAAACCGCGTTGCTGGTCGTGCCGATGTTCCATGTCAACGCCTGGAGCATGCCCTACGCCGGTGCCATGAGCGGCGCCAAGCTGGTCCTGCCCGGCCCGGCCCTGGACGGTGCGAGCGTCTATCAGTTGCTGCGCGACGAGCGGGTCACCCTCGCCCTGGGCGTGCCCACGGTCTGGATGATGCTGCTGCAGCACGTGGCGGCCGAACGCCTGCAGCCGTCCTCGGAACTGGCGCTTCGCCGGGTCGTCATCGGCGGCGCCGCGGCACCGCGGGCGATGGCCGAAGCGTTCGAGCGTGACTTCGGTGCGTTCGTGGTCCATGCCTGGGGCATGACCGAGACCTCGCCGGTCGGCACCGTGTGCAACCTGTTGCCCAAGCACTCCTCATTGCCTCTCGAAGAACGCCTGCAAGTGCAGGCCAAGCAGGGCCGTCCAGTGTTCGGCGTCAGCCTCAAGCTGACCGACGAGGACGGGCGTCGCCTGCCCCACGACGGCCAGGCGGCCGGACACCTGAAGATCCGCGGCCCGTGGATTGCCGGCGCCTACTACCGTGACGACAGCGGCTCGATCCTTGACGACGAGGGCTACTTCGACACCGGTGACGTGGCGACCATCGACCCGGACGGCTACATGCAGATCACCGACCGCGCCAAGGACGTGATCAAGTCCGGCGGCGAATGGATCTCCTCCATCGCGCTGGAGAATGCCGCGATGGGTCATCTCACCATCGCCGAAGCGGCTGTCATCGGCATCGCCCACCCGAAGTGGCAGGAGCGGCCATTGATGCTGGTGGTCGTCAAGCCTGGTCAGACGATGGAGCGCGAGACCGTGCTGCGCTATCTCGAAGACCGCGTCGCCAAATGGTGGCTGCCGGATGATGTGCTGTTCGTGCCGCAGCTGCCGCACACCGCGACCGGGAAACTGCACAAGGCGGTGTTGCGCGAGCAGTACCGCGATTACCGCTTCCCGGAAGAGGCGTAAGCGTAACCCGGGCTGCGGCCCGGGCTACGCGCCGTCAAGGCGGGCAATCAGTTCCATTGCCTGCGGCCACTTGCCAAAGCCCGCCGCCGGATTGAGGTGGCCGACCTCGCCAAGGTCGACGAGTTCGCTGCCCCAGTCGTGCGCCAGCGATTGCGCGCGCGAGTAGGAGCACAGTGGATCGTTGCGACTGGCCGCAAGCAGGCTCGGGAAGCCGAATCGGCTGCGCGGAATCGGCAGCCACGCGTGGTCGCGCAAGGTGTCCAGCGTCGGATAGCCGACCGGAAACGGGATCTCGACGTCTGCGGGCGTCGCCAGCAGTGCGCCCTTGATCGGGCGATGGCGGCTTGGGGACTGCGCCCAGTGCGCAACCATCATCACGCCGGCGCTGTGGGCGGCGAGGATCACAGGGCCGTCGATGGCGGCCAACGCGCGATCCAGCGCTTCCACCCGTGCTGCGCAACTGAGTTTGTCCTGCTCCAGGGGCGGCACCGTATGCACCCTTGGCAATCCGGCGGCGAGCAGCGTCTGCCAGTGTTCCGGCACGTGCTCACGCAGACCCGGAACGATGAGCACGGTCGCGTCGATGTTCATGGCAGTTTCCTCGGGGTTGTCCCCCCTCATGGCAAAACCTGCACGGCCTTGCTCATGGCCATCAACAGGATCGCGGCATCGCGGGCGCCGGACAGGGACAGGCGCCCGTTGAAATCGAAGTGCGGCACACCCTCGACGGCAGCGGCGGTCGCCGGGTTGCCGGCGTCTGCCTGCGCCGAGTCGACAACATCCGGGGGCACGCCGACGTCCACCGCCAGCATCCGCAACGTAGCCTCGTCGCCAATGTCCTCGCCGCGCTGGAAGTACGCAGCGAACAGGCGATCGAGCAGCGCTTCGTACAACGACAGCTCGCCCAGCCCGGCCACGCGGCGCAGCAATCGGTGTGCCCGTGCAGTGTTGGGCATGCGTTCAATGGCCGACAGGTCGAGGTCGAGACCGACGCTGCTGGCCGCCTGCACCACCTGCTTCTGACGTCGCCGGACCGCCTCGGCCGAGCCCAGTCGCCGCTCGTAGAACGCGGCGAATGGCACTCCTGACGCGGGCACGTCGGGCAACAGCTGCACCGGACGCCAGACCGTCTCGACGGCGACCGCCGGAAACATCTGCGTGTACTTGCCCCTCGCCATCGCCAGCTGGTGCTTGCCGATGAAGCACCAGGGGCAGATCAGGTCGAAGTGGATGCCGATCGTAAGCTTGTTGGCCGCACTCACGTCTGCGCCTGCATGACGGTAGCGGAGCCGCGCGCGTGGGTTCCCACGTGCTCGACGTCGGTCAGGTAGTGGCGCTTGGCGAAATAGAACACGGCCGCTGCCATCACGCTGACCAGCGGCACCAGCTGGAACGCCTTGGCCAGGCCCAGCGCATCGGCGAGCAGGCCGGTAACCAGTGGCCCCGCGGCGAGGCCAAGCAGATTGTTGGCCAGCGTCAGCGTCGCAAATGCGGTGCCATGGATCGGCAGCGGCGTGAGATTGGCAACCATTGCGCCGGCCGGACCGCTGGTGCCGGCCGCCAGGACCATGCCCAGCGCGATCATCACCAGCTGCGGCGTGCCGTGTGGCAGCGCGAATGCGAGCGACAGCAACGCGCAGCTACCGAGGCTGTAGGCAATGGCAAGGTTGAACTTGTGTTGCGGCGCATTGCGGCACATGCGATCGCTGAGCATGCCGCAGGCGATCATGCCGATGCCGCTGACCAGCACGATGATCGCCGACACCCCCCCGGCGACATCGGTGGCCATCGCGTAGTAGCGATTGAGGTAGCTGGGAATCCAGACGATGACCGTGCCACCGACGAACAATTGCAGGCCACTGCCGACGTAGGCGCCGACCACCGAACGACTGTTGACCAGGCTGCGCAGCGGCACCCGTGCGGCCGGTGGCGCATCGATGCGTGGCTGATCCGGCCGAACCGGTGGCGAGATGCGCTTTTCCCTGACGATGATCGGATACAGCAGCGCCAGCGCCAGACCGAACAGGGCCATCACCGCAAACGCCCAGCGCCATCCCAGGTGTGCGGCCACGGCACCACCCAGCGCCATGCCCAGCACCGAGCCGAACATGCCACCAGCCATGAAGGCGCCGGTCAGCGTTGCCCGCATGTCCTTGGGAAACACCGACAGCACGACGGCAATGCCGACGCTGCCGTAAGCCGCTTCGCCCACCCCCACGAAGAAGCGCGCGACCAGCATCTGCGGATACTGCTGCGCCAGGCCGCAGGCCAGCGTGGCCAGACTCCAGACGCCCGCCATCAGGGCCAGGCTCTTCACGCGACCGAACCGGTCGGCCAGCAGCGACAGCGGAAATGTCAGCAAGCCCACCATCAACGCGACGATGCCGCTCAACAGCCCGAGGCGGGCATCGGACAGCGCCCACTCCTGCTTGAGCAGCGGGAACACCGCATTGAGCACCTGTCGCGACATGTAGTCCGACAGCAGCAGACCGAAGCTCAGGCCGAACACGACCCAGGCATACCGCCGTGGAATCCGCGCGCCGGGGTCGTCGTTGCCGTGGTCTGGAAGGGAGTGGTAAGCCATGGGTCGAACCTGCAGTTCAATAGGCGGTGGTCACGCGGTGCCTGGAGCCGGCGGCCTCATGCCGGCTGCGGCACGCCCTTCCAGACAGGCCGGCGGTTGGGCGCGAAGCCATTGGCCGCCAGCGTCTCGTCGGCATCCTTGTAGAAGGTGCCGATCTTGTAGATCTCGCGCGCCTGCGCAGGCGTGGCGATGTCGCGGCCGAACTCGCGCGAGAACCGCACCAGCTGTTCGATCTGCTCGACGCTGCCCATCTTGCGGTCACGGCGCTGGGTCCAGATGTTGTCCTCGTTGCCGCAGCGCACGTGCAGGCCCATCGCGATCGCCATCATGTTCAGCGGCAGCACGTTGAGCATCGACGACTCCAGCGTCAGCACCGACCCATCCGGGCAGCCGCGGACGAAATTGGCCAGGTTGTAGATGTTCGGGGCATCGAAGCCGCCACCGATCGCCACCCAGGTCAGGATCAGCGGCACGTTGCAGGTGCCCTTGCGCATCATGCGCTCGACCGTCTCCAGCTGGGTGATGTTGGCAAGCTGGAAATGGGTCTGGATGCCGTTGGCCGACAGTCGGCGGATGTGCTCCTCGACCCACTCCGGACCGGCCGGGATGGTCATCTCGCGGTAGGCGCGGTAGCCCTCCGGCGTGCCCAGGCTGGTGCCGGCCAGGTCGGCCTCGCACATCTGCTCGACCACGTTCATCTGATTGGTGTTGATCGCGATCGTGACCTGGTCCGGCGCCGGCGCCAGCTCGGCGAGCATGTGCCGGGTGTCGTCGGACAGCCACTTGGCGACGTTGCCCTCGCCTTCCGGCGCGAACGAGATCGAACCACCGACCTGCAGGATCATGTCGGGCACGCGCGAGCGGATCCCGGCCAGCAGTTCGTTGAACATCGACAGGCGCTTGGATCCCTTGCCGTCCAGCTCGCGCACGTGCAGGTGCAGCACGGTGGCGCCGGCGTTGTAGCAATCGACCGCCTTCTGGATGTGCTCCTCCATCGTCACCGGGATGTCCTCCGGGAAGTCCGACGGCAGCCACTCCGGTCCATACGGCGCGGCGGTGATCACCAGCTTGGGCTGGTTCTCGGGGAACAACGATCCATCGAGGAAGTTCATGGGTATCTCCGTGTAATGCGCGGCGGTGGTGCAGTCGGATCGGCGGTGCCGGATTAGGTCAATGGCAAATCAACAGGGCACGTCGCCGATGATCCCCGCGCGCTCCATCTTTCGATGGCAAGGCGGGTAATCCATCACTGCGTAATGCTGGGTGCTGCGGTTGTCCCAGATGGCGATGCTGTTGGGCGTCCAGCGCCATCGGACCTGGTACTCGGGGACATGGGCCTGGCTGATCAGGTACTGCAGCAACTGCTGCGCACCGGCCGTGTAGTCCTGGCCATAACGCACGTTGTCGGGCGTGTGGAAGTTGGTGAAGTGCGTGGTGAAGGCGTTGACGAACAGGATCTTCTCGCCGGTGTCCGGATGGATGCGCACCACGGGATGCTCGGCGTCGGGAAACTGTTGCTTCAGGGCGAGGCGCTTTTCGATCGGCATCGCCGCGCCGAAGGTCGCTTCGATGCTGTGCCGGGCGCGCAGGCCGTCGATCTGTTGCTTGATGTGCCCGGGCAGCTTCTCGTAGGCGAGCACCATGTTCGCCCACATCGTGTCGCCACCCATCGGCGGGCACTCCACGCAGCGCAGCACGCAGCCGAACGGCGGCGCCACGCGCCACGTCGCATCACTGTGCCAGGCGTTCTCGTAGCGCTCGTTGGGTTGCTCGGGCGACTTGTAGATGCGCACCAGGCCCGGGTGCTCCGGGTCGCTGCCGGCGACCGGGTGATCCTCCAGCTCGCCGAAGCGGCGGGCGAAGGCCACGTGCTCGGCGCGGGTGATGTCCTGGTCGCGCAGGAACAGCACCTTGTGCCGGACCAGCAAGCTGCGAAGCTCCTCGAACACGCCATCGTCATGGATGGCATCGGCCAGGTCGACACCGACCAGTTCGGCTCCGATGGCGCAGGTCAGCTGTTCGGCGCGCATGTCGGTCGTCCTCAGATCACGAAGATCGACGAGCCGGTGGTCTTGCGGGACTCCAGGTCGCGATGGGCCTGCACCGCATCCTCCAGCGCATAGCGCTGGTTGATGCCGATGCGGATGCGACCGGCCGCGACATGGTCGAAGAGCTCGGCGGCAAGCTCGGCCTTCTCGGCAGGGTCGGCGATGTAATCGGCGAGCGCCGGGCGGGTCATGTAGAGCGAACCCTTGATCGCCAGCAGCTGCGGGTTGAACGGCGGGATCGGTCCCGACGCGGTGCCGACGCAGACCATCAGGCCGCGGCGCTTGAGCGAGTCGAGCGAGGCCTCGAAGGTGGTCTTGCCGACGCTGTCGAACACCACCGAGACGCCAACGCCGGCAGTCAGCTCGCGCACGCGCTTGGCGACGTCCTCGTGGCTGTAGTTGATGACGTGGTCACAACCGTGGGCACGCGCGATCTCGGCCTTGGCTTCGGTCGACACGGTGCCGATCACGGTCAGGCCAAGCAGTTTCGCCCACTGCGCGACGATCAGGCCGACACCGCCGGCGGCGGCATGCAGAAGGATCGAATCGCCGGCCTTGAACGGATAAATGCGGCGCATCAGGTAGGCCGCAGTCAGGCCGCGCATGGTCATGGCGGCGGCGGTCTCGCAGGCGATCGCCTCGGGCAGCTTGATCAGCGGCGCCGCCGGCACCAGGCGCTCGGTGCTGTAGGCACCCAGCGTGTTGATGAAGCCGGTATAGGTGACACGGTCGCCGACGCCGACCTGGTCGACGCCAGCGCCGATCGCCTCGACCACGCCCGCCGCCTCGACGCCGATGCCGGCCGGCAACGGGATCACGTAGGTACCATTGCGGAAGTAAGTGTCGGCGTAGTTCAGCCCGACCGCGACGTGGCGCAACCGCACCTTGCCCGGGCCCGGGTCGCCGACAGCGACGGACTCGTAGCGCAGAACCTCGGGGCCGCCGGCCTGATGGAATCGAACAGCATGGGCCATGGCAGTTTTCTGCAACCTCTCAACTATGAATCGGGGGCACCCCTCAAGGGGCTGACGGCTTCGACTATAGGCACGCGGAGGGGCGCAATTCTTTCCAAACGGCGACAGCGATTTCTCATATCATGACAAGGCGCCCGAGCCTGGAACCGGTCCATGAGCAGCCTCATCCGTGCCGCCACGCTGAAGAACTATTTCGAGGTGGCGCAGCAACTCGGCCTCAATCCGCAGCCGCTGCTGCGCACGGCCGGACTGAGCCGGACCATGCTGTCCGATCCGGAGCGGCGCATCCCCGCTTCCGCCGCGGTCAAGCTGCTGGAGGATTCCGCCCGCCAGACCGGCTGCGACACATTCGGCCTGCGCATGGCCGAATCGCGCCAGATGTCGGACTTCGGCGTCGTCAGCCTGCTGCTGATCCACCAGCCGACGCTGCGCGATGCGCTGATGACGACCATGAAGTACCGCCACCTGCTCAACGAGCTGCTGGCGATCCATGTCGAAGACCGAGGGCGCACGGTGGTGATCCGCGAGGAATTCGTGCCCGGCCCGGGCCCGACCTCGCGCCAGGCCATCGAACTGGCGATGGGCGCGCTATACCGCCTGTGCGGGTTCCTGCTCGGTCCGCACTGGAAGCCACACAGCGTGCACTTCACCCACGGCCCGCCGGAAAACCTGCTGGTCCATCGTCGCGTTTTCCGCTGCGCCACCGAGTTCGACCGCGAGTTCAACGGCATCGTCTGCGACGCGGCCGACCTCACCTACCGCAACCCGTCGGCCGATCCGGCCATGGCCGTCTACGTCAAACGCCTGGTGGAGTCGCTGCCGACCCCCGACAAGAACTCCATCACCACCGATGTGCGCAAGGACCTCTACATCCTGATGCCGATGGGCCCAGGCCACCATCGAGCAGGTCGCGCACGGCCGCGGCATGAACGTGCGCACGCTGCAGCGCCGCCTCGAGGAAGCCAACGAGACGTTCTCCGACATCCTCAATTCGGTTCGCACCGACCTGGCGGTCCGCTACATGGAGAACCGCAACTACTCGCTGCAGGTGGTCGGACGGCTGTTGGGATTCTCCGCGCCCAGCTCGTTCACGCGCTGGTTCTCGGCCGAGTTCGGCATGGCACCACGGGCGTGGCGCAAGGACCTGCGCTCGCGCAGCGAGCTGCCAAAGGGTCGTTGATGCCCCCCAAACCTGTCCCGGACGCAATGTGCGCCCGGGACAGTTGATCCGCCTCAGTTGGGATGCAGGGATTCGAGCTTCTTCAGACGCTTCACCGCGTCCTCCTGCTTCAACAGCCCATAGTTGATCGCGCCTGCATTGAGCCCGCTGCCGGCCTGGTATGGGTAGTCCATGAAGTCGGAGAAGAACGCCTTGATCGCGCCCATCACCGGGACGATCAGCCACATCTGCCTGGCCAGGAATTCAATCGCACCTCCGCCGTCTTCCAGCCCGCGTTCGTACGGATCCATGCGCAGGTTGCAGATCGTCGCCCAGTTGGTCACGGTGCGCGAACCGGTGGCGATGTTTCCGTGCGCCTGCACGGCGAAACTCAGTTTCCAGTCCTGGAAGCGCAACGCATTTAGGCTTCCGCCCTGGTCGAAGTAGAAGATCGCGTCGCGCGGCCCCTTCTTCTCCTTGCCCTGGAAGTACGGCATGAAGTTGAAGCCATCGAGCTTCACCTTGAACTTCTTCTTCCCGACCGTGGTGCCCTTGGCAAGTTGCTCCTTGATGTCCGGCGCTCCCGCCGCCGCACACAGCGTGGGGAACATGTCGAGCAACGAGATCGGGTCATTGATGACCGTGCCCGGCTCGATCACGCCCGGCCAGCGGATCGCCATCGGGATGCGGAAGCCGCCTTCCCAGGTCGAGCCCTTCTCGCCGCGGAACATCGTCATCGCACCGTCCGGCCACAACGCGATCTCCGCGCCGTTGTCGGTCGTGTAGACGACGATCGTGTTGTCGTCGATGCCAAGTTCGTCCAGCAGGTCCAGCAACTCACCCACATGGCCGTCGTGTTCGACCATGCCGTCGGCGTGCATGCCCTTGCCCGTCTTGCCCAGCGATTCCTTCTTCAGGTGGGTGAAGACATGCATGCGCGTGGTGTTGAACCAGACGAAGAACGGCGTCTCGTCCTTGACGCTTTTCTTGATGAACTTCTGCGCGGCACCGAGGAACTCCTCATCGATCGTCGGCATGCGCTTGATGTTCAGCGGTCCGGTGTCCTCGATCTTCCCGCCTGCGTATGAGTGGATCACGCCACGCGGCCCGAACTTCTTCTTGAACGCCGGATCCTTCGGATAGAAGTAGCCCTCTGGCTCTTCTTCGGCGTTGAGGTGGTAGAGGTTGCCGAAGAACTCATCGAAGCCGTGATTGGTCGGCAGATGCTGGTCCTGGTCGCCGAGGTGATTCTTGCCGAATTGACCGGTCGCATAGCCCTGGCTCTTCATCACATCGGCAATGGTGGGCATCCAGTCGGTGATTCCGTGCGGGTCGCCCGGCATGCCGATGGTGAGAAGGCCCGTGCGGAACGGCTCCTGCCCGAGGATGAAAGAGGCGCGACCGGCGGTGCAGCTCTGCTGTCCGTAAGAGTCGGTGAACAACGCACCTTCGTTGGCGATGCGGTCGATGTTGGGCGTCTGGTAGCCCATCAGACCTCGAGTGTAGGCGCTGATCTGCGGAATGCCGATGTCATCGCCGAAGATGACCAAGATGTTGGGCTTGCTGGAGGATGCGGCTTTGGATGAGCTACGCCCGCTTTTCGCGGGGGCTTTCTTGGGGGCCATGACGATCTCCTGGGGGACAGCCGCTCCGGGCGGACTTAGGCGAGCGGTTCATGGATTGTTGTTAGTCGGCGTCTGCCTTGTGTGAAGGTGCGGGAGTGTCAGCCACAAAAAAGCCCGCAATTTGCGGGCTCTTGTGAAGACTTTGGCGGAGAGAGTGGGATTCGAACCCACGGTGGTATTGCTACCACGGCGGTTTTCAAGACCGCTGCCTTAAACCACTCGGCCATCTCTCCGATTGCGTGACGACTGCTGACCCGCCTGGCGGGCCGCGCATTGTCGCATAGCACCCGGGCAGGCTCTCAAGCCTGCGTGCCTGGGCTGGCGCGCCTAAGCCTGCGTGGGAATCCGGATCTCCGGCGCCGGAACCGGCTGGTTGGCGTCTTCCGGGCACGGCATGCCCTTGATCTCCTTGCACTGCAGGCGCGCGGATTCGACCAGGGCCGGGGCTTTCTCGGCGATGAAATCGATGAACACGCGAACCGCAGGCAACAAGCCGCGGCGTGAAGCGAACACGGCGTGGAAGATGCCCTGCGGCAAACGCCAGTTCGGCAGCACCACTTCCAGTTCTCCGCGGCGAACCGCTTCTGCGCAGATGGTCTCGGGCAACAGCGTGATGCCCACGCCCTGCTGGGCCAGCGACATCAGCATCGGGAAGTCGAAGCCCATCACGCGCGGCTTCAGTTCGATCCGGCGCACGTCGCCATCGGGACCGTGCAGCTCCCAGCGTTGGCGCGCGTCGTCCTCGCTCATGCTCAGGGTGACGTGGTCGCCGAGTTCGTCGGGGTTCTTCGGTCGGCCCATTCGACGCAGGTAGTCCGGGCTGGCGACCAGCAGTTCCTGGATCTGACCGAAGCTGCGCATGACCAGGCTACCGTCGTCATCGAGCTTGGCGCGAACGCGCAGGGCGACGTCGATGCCTTCATTGATGATGTCGACGCGACGGTTGCTGACCAGCAACTGCACCCGCACCTGCGGGAAGCGCGCGAGGAACTCCGGCAGCAGCTTGGGCATCTGCTGCTGCGCCATTGCTACCGGCACGCTGACACGGATCACTCCGCGTGGCTCAGCGCTCAGGCGGTCGACCACCTCGTGCGCTGCCTGGGCTTCGGCCAGCATCGACTGCGCATGGCGGTAGACGCTGTTGCCTACGTCGGTGACGGCGAACCGGCGGGTGGAACGCTGCAGCAGCCGGACGCCCAGGTCCGTCTCGAGCTGGCTGATGCGTCGGCTCAGGCGCGACTTGGGGATGCCCAGCGCGCGCTCGGCGGCGGCGAAGCCGCCGTGCTCGACCACCATCGCGAAGTAGTAGAGGTCGTTCAGGTCCTGCATGGCGATAATTCCAATTCCAGAACAGTTAGTGGTAGTTGACCAGCTTTATCCCAAATAAGCAACGGCCTAGATTGGCGTCCAACCCGGCACTCCCGCCGAATCTGCTGCAGAGGCCCGTCATGAAACTGCTCCACCTCGACTCCAGCGCCCTGGGCGCAAACTCCATCACCCGTGAGATCAGCGCTGCCATCGTCAAGCGCTGGCAGGAATCGCACGCCGACCTGACGGTCGAATACCGCGACCTGGACTCGGACCCGATCCCGCACCTGACCGGCCGCGCCCTGGCCAAGGCCGACCAGGCCGAGGCGGACGCCAATGAAGCCGTGATCCAGCAGTTCCTCGATGCCGATGTAGTGGTGATTGGCACCCCGTTTTACAACTTCGGCATCCCCTCGACGCTGAAGGCGTGGATTGACCGGGTCGCCGTCGCCGGCCGCACCTTCCGTTACACCGAGGCCGGCCCGGAGGGCCTGGCCGGTGGCAAGCGCGTGATCATCGCCAGCGGTCGCGGCGGCATCTATGGCGACGTCAGCCCGGCTGACTTCCAGGAGTCGTACCTGCGCCATGTGTTCGGCTTCCTCGGCGTGACCGAGCTGGAGATCGTCCGTGCCGAAGGCGTGGCCTACTCGGACCAGCACCGTTCCGACGCCCTGGCCGCTGCCCATGCGTCCATCCGTTCGCCTTTGGCACAGGCCGCCTGATTCAGGCTGTCTGACTAGGCGTTCCCGGCCCATCCCTCCCCGCTTGGGCCGCGGGAACGCGACGGGCCCGCATTGCGGGCCCGTTTTTTTGGAAGTGGCTGCCCGCATTGCGGGCCCGTTTCTTGGGAATTGCGGCCCACATTGCGGGCCGTAATCGCTTAAGCGATGCGGTCCTGACCGCCCATGTACGGGCGCAGGATCTCGGGCACGGTGATCGAGCCGTCCTCGTTCTGGTAGTTCTCCATCACCGCGATCAGCGCGCGGCCGACGGCCACGCCCGAGCCGTTGAGGGTATGCACCAGTTCCGGCTTGCCCGTGGCCGGGTTGCGCCAGCGCGCCTGCATGCGACGCGCCTGGAAGGACTCGCAGTTGGAGCACGAGGAAATCTCGCGGTAGGTGTCCTGCGACGGCAGCCAGACTTCGAGATCGTAGGTCTTGGTCGCGGCGAAGCCCATGTCGCCGGTGCACAGCAGCACCCGGCGGTACGGCAGGCCGAGCTTCTCGAGCACCACCTCGGCGCAGCGCGTCATGCGGTCGTGTTCGGCGTAGCTCTCTTCCGGCTGGGCGATGGTGACCAGCTCGACCTTCTCGAACTGGTGCTGGCGGATCATGCCGCGGGTATCACGGCCGTGGCTGCCCGCTTCGGCGCGGAAGCACATCGAATGCGCCGTCATGCGCAACGGCATGGCATCGGCCTCGACGATCTCGTCGCGGACGATGTTCGTCAGCGGCACTTCCGAGGTCGGGATCAGGTAGCGCTTGTGCGCGCTCTCACCGTCACCGACCGAAGTGGCGAACAGGTCATCCTCGAACTTCGGCAACTGGCCGGTGCCGCGCATGCTGTCGGCATTGACCAGCAGCGGCACGCTGGTTTCCTGGTAGCCGTGCTCGTTGGTGTGCAGGTCGAGCATGAACTGAGCCAGGGCCCGGTGCAGGCGCGCGAGCTGCCCGCGCAACACGGTGAAGCGCGCGCCGCTGAGCTTGGCGGCGGTGTCGCCGTCGAGCCAGCCATTGCGCGCGCCCAGTTCGACGTGGTCCTTGACCGCAAAGTCGAACTTGCGCGGCGTGCC